>NZ_LT635837.1:0-99385 GCF_900128475.1 Mediterranea massiliensis | reverse complement strand
ATGTAGGAGCGGGCGTTGGGGGGGAGCCAGTTGATGTCTTCCTTGTCCCCAGCCACGAAACCGCCGATGGAAGCCAGCGACTTGCTGAAGGTACCCATAATCAGGTCTACGTCGTCGGTCACGCCGAAGTGGTCGCAGACACCGCGTCCCTGACGGCCGAACACACCCAGACCGTGGGCTTCGTCCACGTAGATGCTGGCATTGTATTTCTTCTTCAGACGGACAATCTCGGGCAGGTTGGCCAGGTCGCCTTCCATGGAGAACACACCGTCTACTACAATCAGCTTCACGGCTTCGGGTTCGCACTTCTGGAGTTCCTTTTCCAGAGCCTCCATGTCGTTGTGTTTGTACTTCAACTGCGTGGCGAAGGACAGGCGGCGTCCGTCTACGATGGAAGCGTGGTCGCGGTCATCGCAGATGATGTAGTCACCACGTCCCACCAACTGGGGGATGACACCTTCGTTTACGGTAAAACCTGTGGAGAAGCAGAGCGCTTCGTCTTTTCCCACGAATTCAGCCAGTTCCTTTTCCAGCTGCACGTGGATGTCGAGTGTGCCGTTCAGCAGACGGGAACCGGCACAGCCTGTGCCATATTTGTCGGTAGCTGCCTTGGCTGCATCAATGATGCGTTTGTCATACGTCAGGCCCATATAGGCATTCGAACCGAACATCAGGACCTTCTTGCCATCCATCAGTACCTCTGTATCCTGGTGGCTGTCGATTTCACGGAAATAAGGATATACGCCTTTGGCCATAAATTGTTGCGGCAGGTCGTATTTCGCAAATTTTTCTTGTAGTAAACCCATTGAATGTCTTATAATTAGTATGTTTATTTTTGTCAGGTTTTTAAAACAGGGGGCAAAGATAGCAAAATTACTTTTTTTATGCACCAAATAGTTGAAAAAATATGTTTGTCCAGTGTTTTAAAATCGCTTTATTACGTTTTTTCTGAGGATTTGTATTACTTTTGCACGACATGAAAATCCTTTTTGGACATGGACAACAACAAGAAGAAAATCGTTTTTGTAATCAATCCGATATCCGGCACGCAGGGTAAGGAGCAGATTCTGGCCTGGGTGAACGAAAAGCTGGACCGGGAGAAGTATGACATGGAGGTGGTCTATACGGAGTATGCCGGGCATGCCGTCAAGATAGCGGCACAGAAGGCGGCCGAAAAGGCTTTTGCCGTAGTGGCCATCGGAGGTGACGGGACCATCAACGAGATAGCCCGCTCGCTGGTACATACGGATACGGCCCTGGGCATCATTCCATGCGGGTCGGGCAACGGGCTGGCCCGCCATCTGCAAATTCCGCTGGATCCCAAGAAGGCGGTGGACATCATCAACGGCGGGCGGCTGGAAGTGATTGATTATGGAAAGATCAACGGTATTCCTTTTTTCTGTACGTGCGGCGTGGGCTTCGATGCCTTTGTCAGCCTTAAATTCTCGCAGGCAGGGAAGCGCGGGCCGCTGACCTATCTGGAACAGACTTTGCTGGAGAGCCTGAAGTACAGGCCCGAAGTCTACGAGCTGGAGATGGACGGCAATGTGTCGACCCGTTATCGGGCTTTCCTCATCGCCTGCGGCAACGCGTCGCAGTACGGCAACAATGCCTACATCACTCCGCGGGCGACGCTGGACGACGGCCTGCTGGACGTCACCATTCTGGAACCCTTCACGGTGCTCGACGTTCCCTCCCTGTCGTTCCAGCTGTTCAACAAGACCATCGACCAGAACAGCCGCATCAAGACATTCCAGTGCAAGTCGTTGCGCATCCATCGTTCCAAGCCGGGAGTGGTGCACTTCGACGGCGATCCCATGATGGCCGGCGAAGATGTAGAAGTGAGCATCGTGCAGCGCGAGCTGAAGGTCATCGTACCTTGCGAAACCTGCAAGCGGTCGGGCAACGTGCTGCAGCGGGCACAAGATTATATCAATGGCTTGAAGCAGCTCAACGAAGCGTTTGTGGAAGATATTTCGCACAAAAACCGGGCTATTTTGGACAAAGGTAAGGAACAGATCAAAAAGCTGGCGAAAAAATAGGCCGAGTATTATAAATATTGTGTACTTTTGCATGCTTGAATTAACGTGTATGCTTAAAATAAATAGATAAAGAAATGTATAGAACACACACTTGCGGAGAACTCCGCATCTCTGATGTCAATAAGCAGGTGACGCTGGCCGGATGGGTGCAGCGCAGCCGTAAGATGGGAGGCATGACTTTCATTGACCTCCGCGACCGCTACGGCATCACACAGTTGGTATTCAACGAAGAGGTGAATGCCGGGCTTTGCGAACAGGCCAACCGCCTGGGACGTGAATATGTCATTCAGGTGACCGGTACGGTGAACGAGCGTTTCAGCAAGAACGCCAACATGCCTACGGGCGACATTGAAATCATCGTGTCCGAACTGAATGTGCTCAACGCAGCCCTGACTCCTCCTTTCACCATCGAAGACAATACGGACGGAGGCGATGACATCCGCATGAAGTACCGTTATCTGGACCTGCGCCGCACGGCTGTACGCAAGAATCTGGAACTGCGCCACAAGATGACCATCGAGGTGCGCAAATACCTGGACAGCAAAGGTTTCATCGAAGTGGAGACTCCGTTGCTCATCGGTTCGACTCCCGAGGGCGCACGCGACTTTGTCGTTCCTTCGCGCATGAATCCGGGACAGTTCTACGCACTGCCGCAAAGCCCGCAGACACTGAAGCAGCTGCTCATGGTATCGGGCTTCGACCGCTACTTCCAGATTGCGAAGTGCTTCCGTGACGAGGACCTGCGTGCCGACCGTCAGCCGGAATTTACGCAGATAGACTGCGAAATGTCGTTCGTACAGCAGGACGATGTCATCGAGCTGTTCGAAGGCATGGCCAAGTACCTGTTCAAGACCATCCGCGGTGTGGAACTGACCGAACCGTTCCAGCGCATGCCGTGGGCCGAGGCCATGAAGTATTATGGCAGCGACAAGCCCGACCTGCGCTTCGGCATGAAGTTTGTCGAGCTGATGGATATTCTGAAAGGATACGGCTTCTCGGTATTCGACAATGCGGCCTACATCGGCGGTATCTGTGCCGAAGGTGCAGCCCACTATACACGCAAGCAGCTCGACGCGCTGACCGAGTTTGTGAAGCGTCCGCAAATCGGTGCCAAGGGTATGGTTTATGCCCGTGTGGAAGCCGACGGTAACGTGAAGTCCAGCGTAGACAAGTTCTACACGCAGGAAGTGCTGCAGCAGATGAAGGCTGCCTTCGGCGCGAAGCCCGGTGACCTGATTCTGATTCTCAGCGGCGACGATGCCATGAAGACGCGCAAGCAGCTCTGCGAGCTCCGTCTGGAGATGGGCAATCAGCTGGGCCTGCGCGACAAGAACAAGTTTGCCCTGCTGTGGGTGGTAGACTTCCCCATGTTCGAGTGGAGCGAGGAGGAAGGACGACTGATGGCCATGCACCATCCGTTCACCCATCCGAAGGACGAGGATATCCCCTTGCTGGATACCGATCCGGCAGCTGTGCGTGCCGATGCATACGACATGGTGTGCAACGGTATCGAAGTGGGTGGCGGTTCCATCCGTATCCACGATGCGAAGCTGCAGGCCAAGATGTTCGAGATATTGGGCTTCACGCCCGAGAAGGCTCAGGAGCAGTTCGGCTTCCTGATGAATGCCTTCAAGTACGGAGCACCCCCTCACGGAGGTCTGGCCTACGGTCTGGATCGCTGGGTGAGCATCTTTGCTGGACTGGACAGCATCCGCGACTGCATTGCCTTCCCGAAGAACAACAGCGGACGCGACGTCATGCTCGACGCTCCGGGTTACCTCGACCAGAAACAGCTGGACGAGCTGAATCTGATTGTGGATGTAAAAGAATAAAAACGTCGGACGGGCAGTGAGAGAAACGACACGCATCTTCCGCTTCGTGGTCATCGGCACGCTGAATGCGCTGATTACCGCCGCTACCATCGGGGTGATGATGGGTGTTTGCAATGTCCACTACCTGGCTTCCAACGTGACAGCTTATGTACTTGCACAGACGAACAACTTCGTCTGGTGCAAGTATTGGATATTTCCTACAAACAAAAAGAGCAACACCTGGCGGCAGGTGCTGCTCTTTCTTATTGCTTTCGGAATGGCCTACGGGGCCCAGTTCCTTTTCCTTATCGCACTGGTCGAGTTGCTTGGCTGCAACGAATATCTGGCACAGTTCCTCGGATTGTTTGTCTATGGTGCGGTCAATTTCCTGATGAACAAGAAAATTACTTTCAGGTAAGTTCTCTCATTCTGGCAGCAGTACGTTCCGGATGGCTTCCTGCAACACGTTCTTGGGCAACGCCCCTTGAGCCATTTGTGGAGCTCCTTCCATGGGAACGAAGAGCAGGGTGGGGACACTTCTGACGCCGAATACACCTGCCAGTTCCTCTTCCTCTTCTACATTAATCTTATAGATATCTATCTTTCCTGCATATTCGGCTGCCAGTTCTTCAAGAACGGGCGACAGCATCTTGCAAGGACCGCACCAGGTGGCATAAAAATCAATGATGGCCGGTCTTTCGCCCAAGAATTTCCATTCGGAGGGGCTTGTTTCATAGTTGGCTACTTTATTTAAGAAGTCTGCTTTGTTCAATGACATCGTTTTCATACTTGTTTTCTGTTTTTATGGTTGTTATTTTGATTTTGTTCGCTTCGCATTTCATTTATTTGTGGGACGCATCGGGATGATAGGGCTTGATGACGTCCTGGTAGAGTGTCTTTTTCTGCGATGCTACAGAGCATCCACCGCTCCCGCAGCAGGACAGATTGAATAGTGCCTGGATGATGAACAATCCGCCTAATGCCGCCAAGAAATAATCGCCTGCCCAGGCTGCATATCCGCCGACTCCCAGTCCGATCAATAAGCGCAGGGTTCGGACGAAATCCCAGTTTTTCAGTAATAAGTTTTTCATATTTTCCTTTCTTTGTTTGATTCTGATGCAAAATTAGAGGGAAAACAGGGGGCGTACAACAGATTTCGTTTATCTTTGTATAGACGTAATCTATTAAATATATGAACCTGCAACAAATGGAATACATCGTGGCCTTGGACAAGTACCGCCATTTTGTCCTTGCTGCCGAAGCCTGTGGAGTGACTCAGCCCACCCTCAGTGCCATGATACAGAAATTGGAAGAAGAACTGGATGTCAAAATCTTCGAGCGGAGCAGGCGGAGTGTGGTTCCCACCAGCATCGGGGTCAAGATTATCCGTCAGGCACAGACGGCCTTGAACGAAACCCAGCGCATCAAGGAGGTGGTGGCCGACGAAACGGGTGCCATGAACGGCAGTCTGCATATTGGCATTGTTCCGACCATTGCTCCCTACATCGTGCCCGATTTCATCTACCATTTCCAACATGCTTATCCGAATATGAAACTTCATTTGGACGAACGGGACAACAAGGGACTGTTGCAGGAACTGGCCTACGGGAATCTGGATATGATCATGACCACTTCGCCCCTGGAGGGAACTTCTTTATTGGAAATACCAGTCTATGTGGAGCGTTTTGTCGTATATTTTTCCGAGGGATGCCAATGGGACACGCTGCCAAGCGGTCCTGGGATGTTGTTGCCGGCCGATCAGATGTGGGTGCTGAAAGAAGGGCATTGCGTTCATGGTGAAGCGACCAGTTTCTGTAAGAATCAGGAAGTGGGAAATCATGTGTACGAAGCGGGCAGTATCGAGACACTGATTCGGATTGTAGACCGTAACGGTGGATATACCATTATCCCTGAGCTGCATGTAGGCTTCCTGACAGACAAACAAAGGGAACATGTACGCCCCATCGAAAGCATGCCGTCTCCCCAGCGCCGCATATCCATTTTCTTGAAAGAAGATTTTGTACGGGAGAGAGCGGTCAATGCAGTGAGAGAAACCTTGCTGAAGATTATACCTGCCCGCATGTTGGACGAGCGGTTCGGCAAGCATGATATCCGGCTACGGAGAAGCAGAAACTGAATTTGCCCACAAACGACGCCTGCGGGCAGTTCGTTTATGGGCAAATTGGCAGGAAAGATTAATCCAGGAATCGTTTTACAATGCCTTCGTAGGCATCGATGCGGCGGTCGCGCAGGAAAGGCCACCAGCGGCGCACGTTCTCCGAACGCTCCATGTCTATTTCTACAACCAGATTCTCAGGACGGTCGTTGGCTGCCTGTGCCAGCAGTTCGCCTTGCGGTCCGGCCACAAAGCTGTTGCCCCAGAAGAGGATGCCATTGGTCTGTCCAGACGGGTCGGGTTCGTGTCCTACGCGGTTCACAGCGATGACTGGCAGGCCGTTGGCCACCGCATGGCCGCGTTGGGAGATGATCCAGGCATTCAGTTGGCGGGCTTTTTCGTCGTCCGTATCGGTGCTTTCCCAGCCGATGGCAGTGGGGTAGATGAGCAGCTCGGCACCTTTCAACGCCATGAGGCGGGCAGCTTCGGGATACCACTGGTCCCAGCAGACAAGTACGCCTAATTTGCCCAGTGAGGTCTGTATGGGTTCGAAGCCCAAATCGCCGGGGGTGAAATAGAACTTCTCATAATAAGCGGGATCGTCGGGGATGTGCATCTTGCGATATTTGCCGGCAATGCTGCCGTCGCGGTCGAAGACTACGGCCGTGTTGTGATAGAGTCCCGGCGCACGTTTCTCAAAGAGGGAAGTGACCAGCACAATATGGTTGGCTGCGGCCAGTTCGGAATAGAAGCCGGTCGAAGGGCCTGGTATCGGTTCGGCCAGGTCGAAGAGCTGTGTGTTCTCCGTCTGGCAGAAATACAACGAATTGTGCAATTCCTGCAACACGACCAACTGTGCGCCATGAGCGGCACAGGCTTCGATGCTCTTGGCCAGGTTCATCAGATTGGTCCGCAGGTCGGCGGTATTGGCCTGCTGGATGATGCCTACTTTTATTTTTCTCATAATAGAATTTATTAAATTGTTATTATCATATTAAAGACTTCTGTTCTGCGATATTGGAAGTTTTATTCCCAATTTGAAAAACTGAAGATATTCCATCTCTTTGACATTTCCCTCTTTTAAAATGTTTTCTTTTTCAAAGGATGTGATGCCCTGTATGCTTGGATAAAGCAATAGACAGTTACAGATAATTGTATCATCGTCTGTCCCCAATAATTTGCGTCGGATACCTGGAGCACGTGCATATCGGGCCAATTGACCGATGTGTTCGGTATTCACCTCCGTGTCCCAGTCGGGTACATATTTTGCATCCATAATCAAATGTTCGTCCCGTTTTCCAAAATCTATTTCATCTTTTCGGGTTGCAATGTGATAGTATATCTTGCTCCCAAATCTGTTTCTAAGCATATTCAGTATATAAAGTTCGTACAGCAGTGGCATATCTATCCAAAAGGGAGGAAGCGTTTTGTCTGCATCGCCTTGAGCTGACTGTATGTCGTAGCTGAAACGGCGTAAAATAAGTTTGGCAACCTTCAAGGCTCGGGCATATTCTCTATAAAATGGATTGACTTGAAACTTTCGTATCTCTTGTGTGTCGGATATATCAGACACACTTTGAAATATAGGCAACATGCTTTGAACTATTCTTTGGAGTTCGTACGAATCAGATAATTCATAATTATTCAGGAAATGTGCTACGAATAGTAAGGTTTTTTTTAAGATACGGTTTTCTATGCAATCTTCAGAATACTCCTGATAGCGGCAATAGTTGTTCTCAATTCTTCCGGTACTAAGATTCTTTTTATATTGATGTGCAAATAGAATTTTCCCTTTTACTTTCCCTTTCAGATTTTCTTCTTTCAGAATATACCCTTTTTTCAATCCTTTTTTTATCAGCTTCTTCATCAGTTGTAGAAAGTGGATGATGATGAAAGGAGTAAATTCAAAAGGGGTATTCTCCAGATGAATACAAGGCTTGTCAAAATCTATGGAGTAGATTTGCATCAGTTTGTCCTGAACGTCGTTGTCATCGCTATAAAAGCAGTCCATGAACATTTTCAAATAGTCAACATTGATTTTGGGAAGTACCGATACCGAACATTCACCTTCCTTCAGCCATGACAATCCTATATAATAACTTGCTTTGACGGTTTGTTGCCGCAGGTCGCTGGTCAATCCCAAATAGACAGACTTATCCGGCCGGGCTGGAAAATCATTTATCTTGATTCCCGTTCGGCTAAATTCCTGATAGGCTATTGACTGATGTTCATGTAATACGATGTTCATGCTTCACCAAAACTCTTGATTACCTTGTATTCTTCGTCATCTTTTCTGAAAGCAAGCAGCCCATCGTTAAAATATTCCAAAAGCAAGGGACGTACTTCATAGACCATCTTGTTCTGAAGCTCTTCTTCATCCTTGGCCAAAAAATAGCTATGACCTATCATCAAGTCATCTTTTTCATATTCAGAAGAGACTTTCATTAAAGCGTCTACCTGGTCGAAATATGCCAGAGCTTTCTGTTTCAAATCATTGTCTGTGTAATAATTCTCAATTACATTCCTGTCAGCTTTTAAAGTGATGAAAGCAAAACGACGCCGGATAGCATAGTCAATGTAGCCTACACTGCGGTCGGCAGTATTCATTGTTCCAATTATATAAAGATTGCTGGGCACTCCAAATGTTTCCTGTGAGTAGGGAAGAGTGACCGTCAGTTCATTCTCTTCTCCTATTCGTTTGTCAGCCTCCAGCAAAGTAATCAATTCTCCGAATATTTTAGAAATATTGCCGCGGTTGATTTCGTCGATGATGAGAAGGTATGGTTGATTAGGAATAATATTGTCATTGTTATCTTCAACCTCTACAGGAGATGCTGTTGATTGTTTTCCTATCTCTATAGTTGCTTCTTTCGCCCTCTGAAGCATTACTCGTAAAATGCCTTGATAATAATTGTAATCCAGAGTCCTTGTACGTCCATTAGTTAATTGTTCTATTAACTTGAAATAATCATCTTTTCCTAAACCTTTGATATCATATCTATGTTCTTTATTTATAAAATAATCGAAAAGAGTCCTGAGATGACTACGTCTTTTAACAGTTTTACTATTACATATGATGTCGTCTCCATCACAATGAACAGGGAATGTGCCATGTCTCGTACTTTCCAATGCTGTAATTTTCCCAGCTTTAATATCGTTCAATATGGAAGTATAAATACTATCATAATCTTCAGAGCCCAAATATTTTGGGATGTTATTGACGGCATCATGCTTTGTGACAGAGGCAATAGCAGCCATCTTTTTAAATATTCCATCTGAAATTTTATAAGTGATGCCATTAGCTGTCATACAAGGTTTTATACCTTCTACGAACTCCTCATAATCAGTGGACTGATGAAAGGTTACAAATCCTATTCGCCCCCCATCATATAAGTCATTGTACCGTTCTATTATATCTTTCCTACTCATGAACGTGGTATCTACATTATCACATAATGCTACTGCCAATTCTGTAGTTGTATATGTTTTTCCTGTTCCGGGAGCACCTTGCAAAATGATTTGTTTCTTCTGCTTAAGAAGTTTTATTTGTTTCATATCAGCTGGAACATTATTATTGTCTGTATCTATGCCAAGTAGTTTTTTCATTTTATCCACATAATTGGTATAAGGAGTTATGTTTGTTAAAGTCTTAAGAACAATTGGTCCCATATCGTCGTGACTTTTTGTTTCTGCATTAATCCACTTAACATTTCTCAATGATGGATATTCTGAATACTTGTTGGGATCATAATAATAATCGGAAGTTATTACTCCCCAACCAAGTATGCTATTTCGCCCTTGTTTTGCAATAACGATGTCACCGATATTCATTTCATTGCAGAATTCCCAATTTGCTTTTGTGTCATTAGTTGGATTGTTCGCTTTATTATACGTTTTTTTTATAGCTTCTTTTATCTCAGAAGTCGTTTTATATTGTTGTAAGTCACCTATATCCCAACCTAATCCCATAACATGATTATTATAGAATGTTGGCCACATATTAGCATTCTCACCAGGAGCATATAACCAATATTTTACAGAAGGAGTATTGTAAATTCTTTCACAAAAACTAAATATGTCTTCTCCCATTTTCCTTTTTTCTAAGATTTTAGCTTGAAACAGAGTCGTGGAAGTTTTATGATTTAATTCCGGACATATATTGAATAATAGTTCTCGTTTAAAAAAATGTGCAATAATAGGATGAGCTATATCTGATTGATAATGAAAAGCTATTTTCCATTTATAGGCATGTCCTAAGTCTGCTTCTTCGATAGCTTTTAAATCTCCTCTATATGCACTTTCTGCAATTTTTATAATTATACTTTTGATTTGGTCAAAGGCTTGAGATTCATTATTCCCATATTTGGAGCTCCATGCATATTTATCTGAATAACAAGCACCAATATCTTTCCTTTTAGGCGTTTGTTCATTTCGATTGAATATTCCAAATTTAAATGAAGACCCTCCCCATATTGAGCCTAATTGGTCAAGACGGGATTCAAGCCAATAAGTAAAAGTGTGTTTATCTCCAATCTTAGAATACTCATCTAAACGCATGGTGTATAAACGGCTTATAGGCCATTCTTGTCTGAATGAATTGTATAATTCAATTTTTTCTTGGATATTCATTTTTTTTAATATAAATATGGTCTCCTTATTTTAGTACTCCCTGTGGATACTGCATCGTGACGCAATGGAGCGACCCGTGCTGGCAGATGAGGGCACGACAGTCGATGCCTACAATCTCATAGCCTGGGAAAGCCTGGCTGAGCACTTCGGCAGCACGGCGGTCATTGTCGGGTTGGGCGTAGGTGGGGTAGAGTACGGCTCCGTTTACCACAAGGAAGTTGGCGTAGGTGGCTGGCAGGCGTTCGCCGTCTTCTACTACGGCATCGGCCATCGGCAGGGGGAGCAGACGGTAGGGTTTTCCTGTAAGGGTGCGGAAGGTCTTGAGTTGTTCTTCCATCTGGCGGAGCGCGTCGTAGTGCTCGTCCTGCTTATCGGTACACTGCACGTAGACGATGGTGTCGTCGGGGCAGAGACGGGCCAGGGTATCGATGTGACTGTCCGTATCGTCGCCCGCCAGGTAGCCATGGTCCAGCCAGAGAACCTGCTGTACATGGAAGGTACGACGCAGGTAGTCTTCAATTTCGGCCTGTGTCATCTGTCCGTTTCGGTTGGGCGAGAGCAGGCACTCTGACGTGGTGAGCAGCGTGCCCCGTCCGTCGCTTTCGATGGAGCCTCCTTCGAGGACAAAGCCCAGGCGGTTCTCGTAGGTGCCGTGCAAGGCTCCTGCCTCCACTAGGTGGCGGGTAATCAAGTTATCTTTATCTGACGCGAATTTCAGTCCCCAGCCGTTGAACTTGAAGTCGAGCAGGATGGGGCCTTCTGCACCTATCAGGGTGATGGCGCCGTGGTCGCGTGCCCATGTATCGTTGGTGGGGCACTGCACAAAGCGTACGTTCTCCATGCGGACGGTATCGGCTATCTGTCGTTTCACAGCTTCGGGTTCGGGTGTGACGATGAGCAGCCGTTCGCGGGCGGCAATCTCGCGGGCGATGTTCACGAAACATGCCTGTACGCGCGGGAGCATATAGGCCCAGTCGGTAGCGGCATGAGGCCACGTCAGCTGCACACCGCTCTGCGGTGCCCATTCAGCTGGAAAATAGGTTGTTGTCTTTTCCATCACTTGTTGGCCTCCTTGGGTTTACGGTCGAAGAACGGATTCTTGGAAGAGGCACTGACGGGGATGGCCAGTACGTTCTTGCATTGGGGCAGCCATTGCAGGCGTTGGGCAGCCAGTCCAGCAGAGAACATGACACGCGTATCGACACGCAGGTCGGCAGCCATGGCGCAGGCCGAACCGACAGCGATGCCCACATCTATGGTGTTCAGTGCACAAGGCACTCCTTCGGTACGGGCAGCGCAGGTGGCGAAGCCACAATGCCCGCAGTTCAGGCCCTGAGCCTGCTCGCGTGTACCTATGATGACGACGCATTCGGCCTGCAGGATGTTGTCGGCATCGCGCAAGAAGAATTTCATGCCGGTCTCTTCGGATATCTGCCGCATTGTGTCGGAGAGTTTTTGCAAATCATCGTCGGTTACCATAGCCACCTCTACGACGTCGATGCCCTTGCCTTTGGGAGCGGTGCGGGCGGCTGTCATCATTTGTCGGGCCACGGCGAGTACATGCTCGTGGCGCAAGTCTCTTTCGTTCTGTATCATAATCTGAATGTCGTTTTTTTGAATGAATCAGTGAGACAAAGATACGACAAATATTTGGCTTCGTCAGAATAAAGGAGAAATGGGTTGCAAAAAAATAGGTTCTCCTGCCTGTATTCATTCTTTTTTCTTATCTTTGCACCCAAATTCTCTGTTTTATGAAGATAAAAGAGATCGTAAGCGCCCTTGAACGGTTCGCGCCTCTGCCATTGCAAGACGGATTTGACAATGCCGGCCTGCAAATCGGATTGACAGAAGCGGAAGCAACAGGGGCTTTGTTGTGTCTTGACGTAACCGAAGCTGTGCTGGACGAGGCTATCGGACTTGGTTATAATCTGGTGATTGCCCATCATCCGCTCCTCTTCAAGGGCTGCAAGTCGATTACGGGACGGGACTACGTGGAGCGTTGCATCCTGAAAGCAATCAAGAACGACATCGTGATTTATGCTGCCCATACCAATATGGACAACGCCTGGGGTGGGGTCAACTTCAAGATAGCCGAGAAACTCGGACTGAAGAACGTACGTGTGCTCGAGCCCAAGGAAGAAGCCCTGGTGAAGCTGGTCACGTATGTGCCTGTGGCGCAGGCCGAAGAGGTGAGAAACGTCTTGTTTGCGGCCGGATGCGGCTGTATCGGACGCTATGACTCGTGCAGCTACAACGTGGAAGGCAGCGGTACGTTTCGGGCACAGGAGGGGACACATCCCTATTGTGGCGCTGTCGGCGAACTGCATACCGAGGCAGAGGTGCGCATCGAGACCATCGTGCCTGCCTATCGGAAGGCGGAAGCTGTCAGGGCTCTGCTGAAGGTGCATCCGTATGAGGAACCTGCTTTCGACTTGTATCCGCTGCAGAACACATGGCAGCAGGCTGGGGCGGGCGTGATAGGCGAACTGGAAAAGCCTGAGACGGAACTGGAGTTCCTGAAGCGCGTCAAGAAGACGTTCGAAGTGGAATGCCTTCGCCATAACAAACTGATGGGAAGGGAGATACAAACCGTTGCTTTGTGTGGAGGCGCAGGCGCTTTTCTTCTGCCATTGGCCATCCGGCAACGGGCGGACGTGTTCCTTACAGGAGAAATCAAGTATCATGAGTTTTTCGGCCACGAAGGTGAAATCCTGCTGGCCGAGACGGGACACTACGAAAGCGAGCAATATACGAAAGAAATATTCTATACTATAATCAGGGACCTGTTTCCCAGTCTGGACGTACAGCAGACGCGGGTGAACACCAATCCCATAAAATACATGTAACTAAAATGGCTAAAGAAGCAAAGAAAGATTCGCAGGAACTGACGGTGGAACAGAAACTGAAAACTTTGTTCCAGTTGCAGACAACTCTCTCGAAGATTGACGAAATCAAGACACTGAGAGGAGAACTTCCGTTGGAAGTACAGGATTTGGAAGACGAGATTGCCGGTTTGAACACCCGTATCGAGAGAATCAATTCGGAAATTGCCGAGCTGAAATCGTCCATCGCTACCAAGAAGGTAGAAATCGAGACAGCCAAGGCTTCTGTCGCAAAGTACAAGGACCAGCAGGACAACGTGCGCAACAATCGTGAGTATGACTTCCTGAGCAAGGAAATTGAATTCCAATCACTGGAAATAGAACTGTGCGAGAAGCGCATCCGTGAGTTTACGGAGCAGGAAGCCGCCAAAGAAAAAGAAGTGGAAACTTGCACTGCACAGCTGGAAGAAAGAAAACAGGACCTGGAGGTGAAGAAGAACGAACTGGACGAAATCGTTTCGGAAACCAAGCAGGAGGAAGAGAAGCTGAGAGACAAGGCCAAGGATCTGGAAACCAAGATTGAACCCCGTCTGCTTCAGTCGTTCAAGCGTATCCGCAAGAATTCCAGAAACGGTTTGGGCATCGTCTACGTACAGCGTGACGCTTGCGGTGGTTGCTTCAACAAGATTCCGCCCCAGAGACAGCTGGACATTCGTTCGCGCAAGAAAATCATCGTTTGCGAATATTGTGGCCGTATCATGATAGACCCTGAACTGGCAGGCGTAACAGTAGAGCCGAAGGCAGATGCTGCCAAGGAAAAGCCGACTCGGAGAAGAAGAACGACGGCTTCGGATGCCGAATAACCAGTATCTGAAGAGATATAAGAAAAGGAGGCCGATTTCAGCCTCCTTTTTTTATTTTGCCGCCCGCAGGATGAAGGTGGTGGCGCCGATGGTGACAATCGCTCCGTCTTCGATGCGGATGCGGTCCTTGTCACCCAGAATTTCATTGTTCAGGAACGTGCCGGTCAGGCTGGGGGCGTCGCGGAGGGTGTAGACCAGTTCGCCCTGCTTGTTGCGCTTGACGTTGATGATGCAGTGGCGGCGGTCCATGCTCATGTCCGACGTCTCGATAGGTACGTTGATTTCCGTTCCGATGCAGCGACGGCCGATGATGTTGTCGCCCTCTTTCAGCGGAAGCACCTGCTTGAAGCCGAAAACATTCTCGATGACAGTGATGCTGCCATAGGCTTCCTGGTATTCGCTTTCGTCCAGCTTTTCTTCCTTGCGCGGGGCCTGCATCTTGGTCTTTCCCAGGCGGATGCTGAACTGCTTCTTGCAATGGTCGCAAACGAAGACCAAAGACTGGCCTTCGGTATATTTGGTTTCGTCGAAAGTCAGATAACTTTCACATTTGGGGCAACGTATTCGTTTCATTCCTGATAGGGGTTATATTTGCTTGGTACAGAGAGTCGAGTGCGTTTAGTACTTCAGTACCCAGGCACTCTCGTAGTTTTTGTTCTGACGAATGCTTTGCAGGCTTTGATAAGCTTCGGCTTGCGTGGCAAACGATTCGATGCTTACCCTCATTTTACCGTTGCCGATGATGGCGGAAGCTCCTGCATAACCTTTCTCTTTCAGCTGACTGGCCATCGCCTGGGCATCTTTCTCCGTAGCTACACTGGCTACAATGATGTGATAGGGCTTTTTGGCTGCTTTGGCAACAGGTGCCGCAACGGGTTGGGCAGCTGTCTGCTCTTGTTTCGTTTCGGTTTTGTCAGTCGCAAGGTCCTTGACTTTCACTTCCCGCATGACAATCGGCTTGACGTGCTTGGCCTTGTTCTCGGTTGTGGCAGGGCGGCGTTGAGCTTGAGCGGACGCTGTCTTCTGGGGAGCCGCTTCAGGTTGTTGTACAGGCGTTACGGCCAATGAGCTTTTTCCTATTTGCTCGAGCAGCTCTTCAGGGAGCAGGCGGGCATAGTTGCCTTGGACGACTTCTGTATTTTCTATGGGCGTAGAAAAGAGAAAGAACAATATCACTGCCGCAATCATGGCCACAGCGTTGGTCAGGTAAGTGCGGTTCAGGCGGAAGGTGCGCAGCCGTCTTTGAGGTTTGGCCATGGTTGTCGTGACGGTCGGCATGCGACGCGGCATGCCTGCTGTAGGCTTCCGATCTTCTTTCCTTTGCAGTTCGGCCAGCGGTTTCATCTCGAAGCTGTCCAGACCATAGAGGCTGGGGGTAGTCACCTGATTGTCGTATGGAACGAAATCGTAGGTACCGTGAATGGTATAACGGATTTCGCCGACGTTGGGCAGTACCACTTTCCCGTTTTCATGGAGGCTGGCGATGAGTTCCTGTATCTTCTTGTTGACCATTCGCGTGGCATCCGAAAAGTTGGTGCCGTATACAGACATATAGGACTGCACCAGCACTCCGTCGTTCATCTTCAGCTGAGGGTTGAAGCCGATGGTGCGCGTGGGAGGGAGGAACGTGTGCTCTTCCTCGATGTAGGTTGCCGCATTGTAATGGGCTACAAATCCGCCTAAGTCGGGAAGAATGACGCAATCATTCTCCAGCAGCAGTGTCTCTATGTGTCGGGCCAAATCAATCATGATGCAAAAATAACGTATTTATCGGAAAAAACGATTGTTTCCCCAACTTTTCTTATGAACAAAATATCAACAATATGGCGGCTGAACAGCATATTTTTCCTACTTTTGCAGCGTTTTACATTAGACTTACACTATTTATATGCGAATCGGTACCTGTCTTCTGGCTTTCCTGCTACTGGGTGGAGGAAATGCCATGGCGCAGAAAGAAAGGAAGTTGGATCCTTTTGTAGAATATGGCGCAACGGTCCATACGGGTGACAACACCCCCTTGTGGCAGATGAGCAACCTGCAGGGGCTGGCTTCGTTGGACAACAGCACATACATCCGCGGAGGCGTTTTCTACCATGACCAATGGGGAAAGTGGACGGTAAGCGGAGGGCTGGATCTGGTGGCGGCCGCAGGATTCAATTCGGGCATCCAGCAGGCTTACACTGACTTCCGCTACAAATGGTTCGGCATTTTTGCCGGCAGCAAGGAGATGACCGCTCCATTGATCAATTCCCGCCTGAGCAGCGGCGAGCTGACGTGGTCGGGCAACTCCAAACCCATTCCCCAGATTATGATCGGCATTCCAGAATATCTCTACCTGTTGCCCCGCCTGGCCATCAAGGGAGAAATTTCGTATGGATGGTTTACGGACAGCAACTGGATGGAAGCCCATACCAATTTGGCTGCAGGAGGCTGGTATACGAAGAACATCAAATACCATCACAAGGAGGGGTTTGTTCGTATCGGCGTGCCTGGAGGCAAGTGGCAGCTCGATTTCGGCATGACGCTCGACACGCAATTCGGTGGGCAGATGGTGACCGCCAGTGGGGTAACGGACCTGGGCAACAGCCTGAAAGACTACTTCCGCATCTTTATACCTGGTTCAGCCGGCGAGGACAAACCCGTCAACGATGCCTTGTTCTATCAGGGAAACTTTGTCGGAACAGAGCAGATCCGCGGTACTTATCGCGGTAAGGAGGTGGCTGTCAGTCTCTATTTGGACAATTATTTTGAAGATTTTTCAGCCATGGGCAAGCAGAACGGATGGGATGGTCTGTGGGGCTTGGAACTGAAATTCAAGCGCTTCCGCCCCATCAATAACATCGTATTGGAGTATCTGCAGACTACCAACCAGAGCGGCCCCCTGCATGGGCTGCACGAGCCTGAAGAAGGCCCTGTGCACAAGACGGGCGGCAGCGACAACTATTACAACAACGGCCTGTATCCCGGCTGGGCCCATTGGGGCATGGCCAACGGAAACCCTCTGCTCCGTTCGCCCATTTATAATGAGAACGGCACCCTGTCGTTCAAGTACAATCGTGTGAAGGCTGTCCACCTGGGATGGAGCGGCGAAATTTCCGATGAATGGGAATACATGGCCAAGCTGACGATGAACCGCACCTGGGGTACGCATGGGGCACCTACCTTGGATATTTTGGAGAACTTTTCGGCCTATGCCGCTTTCCAATACCGGCCGGCCAAGCTGAAGACGTGGGCCTTCCATGCTTCGCTGGGATTGGATACAGGAGATATCTATGGCGACAACTTCGGCTTCCAGCTGAAGGTGCGCAAGACATTCTGAGCCTGCAGGCTGTAAACGAAACGGAGGGATGCTGACTCGAGTGAGTCTCAGCATCCCTCCGCTTTTTATCGTTGTCGCTTCTTGTTATTCCTTGCTCGGCTTGGCTCCCTTGCCGCCCGAGCGTTTCTTGCCGCCCCGATGGGACTTGTTTCCATTGCCGCTTCCGCCCCGTTTGCGTCCGCCCTTGTCGTGGTTGCGCGGCTGGTATTCGGGTGCTTCGCCCAGTTCGGCAGGGACGGGGATTTTATAGATATCCTTTTCGAGGAACTTCTCGATGGTGTGGAAGTTGGTCTGCTCCTTCTCGCTGACGAAGGTGATGGCCACGCCGTCGTTGTTGGCACGGGCAGTACGTCCGATGCGGTGCACATAGTCCTCGCAGTCGTGGGGTACGTCGAAGTTGATGACCAGGCGGATGTCGTCGATATCGATGCCTCGGGCCACGATGTCCGTTGCCACCAGGATGTTGACGCGTCCTGCCTTGAACTCGTGCATGACGGCCTCGCGCTGCGCCTGCTCCAGGTCGGAGTGCATTTCGCCTACATTCAGCTTCATCTGCTTCAGGGCCTTGGTCACTTCCTTCACCTTGATTTTCGACGAGGCAAAGATGATGACCCGCTCGGGCACCTCGTCCGTGAAAAGGCTGCGGATGATGCCCAGCTTCTGGTTTTCGTAGCACACGTAGGCTGCCTGTATGATTTTGTCCGCCGGCTTGGAGACGGCCAGCTTCACTTCGACGGGGTTGTTCAGGATGTTGTTGGCCAGCTGCTGTATTTTGGTCGGCATGGTGGCCGAGAACATGATGGTCTGCCGGTTCTTGGGCAGATACTTCACAATCTGCATGATGTCGTCGTGGAAACCCATGTCGAGCATGCGGTCGGCTTCGTCCAAGATGAAGTAGGACACCTTCGACAGGTCCACGTAGCCCAGGTTGAGGTGGGCAATCAGACGGCCGGGGGTGGCTATCACCACGTCGGCTCCCAGCGTCAGGCCTTTCTTCTGCTGTTCGAAGAGGATACCATCGTTTCCGCCATACACCGCCACGCTGCTCACGGGCAGGAAATAAGCGAATCCCTCCATCTGCTGGTCTATCTGCTGGGCCAATTCGCGGGTAGGTGCCATCACGATGCAGTTGATGGCATCTTCGGCATGTTCTTCTTCGGAGAGACGGTTCAGGATGGGCAGCAGGTAGGCGGCCGTTTTTCCTGTTCCTGTCTGTGCGACGGCTATCAGGTCCCTGCCTTCGAGTATCACGGGGATGGCTTTTTCCTGTATCGGGGTGCATTCTTCGAAGCGCATGGCGTCGAGCGCGTCGAGAACACTGTCGTTCAGGGGTAATTCAGAAAATTTCATGTTATAACTCTAATTTCGTGCAAAGATAATCAGAAGTCATGAATTTAAGATACCGTTGGGAAAAATATTCTGTTTTGAATTTGCTCTTTTGTATGTCTGTCACTACTGTTATTATCAATTTCAAATGATGTCTTAGCTCAAATTAAGATTACATAAAAAAGTGGAATTGCACTGTTGATTAAAATGGTTATTTTAGGATAATTACAGTGCAATCCCGCGTCGGCATGTTTCGAGCATACCGTTTGTTATAAAGTAGCAATCGGGGGCTCGAGTTATGTTGTTAGAGCTTTATAAATTAAATCTCATTCTCCATACATTGAAATAGTCGTTTTTGTTGGCTCGACTCGAAATGAAATAAATATATTTACCATCTGCAGACCATTTGGGGCAGCAGTCATCGGCAGGATGATAAGTCAATTGCAGGAAGTTTGTACCATCCAATTTAACGGCAAACAAATCGAGATTGTTTTTCTTTGTGATGGAAGATTTGCTGTTGCCTTGGCATAAGATCCATTGGCCGTCAGGAGAAACAGTAGGATTGCTGAAGCCTCTGTCCTTATCCGAAAGAATCAGTGTTTCTTTGCCTTCGACATAGTTTATCATCCAGATTTCACTGACACCTGCAGTAGAGTTTCTGACGCAAATGAAGGAATCGTTCTTGTCACCGATCAGACTCGGGTTGTATCCTCTAGCACATGATGTAAGAGCTCCGTCTTCAAGGTTGAGTGACCAAATGGAAGGTCCTGACTTATCAATTCTAGTGAAAAATAAAATTTTACCGTCTTTCGTAATAACAGGATTTGAATCAAGATTGTTATTGGTTAGTTGTCTCATCAAACTTCCCGAATGTGCATTAGTGACTCCAATTTGCATTTTCTGTACGTCTGAGTTGTCTGAGAAGTATAGATTACCGTCAGTTCCCCATGAGAAGTCATTAACGTTTCTGAATGTTCGTTGTGTAGCTGCGCTCTGAGGACCAGATTTACGTACCATAATATTGGATTGTTTGTTGATGTTACTAACGTAAGCTAGTTCAGTGCCATCGGGTGAAATGTCAAGTAAGCGTCCTGTTCCCCAATAAATATTACTGTTTTTACATCCTCCGATAGTGGAATAGGCAAAACTATTTTTCATCATGAAATTCATTCTTGCATTTCCCATTACTGAATTAGAGGACTCGTCTGTGATTTTCATTACATTCGATCCGCTTTCTTCTGGAGCTGTCATGTCCATAAACTTACCCGATCCACAAGATCCCATGGATAATAAGCAAATGCTTAACAATGCAAAATTTCTAAAATCATTTCTTTTCATAACCTTACTAGAATTAATATTTTTTCCAAAATTATAAATTTTTATTTGTCTTGGTATTAAAAAAGTCAACTTATAACATTATATAACAGGAAGTGTTGTGTATGAATTATTTTATTCGGATAAATGTAGCCATTTATTAATTATACAAATCTGTTTAAGTATAGAATAATGTATGATAGTCCATTATATATCTCTATGATTACAGTATTGTGATATTCGATGTATGAAAATAAGTTCAATGTATACATGGGCCGCTAATTTAACTTTATTTACATTTCGTTTTGGTGCTATTTTTGTGTTTTATGCTAAATAACATAAAAATAAGCCTGCAAAAAGTGAGAAAATCGCTTGTTTATTTGGAACTTAATTTGAGAAATGCTTACCTTTGCCACCGATTTCAGATGAAAGGTCTTGACTGTCAGCAGAATTGTTGGGTGTCGGGCCCTGTAAGACAATGTTTCGGGAAGAAATCACTGTCACGAACGGCAGTCCCGAATAGTATTTAACCAAAACCGTATTGCATGAGATATGTAAAATGGATTTTTGTTGTATTACTACTTAGTTCCTTGACTTCTTTTGTTTCAAAAGACAAACCTACCGGAGGTTTGAATGTGGGCGACATAGCCCCGGATTTTACTATCCAAACTATGTCTGACGTGCAACCGTCCAACGGTCTTTCAGACCTGAAGGGCAAATATGTGTTGCTGAGCTTTTGGGCCAGTTACGATGCGCAGTCCCGGATGCAGAACGCAAGTTTGAGCAATGCGCTTCGCCAATCGGCCTCCGACAATGTGGAAATGGTTTCCGTGTCGTTCGACGAATATCGTTCCGTCTTCGAGGAAACCGTTCGTAAGGACCAAATAGTTACTCCCGCCTGTTTCGTGGAGACAGAAGGTGAAGACTCCGACCTGTACAAGCAATATCGCCTGGGTCGTGGTTTTACTAACTATTTACTGGATGATAATGGTGTGATTATTGCCAAAAACATCTCTGCTGCTGAGCTTTCGGCCTATCTGAACTGATGCTTATCCGTCGGTCGGACAGGAAGAGAGTGGTTGATAAGAGGAAATGAATACAACAAAAGAGCCCCTCCTGCACTTGTGGCGACACGAGAGCAGGAGGGGCTTCATGTTTTTTTTAGCTACGAGTGATGAGCTACGAGCTACGAGTGAGGATTATAAAGCTACGAGTTGTCGGCATGTAATCTGCACTCGCCACTCATAGCTTTTCACACCTCGTCACTCGTAGCTCGTAGCTTGTAGCTCATTTACTTGGGCGCCTTCTTGTACAGATAGAACGCAATGAAGGCATACAGCACGTTGGGAATCCAGACGGCAATCATCGGCGGCACGTTGCCGTTGACGGCAAACGTCGAGGCGATGGTCTGGAAGAGGATGTACGAGAAACTCAGTCCCAGTCCGATGCCCAGGTGCAGACCCATGCCGCCCTTGGTCTTTCTGGACGAGAGCGACACGCCGATCAGCGTCAGGATGAAGGAGGCGAACGACATGGCGATGCGCTTGTGGTACTCGATCTCGAACTCCTTGATGTTGGCAAAGCCTCGTTGCTTCTGTCGGTCGATGTACTCGCTCAGCTGCGGGCTGGTGAGCATTTCCTGCTGGTTCTTCATGATGAGGAAGTCCGCCGGTTCCATGAAGAGCGTGGTGTCGATGCGCTCGCCGCGGGTTATCTTCTCCTTCATGCCGTCCATTTCGCGTATCATGTAGTCCTTGATGATCCAGTGGTGATAGGATGTCGTGTCGTAGGTGATGCTGCGTGCCGTCAGGTGCGACACCAGCTGCTTGTCCTTGAACTTGTCCAGCGAGAAGCGGTAGCCCGTCTTGCGGTAGTCCTCGAAGCGGTCGATGTAGGCGATGACGCCCGAGTCCACCTCCAGCTGGATGTTGCGGGCCGAGTTGGCCTTTCGGGGCTTGTAGTACTTGTCCTCGAAATTGATGCGCGTCACGCTGCCCTTGGGGATGACGTACGACCCCAGCCAGAAGGTGGCGACGGCGATGATGGCGGCCGACACCATGTAGGGCCGCAGCATGCGCTTGAAGCTCATGCCGGTGGAGAACATCGCGATGATCTCCGAGTTTTCGGCCAGCTTCGAGGTGAAGAAAATGACGGCGATGAACACGAACAGCGGGCTGAACAGGTTGGCGAAGTAGGGGATGAAGTTCATGTAGTAGTCGAAGACAATGGCGCTCCAGGGCGCGTTGTGCGACATGAACTTGTCCTGCTTCTCGTTGAAGTCGAACACCACGGCAATGGAGATGATGAGGGCGATGGCAAAGACGTACGTCCCCAGGAACTTCTTGATGATGTACATGTCCAGCCGCTTCAAGAATCCGCCTGTCAGCTTGGATATGCCGACATTCAGTTTCGGTATTCGTATGCTTCTTAGTTTTTTCATAATCTTGTAGATACTCGTTTTACCATCATGGGCTTCCAGGTGGCAAAGTCACCTGCGATGATGTGCTTGCGCGCCTCGCCCACCAGCCACAGGTAGAAGGCCAGGTTGTGTATGGAGGCTATCTGCATGGCCAGCAGTTCCTGTGCGTGGAACAGGTGGCGCAGGTAGGCCTTCGAGTAGAGCGTGTCCACGTAGGAGGCGCCGCCGGCCTCGATGGGCGAGAAGTCCGTTTCCCATTTCTTGTTGCGCATGTTCATGATGCCGTCCTTGGTGAAGAGCATGCCGTTGCGTCCGTTGCGGGTGGGCATCACGCAGTCGAACATGTCCACACCGCGCTCGATGCCCTCCAGAATGTTGACCGGCGTGCCCACACCCATCAGGTAGCGGGGCTTGTCCTTGGGCAGGATGCCGTTCACCAGCTCTATCATCTCGTACATCTTCTCCACAGGCTCGCCCACGGCCAGTCCGCCGATGGCGTTGCCCTCGGCCCCCTTCGAGGCGATGTACTCGGCCGAGCGCGTGCGTAGGTCGCGGTACACGCAGCCCTGCACGATGGGGAAGAGCGACTGGTGGTAGCCATACTTCGGCTCCGTCTCGTTGAAGCGCGCGATGCAGCGGTCCAGCCAGCGGTGGGTCAATTCCATCGACTTCTTGGCATAGTTGTAGTCGGCATCGCCAGGCGTACATTCGTCGAAAGCCATCATGATGTCGGCCCCGATGGTGCGCTCGATGTCCATCACGCGTTCGGGCGTGAAGATGTGCTTGCTGCCGTCGATGTGCGAGCGGAACTCGGCACCCTCCTCGCGCAGCTTGCGGATGCTCGAAAGGGAGAACACCTGGAAACCACCGCTGTCGGTCAGCATCGGGCGGTCGAAGCCATTGAACTTGTGCAGGCCGCCCGCCTTCTCCAGCACGTCGAGGCCCGGTCGGAGGTACAGGTGATAGGTATTGCCCAGAATGATCTGCGCCTTGATGTCGTCCTTCAGCTCCGTCAGGTGTACGCCCTTGACGGTGCCCAGGGTACCTACGGGCATGAAGATGGGAGTCTCAATCTGCCCGTGGTCGGTCGTTATCAGGCCGGCGCGGGCGTTGGTCTTGCTGTCGGTATACTGTAATTCGAATTTCATGCTTCTTCCTTTTGTTCCTTTTCCTTGTCTTTCCTGGCGGTGAGGTCGATGGCATCGGCCACCTTCTCGTCGGTCAGCGCGAGGGCAAACACCTCCTTCACATCCTTCACGTAGTGGAAGGTGAGCCCCTTGAGGTAGATGTCCTGAATCTCGTCAATGTTCTTGCGGTTCTCCTCGCTCAGGATGATTTCCTTGATGCCTGCACGCTTGGCGGCCAGAATCTTCTCCTTGATACCGCCTACGGGCAGCACCTTGCCGCGCAGCGTGATTTCACCCGTCATGGCCAGATTGGCCTTCACCTTGCGCTGCGTCAGGGCCGAAGCCAGCGAAGTGGCCATCGTGATGCCCGCCGACGGTCCGTCCTTTGGGATGGCCCCTTCGGGCACGTGGATGTGTATGTTCCAGTTGTCGAAGATTTCCTCGTCCAGCCCCAGCAGCGATGCATGCGCCTTGATGTACTCCAGCGCCAGCATGGCCGACTCCTTCATCACGTCGCCCAGGTTACCCGTCAGCGTCAGGCGTCCGCCCTTGCCACGGCTCAGGCTCGTCTCCACGAAGAGGATTTCGCCGCCCACGGCCGTCCATGCCAGGCCCGTCACCACGCCCGCATAGTCGTTGCCCTGATACTTGTCGCGCGTGTATTCGGCCACGCCCAGATAGTCGTACAGGTCTTCGGGCTTGATTTCCGTCTTCAGCAGGTAGCCGTCGGTGGCATACTGTCGGGCCACCTTGCGCATGATCTTGCCTATCTTCTTCTCCAGCTCGCGCACGCCGCTCTCGCGGGTGTACTGCTCGATGATGGCCTCCAGCGTCTGTTTGGGCAGCTTCACGTCGGTCTTCTTCAGTCCGTTGGCCTCCAGTTCTTTGGGCACCAGGTGGCGTCGGGCAATCTCGATCTTCTCCTCCGTGATGTATCCGCTCACCTCAATCAGCTCCATGCGGTCCAGCAGGGGGCCGGGGATGGTGTTCAGGTTGTTGGCCGTGGCGATGAACATCACCTTCGACAGGTCGTAGTCCACGTCGAGGAAGTTGTCGTGGAAGGCCGAGTTCTGCTCAGGGTCGAGCACTTCGAGCAGGGCCGACGACGGGTCGCCCTGACGGTCGGCGCTCACCTTGTCTATCTCGTCGAGGATGAAGACCGGGTTCGACGATCCCGCCTTGATCAGGTTCTTGATGATGCGCCCCGGCATGGCGCCGATGTACGTGCGGCGGTGTCCGCGTATCTCGGCCTCGTCGTGCACGCCGCCCAGCGACATGCGCACGTACTTGCGCTTCAGCGCGGCGGCTATCGAGCGTCCCAGCGACGTCTTTCCCACGCCCGGAGGGCCATAGAGGCAGATGATGGGCGACTTCATGTCGTGCTTCAGCTTCAGCACGGCCAGGTGCTCCAGGATGCGTTCCTTCACCTTCTCCAGTCCGTAGTGGTCCTTGTTCAGCGTCTTTTCGGCGTTCTTCAGGTTGAAGTTGTCCGTGGTATAGATGCCCCAGGGCAGGCTCAGCATCGTCTGCAGGTAGTTCAGCTGCACGCTGTAGTCGGGCGACTGCGGGTGCGTGCGCTCCAGCTTGTCCACCTCCTTCAGGAAGGTGGCCTTCACCTCGGCGCTCCACTTCATCGTGTCCGCCTTGCGGCGCATCTCGGCTATCTCCTGTTCCTGCGTGCTTCCGCCCAGCTCGTCCTGAATGGTCTTGATCTGCTGTTGCAGGAAGTATTCGCGCTGCTGCTGGTCGATGTCCTCGCGGGCCCTCATCTGGATGGAAGCCTTGATTTCGGCCAGCTGCACCTCGCGGTTCAGTATCTCCAGCAGGTGGTAGGCGCGGTCGCGCATGGAGGTCAGCCGCAGCAGTTCTATTTTTTCGTCCTTCTTCAGCTGCAGGTTGGTGCAGATGAAGTTGATGAGGAAGATGGGGTTGCTGATGTTCTTGATGGCAAACGAGGGATCTTGCGAGAACATCTCCGACGTACGCATGTAGCGCACGATGAGGTCCTTGCAGGCCTCCACCAGCGCCTGGAATTCCTTGTCGTTCTTGTCGGGCAGTTCCTCGTCGATGGTGGTCACGTGTCCCTTCAGGTAGGGCGTGGTCTCCACGATTTCCTTCAGCTGCATGCGCTTGGTGCCCTGCAGGATGGCGGTGGTCGACTGGTCGGGCATTTCGAGCACACGTATCACCTTGGCCACGGTACCCATGTCGTGCAGGTCCTCGGCCAGCGGCGCCTCCGTGTCGGCCACCTTCTGGCACACCACGCCGATGTACATTCCCTTGCGCTCGGCGTCCTTGATGAGCCGCAGCGACGACTTCCGCCCTACGGATACCGGCATCAGCACGCCCGGAAACAACACCATGTTGCGAAGGGGCAGTATGGGCAGCACGTTGTCTATCTCCACGTCCATCAGCTGCTGTTCGTCGCCTCCTTCGTAGTCGGCAATGACGGAGAAGCCTCTTCCGGCCTGCGATTCGTCATCGCCCATATAAAATCTTTTCTTCATTTCTTTCCTGTTAAGTTAGTACTCTCTTGTGGGAGTTCACAATGCAGATGCAAATTTACGCTATTTCTTTGTATTAATCGGCCCCCAATTCTTTAAAAAGACAAAAAACGGGCATTTTGGGGACTTTTTTTCGGGCGGATTTCCTTACTTTTGCGACAGCAATCCATCAGAGCGATATGTCCGAATCATCCTTTTTGTTCAAACAATTCATCGTCCGCCACGACCGCTGCGCCATGAAGGTGGGCACCGACGGCGTGCTGCTGGGCGCGTGGGCTCCTGTGGAAGGCGTCCGCACGGCGCTCGACGTAGGCACAGGTACGGGCCTCATAGCCTTGCAGTTGGCCCAGCGCAACCCCCTGCTGCAGGTCACGGCCGTCGAGGTCGATGCCGATGCCGCCTCGCAGGCATCCGAGAACGTTTCCGCCTCGCCCTGGGCGGACCGCATCCGTGTGGTCTGTACAGATTTCCGCGACTTCGAGCCCGCCGCGCGCTACGACCTCATCGTCTCCAACCCTCCTTACTTCATCGACGCGCTTCCCTGTCCCGACCGCCAGCGCAACGCCGCCCGCCATGCCGGCGGCCTGAACTACGACGTGCTCTTCCGCCGTTCGGCCCGGCTGCTGGACGAGGGCGGAGTGGTGAGCATCGTCATCCCCAGCGAGGTGGAGCGTGCGGCCGAAGACGCCGCCTGGATGCAGGGCCTCTATCCCTGCCGCCGCACGCGTGTCTACACCAAGGCAGGCAAGCCCGCCCGCCGCGTGCTGGTCGCCTACAGCCGCCGTCTGGGTCCTGTGGACGAGGATGCGCTCTACATCCACCAGGCGGGTGGCGACTACTCCGACGACTACCGCCGCCTCACGGGCGATTTCTATCTGAAGTTCTGAGGATAAAGAGGGTAGGAGCGGGAAGGAGCTTCGTTCGTGCCTGCCCATTTTGTCATTCTCCGCCAGCCTTCCCCTCTGTCATGCTGAGCGGAGCGAAGAATCTCAAAATCACTTTCGGCTAACTGTAATTGTCATTTGTCATTCATCGAAGCAAGCAAGGCCATCCCTTTGACGGTCAACACATATTTTTGACGTGGGTGGCGGGGCTTGTCAGGATAGAGCAACGTCACAAATCCATTGGCTTGTGCCGGCATGACGTAATATTCAAGCAGGTTTTTCCGATCTTTAAGATTCAACAGGTCCAAAATCTCTTTTATGCTCCGTTTGTTTTCCCCTATCACCGATACCAGCTTCTGAACATTGACATTGTCTGTATACAGTTGGTTGGTCTGACTTGTGGGGGTACTTGTGGGGGTACTTGTGGGGGTACCATCATCCATCGGTTCCTTCCATTCTTCAGGAGCATCAATTACCATGTATCGGTTGCGCAATTCATTGTTTTCTCCCAAGAGCAAGTTGCGGAAGAAGCGGACGAGGTATTTCATATCCGGTTCTACTCCTTTCACCGCATTGCGATAATTGGCACGGACCAACGCATTGCGGAAATACCACGAATAGTTGGCAAACAAGTCGTTTTCAACATAAAATCCGATGGAACGGAGGTATTTGATGGTAAACACAGCTACCGTGCGCGTATTTCCTTCGCCAAACGGATGTATTTGCCACAATCCCGATACGAATTTTGCGATATGCTCCACCATTTGGCTGTGTGCAAGTCCGGCATATACAAAGTTCCTTTCCTGCTCCAGGTCATATTCCAAAGCTCTTCTTATGTCTTCTGAATTGACGTATATCACAGTGTCGCCTTTGAGTACCCATTCCTTTTTCGTGATGTCATAATCACGAATTCTACCGGCAAACTTGAAAACACCTTCAAATAACCGGCGGTGAATAGAAGTAATGCCCACCACAGAAAAAGCAAAAGACTGTTCCCCCAACAGTTTGGCTATATGAGCAGAAACCACATCGGCCTCTTCCAGGTCGTCGTCTACGGAAGTTCTGGTCGTCTTCGACTGATAGTACGACTTGATCAGCTTTTGCGCTTCGTCAATATCAATCTCTCCCTCAATATGCTTGCGTGCCGTATCTTTCAGATATTCCGAGGGCTTCAAGCCATCGACGGCCTGAAGTCCGATCGCTGTTCGCCAGGCATAGGCTTTCTGCCGGCTGTCAGGCTCATTTTGTCTGATATATTCTTCAAAATCAGTCATGGTGCTCTGCTTAAAAATCCTACTTTTTTTAACAGCTAAGTTTATCCGATGTTTTCACAACGGGGCAATCCTTCTTTTGTATTGCTCCAAATTAGCAAGGCAAATATAGAAAAACTCGCCCGATTTCGGATGGATTTAGGAAGAATAATGTAAACTATTGGGCTTTCAGGGAGATACGCAGCATTATTCCGCATTTGTAAATGTGTGCTTTGAAGCCGTTTTTTGAATAGTTAAGCGAAAAAATTGCTACCTATCCGTTGCCCATTCCAGTTGTATGGAGTTGTTTGAAAATCCTTTCTGCTCCGACCGTAAAGAACGCAGTTTCATCATTTTGGCTTAGCGAAGGTACTTATTTTTTTTGAGATATGAAAAATATAGGTTCCGGAAGTCAATGGTGATAGCTTTGTCGATGTCTGACGATATTTTACATGCCGATGATTAACTCTGTCTCTGTTAATTTTGCAAACAATGGAACAGATTATGAATCAGACAGATGTAAAGGTTTCGTTCTACCTTAAAAAGAGCGAGGCGGATGCCAGGGGAAACTGTCCCGTGATGGCACGGCTTATTGTTGGCAAGCACTCTGAAACAGCATTCAGTGTCAAGTTTCGTGTGCCACAGTCATTGTGGTCATCCGGACGGGCGTGTGGAAAAAGTGTTGCGGCAAGAGACATAAACAACAGACTGGATGAAATACGTGCTGCCGCGCTCGGCATCTATGCGGAACAATCTGCAATCCGTGAGGATGTAACAGCAGAGGATGTAAAGCATCAACTTTTGGGGATGGCTTCGGAACAAGAAACCCTATTAAGCTATTTCAGACTTTTCATTAGAAATTTCGAGAAACGCGTTGGGATCAATCGTACGGAAAAGACATTGAGGGCTTACCGCAATTCCTACAATCATCTGGTACGTTTTTTACAGATGCAATATAAGCTGTCAGATATCCCTTTTGCCGCATTGGACCGTTCCTTCATTGAAAAATATGACTTGTATCTACGTACGGAATGTTGTCTGGCTTCAGGCACAATAGTCAATCTTACCGTCCAACTGAAAACAATTGTCGGAGAAGCTATTGCTGACGGTATAATAACAGTATTCCCGTTTGTCGGATATGAACCGGTACATCCGAAACCGGAACAGAAATATCTCACCTCCGAAGAATTGAATAGGATTATGACAACACCTCTCCATGATCAGATTCTTTATCATGTGAGAGATATGTTCCTGTTTTCCTGTTATACGGGTATTCCCTATAGCGACATGTGTCTGCTGACAAATGAAAACCTTTCTCTCGCGGAAGATGGTACCTGGTGGATCAGGAGTTCTCGCAAGAAAACCGGTGTAGATTTTGAAATACCGCTTATGGAACTGCCGTTCCATATTATTGAAAAATACCGCGATATGGCTCCTGAAGGAAAGCTTCTCCCCATGTATTCCAACAGTTCATTGAATCGTTATCTGAAACGCATCGCCGAAATTTGCGGTATAGGACGTAAGCTGGTCTTCCATGCAGCCCGTCATACCTATGCGACAGAAATTACACTTTCCCATGGCGTACCGCTTGAAACGGTCAGCAAGATGTTGGGGCACAGTCGTATTGAGACCACACAGCATTACGCAAAGGTGACAGACAATAAGATAGATACAGATACGAAAGCATTGGATAAAATAATTGCTGAGCGGTTTTCTGTAGTTATTTGACAATGGCAAAAAATAGGATTATGAAAAGAAATACTGACAATATGGAAATCAAACGTCGCAGTACATTTGCGATACTGTTTTATATAAACCGCACCAAAGTCCGTAAGGATGGAACGTGCCAGTTGCTGTGCAAGATAAGCATAGATGCCAAATGGGAACAGATAGGAACGAAAGTATCCGTCAATCCGGCCATCTGGAATCCTGAAAAAGGACGGGCTGACGGCCGCAGTGAGAATGCCATTACCGTCAACCGGGCTATTGATGATCTGACCAAAGAAATCAAGGAGCATTACAGGCGGATTAAGAACAGTCTGGGATTTATTACGGCAGAGCAGGTAAAGAATGCCGTGATGGGAGTCGGTCAGAAACCGCTAACTCTGCTGGCTCTTTTCAGAGAGCATAACGAGGAGTTTAAGAAACGTATCGGTGTGGATCGTATAAAGGAGAGTTATGATTCCTACTTACGTTCATATAAGCACCTTTCGGCTTTCGTGCAGGAAAAACGCGGCGTAGAGGATGTACTGCTACGTAGTCTTGACCGTGTGTTCTACGATGACTTTGAACTTTTTCTCAGGACGGACAGGAATTTAAGCCCGAAGAGCATGCATGAACATCTTTACAGGCTGAAGAAGATGACCATGCGGGCTGTCAGCCAGGGAACAATCCGCCGTGATCCGTATTGTCGCCTTCATCCTGAACTGCCCAAACGGAAAAGTCGTCATCTAAAGCTGGAAGATCTGAAGACACTGCTTACAACACCTGTCGAGAAGCCACAGCTTCAGTTTGTAAGGGATATGTTCATCTTCTCCACTTTTACCGGACTTGCCTATACGGATTTGAAAAAATTGAGGGTAAATGATATTACCCAATCTGAAGACGGTTCATGGTGGATCCATATCCATCGCCAGAAAACAGGAACACTGTCTTCTGTCCGATTGCTGGATATTCCGTTGAAGATAATAGAGAAATATCGGGAACAGAGAAAGGATGACAAGGTCTTCAATCTGTATAGTCGTACGTATTTCATTATGCTCGCCCACCAGTTGGGTGAAGTTTACGGATTTGAACTTACATTTCATAAGGCACGACACAATTTCGGAACCCATATAACCCTTTCATTGGGTGTTCCAATCGAGACAGTCGGCAAAATGATGGGGCATATGCGTATTGAGACCACGCAGCTTTACGCCAAAGTGACTGACAGGAAAGTGGACGAGGACATGAAACGGCTGAAAGCAGCCGGAATGGATCGGATTCCTGGTCTGTATGAAGAAGATGTTATTGTCAGGAAACGAAGAAGGAGATTCGGATACCAATTGTCCGACAACAAAGAAACGACCTTGTAAAGAGGCCGTTTCTTTTACTTTTTGCTTCATACCCATCGCTGTTCTTCCCTGCATCTTTTATAAGCGTCATCAAGAACTTTTTGTATGTCTGACTCTTTGTATAGGGCTTTTCCCTGCACAAGATAGTAAGGTATCACACCGAGGGTCCGGTATTCCTGCAAGGTACGCCGGCTTACTTTCAACAGCTTTGAAAGTTCCTCGTCCGTGAGGAAATAATCACCGTGAAATGCGGGCCTTGGAGCCGTCCGTATTGCGTCTATCATGCGCTCCATGTTTTCCAGCCCTTTGAAAATAGTATCAATCCGCTGGTCTTTTCTGTTTATAAGATCGTAACTCATGGCTTTCTTTTTTGTGGGTGATAACTTGATTCCAACAGGCTTTGTACATCTTCCGGTTTGTAGAAGAACTTGTTCTTGATCCGGGTGAAAGGCAACAGTCCTTTCTCGCGATATACCTGAAGTGTTTTCTTGGATATTCGGAGAACCCCGCATACCTCCTGATTGTCCATCCATTTTTTCAGACCCGCGTCTTTGGTCTGACTACATAGACCGATGACTTTTTTCTCAATCAGGCTGAGGCGGACAACCAATTCGTCAAAGGTCTGTTTTTCCATACATATAATTTCCATACCGTCATTTTATTAGGATTGAAGACCGAGTTCCTTTTTTATTTTCGCCGGCAGCACCTTTCCCTTTTTGTTCAGGAAGTCCTGGACTTCCGAAGCTTTGTAATAGGTACGTCCGTCAATCATGTAGTATGTGACGAGCTTCTTCTGGCGGTAGCGTGCAAGGGTACGCTTGGTAACACCAAGGAGTTCGCACATATCCTGGTTGTCAAGCAGCTTGTCACCCTCAAGGGCGGCCGTCTGCCTGTTCATGCGGTTCAGTCTGTCATCTATCCTGTCAAACCGTTCCATTATCTGATGGAGCATCATCTGGAATGTCTCCCTGTCTATCTGTATCATAATGAATTCTGTTTTTAGTGTAATAATTCCATTTTTTACACCGTGTTGCGCAACAGGTTTCATTATGATATAGGCCAAAACATGGACCAATGCAGCAATACACACCCGCATAAAAATATATCCCACTGGATTACAGTGAGATAAAAAATAGAAATTCAAAAAGACATGTTTGGGTAACGTTGCAGAAACATTGCAGTTGCGAGAAGCTATTGCAATGTTTTGCGATATATCAGGCGGCAAATACCGTTACGGAAACTTTTTGAGGAGTGCAGATTCCAGGAGCAGGAATCAAGAAAATCAGATATTCGTATTCCATGGCCGGAAATTACAGGCAGCATATAGATGACAATTTCGTCGGGAAGGTGATATACAGACAGTCTGCGTAATATTTCCGTATCTTCACGTTCGGATATTATTGCCTGGAATATAGAATCAGAGGAAGTGGTATCCTTGAAACAGATAAGATCGACCATCGGGTAGTCAGGAGCTATGGAAAATGTGCTGTGCTGTTTCCAGAGAAGGAATCCGTTCCTGTCTTCTCTTATCCATTCCATCAGCCTGTCATCATCCGGGAAGTAACCGTCGATGGTCATTGCGAATACGATCTGAACTTTTGCCATACCTCTACCTGTTATAAATAAAAGCGTGAAACTCACACATTTTCAGGTAGGGGCTCTGGTAAGCCCATTGTAGATAATGCATGAGCTCACGCTATTTTTAGGCATAGCATAAGCTGCACGCAAAAGTCTCTACAATTTGAAATTTACCAGATTCCTACCTGAGACGTCTTGCGACTTATGTATAATAGGCGACAGCCGCTTTGCGGCGTCGTCATATTTTATTTCAAAATACAGACATGGCCAATAGACCAGTCTGTTACAAAATTAGTCATTTTGCCGGAATTACAGGCAATTCACTGCAAAAAATATTCATTTCAGCCCATATTTGTTCATCTTACGGTACAATGTAGCAGGATTGATGCCGAGCAGTTCTGCCGTTTTTTTCCGGTGGCCGCCTGTGGCTTTGAGAGCCTTGATGATGGACAGTTTTTCTTCTGTCATGCCATCATAATAGACAGAATTTGCAGATACGGTATTCGTATTGATGCTGATATCCATGCACTCCGGTTCGATGACCGGTTTTTCTGTCAGCAGCACGGCCCTTTTTATCTTGTTCTGCAACTCCCTGATGTTCCCCGGCCATTCGTAGGAAAGGAGAAGCTGCTGGGCTTCTATGGAAAATCCTTCAGTATCCCTTCTCAGTTTGGTGGAAGATTCTTTCCTGAAAAATTCCGCGAGTGGCAGAATGTCTTCGGGACACTGGCGTAATGGAGGTTGCGTTATCTCAAATTCTCCCAGTCTGTGATAAAGGTCTTCACGGAAGCGTCTTTCTGCTATGGCTTTGGGAATATCCTCGTTCGTGGCCGCAACTATTCTTACATCCGCATGTCTTTCCTTGTTGTCCCCTACAGGTATGTACGTGTTTTCCTGCAAGACTCTTAAAAGGACAGACTGTACGGAATAAGGCAGCGTCCCTATTTCATCCAGAAACAGTGTCCCTCCTTTTGCAAGGTCGAAATATCCCTGTCTGGCTGTATCAGCTCCGGTGAATGCCCCTTTTGCATGGCCGAACAGAAGTGAAGCCGCGAGCTCCCCGGGAATGGCTCCGCAGTTTACCGCGACAAACGGAGCTTCATGCCTGTCGCTGTAGTTATGTATCATCCTCGCAACCGATTCCTTACCGGTACCGTTTTCCCCCAATATCAGTACCGACATATCGGATGGAGCGACCAGTTTTGCCTGTTTTTCACATTTTACGGCTTGTGCGCTTGTCCTTTTGAACAGATGCTTTTCACCGTTCCAGACAGCGGACATGTGCTTGAGGAATGTATCCACAAGTTCAAGGAGTTGTTCCCTGTGAACCGGTTTCACCAGATAGTCCTTTGCTCCGAGTTTGATCGCACGCACCGCGTCAGGATAGGAAGCGTATTCGGTCATTACCACAAATGGAATATGAATGTGTTCCCGGTTTATCCATTCAAGCAGTTCTATGCCATTTCCTTGAGGCAGTCTTACATCTGAAAGAATCAGGGCAATATTTTCGGCTTTCAGTACTCTTTTTGCCGCAGGTTCATCCATGGCGGTTGTGACAGCATAGCCGCAACGTTCAAGCCAGTCCCTTTGCAGTTGGGACAAGGCTACGTTATCTTCAACTATCAGTATTTTCCTTTTCATTTTCCTGTCTGATTAAACTGTTTATCTCATTTTCTGCTGCCGAGACAAGTCTGTCAAGGCTGGCTGTTATTTTCAAGGTCCATTCTTTCATGATCTGATCTCTGGAGCTGTCATCGTGGACAAGGTTTCTGTATTCTTGCAATTCTTCTGCAATTCCGAGCATTTCCCACATGGGAAACATCCGGTGTATTATCTCCTTTATCCGCATTTTATCCTTATTTCTTATTGCTTCCACAAGTTCTTCCTTGTTCGTTTCGGATTCTTTTACAAGCATTGTCAATACCTTGCGTTTGTTTCCGGAATCCGATATGAGCGGCCTGAAATCTATTGATTGTGATTCAGGCTTGTTCATCTTTTCCATAATAGAGGACAGGAACAGAAGCAGTTCCGGGCTTGAAAAAGGCTTATGGATACATCCGGTGAAACCAGCCTTGATGAAATTCTCCTTTTCTTCATCTCCTCTTGCAGTCATGGCAGCTATCGGAATGCTTCGTGAACTGCCAATATTGGAGTTGCGCAGCAGATTGAGCAGACTGAAGCCGTTGGTTCCCGGCATTTGTATATCTGTAAGTATCAGATCATAATCCTCTTTTCTCAAAAGACAGACCACTTCTTTTACATTTTGGCAGGCATGACAACTGACTCCATTCCTTTCCAGGATGTCGCGTGTTATTTCCATCTGGACAGGATCGTCTTCCACGACTATGATACGGTGTGGAAGTCTTTTTGCCGGATTTGGAAGCGTTGTGCATTTTTCCTCAATTGTTTCTGATGTTTCTTTCAGCGGAATACTCACCTTGAATGTACTGCCTTCTCCGATTTTGCTTTCCACGGAGATATTTCCTTTCAGTAAGGTTACGAGTCCTTTTGTAATGGAGAGGCCAAGTCCGAAACCTTCAGGACAAATCTCTACTGCTGCCCTTTCAAATGGAGAGAATATGCGTTTTAAGGTTTCTTCGCTCATGCCGATACCTGTATCCCTGACTGTTACTGTCAGAATATCGTTTCTGAATATGGCAAAGAATCCAATAGAACCGGATTCTGTAAATTTTATGGCATTGGACAGCAGGTTGCTGATTATCTGCTCTATGCGGTCCGCATCGCCGGTAACGGTAATGTCGGTTCCGATAAAGTCTCCGGATAGCATTATTCCCTTGTCGTTGGCGATGCGTCCATATTCTTTTTCGATGTCTGAAAGGAAGGTATTCAAGCGGAATGGAATTTCATTTAGAGTTTCCTTGGCCTCATTCAGGCGTGACAGGTCCAGAAGGCTGTTTACCAGCCGCATGATATGTCCAGTAGAGCTCAGGATGTTGTTCAGATAGGAATTTCGCCGTTTTCTGTCTTTGGTATCCATTGCCAGTTCTGCACTTCCCCGGATGGCATTCAGGGGTCCCCGAATGTCATGAGAGAGCGTGATGATAATCTTTTTGCGTATCTCCAGCATTTTACGGTTATGCTGGTCTGAGTCCTCAAGTTCTTTTCTCTTGCGGTGTTTTCTGTGTATATCCTTGGTTATGAATATGGATAGGAACAAGGCGCACAATAAGGCTGCTGATGATATGATACATATTGTGTCGAATGCTTCTTCCCTAAGTTCAGAAACCCTTTGATGTCGTTCTGCAGTACGCTCCAGGGCGTCTTTTTCCAATTCATTGATCAGTCTGGAGATGTTCCGGTTGAGAATATGGTTCTTATGCTCAAGAGAGTCCGCGAGTGATTCAAAAAGCCGGTTTTGCCTTTCCAGTACCTCGTACATTTCATCCCCGAACTTTCGGATGTTATGGGCGTTATCGGTTTGTCCGGCTTTTTGCTGTATTGATGTTTCTGTTTCCTTCTGTTTCCTTTTCCGGGAAAAAAGGCGGCTCAGAAAATTTTTCTTTTCAGGTTTCGTCGGTTCCGTATGTAACATTGTAGCGGAAGAAGTCATTTTTCTTTCCAGTACCGGAAGCTGACTTGAGAGGATACTGTCCATCTGTGTGAGTACGGAAGGGATATTCTTCAAAGAACGGATATGGTCATGCTTTTGATTGAGCAGGAACTCGACTGTATCAATGCGTGCCTGCTGAAGGGAGTCGGTATATACTTTTCTCAGTTCATCAAGCATGAAGAAGACCCTGTTCTCTTTTTCATTATACTCTTTTTGGTCCGATATGTCACGCAGATATGCCGATTCGTTGTCCAGAAAGAGTGAAACAAGCGCTTTGAATGTCCTGCTGGTCAGTTCCCGTTGTGCAAGCATTGCGTTCTCTTCCGCTTCTGCTTCCGCAAAAACCTTTTTTTCATGCCATAAAGCAGCGATGATTCCTATAACCAGCAGTGCCAGGATAGTGTAACCGGCAAATATTTTTATTAGCAGGGAACCCGAAGGTTTTATTGGATTTTCTTTTTTCGTTTCCATAACCTTGTATCGTGATTTTTACAAAGTTACGGAGGTGACGATGAAGTGATGTTCTGATTACTAACGGATTTTTTCTGATTTTTATCGGACTGTGTCGGCAAGCAGTTCTTTTCTTAACTGCAAGGGAGTTTTGTTAAAATTCCGTTTGCAATAGTCGGAGAAGGTTGACTCTGACTTGAAGCCGTTGTTTTCCGCTACCCGATATAACGGTATCGCCGGATTTTTCAGCATTCCTGCTATTCTCTTTTTCTTCCTTTCACGCAGCCATTGTGATACGTTCATGCCGAATTCACGCTTGAACCGTTCTCGGAATACGGTATTCGACATGTGGCATTTTTTCGCGAGCTCCTCTCCGGTCATATTTGCTGTAACCCGCAAAAGGACTGTTTCTCTGAAACCTGCTCCCTTGAAATCCGGGATATATTTTTCTGCAAGACGGAAATCGGATTCGGTCATGAAAGAATCGTTTGTTTTCATGTGCCGTTTGAATTCGCTGATGACATTTCCGGCCATAAGGTTATACAGGAAGTTCAGGTGCGGATATTCTTCTTCCGGGCTTATTGCATGAAGAATTTTAGCGCAAACCAACAGGCCGTGGGCATTACGGTTTTTGTATTGGTACATGTAGGTGTCAATTACGTAACCGAGCACTTTGTTGTTCCGACAGAAACTTGCCAGTATGTATAGCGCGGTTTCAGTCTTGTTTTCAAGCGAAGGGTCCGACTGTAGTTTTCTCAGTTTTTCTGTCAGCCATATCATGGCCGGTATGTTCTCGGACAAAGGTTTCAGGATGGTCCAAGTCCGTGGAATACGGATATCTGTCTGTCGGACAGCTTCGGCAAGTTCGAGTACCCATGCCTCCCATTGTGTCCGGAATGAGTCGTGCTTAAGAGATTCTATAAGTATGTATTCCATGATTCGTAAGTTTCTGTGCAAAAATATAATTTCCTGTATGACAGAGCAAATAATGGTTACCGAAACTTTTTGATTCTGTGCACTTTTCGTTAAATTTGCAAACGGCAGATGCCGTTGTTTTCTTAAAAGTATTATTATGGAATGGTTTGAAAAGGTCAAAGAATTCATAACCGGTTTCCCGCAGTTGCTTCAGACAAGCCCGAGGTACGGTTATCTGATAGTGGCGGCAATACTGCTGCTGTGGCTTTTGGGTATAATCTGCGGATGGAAGTGGACCTATACACGTCCGGGTAGCTGGGGCGGGAATTTCTGGCTGGATACACTCGGACCAAAGGCTTTCCGTTTCTGGCTGGGGGTGATCCTTGCCGTCGGGATAGGACTGGCTTTGTTTCTGTTCTCTATTTCTGGCAAGTAGCCGAACATTCTTTCCTCAGATGAAATCTGTAAACATAAAAAAGAGATTGAGTATGAAAACAATTCCAATTATGACCTTCTTCCTGTGTACGGCGATGTATGCCCAGGCACAGCTTAACATCGTTCCCAAGAGCGATGGACTGAAAGAGTACACGGTGACAAATGCCCTTCCCTATGACAGCCTGACGAACGTGGAGAAGCGGAGTTTCGCTTCCCTTCCGGGACAGACCCTGTACATGCACGGGGCGAAAAATGACGGGGACGGCTACTGGGATGCCTTCTACACATCCAACTTCCTTGCCGGGGATGACCGGACGGTGTACAAGGCGGTCAATATCAGTTCGACCCCCGCTAAAGAGGTGGTCGGAAAATATTACGAGGTGGTGAAGGTCTGGACCAAGACAGACTACCTGTCGGCAGGATGCTGCCTGCTGCTTCGTGAAAAAGAAAGCGGCGATGAGATGTATTATAACCCGTTCAGGTATCCGCTGAGCATGACCTGTTTAGGGTATTATGAGAAACTGAAACGCTTTGTCGGGCAGACATTCCTGTCGCTTGCCAAGGCCGTGGAGACCGAGGACGGTCAGGTCATTACCCCGGCTGAAGGTGCGGAGTACCGTTGTGTGGACGTCGGCCTGAAGATGAACAGTGACGGGGCGTTTCTGCTGATGGAGGATGCTGACGGTGTACGAGTTGAAGCATTTCCTATAGGCGGTGACGAGGTGTATGAGTTTGTAAGCACTGCACGTATCGGCCAGCTGGAAAAACGGTACGGCAAGAAATACGGGAAGCTGATTGCCTTCCGCAAGGTCGATACCGGCATGACGAGGGAAATGGTCATCTCCGCATGGGGTGAACCATACCACAAATCGGAAGTCAAAAAGGAAGGCAGGACTCTGGAGACTTTGCGCTTTTCCGACGACCGCTGTGTGGAACTGCTTGACGGGAAAGTACAGTATGTGCACGTCTATTGAATGGAGGCGCATCTTTGCCTGTAAAGTCCCAGGCGAGATTTGCGTTTATCGTTTATTAACAGACAAAAGCACCAAAAAATCAGGGAAAAATACCTATCTTGCGTAACCCTATTTAATTGAGGAAACATTGTCCAAAACAGTAATTAAAAAAGAATTGATATGGACATATACCAGAACAAGCCCAGAATCAAACTTACGCCTACCGTCAGGTATGGCAGGAAGTTCATTGAGGCAGCCTTTGATGATGACAGCCTGCGGATACCTTTGTCTAAAGAGGAAGGCATTCAACTTGTGGGCGGCAAAGCCTATTTGCCGGAAGAGCACTTTGTGCTTGCAGAGTTCTTTGACCGTTATGTAAAGATGGCTTTTATCGACTATTCCTCCATCAGGGAGCTGGGGCCCAGGAAACAGGAAGACAGTCGTCCGCCTCTTCCGGAAGGTTATCTGGAGAAATTGGAGCAGGTGCGGTATAGCGGACATACTGTCAGGGTTTATACATCCTATTTCCGGGATTTCCAGCAACATTTCAAAGGTCGTGACATCGGGACGATCACTTCCGGTGAGATAAATGACTATCTGCTTTACCTTATTCACGAGAAAAACATATCCTCTTGCCAGCAGAACCAGAGAATCAATGCCATCAAGTTTTATTATGAGAAGGTACTCGGACAGGAACGCCGATGCTACAAGGTGAGCCGTGCAAAACGGGAAAAGACACTGCCCGACGTGTTAAGCAAGGAAGAGATAAAAAAGATACTTGATGTGACAGCGAAAGACCTGCGCTTCTTCTGTGTGTTTTCCATACTTTATTCCGCCGGGTTGAGAATCAGTGAACTTTTGAATTTGAAACCCGGAGACATCAGTGAGTCACGTTTCATGATCCGGGTGCGACAGGGAAAAGGCAGGAAAGACCGCTATACCCTGCTGTCCAAACCATTGATGAAGAAGTTGGCAGAATACAATCGACTGTACAGACCGAAAGTGTGGTTCTTTGAGCGCAGGCCTGGAGAGCCTTTCACGGAAAGCATCATATCGAAACGCTTGAAGGCTGCCGCACTTGAAGCCGGCATAACGAAACGTATTTATCCTCACCTGTTACGTCATTCCTTTGCCACGCATCTACTGGAGCAAGGCACTGACATTAAGATTGTAAAGGAGCTTATGGGACATAACAACATTAAGACAACGGAAAGATATGTACATATAGCTGATACATTCAAAAGCAATATCAAAAGCCCGTTGGATGACCTGTTGACAGAAGAGTAATAGATATGATACTTAGAAAAAATAACAGCCAAATCGGCTGATAGCATAACATTACTAACATAAATTAATGAATATGATTATAAGATGTCCAAATTGTCAGAAGACTTTTAATGCAAATTATGAACAGAAGTCGTTAGTTGAATCTGCTATAAAAAAGAATATGAGATTAGTTTTCATAAAGTGCCCTGAATGCTATCAAAATGTTCCAATAAATCCAAGTGATTTGTTATCGAAAGTACCCCAAAAAGATGCAGATAAGAAAGATAATAATCAAGAGGTAATAGAATGCCCCATCTGCCATGATGGAGTTGTTTGCTATATTGATGATAAAGAAGAACAATTTTGGGGATGTGGCGAATGTGGGAATATATGGAAAACTAAAGACGATTTGGAAAAAGACATTAACAAAAAAAGGTGTTAGTAACATACGGATAAACCTCACTTAAAAGTCGGTTATCCGCCAAACATTATCTGCTTATAGCCTAAAAAAGAATGTATTAGAATGAAAATCGTACTGACAATATTGATAGGTATGTTTCTCTTTTCTGCCCCTTTTGTATCTTCGCATATTGAGACAAATAACTATCTGCATTTAAGCATCGTTTGTGGCTCAAACAAGAATGGTTATATTGATATTGACAGAGGTAATCAAAAGGTAAAATATTATTTCCCTTATAGATTTGGTAAAGGCGGTAAGGGAATGACAGACTTAAGTAATGTAGTGTTTAGCTACAGGAAAGAAACTTTAATAATGGTCTATAAAACAACCTCAGAAACTATTTTCAAGATTAGATGTAATAGAGATGAATTTGAGGTAATTAATTCATTTTTGAAAACTATAAATAAGCAGATAATAGACAGCAAACCGACTGAATAAGCGGAACGCTGCCAAACATTATGTGCAATTAAAAAACGATGTAAATATGAAAACTGAAAAAATTAGTGATGTCCTGCAAGGAATGGATGTCAATACAGAAGATGCGATTGTAACCTTATCAGATAAGGTTTGGGAGATAGGCGAATTAAGTGAAATTAAAAATCAAGTGTCCGACGCTGTATTTGCATTTCACATAGTAGCTAATGTTATAGGTATCTATAAAGGTGATGGGTGGCAAGCGATTATAGAAGAAAATACAGAATTGCTGCCTTACATATCCCATGCAATGTATGAAATTGGACTGGACAAAATTGGAGATGCAACAAAGAATATCGAACAAATTTTCCCTCTCAATATAGATGTCTTCTCTCTTGACGAAGACCAACTTTGTGAAGTTGTAAATTTCGTGCGTGGGAGCAGAGAAGGTAAGTATTTTACCATAACAATGGAAGAACTAAAAGGCTATACCTCAGAAGAAAGGAAACAAATAACAGCAAAATATTCAGAAGTATGTGAAAAATTAGAAGATGCTACTGAAAGTATGTGGGGGTATAATAGTCCTGACAATGAAGGTTGGGGAGTTGTAAGTCGATATTTGGAAAAGCACTTGCAGGACAACTTTTGGAAATAAATGCACATAACATGCACCTCAATCGCCACAAATGGCGATTAGCTGCCAAACATTAGTCGCAATTAATTAAAAACAAAAGAATATGAGCAAGAAGAATATTACTTATTTCGGTGAAGTAGATAATGAAGTAGATAATAAGGAAGAGGACTATTTTGAAGGTCATGTAATGATTTGTAACAAGGATGTCGAATTGTATTTGGACTTCTGTGCTTATGAAGGCAATCCCAATGATTGGTCGGCAGAGCTGGAAGGCTATCTTTCCAACCTTTTTAAATACAAGACAGAAATAGATAAATCCATATTAAAGGATTATGAAGATGGTGGCACAACGAATGAATATGTCCGTTGGCATCTTGATGAATGGGAAGCTATTGATGACTTGTTACCAAATGCCGATTCGACAAAAACAAAGGAAGAACAGTTTCTATCCTTGCTGATTCAGAGAGTAGAAACTATTACTTTTTATCCCGGTGATAATCACTATGCTGTTTGGGATTACATGATTGATAGTGAAAATTCAGATGAAATAGTCGTAGTACATACTGACAATAAAGGAAAAATATTAGATATTACTTGGGAAAGTTAAATATGCGACTAACAAGCACCTGTGCCACCTAACGGCGGCAAGCTGCAACCCATTATCCGCAATAAATAAAGAAAATAGATATGGAAAAAGAAAAGAAAATCGAAAAAGCTAAACAAGTATTTAGGAAAATGCTTGTTGACGAGTACGGTATAAAATCAGCCGACCAGTTTTTCTCTACCGAAGGCGAGACAATGGCTGAAATATACGAGAGTATGAAAATCGAACAAGAAAATTTCAATCTTACAGACGATGAATTGAATAGTCTTTTAGATTCAATTTTCGATTAAATGTAAATGCGGATAACGCGCAGATAAGCAACTTGTTAAAGTTGCTATCTGCATCCCATTATCGGTAAAGTTCAAAAGAATGGAAATAAAAGATATAATAACAAGCATAGGCTTTATTGGTGGACGAGATGCTATAATAATTGAACATATAAATATTATAGATTCTCGAACTATCGAAGTGTATGTTAATGTTTCGCGTAATAGCCTATGTGATTTTGTTGACAACTCTATGAGTGCTATTAATCTGAAGTTTGTATTCAATGGAGTAATGAAATTCCAGTTGTACGATTACGAAATGTTTGAAAATAATATTAAAGGTAAAGGACAAACAGTTTCCTCTATACGAGAGATTGTTAAGTCCACCTATTCCCTAAAGGGACTTCATCACATAATCATAATTGCATACGATGATGTAATGGAGCTTTTATGTACAGAATTTCATAATGAATTGATTACCGATAACAAACAGCAAACCGACTGAATAAGCGGAACGCTGCCAAACATTATATTTATAGTATGAAAAATATGAAAACAACAGAAATAAAAAACATCATCCAAAATGAACTTCCGCTTATTTTAGGAAGATTGTCAGACGAAACTATAGACAATATTTTGGTTGAAAGAGATGACAACTTTTTCAGCGAGCAATGGATGCAGGCATATAACGAAGTTGAAAAACAAAAAAAACAACAAGGAGTACCTTCTACATATAATGAAGATATAAGGAAAATTGTTTTTAATATGGTTCTTGAAATCACGAATAATGATGATTTGGCAGCATATATATCTGACGATTTTGGTCTAATTTGGGATGCTGAAAAAGTTGATATCAATAATAATTGGATTAATGTTTTATGGCAATCTTATAAGAAAGGAGAAATACCTTCAAGATAAATATAACAAGTGGCTCAACCTCCCCTTAAAGGTCGGTTAGCCACCAATTAGTAACGTGAAAAGAATTTGATTAGATGAAATTTAAGGATTTAATAGGGAATATAGAAAAAAGGCCAAGAGGCTATTTAAGAAATGAAAGTGTAACAGAACTTTACGTTTTGTTACTTGGCTTTTCTTTATCAGATCATGAGAAGGATACAGATGAAATTGACTTTTTCCAGCATTTCAATAAGTATGTAAATTCATATTATTCTTTTCAAGATACAAATTACTCATGGCCATATTTACTATTACTTAATACAGGTGGTAGTGAATGTGCTGCTTTGAATATGTTCTTCGCAATTTATCATGACTTTGTGAGTAAATATTCATCAGATTAAGAATTGGCAAAAAATCGTTACTAACAAACAGATGAAACATTTAAGGTGGTTTATCCGCCGAACATCAGTTTGATTTTTAATATGAAAGCAGAAGAATTACGAATAGCAATAAGAAATGTATTAGAACAAGGGGTTATTTCAACTTTGTCTAAATATGGATACAGCTGGAACAAATCTAAGATGTGTTTTCATCGTAAAGTAGGAGATTTCAAGCAAACGATTCTTATCAATTCCTCTGTTAATCCTCGATTCACTAATGGCATAGGCTATATAAGTTTTCATTTATTCTATAATTCGCCAAAAATTGAAAAGATGGCTTCTGTTCTGATAGATGCCAAAACAGATTTTGAGAAAGTTGGAAATGTTCTTAATATTAATTCAGGTTTTATTTCTGGAAAAGGGGCTGTATCGTTTGACTTGTTATCATTAGATGATCTTCTAAATGTATTTAATCTTGATAATATGCCATTCAAGGAAATATTAAGTTTCCTTAATGAAAGAACAACAATCCAGGATATACTTATGGATTTTGAGAATAATAAAGACTATATTTGGTGGAATTATAAATATCATTCTATCCTTATAATAATTACGATGTATTATATCACTGGTAATGAGAAAAAAGCTAAAGAACTCGCTATATCTTATTATCAAAATGATAAATGTGGAAGATGGTATAAGAATGTATTACGATATTTCGAAGAATCAAATAATTTTCAAACTAACAAACAGCAAACCGACTGAACAAGCGGAACGCTGCCAAACATTAGTGTTTTGTCCATAATAAAAAATGAGAAAGCAGAAATGTAAAGAGCAAGAATGCCTACGGCGTTATTATTTCTTCGACTATCTGTTCTGGTTGGGAGAAATAACATGGGAGAATTATCACAAGGTCAATTTCAAACAGCCCAGAGGAAGTGATATGCTGTGGGCCTGTATCGTGCTTTTTATATTCATACCGCTTCTGGCCATAGCCGGTCTTTTCCTTCATGACTTGGCATACGAGGTGTTTGGAGTCATTCTTGTAATCGTGTTTTCCGTTTCTGTCATCATGACAGACCGCTTGTTCGGCAAAATATACCCGCCTTCCCGGCGGAAAGCGGTCATGCAGCATTATGCGGGCTGTAAGTTCAGTCCTTTCCGACGTAACCTGTTCTTTTTCTCTCTCTATTTACTGGGTATTCCCGCAATGGTTTTATTAGTAACCGCACTGAAATGGATAAATGAAATACTCAAATGACAGAAGGAAAGAACATATTCAGCCGATTTTTCCGCATGTTGGTGATGCTGCATAAAATTCCTTATGCGCATTTCACGGAATGGAACAATAAGAGGAAGCACAAGGCGTTAGCTGCCGGAGTATATTGCCTGAGCATCATCCCGGAATATGTCCTGTTGGCCGGCACATTCCTGGCAGCAAGGGGGCAAGACGGGTATGTGCATCTGGTAAACGTGCCGCAAAAGGTTGTCTTCTACGGTTTGGCGGGTCTGGCGGTGCTGCTGTCCGCCATCCCTCTGGGATTTTTTGACGATAAGAAGATATGCAAGGAAGTCCGTCAGGAACTTCGTAAGCGTCCCCGTTACTGGAGACGGGCGTTAGCGGTCTATTGGGCGGTTATCGTAGCAATAGTGGTAGTTGTGAACATGGCGTTTCCCACGGCCTCGGAGAATACAGTTCCTGCGGAGAAAGAGCAGGTCGAAGTACCACAAAGTTACAGGGATTATCTTTCACTGCATTTCAAGATAGGAGCCCGTCAGGAAGCACCCAATGAAGCCTTGCAGCGTCAGATCGACCAAGACGAACGCACGACCCGATACGGGCAACCGGTCTATGCGATGCAGGTACGGGCAACAAAGGGGGATATGGACGGAGGGTTCCGTGCAAGGTTGTTGAACCATGCCACCATTGATGAAATCAGGGACGGCACACGGAAGTTTGCCGAATGCACATGGGGCAAGGGATATACGTCTGACAGCATAAGGATACTACTGACGGTATGGTATGAAATGAAGAAAGTTGAACTTTGTCCAGTGGACAGTCTGGAATGGACTGAAGATACGAGGTTCTAAGTACAGATTTATCTTGATTTCTTCCACATTATTGCATGACAATCAACCGATTTCGTTACTTTTGTCCTATATGAATGGAATGTTTCTGAAATACATATGTTTGGTATTACTGAATGGAATATGGAGAAAAGAAGACATAAATATAATCAGGAAAGGAAGGAAGCATACAAGCAAAAGCCCTTCATCAAACCTCCCCGAATTTCATTCTGGGACAATATCTTCTATTGGTCATGGTATTCGACCAAACATGGCTTGCCGCACCGTACCTTTGCGACTGTTACAGTTATGCAGTATGTCTATGTCGTGCTGTTCACGGCTGTCATACTCAACTGTCTTGACAGTCAGACTGCATGGCATCTGTATATTCTCCACAAGTCAAAGGGGATATTGGGCTATATCCTTGTTCCGTTTGTCATATTGATTCTGGTAAACGGACGGATCTACAAGGAAAGCCGCTATGAAAGGTTGAAGGCGGAGTTTGACCGGATGGAAAATTCAGAGAAGAAGAGGCGCAGAACAATATTTTGGATTTTTATAGGTATCACCCTGCTTGCTGGATATGCGGCATACAGGCTGTTCTGCCGTTTCAACATGCAGTTCCTGCTGCCTTGACATTAACAAAAACAGATTATCAAATGAAAACAACCCGCATCATGAACAAGATTATCATTTATCTGAGTGCCGTATTGCTGCTGTGCAGTTGCGGCAGTGCAAGACATTATGCAGCGTTTCAATATGACAACGGAGACGACTATGTAAGTGAAGGACTGTACCGCATAGTGGACCGGAAAGGACGTATCGGTTACGCTGACGAGACAGGCAAGACCGTCATCCGTCCTCGTTTTGCCTTCGGCTATCCATTCGAGGGTGGCAAGGCGAAAGTCACCGATTCGGGGGAACGGAAAGAGGTGGCAGGCTCCGGCGGCGAGCACTGGTATTGGGAAAGTGATGACTGGTACTACATTGACCATAGCGGAAACAGGATTGAATAGATGTAATCGGGGCATGATATTGTCACACCCCGATAGGATTCACTTTCATGGTGGAGAGATTCAGGTACAGCCCGTGATACTCGATCATACCGTTGCGGAACATTTTCCACAGGATGTTGCAGCCGAGCTGTGCCAATGTGGAGTTGATGAACAGGTCCTGCTTTTCCAGGGCCTCCGCCAGCGAACAGCTCGGTCCGGAATCTTTTTCCTTCACTCTCGCGTATTTGACATATCGTGTGATCACCTTCAGCGATTCCACCGTTTCGTACAGCTTGGATGCCGGTTGTTTGATTTTCTTCGGTACGGTTCCGAGGATGACCTGTCCCGTATCCTGCGTGTTGCCGAAGTCCATCCAGTACAGGGGGGTCTCGTGGCTTCTGTATTCTGAAACCGGCACGGCTTTCAGTATGTTCCACAGATCGAGACGGGACTTTATGTTGTCCGTGCATGTAATCGTTATGTTGGCCAGATTGTCCCGTCTGGCGTCCTTCAGAGCTGCCGGATAGATGTCCGGTACCGCCTTCCAGTCGTTACCGAAGAAGTTGTTCATGCGTGTGACAAGACACTGTGCCTTGTTCAGGCCGATGTCCGAGGGACTGAAGAGCTGTCGCCCGATATTGGCCTCCGTTACGATGTCGGAATCATACACAGTTATGAACAGCCCGGGGTGTCCGAGTCCCCTCAGTGCCGTGTCAAGCCTGGCCAGGCAGGTAAGCACCTGCGAGCCTGTTCCTCCCGCTCCGATAAGGTTTACCGTTACCGGATGCTGCGGGTTTATCAGATAGTTGTCGATGTAGTGTACTCTTTTCATTTCAGTATGTCTTTAAGTTTCATGTTGTTCAGCGGTTTCAGTTCGTCGAGGTTGAAGTCCCTGTCCCGTGCCGCCTTTGTCACCAGCACGAGGTTTGATTTTGTCGGGTTCCCGTTCCCTCCCAGGTGGGAGAATTCCGTAAGCCAGAATTTCCTTTCCCAGTACTGCAGCAGCTTCTCATAGGTCAGGTCCTTCGGCAGCTCTATCCTGGCGTTTCCCAGACATACGCTGGAACCTGTTACGTTGAAGAAGGGCGCGGCGTACAGCACGGTATCCGGTCCGGGAACATTTTCCTTGTAGGCATAGATTCTCATTCCGTGTTCTCCGGCCTCATAGATCACTCCCGGCAGGTAATATTCCGCGTTTTCTATTTTGAGCGCGGGGCTGAAGAACATCATCCTCTTGTGCGGAGGGTTGTACCACACGTATCTCTCGCTGCCCTTGCGCGGGTCGCAATACAACAGGTTGTCGGGTATCTTCCCGTATGGAGTGGTGCTGTGTCTTTCCGAGTATCCCTTCACGAGCGTGTTCATGAATTCCAGGGTTACCGGTCTTCCTTCCGTCATGTTTCCCCGGTCGTCAATTTCACGGATTTCAAGGAAAAAGTTCCTGTCATTCTCCGAGGCATAGGCAATCAGTGCCGCCTTGGGGTTGAGCGGCGTCTTGATTTTTCTGGTCAGTTCGTTGCTGTCTATCATATGCTTTCAGATTGGTTTATACAGTGATGTTGATGAATTTTTCCGCCCATTTGAAGAAACGTTCCGGATAGTCGTCCATATGGAACAGTTCCTCCGTTTCCGGAGACAGGTCACAGGTGGTGACCGGAATGATGTCGTATGTCTCCTGGCTGTAGGAGTTGTAATAGTCGGTGAGATATTCCGTTATCATGTCGGTGCAGTCATAGATGACCCGGATCTGCTTGCTGAGATACATGGGCAGAAAGTCCGGTTCTTCCTCGTAGAAGGGATCGTAGCCGTATTCCATGATGCCGTGTTCAGGTGTAAGGAACTCCAGCCCCTCCTTCATGACAGAGAGCAGTGACTGTTCGTACCCGTCCTTCGGCTTATATCGGTCGATTGCCTTCGGCAGATTCTTGTAATAGGATTTGCGTTCCACCCGGCGTAACAGGGCATGTATCCTGCCTTCCTCATAGGAGTGCAGGAGCCGCCGCCTCTTTTTCCGGTCAGATGCCGTTTCACCCGAATCATCCTCAGACATCAGTGTCAGGGCATAGTCCATGTCGTCCTCGTCCAGTATGGTGTTTATCCCGTTCGCCTGCATCAGGTTGTGGATGAAGGTGACGGATATGCGTCTCAGTTCCGGTCCGAGCCTTTCCATGAACTTCGTCGGGAAGTAATACAACGTGAGTTCTCCCCATTCATGACATTTCCAGAGACGGAACAGGAGTCTTTCTTCGTCCTGCTCAATGTTGACATTCATGTCATTGCCTACAAGGTTACACATCTCTTCGTGCAGTCTGGCAATGCTTTCGCCGGGCGTTCGTCCCGGTGTATGTACCGCCTCCTTCTTCATGAGGAGTGCATATCTGAAAAAGGAATCACGCAGGTACTCATAGTTTTCCTGCGTGATAAGATTGTGCGGCTTCCCGTCAGTACCGTCCGTGAACAGTTCCGATGGGGATATCGGCAAGAATGTAGCGTTCAGAAAAGAATTACGGCACCGCTGGGTGCCGCAATCCGTTTCTTCCTTTCCGTGCCGTAATGCACCTTCCTTTCGGTTTCCGCAATGATAAGTCTCGCGAGCTGTTCCGCCTGATATCCGTCCAATGGTACACATGATTTCTTCTTTTTTCTGTTGTCCTTTGCCATATCCTTTATCCTTTTGTTCCGATAGTTGTCTTGAACTCATATTCTGTCATGTCCTCCCTGATGACCGGTCCGTGAACGGTAGCCGTCGTCAGTTCCGGGTACATGTTCGAATAGTAGCTCATGACCATGTCCGGCGAGATGTTCGGATCCGGGTCATGAAGGGTTATATACTCCGTTCCTTTCTTGAATTTGAATGAGCGTGTCATTCCTTTGATTTCGAGTGCCATGTCTTAAACTGTCTGATAAGGTGAATACTTGGGTTCCAGCATGGACTGCGGGAAATCGATGTATTCCTCGTAGTCCTTCTCACTGTATGCGGGGTGTTCCTGATCGGAGAGGTACGGTTGCTGTTCGTCCTCCTGCATGAACCGTTCTTCCTGCCAGTCCTGTATTTCAGGCTGCGGCGGATATTGAGGTTGGGAAGGCTGCTGTCCTCCTGTCCGCTGTACGTATTGCGCGTGTGGCTGTATCTGCGGTCTTGCCTGCGGCTGTGGCGGCTGTTGTTGCGACGGCCATATTCCTGGCTGTTGCGGATGCTGCGTGTATGCCTGTTGTGGTCTCTGCGGTGCCGGCTGAGCCTGTCCCGGCATCGGCTGTGACGGTCTCCGCGTGTATGTCTGCTGCGGTGCCGGCTGTTGCGGACGTTGCGGTTGCGGATTTCTCTGTTCCGGTGCCTGCGTGTATGTCGGCTGCTGGGAGTGTGGCTGTTGCTGCTGTACCGAAGGTTCCGGCTGTGCTTCCTGTTCCATCAGGTCGAAGAGGCTTCCCCGGTTCATTTCCGTGTCGGCCGCCTTTATCTTCTCCTCGATTTCCTTCAACTGGGCGGCATTCGCGTGTGCTTTCGCCTGTGTAAGCACACTGACGGCTTCCCGGTGGTTTCTGGCCGCTGTCAGTTCTTCCGCCTTCTTCATCAGTTTCTCATACCTCTCCCGTTTCTCGCGTTCTTCCTTCGTCTCCTTGGATTTCGCTTCCTTGGCAGCCTTGCTGCTGGCGGCGGCCTTGTCCGCCTGTGCCTCGAACTGTGCCATGTTGGAGATCAGTCCGCACGTTTTCTGTATGGGTCTTGTGACTGCCTGCAGGAATCCCGTANTTTGGCGGGAATGCCATTCCCGGTTTCAGGGGCTTTCTTGCAGTCCGCCTCCACAGGCAAGGTTTTCGGGAAAAATACCGGAGCCTCGGGCGAGGATGATTTTTCCCAGAAACCGTAAGGCCAGACCTTGCCGGTGGAAACGGGCGGGCTGCGACCTTTGCCCCGCGAATCGGGATGGCTTCATCATTTCCTTTTCCTGCCGTTCCCGTTTTTGGGGAACGAAAGTGTCAGGGTGAACCCGGCGTCGAAAGTGACCGAAGCGTCGAAAGCCACGCCCTTCTTTCCCTTGAATCCCTTGATGAGCCGTGTGGAGCCGGAGGAGAAAAGCTGTTCCAGATGCTGGTCCGTCAGTTCCTTGTTCAGGAACCTGCGGTACACGGTCAGTCCGCACCCTTTATTGTCGCAGCGGGCACTCTTCTCCCTGACGATGATGTGTCCGGTCTTGCATTTGGGACAGGTGAACGTGCGGGCGGCTACCGCCGGAAGGCTGAGGTTCAGGATTTCACGGGTAGCCTTGCGGGTGTAGTCCGTGATGGATGCCATGAACGTGTCCGGTCCGAGTGTGTGCCGCTCTATCTGGAGCAGGGTCTTCTCCCAGCTTCCTGTCAGGGAAACATCCGCCACGAGCATGTCCTTCACCGCATCGTAGATATGGAGTCCCTTCTCTGTGGGGAGGATGCTCTTGCCGGAGCGGGCGATATAGTCACGTTTGAACAGTGTGGTGATGATGGCGGCTCTTGTGGCGGGCGTGCCGATACCCAGCTCCTTCACGGCCTCGCGTGCCTGTTCGTCGGCTATCTCCCTGCCGCAGGTCTCCATTGCTGCCAGCAGCGTGGCTTCGGTATAGAGCGGTCTGGGCACGGTCTTCTTCTGGGCCAGTCCGAATCCTGAAACAGGGACCGTGTCCCCTTCGGCAAATATGGCCGTACCCTCGTCGGTTTCCGGTTCGTCGTCCTGCCTGTCCTCTTTCCTGCGGAAGATGCCGCGCCATCCCGGACTGACGACAAGGGAGCTTTTCGAGCGGAAATCCATGTTGTCCAGACGGCACTCCATAAGAATCAGTTCCTTCTCGCAGCAGGGCGAGAACGCCTCCAGCATACGTCCGGCTATCAGCGTATAGACGGCCTCTTCCGCCTCGGAAAGCCCTTCGGGTGCGATGCCGGTCGTGATGAGGGCATGGTGGTCCGTCACTTTGCTGTCGTCCACGCTACGGGTGTTGAGATGCGCAAAGTCAAGGATTCCGGCACTTGTGGCGAATCCGGGCATGGCCAAGATTCTTTCCAGCAGACCGGGCACGCAGGCCATCACGTCGTGCGGGATATACCGGCTTCCCGTTCTCGGGTAGGAAATGAGCTTCTTCTCGTAGAGCGACTGGGCGATGTCCAGCGTCTTTGCCGCGGGCAGGTCGAGGTGCACGTTGCAGTCCTTCTGAAGTGCCGTCAGGTCGTAGAGCAGCGGCGGCTGTTGCAGGGTTTTCCTGCGCTCCACCTTCGTAACCGTCGCCGAAGAATCGGGAGTGAGACTGCGGTAGGCGGTTTCTGCCTTCTGCCTGTCGTCAAAGGTCGCGGGATGGAAGAAGCGGCGGTGTGACGTGCCGCCATTGAGGGTGACATGTAGCTGCCAGTATGGTGTGGATACGAAACTGCGGTTCTCCCTGTAGCGGCTGCATATCATGGCGAGCGTCGGAGTCTGCACCCGTCCGATCGAGTTGTTGGACGAGCCGGAGACGATGGCCAGGGCACGGCTGGCGTTCATGCCCACCAGCCAGTCCGCCTTCGCGCGGCTGTCGGCGGCGGCATACAGGCTGTCGTATTCCGAGCCGTCCTTCAGTTCCTCCAGCCCTTTCCGTATGGCCTCGTCAGTAAGCGAGGAAATCCACAGGCGTCTGAACGGTTTCGTGCAGCCCAGAAAGTCGTATATCCAGCGGAAGATAAGTTCCCCTTCACGACCGGCATCGGTAGCCACGATGATGCTGTCACAGCGGTTGAATACGCTTTCTATGACTTTCAGCTGTTTCGAGGCGGCGATGTCCGTAACCATTCCCCTGTCCGTGCGCATCTGTCGGGAGACCAGGCGGAACGGGTCCGGCAGCATCGGCAGGTCCTCCGCTGCCGTTTTCGTATAACCGTAAGTGTCCGGCGTGGCCAGTGACACGAGGTGTCCCAGTGCCCAGGTTACCATATATCCGTTACCGGAACAGTAGCCGTCATTTCTTGTATCAGCCCCGACTACACGGGCTATGTCCATGCCTACACTCGGCTTTTCTGCGATGATTGCTATCATATTGTAAGATAAAAATTAAGCCGTTTCCCGTTTTCCATGCGGAAGACAGGAAACGGCGGTAAGACATCGGTTTACTTGATAATTGCTCTCAGGTTATTTGCCCAACGGTGTCACTCCCTGGATTTCCAGCAGCGGGGCCTCGCCCTTACGGACCAGCTGGAGTGTGGCGTCCATCAGCACGTCCACGCCGAGGAGCACGAGGCTCAGGGACATCACTTTCGTTTTCTCTCCCCTGAGGAGGGTGTCCATCTCGCCGGAGAGTTCCAGCTCGTCCTTCATGATACCGATACCGGAGAGTTCGTCCCAGTTCACTTCATCAGCCTTGAAAGGCATGTCGTTTCCGTTTTCCTTTTTCATATTTCTTTCTTTTTTTATTCAACATTCATTTTCCGTTACCTATAGTCAGGCAATGCTCGCACCTTTTGACTTGCGGTTGCCCTGTTCCTGTCGCTGGCTGTTGGCCACCACGTTTCGCTGTGACGCGTCACGCTTACGGTCGGGATTTTCGTTGTAGAAGTCCAGACGCCCCTGGTTGAAGTTCGCCTTGACGTACTGCGAGATGGTCTTCCCGTCATATCCCTTTATGCCTTCCACCAGCACGGCCTTTCCGCTCTGCAGGTCCGCACGCTGCTGTCTGGTCAGTTCCACGTCCCATACCTTGGTTGGAATCTTGAAATCCTCGCGCTGCTCGAAACCGTCCGGCGTACGGGAGTAGCTCAGGCGTCCCGTTTCCAAATCGGCCTTGATGAAGGAGGAGAATTCCTCTCCCTTGCGGTTCACCATGTCATTGAGGAAAATCACCTTGCCGTCACGGAGTTGCTGCTGTTCCTCCGCCGTAATCTTCACCCCGTTGATTTCGTTGGGGATATAGATTTCTCGTGCGCCTTCCGGAGAGTCCGGGTTGTAGCGGGTGTAGGACGGGCGGCCCGTCGCCTCGTCCAGCTTCACGTAAGAGGAGAACACCTCACCGTCCTTGCGCTGCATTCCCTCCACGAAGATGGCTTTTCCGGCGTTCAGGTCCTCAATCTGTTTCTGTGTCAGTTCCACGCCCCCGAGTGTCTGGCGGTTGAAGAGTTTGTCGTTCTCGAAAATAAACTCGACACCCCTGCGTTCGGCATTCACCTGAATGAAGGCGTTGAACTCGTTGCCGGACTTGGCGATCATGCCCTCTACATAGACCTTCTTGCCTTCACGCAGGTCGTTCTGCTCCTGCTCTGTCAGTTCCACGCCCTTGATTTCCCTTGGGATGAAGGCATTCTCCGCTTTCATGGCGACCACCTCGTTGGTCAGCTTGTCGATGCTGATGAAGGATGGGATATACTCCCCGTTACGTCCTTTCAGTTCCACGACACGCCCCATGTTGCCCGTTTCGAGCAGGTTCTTCTTGTCCTCGTCGGAGAAGATATGTCCGAAATACGGTCGGTCGAGGTCGGGTTTCTGTCGGATACCATGGATGCCGAGCACCACTTCGCCCGCCATGGACTGCTGGAAGGACAGACGTGCGTCAGTCCTCAGTACGGCCGAACCGAAGTTCATGCTGATGGGTACTACCTGGTTGGTCTTGTATCCTTTGAGCATCTGTTCGAGCAGTCCGCGTTCCTGGAGGTATTCACGGGAGATTCCGAAATTCTTTAGCTGTTCCCAGTTGATCATGGACTCGTTGTAACGGTACTGGGGGGACTGGGTCTGCGGCTGGCTGTCAGCTGCGGCAGCCTGCTGCCGGGTTTCATTTTTCTTTGCCATTTCTTCTTGATTTTTTTGGTTGATACTTTGGTTTTCCTTGTTGCGCGGAACAATCTCGTACTGCTTGAGAAATTCCTCCACGGCTTTTGTCTTTTTTCCTGCGGCGATGTCCTCGATGGCCTGCTGTACGGCAGGGTCGTCCAGCCTGTCTTCCTTGACGGAGAGGATTCCGAAGCGTGTCGGGTCTTTCAGTTGGCTCCAGAAGTTCTTGATGAAGTTCTCGAAGGCGTCGGCATAGCGGTCAATTTTCAGGAAGGAGTTCCGGTTCTTCTTGTCGGCGGCTACCGTGTTGAATTTTCCGTCCTTTCCGATTTGAGATACCGCTTCAAGAATCAGTTCCATCTTGTCGAGGATGAACACGATGTCACTCATCTGCTCGTTTTCGGTGACCTGTGGTTTCGGGGGTTCTTCCCGTGCATTTTTCTTTGCCATAATTTTTGATTTTTAGTGTTGATAACTCATGTTGTCACCGCAAATATATAGGAGAAAAATTGATAAATAATTGATTTGCAATGTGTTAGGATACACATTACATCTTGTGTCATCACATTACACCGCAGGCCGGAGAAAACGGAGTGAAAAAACGGGGTAAAACGGCAGGAAAAGGAGAAAAAACGAAAGGCGGCAAAGGAAAGGGAAAAGGCTGGAACAGGCTGTACAGACAAGGGCATGGCGGTACGCACAGCCGCACAGAAGAAAAGGAAAAACTGTAATTATGCAGAGTTGGGAGCGAGCTGCTTTTGTCCCCCTTGATGTGTCCTTTTGTGACAGGAAGCGGATTTTTTTACGGGAATAACCGGATGGCGTAATCCATTGGGACGGCATACGGGAGCATGGTTCTCCCGTCAGATTCTTTTTTATGTTGACCTGTATCTATGCGTCGTAGGTCGCTTCGCTTGCTAAGTCCCGGTCCTTTCCCCAACTCGGACGGCAATACCAGAGCGTTTTTTCGGGCGGAAAATTACCGCAGGGAATTTTGTGTCCCGAAAACCGTAGGCTTGAACGTGGAGGTATTCGCCCTCCGAGTTAACTTCTCTGAAGGGACTTATCAAGTGAAGTGGAGCTTATGACCGTATGTTTTTGAATAAGGATTGCAGAAGCCTATCTGCCTGTCATTTCATTTAGTTTGTCGTAGAAATCAGAGGTGTTCAAACGACACCATAAAAGAGAAGTTAATTGAATGATTCTGAATAATTTCCAATCATCATAAATATAGTTGTCTTTTATGGGAGATTATGTGGAATGTTTCATATCTTTGTAGATAGCCATTGATTTACAATATCCTTGGCGATAACTTGGTAGAAATAGTACTAACCAAGAATAATCATAGATAATTTAGGAGATGAGATGTATTTTGATAATAATACTCATATTCATTACCTATTCCTTTCAAATAGTGAAAGGCAATGAATATGTGCCACAAATGGTTGATAAAGAATCAGCTATTATCATACGAACAGATAAAAAAACATATTTTTCTGTTCAATTATTTTGTAGATTTACAGAAGAAGGATTTTATAATAAATCTCTTTTTGTTGAAAAAAACAAGAAAACTATTGCAAAGATAAAATTCCCTTCTTCAGAAGATATAAAGAATTTTAGTGTGAAAATAAAGAAACACAGAAAAGGGGTAATACTTGAATGTTTTTATGGAGGAGGTAACAATTTATACAGTCGTCATTTTTATTTTAAATGCGATAAAGATGGTATGTATTTATATAAAATTATAGGGACACATACCACACCGAACTCTGATAAGACAATGACTGATAAAAAATACATACAACCTCAAATTGATATAAGTGATTTTGATATTGTAAATTATATAGATAACACTCCGTAATTTATTGTATTTAGAAATATTGGTGTTAATCCCGACAAATATAAGCAATCATGAAAGCAATAATGAAACAAATAATAGTATATGAATTATGAAACTTTTTTTATATCTAATTGCGCTATTTAATGTGCTTCTATCATGTTCTTGTTCATCACGTATTTCATATGAAAATTATGAAAATAAAAAATACAAAATTACGCTCAAACAAAAGTCCAATATCATTGTAGGTTTCATTATTTCAAATAAAGAGACAAACTCTAAACTGGCTTTTACTCCGTCATTAATTATGATTGATGGAGAAATACCTGAAGGAAGTCTCAGGTCTGATTATAATAGTACAGATGAAACAGAGCTTTATCAATGCGATTCTACATATTGTATAGATACAGATTCTATTTCAATTGCCTTTGCATTGGAGGTCTTAAATCATAAAAGACTGGATTTGTTAATATGCAATTCCCAGCTACAAGACTATAAAGATGAAAACTGTACGTTACTGAAACAATCTAAATAAATCAACTGGAGTATAAGAAGAAAAGCAATAAGAATGAAAATATGATAAAAGCATGGATAACAGATTATTTGGGGGCATTATTAAGATTTACATATTATAAATATGTTAAGAGGAAAAAAGTTATATATTCAAATTTTCTCACAGGTGTAAATACGCCTCGAACCAAAGTAGATAAAGCATTGTATGATAATAATTATGGTAAGAATAGAATGTGGTGTGCCGTTTTTCTATTAATCTTAGCTGGTATTTTAGGAATATGTTTTTCTTAATATACTATGATTATCAATAGTTAGATGTCGTGATTTACTCATAAAAACAAGGAAATGAAAAGTGTTACAAATAAGGAACTTATAAGTGTCATATTGGTAAATATTGGCTTATTAGCAGCTGCTGTTTATATGTGGCTCATATACGACCATAGACAAACGATAATCAAAAGTGAGGAACCAATACAAAATTATTCGGTACTGGAAGTTAATTGCCGTCGTAGAACTTCATCATCCATAGTCATAGAGTTCAATGGGAAGCGATATTATGTAGGAATTTCCAGAGATAAATGCGTACAGTTTGATCCACAAAAAATAAAATTCTTTTATGACAAAGAAAGAGATAAAGTTTATGAAGAAAGTGGGGCGGTGGTAAGACATTTAGTACCTAATTTCATTCTATATTTATGCTCATGTATATGGTTATTTTTCGTAATAAAAAAAAGACTTAGTAGTAGTTGATTATGTATTTGATGTCGAACAACTTCAGCGATGAGACTGGCATCGGCAACTCAATTTATGACGTGGCCGATGGCGTTCGAAAGAGAATTATCCGGTCACTTGAAGGCAACGTTTACTATGAAGCGCAATGTTACATGACAAGAAAGCAGGCGGTAAGCGGAAGAATTATAGAGAAAGAACAAGATTCCAGAAATGTTGCATAAATATTTGCTTGGTCATGGCAAAAAGTTCGGTGAAGAAGGTTTCGATTTAGGAACGGAAATATTGGAACAAGGTCGAGGACTCAAAGTCTCAGGAGCTGAAAAAATCACCGATAAGGTAATAGAAAAAAAAGAATCTAATAATACAAAAGAAAGTAAATAATGAGAACAATGGAACCCGTATCTCTATGGTGTATAATATTTATTAATTGCATGACAATCTTGAGCAGTATATGGATACTTATACGCCTATACAGAAACAGGAGCAAAAGAAGTGTTTCATTTTACATATATGGAATAGCTTCATTAATAGGACTGTTCCTAGGTGTAATAAGTTTCTTTTATCATATCTGTCATGCACTTTGTGCAATATTATGGGGGCTATATGTATTTATTGATACATATAAGGACCAGAAAAGTCATCCTGTATCAAAATGGACGACTAGTTATTCCTCAGTCCTTAACGGATATTATTGTGGTGCTGGTTTTATGCTCTATGGAACAATGATAATTTTATCGTATTACAACATAATATAGCACATGTTGTAAGGTAACTATTTGGCGGAAAGGAGGCAAGTGATGAAAAAACAAGAATTAAAGATGTATTCCAAAATAGTAACTATTATAGCTACCATAATTGGTCTGTTTGTTTTTGTGTCCCTGTATTTAGTTTTACCTATTCCCAGAGGTAGTAAAGTTGATAGTGATTATTATACCTACTATAAAAATATCAGAGGAATATACTATATCTCGGTTGAACACTCGCTTGAATTGATAAATCACGGCAGTTGGAGCTATCTCAAAGATGTGGACGAATCAACATTTACGGTATTAGATAACCAATGGGCAAAGGATGCAACCCATGTCTGGTTTGGAGACAAGTTGATAGAAAACGTAGATGTCAAAACATTCCATATCAATGCCAGTGGAGTTGCTGTGGATAAAGACAATGTTTATATCCGAGACTATTCGGGTAACGGTTCATACAGTTCCTACATAAGCCCTTCTCACAGTGGTATAGACGTCGAAACTGCAGAATACTTTGTGTATCGTCTCGGTTCCAGACAGGACGAATGGATGAGGGATAAAGACTACGTTTATCACTATGATAAGAGAACGGATGTTGACAGAAACAGTTTTAGGATTATAGGGGAGGACTGGTTTATTGACAAGAACTATGTCTATCTGACCGTGTATAATAATAAAACTCAAGCGTGGGATTTATGTCGTATAGACTCCTTGCAACATCCTATAGAGCCGGGTTACTGTTATTTCCGTAATGGCAGGAATGTCATTTATGGTGATTCTGTAATTGTCCGGGATATAGATATTCGGCGTTTTGAGGAAATCGGTGTCGGCAAGTATTTAGTTAATGATATGCTCTTCTTGAATGGAGAACCTTTCCTCAAAGACTCATTGGACGTAAATAATGCCACATTCTATTTTTACGGGCGCATTGCAACCGACAAACATCATGTCTTCTTTGACAGGAAGCAACTGGATGATATCGACGCCGCTACTTTTCGTCAAATAAGCAATGAGGTCTTTGAAGATAGAAACTACATCTATACCATAAAAGAAAATTCATGGAAAGAGGAATATCCATTCGATAAAAAAAGGAAATAGTAATCAAATATACAAGAATATAACAGTACAGAATGTTCCGTTCATAATGGACAACAATCTTACAAGAATAAATACCATATCTTTTGCTTTATTGGATCATACCAACAAACAAGTATATACTTGGTATAAAAAAGAATCTTATAATTTGTACAAGCACGATAAATATTATATTAGACTTAAAGATGACGGTGAGTTTTCGATTACCAGTTCTCCGTTTATTATGCAACTTCAGAATATATATAAGTTAATAGATAATTGAACAATAATCGGTTAGCACCTGCTCAATCCTAAGACATACAAGCTAATACCCATCAAGAATATAAGAATAGACATTATTCGAATGAAAGTAAATATTTCATAGTTCTCAATAAGATGAGTACGCCAGTTGGCATTGTTTATTTCCTCTGTTTTACAGAAAAGTTCTCCTTTATCCAATCGATAGGTTTCAATACCTTGGTCCGTCATGCAGCGTATATACAAGGTTGAATCCTTGACAGAATAATCATGAATCGATTCAATGTGGGCATGTGTTCCGGCCACTCGGAAACCGGGACCTAAAATTTCCAATTCATCTTCTCCAGTTATATAGAAATTGTAGTATCTATCAATCATGATGGAAACATCTTGTGGCAGGCGAACCGGATTAAAAATTATCGGACTTAGACCATAATATCGGCCATTGTAATCTGCCACTAAGAAAAGTACACAGGCAATGGCAATGATTGTCAGGCTTATAATGGGGCGGGGCACAAATTCTCTGATTCGTTTCATTCGTTCAGAAAAATAGAACAAATAAAAGAGTAACGCAAGTAATATTATTATTGAAATCGCTGCCATATTGCCATTATAATATTTTCAGTATATTCAAATCGGTATTTGTATCATTTTTTAATGACGAGCTTTTCCACCAACATTATATTTTATAATCAGTTTGGTTATATATGAGATTACGCATGAGAGGATTGGTGCAACGATTACCCATAGTAATATTAGAATTCCTACCAATTCATTATTAGTAATATATGTACCCACATCAGGCGGTAAATTTGCCGGACGACCTCCTATGTCATGCCAGTCCCACACAAAACCGAACAAGACAATGACAAAAATCACGGTTGTGACGAGAAGCATATATCCTGCCAGTTTCCACCATTGGTTCCTTTGTATAGTTTCCACGCCATAATACCACCGATAAAAAACAGGGAACAAAAAGCTGCACCAAGATATATGAGGAACAACCGGTGAAACAAATGGTTGGCCCACAAAATGACCATACTGATGGCAGAACAGATAATAACCACTGCTTCATAAAGCCAAAATTGTTTATCTCTCAGTTTCATTGCGAATTCCTTTATTTCAATAAGTTGGTCATCAGTCTTGTGATGTTTCATTTTTGTTGGCTTATTTCTTTTTACGCCAAATGAGTTTTATACTCCTTTTTCCGGTCTCTTTTTCAAAGTCGAGAGAATCCAGGGGACCTATGAGACTTTTCCTTATAACAGAATAAATATTACCTTGATAATAAATATCTCCGAATATTGAAGGATTTTCTGTATCAACCGGTATGGACTTATCAATAATCCAATAGTTAGATACTTCACCAGCAATAGTATCTTGAGGAAGAGTTTGATGAAACCCTGATCGTGTTTTCGTCTCAACTACAATCCAACGATCATCAAAACCGTATCTTGCTGTACCAAAAGGTATGACATATTCGGCAGGCTTCTCATCGATCGGCTGATAAATAATTTCACCGTCGGCACACAAAATATAATTACTACCCAAATTTTGTTCTATATCCCAATTTTTGAGAACTGAATTGAAATACAAGCCTAAACTGGCTATGAGAACAATGCCAATAATTATTTTTATTGGAATATTTAATTTGTTTTTTTTCATCCCTTATATTTAATATAATTCTCCTTGTTGATATTCATGAGGTGTGTTTTCATTACACGCCCAAGATTATGGGGCAAGGAGAATATTTGTAATATAACTATCACAGCGTTTATCATATTTACAAAGATAACTATGAAGTATCGTCTGTACAAAATAAATGACGCTTTTTATTGTTTATCAACAATATAGTTGATTTTATATATGTATGCTCTATCCATGGAACGAATTAAGCTTTATAGCGTATGATTCGTCAGGTTTGCCATAATCGAGCACTCCTCTTACTATTCCTGTTCGTCCGTCGGAAAATGCATTGTTGTAATATATTGTCACCGATACTTTTTGTGTATTCCACCACTTTGTTATAGTGTTCCTGACATTTGATTATCATATTTTCGCTTTTAGTTATCTCTATATTTCTTTATATTCACCGAATCCGAAACATCCGGCTATGACAAAATCTTCCCCGCTTTTGTCAGCCAGTGACAGCAGGCAGTCCAGAGTATCGCAGTAGAAGAAGATTTCATCGTCCATTTCCGTATCGGAATCCATGTCCAGGGCGATTCTTGTCTCCAGTGTCTCCAAGGTATCGTTCCAGCGTATGACGCATTCGAGGAAATGCGGTTCATGTCCCTTTTCAGTACGGTACTCCTGATATTTTTCACGGATTTCCTTCTTGATTTCCTCCGGCTTCTTCCAGGCACTGTCGTCCACGATTTCAAGGCTCAGACCCTCGACAAGCAGGCAAGTGCCTTTGTCATATACCATCAGGGTACGTTTTCCCATGTGGTTTTTTCTCAAGTTTTCCCAATCGGGAATGTCCCATCGTTCGGTAGTCCATACTCCCCGATAATTTTCGGGGACAGCGAGGTATTCGCTCAGTGTCATTCTTTTCATTTTTCTGTGTATTTATGGTGAAACAAAAAGAACCTTGCAGGTCTTGCAAGGCTCTCCAAATGCGGGATAGCGGTCAAACTCGTTGCAGGCGTCCCAATTAACGCTCATCGTGTATCCTTTCGGGAAATGTGTGCCGATAAATTTTTCAATCATGGCCCGTTCCTCTTCGTTCAGGCTGCCGTCCTCTTCCGTTCCGTATTCCAGGGCATATATGGCCCATTCGGGAATGTTGTCCCATTCCGTCTTTTTCATGTGCGCTGCCATAGCATACCGTTTATGCGGCGGAAAGTCTGCCGATTATCTCCTGAAGCTCCTGTTCCCATTTCCCGTCGCCATTGCCGAAGGATGGATAGGTAAGCTGGTACCAGTTGTGGTAGTCGAAGAGTTTCATCCTCAGCGGATAGTAGTCGAATATTTTCCGGCCGTCCCTGAAGATGCGGATATGATTTATACCTACGTTCATGGCCTGTAGTCCGTGTCCGTTTAGAATCTCATGGAATCTTTCCATCGGGGTGAAGTTGCTTCTGCTCATATCTTTCATTTTTTGAGTTAGACATCTGCGGCTTGTCAAGCCGGTATTTTATTTCTTGCCTGCCTTTCTGTCCCGTGCCGGATTGCGCAAGGCTTTGCGAAAAAATACCGGAGCCCCCGGGCGAGGATGATTTTTTCAGCAAACCACGGAGGGGCCCGGCCTTGCACAATCCAGCGGGCACGGGACGACCTTTGCAGGCGGAAATAAAACAGCGGGTCTCCGCTTTCGTCTATTCACCGTCATTGTTTCCCTCCCCCTCTTGCTGCGGGATGAGGTGTCTCAGTTCCGGATCATTTTTTATTCTTTCCATTTCTTCTTCTATTATCTGCAACACGTCCGCCTTTATCTGCGAGTAGTTGCGGTCAATCTGTTGCTGCATGATATCGTTTCCGTCCGCGTCCCTGAACTCGTTGATGACAGGAATTTTCTTGTAGGCTTTCATTTCTTCCGATACCTTTGCGCTGTCCACAATGATGCGGGCATGGAAAATTTTCTGGTCTATCTCTTCTCCGAAATTGTCTGCCACGCTACCCACGAACGTGCCCTGCGAGAGGTTGGCTATCTTGGAGGCGGGTATCAGGGAATCGAGTTGCGTGTTGATGGAAGTGGAAGTGTCCTGACGGTTGATGGATATGGACTGCCGCTGCTGGAGTATCTTGCCGAACCGTTCCGACAATGATTTTGCCGTTTCTCCGACCACCTGTCCGCTGAAGATATTGCCCACCGTGTTCTGGATAACCTTCGCCTCCTTGTCGCCGTAGTCACGTGCAAGCTGCGAGAAGTCCTGGAAACCGAGACAGACGGCCACCTTGTTACTTCGGGCGGTCGCAATCAGGTTATCGATACCACGGAAATAGATGGTCGGAAGCTCGTCAATGATTATGGAACTTTTCAGTTGTCCTTTCTTGTTCACCAATTTGACGATGCGTGAATTATACAGGCCGAGAGCCGCCGAATAGATATTCTGCCTGTCCGGATTATTGCCCACGCAGAGGATTTTGGGGTGTTCGGGATTGTTCAGGTCAAGGGTGAAATCGTCTCCCGTCATCACCCAGTAAAGCTGTGGCGAGATCATTCGCGAAAGAGGGATTTTCGCACTTGCTATCTGGCCCTGGAGCTGGTCTTGAGCTCCACCTTGCCATGCGTCCATAAAGGGGGAAAGATAGTTTTCGAGGGACGGATAAGAGGTAAGAATCGTGAAGATATCGGCATACGGCTTGTTAAGAAATTCGATTGCATGAGGGAACGTGCAATACTTTCCGTCCTTGTAAATCCGCAAATACCAGATGATTGCGGCAAGCAGGATAATCGGTGACTCCACGAAAAAATCACCCTGTTTCTGTATCCAGGTCTTGTTCAAATTGAGCATTATGGTATAGGCACTTTCGTAGGCATCGCTGATATCTGCCATGAATCTTGGATTGATTGGATTGCATCGGTGGCTGCGTCTGGGGTCGTCGAAATTGATGACATAGAATTCCGGCTTGACTTTGTAATGTTGTCTGTGCTTGAGCAGATGGTTGTAGGCTATCTCCGAAAGGTCCGGAAACTTGTAGTCATAGATATACATGGCAAAGGATTTCTCAATCTGCTGTTTGATGTAGTTGTTCACCACGGCATAGCTCTTTCCGGAGCCGGGTGTTCCCAGTACGATAGAGGCTCTGAACGGGTTCACGATGTTGATCCAGCCGTCCCATTCCTTGCCCTGATAGACAAATTTCGTGGGCAGGTTGACGGAATACTCGTTTTCCATAAGCCTGGTTTCCTGCATGAAACTTTCGTTGGCGGTGTTGAATACGTCTTCCATGAGGTTGTGTTTCAGCATACGGCTGATCCATATTCCCGACATAAGCAGGAGAATGTAGCCCGTGGTAAGCGTCAGCGTATATACGGTAGCATTCACTGTCGTACTGAATGGCAGGTCAAGCATCCACCAGTTCATGAAGAACAGGACGATGCCGCCGAGGAAGGCGGCGTATATTTTCCGCCACGTCATCTTCTGGTTCTTGACACCTTTCGTACCCAGACACGAAAGTCCCAGGAATATGAAGGCGAACACTTTCGTCACGAGCAGGTTGCTGAACAGTCCTGCCGTCCTCTGGAAGTTCAGCAGAATCCTGTCCACGACTCCGATGTTGATGCCCATATCCACGAATGCGCTGTAGCAGAACCAGTAGACATGGATCACAATAAACACGATGGAAATGGCACGCATGAACTCCATGACCTTGGCCAGTCCTCTTAAATCATCTTCTTGTTGCATAACTGTAAAAATTTTGATGGTTGGTAATTGACAATCAGGATATGCCGCGTGAACGGCGTTTCTTCTTTTTCTTGCGTTGCAGTCTGCGGGCGAGTGCCTCCTCCTGCGGGTCCGGTCCGTTGATGTCGGGACTGAATATTCCGAAAGCCTGCTCGATGGCGCTTTCCATGTTGTCGGAAAGGCTCTCCCGTGTGGAGGCATATTGTCCGGTGGATTCCGGCTCCGGAAATTCCTGCGGCCTGTTGAAAAGCTGTTCGAAGGCGTTGGCGGAAAACTCCTTGCCCAGACGGGAACCGTTATATACCTCACGGTTTCTGTGGTCTATGAAGGTCACGCCGTAGATACGGCCTTCCTCGTTTTCCCTGAACACCACGTCAATGCCCTTTTCCCCGAGCAGCCGGATGAAATCTTCCCGGTTTCCTCGGCAGCCGTGCATGGCCAGCGTGACGGCATCATGGATTTTCGGCTGCCACTTCCGGTTTCTGAAATCTCGGACATTGACGGCAATCCTTTTTTCTATCCCTTCGTAGCCGAAGCGCTTGCCGATGAGCGAAGACTTGATGGGCGTGCATACCGGCCTGCCCGCATCGTCCGTCAGGGTATATACGATACCGTTGTAGGGTGAGCCTTCAAATTCTCCCCGAACCTGTTTGGCCTCGATGTTGAAGCATGAGAGCATGGCACTGAACTCCCCGAATGTCTGGAAGCGGTAGGCGGTGAACACACTTTTGAGGATATTGCCGACCTGACGTTTCACGTCCCCGTCCCGGTAGTCCGCTTTCTTTAGATACGGTGCCAGCAGTTCGTTCCGCTTGTCAGCCACAGGCTTGAGTCCGAATCTGTTTTCCAGTTCCCGGCAGGCTTTCATCGAACGATTCCATTCGTATGCGTCACTGATTTTCTCGCCGTTCTCCTTCACGCAGGTGGAGACAATATGGACATGCCTGCGGTCGATGTCCTCGTGCAGATAGACGATGTAGGGCTGGTCGCCGTAGCCCATCTTCTGCATGTACTCGCGTGCCAGTTCCGCGAACTGCCCGTCCGTGAGGCGGTCGTCCACCGATGGGTTCAGAGAGATATGCAGTACCGGCTTCTCCGTGTTCCTGTTGGCGGCGAGGTAGCTCTCGAAAGCCCATAGCGTCTGCTGCATGACATTGTGGGGATTTCCGGTGAGGTCGGTAATCATGCGGTTGCCCGCGATGATACGGGCGGTTGCCTCATCCACTTTACGCTGGTTGTAGATGACCGCCCCGTAGAGCGATACACCCCTGTTGATCTTAGCCACCATTCTGCTGTTCCTCCTTTTTTCTTTTTATAAGGTATTCCTCCTCGAACTCCCGGGTAAGCATGATGATCCGCTTGCTCAGCACCACCAGGTCGATGGTGGCCTTTTCCAGATTGCGGAGCAGGGCGAACGCCCGTTTCTCGCCGAAATTGGACTTGACTGCCTTCACAGTCTGGTTGTAGTTGTTGCCGATGGCCTGGAACTGGTGATAGAAATTTGTAAGTCTGATGTAGTAGTCCATCGCAGCCTTGTCGATTCTGACGACCTTCATTTCACGTCCGAAAATCATCGCCTTGATGAATCTTGCCCGTTGTTTCATCCCGGATTTTTCAAACAGCAGCTTGAAATTTCCGTTCTCTTCCGAAGTCAGTTTGATACCGTAGCGGAATACTGCCGGGTCGGTCTTCGGTTTTCTGCCCGTTCTTCTTCTTGTTCTTCTTTTACTGTTTTCTTCCATACGCATTGAGATTTTCTGTTTCTGATTTTACGTCATGGATTTCCGACTTTGGAGGAAATCCCTCCCGAGCCTTCAGGCGAGTGGCAAGTTTGTTTTGGGATGCCCGAATCATTTCGGGCTGCCCAAAACACAACTTGCTATGTTCGCTTGAACATGAATTTGCCTGAAGTCAAATTGAGTTTTGACCTTCAGCCTCATTCTTCGGCTTCGGGATAACTCCATCCGGCATCCATTCCGTTGTCGGTGGCAAAGTTACGGTGGTATATCTACCTATAAAACAGCATGTTATATGTAACAAGATGTCATACGATGACAAGGGTCGTCACCGTCTCCGGATGATGGCGGTTATTCGGGAAAATCCTTTTTTATTTGCAGTGCGGACGGTTGCAACCTGCCTTCTGATAGCGGAATAATGGTCATATTATCCGATGATTCCGGTAACGGTTGGGATGATGGAAGCAATATCGGACGGAACCGTTGACGGATTGTCATGACCAACAGACAGACCGCGGATGGAAGCGATGTCGGAAAGATGCGGTAACAGTAGCATCAAAGGTTATGACACTGGATGATACCGTTAATAGATGCGGATTTGGATGGTTGGAAAGAAACGTCTGCGGATTCACGGATTAGTGGATGACACCGGTATTTATTCAATAACAATTAAAAAGAAAGACTTATGAGTAAAGAAACTTTGTTCGTTGCGATTAGCAACCAGAAAGGAGGGGTCGGGAAATCGGCCCTGTCCGTAGTACTTGCCAGTTACTTCCATTTCGAGAAGGGACTGAACGTGGCTATCGTTGATTGTGACTCTCCCCAACACAGTCTCGTACGTATGAGGGAGCGTGACAAAAAGGCTGTTTCCAACAGTGCCTATTACCGGCAACTGATCAAACAGCAGTGGAACCAAGTGCAGAAAAAGGCCTATCCCATTGTAGGCTCCACCGCTGAAAAGGCAAGGGAGGCGGCTGATGCGATTGCGGCAAGCGGGGATTACGACCTTATTTTCGTGGATCTTCCCGGAACGGTCGAGTCCACCGGGGTATTCCGTACGATTGTCAATATGGATTACGTGCTTACTCCCACCGTTCCGGACCTGATTGTGATGCAGAGTACACTGTCCTTTGCCACGACTGTACTTGACCATATCAAGAAGATGGAAAATACTCCGTTACTCAAGGACATCTTCTTTTTCTGGAACAAGTTGAAAAAACGTACCAATGTGGAGATTCTCAGGTCATATTCGGAGGTCATGAGAGAGCTGCATCTGACAGTCCTTGACAGCACGCTTCCTGACCTGTGCCGTTATGAAAAGGAGATAACCCATGCCAAGCGTGCCTTTTTCCGTTGCACGCTGCTGCCGCCTCCAGCCAGACAACTGGAAGGCAGCGGTCTGGTGGAACTTGCGGAAGAGCTTATGGTCAAACTTAAACTTGGACAGTCATGAAAAAGAAAATCGTTGAGGTGGACGAAGATGTCCTGAAGGAAATCATTGTCGGCGACATACCTGTTTTCGGCAAGGACAGCCCCGCCCCGAAAGAAAAGTCCGTGGAACATCAGGAAGCGAAAAGTCCCGCTGCAACCGTACCGGCAGATACTCCAGTGGAAAAGCCCGCCGTGGAGAAGCCCAAAAGGAAAAAGGATGAAACCTTCGGATACCGGGAAAGGTTTCTGGTCAACATACCCGCGTCAAACCGTTCCCATGTGTATATCAACCGTGAAGTGGCCGAGTGCATTAAACGGGTACTGCCTGTCATCGCTCCGGAGATGAGCATATCCGGCTTTATCAGCAATATTCTTGTGGACCATCTGCAGAAACACTGGGACGAAATCAACGAATTGTATAACAAAGAGTATTATAAACCATTAAAACCATTTTGATTATGACACAGATTATTTTTCAGGCCATTGTTGCCTGTTGCTGCATTTACACTGTTTACAGATTGTCATTGTTTATTTTCCGTAGGCTGTCCAAGGGCAGGAAAAACGGAAAGGATGTCTGCGATGTTTCTGTTGAAACAGCAGACATGACAAAACCGGACAACAGGGATGACAATACATCCGGGATTACGTTTGAGATATTGAAAGATTTATCTGCTTCCGAGTCTCCGGGAACCGGTTCTTATAAATCCTCCTATCTGGTAAGCTATCCTGTAGGCAACCGGATACAAGTATATATCAATCGGGAGAGTTATGCCTACATCAAGCGTTTTCTGGCAGTTACCGCTCCTGAGGTGCCCATTTCCGGTTTTGTAAACAGGATTATAGATGAACATTTGAAGAAATACGAGCATGAGATGTCAAAGCTGTACACGGAATGTATCACCAAACCTTTATAATTATGACTGCGATAGTTTATTTTACCGTAAAGGCAGTATGTGCTGTCTATATATTGTGCCATTTGTGGACATTCATTTTCCACAGACGTATGTACGGAATATGGGACCTCATTTTAAGGCTGATGCGGATTGCCCGTGTCAGAGTGTGGAGATACCGCAGACAACGCAAGGAAGAGGCGGAACGTCTTGCCCGCAGAAAGGCAAGGCGCAGAAAGCCAGAAACGGATAAGTCCAAAGGAAAAACCGAAACGACTGTTCCGTCCTCTTCTTCGGATGACGATGATGTGATAGGCAAGACAAAGGTCATCTATCTGGAAGATCCGAAAGTTTCAAGGATGACTCCAACCCGTTCCGAGCCGATGGAGAAAATTCCATTGGAGGAAGACAAGGATATCGGTTCTGATGATGTGGAGCTGGGAAATAAAGGACTGACTGAAGAAGAACGTGAGGAGCTGATGGCTCCCGTAGATGCCGAACCCGACCCGGATTTCAACACAGCATTGACAATCGAGGAAATAAACAACGTGGCGGAGGTACTTACATCCGGGATTGTTGACGAACAGAAAGCCCTGCGTGCCGCAAGAACCATCCATTACAAACTGAGTGAAACGGAGATACTGGCTTTCCTGACCGACAAGCTGAGCAATCTGGAGAAGGTGAACGGTTTGCTTGACAAGTATCTGGGAAACCGGAAGGGTGTATCAGGAAGAAAAGACAGTAAGGAAGAAGAGCCTTTCGATATAGACAAGTATGCGTGATCAGGAAGTTCAAACGTGGCCATCCTGAAACGGTCAGATGAAGGAGATTCTGGTTAAATCTGAAAGAGTGATACATACAGGATAACTTTAGTTTCATACCCCTGCTTTCCCTTTTTTATATTTAGGGGGAAGTGGGGGTATGCGATATGAGACGGTGGATATCCTATTTCCTATCCGGGTACAAAAGGTCGGGACTGACATTGATGAAACGTACGTAATCCTCCGTATGCGCGAAAGACTCGTCATTGATTCGTCCAGCCAGTTCATCGGGTGTCAGACATTCCACATCGTAGAATGTCTCGTCTTCAGGATCATCCAGACTTCTGGCGGGGGATTTCCTCCACATCTCAATGATTTTCTCATCAGAAACGTCTCTGCTGAAAAAACCGCAGTTCCATACAAAAGCGAGTAATCGTGTTTCTCTTTTCCCTGTATGGTCAGGGATTGTAATCTGTTCCTTTGATTTCATAAGTTTCTATTTTTTAATCTGTCCATTTTATATTCGGTTTATTTGGTTCATGATTGTTTTGCAATGCAGTTATGTCCGTTATCACTTCTCCAGTAAACAGATTGATGACTTCCCGTCCAGTTTCCACGGCCTTTTTCACGGTATGGTATGTACCTCCGTTGCACACGTTGTCCCAATATGCTATTACCATTGAAGCCCTGCTGACCATATAGGTGTCACGGCGCAGGTAACATCCCCTGTAATATTTTTCTGAAAGCATCACTACCCGGTCAGCCTTCTTAAGCAGTTCCCTGTAAAGCAGCTGGTCTTGCGGGTCAAACCATTCGGCTTGGGCTCTGAAAGGGATAGCAGTCACCAGTGTCATATCCTCATATTGTTCTTTCAGTTGCAGGACAGCTTCAGCCGCTATCATGTCGAACCCTTCTGCCATGCCCGAATAAAATTCTCTGAAACCTTCTTCATAGAGGTTTTTTATCATAATTATGACCTTTCCCCTGATTTGTTCGCTGAGGTTCCGGTAGTCCTTGTTTTCCTGCATCAGTCTTTGCTTCCGGTGTCCCGTGAATGCCGCTACCTTTTTTTCTTCCTGTTTCATGATGTTCTGTTTTTTGTTCTACATGTTTCCGGTATATGCCGGAGTTTGATTTCTTGCAGGCTTTTCTGTCCCGTGCCTGGATACTGCAAGGCTTGTCGGGAGAAAATACCGCAAGCGCAGCGAGGATGATTTTCTCCAGGACAACCGGAACGGCCTGCCTTGCAGATTCCGTAAAGGCACGGGCTACCTTTGCCGGAAGAATCAAAGGCCGTTTTTCCATTGTTTTTCGTCGTCGGAATTCCCCTGCCGATGTAACGTAATGACACCCGATGTCACGCATCGTCAATATTGTAAATCAATGAGTTAAGCATTATATATTCGTGGTCGAAATCATTTTTTGTCTCACCAATTAAAAGTTTCGACACATGAAAAAAAGATTCTTTTTTGCAGCCATGATGCTGCTTGCAACGACAGGGGCTTTCGCCCAGGGTAATGGTATCAGCGGTATCACTGAAGCCACCAACATGGTCACTTCCTATTTCGATCCGGGAACCAAACTGATTTATGCCATCGGAGCCGTGGTCGGCCTTATCGGAGGCGTGAAGGTCTATTCCAAGTTTTCCTCGGGAGATCCCGACACCTCCAAGACGGCAGCCAGCTGGTTCGGCGCCTGCATCTTTTTAATCGTAGCCGCCACAATCTTACGTTCATTCTTCCTCTGATTATGGCGGAGTATCCTATCAACAAGGGAATCGGCCGCAGCCCTGAGTTCAAGGGGCTGAAAAGCCAGTACCTGTTCATCTTCGCCGGCGGACTGCTCGCCCTGTTCGTCCTGTTTGTCATCATGTACATGGCAGGCATCGACCAGTGGGTATGTATCGGCTTCGGTGTCATCTGCGCTTCGGTGCTTGTCTGGGTGACTTTCCGCCTGAACGCGAAATACGGTGAATGGGGACTGATGAAATTGCAGGCGCTGCGCCGCCATCCCCGCTACATCATCAACCGGAAGGGTTTCCTCCGGTTGATTTGTCCAACCCCGAAAAAACGTAATGTATGAGAAATGTAATGAAAGCCGCCACACTGGAAAGCCGGTTTCCGCTGATGGCCGTCGAGCACGGGTGCATCATCAGCAAGGATGCCGACATTACCGTGGCCTACAGGTTGGAGCTGCCGGAAGTGTTCACGCTGACTCGCGCCGAGTACGAGGCCCTCCATTCCACATGGGCGAAGGCTGTCCGGGTTCTACCGAACTACAGCATTGTCCACAAGCAGGATATCTTTATCGAGGAGAGTTACAGACCTGACATCTGCCGGGATGACCTGAGTTTCCTCAGCCGAAGCTTTGAAAGGCATTTCAACGAACGGCCGTACCTGAACCATACCTGCTATCTGTTCCTGACTAAGACCACGAAGGAACACAGCCGCACGACAAGCAGTTTCAATGCCCTCACGCGCGGGTTTATCATCCCCAAGGAGATGCAGGACAAGGATACCGTTGCACGCTTCCTGGAATGCTGTGGGCAGTTCGAGCGTATCGTGAACGACAGCGGTCTGCTCCGCATGGTCAGGCTGACGGACGAAGAGATTACCGGTACGGAAACCTCCGCGGGCATTATCGAAAAGTATTTTTCGCTTTCGCAGGAAGATACGACCAGCCTGCAGGACATCACTCTCGGAGCCGGGGAAATGAAGGTCGGTGACAATGTGCTCTGTCTGCATACCCTTTCTGAAACTGAGGATTTGCCGTCATCCGTGGGTACGGACAGCCGTTATGAACGGCTGTCCACGGACCGCAGTGACTGCCGCCTGTCCTTTGCCGCACCGATAGGGATACTGCTCACGTGCAACCATATCGTGAACCAGTATCTCTTCATAGACGATTCGGCGGAGAACCTGAGGAAATTCGAGCAGACCGCCCGCAACATGCACTCGCTGTCCCGTTACAGCCGCTCCAACCAGATCAACCGTGAATGGATTGAGGAGTACCTGAACGAGGCGCACAGCAAGGGACTCACTTCCATCCGTGCGCACTGCAATGTCTTTGCATGGAGCGACGACCGGGAGAAGCTGAAGCGTATCAAGAATGATGTGGGTAGCCAGATTGCCCTGATGGAGGCCAAGCCCCGCCATAACACGGTTGATGTGCCGACACTTTTTTGGGCGGCCATTCCCGGCAATGCCGGTGATTTTCCGTCTGAGGAAAGCTTCTACACCTTCATCGAGCAGGCCCTGTGTCTGTTCATCGGGGAAACGTCCTACAAGGATTCGCTCTCGCCGTTCGGCATCCGCATGGTGGACCGTCTGACCGGAAAGCCTGTCCATCTGGACATTTCCGACCTGCCGATGAAGAACGGTACGATTACCAACCGCAACAAGTTCATCCTCGGACCTTCGGGCAGCGGAAAGTCATTTTTCACCAACCACATGGTGCGCCAGTATTACGAACAGGGAGCGCATGTGCTGCTGGTGGACACGGGAAATTCCTATCAGGGACTGTGCAGCCTTATCCATGCCCGAACGCATGGCGAGGACGGCATCTATTTCACCTATGAGGAGAGCGATCCGATAGCCTTCAATCCTTTCTACGTGGAGGACGGTACTTTTGATATCGAAAAAAAGGAGTCCATCAAGACGCTTATCCTTACCCTGTGGAAACGTGATGATGAGCCGCCGACACGTGCCGAGGAGGTGGCACTCTCCAACGCGGTCAATCTCTTTCTGGAGAAGATACGCACGGACAGTACCGTGGTTCCGTCCTTCAACACCTTCTATGAGTTCATCCGCGACGAGTATCAGGAAATCCTGAAGACCAAGCGTACACGGGAGAAGGATTTTGACGTGTGGGGGTTTCTGAATGTGCTGGAACCTTATTACAAGGGTGGCGAATACGACTATCTGTTAAACTCCGAAAAGCAGCTTGATTTGTTGTCCAAACGCTTCATTGTCTTTGAGTTGGACAATATCAAGGACAACAAGGTACTGTTCCCGATTGTCACCATCATCATCATGGAAACCTTCATCAACAAGATGAGAAAGCTGAAAGGTATTCGCAAAATGATTCTGCTGGAGGAGGCATGGAAGGCCATCAGCAAGGAAGGTATGGCGGAATATCTGAAGTACCTTTTCAAGACCGTCCGAAAGTTTTTCGGAGAGGCTGTTGTCGTTACCCAGGAGGTGGAAGACATCATTTCGTCACCCATCGTCAAGGGAACCATCATCAACAACAGCGACTGCAAGATTTTGTTGGACCAGAGGAAGTATGTCAACAAGTTCGATGAAATCCAGTCCCTGCTGGGTTTGACCGATAAGGAACGTGCCCAGATTCTCTCCATCAACATGGCTAACAGCCCGTCCCGCAAGTACAAGGAAGTGTGGATAGGTCTTGGCGGAACACAGTCGGCGGTCTATGCCACCGAGGTCTCGCCGGAAGAGTACTACACCTATACGACCGAGGAAACGGAAAAGCTTGAAGTAATGCGGCTTACCCGGAAGCTGGGTGGCAATATCGAGCTGGCAATCAAGCAGCTGGCCGAGAGCAAGAGGAAAAAGTGAAATCATTTATCAACCCATTAAACTTCTGAATCTATGTATAGCGATCTGGAATCTAATGAAAGCAAACGCCGTGAGGTCGTGTCATCCCTCTACTGGTCCCTGATGCAGGGCTGGAATATTCCTCTTTCCATACAGGAGTATTACGGACTCACGGAGGATTACCGTCTGTTCCATCAGCTTGAAGGGATGGCTCCTGACGAATACCTGCGGAAGAGGCAGACGGGGGAAGTACCCGACATTTTGGAGGTGGATGCAAGACTGACACACGCGGTGGAGAAGATTTTTGAAAGTGTGTGTCCCCGTCCTCCAGCTGAATACCTTGACAAGCTGAACGGGGAACTGGAGAGGCTGGGCAGTATTGCCGCCTCGCCGGGTTCCGTACATGACCCGATACATATCCGCCCGGATTTTCTTGTGAAATACGGCATTGACAGGAGCAGTCCGGAGGATGTGATACGGAAACAGGCGGAGAAGGCTTACCGGGAACTGGATGCCCGATTTGTCAGGATGACCGGCAGACGTCCCTATGCGGACGAGTTCTTCAGGAATATCAGGCCTGCTCGCACGGTCTCTTCGGAAACAACACTGCGGAGGAAACCGCACATCACCGTCCGTCCTAAGCCGAAAGGCCGCAAGATGGGACTCTGAACTAACGGAAAAGTTTTATCAACCATTAAAGATTAACGACATGAAGAAAAGAATTCTGACAGCCTTATGCTGTATCTGCCTCCTTTCGGCAGGCAGGGCACACGCCCAATGGGTAGTGACCGACCCTGGGAATCTTGCCCAGGGCATCATCAATGCCGCCAAGAACATCGTCCACACGTCCTCGACGGCTGGCAACATGCTCAACAATTTTCAGGAGACGGTCAAGATTTACAAGCAAGGCAAGGAGTATTATGATGGCCTTAGGAAGGTCAAGAATCTGGTACGCGATGCCCGCAAGGTGCAGCAGACCATCCTGATGGTCGGCGACATCACGGAAATCTATGTGACCAGTTATGAGCGTATGCTCAGTGACCCTTATTTCACCCCTGAGGAACTGAGTGCCATCGCCCTCGGCTACACGAAGCTGCTGGAGGAGAGTGCCAATCTGCTGACGGACCTGAAGACGGTGGTCAACGAGAACGGCCTTTCGATGAACGACAAGGAACGTATGGACATCATCGACCGCTGTTATACCGACATGCTGCAATACCGCAGTCTGGTGCAGTACTATACCAACAAGAACATCGGCGTGTCGTACCTGCGTGCCAAGAAACAGAATGATCTTGACCGTGTGATGGCTCTGTACGGTTCACCCAACGAACGCTACTGGTAATTTCAAGGAGGATTGCTTATGGTATTGTTGGCTGTGAATTTTGACAATCTGCACCAGATCCTGCAAAGTCTGTACACGGACATGATGCCGCTCTGTTCGCAGATGACCGGCGTGGCCAAGGGCCTTGCCGGATTGGGAGCCCTCTTTTATGTGGCGTATCGTGTCTGGCAGTCACTGGCCAGGGCCGAACCTATTGACGTGTTCCCTTTGCTGCGTCCGTTTGCTCTGGGTATCTGCATCATGTTTTTTCCGACCATCGTGCTGGGTACGCTCAACAGCATTTTGTCACCCGTCGTGACCGGAACGCACAGGATTCTGGAGACGCAAACCTTTGACATGAATGAGTATCGGCAGCAGAAGGACAAGCTGGAGATTGAGGCGATGCGGAGGAATCCCGAGACGGCCTACCTGGTGGACAAGGAGGCTTTTGACAACAAACTGGATGAACTGGGAGCTCTGGACGCTATCGAGGCTTGCGGTATGTATGTGGACCGTGCCATGTACAACATGAAGAAGTCCGTGCAGAATTTTTTCCGTGAGCTGCTGGAACTGATGTTCAATGCGGCCGCGCTTGTGGTGGACACGCTAAGGACATTCTTCCTGATTGTCCTTTCCATTCTCGGACCGATTTCCTTTGCCATTTCGTGCTGGGACGGCTTTCAGGCCTCGCTGAGCCAATGGTTTGTTCGCTATATCAGCATCTATCTGTGGCTGCCCGTCTCTGATCTTTTCAGCAGCGTGCTGGCACGCATACAGACCCTGATGCTTCAGAGAGACATCGAGCAGCTGTCCGACCCCAACTTCATTCCGGACAGTTCCAATGCCGTGTACATCACGTTCCTGATTATCGGCATCATCGGGTATTTCACGATTCCGACCGTGGCCAACTGGATTGTTCAGGCCGGTGGAGGTGCAGGAAATTACGGCAAGAACGTAAATCAGGCTGCTTCCAAGACAGGCTCCATTGTGGGCGGTGCCGCAGGTGCTACTGTAGGAAATGTGGCCGGAAGACTAATCAAGTAACAATCATAAAACGAATAAGAATGGAATTCAAATCATTGAAAAATATCGAGACCAGCTTCCGGCATCTGCGCCTGTTCGGAATAGTCTATCTGGGTGTCTGCACCCTGCTTGTGGGCTATTCCGTGTGGAAGGCATACAGTTTTGCCGAAGCCCAGCGCCAGAAGATCTATGTGCTGGATGAGGGGAAGTCGCTCATGCTCGCCCTCTCGCAGGACCTGGAGCAGAACCGTCCCGTAGAGGCAAGGGAACATGTCAGACGTTTCCATGAGTTGTTCTTCACGCTGGCCCCTGATAAGAGTGCCATCGAGGGGAACGTACAGCGTGCCATGTTCCTGAGTGACCGTTCCGCCTATTCCCATTACGGGGATCTGGCCGAACAGGGTTATTACAATAGAATAATTTCGGGCAATGTCAGCCAGCGTATCGAGATAGACAGCGTGAAATGCGACTTCAACACCTATCCGTATGATGTCATGACATACGCACGCCTTTTCATCATCCGTGAGAAGAGCGTGACGGAACGCAGCCTTGTCACGCATGGCAGGTTGCGGAATTCCACCCGCAGTGACAACAATCCGCACGGGTTCATCCTGGAAGGGTTCCACGTGCTGGAGAACAGGGATATCAGAATGTATGACAGATAAAACAATGTATGTATGAGAAAAATGTATGTAAAGTTCAAGGAATGTATCGGGGGCAGGCTGCGCGGCCTTTGTGACAGACTCACACCCCGTCAGAGGGCAATCGCCATCATCGTGATGGTTTCCCTTTTCGCGCTGGTGAATTTCTACATGATTTTCCGTGCGATTTATGACATCGGACGGGAGGATGCCCGGCAGGACATCATCAGGATAACCCCGCTTGAGGTTCCCGACTTTGTGCCTGCGGATACCCTCTCCGATATGAAAGTCCGTGAGATGGAAGAGTTTTTTAACCAGTTCAACAAGTAAGATTATGAGTACAGATGCAGAAAAATTGAAACAGAAGCAGAAAATCAGGAAATATCTGGTTTTCACAGGCATGTTCCTGCTGTTCCTCGGGTGCATGTGGCTAATTTTCGCCCCGTCCGAAAAAGACAGGCAGGAGGCGGAAAGGAAGACGGGCTTCAATGCCGAACTTCCCGATCCGAAAGGTACGGGTATAGAGGCGGACAAGATGGCTGCCTATGAGCAGGCGGACATGATTCGCCGGCAGGAGGAGAAGAAGCGTACGCTGGCCGACTTCTCCGCCCTGACCGATGGACACAGACAGGATAATGTCCCGGAAACAGAACCGGCGCAGGACATTGCAAGTGAAAATGAAAGCCGTGCGTACCATTCAGGAGGAAACGGCAGGACGGGAGCCTTCGCCTCTTCAGCCTCGGCTTACAATGACATCAACGCCACTCTCGGTAGTTTTTACGAGAGTCCTGAGGAAGACCCGGAAAAGGAAGCCCTGAAAGCAGAGGTGGAACAGCTCAGACAGGCTGCCGCAGCGCAGACGGCCGGACCGAGCTACGAGGAACAGGTGGCTCTGCTGGAGAAGTCCTATGAACTTGCCGCCAAATATATGCCTTCGGGCGGCAGCACGGGAACAGCGGACAGTCAGGAGACGGAAAGTCCCTCAAGGGAGAGGAAGGCGAAAGCCGTTCCCGTCGGGTTGGTGTCCTCTCCGGTCGTGTCGTCCCTTCCTCAGCCTCTTACCGATTCGGTACAGTTCGCGAGGCTGCTTTCCGGTGCGGATGCCGGCTTCCATACGGCTGTGGGCAGTGCCGGGACACAGATGGCGAGGAATACCATACGGGCCTGCGTGCATGGCGACCAGACCATTATCAGCGGACAAAGCGTGCGTCTCAGGCTGCTGGAGGCTATGCGTGTGGGAAGACATGTGCTTCCCCGCAATACCCTGCTGACCGGTGAGGGACGTATCCAGGGCGAGCGGCTTGGCATTGAAATCCTGCAGGTCGAATATGACGGCAATGTCATTCCCGTGGAACTGACCGTGCTGGACAGTGACGGACAGGCCGGGATATTCATTCCCGGTTCGACGGAAGCGAATGCGGTAAGGGAAGTGGCCNTGCTTGTGGGCTATTCCGTGTGGAAGGCATACAGTTTTGCCGAAGCCCAGCGCCAGAAGATCTATGTGCTGGATGAGGGGAAGTCGCTCATGCTCGCCCTCTCGCAGGACCTGGAGCAGAACCGTCCCGTAGAGGCAAGGGAACATGTCAGACGTTTCCATGAGTTGTTCTTCACGCTGGCCCCTGATAAGAGTGCCATCGAGGGGAACGTANAGGCGATGCGGAGGAATCCCGAGACGGCCTACCTGGTGGACAAGGAGGCTTTTGACAACAAACTGGATGAACTGGGAGCTCTGGACGCTATCGAGGCTTGCGGTATGTATGTGGACCGTGCCATGTACAACATGAAGAAGTCCGTGCAGAATTTTTTCCGTGAGTTGCTGGAACTGATGTTCAATGCGGCCGCGCTTGTGGTGGACACGCTAAGGACATTCTTCCTGATTGTCCTTTCCATTCTCGGACCGATTTCCTTTGCCATTTCGTGCTGGGACGGCTTTCAGGCCTCGCTGAGCCAATGGTTTGTTCGCTATATCAGCATCTATCTGTGGCTGCCCGTCTCTGATCTTTTCAGCAGCGTGCTGGCACGCATACAGACCCTGATGCTTCAGAGAGACATCGAGCAGCTGTCCGACCCCAACTTCATTCCGGACAGTTCCAATGCCGTGTACATCACGTTCCTGATTATCGGCATCATCGGGTATTTCACGATTCCGACCGTGGCCAACTGGATTGTTCAGGCCGGTGGAGGTGCAGGAAATTACGGCAAGAACGTANACGATATGGAAACTACGATAAAAATACCCAACCGGGAAATCGCGCTCGCGGCATTTGACAGGCTCCGCCGGGAAAAAAGGAAGGATGCCGCACTGAGGCTGGCCGGGTGTATGCTCAGAGGGACATACATATCCCTCGGCATCGGTGATACCGACTGGGAAATAGACACCGCACTGCACAAATGCGGCGGTGAGCCTAAAACCGGATACGGTCATACGGCACATTTCCACTTCGACGGCAAGACGGAAATGGAAACAGAGAAATATGAAAGGCTCAAGGAAGAGAACGAATGACAAGGGAGCGGCCGAAAGGTCGCTCTTCTCATTTATAAACGACATGTACGGGAAACAGAATCCTGCCGTACACAGGTAACAGAAATGGAAGAACAGGAAAGACTGACAATGGAATTCGTGAAATCGCTCATGGACAAGTCCTACACGCTGGTATGGGTGGACTACAACGACAATCTCGACAACTGCCGTGACACCATCCAGAAGTGTCTGGAAGAAAGGAGCTGTGAAAGTCTGTGGGAGAAAGTGGACGAATGGTACGGTGACGCCGAATGGGAAGCTGTCCGTGAAATCGTCTCAAAGCTGAAGGATGAATGTATCCGTTTCCATGATTTCGGGGAAGAGGAAGTGGACAAGTTCTTTCAAGAACACGAAGACGAAATCAGGGAAGAAATCTATGACAGAAACGACTCTGACACGCTGAAAGAACTTCTCAAAAACACGGATGACATCCCCGTGCGTGTCGAGATGCTGTCAAACTACGACTGCATCAATTCCAACTGGCTGGAATCGCAGGAAGGATACCGGTACAAGGAATCCTATTTCGGGGATATGATAGACGCGCTGAACCTCAATCCAGCCAAAGTGAAGAAAATGCTGGTGGAGAAAGGCTACACGGTATATGGCCGGTTCCCCGACAAAAAATACAGGGACGGCAAGGAACAGGTATCCTATGAACAGTTCTACCATGAACTCATCAACTCCTGCTGCGGTGCCAACCTGCTGACCTATATCGGCAAGGTAAGCCTGCAGGAACTTTATGATGCCGGATTCTCGCTTGGAGAAGTCATTATTCCCAAAGGCAACTGCTGCGGCATCTTCAGCTCCATGTACGGCGGTGGAAGTCTCCTGGAAATGGAACTCCTGAAAGATGTCAGACTGAAACTGGAAGTCAGGGACTATCACGGATTCCGCTTCCGTCTTGACAGCGAGAACTCAAAATATGAATGCTCCATCAAGCATGTGTACGGGGTATGCGATTCCTTCTTCGGAGAAAAGATAGGTCTTGTCGCTTCATAAATCAAGTATGGTCACTTAAAGATATCAAATCATGGAAAAGAAATATGCAATCATCCTATTCAAGGGAAAAGAATACCTGTGCGGACACGAAGACGGCTGCCATTACGATGTGTCCTGCCCGGTGAGGACATTCACTGAAGGAGAAGACGACTTCAAAATTCAGGAATCCGGGAAAAACCGGTCTGAAAGGACATTCCGGTACCATGAAAAGGAATTCAGGCTTGTCACCGGCTTCTACCCGAACGGATGGCCGGTTCTGAGTCTGGAATCACCGGACAACGGGGAACTATACACGGTACTTACCGTCAATCTGGAAGACTCCCCGGCATTCGGGATTCCCGACCAGGCATTCATTGACATAAACAACAATCCGGAAGCGATGGAATTCCTCATAAGGAACAGCCTTGCCGAAGATACGGGATACAGACGCAAAAGCGGATGGGTGGAATACCCGATGGCCAAACTGAACCTGGCTGAACTGTACCGGTTGTCACCGGAATCGTTCGAGAACCAAGAATAAGAATCAACAATAGAAATCATTAACCAAATCATAGGAATTATGGCAAAGTACGATGTAAGAGTAAGGTACACCTTCGAGGGTACCTACAAGGTCGTGGCGGAAGACCGCGACGAGGCGGAAAGAATTGTAACGGAAGACTGCGGTCTGGTATTGGGCGGAAACATCCACACTACCCGCGATGATGACGAGGTGACAGACTGGAGATTCGGCTCTCACCCCGACATGCAGATCCTTTCTTTCAGGGAACGGGTTGGCAAAGGCAAGGTCAGATACACGTCCATGTGTTTCAGCGACAGGATTGAAGAACTGAGAAAGGACATAATCGAAGCCATCAGGCAACTGCTCGATGCGCACGGCCTGAAAAAAATCACGTTTACCGACAACGAAGAAGACCCTGTATGGATCATCTGGTTTGACGATAATGCAGAACCATACGAGTGTTATGTTACAGGAATTGAGGTTACTGACAAGCACATTACCGTGTTGGCAACAATAAAGGACAGTATGGAAGAGGTTTTCTGTCAGAGTCCTTTCGAACTCGGAGCCAGCAACATTGATTGGCTTAATCAAATGTACGAAGCAGTAAGGCTTCAACTTGAAAATACAAAAGGAAACTCTTGAAACGAAAGACAATATGGCAACAAAAATCAATATGGACAGATACGTCTGGGAAGGATGGACTGTCGGAGCGTTCATCAGGGAACTGGCCCCGCAGGTGGAAATGATCATGAGCGGGCAAAGCTGGAGGGAACCTTTCAGGAACAAACAGGAACTGGCGGACTGGTGCAGGGACAACCAGCCCTATTACAAGAAAAGGATCCCTGAAGTGAACAGCTATTTTGCAAGGATGTATAACCTTAAATAAAAACAACATTATGAAATATCAAGCGGAAAATGCAGTCTCCAGCTTCTTCTACTATATGTGGAATGCCTGGTGCGAGGAAGAGTGCAGGACAGTATTCAAGGAAATGCACCCACACTTTTGGGAAAAATGGTCTCTGATGACGGACAAGGGAATATTCGGAGCCGCTGAACGGTTCTATGCGGAACTGACGGACCGTTACAGGGAAAAGCTGGTGGAACGGGCCGTCAGCCTGTATGACGGCAAAGCCAGACGCAAACACCCGGATGATTCCGAAATCAAGGTGTGCAATGATTGCGGTTCAACGGAGATTGAAATCCAGGCATGGGTGGATGTAAACACGAATGAATACCACAGTGACGTGGACGATGACATCTGGTGTTCCCGGTGTGAGGACAATGTGGAGACCTGCTCCAAACAATCCTTTCTGGAAAAGATGCAAGAATGGTGGAAATCCAACAGCACCGATAACCTTGAATACCTGACCGGATTCAAGACATCCGATTTCCCTTCAGCCAATTCCGGACAGACATTCGCCGAGGCCGCCGACGAATGGTGGAACGGCAAAAACTATGACGAGAAGAGGAACATATACCTGACAAACAATTAAAGACAACGGCTATGGCACGGAACATCATTGACCTGATCTGCAACTCATGCAGTTGCGGCAAGGAAGAGGCACAGGAATACCTGGACGACGAGATAAGAAACCTGCAGGAACTTCAGGAAGACAACGACCTGAGAAGCGAAGACTTCGAAATCGCGTGCAGCAACCTCGGACTCGACCAGGACTGGCAGATATATTTCATCAACCGTCTTGCGGGACTTTAATATCTACACTATGACTTATTTTCAGAACATACACTCACTGGCGGAGCTGAAAAAAGAATACCGCCGTCTGGCAATGCTTCACCACCCGGACAAGGGTGGTGACACTGCCCTCATGCAGCAGGTGAATACCGAATTCGGAAAGCTGTTCGAGGTCTGGAAAGATAAGCCTTGCGTTTCCACAACCCCAACAGGCTACGAACACGACTTTCAGGATGCCACCGCAAAGGAATACACCGAATACGTGTACAATGAATACCGCTGGAAAGGGCGCAACTACAACGGGCAGTCCGCGCCGGAAATCACGGAACTGGTCAGGGCATGGCTCAAGGAGACCTATCCGAGATACACCTTCTCGGTCCGCAGGGACGGATACAACTCAATCCTTATCCGGCTGATGAAAGCGGACTTCGAGGCTTTCACCAGAGAATCCGGCAAGGTACAGGGAGACATCAACCACTACAACATCCAGGCATCGGACAGTCTGACCGACCGGGCCAAGGAGGTGATGACAAACGTCAGGGATTTTGTGATGTCATACAATTTCGATGAAAGCGACCCCATGACCGACTATTTCCACACCAACTTCTACCTCACGCTCGGAATCGGCAGCTACAGACAGCCGTACCGGATGGAACTGCCGAAGATTACGGGAAAAGACACTCCTGAAGTGTTCAGGTATCCTGAAGGACCTGCACACAAGGCTATGCGACAGGCACTGGGCAAGGCGCGTTTCGGCTTCATCGAGAGCCGGAAGCATATCGGGGAAATGATACTCGGAGAAGACTTTTACGGCTCACAGGGAGAACATTATTTCTGGCCCAAGGAGTATTCAAGCGCGAAGACGGCACAGAAACGCATCGGAAAACTGGAGGCAGCCGGAATGCACTGCGAACTGACAGGCTGCAACGGCGGATACATACGCCTGCTCGGATATACTCCGGAGACGGAAAGCAGTCTGGAACGGGAAAGGCAGGAATATGCCACGGCATACCGGAAGTGGGTGTCAGAACACGGCATATCCCCAAATACGGGAACAGTACACCAGAACATTTCAAATCCAATCAGACAGATACAATTATGACAAACAGGGAAATCATCAGAGAACTGAAACGCCGCGGCTACAGCCGGGTGGACATTGATACGGACAGTAGAGCCGCAAAGACTTTCTACACCTACCGTGGCGGGCTTCATATCAACGGTACGGAAGATCTGTCATTCCATATCGTACCGCCACAGGACAGTCTCGGACTGGGACGGTTTGCAATATGCGCCACCCGTAACGGGGAAAGCTCACAGCTGGGGACAGACCAAGCCTCGTTCTTTTTCCGGTGGCTGTTCGCCTTCCTCAAAGGTGAGAGAAAAGAGAATGAGATAATAGATGGAATATGTACCGACAGAAAAACAGAATAGAAATATGAAAGCAAAAGTATTGAAATACAAGTTTGACGGCAACACCATCGTTGCCCCATACATGGAACTTGAACCGTATGCGGAGAATGTATTCATCTCGCTGGCAAGAAAAAACGAATACGGAAACGAAAGTGAAGACAGTTTCCATGTAATCTGCAAGATAGGTGATATCCATTTTTCCTGCGGACAGTATTCACGCAGAATCCTTGACAAGGAGGGGCACCGGGAAGAAGCGGCGACCTATTGCAAGAACTGGATTGAAAACACCATGAAGGATGCGGAGGATGGAAAAATCATCCCCCTCTTGTCTGTCCATGTATTCAATGCCCTCGGTCTTGACTCCACTCCCTTGGTACAGGCCCGTGAGACGTATGCAAAAAGGCAGGAAGAAAAGCGTCTGGAACGGAAAAGAAAAGAAGAACAGGAAAAAAAGGAGAAAGAATCCCGATGGCATCAACAACTCGACGAAAACAAACGGAAATTCCTGAACGGTGAGAAAATAACGGCAGAAATGTTTCTTGAAATCACAGGAAGGGACGGCTTTGACATCCATATCAGAACCAAAGGGACATTCAACCGACATGTAACAGCAATCGACCGGAACGGAACCGTCAGTTTCAGAAAATACAAAGGCCGCCGTACTCCCGACTTTACCGGATGTCATAAGGCTGTAACAGACTATCTTGCATTCCTTGCCGAAGATGAAATCAGCCAATAAAATCCAAAGCGGTAACAGCCATCCTATGCAACTGTTACCGCTATTATCAGGACATATCTGGATTTACAGCTTCCTGTTCAGTATCATCGCCAAGGGATAGATAAACTGGTTATAGACCTTGAGCTTCTTCAGATCCAGCACATACCCTGCATAGGGATTGGTACAGTCCGAATAGAAAAATACGTCGGTAAAACCCGCATGTTCCTTTATGATTTCACCTTCCAGGGGAATCTCGTCCACATCAAACTCTTCCAGAGGCAGTTCCTCCAGGCGGGCATGTTCCCCATTGCCCAATACATTGAGGTTACGGTTGAACAGCACGTATCCCCGTTTACTGTAATCCACACGCATACCATACGGACGCTCCACAAGGAAAGCATCCGCAGCTTTCTTTATATAATCTTCCATGATCTTTCAAATTAGGATTTGCAAAAATACACCATTCCTTTGTCAAAGACGAACAAATCAATGGGTTTCTCACCAATATACCTGCAAGAAAAAACAACGACACACAACCTGTATATTTTATTTTCCTCCCTGCAAAGGTAGTCCCGTGTCCAACGTACCCGGACAAGGTCAGGCCCCTATGGGGTTGGCTGAAAGAAAATCATCCTCGCCGGTGGCTGCGGTATTTTCTTTCGCCAAACCTTGCGGGTACGGCCACGGGACAGTCAGGCAGGCGAAAAATAAAAAATACCGGCTCCCGGAGCCGGACGTGTTTAACAGATAAAATACAATGAATCATGAAAATCCTGAATGAAGAACATTTCCAGAATGTAAAGCGTTACGCCGAATCCATCGGTGATACATCACTCCAGAATTGTCTGGACAGACTGAAAAAATGGGAGGAGAATCCAGACCATCCAAGCGAAATCTCGCTCTATTATGACCATGCCCCGTACTCGTTCGGCTTCACGCAACGCTATCCCGACGGAAGCATCGGCATCGTGGGCGGTCTGCTCTATCACGGAATACCCGACCAATCCTTTGCCGTGACACTTGAACCGTTCCACGGATGGCAGATACATACCTGAAAAAAGACAGATAATCATAGTATTAACTTTATAAAATTCAAGATTATGGAAGCAATGGCAGTATTGGAAAAACAACAGCAGTTTGATTTTCAGAACAACGGAATCGAAGTAATGAACTTCGAGACTCTCCAACGTACCTACAAGGAGAATGACATCTACGGCAAGCCTGTCCAGGGCATCTATCACTACCAGGTCCTGCAGCGTATGATGGACATTTGCGAGAAGTACAACCTCGATTACGAGGTGGAAGAAATCTTTGCGGCACAGAACAGGAACAAGACACAGCCGGGAGTGAGCATTCTCCCACAGGTGGAACAGACACTTGGTGAAAAAGCAGTGGAAGCCCACATCCTCCGACGCATCTTCGCTACCATCCGGATCAAGGACTGGGAAACGGACGAGCTGACAACTACGCTGGTTGTCGCCTATCATCAGGACGGCATACAGGCTGCCATAGGCCCGTGCGTGAAAGTATGCCATAACCAGTGTATCCTCTCGCCGGAAAGGAGCATCTGCAATTACGGAAAGAACAAGGTGACAACGGAAGGGGTATTCGAGACGGTGGACGGATGGCTGGCAAACTTCGAGGTGAACATGAACGAGGACATCGCAAGGATTCAGCGACTGAAACGCAGAATCGTCTCACTGGAGGAAGTGTATATGTATATCGGGCTGCTGACAGCATTGCGTGTCTCCCATGACAGTTCGGACAGGAACCTGTCATCCTCCGTGGAAACCTACCCACTGAACCAGAGCCAGATTTCCATCTTCACGGAAGAGGTGCTGAAACTGGTCCGCGAAAAGGGACAGATTACCGCTTGGGACTTGTATAACGTAGCAACTGAGATATATAAGCCGGGCAGAACGGATTTCCCGGCCCTGATTCCACAGAACGGAGCCATGGCGGAACTCCTGCTTTCCCGTCTGCCCGCAGAGGTGGAAATACAGGATGCCGTTCTGGTAGGTTAATTCTAACTAATCACAACTGCTATTTGGAAAAACAATATGTAAGCAAGGGAGAACCTGATGGTTATATGCCGTCGGATTCTCCCTTATTTATTCCTCCATATACACGATTCTTCCGAAATCCGATTTTTGAGCTCGTGGACTTCCAGTAAAGATATCGGGTTCTATGAAAATCCTTCGTTACAAAAGATTATCCATTAAATCATAATCTCATCATCATATGCTTTTACCAATGTAACGTGCAGCTTTTTTGATTATGGAAGTGATGACAGTGTTTTTTTAGGGAATTATACCCCCATTTTTATATCAACCCATGTATTAAAATATAGATTAAAGGCTATTAAGTTATAAGTTTCTCTGGGATAATTCATTGGATATATCCGATTTTACTAATTTTGCATGTTCATCCACTATTATTGGTTATTTCGATTAATTGTGGATTAAAGAATACGACATTTTATACCGAAGCAACAATGTTAATACATAAAATTCAGAATCTCATCATTTTACTGATAACTATTGTGGTATCAGTCGCCTGCGACAGAAACACTCCAATATTGGAGCAGATGGATATGGCCGAGAATTTTTTGAGTTCCAAACCAGATTCAGCCCTTACTATATTGGAAAGCATTCCGGTTACAAATATTAAAGGCAAAAAGGTCGCAGCCAGGTATGCGTTACTTAAATCCATGGCATTAGACAAGAACTATATTGATACAACAACCTTCGATGTTCTTCAACCGGCTATTGATTACTATATAAAGAATGGTTCTCCTGACGAGAAACTTCGGACATATTATTATCAAGGCAGGATATATCAGAACCAGGGCAATGATGATTCTGCCATGCGTTCTTTCATGAATGGTTGTGATTTGAAACAAGTGGTAACAGATTCATTACTACTGGCTCATACACTGGTAGCCCAAGGTACTTTGTATTTCAAACAGTACAAGACCAACGAGTTTATTCAAACAAATATGGAAGCGGCGAAGTTATACGGAGCCATAGGTAGAGACATTCTTGAAATCAAGAGCTATACAAATGCACTTGATGGCTATGTGATGTTGAATAACCAATCTATGGCTGACAGTCTTCTATCTATTTGCATACCGTTGGTGCAAAAGAATCCTGAAGGGGAAGTATATCTTTTCACTTCTTTACTATCTTATACAATAGAATTCTGTTCTCCTGATGATCTCAAAGCCTTTTTAGATGAATATCAGGATTTGGAACTTTCCAAAGATGAAACTATGAATTTCGCCCGAGGATATTCAAAAATTGGAGAATACGACAAAGCCTTGAATATTCTTGCAGAGATAAGTCCTGCTGCGTTCACCATGGATTCGTTAAAATATGTTTCGGTGAAAATCGAAATTTTGGAGAAGCAAGGGAAGTATGAACAAGCTTTTAATTTGTATAAGGATTATTCTGCCATATTTGAGCGTTATCAAAGCAAATTGCTTTCACAGGATCTGCTGTTTTCTGATAAAAAACATCAGCTTGAAATTGAAAACATCCGGAACATTCAAAACAGGGACAGAATCATTTGGGCAGTGCTTTGTGGTATATTCGCATTGACCTTATTTGTTGGCTGGTTGTATTACCAAGCATACCGCAGTAAAACCAAGCGCATTCTTGCTGAGAAAGAGAATGCGAACCTTAAGCTGGAACAAGATAACCTACGCAAAGAAAAAGAAAAGGTTGAACTTGAACGTGACAAGAAAATTCTGGAAACAGAAAACCTTAAATTAGAAATTGCTCGATTAGAAAGTGAACGTGATAATTTGAAAGAATTGCAAAGTGAGCTATCAGAACTTGCGAGGCCAATACAAGATGTCATCAAGATTAGACTTGATATGCTCAACGGCTTATTGGCGAAAGAGATAAGCAATAATGAGAGCTATGCAGAGCCATATAATAAGTGGATTGAGACTGTCCGTAATGACAAAAAGAAGTTCATGGACTCAACCCGTCTTGCTTTTTCTGCATCGCATCCCAAATTTATGGAATATCTCGAACAACATGGATTGTCCACCGATGAAATAAATTATCTGTGTTTGTATGCAATCGGATTACGCGGTAAGGAAGTTGGAGAATATATCCAAATAAAACGGCACTACATTATAAGCCATGAAATCCGTAAGAAACTGGGTATAGACGAGCATGAGACTAATATTGGTCTTTATATTCGTCGGCAGATGAAAAAATTCGAGAAATAAAATCAGAAGCGTAAGTCTGAAATTTGTTGTGACGTCGTCTTTATCGCAAGGACGACGTTTTTTATATGTTGGGAGCAATTGTTATCCTGAATTCTTGTAAAAGTAAATACACCTTTGGGGATAGTTCGTAAAACTTTTAAGGGTATTGTAAAACTTCTCATTGTTTGTTTGTTGTAAATTATTAAATATCAATAAAATAAAATTCTATACGTAAAACTTTGCCTTTGGCTGAAAACTTCATTTGCTGTAAATTCGCTACAAAAAATAACATATTACTTCAATAAACATAAGATTAATGAGACATCTCAGATTTATCCTTTGGATTGCTATATTGCTTAGTTGTGGTCAAACTGTAAATGCGCAAATTCGTATTTATGGTAAAATCGTAGATACCGATCAGAAACCGATTGCGGGAGTGAGCTGTTTGCTTTTGAATCTTTCCGATTCCATGCAAATTGCCGGAACAGCCAGTGATTTGGAAGGACGTTTTGAATTGGAAGCGCAAGAGGATAAAGAATATATCCTACAATTATCATTTATTGGATATGAGAAGAAAAGCCAAATCTGTAAACCCGGTAATTTGGGAAATATAATGCTTAACGAAGATGCCATGCTTCTGGACGAAGTGGTTATTACTCCGCAAATCCTGAATACTTTCGGGAACAAAAATCAATTGACACTGGGTGAAACTGCCAAGAAAGTAGGCAACAATGCTTTGGATGCCATCAGTAGCCTTCCGCAATTCAAGACAGATATCAGCAGTGATGCTCTGGTGACAGTGGACAATAAAAGTATTCTTGTACTGATAGATGGCATGAGACGTTCTTCACGCGAACTGAAAATGCTCAAAGCTGATGAAATCAAGAATATTCAATATTACAGCAATCCTCCGGCAAGATATGCACATGAAAACATTGGTGCCGTCATTGATGTGAAAACAAAGAAAAAAGTCGATAAACTATATAGTCTGTATCTTGACACAAAGAACGGAATAACAACGGGATATGGTACAAATATGCTCTCAATGGCATATGTGGACTCTTTGAATATGGTTACGGCAGCGTATTTCATAGACTATCGTGCACTGAACGACAATAGGATGAACAATACCTATTCGTATGCAGGAAAAACAAATGAATATAGAGGACTACCTGGTAGCTATAACGGGCAATATCATATTGGTCAGCTCGCCTATCAGCGTTACCAAGGCAAGAATCTTTTCAATGCCAAAGTTGAATACCGCAAATCACCCGGCAAACAAGAATACAAACAAGAGCTGGTGGGGCAAAACGATAATTCTACAACCAACAGCCGTAGTCTCCAAAGCGACTATTCATCTGTTTCTGCCGACCTCTACTACATGTATATGTTCAATCAGAACAGAAATTTATCTGTAAATGTATTGAACACTTACTATCATTCAAACTCGGATAATATTTTGGCAAGCAACGAAGGCGGATACTCTTTTGAGAACCATATAGACAACAAATCCTATTCTTTAATAGCGGAAGTTCTGTATAGCGATAAATTATGGAACGGTGATTTCAATTTGGGAGCCTATTACCAATATAAAAATCTGGATCAAAAATACAATCTAACTGAAAACACAACAATTGACACACATAAAGAATATGTATATACCGATTATAGTAATGCTATAGGCAAATTTTCATATAACATTGGTCTTGGATTGGAAAACAATCATTATAAGACTGCGGCAAACGATAATTTCAATTATTTGGTATTCCGTCCCTCATTGGTCTTGAATGTTCAATATAACAAACACTCAGCAATGAGGCTTACCGCCTCCATTAACTCATCTGTTCCTAATGTCGGAGATTTGACCAATAGTATTTTTACAATTGATGAACATTTCTATTCACAAGGAAATACGGCACTTAAACCATATTATTACTATTATTCAAACCTTAATTACCAATATGCTTCTGACGATGGGAAATTTTATATCACTCCGTCAATAACCTATTCGTATTATCCGAATAAGAATATGCCGGTATTGTTTACCGACGGTGACGATATTATTCTCAAGGTAGCAAATATTGATGATATTCACAGCATAGGAGCATCTTTGTCGTTAAACTACAAGCCCGTCAATTGGTTTGTCATCCAGCCATTCTATAACTATGAATACTCAACATACAAGACATATAATCAAATAGTAAACCATAACCTACATAATGCAGGTATCAGTATCCAGTTCCTGCCCAAAAACTGGCAGATTATATGGAACGGCAACATTCCTATGACATTGGTCGATGGTGATATATATACTCGTATGGGATTCAATATGAGTGCTTCAGTGCTTTACAAATTCAAGTCTATGTCAGTGGGAATGGAATATATTTACAATCCGTATCCATCAAAAATTTATGCAGACATAAAAGGATTCAGCTACTCGGAAGAAACCAGATGGAACAACTTCAAGAATCTTGTATCTCTGAAGTTCACCTACTATTTCTCTAAAGGTAAATCCCGTGGCCATGCAGGAAAGCGTATCAGTAATTCAGATAAAGATTCTGGATTGATAAACATTAATACTGCAAAATAATTTGACATGACATTTCTTTTGTTTAACTAATGTATGTCATCAACCGTATTAATTAAATATAAAGACAAGAGCCAGACCATCACCGTAGGCATAAGATACCCGTTCTATGATTCATGGAAACAGGTTACATCCGTATCAGAGGCACCGTTTCTGCAACGTACAGAAACCGAAAGAATCATCAACAATGTCAATATGGTATATATAAACCTTGTTTACAACTTCTCATTCGGCAAGTCCAAGTCAGGCGTGAAACTGAAGATGCAGAATAAAGATAAAGATTCAAGAATACTGAACAGAAATTGATAGACTCAAGAATAGTGAAAAGGGAGAACCAATCGGCTCAATGTCGAAAGGTTCTCCCTTCTCTTTTACTCTTCAAAAAGCAGCATATATTCTACCTTCCTTCTCCGTTCAATACTCGGAACTACCTTACCTTTGTAACACCGGAAAGAAACATACTCCTTATAGATATTCCGGTCTCCGGCCTCCAGCTTCTTCAACAGGCTGCTCTTGGGCATCTTGCCGTAACCTTTCAAACGGTATGCCCCCACATTATAGCTCAAAACAGCTACAATCAGCGAATCACGTCCCAGATAACTGAACATACGGCACAACTTGCGTAAATCCGCTCTCAGGATTGAATCCCCCTGTTCTTTTGTAATGCCATTGGTCAGCCTTTCCCCGGGAAGGACCTTATGCCCGTACCCGACATAAGGCCAGTGTCTTTTTTCTCCATGCCAGCCCTCGAACCGCTTAATGCACTCGACCGCAAGGCTGAACCTGTCCTGTTTCTCCTTTACCGGATTCTCCGCCCGCAACGGTATGCTCCCGAAGCAGGCTATGGCGAAAAACGCCGCAAACAATCTTGCTCTTATTCCCATAGGCAGGTCAGGTTCATTGTGATACGATGACGACAGGCAGTTCTTTGCCGCCGGAAGTAACCACGGTATCCTCGTTCTCTGTTTTATTGTTGAAATCGAAGGTCAGCTGGAAAAGCTGTGCCGGCTCGCTGTTGTCCTCAAAATAGATGTCAATGCTCTGCTGGTCCTCACACTCGGAAGTGTAATAAAGGCGGAACACCTCCCTGTCCAGAGGATAACGGTCGTTGGGCAGCAGCACCATCCCGTCGTCTATGCGCAGCTTGCCTTCACCGTCCGGCTGGAAATAACGGATGGTATATCGGGCGTCGGAGAACCGTCCTTCACGTTTCAGTTCACAGCGGATTTCCACGGTTTCACCCTTCACAATACGTGTGGGAACCGGCATCGTCTCCACCGTAAATGGGTAGGACTGCTGCACGTCAAGGTCATCGCTGCACGAGGTCAGCATACCAAAGGTCAGGCCCATCAGGGCGCATACAAGGGCATACAGCCCTTTTCTGTTCATAATCGGTTTCATATTCATTTCTTGTTTTAACGGTTTATAAAAAATTACTGTTCAGGCGGAAAATTACTTTCCAGGTATTCGTTCAGGTCCTTGCATCCGGCATACAGGTCGGAACAGTCGTCAATCCTGTCACCGTAGCGTTTCCGAAGGACGGCCAGCGTCCTTCTTCCGGCATCATCATTGTCCAGATAGCACCGGATCTTCCCGTAATTGTCCAGATAAGGAAACGAGCGTTCAAGCAGGGCCACCGAATTGAGGACCAGATAATCCTCACCGCGGCTGATGCCGAGTACCTTCCATGAAAGAAAGTCGATAAAACCCTCAAAAAGGTTACAGGTAAGCGAGCCGTTGCGGATAAGGGAAATGTCCTTGGGCGGCAGACACCATTTCATGAATCTGGTCCGCAGTTCATAGCCTCCTCCCATATTCCTGAAACCGACGGCGAAATACCGCTTGCCGTACAGACGGAACCGTATTTCCTCGCACTCTGCACGGGCGATTTCCTCTGGAATACCGCGTCCTTTCAGATAGCCGAGCAGTGTATTACACCGCAAGGGACCGCAAACCACCTCCTCGAAGCGGGAAGGCTCCTTGCGCATTTCTGTCCTGACACATTCCTTTTCTCTTTTCTGTCCGACATATTCAGGTATAGTTCCTCCATATACTCCGGCGATGAACCTCGCCTGCGCCATGAAGCCGTCACTTCCTGAAAGCTCCCCCGCAAGGGTGAAGATGTCGCCTCCATGTCCGGTGCCGAAGTCATGCCATACACCCTTACGGGTGTTCACATGGAACGAAGGTGTCCTTTCCTCACGGTACGGAGAGAGATACCAGCATTCGTCGCCGTGCCTTCTGACCGGCTCATGTCCCAAATGGGACAGGAATTCCTCAATGGGAATGCCTCTTATCATCTCTATATCCATAGGCGTCTAATTGATGATGAAACGGACTCCAAGCCCGAACTGTGTCGTGAACTTTCCCAAAGAACTGCCCCATAGCACTCGTTCGCGCACATGGGCAAGCAGCACGATACGGTCCGTCACATAGCTTTCCAGCTCCAGCGTCAGGGCTCCGCCATAGACGAAGGCATCCCGGTGGGAAAGCATGGAACCGTCATACAGAACCTTTTCTCCCCAGTTCAATGTCTCATATCCCACCAGGGCAGAACCGCCGACAGAAAGGAAGAATATCTTCGCCGGGTCGGACAGGAACTTTAAGTAATAGCCACCCTCGGCAGTAAACTGGGCCCGTGGAACGAAGGTCCCGCGATAGCCGTAGTTCTTCAGCAGATATTCCACGCCAGCCACCCAATGGTTGGCCCTTTTCGTATATCCCGACACGGCAAAGCCCGTGTACCAGTCAACCGGTGATTTCAGGTTTCCGGCAAAGCCTCCCCTGAGTTCCACGCCCTTCATTCCCGGAAGGTAACGCTGGGCGTATGCCTGCCCCGATGACAGGGCAAGCGATACGCATACGGCAAAAAGAAACAAATACTTCTTCATGGTCATTTCACTTTAAGTTCATTGATCACCCTCGCTCTCACGATGTCCTCACTCTCCACGGTGAAGGTCTGGTGACGGCCTCCGCTCTTCTCGTGCATCTCCACCACCAGCATCTTGTCGGCGGGAATAGTGAACTTGTCAAAGACAAAGACAGTACGCTCATCCTTCTTTCCGGCGACAGCCGTGGCATAGTTGTAGGCACGCAGTGGAAATATCACCTGCTCCTGGATAGCCGTACGCTTGAGTACCTTCTTGTCCACAATCTTGAACGTCACGAAATCCACCTCATAAGGCACATTCGACGTGTTCTTCACCTGGGTGTGGAAATAGAGCAGCCCGTTATGGGTATAGAGCCCGCGCAGCAGGTACTGGATGCCGAACGCCTTGCTCCCGATATGCTTGATATGACGTCTGTTATCCTTGTGGATGGCCTTGGATATAAGGTGTACCAGCTTGGGCGACTCGCTGCCGAGTTCCTTCAGGTAGATGTCAAGGGCATTGTTCGGGCGGTTCACCTCGCTGCCGTCATGAACAAAATCGGCCATCTCGATGTTGAGCAGCAGAGGCTCATCGGCATACTTCACATTGAAGGTGTAGAAACTTCCGCTTTCGGTAATCACCGACATGTTGGTCTCCTCACGGAAATTCTTTCTGGTAGCCTTTACCCTGATTACATTCTCAGAACCGTCCGCCTTGCCCGCAATCAGATTCGGAGAACCGAGATCCACGTAACGGACAGCCGAGGGAAAGATGATATGGGTCGTCTTGTCATACGTCACTTCCAGACCGTAAGGCGGAATCATCCGGTCAAAGGTGAGCTTTCTGGACAGCCCGTGATAGAGGTCGCCGTCCTCCTGCTGCGGATAGATATCCGCCTTCAGGGTCAAATCATTTACGGTCGTGGTATCAGCCGACTGTGCATGTGCACTTGCAACGCCGCTTGCGAGGGCAAGCATCAAAAGAATCTTTTTCATGTCTTTACTGTTTTAATGGGTTATTGATTGTTGTTCTGATAAAGCATCAGTCCGTAGCCTGATTTGAGGTGTACCTTCTCCTCGCGCATCTTTTTGGAGATGTACTGCGACACGCCCTGTATGGCCCCTCGTCCAAGCTCGGAGAGAAGCTGGTCGCCTGCCGACTGGTTGGTGATGGAGATGGTCGTGCCGAGATTCTGTCCCATGTTGGCAGCCACTTCCCTTACCGCATTCGCTTCCGTCGAACCGGGAATGAATATCCCGGCCTGTCCGTCACTGTCCAGCACGGTCAGTTCCACGGGAATGACATTGCCGTCATATTCGACCTGCAGGATTTCAATGCCAAGCCGCTCGCCCTGGATACGTCCCTCACCGGTCAGCAGGGTATTGCGGGGAAGCACATGTCTTCCCACACGCATGGCCTCCAGCAGCCTGAGACGCACGCTTTGTCCGCTGATAATGGTCTGGTCGCCATGCACGCAGGCCCGTATGGTATTCCTCGCCATCTGTGTCCCGGCACTGCCCACAGCCGTATGGAAGCCGATATCAGCACCGGAAAGCAGCCTCGCGAACTGTACCGAATCGGTAAGAGGCTGAGGAAGGGACGACACGACCGGAGAGGACACCAGCCCGACGGGAACGGCTTTCGCCTTCCTCTCCCTTGAGGGACTTTCCGTCTCCTGACTGTCCGCTGTTCCCGTGCTGCCGCCCGAAGGCATATATTTGGCGGCAAGTTCATAGGACTTCTCCAGCAGAGCCACCTGTTCCTCGTAGCTCGGTCCGGCCGTCTGCGCTGCGGCAGCCTGTCGGAGCTGTTCCACCTCTGCTTTCAGGGCTTCCTTTTCCGGGTCTTCCTCAGGACTCTCGTAAAAACTACCGAGAGTGGCGTTGATGTCATTGTAAGCCGAGGCTGAAGAGGCGAAGGCTCCCGTCCTGCCGTTTCCTCCTGAATTGTACGCACGGCTTTCATTTTCACTTGCAATGTCCTGCGCCGGTTCTGTTTCCGGGACATTATCCTGTCTGTGTCCATCGGTCAGGGCGGAGAAGTCGGCCAGCGTACGCTTCTTCTCCTCCTGCCGGCGAATCATGTCTGCCTGCTCATAGGCAGCCATCTTGTCCGCCTCTATACCCGTACCTTTCGGATCGGGAAGTTCGGCATTGAAGCCCGTCTTCCTTTCCGCCTCCTGCCTGTCTTTTTCGGACGGGACGAAAATTAGCCACATGCACCCGAGGAACAGCAGGAACATGCCTGTGAAAACCAGATATTTCCTGATTTTCTGCTTCTGTTTCAATTTTTCTGCATCTGTACTCATAATCTTACTTGTTGAACTGGTTAAAAAACTCTTCCATCTCACGGACTTTCATATCGGAGAGGGTATCCGCAGGCACAAAGTCGGGAACCTCAAGCGGGGTTATCCTGATGATGTCCTGCCGGGCATCCTCCCGTCCGATGTCATAAATCGCACGGAAAATCATGTAGAAATTCACCAGCGCGAAAAGGGAAACCATCACGATGACGGCGATTGCCCTCTGACGGGGTGTGAGTCTGTCACAAAGGCCGCGCAGCCTGCCCCCGATACAANAGAACAGCTCATGGAAACGTCTGACATGTTCCCTTGCCTCTACGGGACGGTTCTGCTCCAGGTCCTGCGAGAGGGCGAGCATGAGCGACTTCCCCTCATCCAGCACATAGATCTTCTGGCGCTGGGCTTCGGCAAAACTGTATGCCTTCCACACGGAATAGCCCACAAGCAGGGTGCAGACACCCAGATAGACTATTCCGAACAGGCGCAGATGCCGGAAGCTGGTCTCGATATTTTTCAATGATTTGAATTCCATTCTTATTCGTTTTATGATTGTTACTTGATTAGTCTTCCGGCCACATTTCCTACAGTAGCACCTGCGGCACCGCCCACAATGGAGCCTGTCTTGGAAGCAGCCTGATTTACGTTCTTGCCGTAATTTCCTGCACCTCCACCGGCCTGAACAATCCAGTTGGCCACGGTCGGAATCGTGAAATACCCGATGATGCCGATAATCAGGAACGTGATGTACACGGCATTGGAACTGTCCGGAATGAAGTTGGGGTCGGACAGCTGCTCGATGTCCCTCTGAAGCATCAGGGTCTGTATGCGTGCCAGCACGCTGCTGAAAAGATCAGAGACGGGCAGCCACAGATAGATGCTGATATAGCGGACAAACCATTGGCTCAGCGAGGCCTGAAAGCCGTCCCAGCACGAAATGGCAAAGGAAATCGGTCCGAGAATGGAAAGGACAATCAGGAAGAATGTCCTTAGCGTGTCCACTACAAGCGCGGCCGCATTGAACATCAGTTCCAGCAGCTCACGGAAAAAATTCTGCACGGACTTCTTCATGTTGTACATGGCACGGTCCACATACATACCGCAAGCCTCGATAGCGTCCAGAGCTCCCAGTTCATCCAGTTTGTTGTCAAAAGCCTCCTTGTCCACCAGGTAGGCCGTCTCGGGATTCCTCCGCATCGCCTCAATCTCCAGCTTGTCCTTCTGCTGCCGATACTCATTCATGTCAAAGGTTTGCGTCTCCAGAATCCTGTGCGTTCCGGTCACGACGGGTGACAAAATGCTGTTGAGCGTACCCAGCACGATGGTCGGAAAAAACATGATGCAGATACCCAGAGCAAACGGACGCAGCAAAGGGAACACGTCAATAGGTTCGGCCCTGGCCAGTGACTGCCAGACACGATACGCCACATAAAAGAGGGCTCCCAATCCGGCAAGGCCCTTGGCCACGCCGGTCATCTGCGAACAGAGCGGCATCATGTCCGTGTACAGACTTTGCAGGATCTGGTGCAGATTGTCAAAATTCACAGCCAACAATACCATAAGCAATCCTCCTT
>NZ_LT635836.1:138525-709922 GCF_900128475.1 Mediterranea massiliensis | reverse complement strand
CTGCTGGCCCAGCTGGGCCTGCCCCACGGCCGGTTCACCTTCAGCAAGGATCTGATGAACCCCGCCGCGCCCCACTTTGCCTTCTTCACCTTTCCCGACGCCTTCGGGCTCCAGTGGAACGGCTCGCAGGCGGTGTTCGACAACCAGGCCGGCCGCCTCGTCTCCAGCCAGGGCGCTGAGGCCGACGAGGTGCTCCGCTCGGGCAAGGCCTACCTGCAGAAGCTCTACGACGACCTGGCGCGCCTGTGACGGGTCAGTCTCTCTGAATGCTTGATACACACTTAAAAGAACATACGATTGTGACCGAATTCCTCTCATCCCTCATCGAGGCCGACAATGCCTGCCTCCTGGCCATCAACGGATGGCATGCCCCCTGGGCAGACACGTTCATGTACGCCTTCAGCGGCAAGTGGATATGGATACCCCTGTATGCCTCGCTGCTCTACGTCATCGGGCGCAACCTGCGCTGGCAGGTGGCCGTGGGGTGTGCGGTGGCCATCGCGCTCACCATCGTCTTTGCCGACCAGGTGGGGGCTTCGCTCATCCGCCCCGAAGTGGCCCGCCTGCGCCCCTCCAATCTGGAGAACCCGCTCTCGGCCATGGTTCACATCGTCAACGGCTATCGGGGCGGGAGCTACGGCTTCCCTTCGTGCCATGCGGCCAACACCTTCGGCCTGGCCTTCTTCCTGGTCTACCTCTTCCGTAGCCGGCTGCTCTCGGCCTTCATCCTGGCGTGGGTGCTGGTGACGTGCTACTCGCGTGCCTACCTGGGCGTCCACTATCCGGGCGACCTGCTGGCGGGTGCCGTGCTGGGCTTCGTGGGGGCCAGCCTCTGCTACGGCCTCTTTCAGAAAATCTGCAGGTACAGTCGTCCCGAGCATCCGTGCCAGCTGTGGGTGCCGGTGGCCGTGGGGGGCGCTACGGTCGTGGGGATGCTGGTGTACTCCTTTGTATAGATTTCTTCCTTTCAAAACTGATATCCCACTTTGACGGAGAGTTCGCGGGGCCGGATGCGTAGCCAGTCGGTGCGGCTCTGTGTGGCCGTGTACGTGGTGTAGGCGTAGGTCTTTTTGTTGAACAGGTTGTTGAGGCAGGCCTCCACCCGCCAGCGGTCGTGCTTCCATGTGAGCGAGGCATCGGCCAGGAGGACGTTCAGATGCGTGCCGTCGGCCAGGGCGTTGCGGTAGTGCTCGCCGCCCAGTTGTATGTCCACCTTTCCGATGGTCAGGACGAGGCGCAGGNCCAGGCGGCGGCTGAAGCCGTTGCGCTTGCGCAGGTAGCTGGCCGTGTGGCGGGTGTGGAGGCTTCGCTGGGTGTAGTCGTCGCGCTCCGTAGCCAGGGTCAGGGCGGAGGGAAGCAGGGACATCTGTACGTCTGAAGTCAGCTCCCACGTCCGCTCGCCCTGGCTTTTCAGGTAGTTCAGGTAGTTGCGGGCCTGTAGGGTGGAGGTCTCGATGCCTTGTCCCAGCCGGGAGGCGTGGCTGCGGTTGCGGGCGGCGTCCAGCTCCAGGCGTTCGGTCAGGTAGTACGTCGGGGTGTTGTCCTCGTAGGCCAGGGCCGCGTGCAGGGCGTCGGTGCGCAGGCGGTAGTCAGCCTCTTCCGAGAGGTTGACGGTGTCCTCCGCCTGGTAGTAGGTCTGCCTGTTGCCCCGTTCCTGGTGGACGAAGTCGTGGGTATAGTCGGCCTGTACGCGCAGGGTGCGTTCGTCGTCGCGGCGGTACATGCGGTTGGAGTTGGTCGTCCAGGTTTCGTTGAACAACGTGCGGCGGGTGTCCAGCGGGGCGCTGAAAGCCGGCAGGTCGAGCAGTGAGGGGAGTGAGGCGGCTTCGGGTATGTTTGTGGTCAGGAGGGCCTGTTCGTCGCTCAGGTCGCGCCCCGTGTTGTTGGTCTTCAGGGCGAAGATACTCTGCCGTCCGCGTCCCAGTTGCAGGGCGCTCAGGGTGCCTTCCCACAGGGGGGCGGGGTGTCCGTCGGCGTCTTGGGTCAGTCCGCCGCCCGCTTGGAGGTAGGGGAACCATTGGTCGCGCGCCTTCTCGTCCAGCCGCAGGTTCAGGGCCACCTGTTCGGAGTCTATCTTTCCCTTCAGGGCGCGGACGGACTGGTAGTTCTCCATCAGCTCGGCTGACTTCACCGCCCGTGCGTCCAGGTTGTTGTTCACCTGGTTGTAGCGTCCGCCTGTCACGTCCATCCCCTCCACGAGGAAGTGGTCGATGGCCTTGCCCTTGTAGGTCACGGTGCCGTTCTCCTTCACGTCGATGCCCGGCAGACGCTTCAGCACGTCGCGGACGCGGGTGTCCTTCTCCGTGATGAAGTCGGCCAGGTTGTAGCGCACGGTGTCGCGCCGGCTGCTGATGCGCCCGGGGCGTATCTCCACCTCGCGGAGCACGATGCTCTCGGTGCGCAGGGCGAAGTCCAGCCGGCCGCCTTTGCCGACGTCGCGCGTCTGTCGTCCGTAGCCCAGCATCGAGGCGCTCACTTGCAGGGTGCCCTTGTGGCGCCAGGGCAGGGAGTAGCGTCCGTCGGCGTCGGTCAGGGTATAGTCGATGGTCATGCTGTCGCGCAGTACGCTCACCATCACCGCCTTGAGCGGGCGGGAGGTCTCGGCGTCGGTCACGCGGCCTTGGAGCACGTCTTGTGCCCGCAGAGGCCGCGCCAGGCCGAACGCCAGTGTCAGAGTGAGAGAGAATATGAGTATCTTCATCGGTGGCCTCCTTTACCGTTCGATGGGATTGTAGGGCATGTCCTTGGGGTTCTTGGTGTTGTTGCCGTGATTGTCCCGGACGGTAATCTTCACGTTGGGCATGATGCCGGTGATAAAGCCCACGGGGTCGGCGGCGAAGCGCTTCTGCATCTTGTCGTACTGCTTCCGGTCAACCGGCTGGTAGTCCTTGCCGCCGAAGAGGATGGGCTCCGTGCCGTGGCTCTGCTCCAGGCCGTCGGCCATGAAGCGGTAGTGGCCCTCGTCGTCTTCAGCTTTCAGAATCAGGCCCGGCAGGCCGCAGAGCTTCCACGGACCTTCGCTCACGGGGATGTCCGTCGTGTACCAGGCCGACCATTGCCGACCCTTGAACTGCGTCGTGGCGTGTGTACAACGGTAGCCCAGCAGGGTCAGTGTGTCCTGCGTCAGCGTCCATCGGGGCTTCTCCGCGGGCTCCTCGCAACGCAGGCGGCAGATGTCGCCCGCCAGTTCGTCCAGCGTCGTCACCCGCCCGGCGGGATAGTTTTTGAAAGTCTGTTCGCTCCACTGGCTCTGGTACTGGTTGGCGTGCTGGGCTATCAGCTCGGAGGAAGCGCCGTTGGCCATGTCGGCAGCCAGGACGGAGTCGGCCACGAAGGCCGTGTAGCTGTAGAAGCGCGACGCCTGCCGCCCGATGTCCAGCCGCAGGGTTTCCTGCATCCGTGCGTCGGGCTTGCTGAGGTCGGTCAGGGCATCCAGCCCGTATTGTACGGTCAGCACCTTGTGGTCGATGGTGTCTTTGCGAAAGGTTTGCCCGGTAGAAATCTTGATGCTCATCTGTGCCTGGGCAGCCGTGGCGGCGAGGCTCAGGGCGAAGAGAAGAATGTGTCTGGTTTTCATGTCTGTAATGGTTTAGAGGGTGAAACATTCAGTTCGTTTTTCTGCCACGAAGATAGGCGGAAGGGGCGGAAGCGGGCGCAGGAAGTTATTACGGAAATATTACGGCGGCGGAAATATCGGCCTCGCGCGAACCTTGTGTACGGGCGAAAGGCTTATCTTTGCCTGCGGAAAAACGAGTGAACGATGGAACGACGCATCAAGATTATCTGGCTACTCTCTCTGACCTCCATGCTCCTCATCGGGGCGGGGCAGGGCTACTGGTTGTGGAGCCACTATCAATATACCAACGAGGCCTACGGACGCGAAGTGCTGCGGCAGGTGTCCGAAGCCGTGGTGAGCTACAACACCCTGCGTTGGCAGGAGCCCCGCCCCCTGGGCGAACAGAAGGCCGTGCAGTGGTACAACACCAACGTCAACTGGGACAACCGTACCGACTCGCTGACGGGGCAGGAGAGCACGCGCATCTACCTGGTGCAGCGCCTGGGAGCGGAGACGCAGGACACGCTGACGGACTTCACCCCGGCACAGACAGGGGCGGCAGGCGTGAATGTATCCCGCCTGCTGGCCGACAGTACCGTGCTCTGCACCGACTCGGTCGTCCTGATGGGCGACAAGCGGCAGTACGAACGCCTCAACATGATGTATCTGGCCGACCTGATGCGTCTGGAGTTGTCCCATCCGTTCGACCTCCATCCGTTCGACTCCATCGTAGCCGCCACCCTGCCGGACGTCACCTTCAGCACCCGCCTGAGCACTACCGCCGCCGACAGCCTCTACCAGTGGGAAGCCACCCTGCACTCCGGCGGCTCCCTGCTCCGGCCGCTGGCGCAGGTGGTCTATCCCTACAATCCCCTGAAGCGCCAGCTGGTCGAGGTCGATGTCCGCATCCCCTGCCACATGCTGCTGCTCCGCATGGGCGGCCAGCTGGCGGGCAGCCTGCTGATGATAGCCTTGTTGGCCGTGTGCCTGCTCTTCCAGATCAAGACCATCCTGAAGCAGCGGCGGGTGGACGAGTTGCGCCGCAGCTTTGTGAGCACCATGATACACGAGCTGAAGCGTCCCGTACAGACGTTGAAGATGTGCCTGGCCTACCTGTCCGACCCCTCCCTCCGTGCCGACACGAAGGCCACCGATGCGGTGGTGGACGACTCCATCGTCGAGGTGGACAACCTTTCGGCCTACCTCCAGAAGCTGCGCGACATGACGCGGGCCGACGACGAGCGCACGCCGCTCAGCCTCCGCACCTTCGACTTCCGCCCGATGGCCGAGAAGACCCTCCGCCAGCTGCACATCCCCGACCATAAGCTCGTGACGTTCGAGACCCACTTCCCGCCCTCGCTCCCCGTGACGGCCGACCCCATGCACCTCTGCAACATCCTGAGCAACCTGCTGGAGAATGCCGTGAAGTATTCGGGCGACTCCGTTCACATCACTGTCACCGGCGCGCTGGACGGGCATCGCTTCACCCTCACGGTGGCCGACAACGGCATTGGTATCCCACCCGCCGAGCAGGCCCGTGTGTTCGACAAATTTTATCGCAGCACCAGCTTGCCCGACCGCTCCGTACCCGGCATCGGCCTGGGCCTGAGCTATGTGAAGCTGCTCGTGGAAGCGCATGCCGGCACCGTCGACCTGCAGAGCCAGCCGGGGCAGGGGACAACGGTGACCGTCACTATACCTCAATGAATGGATGATTATGAAACCCTTGAAGATTCTTTTTGCTGACGACGACCTGAAATATTCCCTGCTCCTGAAACGCTTCTTGGAGCAGGAAGGTTATGAAGTGACCTACGTCGGAAACGGCCGTATGGCCGTGGAGCAGTTCCCCCTGGTCAAGCCCGACCTGGTGCTGCTCGACATCAACATGCCCGAGCTGAACGGTTTCGAAGTGGCGGCCCGCATCCGCGAGGCGGACAAGCACGTCCTCATCTTCTTCCTCTCAGACCGCAGCGACAAGGCCGATCGCCTGCAGGGCTTCAGCCTCCGCGCCAACGACTACTTGGCCAAGCCCTTTTACCCCGAAGAGCTCATTGCCCGCATCCGCGAGCGCTTCGCCCTCCAGCTGGAGGAGACGGTGGAGGAGGAGACCTACCGCTTCGGCAACACTGTGTTCAGCTACAACACCAACGAGCTCCGCACGGCCAGCAGCAAGGTGCTCATTACTTCGCGCCAGGCGGACATCCTCCGTCTGCTGGCCCTGAATGTCAATCAGGCTGTCTCTCGCGACCGCCTGCTCGAAGCCGTGTGGGGTGCGGCTTCCTATGTCAACTCTCTGGCACTGAACGTGCAGATCACCTACCTGCGCAAGGCGTTGAAGAACGACCCGTCGGTCAGGATTGAGTCGCTCATGAAGAAGGGATACGTGTTGCGGGGATAAAAAAAGGGGGATGCGTCACATCGCGTGGCACATCCCCTCTCAAAACCCTAAATTACCAGTTGTTGTATCTCAAATCAATAGTTGAAATCCGTTGCCTTGACGTAGACGGCATAGTCCTTGATGAGGCCCGGCGCACCCTTTTCGGCACGGGGCAGCATGCGGAAGCCGCTCACGTTGTAGTCCTTGCCCAGGTCGATGACCACCTGATGGGGGAAGGCGGTGTTGTCCACCGTCTGCCAGAAGGTGCTCTCCTGCAGGTCGAATATCTTGTCGGCCGTACGATTGCCGCTGCGGGTCTCTTCGCTGTCTGCATAGACAATCTTCCAGTTCTCGCGCGAAACGGGCTTGCCGTTGGCGTCGAGCACGTCGAACTCGGCGATGGAGGCGATGTTATTTCCGTCATAGTTGGACATGGCATTCAGGCAGAAGTAGCGTCCCTGTGTGGGGGTAGCAAACTTCACTTCCTGCCAGCCGTTGCCCGGCTTGAAGGTACCCTTGTGGACGGGCTTTTCGGCGTTGAGCTTCAGATTCTGTCCGTCCTTGCGATGTGTCTCGGGAGCCTGTGTGCGGAGCATGTCGAGGATAGGCTTTTCGAGGCCGACTACTTTTGTTTCGGCAGGGCCTTTCAGGTCGAGAACGATGATTTCGTTTTCACCTTCTTTCAGCCAGCATCCGGGCATGTAGAGTGTCTGTTGGGGACCGATTTCCCAGAAGCGGCCCATAGCATGTCCGTTCACCCAAACCATACCCTTGCCCCATGTCTGCATGTCAAGGAAGGTGTCGCCCGTCTTATCCAGGTGGAAAGTGGCGCGGTAGTAGGCAGGGCCGTTCACAGCTTGTCCTTTCTGATAGTTTTTGTTGCTGACAAACTCATAGAAGGGTGGCAGACTATATACAGACCAGTCTTTCAGCTCGGTAGCCTTTCCGTCAGTGATGACTTCCACCTTCTCGGTGATACCTTTGCGGTCGTGAATGGACTTGTCAAAGTTCACACGGCCCATAGCCTCCACTAGGATGTCTAGTTGGGTACCCTTCTTCAGGGGTGACTTCAGCAAAAGGGTAAACTCGCCCTGGCGACGGTCGAGGCGTCCCAGCAGCTGGCCGTCGGCAAAGACTTGTGCCCAGTCGTGCATTTCGTCCAAATGGAGTGTACCCGAAATGTCTTCCTTCAGCGTTGTGCGGTAGAGGATGCTTCCCCAGCCTTGGTTGAACTGTTCCATCGGCTTCACACTTTCTGTCTGCTTGGGTTCGGGCAGGTTGTCGAACAAGGGGGCTACCTCCCATTCGGTGATGGCCGGTACCTTGATGACTGGGAAGGCTTCGGGAGGCTCGGGCAGGGTCTGTCCGGCGGGCAGGTATTGTTGCAGCAGGTCGCGCAGCTGGTAGTACTTCGGCGTGAGCCAGCCAGCTTCGCTGATGGGTGCGTCGTAGTCGTAGGAGCTGCACATGGCCGAGTAGGCGGGGTTGTTGGCGCCGCCCCACCAGCCGAAGGTCGTACCTCCGTGAGTCATGTAGAGGCTGAAGGAGATGTTGCGGTCAAGCATATCCTTGATGCCGCTCACCATGGTGGCAGCGTCGCGCGTTTCGTGTTTGCGTCCCCAGTGGTCGAACCATCCACTCCAGAACTCACTGCACATCAGTGGCGTTTCGGGGCGCAGTTCCTTTAGTTTCTTGAACTGCTCTTCGATGTTGGCACCGGTACCGAAGTTTACTGTCCAAAGCAGGTCGTCCAGGGCGTTGTTGGTGAAGTTCGAGCTCCAGTCACATTGGAAGAGAGGTACATCTGTAAAGCCTGCTTCGCGCACCAAGTCGCGGATAGCCGATACGTACGGTTTGTCGGTACCATAGGAACCGAATTCATTCTCCACTTGCACCATGATGATGTTTCCGCCGCGGGTAATCTGCAGGTCGGCCAACTGCTTACCTACTTCCTTCATGAAGATGCCTACACGTTCCATGTAGTAGGGATCGAGCGAACGGAGTTGTACATCCTGTTTCTTCAGGAGCCACCAGGGCAGACCGCCCATTTCCCATTCGGCACATACATAGGGACCCGGGCGTACGATGACGTACATGCCGTGCTTCTGTGCCAGGCGGCAGAACTTGGCGATGTCCTTGTTGCCCGTGAAGTCGAACTTGCCTTCTTCCTGTTCGTGCAGGTTCCAGAACACATAGAGGCAGATGGTGTTCATACCCAGTGCCTTGCACGACTCGATGCGCTGCTCCCAGTAAGGCTCGGGGATGCGCGGATAGTGGATTTCGGCGGCTTTCACCACCATGGGTTTCCCGTTCAGGAGAAACGTGCCTTTTCCCGCCTCGAACGTACCTGTCGTCTTTTGTGAACACGACGTCATCCCGCCGGCTATGCCTGCGGCCAGGAGGAGGGAGAGGGCGATGCTTGCTACTCTTCTCATGATATTGGTATAATCTATTTGAATATTGATAATTTGTGGCTCATTTCGTCAGCTTCACCCGTTTGATGGTGCCGTCTTCATTGAATTCCAGGCGGTCGATGCACACTTCGCGGTGTGTGCCGGGCGAGAGGCTCTTGTCAAGGTAATGCTTGTTGATGCGGTGGTAGACGATGTACCACTCGTCTGTGCCGGGCTTGCAGATGACCGAGTTGTGGGCTGGCCCATAGATTTCCAGTTCAGGGTCCTGGAGGGTGACGATGGGGTCGGAAGCCACCTGGATGGGCCCCAGGGGCGACTTGGCCGTGCCGTAGGCCACGTGGTAATTGGCCGAGCCGGTGTCGTCCACCGACCACATGAAGTAGTACAGCCCGTTGCGGTAGAACACGTAGGGTGCTTCGCGGTAGGCATAGTCCTGCAACGTGCCGCCTTCGGGTGTCAGTACCTTCAGCGTTTTCTTCTTGATGGAAACCATATCCTTGTTCAGTTCGGCGCCGGCCATGTATCCGTTGCCCCAGTACAGGTAGGACTTGCCCGAGACGGGGTCAGTAAAGACGTCCACGTCAATCTGCTGGCCGCCTCCTGTGGGCGATTCGGTAATCATCGGATGCCCCAGGTCGGTGAAGGGACCCGTAGGCGAATCGGCCGTGGCGACGCCAATCTGCTTGCCGCCTCCGTTCTTCGGATTGCCGCTGAAGTACAGGTAGTAGCGGTAGCCGTCTTTGGTTTTCTTCTCCTCGATGGCAGGGGCCCAGGCGTTGCCGTCGGCCCAGGACACCTGGTCGGACTTCAGGTCGAGCACGATGCCTTCGTAGGTCCAGTCCTTCAGGTCGCTTGACGAGTAGGCGGTGTAGTACCATCCGCCCCATCCGGGCTGGCCGTCGGTGGTGGAGTAGATGTAATATTTGCCGGTCAGGTTGGAGTAAATGATTTCGGGGTCGGCATGGAAGCCGGGGAGTACGGGGTTGTTGGGCAATTCGCCCAGTTCGGCCGGCTTGCCCCACTGGTCGGTGATGCGCTTCAGTTCGCTTCGGGTGATGGGGATGATGGTGCCGTGGCGTGGGTGGAAGTTCATCTTGACGTCGTGGTCGATGACCTTGAAATGCTCCAGGTCGGTAGTTTCCGTAAACTGGTAGGCACCTTTCATGTAGACGTCATACATCAGGATGTATTTGTCCTCGCCTATCAGCTTGAAGGTGCCGGCGCCTTCCACTGCTTCCTTGGTCTGTTGCTTGTATTCCAGATCCTCTTTCCATTGGCCGGAGGTCAGGGAGTTTGTGGTAGCTACCCGGATGCCGTTGCCGTGTCCTTCCGTCTTGTAGAACAGGTGGTAGATGCCGTCTTTGTAGACAATGTCTCCGTCGATGCACGATTTCTTTTCGGCCGGAACGAACAGCGGCTTGGGTTCGCCTTCCAGGTCGGTAAAGTCTTCGTTGGCATAGGCATAATAGATGACGTCGGGGCCGTCACCGTATTTCATCGACCAATAGACCATGTATTTTTTGGCTTCGGGATCAAAAATCGTTTGGGGAGCCCATACGCGTTTCAGCCTTTCCTGGCCTTCGTAGCGTTTCTGCATGTTGATGACCGAGTGCGACCAGTTTACCAGGTCGGTCGATTTCAGCAGCACCATGGCGCGGTTGGAATCCCATCCGTTGTCCGACACCATGTCCGTCACTACCATATAGAATGTTTTTCCGTCTTCACAACGCAGGATGTGCGGGTCGCGTACGCCGCCGGTCGAGCTGATGACTTTGGAATCGATGACCGGTTTGTTGTCGTTCAGTGCCCAGTAGGTATATCCGTCCATGCTGACGGCATAGCATACGGCCTCCTGGCTGATGTGGTTGCCGGTGAAGTAAACGAAGAGATAGGCTGCCAAGTCTTTTTCTTCGATCTTCTCCGCAAAGGCGGGAGTCAAGGCCGACAGGCATAAAAGGAAAGCAAGAATTTTGTTTTTCATGTCTGAATGGTATATGTATGTAGTTTTTGTTTGCGCAAATTTACGAATAAACAATGGTTACAGGGTAGTCAAATCATTCAAAAATAGGTAGAATATCATGCAATGAACGATATTTGTGTAGATAATAAAGAAAAATCCGCCTTACACCGTGTGGGCGAAGGCGGATTTCTTGATTTTGTCGGCTTGGCTTATTGGAAGAAGTCCAGTGTCCAGCTGTCCATCCATTCAATGTAGGGTACTCCGTCCTTGAACTGTATAGGCAGCCAGATGTAGCGTGCATCGCTCGGCCTTTTCGGTCTCCAAATGTCGGCCATGAACAGGTAGGCGTCTTTCTTGCCCGGCACCTTCAGTACGAACGTACTCTGTCCACCGAAGGTCAGTTCGGCTTTGGGTCCGATGCAGGGATTGGGATGCTTGGTCCAGGGGCCCCAAATGCTGGGGGCGGAGAACATGCGTGCCTCGTTGGGATCCCAACCGGTACATCCCGAGGTAATCATCCAGTAGATGCCGTCCTTCTTGAAGATGGCCGGTGCTTCGTTGTGTCCGGCCGGTGCCAGGCGGGTATACTTGCCGGTATGGCTCAGGTAGTCTTCGCTCAGTTCGGCAATTTGTAAGGTCAGGTTGTCTTCCGACGAATAGATGTGGTAGGCTTTTCCGTCGTCGTCCACGAAGAGTTGCATGTCGCGTGCCATTTGTCCGCCTTCCAGGTCACGTTTCAGGAAGAGCCCTTTGTCAATGGCTTCGTACCACTGGGGTGTCCACCATTCCTTGAAGTGCTCGGCCTGCAGGGTGTCGAGTACGGCTCGTTGTTCGGCGGTCATGTTGAAGGGCAGTTTGCCGGGATTGATTCGTCCCGAGCGGAGGAAGCGGAACGGTCCTGTCGGAGAGTCGCTTACGGCTACGGCCGAGCGGGCGGCGGCATAACCTTTCCCTTTCAGTTCCAGGTGAAACCACATGACGAACTTCTTTGTCTTGTCGTTGTAGATCACCTTCGGACGCTCCATAACGCAACCCTGTGCGATGTCACTGGTTGTGTCGTTCAGCTCGACGGGCAGTACGGCCCCTTCGTTCTTCCAGTCGGTGAGGTTTTTCGAAGAGTAGCACATGATGCCCACCATAGCCTTGCTGGTGGTGTCCGACTTGTTTTCACCATACCAGTAATAGGTACCGTCGTGGTAGAGCATGCCTCCTCCGTGTGCATTGACGTGTACGCCGCGGTCGTCCGGCCATATCTCGCCCGAACGGATGGGTTTTAATATAGGTTGTGTACACGCTGTAAATAACAGAATGTAGATATACACACATATAGATGCTAATCCATATTTCTTCATAATGTTATTGTTTTTTTATTGGTTGAGTATCCTTTCTATGGTTGATAGATTTCTCCGACAATTAATTTATCACCTGATAAGTCTACTTCAAACAAGTGTGGAACACGAATATATGTTCCATCGATGTTTTTGTGACTATGTACAGACATTAACCATTTTCCTTCTAAGGTTTTGAAAAGCATTCCATGGCCAAAATTAGGTGGTGTGATAGGTTGAGGTTCTTGGATCCAAGGGCCATCTAACGTTCCACTTTCTGAGTAGGCAACTCCTTGTGTATAAATGTCATATATCCAGCTTGTCCAAATCATGCCTAGTCTGCCTGTTTCTGTGCGAAATAGGTAAGGACCGTCGGTAACTTTGTTTGGCCCTTCTTTTCCCTCGCTGATTTCACGGCTCCATGGACATTCATTTGAACGGAATAATACTTGTCCTTCTCCGACTGAACCACTGAGATCTGGTTTTAATTCAATCTTTTCAATCGTTCCATTCCAGTTCTGTAACCATTCATAACAATAAACCATATAAGGTTTTCCATCTGTATCAATCCAAAAAGTTCCATCGAGAGTTGGCTTGTTTGCCGGCAAGTATATGGAATCTTGCATTGGGCGGTAAGGACCGTCCGGCTTGTCGCTTACCAATATATGACAAGCTCTTCTTTCTATTGCATTTCCTCTGACTGTGTCTATTTTAACAGTAGGATTTGTAAATGTAGCAAAATAGTAATACTTGTTTTGATAAGGATGAAGTTCGGCTGCCCAGATCATTGGTTTAGGCCCCATCCATGAATGGGGATCTGTTTGAGCAATTGCGTAAGGCCCTTCCCACAATTTGAGATCTTTACTTTTCCATAACATTCCTCCTGTACCTGTCATATAATACATGGATGTTTGCTGGTCTGCGAGAATGCAAGGATCACTTAATAGGATAGAATCCATTGGAATACCCTTCTTAATATGATGTTGTGCTTGGATGGACTGGATAGCCGGCAATGCGAGGATGATGAGGAATAAGATTTTAATGCCTTTCATGATACTTAAAAATAAAAAAAGTAACTGAAGCTCCCCATTACATGAGAGAAACTCCAGTTACTTTTATGATTAGAAATTTTATTTCTCTGCAGGCATATCAGCTGTAGTTGGCCAATATGGATTCTGATACAGCGGAGATAATTCGGGCGATGCGTTATCAGAAGATGTCAATTGGAACTGTTTGATGGGAAGCGGCTGCAGGTAGTGTGCCATGTGCCAAGTATACCCATCTTTGAACAAATTACCACTTGTCATATTCTTCTGATAGGGTCTGTAATATTCGCTTAAGCTCGGACTGGATACGGTTGCTGAGGAACTGCCATCCGCAATCATGTCACTTGCCTCATACCATGTCTGCATCTCTGTGTTCCACAGGTGGAATCCTTCTACAATATAGGGTTCCTCAATCATCTGATCCAATGCTCTCCAACGGATCAGATCCATCCATCTAAGTCCTTCGGCCATCAGTTCGCAACGGCGCTCTCTACGGATATTGTAAAGAACGGGGTCGGTCAACTGTTCGCCGGCAGAATAAGATCCCCAATCCAGCTTTTCCTGGCTGATGTCGGTTGCGGCAATGGTTGTCTGCGGGTCAATAGCGGTTCCTTTAAATCCTGCAGCTGTACGGATAGCTTTCCAATATTCCAGAATATGGCCGGAAGAAAGATTCTTGGTCAATTCATATTGGGCTTCCATGTAATTCAGTAAGGCTTCGGTGGCTCTGAAAGTGATGGAACCTGTATATCCGGCACCGTTACCGGTCAGTGCTTTATCGAATGTGCCACCCTTACGGATTGAGTAACCTGTACTATAGCCGTTTTCACCATCACTAATCAAAATGCTGGGATAGGGCTCAATCTCTACGCCATGGTCTTTCTGTGAATCCATGTTCTTAAACATGTTGATTTGGTAGGGCTCCTTCAGGAAGATGAACAGACGCGGATCTGCATTTTTTCTTACGTTAGCCAATGACTCGTCATTGAATGTAAAGCCATTGTGGCTTGCGTAGATGGGCTTACCATCTGCCATTACAAAGCCTTGAACCATACTTCGAGTCAAACCTACACCGTAATTGCCTTTCTCGACAGCAATTTCGATATTGTTGGTAATGCCTAAACCTTCACTGTATTCACGCCACAAGAGTACATCCGGGAAACCTGACATATCTGTATTTCCGAACATGCTGAAATAAGGATTCTCTGGATCTGATTCAGATTGGGGAACTAAGCCTGTGTTCTGAGTCAGTCGTCCTTTGTATTTTTCAGCCACTTCTTCAGCACTTTCTGCTGCTATCGTATAGAAATATTCGATTTCACTTTCTATGCTGCCTGATGGGAATTGATAGTTTGCATTATAATCTTTTGCTTTTCCCGGCCATCCTTCACCGTTCGGGACAAAAGGTGTATTATTAAAGTATCTCAGCCAAGAAGCTTCAAACAGAGCTACGCGTGACTTCAATAATTGGGCAACATCCGAAGACAAACGATTCTTTTTAGCATCAAAATTGTCTGTCATGTAAGCGATGGCGTTGTCCAGATCTTCGATAATGAATCTTGCAACTTCATTTCTGGGACTTCTTTGATTGGCTGCAACCAAAATTTCATTATTATCGGGTAAGGCTTCCTTGATGATAGGCAGGTCTCCCCACTTCTGCAGCATGTCAAAGTAGCAGTAAGCGCGGAAGAAGTAAATTTCTCCGATATATTGGCGGATATTTGTATCTGAACCGCTGATTTTTCCCGCTTCATAATTATTCAGAATCGTATTCAGTGAATAGTTGATGTTGCGGATATTGGTCCAAGCCCAGTTGCCGTTTTCCAATGAAACTTTCCATTGTCCGGTGGTATACTTGTTGTCCGCAGTGAAGCCAGCCTGGTTGTCCGTATTGTTATCTGTCCCGAAAGTCCCGTAACTCCAGTTACCGTGAGAGGGAAGCAAGCCGTCAGAATAGAATTTGTTGGCTACGGCCTGAAGCTGGTCTTCTGCTAAGTAGTAATCTTCAGGAACTGCGTATGAAGGGGGTTCCTTGTCCAGAAAATCCTCACACGATATCAATGAAGAAGACAGCAATAAAACTGTTGAAAAATAGGTAAGTTTATTGAGTTTCATAATTTAATCGAATTTAGAATGTAACATTTATACCGCATGACAATGTCTTTGACAACGGGTAAGAGTTTCCACTATAACTTGAAATGGTTTCAGGATCGAATTGGTCAGCAAGGCTTGTTCCTGTCCACAGATTTTCACCGGAGAAGAATATGCGCAAGCTCTGGATGGCCCAGCGGGTTGTGATGTTCTTCGGAATTGTGTAACCGATTTGCAAGTTCTTCAAGCGAATGTAGGCTGCGTTCTGCAGATATCTTGTCTGACACTGCTGGTTCTTGTCGCTGTACAGCGGACGAGGCAGGTAAGAATCTGTATTCACAGACTGATAACCGTTTTGGACAGACCATGTGTTCTCGTCACGGAAATAATCGTGAACCTGACTCAAGCCGGTAGCCCACCATTGTCCGTTGCTGGCAGAACCGAACAAATAGGTACTTCCTTGCCAGTAGTCGCGTTTCATCACACCCTGGAAGAATACGCGGATGTCAAATCCTTTCCAGCTGGCGTTCAAGTCAAGGCCGAAGAGGTAGCGTGGAGTACTGTTACCGATAACCTTCATATCACCTGTGTCGTTCAGTGTACCTGCACCACCGGAAATCTTTCCGTCACCGTTCAGGTCGGCATACATGATGTCACCGGCTCTCCAGTCGCTTCCCAAAGCATTCTGTCCGCCGTTGGGCAATGTGGCGAGGTGGGCTTGCATTTCAGCATCTGTCTTGGCCAGACCTACGGTTTCGTAGCCCCAGATTTCGTTGATGTAACGTCCTTCAATGTAGGTGCTGATGGCATTGGTCGGGTTATTGGGATAGCGAGTAATCTTTGTACGTGCATCTGATATGTTGAATTTGGCACTATAGTTCAACCCGTTGTCCAGACGGTCATTCCAGCCAATTGACAATTCCCATCCTGAAGTGCGCAAGTCGGTATTGTTGGTTACAGGAACTGCAGTACCTAAAATGGCCGGAAGTTCAGGAGCATTACCCACCATGTCTTTAGTGTTTCGGATATAATAGTCGAACGATCCGGTCAAACGGTTATTGAGTAATCCCCAATCCAAACCAATGTTGTATGATTCAATGGTTTCCCAAGTCAGTGTTGTAGATACCAGTCCGGGAGCAGTAGCGGTATTCGGTTTTACTCCATTCATCAGCCAGCTACCATCTGAAGAACCTACCGTCATGGTTTGGAAGGTCTGATACCAGTTGGTTGTATTCTGGTTACCCAGCGAACCGTAAGAAGCACGTATCTTCAGTGTGCCAATCAGATCGTTGATTGGTTCGAAGAAACTTTCTCTGGCAATGTTCCAACCTGCCGAAACAGAAGGGAATGTTTTCCATTGATTGCCTGTTCTGAAGCGGGAAGTACCGTCTGCACGTACATTGGCCTCGATCAGGTATTTGCCCTGATAGTCGTAATTGATACGGGCAAAGAAGCCGGCTGTAGCCCATTCATTTCTAGACCCATTGGTTGATGGTGTAACTGCATTGCCCCAATAATCCAGGCCGGTAGTAAGGTCCACTTCGGGTTTGCCAGAGAACATGATACCGTTTCTTTGCAGTCCAAACTGTGTCTGTTTCAGATTCTCTGCTTGGAAACCACCCATTACATGGAAATTGTGGGCGTCATTGAGATTATAGGTATATTCTGTGTATGCATTGAAGTTGTAATAGTTCTCTTTGTAGTAATCTTCGTGCACATTGGAACTATTGCTGTACACATACGGATTGCCGTTGACATCATGATTATATCTCATCTGGCTGTCCCAATGTCTGTTGGCTGATTTGATATGGTAATTGAAGTCAACATGCGTAATCCAGTTTTTGATAGGTTCAAAAATCAGACCAATCTGATGGTAAGAGTTGTCTGTCTGGGTTTTATCAACACCTCCTTCTGCCAGACCCAAAACAGGTGACGGCGCATCATAGAAATACCCATTGGGATCATAGAGAGGAAGAACTGGCCACCCCTGACGAGCCATATCGGAATACAGAGAACTTGTCAGTGTGGCAGGACGCTTGTAATCCTGACGGGTGAAACGCATGGTGTAATTGAATTTCAGCCAGTCGGTAATTTGTGAGCTGATCTTGGCTGTTCCATTATAACGTTTCAGACCTTCTTCGCCATACTTCATGAAACCGCCTTGATCCAAAAAATTAAACGAAGCATAATAATTCAACTTGTTGGTCCCACCGCTGACACTGAAGTTGTGTTCTTGGGAGAATGTCCATTTCTTGTAGACTTCACCATACCAGTCTACATCATCTATACCGTTGGCATATGCTTCTAACCAATATCCGTTGTCGCCTGCGCTGATACCGCTCATGATAGTACCGTCACTGGTAATTCGTTGGCCTGGTTTATATGGACTTGCATTGTGGTAGGCTACAATATCGGCCATTCTGTCTGCATCAAATTGAACAGCTTGTCCTCCATTTGTTAAAGCATCATTCATCCAGCCTGCAAAATCTACGGAGCTCATCAAATGGTTCATGTTGATAGGTGTACCCCAACGGAAGCTGTTGTTGTAGTTGATGGAGGTCTTTCCTTCTTTGCTGCCCGATTTGGTTGTAATCAGGATTACACCGAACGGAGCACGTGAACCATAAATTGAAGATGCAGCTGCATCTTTCAGAACGGAGATATTGGCAATGTCTTGCGGGTTGATAGTATTCAGGTCACCTTCCATGCCGTCAATCAAAACGAGCGGAGAGCCGCTTGTTCCCTGTCCGATGGTAGTTGTACCACGTACATTGATACTGGGCGTGTCTTCCAAACTACCGTTGGTTTGCGTAATCTGCAATCCGGGTACTACACCCTGAAGAGCCTGCGTAGCATTGGTTACGGGACGTTCTTTTAGCTCATCGGCTGTTACCACACCTACCGAACCGGTCAGGTTCACTTTTTTCTGGGTACCGAAACCTACGACAACTACTTCATCCAACATTTCAGAATCATCTTCCAATGTAACATTGACAGGCTTGCCAGGAATAGCGTCTATAATAACAGTTTTGTACCCAATAAAGGAAATTTCCAATTTGGTGGCATTAGTTACATTTAAATTGAATTTGCCATCCAAATCTGTAATAGTTCCATTGGTGGGGTTGTCTTTTTCACGGACATTGGCACCGATGACAGGTTCTCCAGTTGAGTCCTTGATAACGCCACTTACATTTTTTTGCTGTTGCACCACATTCAGTGATGAAACTTCTTCTTTAGCTGACATTGCCAAGGGATGCATGGCAATGAATCCTGTGCAAAGAAGCAGAGCCATCATGGCTCGTCGATTGTTTTTGCAAGAATTAGATTTCATCATTAATTTTATTTTAATTAAAAATTGTGTGAGAATTAAATCGCTGTCAAAAGTAGACGTTTGAAAAGAAAAAGGTATTATAAGAAATAAGCAGATGGGATAGAAAAATTGTTCAAAGATGTCAAATGACGTTTTATTCTATCCTGTGTGATTTGTTTCTTATTGGTAGTTTTTAACATTTGAGAAGACTTGAAGATGCGGAAGAGAGAAGGGGGTAAACAGGTGCTTCTGTATTGGAAGCGCATATTTTGTGGACAAAATGTGCATATTCTGTGAGCGGGATGCGTATGTCTTGTGGGCAGGATGTGTATGTTTTGTAATCAGAACATATACTCGATAGGCATGAACATCTAATTTTTCGTTGGGAAACATCATTTTTTTCGTCAAAATGCCGTTTCTAAAGTTTATAGTTACATCGCTCAAGTTCATAGTTATGTGGCTCAAGTCCATAGTTATGCTGCAGAAATGGCTGTTTTCGGTTGTTGGTCATTATTCGTAGGGATGTTGACGAAGGTGAAAGCTTGTTCAGGTCAGCTCTATATTTCTGCTGAATTCTTGTTTCCTGAAAGATGGTTTCACGCTTTCACTATTTTGATAGATTACTGGAATCCAAAGGATTGTTGTGAAATCAGCGTCTCATGCTTCCTTTCACACCAAAAATGTGTATAGGAGGTTTCATGCTTTTTGATGAAAATAGGTAGAAAAATACTTGCAAAACCTGTTTCATTCGGCTTATTTCATTATTTTTGCTGGGTACAATTAATCTGTTTAATACAATGATGAAGAAAATCGGCTATCTTATATCGTTCCTTGTATTGATCTTGTGCTTCCCTGTGACCGTACGTGCACTTCAGGATGATCTAATTCTGAAACGGATGGGAGTGGAGCAGGGTTTGTCCAACAATTATGTGGTGGATATCACACAGGACAGGCAGGGATGCGTTTGGATTGCTACCGAGGCTGGTTTGAACAAGTTCGACGGCAAACACTTTACGGTCTACAACCGCAACAATTCGCACATCAGTGGGAACGAACACAATACTTTGCTTTCCGTACCCGAGGACAATACGATATGGGTGGGGACGCAACGCGACGGCATCAGTATCTTTCACGTGGACACGCAGGAGTTTGAGACGCTGGATATACGGAACGGACTGATAACAAACGACGTGACCGACTTGAAAATGGCTGCGGACGGCAGCATCTGGATTACCCACTATCATCTGGGTATTGACCGTTATGACCGCAAGACGAAGAAAATAGAAAGTTTCAATACGTCCAATGTAAAGGGATTGGTTGGCCGTAACTGGACTTCGTGCGATGACGGAAAAGGTCATCTCTATGTGGGACACGTGAATGACGGTCTTAGTATCATCGACTTGAAGACACGGACTTGTGAGAATTTCCGCCATTCTTCCGACAATCCCATGAGCATTCCGAGCAATACGGTCCATGCCATTTTGATGGACAGTGCGGAACGGATATGGATCGGTACGGAGAACGGCCTGTCCCTGTTCAATCCGGTAACGAAAGAGTTTACGACCTTCCGTAATCAGCCAGGCAGTCCAAATTCTCTTTTGTCCAATCAGGTATATGACATCAGCCAGACACGCGACGGCAATCTTTGGGTCTGTACCAATATGGGTGGAGTGAGTATTCTCGATCTGCGCCAGAACTCCTTTATCCGTCCTGAGCAGGTGCAGTTCCGCAACATTGTGGTGACGAACGACATCCATGGTCTGTCGTCACCCAACGCCCGTTGTGTGTTCGAGGACTCGTTTGGAAACATCTGGATAGGTAACTATCGGGGCGGGGTGGACGTCATCAGTCATCAACAACCGCTGTTCAGTACGTTGCCCTATCAGATGAAGCGTTACGGTGAGTTCATGAATAAGCAAGTGTGGGGTATCAATGTAGACAGGGATGGCTGTTTGTGGCTGGGTGGTGAAAACGAGATAGCTGTATTCGACCAGAACCGGATGGAAAGACTGCTGGTCCCTGAGGCCGTAAAGAGGAATACCCATGTCAATGTCATTTATAGAGACCGTTCCGGTGACTTGTGGCTGGGCATGTACCTGGACGGCGTAACCATGTATGACTGGCGAACCAAACAGATGAATCGGATGGGAGGCAATTACTCCAATCTTGATGTCCGATGTTTCTACGAAGACGCTGACGGAAAGATGTGGATCGGTACGGAGAGCGGTGTGTTCAGCTATGCAGACGGACGGTTTGTTTGCGAGGACAGCATCAACAATCAGTTGCCCGACAATATGGTACATAGCATCCTGCGCGACTGGCAGGGTAAATTGTGGATCGGTACTTTTGGCAAGGGCATTCAGATATTGAACCGTCACAACAATCTGGTCTATAGTTTGACGACTGACAACAGTATGCCTTCGAATGCAGTTTCCCATCTGTTCATGAGTCAGAATGGATCTATTTGGGCTGCAACTCGGAACGGCCTTGTCTTCTTTGAAAGGACCGACGAACCGAATGCTTTCCGCGTCTTTTCGGAAAAGGATGGCATTGAGAACGGTTACATCAGGGCCATCCAGGAGGATGAGAAAGGAAACATCTGGTTCAGTACGAACAATGGGATTTCCTGCCTTGAAACGGTAAGCGGGATATTTAAGAATTACAATTTTCACGATGGGGTGCCGCGTGGCGACTTTATGGATGGTTCGGTCTGCCGTTCGGACGACGGTACCATTTATTTCGGCTCACAGAATGGTGTGTGCTATTTCAATCCGGCAACCCTTGACGACGACGGGGAGGTCGCACCGGTAGTTTTCACCGAGTGTCGGAGTATGACAGGAGACCTCAGGCCGGAATATGCCGAGGTGACGGTGCCTGTCATCAAGAACAAGGTCAAGCTTTCCTACAAGAACAACAACCTGCGGATTGGTTTTAATGTGACCGATTTTTCCCAGGCCGGGCAGGTGGAATACATCTATCAGATGGAGGGGCTGAACGACTCCTGGTACAACACGCATGGTGAGAATCAGGTGACGTTCCGGAATCTGCCTTACGGAAGCTATACTTTCAAGGTGAATGCGAGGGTGAGAAATCAGAATTGGAATGATGAGAATATCGCTTCGTTGGCATTGGTCATTGAGCCACCCCTGTGGTTGACTTGGTATGCCAAGTTGTTCTATGCAGTGGCCGGCTGCCTGTTGCTGTTCTTCATCCTTCGTTCCTACAAGCATAAACTCGACCTGGAAAATAAACTTAGCTTGGAACACCAACAATTGGAGAACGGTGAGAAGCTCAATGCCGAACGCCTCCGTTTCTATACCAACATCACGCACGAGCTCCGCACACCGCTGACACTGATTATCGGGCCGTTGGAAGACCTGCTGACCGACAAGTCACTGTCACAGAAACATGCCGAGCGCATCGGCATCATACACAGCAACGCCAACAGACTGCTGGCACTAATCAACCAGATTTTGGAGTTCCGCAAGACTGAAACCCAGAACCGGAAGTTGTTGATAGAGAAAGGTAACATCGCCAAGCTGGTAAAGGAAATCGGATTAGGCTTCAAGGAATTGAACCAGAACAGTCGGGTGGACATCGAAGTAAAGATTGAGACGGAAGAGACGGAACTCTATTTCGACCCGGAAATGGTTCGGATTATTGTGAACAACCTGATGTCCAATGCCATGAAATATACGCCGGAAGGTGTCATCACCCTGTCGCTCTCCAGTCGTGAAGAAGCGGGACAAAGATATACCGACATTAAGGTGAAGGATACCGGGTTTGGTATCGACTCGGAGTCGATACCTCATATCTTTGACCGTTATTATCAGGCGGAAGGCAAGCATCAGGCGTCGGGTACCGGCATTGGACTGGCATTGGTGAAGTCGCTGGCCGATCTGCATGAGGCGAAAATTGCCGTGGAAAGTACGTTGAATGAGGGCAGTTGCTTTACCCTCAGCCTGCTGACGGATAATACCTATCCCCATGCCCAACACAAGGAGTCCGCCCGTGCACAGACATCCGTGGCTGCTGTCAGGGAATCGGTCACCGAAGGAGAAGATGCCCGTCCCGTTCTGCTGGTGGTGGAAGATAATAACGATATCCGTGAGTATATCCGGAGTTCGTTTGAAGATTCCTATGAAGTGCTGACCGCCTCCAATGGTAAGGAGGGATGGGATATAGCCAAGGTACGTACGCCGAGTGTCATCGTGAGCGACATCATGATGCCCATCATGGACGGTATCGCTTTCTGCAAGCGGGTAAAGCAGGACATGCGTACCAGCCATATCCCCGTGATATTGTTGACGGCCAAGGATAGCATGCAAGACCGCGAAGAGGGTTATGCTGTAGGGGCTGACTCGTTTATTGCCAAGCCTTTCAGTGCCCGTCTGCTGGGTAGACGAATTGAAAACCTGTTGGCAGGCAGGAGGAAGCTGGCCGGACTGATTGCTGCCAAGACAGTGTCGTCGGTGGGGACCTCCACGCAAGAGGCTCTGAAAGACCTGGGTGAAGGAAACCATACGCTTAACAAGCTTGACCGTGAATTCCTCGACAAGGTGAACCGCATCATCGAGAGCAACCTCAGTATGGAGAAGATAGACGTGGCCTTTATTGCCGATAAGATGTGCATGAGCCATTCGACACTCTATCGTAAGATAAAGTGTCTGACAGACATGTCGGTCAACGAATTTGTTCGTAAGGTGAAGCTGAAGAAGAGTGTGGACCTCCTGATGAGCGGAGAGTGCAGCATTGCGGAAATTTCCGATTTGGCAGGATTCAGCAGCGTAGCTTATTTCAGGCAGTGCTTCAAGGATGAGTATGGTATGGCTCCTTCCGAATACCTGAAGCAGAAGAGCCGGGGTTGATATATTGTATTACAGGCACGGATGACAATTTATCCGTATCATCCGTGCCTGAAGGGTCGGATGCACCGTGGTGCCTCCTTACATGCTGTTATTATCAGAACAAATCCCATGTACGGATTTCATCCTTCCACTGGTGGTCCTTGGGGAAGGGTTGTTCGTTCCAGGCACGTTTGCTGGTCCAGTCTTGCGGGGCATCGGTCCAGAACGGGTGGCTGGCAGGCAGTCCCAGAGGCAGGAAGGCGAGGGAGGTCATGTACAGGCTGCCGTTGTTGGTATACCAGTCGGCAATGTTGGGCTGGCGTCCGCTGAACCCGATGGTCAGGTAGCCGCCTTCGTTGAAGTTGTTGCCGCTGGCAAACATGCGTTTCATAACGGCGGTGAGGGCACAACGTACCTGGGCGTTGGTCACACCGGCAGGCAGTTCCTGATACCAGGCCATCAGAGCCAGGGGTTGCATGGTAGCCATGCGGTAAGGAATGGAGCGGCCGAATACGGGGAAGGTTCCTTCGGGCGAAATGAAACGTTCCAATATCAGACTATATTTCCGGGCACGGCGCAGGGCGCGGTCGTAATACTTGGAATAGTGTATGCGTGTATAGGCTTTGGCATCCTTCATCGCTTGGAGGGTTTCCAGATACATGGGATGGAATACGAAACTGCTGTAATAGTCGAAGGCAAAGATCGGCCCGTCCGAGTACCAGCCGTCGCCTGTGTACCATTCTTCCACTTTTCGGATGGCCGAGTTGATGCGGTAGGCATCATAGGGCGCTCCGGCCTTGGCCAGGAAACTTTCGATGGTCGAGGAGAACAGCAGCCAGTTGGTGTAGGGAGGATCGATGCGGCGCAGCAGGGTGAATTCCTCGATATAGCGCTGCTTGGTGGTAGTGTCGAGCGGTTCCCACAACTGGTCGAAGGCACGAAGAAAACTCTCGGCAATGTAGGCGGCGTCTACCAGCGGCTGACCTTCCTTGCGCCACAGCAGGTAGTCGGGGCTTTGCGGGTCGACGGCGTTGGCATAGCTCTTTAGGGCCCATTCGCGCAGCTGCTTGCGCATGGTTCCTTCTTCCGTCTGGTCATCGGGCAGGGTGAGCCACGGTGCAATGCCTGCCATCAGGCGTCCGAAGGCTTCCATGTAGGTCACTTTTTTGTCGCGGCCGTCCCACGTGGGGCTTACTTCTACAATCATGTTCTTCTGCAGTTCCCCTTTAGCCATGTTGCTCAGGATGGGAGCTGCCATCTTGTAGGCTAGGTCGCACCAGTAGGCACGGTCCTCCGTCTTGGGAGCTTCCAGGTAACGTACATACTCGCAGGCGGCCAGCAGGAAGGCACCTACCCCGAAGTTGGCTGTAGAGTTGGCGTCGACTACCTGTCTGGGAATGGCCTTCTCGCCGATGGGCTGAACGTAGCCTACGGCTCCGTTCTTCTGGAGAGCGGTTTTCGACAGGTATGTCCAGGCCTTGTTGACTACGGGCAGGAATTCGGTTTCGTCCAGATAGCCGTTGTTGATGCCCCACAGAATGCCGTAGGTGAAAAAGGCGGTGCCGCTGGTTTCAGGGCCGGGAGCATGTTCGGGATCCATCATGCTGCGGGTCCAGTAGCCTTCGGGCTGCTGGATGGCGGCCACGGCCTTGGCCATTTTCTGGAATTTTTCCACGAAGAAGGGGCGATACTTGTAGTCGGCGGGCAGGTCTTTCAGTACCTTGGCCAGGCCGGCCAGTACCCATCCGTCGCCGCGGGCCCAGAAGTCCTTCTTTCCGTTGACGCTTTTGTGCTTGGGATAGACATATTTGGCGTCGCGGTAGTAGAGGTTTTCTTCCGGGTCGAACATTATCTGGTCGGAATAGGTGATGTACTCGTACAATTTGTCCAGATAGAGGGGGTTATGGGTTATCTTGTAGAGTTTCGTCATGACGGGCATCACCATGTAAAGTCCGTCGCTCCACCACCAGTAGTCGTTGTTCGGAGTACTCATCTGGTACTCCATGATTTCGCGAGCCCGTCTGATCTTATAATCTTCGGGAGCCAGGTTGTAGAGGTCGGCATACGTCTGGAAGCAGATCTGGTAGTCACCGAACAGCACATATTCGTCTGATTCACCATAGGAATACTTCCATTGGGAGCGGTCGTTGCTCTTGGCTCCTTTCCATTCGTTGTGTCTGGCCCATGCCTCGGAGTAGGCACGGTAATCTTCATTGCCGGTCAGGAAGTAGGCTTCCATGTTGCCGGTGTGGTAGGCGGCGTTGTCCCAGAAGGAACGTACTTCCGGCTTGTTCTCGGCCTGCCAGTGTTGGTTCACCTTGTCAATCATCTTCCGTACCTGGTCGGCTTCGGATGTCTTGGCAAATGTAGCAGCCGGTAGAATCGCGATGGCACAGGCTGCAAGGGTTTTAAGAATCTTGTTCATGTTTTTTGTTTATAAGTTATTTTTCGGTATTGATTTCAAGTACATAGACGGGAGTGGGAGCAGAAGTCACCTGTTTCTCTCCGTCGCCCTGATGGGTTTCCTGCACGAAGACGTGGAGTTGTTGCCGCTGTTTCCACAGCTCTGTATCAAGGCTGGGTTCCCAGGCGTCCACCGAAAAATCTGTGAGATCCGTCACTTGCCATTCACCGTTGAGTATGTCGGGAGTATAGGCCATGGAAACTTTGCTGTTCCGCTCTGCATCGCGGAAGATGAAGTAGGCACGACCCTTGTCTACGGCAATGCGGGGACGGGAGATGGGAATCATCTTGGTGCCTCCTCCTTTCAGGGAAAAAGGCTGGGTGCGGCGCATGATGGGGCGGTTGTGCCAGGCTGCTCCATCGTGCCACACCAGGCGGTATTGGGGAACATCGCTGTCGGCATCGCGCCAGTAGGTGACGATGTACGGATGTCCCTCCGCATCGGCGCTCATGCTGGTCTGATTGATGAGTTCGCTGTTCTGGGGGATACGGCAGGCATATTCGGCATTGTCTTGGCGGATGGGCAGGTCATAGACTTCGCCGTCGGACTTGTGCCAAGTCTTTCCGCCGTCCGACGAGCAGGCGTAACACAGGTCGTGATTGGTCTCCACCAGCCACGACTCCCGCCATACCCATGAAACGTGGATGACGTCTTGGGCATCAACATACAGTTGCCAGTAGGCATTGCGTTCGCCTTCGCCATCGATGAGGACGTCCTGTATCCGTTGCCAGGTACGCTGTTTCAAGTTGTAGCGGTTCAGAACAAGGTTACCCCGGCCGGAAGCTCCCGAGCGGTAGGCAAAGAGCAGATCGCCGTTGGACAGCCGGTAGAATTCCGGGTAGGTGACGTCCGCTTCGTCATGACCGGTCATCGGTTCCTTTTTTCCTAAAGTAAGCGATTCGGGTGCCGTACTGCGGCAGTAGTTCAGCGGTTGTCCGTGATGGTCGAAGGCAACGTGCAGATAGCCTTCGCCGTCTACCATAAGGCTGATGACGTTGTGGGCATCGGCCACATTTCCTTTGTAGGACGAACGGAGAAGCTCCCAACGGTTGGAGTTCAGTGGGCGTTTTCCGATGACCAGATAGCCGTCGCCGTCATAATAGGCGGTGTATTGGTGATCGTTGAAAGTGGCTAAGGAACTGTGGCGGAAAATGGTCGTATTGACCGATGTGGAGCTGTAGCCTTTTCCTATTTCAATCAGTTTTTGGGCAAATGCAGGTATGGTTCCTATGAGGAATGCCAGGATCAAAATGGTGTATTTCATGAGACTTTGTGGATAATTGTTTGTGCAATATTCGCAAAATTATTCGATAACTACAACGGGGCAAGTGTGAATTTAGGGTGCAGGTGAGCAGATTGATAAATTTATGTATCTGTGTGCTTAAATTTTTACTCCTTGTTAGGACAGATTAGTTAATAAATTAACCGGAATTCTACCCATACAGGCAGGTGGTCACTGATGCCTCCCAAGTATCGAGGTCCAAGGTACGTACGGAAAGGTTGCTGTCCGCCGAACTTCCTGTCTTCGGTCAGGAGAAAGGCTAGACGAGCCACGTCGGCATGGGCTTCGGATGTGGATAGAGGGGCGTCTGTTTGCAGCAGGTTGCCCGATACGATGAGGTGGTCCAGCAGCCCCCATTCTCCCTGATACTTGTAGCTGCCGAACGTTTTTTGTGTCCGAGCTTTGCGGGCAAGCAGATGATACAGGCGTCGGGAGGAGATTGATTCTCCCGGCTGGGGTGCATTGGCCTGTAATATTTTTCGGACGGAACGGTTGTGGGGGTAGTCGTTGAAGTCGCCCATAATCAGCAGCTGTGGATAGCAGCGTCGGGCCATGAGGCTATCTGCGGTCCGTTTCAGTTGGCGGGCGGCCATCAGCCGGTAGGGCTCGCTTTCCTTGGCGCCGCCGGAGCGGGAAGGGAAGTGGGCGACCAATACGTCCAGCGTGTCGCCGTTCAGCAGCAGGCCGCTGGCATGCAGTATGTCGCGTGTGGGGCGGTCGGACGGGCGTGGTTTGCTCACGGTGATGCTGTGGCAGGAAAGCAGTTTGAACAATCCCCGCTGGTAGAGCAGGGCTACATCGATGCCCCGTTCATCTCTGGAGTGGGTCATAACGTATCGGTAACCGGCTTCGCGTATGACGGAGTAGCGGGTCAGGTCGCGTAGTACACTGTCATTTTCCACTTCACACAGGGCTACGAGTGCAGGAGGGGTCCATCCGCCAACGGCAATGAGGGTACGGCCAATGTCGTCCAGTTTCTTCCGGTATTTCGGATAGTTCCAGTGGCGGGTAGATTCGGGCAGAAACTCGTAGTCGTCTTTCAGGGAGTCGTGCCGTGTGTCGAACAGGTTTTCCACGTTGTAGCTGACGACACGGAAAGCCAGTGTGTCTTGCGCCTGTACAGAGGGAATGGACGGGGAGAAAGAAAAGAAAACGGAGATACAGAAGAACAGAAGGGTCTGATGACCTTTCCATTCATTTCTGTATCTCCGTTTGTGGGGTGTCATTCGTTGTCCCTTACCCGTTTATTTGACCGGAATATTTTTCAGAATATCCAGCAGGTGGTCCCAGAACTTCTGGACGGTGGGTATCAGCATGCGTTCGTCGGGCGAGTGCACGCCTTGCAGGGTGGGACCGAACGAAATCATGTCGAGTGACGGATATTTGTCGAGGAATAGACCGCATTCCAGTCCGGCATGGATGGCCTTGACTTTCGCTTCTGTGCCGAACAGATGTTTGTAGGAAGCGGTGGCCACTTCCAGAATTTCGGAGTGCGGATTGGGTTTCCAGCCCGGATAGCCGTCGCCGAAGGTGACGTGGGCACCGGCCATTTCGAAGACGGTGCGCACCATGTTGGCAATGTCCTGCTTGGACGAGGCGGTCGAGCTGCGTTGGCTGGTCTCGATGCGGATGATGTGGTCCGGTTTCATCTTGACGGAGGCCAGGTTAGTGGATGTCTCTACCAATCCGGGAATGTCCTGGCTCATGGCAAATACGCCGTGCGGGCAGGCATAGAGGGCCTGAAGCAGTCGGCGGGTCGTGTCGCGGTCGATGGCTTTGGGGCGGAAGTTCTCCGATTCCATAATCAGTTGCAGGTCGGGGTCAACGACGTTGTATTCAGCCTGTACCTCAGCTGTAAACACGTTCAGGTCACTGCGCAGGGCATGTTTGTCGGCTTCGGGGATGGCGATGACGGCATGTGCCTCGCGGGCAATGGCGTTGCGCAGGTTTCCTCCCTCAATTTCGCACAGATAGAGGTCGTACTTGGCAGCAGCCTGGCTGAGGAAGCGGTTCAGAATCTTGTTGGCATTGCCCAGTCCCAGGTGGATGTCGCCACCCGAGTGTCCGCCTTTCAGTCCTTTCACCTGAATCTTACAGCAGAAGTATCCGGCAGGGACGTCAGTTTCCTGATACTTGAACTCGGCTACGGAGTCCACGCCGCCGGCACAGCCGATGAAGAGTTCGCCTTCGTCTTCGGAGTCGAGGTTCAGCAGGATGTCGCCGTTCATGAATCCTTCTTTCAACGCAAAGGCTCCGGTCAGTCCCGTTTCTTCGTCGATGGTGAACAGGCATTCCAGCGGACCGTGCTCAATGGTGTCGTCGGCCAGAATAGCCAGTTCGGTGGCTACGCCGATGCCGTTATCGGCTCCCAGTGTTGTGCCTTTGGCTTTCAGCCATTCCCCGTCCACTTCCGTCTGAATGGGATCGTTCATGAAGTCGTGCTGCACGTCGTTGTTCTTTTCGCAGACCATGTCGACATGCGATTGCAGGACAACGGTCTTGCGGTTTTCCATACCCGGAGTGGCGGGCTTCTTGATCAGTACGTTGCCCACTTCGTCCGACAGGGTTTCCAGGTGGTGCTTTTTACCGAATTCCTTCAGGTAGGCCACGATCTTCTCTTCGTGTTTGGAAGGGCGCGGCACTTGGCAGATTTCCTCGAAATAGTGGAAAACGCCGGCAGGTTTCAAATCTTTCTTTTCCATATGATATCGTTTTTGTATGAAATGCTGCTGCAGGTCCTTGCGGACCTGTCTGTTTAACTGGCTTTAAGCATGGAATATGTAGTGCTAAATATGGTTAAATTGATAACCGATTGACCGTTCCTTTCTCTTTTTTTAGGGTAAAAACGGTGGCATAGTCCTTGCAAAGCCCTATATTTGCACCCACAAAATTAATGGAAATGCTTGAGACTATCTTGATAACTTTGTTAATAGTTGCTATTTGTGTGCTCTTATTGGGTGTAAAGGTCTTTTTTGTGAAAGGCGGCAAGTTCCCCAACGGGCATGTCAGCGGCAACAAGGCTCTCCGGAAAAAAGGCATCGGCTGCGTGCAGTCGCAGGACCGGGAAGCTCAAAAGAAGCCTCGCTTTTCTGTAGACGAACTGGAGAAAGCCTTGAATGAAAGTGTGAACTAATTAATTAAAAAATAATATTGTACTCAGAATTATGAAGAGATTAAATTACTTCCTGAATGGTCTGGCTGCTTTGGCCTTTGTCGCTTTGTTTTCCCAATGTGCCGGCAATACAAACAATCAATCGGCAAATGCTCCTGCCCAGGCTGGCCTGTCAGGCATGAAGATTGCTTATGTAGAGATAGATACGCTGTTGGCCAAATACAACTTCTGCATCGATTTGAACGAAGCTATGGTAAAGAAGAGCGAGAATGTGCGCCTGACTCTGAACCAGAAAGCTGCTGAACTGGACAAGCAGAAGCAGGAATTCCAGACCAAATATCAGAACAACGCTTATCTTTCGCAGGAAAGAGCCCAGCAGGAATACAACCGCATCGCCAAGTTGGAGCAGGATTTGCAGGCATTGAGCAACAAGCTGCAGTCCGAGCTGATGAGCGAAAACGAGAAGAACAGCTTGCAGCTGCGCGACTCCATCAATTCCTTCCTGAAGGAATACAACAAGACCAAGGGTTATAGCATGATCATCAGCAATACCGGTTTTGATAACCTGCTGTATGCCGACAGTGTCTACAACATTACGAAGGAAATTCTGGAAGGCTTGAATGCACGTTATTCTTCACCTGCCAAGAAATAAGAAAATAAGAAGATAGAATATTAATTTGAATTAGTCAAGACTTAATCTGACAGTTACGCATAAAAAGAGTAGATTTGTAACATAAAAGCAGATTAAGTTATGACCACATCAGAAAAAGTCATCAAGAACAAACTGGGATTGCTTGAGCTGTCCCAACAGTTGGGAAACGTGTCACGAGCCTGCAAGATCATGGGATACAGCCGTGACAGTTTTTATCGTTTCAAGGAACTGTACGAGCAGGGCGGAGAACTGGCCCTGCAGGAGATTTCCCGTAAAAAGCCGGTGATGAAGAACCGCGTGGAGGAGCGCATAGAGCAGGCTGTAGTGCAGATGGCCATAGACAACCCGGCTTTGGGACAAGTACGCGTATCCAACGAGCTGCGCAAGAAAGGCATACTCGTATCTCCCGGAGGAGTGCGCTCCATCTGGCTCAGGCATGACATGGAGACCTTCCAAAAACGCCTGAAGGCACTTTCGACCAAGGTGGAGCAGGAAGGCATCGTGCTTGACGAGAACCAGGTGGCCGCGCTGGAAAAAGCCAAGGCGGAGAAACAGGCACATGGAGAAATAGAGACTTATTATCCCGGCTTCCTGGTGGCGCAGGACACCTATTATGTAGGGTATATCAAAGGCGTGGGGCACATTTACCAGCAGACGGTCATCGACACCTATTCCAAAATCGGATTCGCCAAACTTTACGACAGGAAGAACGCGCTCGTGGCGGCGGACATGCTCAATGACAGGGTGGTTCCGTTCTTCGAGCAGCATGACCTGAAACTGATGAGGATGCTCACGGACAGGGGAACCGAATATTGCGGAAACAGGGAAACACATGAATACGAACTGTATCTGGCCATCGAGGACATCGACCATTCCAAGATCAAGGCCAAGAGCCCGCAGACAAACGGCATCTGTGAACGCTTCAACAGGACTGTCCAGAACGAATTCTACGCCATCGCTTTCAGAAAGAAGATATACACCTCGATAGAACAACTGCAAGCAGACCTTGACACTTGGATGAACTCTTATAACACGCAAAGGACGCACTCCGGGAAATACTGTTTCGGGAAAACACCCATGCAGACTTTCCTCGAAGGAATAGAGGTGGCAAGGAGATACCAATTGCAGGATGCAGGGAAAATACAACCTGATGAGCAGGTTATTAGCTCACCAGGTTGTGAGAGTGAGAATAGTTGCGTATCTTCGCAGATGGCATCGGACACTTTTTTTGTCCGATAGTATAGAAAATGTCAGAACAAGTCTTGACTATTACAATTAATTAGAGGCTGTCTCAAATAGACTTGAGATGGCCTCTGTTTGTTTCATCTCAGATTGAAGTCATTTTTCTCAAAAGAGGAGTTTACAAACTTACTTTTGAAGATATCATTCTTTCAAACTGTTTATTCGTTGTCATAAGCCTCCTACGAGGCTACTTTTGCAAGATTATGTGCCATGGCCAGCAGTCCGAACTCAATCTCAACCTTCTTAAGTCCACGAAGATGGAATCTCTTGAAGTGCTTGTTGTTCTTGAGGTTTCCAAATACAGCCTCCACATCCTGTGGTCGCTGACTGCGATATTTCAGACCTTCATCAGAGAGTAGCTTTTCACGTTCTCTTTTCTTGATTTTCCTCAGACGGTGATTTACCTGTACAATCCTTTCCGACTGGCTTCTGTGACACCGGCATCTTAACGGGCAGCCTTTACAGTTACGTGCTCTGTATCTTGATATGGTCTGCTCAAAACCGTTGTCTGTCGAACGCGTTATATCAGCAAGTCTTTCCATCCTTTGTCCCATCGGACAGTACATTCCGTCCGTTTCTTCATTATAGTAGAAGTTGGCAGACAGAAAAGGGTCATTTCTGAAGTTCTTTTTCTGTTCCTTATGAAAATAATTGTACTTTATGAAGGTTTTAATGCCATGTCTGGAAGCATACAGATAGTTCTCTTCACTCCCGTATCCGGCATCACAGACAGATATGTCAGGGTATCTGTCGTAAAGGGAATGAAAATCATCCATATGCAAAGAATAGGTGGAGGTATCTCCCGCACACTGATGGAGGGTATAGTCCAGAATGAACTGCCTGTTGGTACTGATTTGGGTATTATATCCGGGTTTGAGTTGTCCATTCCTCATATGGTCTTCTTTCATACGCATGAAGGTGGCGTCATTGTCCGTCTTTGAATAGCTGTTGCGTCCGTCAAGTATCTTTCCCTGTGATTCATATTTCCTGAGCTGTTCTGGCCATGACTTCCTTACACGTCTTACCTTCGCTTTCATTTTCTTGTCCGCATCCACTTCATTCAGGGCATCATCAATCTGCTTGAGTGCCTTTTCTACTTTCTCCGGAGTGATATCCTGACAGGTGACTGGAGCGGAATCACGCAGTTCCTGTTTGGTGACAGACTCGGCGTACTGCCATATCTCTTCAAGCTGTTCCGCGATTCTGGATATGCGGGTATGTATGGACTTGCCCCAGACGAACGTATAACGGTTGGCGTTCGCCTCCATCTTCGTCCCGTCGGTACAGGCTACATCCAGACTTACAAAACCTTCCGACACGAGAAACTTTACAATGGTGGCAAATATTGTCTTCAGTACATCCTTCAGCCGGCTGCTGCGAAAACGGTTGATGGTGTTATGATCAGGAGTCACATTGCCGGTAAGCCACATGAGGCGGATGTCATTGCGACAGAATTCTTCTATGCGACGGCTGGAATAGATATTACGCAAATAAGCATAGACAAGAATTTGAAGCATCATACGTGGGTGGTACGCAGAACAGCCTTTAGGGGAATACTTACGGTAAAGTTCTTCAAGGTTTATCTGTTCAATGATACGGTGAACAACACGGACTGGATCGTTCTGGGGGATAAAATCGCCTAAACATGGAGGTAAAAGCAGATTATCGTTGGATGTGTAACTTTTAAACATTATCTTTGGGATATCTTAACTTGGTTCCCTAAGATACAAAAAATTAGGGAAACGGGCAAGTTCTGGCTGAGAGAAGTTAGGGCTTGCCCATTTTTTTTGTAGACACAAAAAAGGCCATCTCAAAGTTTATTTGAGACAGCCCCTTGTTTTATCTCTGTCTGAAGGGTGGAGAATCATCAGTCCTCCTTTTCCTCTTCCTCCTTGTCTTTGGTGACCAGCAGTTTGTCCACCCGACCGCGGTCCATATCCACAATTTCGAAATGGAGGTTCTTGTAGCTGAAGAGGTCGCCGGCTTTCGGTACCCGTCCCACGAGAAACATGGCCAATCCGCTCAGGGTAGTAAAGTCCTCTTCCTTCAGGTCGTCGTAGTCCAATATGCCCATGGCTTCCATGAAGTCGTCCAGACTCATGGAGGCTTCTACCAGCATTGAACCGTCTTGGCGCATCACGATGTCCTGCTCTTCCGTTTCGTTCTCCTCCAGAATGTCGCCAAAGATGCTTTCGGTCAGGTCGTGCAGGGTGATGATGCCTTGCGTGTTGCCGTATTCGTCGACCACCACACCGAATTTGTTCTTGTTCTTCTTGAAGATTTCCAATACCTTTTTGGCATACAGGCTTTCGGGAATGAACTGGGCCGGACGGGCGATGCTGCGCAGGTCGAAGCGGTGCTCCGTGTTGCCCATCATCAGAATGATATCCTTGACCGACACTACGCCGATGATTTCGTCCAGGCTTTTATCTGCTAGAAGGTACTTGCTGAAGTGCTGCTCACGGATGGTGTTCAACACCTGTTCGGGGGTGTCTGTGGGGTGCAGCACCACGATGTCGCGGCGGTAGGTCATCAGGTCGTTGGCCCGCTTGTCCGAGAAGCGGAATACATCCTTCAGCATTTCGGTTTCTTCCTTGTCGATGACACCTTGTTCGGAACTCTGGTGGAGTATCATCTTCAGTTCGTCCTGCGTCATCTGCCGTTCTTCGTTGCTTTCCATGCCAAGAAGGCGGTTGGTCAGCCGGGTAGAAGCGCTGAGCAGGCGGACAAAGGGGTAGGATACTTTATTGAGGACAATCATGAACGGGCTGAGGCGCGTGGCCCACTTTTCGGGATTGCTCATGGCAATGGTCTTCGGAACCAGCTCGCCGATAATCAGCGACAGGTAGGTGATGAGGGCGACGGTGGTCACCATGGCCAAATTGGCGGCATAGGGCTCTGCCCCCGGTATCAAGGCAAACAGGGGCACCAGGTCGTCGGCAATGTTGGCACCTCCGTAGGCACCCGAAACGATGCCGATGAGCGTGATGCCTATCTGGATGGTGGAAAGAAATTCTTCGGGTTCTTCCAGTTGCTTCAGCACTCCTTTGGCCCGTTTGTTCCCCTTACCGACCAGGGTTTCCAGACGTGCCTTGCTGGAGGAAACGAGTGCGATTTCGTACATGGCAAAGATGCCGTTCAATACTAATAAAAGTAGAATGATGATAAATTCCATATAATAGTTGAAGTGTTTCTGCTGCAAACATAGTAAATTTGGAGCAAATAATCCGTCTTTTAGTATTAGAACATTAAGAAATGATGAAAAACAAGAGCATTTTGGCCGGTATCCTGTTGATTTTTGTGGCAATGGGAATGCGGGCGGCACAGGTAGATACTGTGATGGTTGAGAGCCGTGCCATGAACAAGGGTGTCAAAGTAGTTTATGTAGTGCCCGACAAGGCGTTGGGCGGACAGGCGCAGGCATGTCCTGTGATTTATCTGCTGCATGGATATGGCGGGGAAGCCAAGTCGTGGATTACGATTAAGCCTGAATTGCCTCGCATTGCCGACGAGAAGGGCATTATTTTTGTTTGTCCCGACGGAAAGAACAGTTGGTATTGGGACAGTCCGCTGAATCCGGCCTACCGCTACGAAACGTTTGTCTCTTCCGAGCTGATAGAGTATACCGACCGTCATTATCAGACGGTGGCCTCACGGCAGGGCCGGGCCATTACGGGCCTGAGCATGGGCGGTCACGGTGCCCTGTGGAATGCCTTCCGGCACAAGGACGTGTTTGGTGCAGCAGGCAGCACCAGCGGTGGCGTTGACATCCGGCCTTTCCCGCAGAACTGGGAGATGAGCAGGCAGTTGGGCGAATTTGCCGCCAACAAGAAACGCTGGGACGAGCATACGGTCATCAACCAGATAGACAAGATTCAGAACGGCGACCTGGCCATCATTTTCGATTGCGGTGAGAGCGATTTCTTTCTGGAAGTGAACAAGGACCTGCACAAGCGTCTGTTGGGCCGGGGCATCGACCACGACTTCATTACCCGTCCGGGTGTGCACAACCTCTCCTATTGGAACAATTCCATTGACTACCAGATTCTGTTCTTTGAGAAATTCTTCTCGAATCATAAATAAATAACGTGAGTTCGAAATAAGAATCAGAAGATAGCCAGTTGCCCGTCATTGATAAAGTTCACATCAATGGCGGGCTTCTTCTCAAAAAAACAGTATGCCGCGATAGCAGACAGCGTATTTGCAATGAAGTTATTGAATGAACGGTGTCTGGAATGCTCTATCTGCGCAATGTTCTTCAGTTCGTCATTGACCGTTTCAATCAAGGCTCTTTTTCTGAGCAGGATCTTGTCGGCGATGCTCATCAGTGAATTTTTCATATTGTTTTTGACCTTGGTGACAAGTTGTATGCCGTTAAGGAAAAGATTCTCGAACAGAGCCTGGCCAATATATCCTTTGTCGGCACATAATTTCCCCTTTATGTTTTCCAGGAACCGGCCTTGCTTCAGAGGCTCGCGGTCATCCACGTTTCCGGGAGTGAGCATGAAATTCAGGATTTCGCCCTTGTCATTGATTATCAGGTGCAATTTGAATCCGAAGAACCAACCCATGGAACTTCTCCCACGCTCGGCAAGCCCCTCAAATGTTTTGTGAATCAATATACGTTGGTTGCGACAGACACGCAGGACTGTAGAATCGACAAAACTGATGCCGGTACATGTCCCCAACAGGACTTTCTTGATGAAAATGGTCAGGGGGAGCAGTAATTCCTTCTCCAGTTCCACAAAACGGTTATAGGAAACCTGTCTCGGGAAAAGGTGCTTCAGATGTTTGCAGACATATTCCTTGTAATAATGCTTGAAGCAGCGGAAACCGCCCGAGTGAAACAGGATAAGAATCACCATAATCTCTGCATCGCTCATACGGTTAGGCTTGTTACGATGTCTAGCCTTCTTGTCTTCAATCATATATTTTTCTTGTTGCAACGCAAATTCCTTGCAAAAATCATCGGCCATACAATAAATTTCCGTAATTTTAGACTCTGAGAACATAGCGGTAATCGTTTAAATGTTATAATTGAGTACTATAAATTTAATACTTTTATCGCTATGTTTCTAATTTTCAATGAGATATTTATTTACTTATATCGAATTCACGTTAAATAAGAAGAGAAGCAGGAGCCCTGTCCTTCTTGAATTCGAGCCTGTAGCGATTCGAAGCTGTATCAGAATGAAAAAGTACTGATATCTTGTCATCCCGCACTTGATGCGGGATCCACATTCCGTAGTTGTTTGTACGGCAATGGGTATGTGTCTTTGCTTTTTTTCATTTTGATACAGCTCTATTTCCTTTCAACGGGATTCAATGTCGTCTAAAGCTACGTTTAAGGTCCTGTCATAATCAGTCATGTAATCCTTAGCATAGACGGGGACTGTTCTGTCAGGCACGATGCCTTGGGAATGGTGTTTTTCCCCATCCATGCAACGCATACGCATTCCGGTCATGGAGAATGGGAAAAGTGGCAGATTGAATAAAGTCATGTCGCCTGTAGTACCGGCTGTTGTTTGTCCGATAATCTTGCCCAATCCGTATTGACGGATCATCATGAGGATGGTCTCGCCCCAGCTGACAGTTCGGGCATCGCACAAGAAGGTTGCAGGCAAGTCAACGTGAGGTGATTTTGCCTTCAAGGTTTCTGCATTGATATGCCACGATACATTTTGCTGGAATGGAAAACTATTGATTGGAATTTCGGTGGCCGGTGCTTTCACATCGGAGGCAATCAAGTGTGCCAGTATGTCTTCGAACCGGTATGTCGGGAGTCCCCGTAAATCGAAACAAAGCCCCTTGACGTCAGGAGTCAGTGCGGATAGAAATCGTTTCTCGTTCAGCTCGGGTGAAGTGGCGTCAATATGGAGGATGCCGTTTGCATCTTTCCGGATGGATTGGGGCTTACGGCTGGAAACTGGTAGGTCAGGACGTTGGGCATAGAGTTATCCAAACCCCAGCATTATCCTAAAAATATAGTTTTTTATTCTGTAAATCATTCTGTTATAGGATGAATAGGTTTGGATAATACATTCCTATATCTTTGCTAATGGCACTAAAGCCAATAGGAAGAATATGAATATAGCACAGTTAAAATTAAGCCAGAAGAAGTTACTGGACAACCTCGTTTCCCGTGGTTATGACATTCAGTACATCAAAGGAGTAAAATTTGTTTTAAGACTTCTTTTTGAACATGAAGGATGTTTTCATTCGTATGAACAGTTTGCAGAAAAGTTTATCCGTACAAGGGGATATACAAAAGCGACATTGGATCTTAGGATGATGCATTTACGTACTATCCAAGCATATGATGAATTTGGGCACTACCCGGACAAGAAGTCCTTTGTTCCGTTATGCTATCCTTCCAGGTATAATATGCTTAACCCCAGTTTTCGGAAAGTTATAGACATTTATCGGAAGCGTGTCGCAGAACATAAAAAGAAGTCCACAGTAAAAATGGAAACCGATGCCGTTACAATGTTCCTTTTTGAGATGCAAAAGTTCCACGTCTCTTCATTGGATGAAATCAAAGAAGAACATGTTTTGTCCTTTTTCCTTAAAGAAGAACAGCAAAAGCGTTCAAGGACATATTGCGGTCACATAGCGTCAGCCCTTAAAGAGTTGGGGGATTTATACGACATGAAAAAAGTATTAGGTTATTTCCCTGATTTGAAATATGAAAGGAAAAACTTCAACTATCTTAAGGATGATGAAATCAATGTGATAAAAAATGCTTTGTCAGATTCTAACAATATTTTGACTTTCAGGGAAAAAGCTATAGTTTCATTGGCTTTATATACTGGCATAAGAGGATGTGACATTGCCAACTTGAAATTGACAGACATAGATTGGAAGAAGGAACGAGTCAGCTTCGTCCAGGAAAAGACCGGTAATCCGATAGTGTTGCCCCTTCTTCCCCATGTTGGAAACTCATTGTTTGATTACATACGGAATGAACGGGACAATGAGGCCGGATCCGTGTATCTGTTTCCCAACAAGAAGAATACGACAGAAAGGTTGGAGAACAAAAGTATCGGCACCATTGTCAATACAGTCTTTGAGAAACTAAACCTTAGAAAAGGTGAATCCGGGCGTGGAGTCAGCGTATTTCGGCACAACCTCGCCTCTAAATTACTTGGTAAAGGTACCGAGATTAGGGTCATCAGCCATATTTTAGGACATATCTGTTCTTCATCTATAGTCCCATATATAGATGCTGACATCCCTCATCTGAGAGAATGCGGAATCAATATTGAATGTTATCCAATAAGAAAGGAGTTGTTCGAATGAAAACAGATTCACATCTACCCCAATTTGCAGATTTGATGTCTGAATATGTCAATTTCATCTCCGGTATCGGAAAATGTGACTATATAACCCGCATATACCTGAACTCTTTCGCCAAGTACTGTATGAATCATGGCGGAGTGCTGTCGGATGATATTATCTCCGGATGGGCATCAAGGACAGATAAGGAAAGCTATTATACAAACCGTAACAGATGCATTATTTTGAGGCGCTTCATCCGTTATATCCGGTCGAAATATGGGGCACCGTTCAAATTGCCATCATATCCTCCGGATATAAAATACACACCTAAGCCAAAGCGTATTCCTGTTTCAGAACAGCCATACTCTTATTCCGCAATATCCCATATAGTCAAGAAATATGAACTTTACAAAAGAGCTTCTGGGAAATTCAGTAGGCGGACAATGGACAAGATTCGCCGTTTCAATGACTTCTGCGCTCAAAATTATCCGTCAGCCGAAGTTCTTACAGAAGAAATTGTCCTTGATTATTGCAAGAAGAAAAAAACGGAATCCGCAAAGTCATGCAATAACAGAATTGTAGGTGTCAGAGGATTTCTGAAATATGCGAATAGCCGTGGTTTTGTAAATATTCCTCTTCCATCCACCATTCCAAGAGTCAATGTCACATCATTCGAACCACATCCGTTTACTCCAGAAGAGCTTGCAAGATTCTTTAATGAAGCGGACAATCTCGAACCTCCAATAAATTGCCGTGACATGAGGGCTGCGCTTATGAAAGTGGAAGTTCCGGTCTTTTTCCGACTTTTGTACAGTACAGGGATGCGTACAACAGAAGCCCGTCTGCTCAGAGTAGAAGACGTAGACTTGCAATCCGGTGTTATAAATATAAGATACACAAAGAGCATAGATGAACATCGGGTTGCCTTGCACGAATCCATGTGGTCGCTATTGCAGATGTATAATGTCAAAATGGAAAATCTCATGCCCGGAAGAAAGACATTCTTTCCTAACGGGTATGACAAACCATATTCCGGAGAATGGGTAACGGCAAGTTTTAAGAAAGTATGGAAGAAAGTCAGTACGGCACACGCAAGAGCATATGATTTTCGCAGTCACTATGTGGTCGTGAACATAAACGGTTGGGATCACTGCGGCATTGAATGGATGGACAAACTCTTATATCTCAGCCGTTCCATGGGACACCGTTACATTCAAAACACATTATATTATTACAGGCTTGTACCGCTGTTTGCACACCAGTTGGAAAATCTGACAGGATGTGGGTATGAAGAACTTTTGCCTGATTTAAACGACTATTTTGAATATGAAGACTAAAGCAGAACATTCAATTATCGCCGATGCCATCCATGAGTGGCATACGGTCTATCTTCCGTGTATAAGGAATCTGAGCCATAACGCTTTAAAATCATACGGAGAGGGAATGGGAATCTATATAGACTTCCTTGAATCCTCAAAAGGAGTCACATCAAATACCCTTTGTGGGGAATGCTTCCGTAAGGACTGGATTGAAGAATGGATTGCGTGGCTGAAAGAAGTAAGAAAATGCAGCCCGCAAACATGCAATCATCGCCTCTCCATATTGAAAAATTTCCTCCGTTTCCTTGCGCACAAGAAAATCCAATTCATAAAATATGATTGTGATGCCGCTGAAATAAAAAGAATGCAGCAACCTAAAAAACAAGTGGAAGTAATCACAAAAGATACAATCAAACGGATTTTTGCAAGCATCAATACACGTACATTGATAGGTAAGAGGGATTTTGCCTTGTTCAATCTTTTATATAGTACCGGAACAAGAATAGATGAAATATTATCATTGAGGCTGTCGGCACTGCACCTGGATGAAACGAAAGGTTACATTCTTGTTTTGGGTAAAGGGAATAAACAACGTACCATTTATTTGTTGAACAGCATGGTAAGAATACTGAGACATTATGTGAAGTTGTTCCATCCGGCAAATCCGTTACCTTCTGATTTTGTATTTTTCCCCATATATGGCCATGCAAACAAAAAAATCACTTCAGAAGCGATTAGCAAGCGGTTGAAAATGTATGTTAGGATTGCGTCTCAGGGGCTACTTGAAATTCCTGTAGATTTTCATTGCCATAGTTTTCGGCATGCACGGGCTACCCATTGGTTGGAAGACGGTGTAAACTTGGCGCAGATACAAAAACTATTGGGGCATGAGAGCATTGAAACGACAATGAAATACGTAGGAGTTTCATCAGAACAAATGATACAAGCTTTATGCTCTATGGAAGACAATCTGACTTTAGGCGTTGAAAAGAAATATAAGAAAATCAGAAATAAAGATTCATTAGCAACAGTTCTTGGATTGAGATAATACTTAGTAATAAATGAGTGACTGTTCTTGAATAATGGAACAATCACTCTTTATTATCTGCTACCAAAATATAACAATTTACTGATATTCAATATAGTAAAAAGTCAAGTTGGGATAATATTTTGGTTTGGATAACTGCTGTTATCCGAAATTTCGGATAATAGCAGCGTATCTTTGCGCATATTTCCCGAAAGATCGCTGCTCAAGATAACGAATGGGGCGTCGTATGCCGTAGAAGAGAAAAGTTTGTCTGCGGCCATCTGGTCGCGGTGTGAGTCGGTGGCAGCGTTCGTTATCAGCCTGGCATCTTGCAAACATGCGGAAGCTGGCCGGTCGTTGATGGTGTATAGTATGCGCCAGGACTGCTTGTCATTTATTCCTGTGCGTATGAGCAATGTGTCGTTTACGAACTTTGTTTCAGCGTCTGCGTAGAATTCGGGCAGGTAGGTGGTTTGGATAGAAGAAATTGTCATGTCTCTGCGGACGAAAAGATGTCCGTCCTTTATCGGATTGAGAAAACGGCCAATCAAATTGTACCATTTAAGGAGTGATTCAAAAGAATCCATGTTGTCCATTTGAATGGCTTTTTGCAGATAGACTTCCAATTGGTGGTCCCAGTCAAGATTGTCTTCCTCATAATAAGGATAAAAATGGCGGATAATATTCCAGCGGACAGTCAGATCGGCTACCCTGATTGCTTTATCTGCCAGCAGTCCAAAAATGAAACGGCGTCTTTGGGATAATGTTTTATCGTCGCTCTGATGTTTTTTCCAATAATTTTTTGCATCGGCAAGCAGGCGGTGTGTAGTCTTGCGGTCAAATATCTTCTCCGGCAGAGCATGCTGGATGTTCAGGTATTTGCCATCGGTCAGTGGGTAGCTGTAATACCGGCAAGCGACGGGGGTGGTTACCGAATCCAGTCGTTCGGTAACAGTGCTGAATTTCTTATAATAAGGTATGTATTTGGACAGTCCAGGGATGAGTAGCTTGGCCAAAAAGGGTACATTCAACTCGCCGGAACCGTTGTAACGGTAATATCTGGCTGAACTTTTTGGAGCGATGATGTCCTCCTTTGCGGAAACAGGGGTGGTCGAAAATGATAACGTGGGAGCAAGCGGACGGAATACTTCATCCAAAGGTTGCGTCTCTATCCTGTTGGCCAACAGCGCACATACTTTCATCCAATCGCTTTCCGACCAGTCCTGCGTATAGGGGTTGGGAGAAAAATAGCGCACGATGCCATACGTGCGGGCAAATTCGATGTAACGGGAATCGTCCGCCGCCTGCACCTGGTTCATGCATGCATACAGACAGACAAATAACAGAATGATTTTCTTCATCTTTTTAGCGTTTCTTGTTAGAGGATTGTCCGATAGCGGGTGAGGCAGTCTTCACTATCTTATAGCCAGTGGCGGCTACCAGGATACTCATCAATGGGCTGATGAGGTTGAAGAAGCAGAACGGCAGGTAGGTCAGTGTGGGTACACTCAGGATGGTGGCCTGCGTCAGGCCGCACGTATTCCAGGGAATCAGGACGGAGGTGACGGTGACCGCATCTTCGGTGGTGCGGCTCAGCAGGCGGCTTTCGTAGCCTTGCCTCTTGTAGATGTCGCCGAACATGTTGCCCAGCAGGATGATGCTGATGTACTGGTCGGCCGTGGCAATGTTCAGGAAGAGGCCCGAGAAGACCGTCGAGGCTACGGTGCTGACACGATTCTTGATGAAACGCACGCATACGGACGTGATGCTGCCCAGCATGCCGCCGGCCGTCATGGCGCCGCCGAAGCACATGGCGCAGAGGATGAGCCACACGGTGTTCATCATACCCGCCATGCCGCGCGTCGCCACCAGCTCGGTCAGGATGGGGTTGTTGGTCTGTAGGCTGGTGCTGCCGTAGCAGGTCATCATGGTACCTTTGAACAGACCGCCGCCTTCACCGGCTACCTCGCGCAGCAGGTCGGGCTGGAAGATGAGGGCGGCCACACAGGCCAGAACGGTCGAAATGGCCAGTGTGACTACTGAGGGTACCTTGCGGGCAATCAGGATGCCCGTCACCACCGGTACGAGCAGCAGCCAGGGAGTGATGTTGAACTTGCCCTCCAGGGTGGCGGCAAAGGCATTCATCTCTTGCGCGGTGCTGCCTCCGTCGTGGGTCAGTCCCATGACGGTGAACAGGATGACGGCAATGAGCAGCGAGGGAACGGTGGTAATCATCATGTAGCGGATGTGGGTGAAGAGTGGAGTATCCGTAACCGACGATGCCAGGATCGTCGTGTCCGACAAGGGAGAGACCTTGTCGCCGAAGTAGGCTCCCGAGATGATGGCTCCGGCTATCCAGCCTTCGTGGAAGCCCTGTGCCTTACCGATGCCCATCAGGGCGATGCCGATGGTGGCGATGGTCGTCCACGAGCTGCCCGTCATCACCGACACGAGGGCGCAGATGAGGCAGGTCGAGGCCAGGAAGAAGTCGGGATGGATAATCTGCATCCCATAATATATTAAGGTGGGCACCACGCCGCTGACCATCCAGATGCCGCTCAGGGCACCGATGATGAGCAGGATGAGCAGGGCGGTTGCCACGCCCGCAATGTTGTTCGTGATGGCCAGTTCGAAGTCTTTCCACGGTATGCGGTAGAAGGCCATGCCGATGAGGACACAGCAGGAGGTGGTGACCAGCAGGGAAATCTGGCTGCCCCCGCTCAGGGCATCGCTTCCGAAGGTGCTGATGGTGGCAAACAACATCCCTGCCAGCAACGCGATAGGCAGGAGGGAGACAAGGGGAGAGGGAATCTTTTTCGTAGAATCCATGAGATTTGTTCAGTTTTTTGTTTCGGCCGCAAAGGTACGACATTTTTATGGATATTCTTTCATGTTGTAGTCTGTTATGCATAAAAATGAGGCTGATTTTTCATTTGTTTGTACTTTTATCTTCGTTTATTGAATATTTATGCTTTCTGTTTCCTGCTTGATTTTACTTTTTTATCGTTTGTCTCCTGCTTTTTTTCATTCTATTTTGTACTTTCGCAGCGTAAAAGACTGATTGCATAAAGAAAGGAATAGATATGGAAAGCAAGAATCTGAACAATGGAAAGAAAGTGGTGACCTTCGGTGAAGTGATGCTGCGGCTCACGACGCCCGGCTTCAAGCGTTTTGCGCAGGCAGGCGAGTTTGTGGCGACGTATGGAGGCAGCGAGGCGAACGTGGCTCTTTCGCTGGCCCACTTCGGGGTGCCCACCGAGTTTGTGACACGCCTGCCCGACAACGCCATTGCCCGCGCCTGCATCGCTTCGTTGCGTGCCGGAGGGCTGGGTACGGAAGGCATTGTGTTTGGCGGCAAGCGCATGGGCATTTATTTTCTGGAACCGGGAGCGGCGTTCCGCAATTCCAACGTGGTGTACGACCGCGAGGATTCGGCTTTCGCCACCATCCGGCCGGGGATGGTCGACTGGGAGCGGGTGTTCGACGGTGCCGGCTGGTTCCACTGGTCGGGCATCGCGGCGGCCCTTTCGCAGGAGGGGGCGGATGCCTGTCGCGAGGCGCTGGAGGTGGCCGACCGCATGGGGCTCACCATCTCGTGCGACCTGAACTTCCGCAAGAAGTTGTGGAACTATGGGCGGACGGCGGCCGAAGTGATGATGCCGCTGGTGCAGTACAGTGACGTGCTTTTTGCCGCCGAGCCCGAATATCGTGAGATTATGGGCGTGAAGCCTGTCGGCTTCCGGGCAACGACGGCGGCCGACTCTTCGTTCGAAGCCAGCCTGCCGGCTTTCGAGGATTTCATGCGTCAGGTGGGCGAGCGCGTTCCCCGCTGCCGGAAGATTTTTCTGGAGCTGCGCAATTCCATCACTTCCAACCATAATCTGCTGGCCGCCGTACTGTTGGCCGACGGGCAGTTCCACCATACCGGCATCTACGACATCGATCACGAGGTGGACCGTGTGGGGGCGGGTGATGCCTTTGTGGGCGGTCTGATCTATGGCTTGCTGGCCTATCCCGACGATGCACAGAAGGGACTTGACTTTGCCCTGGCGGCGTCGGCTCTGAAGAATACCGTCTATGGCGACTTCAACCAGGTAACCGTTGAAGAGGTGGAAAGCCTTATGCAGGGCAACACCTCGGGCCGCGTGTCGAGGTAGAACGTTGCGGTCTGAGCTGTGGCTTGCATGGGAAAAAGAATCGGCTAATCAGAATAAAAAGTAAAGCAAACATTACTTTTTATCAAGAATACTTGTTTTATTGTAATGTTTGCTTTATATTTGCATCGTAATCTTTAAAACCATTGCGATATGAAAACCGATTATCTTTTGTCGCCCTCCTGCAAGAAAGTAGGATTGTGGTTGGGCATTCCTTTTGTGTTGGGAGGTCTTTATCTCTTGTCTAATGGATCGTGGATGGATACTTTCTTGTCCCAAATAGGGATGAGGGATTGTTTTGACGAACTTGTTGTGATTGGTCTTGCTGTTAGTTTGTTGCTGGCTTCCTTTTCGCGTGAGAAGGATGAGGACGAATGTATTGCCCATCTGCGCATGCAGGCCTGGACAATGGCCGTTGTGAGCAACTACTTGATTCTGATTGTAGTGACACTTTGCATTTACGGAATGTCATACCTCAACTTTATGGCTGTCAATATGTTTACCGTATTGATTTTGTTTCTTGTCGTTTTTCATTGGAAACTTTGGCGTTTCAGAAAGGAAAGTCATGAATAATACCTTGCGCGTACAGCGCGCCATCCATCAGATGACGCAGCAACAACTGGCCGAGGCGGTAGGAGTGAGCCGCCAGACCATCAATGCCATCGAAACCAAGAAATACGTTCCTTCTACGGTGCTGGCCCTCAAGATAGCGAAAGTCTTCGGCCAGCCGGTCGAGAGTGTCTTCATGCTTGAGGAGGGCGACTGATTGGTTTGCCCGGCTTAAACGAACGGTTTACCCAGCTTAAACGGTTGGTTTGTCCAGCTTAAACGAGTGGTTTTCCCAGCCTAAACGAGCGGTTTGCCTAGCCTAAACGGTTGGTTTGCCCTGCTTGAACAGTCATTGTTTCAGGCGGGGCAAACTGTCTTTTTACTTTTGCGTGACGACGGTGATGCCCAGTGATATCAGGGTCAGCAGCGAGGCCACAGCCGATACGCCTCCCCAGCCCCACAGCTCCCAGCAGCTGCCTGCCAGGAAGGTGCCCAGCGAGCCGCCGATGAAGTAGGTGGTCATGAAGATGGTGTTCAGACGGTTGGAGGCCGAAGGGCAGAGGTGGAAGATGCTTGTCTGATTGCTGAGCTGGATGCACTGCATGCCGATGTCTATCAGCAGGATGCCCGCCACGATGGCTGCAAAGGAGTTCTGCCCGAAATAGAAGCAGCACCAGGACAGGAGGATGAGCCCGCACCCGATGTAGTTGAAGTTGCGCACACCCACCTTCTTCACCCAGCTGCCTACGAACGAGGCGGTCAGCGCGCCGGCCACGCCGCACAGGCCCAGGAAACCGATGATGTCGCTGTCAGCATAGAACGGTGCGCCACCCATCTTGAAGGCCAGGCACGACCACATGCCCAGCATGGAGCCGAAGGCCAGGGCGGAACGGATGGAGTAGATGCGCAGTTCGGGGTAGTCCTTCACCAGCCGGAAGAGCGATTTCATCAGGTCGGCATACCGCCCGCTGAAGGTGGGGCGGATGTCGGGTAATACCTTCAGCACCACCCCGGCACACGCCACCATCATGCCGGCGGCGATGAAGTACATCTCGCGCCAGCCCAGCAGCTCGCCGATGTAGCCGCTGACCACGCGCGAGGCCAGGATGCCCGTCAGCAGGCCCGAGATGACGATGCCCACGTTGCGCCCCTTGTTCTCCGGCCGGGAGAAGACGGAAGCGATGGGTACGAAGATCTGGGGAATCATGGAGCCTACACCCGTCAGCAATGATGCGGTCCAGATGATGCGGATGTCCGTGGCGACGGCCATTGTCAGCAGCGAGCAGACGAGCAGGGCAAAGTTGGTCAGGATGATTTTCTTGCGCGGATAGAGGTCGCCCAGCGGGATGATGAACAGCAGGCCCAGCGCATAGCCCACCTGCGTGATCATGGCGATGAGGTTGGTTTGGAATTCGGAAACGTTCAAGTCCTGCCGTATCAGGTTGAGCAGGGGCTGGTTGTAGTAGATGTTGGCAACGGAAACGCCTGCCACGATGGCGAGGGTCCAGAGAATATGGGCCGGCAGTCCGCCGTTTTCTTTCAATTCCTGTTTCATTGTTGTGCGGGGTAAGGTGAAACTTCTTAAAAAAGAAAATCCCCATAAGCTTTCGCTTATGAGGATTACCACTAATTTGCGGGTGGCAGAAGGGACTCGAACCCTCGACATTCAGAACCACAATCTGACGCTCTAACCAACTGAACTACAGCCACCATGTTAGTGCATTTCCTAAATGCGGTGCAAAGATATGGATTATATTTGAACTGGCAAAGCTTTCGGAAAATATTTTTTCTCTTTCCGCTTCATTTTGTCTTTTCGGTGATTCCCTTGTTGTGGCGGCTGAACAGCTTGCGTGTGTCTTCCGTAAAGATTTTCAGCCGGTTACGGGCTGCTGCGCTCAGACTGTCTGCCGGGACGCTGACAGGATAGAGCACGAAGTTCTTTCGGCCGGTCAGTGCAGGGCGGCCGGTCCATACCAGGCTGTAGCTGCATTCCGCCAGGCGGGTATGGGGACGGGCAGGAGTGGCGGACGGGCTTTTCTCCAGTGTCAGGCTGACAACGGCACCGCCGTCGGTATGGCGGGCGCTCATGTTGGAAAAGTAGTTTCCCAAGGAGTAGACCAGCAGATGGCGGTCGCCGCTGAGGCTGTCGGTACGCACCTCCATGGGCTGCACCACGTGCGGATGGCTGCCGATGATGTGGTCCACGCCCTGGGCAAACAGCCAGTCGGCCAGTTCCTGCTGTTCGCGGCTGGGCAGTTGCTGGTATTCGTTGCCCCAGTGCAGGCAGGCGATGAGGACATCGGGCTGCCAGGCACGGGCGGTGTGGATGTCCTTCAGCATCTGGCGGCGGTCCAGGTAGTTCACCAGGTTGGGAGCCTTGGCGCGCAGGCCGTTGGTGCCGTAGGTATAGTTCAGCAGGGCGATGCGGAAACCTTTCTTCTGCAGGAGCAGCGGATAGCGGTGGTGGCGGTCGGTGGAGTCGCGGTAGGTGCCGGCCGAAGGTATCTGCAGGGAGTCGAGCAGGTGGAGCGTGCGTTCCAGCCCTTTCTGCCCGCGGTCCAGGCAGTGGTTGTTGGCGGTGAGCAGGACGTCGAAACCGGCGTCGCGGATGGCATGGAGATATTCGTCGGGCGCGCTGAAGGCGGGATAGCCCGTGTAGGGACGTCCGCCCAGCGTTACTTCCAGGTTGCCGACGGCGATGTCGGCCGCCTGTATCTGCGGGCCGACAAGGGAGAAGCAGGGCGTGTAGTCGTAGGTGCCCTGCGGAGTGCGGGCGGCGTCGATCTGCGCCTGGTGCTGCATCAGGTCGCCCACAAACAATAGCGTAATCCGCTCCTGTGCGGAGAGGGTTACGCTATAGAGGAATAAGGTAAGGAGCACCCACTTCTTCATTGCCTTCAGGGTCGGGAGGTGGGTCAGTCATTATAGATGGCTTTCTTGCCGGCCAGCAGGGTGTTCTTCATCAGCGAGACGATGGTCATGGGACCTACGCCGCCCGGCACGGGGGTGATGAACGAGCACTTGGGGGACACTTCGTCGAACTTCACGTCGCCCGTCAGCTTGAAGCCCGATTTCTTGCTGGCGTCGGGCACGCGGGTGGTACCTACGTCAATCACGACGGCGCCTTCCTTCACCATCTCGGCCTTCACGAAGTTGGGCTGGCCCATGGCGGCGATGATGATGTCGGCCTCCTGACATTCCTTCACCAGGTCGCGGCTGCGGCTGTGGCATACGGTGACGGTGGCGTCGCCCGGATAGGCTTTCTGCATCATCAGCATGGCCATCGGCTTGCCCACGATGTTGCTGCGGCCTAGGATGACGCACTTCTTTCCTTGCGTCTCGATGTGGTAGCGCTTCAGCAGTTCGAGGATGCCGTTCGGTGTGGCCGATACGTAGCAGGGCAGGCCGATGGAGAGACGTCCCACGTTGATGGGGTGGAAGCCGTCCACGTCCTTGCGGTAGTCGATGGTTTCAATCACTTTCTGTTCGGAGATGTGCTTGGGCAGAGGGAGCTGCACGATGAAGCCGTCCACGTCGGGGTCGTTATTCAGTTCGCGCACCTTGGCCAGCAGTTCGTCTTCGGTCACGTCGGCTTCGTAGCGGATGAGGCTCGACTTGAAGCCGCATACTTCGCAGGCCTTTACCTTGGCGGCCACGTAGGTCTCGCTACCGCCGTCGTGTCCCACCAGGATGGCGGCCAGGTGGGGACGCTTGCCTCCGCGGGCCACGATTTCCGCCACTTCGGCGGCAATCTCCTGCTTCACTTGTTCTGAAATTGCTTTTCCGTCTATCAGTGTCATAATTTCTTTTTTATTGAAGGTTCATGATTTTTCTATTCTATTGTTTTTGTCATTGCTTCTCCACGCAGGGTTTCAGACAAAGATAATGTGAAATATTCATTTACCCTAATAAAAGGTTGGAAAAGTAAGATTTTAACTATACTTTGAAAGTATGGGTTTTGTAAGGTTGTCATGCAGTGCTTTGTGAGGTTGTCATGCAGTGCTTCATGAGGGTGTCATGCAGTGCTTCGTGAGGTTGTCATGCAGTGCTTCGTGAGAGTGTCACGCAGTGCTTCGTTGATGCCTTATACAAATAAACGCAGGCGATTATCCTTTTCAGAAGATAATCATCTGCGTTTATCAGACTTATTGGCGTCTGCTCGTTTTCTTTCGACGTTGGGACGCTATGAGAAGGGGATTATTTCTTCAGCTTGGGCATCATCATCTTGCCCATCTTGCTGCCGGTCACCATCTTCATCATTTTGCGGGTCTGGTCGAACTGCTTCAGCAGGCGGTTCACCTCCTGGATGTTCGTGCCGCTACCCTTGGCGATGCGCTGGCGGCGCGAGCCGTTCAGGATTTCGGGGTTGGTGCGCTCTTTCGGCGTCATGGAGTTGATGATGGCTTCGATGCTCTTGAAGGCGTTGTCGTCGATGTCGATGTCCTTGATGGCCTTGCCCACACCCGGAATCATGGAAGCCAGTTCCTTCAGGTTACCCATCTTCTTGATTTGCTGGATCTGGCTCATGAAGTCGTTGAAGTCGAACTGGTTCTTCTGAATCTTCTTCTGCAGGCGTTTGGCCTCTTCCTCGTCGTACTGCTCCTGCGCGCGCTCTACCAGTGACACGATGTCGCCCATACCGAGGATACGGTCGGCCATACGGCTGGGGTGGAACTGGTCGACGGCATCGAGCTTCTCGCCGGTACCCACGAACTTGATGGGCTTGTTCACCACCGAGCGGATGGAGAGGGCCGCACCGCCACGGGTATCACCGTCGAGCTTGGTCAGTACCACGCCGTTGAAGTCCAGGCGGTCGTTGAATTCCTTTGCCGTGTTCACGGCATCCTGACCGGTCATGGCATCGACCACGAAGAGGATTTCGTTGGGATGGATGGCCTCCTTGATGGCGGCGATCTCGTTCATCATTTCCTCGTCTACGGCCAGACGACCGGCGGTATCGACGATGACCAGGTCGTAACCTTTGGCCTTGGCCTCCTGGATGGCGTTCTGGGCAATCTTTACAGGGTCTTTGCTGTCGGGCTCGCTGTACATGGGCACGTCAATCTGCTCGGCCAGTACGCGCAGCTGTTCGATGGCGGCAGGACGATAGACGTCGCAGGCCACGAGCAGCGGCTTGCGGTTCTTCTTCGTCTTGAGCATGCGGGCCAGCTTGCCCGAGAAGGTTGTCTTACCCGAACCTTGCAGACCCGACATCAGGATGATTGTCGGTTTGCCGCTCAGGTCGATTTCGGCGGTTTCGCCGCCCATCAGCTGCGTCAGTTCGTCGTGGACAATCTTCACCATCAGCTGGCTGGGCTTGACGGCGGTCAGCACGTTCTGTCCCATGGCCTTTGCCTTGACGGTATCAGTAAAGTTTTTGGCCACCTTGTAGTTGACGTCGGCATCGAGCAGGGCTTTGCGTACGTCCTTCAAGGTTTCGGCTACATTGATTTCGGTGATTTTGCCTTCACCTTTCAATATCTTGAACGACCGTTCGAGCCGTTCGCTTAAGTTATCGAACATAAGGTTTTATCAATTATCAATTGTTTCTTATCAATTGTTCATTATTCTCAGCTGTTCATGCTCATGAGGAACTCGTCGTTGTCCTTGGTCTTCTCCAGACGGTCCTTCACGAAGTCCATGGCTTCAAGCGCATTCATGTCGGCCAGATACTTGCGCAGGATCCACATGCGGTCCAGTGTCTGCTTGTCCTGCAGCAGGTCGTCGCGGCGTGTGCTCGAAGCGACGATGTTGACGGCGGGGAAGATGCGCTTGTTGGCCAGGTTGCGGTCGAGCTGCAGCTCCATGTTGCCCGTACCCTTGAATTCCTCGAAGATCACTTCGTCCATCTTGGAGCCGGTATCGATCAGGGCCGTCGCCAGGATGGTAAGCGAGCCGCCACCTTCGATGTTGCGGGCGGCGCCGAAGAAACGTTTGGGCTTGTGCAGCGCGTTGGCATCCACACCGCCGGAGAGAACCTTACCCGATGCGGGCGAAACGGTGTTGTAGGCGCGGGCCAGACGGGTGATAGAGTCGAGGAAGATGACTACGTCGTGTCCGCATTCCACCATGCGTTTGGCTTTTTCCAGCACGATGCCGGCAATCTTCACGTGGCGTTCGGCCGGTTCGTCGAAGGTCGAGGCGATGACTTCGGCGTTGACGGTGCGGGCCATGTCGGTCACTTCCTCGGGACGCTCGTCGATGAGGAGCATGATCATATATACCTCGGGATGGTTGGCGGCGATGGCGTTGGCGATGTCCTTCATCAGGATGGTCTTACCGGTCTTGGGCTGGGCCACGATGAGGGCGCGCTGGCCTTTGCCGATGGGGGCGAAGAGGTCTACCACGCGGGCCGAGAGCGAGTCGCTGTATCCGCCTTTGCAAAGCTTGAACTTTTCGTCGGGGAAGAGCGGCGTGAGGTGCTCGAAGGGAACGCGGTCGCGCACGAAGGCCGGATCACGGCCGTTGATTTTGGATACCTTCACCAGCGGGAAGTATTTTTCTCCTTCCTTGGGCGGGCGGATGACACCGTCGACCACGTCGCCTGTCTTCAGGCCGAAGAGCTTGATTTGCGACTGGGATACATAGATGTCGTCGGGCGAGGAGAGGTAGTTGTAGTCCGACGAACGGAGGAATCCATAGCCGTCGGGCATGATTTCCAGTACGCCGGTGCCGTTCAGGATGTCGTCGAAGTCGTAGGCCTTTTCGCGTTCGGCCGGCTTGTTTTCGGGCTGGGGCTGGGCGTTGTTGGCCGCATTGTAGGGCTGGATGGCCCGTGGCTGGTTGTTATTGGGATTGTTGTTGTTTCCGTTGTTGCGGTTTTCGGGAACGTTCTTGTCGCGGCGGATGCGCTGGCGTTGCTGCTTCTGCTGGGCGGCCGGTAGGGCGGGAGCTTCTACGCGGGTAGCCTCGAACTTGCCGATCAGTTCGGAAGGAAGCTCTGTCTTTTCCGTCGGCAGGTCTTCGATGGGGATGAAGTCGCTGTCCGCTTCCGCCAGGATGGGATTGTCGTCTACCACTTCCTTCTTGTCTTCTTCTGCGGGAGCGGCTTTCAGTTCGCTGTCGGTTGCAGTTTGGGGGGCAGGTGTCTCCGTCGTTTCCTGAGCCTCTGCCTGAGGGGCAGCTTCCTTGGTTTCCGCTGCTTTCTTGGTCTTGCGGGGGCGGCCCGGCTTGCGTTTCGTTGTCTCCGAACCTTCTGCGGCCGTTTCTGCAGCAGGTGCAGCAGCTGTTTCTGCGGCGGGCTGTACGGGGATCAGAGGCTTTTCTTCTATTTGGGGTGCCTCTTTCGGATTGGGACGGCTCAGGTCGCCGTTCTTGTCAGCCGAGAAGACCTTGTCTACGTTTTCTTTCTTGATGGTCACGCGCGACCGTTTCTGCTGGCGTTGTTCGTTCTTACGCTCTTCTTTCTGCTTGTCGGCCGCTACTTTCTTCGTTGCGCCGACGATGGCTTGCTCATCGAGAATCTTGTAGACCAGTTCTTCTTTCTTCAGAGATTCTGTCTTCTTGATACCTAATTCTTGCGCAATACTCTGGAGTTCCGACAAACTTTTGTCGTTCAATTGAATAATGTTATACATATAATATGTGTGTATGATTATATTTTTTAGAAGGAGGTACCCAGCTTAACGCAGCCGTTGCCGACACTTAAGTCTGAAACCGCCTTTGCTTTGAATTATAATTTTAAAAGGGATGTTGTTTTATTGAATGTGTTTCAACGGCGCAAAGGTAATGATTATTTTTCAGGTTTCCTATAAAATGCCCTGTTTTTTGAACGGAATAACTTATCTTTGCTTCCATAAAAATGAATTTATGACTATTAAATCGATTGATCTGATTACTTTTTCGCCGACACATACTTCCAAACAAATAGGTGAGGCGATTGTTCGTGGTACCGGCCTTGCCGAGGTGGGTTTTGTAGATGCGACCTTGCAGATGCCTGAAAAGACGCACTTTGAGGCCGACACGCTGGCGGTGGTTGCCGTACCTGTGTATGGCGGCCATGTGGCTCCCCTGGCGTTGGAGCGGATGAAGGATTTTCAGGCCGACGGTACGCCGGCGGTCGTGGTGGTGGTATATGGCAATCGTGCCTACGAGAAGGCATTGATGGAGCTGGACGCCTTTGTCAGCGCGCGGGGCTTCAAGGTGATAGCCGGCGGGACGTTTGTCGGGGAGCATTCCTACAGCAGCGACCGTTATCCCATTGCGGCCGGCCGTCCTGATGAGGATGACCTGAAATATGCCGAAGAGTTTGGAGCCAAGGTGCGGACGAAAATAGATTCTGCCGCCGATGCGGAGCATCTGTATGGCGTGGACGTGAAGCGCATCCAGCGTCCGCGGCAGCCGTTCTTCCCCTTGTTGCGTTTCTTGCGGAAGGTAATCAAGCTGCGTAAGAATGGTGTACCCATGCCTCGTACGCCTCAGGTGGACGAAAAACTCTGTACGCATTGCGGCCTTTGCGTGAAGCGTTGTCCTGCGGGGGCGATTGTGAAGGGAGAAGAGTGTACGACGCTGGCCGACAAGTGTATCCGTTGCTGTGCCTGCGTGAAGGGTTGCCCGCAGAAGGCCCGTACGTTCGATACGCCCTTCGCGGCTCTGCTGAGCGACTGCTTCCAGCGGCCGAAAGAGAATCGGATTATTCTGTAAGAACCTTGACGAGCGTCACCCGCCGGGTGTGTTCGTCTACCCGAAAGCGGTTGTCTGTCCGTTCGCCCACCAGCCAGGCGATGTCTTCGCCGCAGCACAGCACCCATTGGCGCTGCTTCTGCAGGAGGGAGAATTTGCGGTCGGTCAGATAATCGCTTACTTTTTTGCGCCCTTTCATGCCGAAGGGGACGAACGTGTCGCCCGTCTGCCACAGGCGCAGGGTCAGGGCGTGGTGCAGCTTGTCGGTGTCCAGGCAGGCGGTGAGGCGGTTGCGGGGGATGACAAAGTCGGGCGTCAGTTCCACTTCCGTCATTTCCAACCGAGGCGGGCGGTTCATGGCTTGCTTGTCCTGCATCAGCAGCAGGTCGCGGTCCTTCACTACCAGCCAGCCTTCCGACTCGAACGTCTTGCCCGCCTGGCCGTCGAGCGAGCGGAAGATGTCGTCCGTCTGCGCTTCGTTGAAGCCCAGCGGATGGAGGATTTCATGGAGCAGCGTCCGCGGCTCGACTTCCTTCAGCAGGGCGGCTATGCGGATGCCTTCGGGGCAGAGGACCCTTTCCTTGGCTTCGGCAATACCTATATTATATAAGGTGGCGGCTTCATCCAGGTGTGCGGCCGTGTGGAGGATGCTCCGACGGACGGAGGGGTTGATTTCCTGCATCAGGGGCAGGAGGTTCAGGCGTATCTTGTTGCGGGTGTACTCGTCCTGCAGGTTGGTGCTGTCGGTGACGTACGACTGTCCTTGGCGGTCGAGGTAGTGCAGGATGTCATCGCGCGTCAGGCAGAGCAGGGGGCGGACGATGCGGCCGTTGCGTGGGCGGATGCCCCGCAAGCCGTTGATGCCCGTGCCCCGCATCAGGTTGAGCAGAAAGGTCTCCACGCTGTCGTCGGCATGATGGGCCACGGCTACGGCGTCTGCTTCCAGCTCCCGACGGAGAGCCTCGAACCACTGGTAGCGCAGCTCGCGGGCGGCCATCTCGATGGAGAGGTGCCGGCGGGCGGCATGTTGGGCTGTATCGAAGTGGACCACGTGCAGGGCGATGTGCCGCTCCTCGCACAGGCGGCGGACGAACCGCTCGTCGCGGTCGGACTCCTCGCCGCGCAGGTGGAAGTTGCAATGTGCCGCCTCGCAGGCATAGCCCAGCTCCGTCAGCAGGAGCAGGAGCGCTACGGAGTCAGCACCGCCGCTCAGGGCCACCACGACCTTGTCGCCGGCTTCCAGCAGGCGTTCTCGGGCAATGTATTGTGCAACTTTCTTCTTTTCCATACGTGCAAAGGTAAGAAAAACCTTGGAAAAGCATTGCTTTGCGGCCCGTAAAGCACCGTTTTCCCTGGACGAAAGCATTGCTTTGTGGTTTTGGAAGGAAAGAACTGATGAGGAAAAACAGCTGCTTTCTGCTTCTCGTTATTTAAAAACATTCTAAATTGCTTGTGCTTTGTCTGTATAACTTGTATCTTTGCGCCTGATTATTAACAGAGAAAGTTCAAAGACTATGCGTTTATCCGAATTGAAGACCGGTGAGAAAGGCGTGATTGTCAAAGTGATGGGTCATGGAGGTTTCCGCAAGCGCATTGTGGAAATGGGCTTCATCAAGGGCAAGACGGTGGAAGTGCTGCTCAACGCGCCGCTGAAGGACCCGGTGAAATATAAAGTGATGGGGTATGAAATCTCCCTGCGCCGGCAGGAGGCCGACATGATTGAGGTCATCAGCGAACAGGAGGCGAGGGAGCACAACGTGCAGCCCGGCTACCACAAAGGCCTGGAGGAGGACATCCGCCTGACCGAGGAGGAGATGCGTAACCTGGCGCGCGACAAGCGCCGCACCATCAACGTGGCCCTCGTGGGCAATCCGAATTGCGGCAAGACGTCGCTCTTCAACATCGCCTCGGGCGCGCACGAGCATGTGGGCAACTACAGCGGCGTGACGGTCGATGCCAAGGAAGGCTTCTTCGACTTCCAGGGCTATCACTTCCGCATCGTCGACCTGCCGGGCACGTATTCGCTCTCGGCCTATTCGCCCGAGGAAATCTACGTGCGCCGCCACATCATCGACCAGACGCCTGATATCATCATTAACGTAGTCGACGCCTCCAACCTGGAGCGCAACCTCTACCTGACCACCCAGCTGATAGACATGAATGTCCGCATGGTGGTGGCCCTCAACATGTACGACGAACTGGAGGCCAGCGGCAATACCTTGGACTATGTGAAGCTGGGCGAGCTCTTCGGCGTGCCGATGCTGCCCACCGTGAGCCGTACGGGCCGCGGCGTGGAGAAACTTTTCCACATCCTCATCACCCTGTACGAAGGCGGCGACTTCCTCGACAAGAAGGGACAGGTTAGGGCCGAGATTCTCGAGGACTTCCGCGAGTGGCACAAGGAATATGTGCCCGACCATGCGTTCGGCAGCCATCAGGAAGAGGAGGAGCATCCGCGGGGATTCTTCCGCCACATCCACATCAACCACGGCCCCGAGCTGGAGCGCAGCATCGACGCGGTGAAGCTGGTCATCAGCGAGAACGAGAACATCCGCCACAAATACTCCACCCGTTTCCTGGCCATCAAGCTGCTGGAGAACGACAAGGACCTGGAGGGCATGGTGAAGGGCCTGCCCAACGGCGACAAGATACTGGAAGTGCGCGACCGCGAAAAGCAGCGCATCCGCGAGGTGCTCAATGAGGACAGCGAGCAGGCCATCACCGATGCCAAATACGGATTCATCTCCGGCGCCCTGCGCGAGACGTTCGTGGACAACCATCAGGACAAGGAGCACATGACGCGGGTCATCGATTCCATCGTGACGCACCGCATCTGGGGATTCCCCGTCTTCTTCCTCTTCATGTTCCTGATGTTCGAAATCACCTTCGTGCTGGGAGCCTATCCGCAGGGATGGATTGAGAGCCTGGTGGCTGTCATTGGCGATTTCATCAGCAACAACATGTCCGAAGGGCCGCTGAAGGACCTGCTCATTGACGGCATCATCGGCGGTGTGGGGGGCGTCATCGTCTTCCTGCCCAACATCCTGATACTCTACCTGTTCATTTCTCTGATGGAAGACTCGGGCTACATGGCCCGCGCCGCCTTCATCATGGACAAGATCATGCACAAGATGGGCCTCCACGGCAAGTCGTTCATCCCTCTCATCATGGGCTTCGGGTGCAACGTGCCGGCCGTCATGGCTTCGCGCACCATCGAGAACCGCAAGAGCCGGCTGGTGACCATCCTCATCAATCCCTTGATGTCGTGCAGTGCCCGTCTGCCCATCTACCTCTTGCTGGTGGGCGTCTTCTTCCCCAAGCACGCCAGCCTGGTGCTGCTGAGCATCTACAGCTTGGGCATCATCCTGGCCGTCATCATGGCGCGCCTCTTCAGCCGCTTCCTGGTGAAGGGTGACGACACGCCGTTCGTCATGGAGCTGCCGCCCTACCGCATGCCTACTTCGAAAGCCATCTTCCGCCACACGTGGGAGAAGGGTGCGCAATACCTGCGCAAGATGGGCGGCATCATCATGGTGGCTTCCATCGTCATCTGGGCATTGGGTTACTATCCCCGTCCTGACGCTTCGGCCGACCTGGCCCAGCAGCAGGAGAATTCCTACATCGGTCGGATAGGCAAGGCCATCGAACCTGTCATGGAGCCTCTGGGCTTCGACTGGAAGCTGAGCATCGGCATCCTGTCGGGTGTAGGTGCCAAGGAGCTGGTGGTCAGCTCGCTCGGTGTGCTTTATGCCGACGATGCCGAGGCCGACCAGACTACGCTGGCCGAGCGCCTGCCCATCACGCCGCTTGTGGCCTATGGCTATATGGTCTTCGTACTGCTATACTTCCCGTGTATCGCCACCCTGGCTGCCATCAGGCAGGAGGCGGGCAGTTGGAAATGGGCGGCCTTTGCCGCCACGTATACCACCGTGTTGGCATGGATCATGTCCTTTGCCGTCCATCAGCTGGGAGGGCTGTTCGTATGACAGGCTGGCAGAATTGGGTTGTTGCGCTGCTCCTTGCCTATTGTGTGTGGCGCATAGCGAAGAGCATCCGTTCCTTTTTCCGTCGTTCGAAGAGCGGGGAGCATCCCTGTAGCGGGTGCTGCGGTTGTTCGGGCGGATGTCCCTCGGCAGGGGTGAAAAAAGAAATGAAGAAAAAATGCTGCGGATAGTTGGTAATTACAAAAAATGTACTACCTTTGCATCCGCAATCGGAAATAAAGCCCTTGCGAAGCGATCTTGGTACCTTGGATGAGTGGCTTAGTCAGCGGTCTGCAAAACCGTGCACGGCGGTTCGAATCCGCCAGGTACCTCGAAATCATCAAAAGCCCTGCCTTTCAAAAAGGCGGGGCTTTTGTTGTTTATTGGCTTTCAGCTATTTAACTACTTCCTGATTTTATAATTTTATTGTGCGCCCGTAGACCGCCTGTAGTCCGACGCAAAAAAAATACTCGATTGCAGACCGTTATGCATGAACAGTAGCGCATGTCTTAAGAAGTTGGAGCGGCCTCACTCTATTCAGAGTGTTGCTCTGACTTTCTTTTTTTTGTTTATAGTTTGTAAACAATTCTGATTTCTTGTTTATGGAAAGTAACCATGTTTGTTTTCGGGCGGTTTTGGGCCATCGTTGGGAATGTTTCAAACATGAAGGCCTTATGTTTGAAACATTCACCCCCTATGTTTGAAACATAAGGGTCTTGGGGTTTAAAGCTGAAAATGCAGACGGCATCGGGAAGGAAGGAAACGACGTATTGTTTGTTGAATGTTTTGATTGCGATTTATGGAAATTCCTATTGGGAAGGAAGGTATGGGAACTGCATATTCGGATTGAGACGAATTATTATTTTCCTTTGCTTGCCGTGGATTGGCAAAATACTCTTATCTTTGCAAGTAGGGAAGCGGGCCACGGTGGTGGCGGTTTCCCGACAGTTTATGAATTTATGAATCAGCGTTTGCTGTTTGTTCTTAGTTAAAGTGAAACGTAGGAAATTTCATAATGCAAACCGGGAACAGATGTGCGAATGCTCGCGTATATGCGTGGGCGTTCTTGTCTGTTTGCATCGGTTTCCTACGACCGCACTTTAGAGGCAAGGATTAGCCCACGCAGTGTGTTCGTAGGGATTAGGGCGATGGCACAACGCATAAAAACAGAGGAGAGCGTATGCCAAAGTCCTTGATCTTTGAATTGCCCAAAATCGTTGAGGAAGGCCGGAGAGAGGCACAACGGATATTGGAGCGGATTGGTAGCAGCACGCACATAGGGCTGCAAACCAACGAACTGGTGCTGCCTTCCAAAGACATCAGTGGCCTGTGGAAGGGGCAAGCGGCACAACTGAATTTCGGTAAAGAGTGGATCAACCGCTTGATTTATGGTGACAACCTGCTGGCCATGCAGGCGCTTATCGCCGGCGATGAGGCCACGGGACTTCCGCCGATGCGCGGCAAGGTGGATCTGATCTACATAGATCCGCCGTTTGACAGCAAGGCCGATTATCGGACCAGAATCAATCTGCCGGGGGCGGATATTGAACAGAAGCCTACTACAATCGAGCAGTTTGCCTATGCAGACACTTGGAAAGACGGAACGGTGTCTTACTTGAAGATGCTTTATCCCCGATTGGTCTTGATGCGCGAATTGCTTTCTGATAAAGGAAGCATTTATGTGCATATTGATTGGCACGTAGGGCATTATGTGAAGGTGTTGATGGATGATATATTCGGAAAGGAGAATTTCTTGAATGAAATTATTTGGTGTTATAAATCTGGAGGAGCTGGCGGTGGGGGATATGCGAAGAAGCATGATACAATACTATTTTATAGTAAGAATAATAGTCATTTGACTTTTAAAATAACGTGAGTTCGAAATAAAAATAAATATATTTCAGTGATAATTAGAAACATAGCGATAAAAGTATTAAATTTATAGTGCTGAATTATAAGATTTAAACGATTACCACTATGTTTCCAGAGTCTAAAGTTACAGAGATTTATTGTATGGCCGATGATTTTTGCAAGGAATTTACATTGCAACAGGAAAAATATATGATTGAGGATAAGAAAACCAGGCATCGTAACAAGCCTAACCGTATGAATGATGCTGAGATTATGGTTATTCTAATCCTGTTTCACTCCGGTGGTTTTCGCTGTTTCAAGCATTACTACAAGGAATATGTCTGTAAACATCTGAAACACCTTTTTCCGCGTCAGGTTTCTTATAACCGTTTTGTGGAACTGGAGAAGGAAGTGCTGCTTCCTATGACCATCTTCATCAAGAAAGTCCTGCTGGGAACCTGTACCGGCATCAGTTTTGTCGACTCCACTCCTTTACGTGTCTGCCGTAACCAAAGAATCCTTATTCATAAGACATTTGAAGGACTTGCCGAGCGTGGAAAATGTTCTATGGGATGGTTCTTCGGATTCAAACTACATCTGATAATCAATGACAAAGGGGAAATCCTCAATTTTATGTTTACTCCTGGAAACGTGGATGACCGGGAGCCTTTGAAGCAGGGTAAGTTTCTGGAAAACATCAAAGGAAAACTATGTGCTGACAAGGGATATATTGGCCAGGCTCTCTTCGAGAACCTTTTCCTTAATGGCATTCAGCTTGTCACTAAAGTTAAAAACAATATGAAGAACTCGCTGATGAGCATTGCCGACAAGATCCTGCTCAGAAAAAGGGCCTTGATTGAAACGGTCAATGACGAGCTGAAGAACATTGCACAGATAGAACATTCCAGACATCGTTCGTTCAATAACTTTATAGCCAACTCTTTGTCGGCTATAGCAGCATATTGTTTTTTTGAAAAAAAGCCCGCCATTGATGTAAACTTTGTCAATGACGGACAACTGGCTATTTTCTAATTTTATATCGAACTCACGTTAATATAGTGAAAGAAAAATCGTATATGATGCCTTGGTCTGGTAAAAATCCAGCTCAAGTGTATTATCAAGATGAAAAGGGCACATATACACTTGTGAATACGAAAGACTATTGGGTAGATATAGGAATGTTGGCAACTTCTTCCTATGAACGGACAGGTTACGCAACTCAAAAGCCCGAAGCCCTCCTTGAACGTATCATTAAAGCATCTTCTAACGAAGGTGACCTCGTTTGTGATTTCTTTGGTGGTAGCGGTACTGCGGCTGCGGTGGCCGAACGCTTGGGACGCCGCTGGATAACGACCGATATCGGTAAACCCGCTACACTCGTCATGCGCAAACGGTTTATCGACCAAAAGGTGAAGCCCTTCCTTTATCAGTCCATCGGGGACTATCAGAAAGAAGTCTTCGGCTCCAGCAAGCTGTACAGACGCATCGGCGACTTGAGCCGCATCGTCATGCAGCTCTATGGTGCCATTCCCTTTACCGAAGAGCAACTGAACGACCGGAATTGGGGACATGTGAAGGCCGAACGTGCCCTGGTGCTGGTAGACAGTCCCAACAAGCTGACCGGCATGGCCACCGTCCGCCGGGCCTGCGAAGCACGCAATACCCTGCTGGGTGGCGGTTGGCGCAAGGCGGTAGTGCTGGGTTGGAACTTTGCTTTCGACGTCAGCCGTGCCATCATGCAGTACAAGGACGAGGTGGATGTGCTTGTCATTCCGCCCGACTTGCTCGACAAGCTCTCGAAGAAAGGTTACGACAAGCTGGTGCGCGAAGGATCCGTACGCTTCAGTACGTTGCAGTATCTGGTTTGCAGGCCCATGCAGATCCGTCCTTTCTCGCAGGAGGTGGACGAATTGCAGGTTGTTCTTGACAACTATGTCCTGCTTTCGCCCGACAACATCCCGCTGGACGACAAGGATAAGGAAAAGTTGAGGCAGGTAATCCGTCTCGACCCTTTGGCCCTGATTGAGTACTGGAGCATCGACCCCGATTACGACGGCATCACCTTCCGAAGCCTTTGGCAGGACTATCGTGAAAATATGGCCAACGACGGCGACCCCTTGCATTGTGTCTATCGGGCCATCCTTCGCGTGCCGCGTAAAGCGGGAAGGCGGACGGTCTGTGTGAAGGCCGTCGATGTATTCGGCTTCGAGAGTATGGTTACTGAAACTTTATAAACCTGTCAATGAGAATCAACATGAAAACAGATATTTCCCTTGAACTGGCGGCCCGCCTGTCGGAACGGGTGAACCGTGCCTTCGAAAGCGGTGAGATGTTGCAGGCGGTATCGCCCGTTACGGCAGATTTGTTGAAATACTGGTTTACGGAACCCTACTTCAGTGAACGTGCCTGCAATTTCCATTCAGGGCAGCGGCAGGCCATTCTGAATATCATCTATTTGCACGAAGTAGTGCGCATCGCTTCGGTGGCCGACATCTATCGGGAGATGGCCCCCGACCTGCTGGCCCAGGCCGACCTGAACCTGCTGGCGGCTGAAAAATACAATTTGCCCAAGTATGCCGTCAAGATGGCCACCGGTACGGGCAAGACGTGGGTGATGCACGCCCTCCTACTTTGGCAGTTGCTCAATGCCCGGCACGAAAGCGAGCCTTCCGGGCGGTATACCCGCAATTTCCTGATAGTGGCTCCCGGCCTGGTCGTGTACGACCGTCTGCTCGACGCCTACATGGGGCGTCTGGATCCGGAAACCAACGAGCGTGATTTTGATACCAACGATCTATGTCGCAACAGTGACTTGTTTCTGCCTTCGGTCTATCGGGATGAAGTGTTCGGCTTCTTGCGCAACAATGTGGTGAGCAAGGAAGAGGGCATCGGTCGCAAGACCACGGCCGACGGTCTGGTGGCATTGACCAATTGGCATCTGTTCCTTTCGCAGGATGCGGATGCCGAAGTGTACGACGAGACTTCTCCGGAGGTGATTGTTGAGGACTTGCTGCCCTTGCGCCCGGGTATCAGTGCGGGCAACTCGCTCGACGTGCTCGACCGCAAATTCTTGCGGGGCGAAGAGATGGACTATCTGGCTTCCCTGCCCGGACTGATGGTGGTCAATGACGAAGCGCACCACATCCACGAGAACAGAGTGGCCGGCGAGGTGCAGGAAGTGGAATGGCAGAAAGGGCTGGATTATATGGCCCGCGGCAAGCAGGGGACCTTCTTCCAGATAGATTTCTCGGCTACCCCCTACGACACCAGCGGAAGCGGCATCAGGAGGGTGAAGCATTACTTCCCGCACATTGTGACAGATTTTCCTTTGGCCGAGGCCATGAAGCAGGGATTGGTGAAGACCCTGTTGCTGGACAGGAGGCAGGAACTGATCGAACTGGAAAGCCTTGACTACAGGGCGGTGCGTGACGAACGGAATAAAGTGGTCGCCCTGAGCGGAGGGCAGCGGCTGATGCTGCGTGCCGGACTGGCCAAGCTCCGTATTCTGGAGAATGATTTTGTGAAGCTGGACGCCGACAAGCATCCCAAGATGCTGGTGGTGTGCGAAGACACGTCGGTGACGCCTTTTGTCGGGCAATTCTTGATGGAAGAAGGGTTGTGCGAGGAAGACGTGTTGCGCATCGACAGCAATCAGAAGGGAGAGATGAAGGAACGTGAGTGGCTGCACGTGAAGGAACGGCTGTTCAACGTAGACCGCTATGCCTCGCCCAAGGTTATCGTGTCGGTACTGATGCTGCGTGAAGGCTTCGATGTGAACAACATCTGTGTCATTGTGCCGCTCCGTCCGTCGCAGGCTCCTATCTTGTTGGAGCAGACTGTGGGGCGCGGACTCCGGCTGATGTGGCGGGAGGCTGCCTATCGGGAAAAGAAGGAAGGAGACCGTCGGAGGGTATTGGTGAAGCGGTTGCAGCCGACATCCTACCTTGACATGCTTTCCGTAATCGAGCATCCGGCTTTCAGTGCCTTCTACCGGGAACTGATGGACGAAGGACTGGCCGGTACGGATGAGGGCGAAGTGGCATCCGGGAGTGCCGTGGGCGATCTTGTCAAAGTGGGGCTGAAGGAAGACTATGAAGACTACGACCTCTTTTGGCCGGTGGTGATGCGTGATGCCGAGGAAGAGATTACTCCGGCTCAGATCGATGCCGCTTCCCTCTATCCATATACCGACTTTACCCTGGAATATCTGCGCGGCTTTCTGGCTACGGAGGGGGAAACGTTTGTGTCGGAATCAGTGATGGCTGAAACGCGTTTCGGAAGGTATGAAGTGAAGGCCGACCTGTTTACGGCTGCCAGTTACAATGAATATTTGCAGAAGTTGTTGCGCATCGTGACGACGCGTATGGACAGGGTGGGAGTGCGTTCACTCCGTCCGTTTCCCACCTTGCAGATCAACCAGCCAGCTATTATGCGCATTCTGGACCGTTATATTCGTACGCGGCTGTTCGGCCAGCCGTTCGATCCTTTCAATGGTAATGACTGGAAAATCCTGTTGGCGAAGAACGGGGCAGTCACTTCGCACATCATCCGCGAGATGAGTGTGGCCATTCACCGGATGCAGCAGAGCGTGATGGTCAGTGAAGCGGTGGTCGAGAAGATATGGTTCTCGTCGGTTCCTGTCTTGCGCATCCGCGAGCATTACAGCCTGCCGTTGCAGAAGGTGATTTACGAGCGCGTGGGCTATCCGAGTAACCGGGGTGGCTTTGAAAGAGCTTTTTCTGAGTTTCTGGACAAGGACGGAGGGGTGGAACGTTTTCTGAAAATCAATGAAAGTCAGCATCCCTTTGCTTCGCTGTTTTACCTGCGCCAGGATGGTTTGTTGGCTTCTTACCATCCCGACTTCATGGTTTGCACGGCAGCACATATTTATATCGTAGAAACGAAAAGCGACGACCGCATAGCCGATGCCAATGTCAGGTAAAAACAGAAGGCGGCGGTGGAATGGTGCAGAAAGATCAATACGCTGAGTGCTGCCGACCGGATGGAACGGGAGTGGGAATACATCCTTTTGCCGGAGTCGGCCTTTTATTCCTTGGAACGCAATGGGGCGACGTGGGAGGAAATGTGCCGGCTGAACAAGGTTTCCGATGCCCTGATGAAAGGGGAGCTTTTTGAATAGGAAGGGAAAATCATGGGACGGGATTTGTACATTCCAGTTTTAAACCATATTTTTGCGACCAACCATCATTCCTTTACGCAACATGAAACGACTGAATGTATTCTTTTTCTGCCTGCTGGCGCTGATGAGCCTGGCGGGTCATGCCCAGGAGAAGCAGGGCGATGCCAACGGTTATATTGTCAAAGTCGGCGATCAGGCTCCCGACTTCACGGTGGAACTCACGGACGGGCAAAGCGTGAAGTTGTCCAGCCTGCGCGGCCGGGTGGTCATGCTTCAGTTTACGGCCAGCTGGTGCGGTGTGTGCCGCAAGGAGATGCCGTTCATCGAGAAGGACATCTGGCAGAAGCATAAGGACAACAAGGATTTTTACCTGGTGGGCATCGACCGCGACGAGCCTTTGGAGAAGGTCATCGCGTTCGGGAAAGCAACGAAGGTGACCTATCCGCTCGGCTTGGATCCGGGTGCGGACATCTTTGCCCTCTATGCCCAGCGTGAGGCAGGCATCACCCGCAATGTGCTGATAGACCGTGACGGGAAAATCGTCATGCTGACCCGCCTCTACAATCCCGAGGAATTCCAGCGGCTGGTCGGAAAGATTGACGCGATGCTGGCCGGGGACTGACGGTCACGCTTTCGGGCGCAGCCGGGCCAGGTAGTCGTAGTGCTTGCCCTCCTTGGCGAGTTCGGCCGTGAAGCCGTTCTGTGCGGCATAGAGGGAAAGGGTCTGGAAGTCGATGTAGAGCCAGTCGAACGGGTCGCCTTCCACCTGCTTGTATTGCATCCGGAAGTCCACTTCGCCGTAATAGTCGCCTGCGATGTCGATGACGAAACTGCCGTCCTCGTCTTCGTACAGGTAGCGCAGGTCGCTGGAGTCCATCAGGATGCTGCCGCCCGGGCGGAGCAGCTGTTTGGCCTTGCGGAAGAAGGCGGGCAGGTTCTCCAGGCGGCCGATGATGCCGGAACCGTTCATCAGCATGAGGAGGGTGTCGTAGGCCCCGCAGAAGCTGTCGCTGAAGAGGTTGGCCTGCACGGCTTGCCCCACTCCCCGCCGGCGCATGGCTTCCACCGAGAGCGGGGAGATGTCGATGGCTTCCACTTCCTTGCCTGCCGCCTGCAGGGCCAGGCTGTGGCAACCGCTTCCGGCTCCCACGTCGAGGATGCGGCCGGAGGCCAGTTGCAGGGCGGTCCGTTCCAGTGGAGACATCTGCTTCCCGGTGCGGAACAGGGTGCGGACGGGTATCTCATCCTCGTCGAACTGGGAGGAGAACACACGCAGCTTGTCGGCTTTCCCGTGTTCCAGGTAGTCGAGGATGGCGGCCCCCATGGGGTCTTTGTCGGCTGTCAGCAGGTCGGTCTGTATCATTTCTTATGTCGGTTGGCCCGCTTGCGGCGGATTTCAGCTTTCATCTTGGCGGCTCCCGAGTTGTGGAGGCCGGTGATGTAGGTTTTCTTCTTGGCTTTGGTCTTCACTTTGGCTTCGCCTTTCGGCTTTTCTTTCTTGCCTTTGAAAACGATGCCGCCCATCATGGCGTCTTCTATGCTCATAGGTCTGGATGTTTGGAGGTGAAAAATAAAGTTATCGGGCGGGGAGGATTTCTATCCAGTAGTCGTCCGGGTCGTTGATGAAGTAGAGGCCCATGGCGGTGTTCTCGAAGCACACCCAGCCGTTCTCCTTGTGGTATTGGCGGATGGCGTCGTAGTCGCCGCTGACGCGGAAGCACAGGTGGCTTTCGTTCTCGCCCAGTTCGTAGGGCTGGGTATGGTCTTTCAGACAGGTGAGCTCCAGCAGGAAGGGGCTGCATCCGTCGGTCAGGTAGACGAGGGTGAACGAGCCGTCGGCAGCTTCCTTGCGGTGGTCTTCCTTCAGCCCCAGGGCTTTTTCGTAGAACGTGATGCTGCGTTCGAGATTGGTGACGTTGATGTTGAAATGGTCGAATTTGCTTTTGATTTCCATAATTGGTTTTGAATAAGTGCTTGTAGGGTATATGGAACCACAGATTACCCGGATTGTCACAGATTGTTTTTACTTGTTCATTAATTTATCATCTGTGGGAATCTGTGTAATCTGTGGTGCTTCATATCTCTCTTGGGTTTATTTTATCTGTGCCTTCACGATTTCGCCGATGTACATGCGGGGCTGGCCTTCCAGCGGTTCCTGCGAGGGCAGTTTCTTGCATTCCAGTACGACGGTGGGTTCCTGCTGTCTGTTGGGGTAGAAGCGAACGGTGTAGGTCTCGGCCCGGTCGAGCAGCTCGTGAGCCTGGTCGGGTGAGAGGAAGGTGTAGATGACAGCCTTGCCCGACATCTGGCCCAGCGAGCCTCCGGCGTTGGCGGTCATCATGGTCTGGTTGAAGGCGTCGGTACCGATGACAATCACCAGTTTGCCGGCTCCAATCTGGATGGCGTCGGCGGGCACCTGGTCGGGGGCCACTTCCTTGTAGGCCGTCTGCTGGGGAGCCGGGGCGGCAGGCTGCTGCTGTACTTCGGCCGCAGTGGCAGGAGCTTCAGCCGGAACTTCTACGACCTGCTTCTTGGCTTCGATGACCGTCGGGCCGGCGTTGACGATGGCTTTGCTTTCTGTCTTTTCTTCGTCCTTGCCGTCATCCTCGTTGTCGCTCTTCACCGTAATCTGGTCGATGCTGGCGGCACTCAGGGCTTCGGTCACTTCCGTGCAGAGGGCGTCGGCAAAGTCTACCGTCTTTCTGCGCCATTTGGCCAGTCCCAATACCAGCTTGGTCTGGCTTTTGTTCAGGGCATATTGGTCGGTAATCCATTCCTCGGCTACATATTTTTCCTGGTCGCGGCCTTCGCGGTAGGTGTAGCGTATCTTTTCGATGCGGAACTCGCACTTCTCGGGCTGGCAGAAGGCGCTGAGCTGGTAGGTGATGCGGGTACGGTCCAGCGAGAGGGCACTGGAGGCGAATACAATCCACTCTTCGCCCATGCCGACTATCTGCCCCTTTTCCTTGTTGGTATAGACGACGCGGCTGGTTTCGTTCTGATTCTTCTTCAGGCGGAGCTCCATCCACTTCTTCATGCGTTCGAAGATTTCGTCCTGCGACATGCCGGGGATGCTGAATTCCTTGCTGAAGACCACTTTGCCGTCTTCTTCGGGAACGGCTCCGGCCAGATACTTGCTGTCGTCGCGCTTCTGGGCCTGGAGCACGGCGGGCAGGCACAGGCAGAAGAGTACGAACAGGATTTGTGTCATTCTTTTCATTGTGTACATATATTTTTAGTTAGATGTCAAAACGTTGGCCCCGCCGGTCGATGGCGAGGAAGCGGCAGCCGTTGGCTTCGGCCTGGGCACGGAAGGCGTTGCCGCCTTCGTAGTCTTCGCTGAAGTGCATGGGGACAAAGATGCGGGTCTTGATCCGTTCGACGAACTGCAGGGGGCCGCGCATGTAGTCACGACCCATCCGGCGGTCTACGGGGAAGAGGGCGACGTCGACGGCAGGGGCGACTTGCTGCAGGTCGCGGACTTCGGCCAGAAAGTCGCCTTCGGCCTTGCGGATTTCCTGCGGGGTGGACTCTTCGCTCCAGTGCCAGTTGTTGAGGTCGCCGGCATGGAAGAGGCGGATGCCCTGCAGGTCGAGGAGGAAGGACACTCCCACGTCGGTAGAGCCGAAGGCCTGGATGCGGAGGCGGTCGTCTTCGTAGATACCACCTTTATTTATATAGAAGGCATCGTCGGCCGAGGCGCGGCGGTGCTTCAGAATGTCTTTGGAGAAGATGTAACGGATGTCAGGCCGCTGGTCGCGCCAGCGGAGCACTTCGGGGTTGAAGTGGTCCGGGTGGAAATGGGAGGAGAGGACGTAGAGTGCGCCCGGCCGTCCCAACAGATGATCGCGGACCAAGCCTTGCCCCGGCTCGTCCGACGAGTCTTTCCAATAGTCGATGAGGACGGTCACTTCGTCTGCTTCAATGGCGAAGCCGCTGTGGTATATGTAGTCCAGTTTCATGCTTTCTTCTTCGTTGCGATTGCAATATTACGAAAAAGTGGGCGAAACTCCGCTGCGGGTCGTATATTTTATTGATTTTTTTGAAAGCATGGGAAGAGGCAAAGCTGTATCGGATAAGAGGGGCTATGTTAACTCTCCTCCTTCCGGAAGGAGGAGAGTTTTTCAGATACTTTTGTCTGGATACGCCTTCACTGCCGTACGCCTCAGAGCTTCACCTCGTTTTCCAGCGCCTTGCCCTGCGTGAAGTCCCTGACGTTCTGCAGGGTGGTGGTGGCGATGTTGCTCAGCGCCTCCTGCGTGAAGTAGGCCTGGTGGGAGGTGACGATGACGTTGTTGAACGACAGCAGACGGGCCAGCGTGTCGTCGTCGATGATCTTGTCCGAGCGGTCTTCGTAGAAGTACTGGCTCTCTTCCTCGTAGACGTCCAGTCCGGCCGAGCCTATCTTCTTGTTCTTCAGCCCTTCGATGAGGGCGTTGGTGTGGATCAGCTGTCCGCGGCCGGTGTTGATGATCATCACGCCGTCCTTCATCTTGCTGATGGAGTAGTCGTTGATGAGGTACTTCGTTTGCTCCGTCAGCGGGCAGTGCAGGGAGATGATGTCCGAGCTGTGGTAGAGCTCGTCGAGCGTGGTGTAGACCACCTGGTTCTCGCGGGCGAAGTTGTAGTCGGGATAGAGGTCGTAGGCCAGGATGTTCATGCCGAAGCCGCGCAGGATGCTGATGAGCTTCTTGGCAATCTTGCCCGTGCCGATGATGCCGGCCGTCTTGCCGTGCATGTCGAAGCCCAGCAGGCCGTGCAGGGAGAAGTTGCCCTCGCGTGTGCGCCATGCGGCACGGTGTATCTTGCGGTTGAGCGAGAGCATCAGGGCTACGGTATATTCGGCCACGGCGTAGGGCGAGTAGGCGGGTACGCGCACCACGGTGATGCCACACTCGGCGGCGGCCTTGAGGTCGACGTTGTTGTAGCCCGCGCAGCGCAGGGCCAGCAGCTTGACGCCGTTCCGGGCCATGAGGTGGAGGACTTCGGCGTTGGCCGTGTCGTTCACGAAGATGCACACCACGTCCACGCCTTGCGTCAGTATGACGTTGTTCTTGTTCAAGTGTCCCTTGTAGAAGCGGAGTTCGAAGCCGAAATCCTGGTTCTTTTCGTTGAAGGAAGCCTCGTCATAGGGCTTCGAACCGAAGAATGCGATGGTTGTTGCCATGGTTCATTGAGTTTTAGTTGGGTTGATTTCTGTTCTTTGTTATACAATAACAAACCTTGTACCGAAAATGTTTGCAGAAGAACGATTGGACGCGGATGAATGACAAAAAGATAGCAATCGGCCGTTTTGGCTGACAGCGGCTTCGGACGAAAACGGCCGGATAGAGCGGAAAAAGGGGAAAACAGCCGCTCAAAACCCGTCGGAAAGCCGCTTTGGGCAGGGCAAACCGCTGCTTTTCCCTCGTCAAATCGTATGTTTCCTGCGGGGAAAAGCACTGTTTTCTCTCGTTAAGTCGTGTGTTTCGTGTGGGAAAAGGGTGGGTTTCGGCTGGAAAAGCTATCGCTTCCGCTTCGCGACCTCGTTTTTTCACTCTTTCCCCTTCTATTTCAAATGTAAGGATTTTGCTATCCGATTGTGCATCAGATGATAACGTGCTTCCTGCTTCGTTCTTTCGGACCGGCTCGTCCTTTGGGCCGAAAGAAGCGATTCTCAGGCGATAGGAAAAGCAAAGTGTCACTTCTTGACAGAATGTCAAGGCTGCCTGTAAGTGGTTTCAGAGGGGAAAATGAACGTTTCCGTCTTTCTGTTTGTTTCATCGGAAACAGTTTTGTTTTTCAATTATCGGGAGGCGTTTCCGCTGGAAATTTGCACAAAGCTATTGCCGGTGTGCAATTTTATTGTACCTTTGCGCCCGAAATCAATAAAAAAACGAAGAGATGAGAAAAAACTTGTTCATCAGCACAGCGCTGCTGATGGTTTCTATCCCAACTTTCGCAGGAGGTTTCCTGACTAACACCAATCAGAATGTTTTGTTTCTGCGCATGCTGGCGCGCGACGCTTCGACCCGCATCGACGCCGTCTACTCCAATCCCGCCGGACTGGCCTTCATCGAGGGCGGCGACGGTCTGCATCTGTCACTGAACATCCAGAGCGCCTATCAGACGCGTCAGATAACGTCCACCTTCGCGCCCTTTGCCTACGGCGTGCAGAATGGCGGCAATGCCACCAAGCTGTTCAAGGGCGAGGCTTCGGCTCCCGTCATCCCCAGCTTCCAGGCGGCCTACAAGAACGGCGACTGGGTGTTCTCGGGCAGCTTTGCCGTGACGGGCGGTGGCGGTAAGGCGACGTTCAACAGCGGTCTGGCCTCGTTCGAGTCCATCATCTCCATGCTCCCCGTCTTTGGTCAGAGCCTGGGTATCAACCGCTACAACGTGGACAGCTACATGGAGGGCAGCCAGTTCTTCTACGGCGTGCAGCTGGGCGTCACCTACAAAATCAACGAGCACTTCTCGGCTTTCGTGGGCGGACGCATGAACTACGTGAGCAACAACTATACAGGCTACCTGCGCGACATCCAGATCAATATGCCGGGTACGGAGAATATGGTGCCGGCTTCGGATGCCTTCAAGGCCATGGCAGGCATGGTGTCCGACGAGTCCCAGAAAGCCCTGCTCGCCAAGCTGGCCGACGCGACCGCCGACAAGGAGCTGGACTGCGACCAGAAGGGTTGGGGACTGACGCCCATCATCGGCCTCGACTTCAATTACAACAAACTGAACGTCGGCGTGAAGTATGAGTTCAACACCAACCTGAATGTGGAGAACGACACGCGCATCAACACTACCGGCTTCCCTGCCTACGACCACGGCATCAACACGCCGAACGACATCCCCGGCCTGCTGACCGTCGGCGTGTCCTACGACCTGCTGCCCACGCTCCGTGCTTCCGTGGGCTACCACCACTTCTTCGACAAGCAGGCCGACATGGCCGACGACAAACAGAAGCTGCTCTCCTCCGGCACAAACGAATACCTGGCCGGCATCGAGTGGGACGTGCACAAGCGCATACAGATTAGCGGCGGCATGCAGCGCACCAAGTATGGCCTGACGGACGACTACATGGAAGACATCAGCTTCGTCACCAGTTCCTGGTCGTTCGGCTTCGGCGCGGGCATCAAGCTGGCCAAGAACTTGAACCTCAACATCGCCTACTTCTGGACCAACTACGAAGACTATACCCGCAACAGCAGCGACTACAACAACATGGCTCAGAAGCTGCAGAACATCGGCCTGCCCGAGTCCGTGGCTTCCCAGCTGCCCAAGCTGGCCGGTACCGACGTGTTCACCCGCACGAACAAGGTCTTCGGCGTGGGCATCGACTATAAGTTCTGACATTCTTTTCCCCTTTTTTGTATTTACTCAGAGAGGCTGCCGACGCTTGTCGGCAGTCTTTTTTCTGCTTCCGCCTGTTGTCTGTTTGCTTGGAAAAGTCTATCTTTGCACCCGATTTCAAAAGGAAATGCCGCCTGAGGCGGCCGTGTATTCTAGGACAACCACGTAAAAAACAGGAGTATGAAGCAAAAAGTATCCGTATCTTTTATGCTGATGGGCATTGTGTTCAACGTATGCCTCATCGCAGCCAATCTTCTCGAAACCAAGGTCATCCAGCTGGGCAGCCTCACCGTTACTGCCGGATTGCTGGTCTTTCCCATATCCTACATCATCAACGACTGCATTGCCGAAGTCTGGGGCTTCCGCAAGGCGAGGCTCATCATCTGGAGCGGCTTTGTGATGAACTTCTTCGTCGTCACGTTGGGACTGATAGCCGTGTCGCTGCCTGCCGCTCCGTTTTGGGAGGGCGAGGAGCACTTCAACTTCGTCTTCGGCATGGCGCCGCGCATCGTGGCGGCCAGTCTGATGGCTTTTCTGGTCGGTTCCTTTCTGAATGCGTATGTGATGAGCCGCATGAAGATAGCCAGCCGCGGGCGGAACTTCTCCGTGCGTGCCATTTGGTCTACCGTTGTGGGCGAGACGGCCGATTCGCTCATCTTTTTCCCCGTGGCTTTCGGAGGTGTCATTGCCTGGCGTGAGCTGGTGGTGATGATGGGCTTGCAGATTTTGCTGAAGTCGGCCTACGAGGTGGTCATCCTGCCCGTCACCATCCGCGTGGTGAAGGCCGTGAAGCGCATCGACGGCAGCGATGTCTACGACGAGGGCATCTCCTACAAGGTGTGGAAGGTGAAGGAACTCTGAGTGTTCCTATCTGGGTAAATCTGCGTGATCGTGGCTGTTTTTCTTAAGAATATATTCTAAAATAATTATTGTATATGAACCGTGATACTGCTTTGGTTGTGTTCAGCGGAGGACAGGACTCAACCACCTGCCTTTTCTGGGCCAAACGTGAATTCAAGAAAGTAGTTGCCCTGAGCTTCCTCTACGGGCAGAAACATCAGAAGGAAGTGGAACTGGCGCGACAGATTGCCGCAAAGGCCGATGTCGGTTTCGATGTCATGGATGTGTCGTTCATCGGGAAGCTGGGCCACAATTCGCTGACCGACACGACGATGGTGATGGACCAGGTGAAGCCGGCCGACTCCTTCCCGAATACCTTTGTGCCGGGCCGCAACCTGTTCTTTCTGAGCATTGCCGCCGTCTATGCCCGCGAGCGGGGCATCAACCACCTGGTGACAGGTGTGTCGCAAACCGACTTCAGCGGTTATCCCGACTGCCGCGACGCCTTCATCAAGTCGCTCAACGTGACGCTCAACCTGGCTATGGACGAGCAGTTCGTCATCCACACCCCATTGATGTGGATTGACAAGGCCGAGACCTGGGCGCTGGCCGACGAACTGGGTGTACTCGATCTGGTTCGCCACGAGACGCTGACCTGCTACAACGGTATCCCCGGTGACGGGTGCGGACACTGTCCTGCCTGCAAGCTGCGCCGCGAAGGGCTGGAAAAATACCTGGCGAACAAAAACATGTACCTCAAAAAGAAACCTATTTAAACCATCCGAACAATGACAGAACTGAAAGACCAACTGACCCTGTTGGGTCGCAAGACCGAGTATAAGCAAGACTATGCTCCCGAAGTACTCGAAGCTTTCGACAACAAACATCCCGAGAACGATTACTGGGTGCGTTTCAACTGCCCCGAGTTCACCAGTCTGTGCCCCATCACCGGCCAGCCCGACTTTGCCGAGATACGCATCTCCTACATTCCCGATGTGAAGATGGTAGAGAGCAAGAGTCTCAAGCTTTACCTCTTCAGCTTCCGTAATCACGGTGCTTTTCACGAAGACTGTGTGAACATCATCATGAAGGATCTCATCCGCCTGATGAATCCCAAGTACATCGAAGTGACAGGCCTGTTCACTCCTCGTGGCGGTATCTCCATTTATCCGTATGCCAACTACGGCCGTCCCGGTACCAAATACGAGCGCATGGCCGAGCAGCGGCTGATGAGCCGGGAATAGTCTCCGCACCGACTGCCTGCCGCTCTCTCAGAGGGCGGCGGCAAGTTTGCGGACATTCGCCAGTCTCTCCAGAAAAGACTTGTTCGATTTGGCCTTTTGCATGTCGTAGTCGGCCTGTAGTCTGATCCAAATCTCTGCGTCAATGCCCAGTGCTGCTTCAAACAATAACGCATATTCGGTAGAAACAGAACGTTTTCCGTTCAGTATCTCGTTGAGTAATGTAGGTGAGATACCCATCTGTGCAGCAAGTTTCCGTTGGGACAGACCTCGATATTCTATTTCGTCCTTGATCATCTCGCCGGGATGAATGAGTTCCGATGAGGTCAGATTGTTAGCAATCATTTTGGGGTCAATGCCTTTCAGGGTTATCATATCGTTATTATTTATAATGGTTGGACAAATCTAATATATTGCATACGGTGATTATGGGCTCTTCTATGGTTTCGCGGACGGTAAATTCTATTCGATACTTATTATTCACGCGAATGGAAGAAATTCCTTCTTTATCTCCTTTCAGCAATTCATAATTCAAAGAGTTGATGGCTGCCAGCTTTTCAATGCTGGGAGCTGCTCTAAGATACTTGATACACTTTTGGTATCTCCTCACAATATCGGGCTGATAGCGATGTTTCTTGTCGCTGGTCGTCCCTTTTTCGTATAGTTCCTGCAAATAGGTTTCTTCAAATGTGACAGTCATGGCATTTCCTATTGTGCCTGCAAATGTATGGAATAATCCGTTTATTCACAAATAAGTGAACATATATTTGGCGGAATAATACAAAAAATGCCCTCCGCTGGCGGAGGGCATTCCCAAGTAAATCTATGGTCGGTGCAGGTTACCTGATGCGTCGGTAGCCGTATACGGCCAGGTCGCCGAGCTCTTCCTCGATGCGGAGCAGCTGGTTGTACTTGGCCATGCGGTCCGAACGGCTCAGGGAGCCGGTCTTTATCTGCCCGCTGTTCGTGGCTACGGCAATGTCGGCGATGGTAGCATCTTCCGTCTCGCCCGAGCGGTGGGAGGTGACGGTGGTGTAGCCGTGGCGGTGGGCCATCTCGATGGCATCGAGCGTTTCGCTCAGCGAGCCGATCTGGTTCACTTTGATGAGGATGGAGTTGGCACAGCCCATTTCAATGCCTTTGCGCAGAAATTCCACATTGGTCACGAAGAGGTCGTCACCCACCAGCTGGCAGCGGTGTCCGATGCGCTCGGTCAGTCGTTTCCAGCCTTCCCAGTCGTTCTCGCTCATACCGTCCTCAATGGAGTCGATGGGATACTTGTCGATAAGTTCCTCCAGGTAGGCTATCTGTTCGTCGGCGGTGCGTTTCTTGCCTTTGGCGCCTTCGAAGATGGTGTAGTCATATACGCCATCTTTATAGAACTCGCTGGAGGCGCAGTCCATGCCAATCTTTACATCCCGTCCCGGTTCGTAGCCGGCAGCACGGATGGCGGCCATGATGCTGTCCAGTGCGTCTTCCGTACCCTCCAGTGCGGGGGCAAAACCTCCCTCATCGCCTACGGCGGTGCTGAGGCCGCGGTCGTGGAGCACCTTCTTCAAGGCATGGAATACTTCGGCGCCCATGCGCAGGCCTTCACGGAAGGAGGGGGCACCTACGGGACGTATCATGAACTCCTGGAAGGCAATGGGCGCATCGCTGTGCGAGCCGCCGTTGATGATGTTCATCATGGGCACGGGCATCACGTACGTGTTCACACCGCCTATATACCTATATAAAGGAATGTCGAGCGCACAGGCGGCTGCCTTGGCCACGGCAAGCGACACGCCGAGGATGGCATTGGCACCCAGACGCGATTTGGTGGGCGTGCCGTCCAGTTGGAGCATCTTGTGGTCGATGGTCCGCTGTTCCAGTGCCGATAGGCCGATGAGGGCAGGGGCTATGATCTGATTCACATTCTCTACGGCTTTCAGCGTTCCCTTGCCGCCATAGCGGTGCTTGTCGCCGTCGCGCAGCTCCAGAGCCTCGTGTTCGCCAGTCGATGCGCCCGAAGGCACGGCGGCACGGCCCATGGCGCCGCATTCCAGCATTACGTCTACTTCTACAGTGGGGTTGCCGCGCGAGTCGAGTATCTCGCGGGCGGTGATTTTTTCTATTCTCATACTTTCCTTGTTTTGATGGTTTATTGTTCTGACGTTTCTTTTCAGATAACATTTTTCGGTGGCACAAAGTTCGGCGAAAGGACGTTTCTGTGCAATACCTACAATCGAGTATTTGGATGTGTGGGAAATACCAAAAACAGGCGATTGTGGGAAAAGTGATTTCTGCGGAACTTTGCAGCCGGAAATCAAGAGCAGAAAGAGATTGAAAACAACTACATTTACTTTATGGATGGCAGGTCTGATGTGCCTGCTGGGAATATCGGTGCTCCGGGCACAGGGGGCTCATGGCAGAAGACACGATGCAGGGAATCGTTGCCTCGTATCAGGTAAAATCACTTCTACGGAACAGGAAACGGTTGATTTCGCCACCGTCTATCTGAAGGGAACGTCCTATGGCGGCGCGACCGACGGTGAGGGACGCTTCCGCATCCATGCCCCCGCAGGCAAGTATACGTTGGTCGTTTCGGCCGTGGGCTACAAGACGGTGGAACGGCCTCTCACCTTGGATAAGGACGGTGCGCACGGTGTGGACATCACCATCACTCCCGACGTACAGCAACTGGAAGAGGTGACGGTCGTCTCTACGGGTGTGAGCCGTGTCAAACGTTCGGCCTTCAACGCCGTGGCGGTAGACACCCGCGAACTGCAGAATACCACCAAGAACCTGAGCGAGGCCTTGGCCAAGGCTCCGGGCATGAAGCTTCGCGAGTCGGGCGGGGTGGGTTCGGATATGCAGGTGATGATGGACGGATTCAGCGGCAAGCACGTCAAGGTGTTCATCGACGGCATCCCGCAGGAGGGCACAGGCAGCTCGTTCGGTCTGAACAACATCCCCGTGGGCTTTGCCGAACGCATTGAAGTATATAAAGGTGTGGTGCCCGTAGGTTTCGGTACCGATGCCATCGGCGGTGTCATCAACATCGTGACAAAAAAACAGCGCCGCCGCTGGTTTGCGGACGCTTCCTATTCCTACGGTTCGTTCAACACGCACAAGTCCAACGTTCGCTTCGGGCAGACCTTCCGCAATGGATTTACCTACGAGGTGAATGCCTTCCAGAACTATTCGGACAACGATTACCACGTCGACGCTCCTGTGCTGAACTTCGAGACAGGCAGCTTCAACGAGAAGGAGCTGGTACGCGTCCGCCGCTTCAACGACACGTATCACAACGAGGCCGTCGTCGCCAAGGCGGGCTTTGTGGACAAGCCGTGGGCCGACCGCCTGATGGTGGGCTTCATCTGGTCGCACATGTACAAGGACATACAGACGGGTGTCCGCCAGAAGACCGTCTTCGGCGAGAAGCATCGTTACGGCCATTCGCTCATCCCTTCGGTGGAGTACAGCAAGCGTAATCTGTTGTTGAAGGGACTCGACCTGACGTTGTCTGCCAACTATAACCGCAACGCCACCACCAATGTGGATACGGCCCACTACAAATACAACTGGCTGGGCGAACGCTACCCGCTGAACACGCCCGGCGAACAGTCGCGCCAGTACAGTCGTGCCGACAACGACAACTGGAACGCCACGGCCACGCTGAACTATCGCCTGGCCCGCATACATACGTTCACCCTGAACCACGTGCTCAGCACTTTCCACCGTGACAACACGTCGCTGCTGGCTGCCGAGGCACAGACCGACCCCATTGCCAAAGAAACGCGCAAGAACATCACCGGCCTCTCTTACCGCCTGATGCCGACCGATCGCTGGAACCTCTCCGCTTTTGGCAAGTACTACCGCCAGTATGTGGCCGGCCCCATGGCCGAAGACGACACCGGCAGCAACTATGTGCGCACCGACCGGACGGTCAGCTCCTGGGGCTATGGTGCGGCCGGCACTTACTTCGTGCTCGACGGTCTGCAGGCCAAGCTGTCTTACGAGCGTGCCTACCGCCTGCCTACCATCGAAGAGATGTTCGGCGACGAGGACCTGGAGAGCGGGCAGATCAGTCTGCGCCCCGAGAGCAGCCACAACGTGAACTTCAGTCTGAGTTACAGCAAGACCTGGGGCCGCCACTCCGTCTACGTGGAGGGCGGGCTGGTGTACCGCGACACGCACGACTACATCCAGCGCAACGTGCAGGACCTGAGCGGCGGCAAGGAGAACGCCACCTACATCAACTACGGGAACGTGCTGACCAAGGGCTACAACCTCTCTGCCCGCTACAGCTTGGGACGCTGGCTCAGCCTGGGCGGCAACTTCACCCAGATGGACGTGCGCGACAATGAACGCTACCAGATAGGCAGCACGGGCAACGCGGTAGAGAACTTGGGCCACCGCTCGCGTATGCCCAACGTGCCCTATCGTTTCGCCGACTTCGACGCCAACCTTTACTGGCACGACCTGGGCGGACGGGGCAATGTGCTGACACTGACCTATGACAACCAGTGGACGCATGCCTTTTCCTATTATTCCGAGGTCATCGGCAGCAGCAGTGACTACATCGTCCCCAACCAGTTTGCCCACAACCTCATGTTGAGCTACAGCCTGAAGGGCGGCCGTTACAACTTCTCTGTGGAGTGCCGTAACTTTACGGACGAGGACCTGTATGACAACTTCAGCCTTCAGAAGGCCGGACGGGCGTTCTACGGCAAGGTACGGGTATATTTCGGTGATTGATTACGCTCCGCAAAAAGTTTTGGCTGACTGAAAAAGAGCTAATTTATAAATATAAAATGAAAAGAAGAAGATGAAAAAGAACAAGAACTATTTACTGACAGGCCTCTTTGCCGCCACGCTGGCTGGTATGGCCTTGGCCTCCTGTTCGGAGGACGAACCGAATAACGGAGGCAACGGTGATGAAGCTGCCAAGGGAAACTACGTGATAGCCGCTACTGTGACCAGCAGCAGTACCGATACCTACGTGCTGCTGACTGTTCCCTCGCTCGACGAAGGCGAAGTGACTACCCAGGGCAATGGTCTGGTGAACGAAGGTGCCACTTATTGGGTATTCTATGGCAATCGGTATCTTTATGCCCTGAACTACCACCAGGGAGAGGCGGGTACCACACAGTCGTTTCAGATGGACGCCGTTGGTGCGCTGGAGAAACGTTCGCAGGAGTACTACGTCAATCGTTTCACCACCTACGGTCTCTACGACCGCTACATTATGACCACTTCCACAGGCGACGGTCCTTCGGAACTGAAAGACGAGAACGGCTATGTGCCCCAGTCGTTCTTGGCTTCGTATCTCGACGTGGAGAACCAGACCTAATACCAGTAATTCCGTCACCGTTTCGACACCTTTCCTTTCCGAGAACTTCCTGGGCAACGGCGAATATGTGACCTTGGCCGGGCTGGAGCAAGTGGGCTCGAAACTCTATGCCGCTGCTGTGCCCATGGGCCTCAGCCAATATGGTTGCATGCAGAAGAACGAGGACGGTAGTTACAAGTGGGTGCGTAGCGGCTATGAGGACCTTATCAAGACCGAGTCCGGCGGCAGTGGTAGTGGTTCATACGACAAGGACGAACTCCAGTGGACCCAGTATCCCGATGAATGCTGGATGGTCGTCTTCACCGACCAGACCTTGACAGAGTATAAGCTGATCAAAACTGACAAAATCAGTTACGCCTGCGGGCGCAACAAGTCGCAGTACTACCAGATGGATTGGCTGGCAGACGACGGTTACGTGTATGTCTTCTCGCCCTCGTATGCCAAGACCATGAAGGACGTCCGTCAGCAGACCACTCTGCCTGCCGGTGTGGTACGCATCAACACTACGACCGAAACCTTCGACGATGCCTACTACTACAATCTGGAGGAGAAGGCCGACGGCGCTTCCTTCCTGCGCAGCTGGTACATCGGGGGCGACTACTTCCTGTTGCTGATGTACGACAAGGCTATTACCGCTTCGGACAAGGTAGCGAACCGTTTGGCTGTGTTCAACGTTACTAATGGAAACTTGTCCTACGTCGGCGGACTGCCCGATGATGTCAGCGGCTTCGGCAACACGCCCTACATGGAGAACGGTTCGGCCTACATTGCCGTGACCACCGCTTCGGGCTATCCCGCCATCTACCGCATCGAACCGTCTACAGCCACGGCTACCAAGGGACTGGTCGTAAAGGCAACATCGCTCAACGGTGTGGGGCGGCTGGAAGCGGAATAAGGACTGAATTTTGTATCTTTGCGCTTTGAATAGAATAAGATTGTATGAAGAAAACAGTTAGAAACATACACCTGTGGCTGTCCGTACCCTTCGGACTCATCATCATGCTGACCTGCTTTTCGGGGGCCATGCTGGTGTTCGAGAAGGAGGTGACGCAGTGGCTGCGTCCCGAAGTGTTCCATGTAGACCCGCAGGGGCGTCAGCCGCTACCGATGGATGAGGTGGTCCGTCGGGTATCGGCTACGTTGCCCATAGATGTGCAGGTAACAGGTGTCACCGTCTTTCCTGACAAGGGAAAGGCTTGGCAGTTGCCGCTCTCGAAGCCGTCTCGCGCATCGGTCTATGTCGATCCCTATACGGGTGAGGTGACGGGGAGTGCGGAGCGTCTGCCTTTTTTCAGTACCATGTTCCGTCTGCACCGCTGGCTGCTGGACAGTCGTCCGTCGGGCGACGGTGTGTTTTGGGGTAAGGTCGTGGTGGGCGTCAGCACGCTGCTGTTTGTCTTCGTGCTTGTTTCCGGTGTCATTATCTGGTGGCCCCGTACACGGAAGGCGTTGAAGAATAGTCTCAAGATTGCCGTCCGCAAGGGTTGGCGTCGCTTCTGGTATGGCCTGCATGTGGCGGGTGGCATGTATGCCTTGCTGTTGCTGCTCGTCATGGCTCTGACAGGACTGACGTGGTCGTTCAGCTGGTATCAGACGGGATTTTATACCTTGTTCGGCGTGGAGATGAAGCCCAGCATGGGACATGGCAATGCGGCCATGAATGCCTCGTCCAAAGGAGGGGATGGCAAAAGACACGGCAAGAAGGAACATGCCGGTGCAGGGACATTCGAACGGTATGCCCACTGGCAGGAAGTGTACGATGCATTGGCAGCTTCTCATCCCGGTAGCCGTGAAATCAGTATCGCCGACGGTTCGGCCAGTGTCACGGCCAATCGTTTCGGCAATGTGCGGGGCGTGGACCGTTATCAGTTTGACCCTCGTACCGGCCGGTTGACCGGTAGCACGCTCTACCAGGATTTGGACGGTTCGGGCAAGATACGCGGCTGGATATATTCTGTACACGTGGGTAGTTGGGGTGGATTGCTGACCCGCATATTATGGTTCCTTGCTGCCTTGTTGGGAGCTACCTTGCCGCTGACAGGCTATTACTTGTGGATCAAGCGCATCGGGCGCAAACGCCCTGCTGCATAGGCGGATAAGGGAACAAAAACAATGGCGCGGGCTACACGCAGATGGAGCAGAAGCTCTTCTCTCGTGTAGCCCGCGTTATGTTTATGCCGTCGCAGGATTTAATGCTTCACACCCGACAGGATGGCATTGATGGCTTCCTCCGTTCCGTTGAAGGGACCGTGCGATTGCAGCTTGATGGTACACATGGCTGCGGCAAAGCAGCCGGCCTCTTCGTAGGATGCGCCTTGGCTGCGTTTGTACAGATAGCCGGCCATGTAGGTGTCGCCACATCCGGTAGCGTCTACTACCTGAAGGGTGGGGTAGGCGGGGATGTCGTAGAACTGTCCGCCGCTGTAGATGAGTGAACCTTTGTCGCCCAGCGTCAGCAGGACGGTCTTCACGCCCCAGTCTGCAATGAGCAGTGCCGCTTCGTGGGGTTCGCTGCATCCGGTCAGCACTTCCATTTCGCTCTCGTTGGCTTTCAGGGTGTGGATGTATTTCAGTGCCTCTTTCTTTTCTGCCCAGTCTACCGGATAGACTTTTTCGTTCTCCACCTTGCGGAGGAATCCCTGCACATCGGCAGCCAGTGTACTTTTGCTGGCCAGGTGTTTGATGACTTCCAGCGAGAAGTCATCGGCCAGCAGGGTACCTAGGTGGATGATGTCGGCCTGTACGTCCTTCAGGTCTTCGATGCAGAAAGGGTCGGCCTGCGCGGTGACCCGTTGACGGCGGTCGTTGGGATTGTCGCCATAGATATTTTCGAAACTGTGGGAATGGGCCGTGGGCACCAGCTTTACTTCGATACCTTCGTTGGTGATGTCATCGGCGGCAGCCCGGTCTTCTTCGGCCAGGGCAGTGACCAGCAGGAAGTCATCGGCCTGCAGGCGGCTGACGGCTTTGGCAAAATAGAAGGCCGTACCTCCTGGCATGTAGACGGTGTTGCCGGGCGTAACAATTTTGTCACGGGTAATGTACCCGATGCAGCATAATTTATGGTTCATTCTATTCTCTTCTCTTGTATTCGGGCTGCAAAGGTACACAATATTTAGATTAAGTCTTGAAAACCGGAGGACTTTGTTTCAGTTTTCAAGTGAAAAAACGTTTTCGGTGCCGGGATTGGAGCTCAATTGCTGGATGACAGAACGTCTGGACGGCGGTCGGTACGCGTCCGGTGGGGCTTGTCGTCGATGGAATGGTGTATAATCCTCATGCCGGCCGGAATGGCCTTGCCGGTTCGTGTGGCGGCGGGAGTTTCGCTACTGGGAAAGGCGCCGGTAGCCATGTGGACCAGTACGGGTTGCATCAGCAGGTCGTCCGCGGATCCCAGTTCGCCCAATGTACCTCCATAGCTTTCGGAAAGGGTAAAGTCCGGCTGAAGTCCTTCGGCATCATAATCCTGATAGCCTTCGGCATTGCTCAGGTAATAGGTGGTGAGCCATAGTTCGAGCAGGGGAGCCTGTTCGTCGGTGTATCGTGCCTGGGCCACGTTCTTGCCAAAGGTGGCGGTGCCTACCTGATACAGGTTGCCCGTCAGATAGGGGCGCAGGCAGTTGATGACAATCTCCGAAGCCGAGGCCGTATTACCCGACGTCAGGATGTACAGGTTGCGGTAAGTGAGGTTGCTTCCTCCGGGCAGAAGAGAAGCATCGAAGTTATAGCTTTCTACGGTGGCAATCTTGTCGTTGGGCGTCATGTAGAGCATGGGTTGTCCGAGGGCGGTGGAAGGGGCAAGCAGCGTGGCTACCAATTGGGCCGTCGAAACGTATCCTCCCGGATTGTAGCGCAGGTCAAGAATGATGTCGTCGGGGTGTGTCGAGGCCAGTTGGCTGTAAAGTGATTGCCATTGGCTGCCATCTTCCTCTCCGAATTCATTATAAAGGATATAGGCCGCCGTGCGGTTCCCACTGCTGATGAGGCTTGTCTTCAGCAGGTTCTGCATCTCGACGATGCGGGGGGCAGGCATCTGTACGGTGCCGGTTGTATCCATCTTGGTCAGTTCGGCATTGTACGTTCCCAAGGTAAACTTATGGGCTGTCGTGGGGCTACTGACATATTTTCCGTAGTCGTTCGAGCCTATTTTGATGCTGTCGGCACCGATAATGAGGTCTCCGCGTTTCAGTCCGACTTCCTCGGCTGGCGAGTCGGGCTGTGTGTAGAGCACCTGCAGGGCATAATCACCGTTTTCAGCCTGGAGCATGACCGCTTCGTAGCCGTAAGTGGGGACTTCGCTCAAGGTTCGGGTGGTGGAAGTAGTCTTTACCGAGTCGATATGCGAATAGAGTACTCCGTTTTTCTTGTCTTTCTCTGATGCGGCAGCATTCAGAAACTGTTCTGGCGTCATGAAGAAGTCCAGTTCCGATTCGGCGGGAAGGTCCTGGTAGAAGAGGTAGTAGTCCTGCATGGTCTGGTACATCCACGTCTTCGAACTGATAAGGGCATAATATTCTCCAGAACGGTCTTCTCCGCAGGAGGTGAGGGCTGTCAGTGCGGCAAGGCATGCAGCTGTCAGGTATGATAAGATATTTCGTTTCATCATTTGAAATCTACAGCTTGATATATGGCACAAAAGTACAGTTTTTCGTCCAATAAACATCTTTCTATGTCGGACAGTTGGCTCATTTATTCTTTTTTAGAACGGATGGGCAGTGAATCATGCGAGAGAAAAGCCTTTGGCAGACAGGATGTCCAGCAACGGATTACAGGTGCTCCTTGAACCAGCGGACCACTGTGTCTATGATGGCCGGTTGGAACCAGTACAAATCACCATGTCCGGCTCCTTCTACTTCGATATAGTCTGCTTGGTTGCCTTTCTCGGTCAGTGCACGGTAGAGCTGTTCGCTCTGTATGGGAGACACCAGCTTGTCTGCCGATCCGTGCATGATGAGGAATGGAGGCATTCCTTGTTTGATATGACCTATCGGACTGGCTTCCAAAGCCTTTTGAGGATCACTGAGTATGCTTTCGCCGGCGAAATCGGCAAAGGCAGGGCCGTGTATCAGCAAAGCTTCGGTAACGGCCGGTGATTTATGTACTTCCTGTATGGCTTCGGGATAGCCTTCACCAATATTCATCAAGTTGCTGATGCCATAGATGGTTACTGCTGCCTGTACGTCGGATGAAACCTCTGTGAAGTCGCCTGTATCGAATTGCTTCTCTCCATTGGTGGTTCCCATCATCTGGGCTACATAGCCTCCTGCCGAGTCGCCTATGACACCGATGCGTTGAGGGTCAATGCCGAACTTCCGGGCATGTGCCCGCAGGTATCGGACAGCGGCTTTGGCATCGTTAATCAATGCAGGATAGCGATCGGGGACTGTTCTGTATTCTGCAGCTGCCACTACAAAACCGGCTTTTGCCAAAGCCATGCGCATTTCAATGAATTTTTCGTGGTTGGCAGAAGTAAATCCGCCTCCCGGATAATAAACAATGGCAGGCTTGGCTTCCTGGGTTCGTGGAACAAGCAGGGTCATCTTGAGGGGGCGATTGGCATTGCGTAGGGTAACTTGGGAATAGATGATATTGCTGATGACATCAATCTGACCTTCGGTTATCTCCACTTTCATCTTTTTCTTGCCTGATTGTTCAGAGGCACGTGCGGCATTCGGCAGGTAGGCAATGGATAGAAGTCCGATCAACAGGCAGGCTGTTACATGCTTTTTTGTTTCCATATTCTGTTTATCTATATAGGTTTGTTTTGATAGTCAAGATTAACAAGAATGCTTAATCCGAGGAAATGTATAAAAATAAATAAAGAGGCTGTCTCAAAATCAATACTTCGGTAAATTTTTACCGATAAATTTAATTAAATAATAGAATCGGTGTTAGCCAGTTCAATATTATTAAAGAGATCATTGAAATACTGTCAAGAATGAATCGTTAAGGGGTAAGAAAAGTGATGAAAAATATATGATAAATAGCTGAAAATAAAGCATGAAAGTATTGCATAATTTGTTGATTATTAGTAAATTAGAAGTATCTCACCACTTTTAATTATGACCAAAGAATCACTCCTTATGCAATACCAATCCGAGTGCAGGAATGCTCTCGAATCAGTTGTAAATATAAGCAAATCTTTCCAGAAAGTATTCATGGATGCAATAAAATTGTTCATGGCCATACCTGACCGCATCAATTTCCTACAAATGGGACGATATGGATGTTTCTCAGAACAGACATACCGAAACAATTTTGAGAATGATGGCTTTGACTGGTTTTCCTTCAATGAAGCCATCATTAGAGAACACCTTAAAGGTGGTCGTAAGGCGATAGCCGTTGATCCGTCTTTCATTCCAAAATCAGGCAGCAAAACGCCATGGATTGGCTATTTCTGGTCCGGTTGTGCCGGTGAATACAAACGCGGACTGGAAATAACCGGTATTGGAGTTATAGACGTTGACAACCATGAATGTATGACTTTGGGTTCTGTACAGACACCTGACAACGCAACGCTGGAAAGCTGTGAGAAGAATCTTGTTGACTGGTACAGCTCTTACCTTATCAGCATACAGGAACAGCTGAAACGTATTTCTGGCACAGTCGTATGTGATGCGTTCTTTTCAAAGGCAACTTTCATCAAACCATTGTACGATAACGGTTTCCACGTAATAAGCCGTTTCAGGAATGATGCCGTATTGTTTTATCCCACCTTAGAAAATAGGACAGGAAAACGCGGACGTCCAAAATTACATGACGAGAAAATTGACTTTGAAAATCTGGACATCACAAGATGTACCGAGTACAAAGTGAACAAGGGTAAACTTTACGGACTGAAAGCATACTCCAAAGCGCTCAAACGCTTTGTGAGCCTGGCTGTATGGTATCCTATGGATGGAACGGACAAATGGCAGCTGTATTTCTCTACGGACGAAACACAGAACGCACAGGATGTTCTGGACTTTTACAGGACACGTTTCCAACTCGAATTTTGCTTTCGTGATGCCAAGCAATATGCCGGAATAACAAACTGTCAGTCTACAGACTTCAGGAAACTGGCATTTCACTTTAATGCATCACTTGCAGCGATAAACCTTGCCAAGGCTGCCTGTAAGAGGATGGGAATAAAATATTCCATATCATCATGCAAGTCAGTCATACACAATGCTTACATGCTTGAACGATTTATTCACGTGTCTGGGATTGAACCAGACACGCATTTAATTGACAGACTTTTCAAAGAACTCATTTTATTTACTGCCAAAGCCGCTTAGGCTAGGCTAATGGTTAACGAACTATTGTCAAAATAGAAATTCAAAAGTAATAATCTTACAGATTGAAACTTAGTAATAAAAAGCCTCCTGCTTTAGCCCTTATTTATTGCAATTATAGGACTAAAAGCAGGAGGTTTTTATGTTGTAGCTTATAAATTGTAAGTAAACTTATCTCTGTTTTTAATTTTGAGACAGCCTCTTTATTGTTTTCGCGGTGCGTACGGTAATCGTACCTGCCGCTTATAATATCTTTTTAATCAGTAACTTATGCGTAACCTAAAATTTAATGGTTACGACTTGGTTACGATTTCATCTTGTCAATTTTCGTAGCTTATGACACCACCGTGTCACCTTTCGATTGCGAGTGCAAAAGTACTACACATTTTTGAAACATGCAAGTTCTTGACAATATTTTTTTTCAGCCTTTTTTTCAAGTGCAAGGTGCGAGCCTATATATATAAATAGGCTTGCACCTTGCACTGAACTAATTTTGAACCTATTAACCTTACTCCTGACCGAAACGGATTGACCTCGCATTTTCCCGCAAAAAAATGCAGGAACAAAAAAATTATGGTGTAGTACACGTATAGTATACCATGCGGATTTTGACTTATCGGGAACTTTGCGGCAAACATTTCAATAATTAGGATTATGACAGAAGTTATCGTAATGGAAAGTGCCGCCTATCAAAAGATGATGGGGCAAATAGCGAAAATCGCTGAGTTCATTACCAAGAATGAACACAAGTTGCAGGATTGCGACTTTGACAACGATGTATGGCTGGACAGTCAAGAAGTGGCCGATATGCTCCATATCAGCACACGCACCCTGCAACGGTTAAGGAGCGACGGACTGGTAGAGTATTCGGTGTTCCGCCGCAAGTGCCTGTACAAGCTCTCAGAAATAGAGAAAAAGGTACGGGAAAAGGTTATCACGTGTGAACCGCACCTGATAGACGTTTACAAGAAGAACCGGTTGTTGGATATAACAAAGGACGAAGACAATGAATAAGGAGGATATTTTGCAGGCGACGGACAGGGGGCTTTCGGTGTTCAGACACTACCTGCCCGTGCCGTTCCGCATCGGTAAGAAGTTCCTGAATCCTTTATATAAGGATACGAAGGCATCGTGCAACGTATATTATGACCGGCGGCATTCGGTGTATAAGATGAAGGATTTCGGCAATGAGGAATATTCCGGGGACTGCTTCGAGTTGGTAGGGACAATGACGGGGCTGAGTTGCAGGAACGCGAAGGATTTCGTTGAAATCATGCGCATCATTGACCATGACCTGCATTTGGGGTTGGCAGACGGTTACGAAAATTGTGTGGACACATCTTCCGTTCAGGTAGTTTGTCCGCCCACGCCGGAACAGGTGATAAAGAAAATACGCCCGTATAATATCGTACCAAGGGCGTTCAATGAAACAGACCGGATATTTTGGAGCAAATCCAGAATCACGGAGCATACATTAAATAAATATAATGTACGGCCTCTGCATTCGTTCAGTTCCGTCAATCAGGAAGGGAAAAGCTATACCTTGACTGAAACGGCACAGGAACCGATGTATGGCTATGTAGGCAACAAATACATTAAAATCTACCGCCCGCGCTCGGAGATGCGTTTCCTCTATGCCGGAGATTTGGGCGACAATTACTGCTTCGGACTTGACCAATTATCCGCCAAAGGGGATTTGTTGTTTATCACAGGCGGTGAGAAAGACGTGATGAGCCTTGCGGCAAACGGATTCCATGCCATCTGTTTCAATTCGGAAACGACAGTCATCCCTACCTCTGTGCTGATGCTGCTCTCCTACCGGTTCAAACACATTGTCCTGCTGTATGATATGGACAAGACCGGTCTGGAAGTTTCCGCCAAACGGCAGGAAGAATTGAAGCCGTTTGCATTGAAACGCCTTTTGCTGCCACTGTCAGGAACAAAAGAAGAAAAGGATGTAACGGATTATTTTGCGTTGGGACACACGCACGACGATTTATTGAAATTGTTCTTAAACCATTTGGATTCATTATACAAGGAAGATATGTCAGCATTAAAATCATGCGAGTTGGATTTCAACAACCCGCCACCTGTGGCACAAATGATAGTATCGGTGAACGATGTGCCGCTGGGAACACAAGGGAACCTGCTCTGCATCACCGGCGGGGAGGGTACGGGGAAAAGCAACTATGTGGCCGCCCTGATTGCCGGTGCTGTGAAACCGGAAAACGCGGAGGGCATCGACACGCTGGGCGTTTCCATTGAAGGGAACCCGAAAGGCAAGGCGGTGCTGTTCTATGACACCGAACAGAGCGAGGTGCAACTATACAAGAACGTAAGTACCCTGCTGCGCCGTTGCGGGCGCGACACGATGCCGGAGTGGTTCAAGGCATACTGCCTGACGGGGATGAGCCGCAAGGAGCGGCTGAAGTCCATTGTGCTCAGCATGGACAAGTTCCATTACCAATACGGGGGCATCCATCTGGTGGTCATTGACGGCATCGCCGACCTGATACGCTGCGCCAACGACGAGGCGGAGAGCATCGCCGTCGTGGAGGAACTCTACCGGCTGGCGGGCATCTACAACACGTGCATCGTCACGGTGCTGCACTTCATCCCCAACGGGCTGAAGCTGCGCGGGCACTTGGGCAGCGAACTGCAACGCAAGGCTGCCGCCATCCTCTCCATCGAAAAGGACACGAAGCCCGCCGTTTCGGTGGTGAAAGCCCTGAAAGTACGGGACGGCAGCCCGCTGGATGTACCGCTCATGCAATTCGCATGGGACAAGGAGAAGGCGATGCACGCCTATCTGGGCGAGAAACCGAAAGAGGAAAAGGACAGGCGCAAGGAAGAGGAACTCGTGGCGGTAGCACGCGAACTGTTCAGCCGGAAACGCTTCATCGGCTACATGGAGCTTTCGGAAGAACTTCAGGCGGCGTTCGAGGTGAAGGAACGCACGGCCAAGAGCTACATCCGCTTCATGCGGGAAAAGGAAATCATTGTGAAATCACCCGACAGCCCGAACAGCTACATGCTGGGCGAGGTATAAAAGCACAGGAGGAACGGCCATGTTAGTGGACAAGACTGAATTTGAGGCGTGGATGGAGCGCATCATGGGTGAACTTTACCGCATATCGCGCAAGCTGGACAAGGCGGAGAACCGGCAGAAGCACCTGAACTACCTGAACGGGGAACGGCTGTACGACAACCAGGAGGTGTGCCAACTGCTGCGCATCAGCAAGCGCACGCTCCAGCGATACCGGAACAACGGGGCATTGAAATTCCATTCAATATACCACAAGACCTATTACAAGGAATCAGACCTGCACGAGTTCATCCGCAACAACTTCGACGAGAACGAAATCAAGCGTCAGGCACGGAAGGACAAGCTGTCGGAAACTTATCCGATGCCCGAAGAAATGGATGAAAACGGCGGGGAGAAAGAAACAGAAGAAAAAGAACTCTCAGATGATTGTGGATAATGCATCTTGGATGTTCATCGTTCAGGGATACTCTCTACCGCTGTGAAGCAGGAAGTTCCCGCTATTTAAGTTAAACAACCGGCTTCATTCTGTCGGGAGGACAGGGTGGAGCCATTTCTAATAAAATTCCAGTTTTGTGTCGTAAAAACAAGAATATTTCTTATCTTTGCACCGACAACCAAGGACATGGGATTATGATTATCACAAGAGAAGTACAGAAACGATTGGAAGATTTTCAGCCCGATTACGTGTTTACCTACCGGGACTTAAACTTGCCTGCCGAAACGAGCGAAAGCATCATTAAAATGCTGAATCGGCTGGCGGGTGAAGGCTACTTGGCTAAAATATCCAAAGGACGGTTCTACAAGCCTAAAAAGAGCGTGTTCGGAACGTTGAAACCCAGACAAGAAGAGTTGGTGAAGGATTTGTTGGAAAAGAACGGAAAGCGCATCGGATATTTGACCGGTTACTCCGTCTTTAATCGGTTAGGGCTTACTACACAAGTGCCCAACATCATCCAAATCGGCACAAACCAACGCAGGAACAAGAAACAACGGGATATATTCACCGTCTGCTTTGTCCTGCAACCTAACCCGATAACCAAAGACAATATTCCGCTCCTGCAATTATTGGATGCCATCCGCTTCATCAAGGAAATACCCGACACCACGATAGAGGCATCATACAGGCGCATAGCTTTTCTGGTAGGAGAACTTGGCAGGAGGGAGAAGGAAAAGATGGTTGCCTTGGCCGAGGCCTATCCGCCAATGGTACGCGCCTTGTTGGGAACCATCATCGAGAACGATTGCGGTATGGCGAAAGCGCAACCTTTATGGGATTCATTGAATCCAGTAACGGTCTATAAATTGGGAATAAATGAAGATACATTGCCTAATAAAAAGAAATGGAGGATTGAATGATACTGGAAAAACAACCTGAACTGTTAGCAGATGCAATACGCGCGGCTTCCGAATATTACCATATAGCACCGGTCTATATCGAAAAAGACTATTGGATAAGCAAGATATTGCAACAACTCTCCCGAAGCGTTTATATGGAGAACACGGTGTTCAAGGGCGGCACATCCTTGTCAAAAGGGTACGGATTGATTAACCGCTTCTCGGAAGATGTGGATGTGGCTGTACTCACGCAAAAGTTGAGCGGAAATCAGATAAAGACTTTGATTTCCAAGGTCTGCAAAGAAATGACCCAAGGCTTGCAGGAACAGGTTGTGCCTGAACTGACAAGTAAGGGTTCCCGTTATCGGAAAGCCTTGTACCAATATCCGGCAAGCGTCCATGACCCGTTGTTTGATTTTGTCGCCAACCGTGTAGTCGTGGAAATAAATTCGTTTGCCAATCCTTATCCATATGTCAGACGGCAAATAAAGAGCTTTATCACTTCCTACCTTGAAAATACAGGTATGGACTCTTTCATTGAAGAATATGACCTGCATCCGTTTGAACTGAACATTCTGGACAAACGGCGCACCTTGTGCGAGAAAGTCGTTTCGCTTCTCCGTTTCTCCTTTATGGATAATCCGGTGCAAGGATTAACCGGGAAAATCCGCCATTTCTATGATATCTATTTTCTGCTTGACGATAGGGAATGTATGGAATATGTGGAACAGGATTTCATTAAAGACCTGCAAGAACTGGCGGCGCATGACCGACAAATGTTTGACTCACCGGAAAAATGGAAACATACACCCATTAAAGAATCTCCCCTTCTTGGTTCATTCAATGAGCTATGGAAGCAATTGGGCGGATATTATGAACGGGAATTAAATTATCTGGCATATAGCCGGATACCTGATGCGAATCAAGTTGGAAAGAAATTGCATGATTTCATTTCGATAATTGAAAACAAGATATAATTTACAACATACAGGAATTTATGGCTCGACCGATTAAAGAAACGCCGGTAGTTACCGGTAAGGACGCTAAACGCTTTGCGGAGAAGATAGCTCACTTGAAACCTGAAAGCAAGGAAGAAAGGGAGGCGGCAAAGAAGGTTTATGCGAAGTTCAAGGCTCAATATACATTTTGGTGAAAAACATATAAAGAATGTATTGGCGAGATTTGAAATAGAAAACTTGGCAACCACCTTACTATATGTAGTTGCCAAGTTTTTCATTAAGTGTACCCCGCTCACAGCTTCATCCTCCATTTCGGTTTTTCCTGCGGCTTCTCCGTGCCGTCTTCCGGTTGGGGGATGCCGCCGATTACGACCTTTTCCTTGCCCGCGCTCATCAGCTCCTTGATGCTGATGGTCTTGGGCATGGCTGACAGCACCGGCGGTTTGCGCTCCGCCGCATGTGCCATGTAGTCGGGCATACGGTGGACGTATGGTTCGGATGCTGCCGGGACGGCAGGGTCGCCGGGCATTGAGGGAGCGGGTTGCGCCACCGATGGAGCTTGCGGCTCCGGCCGGATTTCCGTTACCCCTTCAGTGTTGGCCTCCTGCGCATCGACGGATTTCAAGGAGAGCAATATCTTGCGGTCAAGCGTGGCAAGCTCGGCCTTGAGTTGCTTCAACTCATCCTCTTTTTTCCATGTTTCGTCCACGACCTGCTTCAGGACGGGGATTTCCTTCTCGATGTCAGCATTGTCCCGCGTGTATTTCTCTATCAGGCGGGGGATGCTGTCAAAGGCGTTGATGAAATTCCGGCAGGCGGTCTGCGGGTCGGCTGCCAAGCGTCCGTTGTTGTAGTTGTACAGGAGCTTGCCCGTGCCGCGCACGAAGAAGCGGTTCTCGCAGAAGTCCAATCCCTCCTTGACGGTGGTGTCGGTCTTGACCACGATTTCAAAGCCGTAGAGGGAGCCGATGGGAACCGGCTGGCCGTGCGTGCGCTCCTTGTCCTCTATCTCGTGCAGCCGGGCGGCAATGACTTTGGGGTCGCTGCCCGTTACCCCGTCAATCTTCAGCGGGTTGAGCTTCTTGCCGTCCTTGTCGTACTGCACGCGGCTCTCGAAGTCGGCCATGTCCTGCCGCGCCCTCGCGATGATGTCGCTGTTGGAGGCTTGGTTGGCCAACAGGGTCTCCAACCGGATGCGCGAATCGCCCTTGCTGCGCTGGAACGCCTTGCGCTCGCCCTCCAGTCCGGCAATCTTCTTCTCCAGACGCGCCTTGTCCAAAAGGTCTGTGTTGCCGGAGAGGATGGCCACATACTCGGAGTAGTTCATGCCCCCCTTCTCGTCCATGCTGCCCTCGTCGATGGTGCGGCTGCCCATGCGGTTCTGCTTGAGCTGGGTGATGAAAAGCTGCTTGTTGTGGAGCAGGTTGAACTTGTAGCTGTCCAATGATTTCTCCACCGCATAGATGATGACATCGACCTTGTTATCGGCATAGAGCTTCGCCACCTCGTTGCCCTTGCGGATGCCGCGCCCGTCGCGCTGCTGGAGGTCGCTTGGGCGCCACGGTGCGTCCAAGTGATGGATGGCCACGCATCTTTTCTGCGCATTGACACCCGTGCCCAACATTTCGGTGGAGCCGAACAGCACACGGATGCGCCCCTCGTTCATCGCCTCAATCATCGCCTTGCGCTTCTTCTCGGTCTTGGCTTCCTGAATGAAGCGTATCTGGTCTTCGGGGATGCCGTGGTCTTCCACCAGCTTGCGCTTGATTTCGCTGTACGGGTTCCACTGGTCGGGCTTGTACGTGCCCAAGTCGCTGAACACGAACTGCGTGCCCTTATGCTCGGCGTATCGGTTGTAATACTGCGCAATCATGTCGGCGCAGTGGGTCGCCTTGTTGTCGCGGTCGTCGTCATATTTCAGCGGGTCGATGAGCCGCATGTCAAGCGACATCTTGCGGGCATAGTCGGTGGCGATGAGCATCTTGGCCTTTTCTTCCTTCTCGGTGAGCGGCGGACGGCCCAATACGGTGGCGTTGCCGGTCTTGGCGAACTGCATGAGCTTGGCGATGAACTCCTGCTGGTCGGGCGTGGGCGCGATGTTGTGCAGTATCTCGTTCTTCTTCGGGCGGTCGATGCCGATGTCCTCCGCCGTGCGGAAGTCGGTAATCTCGGAATAGAACGAGGCGAGTTCGGGCACCTTGATGAAATAGCGGAAGCGTTCCTTCTGCACAATCTCGTTGGTCACGGAAAACTCATAGTCAATGGACTTGCGTGCGAACACCGCCGCCCATGCGTCGAAGGAGCGGATGCCCTGCCGCTCCAGTTCGTTGGGGCGCAGGTATTTGAACAGGAGGTACAGCTCGGTCAGTGAGTTGCTGATGGTCGTCCCCGACAGGAATGTGGCTCCCAAGTCCTTGCCGGTGCGCTGCTGGATGGTGCGGATGGCAAAGAGCATGTTGAGCGCACGCTGGCTGCCCTCCGAGTTGCCCAGCCCCGCCACACGGTCGTGGCGCGTGGTGAACATGAGGTTCTTAAAGCGGTGGCTCTCATCGATAAAGATGTGGTCGATGCCCATGCGCTTGAAGTCCGCCACATCATCCTTGCGGGTTTCTATCTCGTGCGTCAGCTCCTTAAGCTTGACTTCCAAGTTCATCTTGCGCTTTTCCGCGCCCTTGAGTTGGGCATTGGTTACCTCGCTGCCTAACTGGTGCAAGACTTCCAGGTTTTCCTCCACGCTGTCCAGTTCCTGCTGCAAGATGTCGCGCTGGATTTCGGGCGACTGCGGTATCATGCCGAACTGCTCGTGCGAGAGGATGATGGCATCCCAGTCGTTGTTCTTCATCTGGTTGAAGATTTCCACGCGGCGGTCGGGCGTGAAGTCCTCCTTGCCCGGATAGAGTATCTTGGCATGGGGATAGGCGGTGCGGAAGGTCTGCGCAATCTCGTGGATGTTCGCCTTCAGGCCGGTGATGAGCGGCTTGTGCGCCAGTCCGAGCCGCTTCATCTCGTAGGCGGCGACGCACATTATCAGCGTCTTGCCGCCACCCACCTCATGGTCGGCGATGCCGCCGCCGTTCATCTTCAGCATCCAGATACAGTCTTTCTGAGATGGATACAAATCCTTGATGCCCAACCCTTTCAAGTCAAGGTCAGGAAAGGTCTGGTGGCTGCCGTCGAACTTGGGGCGCACGAAGCAGTTGAACTTGCGGTTGTACATGTCCTCCAGCTTCTTCTTGAACTCCGGCGACTGCTCCATAAGCCAGTCGGAGAAGCCTTCACGTATCTCGTCAATCTTGCTGTTGGCCAGTTGCGTGGCTTCGGGGTCGCGCACCTTGATGTCCTTGCCGTCCTTGTCCGTGACGGTCTTGGTGATGTTGGGCGTGGTGTTGTGGATGGCGTGGCGCATGAGGGCCACGCCGTTGAACAGGCGCGTTTCGGAACGGACTGCGTACTGGTTATAGATACGCGGGCTGAGTTCGGAGGCACGGATATTGTACTCGTCCGCGCTGGCGTTGTAGCGGACGGACACGTCGGTGTCGAACAGCCATGAGGCATAGCGGCTGTACACGGCAGCCGGTATCCAGCGTTCGCCGAAGTTGAAGTCCAGTTCCTCAAAAGGAATGGGTACCGGTGCCGCCTTACGCAATGCTTCAAGCGAAACGCGCGATTCGGCATCGTCGGGATGTGTCTGCAAGTATTCCCCGATATACTCCGCCTTTGCCACGACATTGCCCGCGATGAAGCGGTCGGCAATCTCGAAACGCTTCGCCAGCGGGTTGTAGAACACCCTGCCGCGCAGTTCATCCAGCAATTGTGCCTGCGGCTTGTCGGTGAGCGATTCCATATATTCCATGTCTGCCTCGCCATATTTGTTGAGCGAGGCCGCCAATGCCTCGTGCACATCGTCGGTGTGGGTAATCTCGTTCACGTTGTACGACACGGGATGGTCAAAGATGTCGGCCTTGACCGCCTTGCCGTCGGTATAACGCTCCAAGGCGAGGATTTCCCGGTTATCGGCATCCATGCGGAACAGGTCGATGTTCTTCTTGTCGTTCAGGTTGCCGAACTGACGGACAAAGCCGTCGTACAGCCCGTTCAGGCCCGCACGCAGTTCCCCGTTCTCCTGCCGGTGTTCCGCTTCGTCGTTGTACAGGCGGTGGTAGGTGTCGCGAAGTTCAATGTAGGATGCGGCACGCTGCTGCTGGCGGGCAGGCAGTTCCAGCGGATGGAACACAGGGATTCCCTTATCCATGCCGGAGAGGTAGCCGATTTGCCTGTCCATATCCACCAGTGAGCCGTTCCGGTAGTGCTCCAGCCTTTCGCCGGTGAAGGGGCGTGGCTTCATGCGCTCCTGCCGTGCGGCCTCTTCCTCCGCCCGGCGGCGCTCCCGTTCCCGAAGTTCTTCTTCCGACGGGGCTTGGGGTGCGGCTGCCGGTTCGGGCTGTGCAGTCCGGGCAGGCTTTTCTGCGGGCGATGCGGCAATGGCATCCCCCTTGTCGGGTACGGACTGGCCGCTGAGCGGTTCCACAATGTCGAACAGGGAGAGCTGCGGGGTGTCCTGCTTCTTCTTCCGCTTGGGCTTCCGTCCGGTGCTGAACGCCTGCCGTTCCTCCTGTGTGAAGCCGAAAAGGTCGTACAGGGACATCAGTGGCTCCTGCGTGACGGGTTTTTCCGGTTCAGAGCGGACAATGGGCGGTTCTTCCACAACCGCCTCCGGCATTTCCGTCGCGACACGCTGCTGTTCCGGCATGGATATCGCCCGCACCTGTGCAATGCGTTCCTGAAGACTTTCCGCCCGTACTTCCGCCAGTTCGCGCAACTCGCGCACCGGCGAGAAGCGGAGATAAAGGTCAAGGTCGAGGTTTTCCGACAGGTTCTTGTCCAGCATCCATTTCAGGTCTGCGGCGATGGCATCCATGCCCCCGTCATGCAGGAAGACGCGTGCCGGTTTGCCGTAAGGGTCGGTTCCCACATGGCCGCGCGTATGGACAATGGCGGCGGTACGCTCGAAGTATTCATTCTGGGTTGTGCCGTCGGCCTGCGTGCTGACTTCCACGAAGGCTTTTTCAAGGCCGGTATATTCCCTTCCGGATGCCGTGTCCTTCTGCAACACAATGAGGTCGCTGCCCACCTCCGTACCGGCATAGTCGGTAAAGAGATTGTTGGGCAGGCGGATGGCGGACAGGAGCCGCGCCCTTTCCATCAGATATTGGCGCACGGGCGTGCCCATCGCGGAGTTCATCACCCCTTGCGAGGTGATGAAAGCCACGATGCCGCCCTCGCGCACGGCATCCAGCCCCTTGACGAAGAAATAATTGTGCAGGGAGTTCATCGCGAAGCGCCGTGCCGTGCCATCGTCCATCAACGGGTCAAATACGCGGATGTCGCCGAAGGGGATGTTGCTCGCCGCCACGTCGAACCGCCCGTTGTCCTGTGGGGGAAGCTCCTCGAAGCCTTGCACACGAACATCCGTACCGGGCTGAAGCTGCCGGAGGATACGCCCGGTCAGCAAGTCCTTTTCATACGCGGTGGCTTCGGGCACAGCGGTGGCGTTATAGAAATGCGGCTGGAAGGCAGACAAGAAATTGCCCGTGCCCGATGACGGGTCAAGGAAGCGGTGCGGCGACACGCCATGCTCACTTAATGAGGATGCCAGTGCACCAATGATTTCCGGCGGTGTATAGAACGCGGTAAAGGTGGATGCCTTCACACTGTCCACCAGCCGTTTGTATTCCCGTTCATCCGTCGCCCCCTCGCGGAGCACGCCATGCAGTTCCGACACAAGGGGAAAGAGTTCGCGGTCGCTCTGCGTCCAGCGGAGGATGTCGGTGAGCTTGCCGAAAGGGGACAGTACCGCCTTGATGCCCCCGAAACCGGAATAGGCGGCCAATACCGCCTGCTCCTCCGGGGTGGCGGCACGCCTCTCCCGTTCCAGACGGAACATCAGGCGGATGGCCTCGATGTTGTCCCTAAGATGTGCCTTCTTGTTATATGCCATTTTCTTCGAGCCAGATTGAGATTACACCGGCCAGTTCCCCGCACAGCCGGTCGAAGTCGGGGGTAAACTCGAAACCGTCGCTCAGGTCGTAACCGCTGAACACCCTGCCGCATTCGGGCAGGAGCTGGAGAGCTACCTCGCGGGCGCGGCCTGCGGGTACCTCATCGGCAAACTCGTTCCACAACACGGTGATGAGCGTGTCGAGCCGGGAAAAGTGCAGACCCTGGAACAGCACCTCGTCCGCCTGTTGGACGGCTTCGTCATAATTCATGCCCGACCTGACGGCATTGCTGAACGCTTCGGCGGCAAGGTCGGCACGCGCGCGGATAAAAGCATCGTCGGCAGCCCGTTCGGGATGCGATTCGCGGAGGTAGGACAACAGGGTAAGGCGGTAATAGGACAGTTCGTCCGGCTCTACCGACGGAGCCGGCATGTTCGGTTTGTTCGGATTCATGATTCTTCTTTTTATTCGTGTTACAAAATACATTTTATGCCTGTATAGGATGAAGCCGTACCTGATGTAGCATCAAGCCGGACTTCATGGCACATCAAGTCCGACCTCATCCCGCTTCAAGTCCGAGTTGATGTCGGGAGGGTCATTTCTTGGAAGATTTGCCTTTGGATGGTTTCTTGTCGGCAAACTCGTAGCCCACGGAGAAGTCGGGGCGCAATACCAATGAAGCGTCGAAAGCCTTGCCATCCCTGCTTTTGAAACCTTTGATAACACCGGTTCTGCCTTTGGTCAGGAGTTCGGCAAGCTGTTTGTCCGACAGTTCCTTGCCGCCCTTGTTACGGAAGAGGGTAAAGCCACAGTCCACATCGGCGCATTTGACGACCTTGGGGAAGAACAGCACCCGGCTGTTCCGGCATTTGGGACACGGGTATTCGCTTTCCGAAGGCGCTACGGACACTTTGGTTTCCAACAGTTCGGTTACAATCTGTGCGGTATATGCCTCGATGTCGCGCCGGAAGGCGGCAGCATCGGCCTCGCCCGATTCGATGCGTGCCAGCGTGTCCTCCCATGCGGCGGTCATTTCCATGTTGGCAATCTTCTTGTCCTTCACCGTTTCATAGACCGCCATGCCTTTGTCGGTGGGCACGAGGCTTTTCTTCTCCCTCCGGATATAACCGCGTGCGAACAGCGTTTCGATGACGGCAGCACGGGTGGCAGGGGTTCCGATGCCCGTCTCGCGGATGCTCGCCCGTAGCTGCTCGTCGTCAATCTCCCGGCCGCAATGCTCCATCGCCGAGAGCAGCGAGCTTTCGGTGTGCAGCGGCTTGGGTTTGGTCTGCCGCTCTACCGCTTCGAGTGCCTTTACCGGGAGCGTCTCGTCCTGTTCCAGATTTGGGAGTGCCATACCCCCGCCGTCGTCCTCTTCCTTTTCGCCGCGCACGGCACGCCATCCGGCGGACTTGACCACCGTGCCTTTGGCCTGCGCTTCGCTGCTGCCCACCGCCGCACGGATTTCCGTCACCTCCTTGATGCAGGGGGCGGAAAAGGCTTCGAGCAGACGGGCGGCGACCATGTCGTAGATGGCCTGTTCGTCTTTGGAAAGGCCGGAGGGCAGGTTTTCGGTTACAATCAGCGCATGGTGGTCGGTCACTTTCCCTCCGTCCACGCTGCGGCGGTTGAGCGGTGCTCCGGAAAGCGATGCGGCATACTGCCCGAAACGCGGATGTTGCCGCAAGAGGGCGATGCGCGAGGGGATTTCCTCGAACACGTCTTCGGAAATGTACCGGCTGCCGGTGCGCGGATAGCTCAGCACCTTTTTCTCGTACAGGCTTTGCGCAAGGGAGAGCGTGCGGTCGGCGGGGAAGTCCAGCCGGGTGTTGGCATCCCGCTGAAGGGCGGTCAGGTCATAGAGCAGCGGAGGTTCTTCTTTGACCTCCCGCCGGGCAAGTGCCGTTATGCGGAGCGTGCCGCACGCTTTCATTTCGCCCAACGCACTGTCTGCGGCGGCTTTGTTCTCGTAACGCTGTTCCGCTGTGGCATGGAACGCGATGCCGTCCTTCTCCACCGTGATGCGTATCTGCATGTACTTCTTCGGGGCAAACGACTTGTTCTCCAGATAACGGGAGCAAATCATGGCCAATGTGGGTGTCTGTACCCGTCCGAGCGAGAACACGCCCCGCCCGGCGGCAAGGCTGAGCGCCTGCGAGCCGTTGATACCGATGAGCCAGTCCGCTTCGCTGCGTGCCTTGGCGGAAAGGTAGAGATTATCATAATTGCTGCCCGGCAGCAACCGTTCCATCCCTTCGCGGATGGCCTTGTCGGTCAGGCTGCTTATCCACAGGCGGACAAACGGTTTGGTGCAGCCTAAATAATGGTAGATATATCTGAATATCAGCTCCCCTTCGCGTCCGGCATCAGTCGCCACGATGATGCGGTCGCCACCCTCAAACAGTCCTTTGATGATGTTCAACTGGCGCACCACGCCGGGGTCGTCCTTGTATTCCTTCCCCTCACGCTTCTGGCGGGGGATGAGCGTGAATTGGGCTGGCAGTATGGGCAGGTTCTCCCGCCGGAAACCGGCAAACCCGTAGGCTTCGGGCATGGCCAGCCCGACCAGATGCCCGAAAGCCCATGTTACGGCACAGCCGTTGCCTTCCAGATACCCGTCCTTCCTTTGTCCTGCTCCTACGATTGCCGCGATGCTTTGCGCCACCGACGGCTTTTCTGCGATGATGACATTCTTCATATACACTTATATATTATAGGTAAGTAATCAGAGTGATGCACCGACTCCCTTTTTCTCCGACTTCCGGATACGGCGGTTCTGGGATGCCGTCTGCGCGGATTGTTTCGGCTGCCCGCCAGTCTGTCCCTGCGACTGCTTTTGGCTCTTGTCGGGATTCCAGCGGAAGAAGTCGAACTTCATCTTCTCGTAATTGGGGCGCACGTAGGCGTTAAACGTGCCTCCGCCACTGTCGGACATACCCTTGACATACGCCGCCTTGCCTGCCTTCAACGCATCTTTCTGCTCTTGGGTCAGTTCCACCCCTTTCAGTTTTTGCGGGATGATGATTTCCTGCCGCTCCGTTTGCCCTTGCTCCACCTTGCGGTTCAGTCCCCGGAAGTCGTAATCGAAACCGCCCTTGCAGACATTATACTGGAGGCGTGCGTCGTAATGCTTCTGCCTCCGCTCGGACCACATGCCCCCGACCAATACGGACTCGCCGTTCATCAGGCGGAGTCCCTGGTCTTCGGTCAGCGTTACGCCGTTGATTTCACGTACCTGCTTCATATCCTGCATGGGGAGGTGGTGCAGGCGGTTGGTCTTGGGATTGAAGGACAGAAGACAGGACTCCACCGTACCGTCAGGTTGGCGGATGTCAATGGTTCGTCCGGCGTTATTCGTTTTCAGCAGGTTGTCCTGCACTTCTTGGGGCAGTTCCGTCCCCATGTACTCCTTCAAATCCGGATACCGTTTGCAGCATTCGATGTTGAGTACGGGTTTTCCGTCGGGCGATTCCACCAGCCGGATGCAGGCCGGTGTTTCAAAGCTGATGCCCTCGAAGCTGGTGCGGATGTCAAGCACGGCAGATTCATGCCCGTTGAGCAAGCGTGCCGTACCGATTTCGCCCAACGATTCGGGCGTGATGCCCATGCGTGCGAGCTGCTGCCAGTCCACCTGCTCCATGCTCCACTTCGTGGATTGCTGCGGGGCGGGTTCTTCGGTGGCGGGAGCCTGCCGCAAGTCCTGTTTCTGTACGTGCTGTTCCGGGTCTAACCTGTACCCGTCAATCATGGCCGCGTTCTCTTCCGGCTTGCGGAACAAGTCCGCCATATCCTTGGCGGCAGCGAGCAGTTCCGCCGGGATGTGGTAGAAACGGAAGTCGGACGGGTTGTCAAACTGCCGTTTGAAATTGGAGAAGAAGGCTTCGAGGATGGATTCGCTGCGGTCGATTTTCAGGAAATCGCCGTCGGGCTTGGCCTTTGCCAGCGGCTGGGTCTTCAATAAGCCGTCCTGTTCGATGCGCTCCACCACATGGGGGTTGTTGCCGTCGGAAGCGTTGGTCACTACCAGCACTTCGTCTTTCATGTCCTTGAGGTTGTCCATATACAAATGAATTAAATCGTGAAACAATAAGTTGATTGCGGCACGAAAGTAAACGGACAGCCTTGTCAGGCAATGGGAAATAAGCGGACGGGAGGCAAGTGGCTATGGGGTGGCGTGAAGTGGCCACAAGAAATTAGACACGACTCTCTCTATCAATCGGTACAAGGTGAGAAATGAAAACACTAAATTTATTAATAGCAACAGATTGCCTATTAGATGGCCTGCCCAATTAATGAACTTATTCTTATTAGACAATAGAGAATATATAGAATAAGGTTTTAGGGCTTTGATAATCATAATTTCCATTCCTTATTCTATATAAACTCTATTATCGGTCCAGCCACCCTTTCAATTCCGCAGCCCTTTCACGGCTTACGATGATTTCCACATCGGGATACTTCTTCAAATGAATCTTCAATTTGGAGTTGAACCAGTTATTAATGCTCAGGATACTGTCTATATGAATGATATATTGACGGTTGGCACGGAAAAAGGCATCGGGATTGAGTTGGGTTTCCAGTTCATCAAGGGAATAGGGCACGGTTTCGGACGTGCCGTTTTTCAGATACAAGAGCGTATTGCGTTCTTCCAAAGCGATGTGGCTGATGTCTTTCACCTGTACAGATAGATAACCGTCACGGTAAGGAAGAAGGAAACGTTCCCGATAACGATAATTACTGCGGCGCATATATTCCAACAATTGGCGCATATCCTCGCCGTTGGTTTGCGGAGTGTTCGCGCGGCGCACTTTCCCGATGGCGGCGGCAAGTTCGTCAGGCTTGACGGGTTTCAGCAAGTAATCGAAACTGTTATACTTGAAGGCTTGAATGGCGTACTCGTCGTATGCAGTAGTAAAAATGACAGGTGATGGCACGGCTGTCTGTCGCAGCACATCAAAACTTAGTCCGTCGGACAGGCGGATATCCGCCAATATCAGATTGGGAGCGGGATGCGTCTGCAACCATTCCACCGCTTCCACGATGCTTGCCAATGGTCCGTCAATACGGAATGTGCCGTCCATTTCCTCCAACAGCCTTTTCAACAGGTTGAAGTTCCGCTTTTCATCTTCTATGATAAGGATGTTCATACTCGTTAGGTATTATGGGCAATTTGACTATATATGAATGTTCACTTTTCTCAATGATTGGTTTTTCTTTGCACAACAAGAAGTAACGCTCGGCGATGTTCCGTTGTCCGATGCCCGTGGAGGACAGTTCGGAGGACATAGGGCGCAAATCGTTTTCTACCACTATGTAGTTCCCTTCCTGAAAGATACGGATATGAAGCGGTTGGCGCACCGACAATTGATTGTGCTTGATAGCATTTTCCACCAGCAACTGGAAACTGACCGGAGGAACTTGCCCGCAGGCTTGTTCCAGCCTTTCATCCACATCGATGCAGATAGCATCCTCATAGCGCATTCCTATCAGGTAGATGTAGGAACGCAGGAAAGCCAACTCCTCGCTTATCGGCACGGTGTCGCGCTTCAAGTTTTGGATGACGTAGCGATAGACGCTTGACAGGTTCTCCAAGAACCGCTCCGCTAATGTGCGGTCTTCCACAATCAGTTCGGAAAGAATACTGAAATTATTGAACATAAAATGCGGGTCTATCTGCGCTTTCAGCACTTCCAACTGCATTTGCGTGGTGCGCTCGCTTTCCTTCAACAAGTTAATCTCCAATTTCTTCTTCTGATTTTCCGAATCTATGATGGCCTCCATATACCGGGCGTTTGTATAAACATACGAAATGAATGTTACAATGGCACTGACCATATACATCATTTCGTGGAAAAAGGAAACCTCCGTATTGTAAACCATATCCGTCAGCCACGAGAATGCGACGGCTGTAAGATTATTGAGCACAAGCAGCAGTACAGCGTAAATGAACAGACTGCGATATGGATTGCGCGAAAAGGGCATAAAGCGGAGCAACAGCTTGCAATAGAATACGGAAATCTCCACAAACAGGAAACTGGACAGCAATGTCAGCCCGAAGTCCGCCAAGCATTCAGTCCAAGTCATTTCCCCGCTCAGCAGCCATAGGATATATTCCTTGTCTACGATGAATGACAGCGGATAGCTAAGCAAAAATACCGCAGCCACCAGTGGCAGACGGTTCCTTAGTCGGTCGAATTTATATCCTTCGATGGTTTTCTCCATAAGAAATCTCTTTATTCGAGCATAAAATTACAATTTTCCGCAAACACCCCAATCGGACTGATGGATAAATGCATATTATTGGCACGATATTGCTTGGGCGACATCCCCGTTTCCTTTTTGAAGAACTTGCCGAAGAAAGAGAGGTTGGGGAAATGAAGGCTATATGCTATTTCTTTAATCGTGTCTTGCGTATGGAGCAGCCTGTGCTTGATTTCTTCAATCGTCCGGTTTGTAATCCAGGCAGTGGGAGTCTTTCCGCTCACTTGTTTCACGGTAGTGGACAGATACTTGGGAGTGATGCACATTTTGGACGCATAAAATTCCACGTGCCTTTCTTGGGTAAAGTATTTGGAGAGCAATTCCATAAACCGGATAAAAATCTGTTTGTCGTGAGGCTGGTACAGATGCTTTGTACACCGCTCTTCCACAGTATGCAAAGCCAGCTTCCCGTCTTCCAACAAAGCTCCGATAACGGATGACAGTTCCACAAACTCCAGTCCCGTGCATTCCATCCAATGCTGAAAAGATGAATCACCTTGATGCTTGATAACCTCTAACACGAGGGTCTTAACATTTTCTTTATTATCGTTCATAACGTCTGCTTTTATTTCCACGCCGACAAAATTACGCCCGTCCGGGAAGTGAATCAAGTCCATCAAGCAGGAAACAGCGATAATGGCGCGTGAAGCGTCGGAATGGCAGGACGGAGCGGGAATTGCCAACGGGGAAAGTGCTTATCCTGCAAGATTGATGCTGTCCCCCGCTGGGAATAGTGCTTTTCCGGCAGGATTTGTGTTGTCCCCGCCGGGGAAAGTGCTTATCCTGTGGGATTGATGCTGTCCCCGCTGGGAATAGTGCTTCTCCAGCAGGATTCGTGTTGTCCCCGCCGGGGAAAGCGGTTATCCTGTAGGATTGATGCTGTCCCCGCTGGGGACTGTAGTTAAAAAGCAGTTTCGCCCCATCCGCGCCTATTTACGCTTCACGCACTAATTCTACCGCTTCGCGCAAAGGACCGTTGCCATTTTCTCCTTCGGACGCTTTCTTTGCAGTTGCTAAAATCAAATTTAATGGTTTTCAAATGAACATGAAAAGAACAGCAATTGGAGCCATCCTCATAGGATGTATGGTTTCTTTGGTTGCCTGTAAGCAACAGGAAACAGGAGGAAATGTACCGACGATGTGCGAGGTGATAACCGTCTCCGCAGGGCCGGTAGAGATTAATGAGAGCTATTCCGCTTCCATCCGTGGAAGGCAGGATATTGAAATCTATCCGCAAGTGTCCGGCAAGATTACTCGGCTTTGTGTCACCGAGGGGCAGAAGGTCAGGAAAGGCGAGGTGATGTTTGTCATCGACCAAGTGCCTTACCAAGCAGCTCTCCGCACGGCGATAGCCAACGTCCATGCGGCAGAAGCGCAGGTGGAAACCGCCCGTTTGGACTACACCAGCAAGCAGCAGTTGTTCGCGGAGCAGGTGGTGTCGGAATACGACCTTTCCACGGCACGGAACGCGCTTGCCGTAGCGGAAGCCTCGCTGGAACAGGCACGTGCACAGGAAACGGACGCGCGTAACAATCTGTCTTATACGGAAGTGAAAAGCCCTTCCGATGGTGTGGTGGGGACGCTTCCCTATCGGGTAGGGGCATTGGTTGGCGCATCGCTTCCGCAGCCCCTTACCACCGTGTCGGACAATTCCTCGATGTATGTTTATTTCTCGATGACCGAGAACCAGTTGCGTACCTTGCTCCGTGAATATGGCTCGCCGGACAGCCTTATCCGGAAGATGCCCTCCATCTCCCTGCGACTGAACGACGGGACGCTGTATTCCGGGGAAGGACGTATAGAAAGCATCAGCGGTGTCATCAACCAACAGACGGGTACGGTATCTGTGAGAAGTGTCTTCCCCAACGAAGACCGCCTACTGTTGAGTGGAGGCATCGGCAACGTCATCATTCCCCACCGCGACGATGCCGCCATTGTCATACCGCAGACCGCCACCACCGAACTGCAAGACAAGATTTTGGCCTATAAGGTAGCGGAAGACCATACCGTATCTGCCGTTGAAATCAAGGTGGAGAAGCTGAATGACGGCAAGCAATACATTGTCCGCTCGGGGCTGGCCGCAGGAGATATAATCGTGATAGAAGGTGTCGGTACGCTGCGCGATGGTATGCAGATTACCCTAAAAGACGAAAGAAAGGAGAAATAGCCTTATGAACCTGAGACTTTTTATAGACCGCCCGGTATTGTCCATCGTCATCTCGGTGCTGATTGTGCTGATGGGAGTCATTGCCATATTCAACCTACCCGTAGAACAGTATCCCGACATCGCACCGCCTACCATACAGGTGTACACCACCTATCCGGGAGCCAACGCGGAAACCGTACAGAAATCCGTCATCGTCCCGTTGGAAGAAGCCATCAACGGCGTGGAAGATATGACTTACATCACATCGACTGCCTCCAACAGCGGGATGGCCACCATCAATGTCTATTTCAAGCAAGGCAGCGATGCTGATATGGCAGCCGTGAACGTGCAGAACCGCGTTTCCACCGCCCTGAGCCTGCTTCCTGCCGAAGTGACGCGCATCGGCGTGACTACGATGAAGCAGCAGAATGCCGAACTGAAGACATTCGCCCTCTATTCGCCAGAAGGGAAATACGACCGCCAGTTCCTGAACAATTATATGAAAATCAATGTAGAGCCTCGCATCAAGCGCATCGGCGGCGTGGGCAATATGATGATATTCGGCTCTAATTACAGTATGCGCATCTGGATGAATCCCGACAAGATGGCGCAATACAAGCTCATCCCTTCGGATATTACGGCGGTGTTGAACGCGCAGAACATCGAGGCGGCAACCGGTGCTTTCGGCGAGAACCACGACAACGCCTATCAATACACGATGAAATACCGCGGACGCCTTTCCACACCCGAAGAGTTCGGTGAGTTGGTTGTCCGCTCGCTGCCCAATGGCGAGGTGCTGCGCCTAAAAGAAGTGGCGGAAATCGAATTGGGGGATGAAGCCTATGACTACGCCACGGAGATGAACGGGCTTCCGTCTTCGATGGCGACGATATACCAGAAAGCAGGGTCTAACGCTTCCGCCACCATCGACGAGATTGACGCTACCTTGGCAGAAATAAGCAAGGATTTGCCTGCCGGATTGGAATTTGTTACACTGAGCGACACCAACCGTTTTCTACACGCCTCGATGAATGTTGTATTGAAGACTCTGCTGGAAGCACTCATTCTGGTGGTGCTGGTAGTCTATGTGTTCTTGCAGGACATCCGTTCCACGTTGATTCCTACCATCAGCATTGTGGTTTCCATTGTGGGAACCTTTGCCGTGATGTCCTTAGCGGGGTTCTCCATCAACCTGCTGACCTTGTTCGCGCTGGTGCTTGCCATCGGTACGGTGGTCGATGATGCCATTATCGTGGTCGAGGCGGTGCAGGCGAGATTTGATGTAGGCTATCGCTCGTCCTATATGGCAGCCAACGATGCCATGCGGAACGTGTCTTCCGCCATTCTTACTTCTACGCTCATCTTTATGGCGGTATTCATTCCCGTGTCAATGATGGGAGGTACATCCGGCGAGTTCTATAAGCAGTTTGGTATAACAATGGCAGTGTCAGTAGGTATATCCGCCATCAACGCGTTCACCCTTTCGCCCGCACTTTGTGCTATGCTGCTTCGTCCGTACAAAGACGAGCAGGGCAAGACGAAAGATAATTTCGCCGCCCGTTTCCGCAAGGCGTTCAATGCGGCGTTTGAAGCCGTTTCGGGACGTTACTTGCGTGGTGTCTTGTTCTTCGTCAAACGGAAATGGCTGATGTGGAGCACCATCGGGCTGTCGTTGGTCTTGCTCGTATTCTTGATACGCACCACCAAGACCGGACTTATCCCAGATGAGGATATGGGTTCGGTAATGGTCAGTATGAACGCTAAGCCGGGCACATCTATGAAAGAGAACCAACGGATTATGGCTGAGGTGAACAAACACTTGGAACAGATTCCGGGTGTGGAATACAATGGCAACATTGCCGGTTTTTCCTTTACCGGGGCTGGCCCGTCAATGGGTATTTGCTTCCTCTCATTGAAGGATTGGAGCGAGCGCAACGAACCGGGACAGTCGGCACAGGAAATAGCCAACAGCGTTTATGCCTTTGCGCCAGAAATACCCGATGCGCAACTATTCGCGATGACCCCGCCGATGATTCCCGGTTACGGTATGGGCAACGGATTTGAACTGTATCTGCAAGACAAGATGGGTGGCAGTCTGGACGAGTTCAAGCAGGTGGCCGACCAGTTTGTGGCAGCTTTGAACGAACGTCCGGAGATTGCTATGGCATACTCAGCTTTCGAAACTAATTATCCGCAATACTGGGTGGACATCGATGCAGCCAAGTGTGAACAGGCAGGCATCACCACCGCCCAGATACTGGAAACGCTGTCGGGATATTATGGAGGAAGCTATGTGTCCAATTTCAACCGCTTCTCCAAATTGTATAGGGTGCAGATACAGGCAGACCCGAAGTATCGTGTCACGCCCGAATCGTTGAACCATATCTATGTGCGTGTGGGCGAAGAAATGACACCGCTGTCCCAGTTTGTCCGGCTGACTAAGACTTACGGACCGCAGGATGTGGCGCGTTTCAACCTTTATAATTCCATCGCAATCAACGGAACGCCTGCCGATGGGTACAGTTCAGGAGATGCGCTGAATGCCGTGAAAGAGACGGCGGAAAAAGTATTGCCAGCCAACTTCGGATATGAATACGGAGGCATCTCGCGTGAGGAAAGCCAGACGACGAATAACGTGACGATTATCTTCGCCATCTGTTTCGTGCTGATTTATCTGATATTGTGCGCCCTGTACGAAAGTTTCCTCATCCCGTTCTCCATTATCCTGTCCGTGCCTTTCGGGTTATTGGGCAGTTTCGTGTTCGCGCAAATCTTCGGGTTGGAGAACAACATCTATATGCAGACCGGACTGATTATGCTCATCGGTTTGCTGGCAAAGACCGCCATCCTGCAAACGGAATACGCCGTGAAACGTCGGCAAGCGGGTATGTCGCTGGTACAATCCGCGTATATGGCTGCAAAAGACCGTCTGCGCCCCATCCTGATGACCGTCGCGGCAATGGTGCTCGGATTGTTGCCCTTGATGGTGGCACACGGTGTGGGTGCGAATGGTTGCCGTTCATTGGCATCGGGCGTGGTCGGAGGTATGCTAGTCGGCACGGTGGCATTGCTCCTGTTCGTTCCTGTGCTGTTTATCGTATTCCAATATCTGCAAGAAAAAATAAGGCCGGTACAGGCTTCACGGCAAGAAACAGATTGGGCTATACAAGCGGAAATAGAGAATTTAGATAAGAAAAAATGAATATGAAACACATATATATAATAACGATGATGATTGGAGCGGCGGCTGTCCTCGGCGGCTGCTCCATCTACAAACCTTATTCCCGTCCCGAAATAAACACAGAAGGACTGTATAGGGATGTGGAGCCAACCGACTCGGCGTCCATTGCCACAGTCGCTTGGGACAAACTTTTCACCGACACTTGCCTGCAAGCCCTGATAAAGGAAGGGTTGGCGCAAAACACCGACTTGCGCATAGCCCGTACACGGGTGGAAGCGGCGGAAGCGGTGCTATTAGGCGCACGGCTCTCTTACCTTCCCTCACTTTCATTGAACGCGGACGGCGGATTGAGCAGCATTGATGGCGGCAAACCTGCCAAAACCTATAACTTGGCAGGCTCTGCCAGTTGGGAAATAGACCTATTCGGGAAAGTGACCAATGCCAAACGCGGTGCGCAAACTGCGCTGGAAGGTAGCCGTGCTTATGAACAGGCGGTACGGACACAACTGATAGCCACTATTGCCAACAGTTATTACACCCTGCTGATGCTCGACCGTCAGCTTGCCATCAGCGAGCAGACCTTGGATAGTTGGGAGGAAACGGAGCGGACGCTTGAAGCCTTGAAACGTGCCGGACAAGCGAATGACGCGGCTGTACTCCAAGCACGAGCAAGCCGTCTGGCGTTGGAAGCCTCCATCACAACCACTCTGCAAGACATCCGCCAGACGGAAAACAGCCTGTTCGCATTGCTGGCATCCCCGTCACGGGATATAGAACGAGGTACGTTGGAAAAGCAAGAGTTCCCAGATACCTTGTCCGCAGGAATACCGATAGCGTTGTTGGCAAACCGTCCCGATGTGCGACAGGCGGAAACGAACTTAGCGCAAGCCTATTACGCCACCAGTGCAGCCCGTTCCGCTTTCTACCCCAGCATTAACTTGTCAGGCTCGGCAGGTTGGACGAACAATGCAGGGGGCATCGTAGTCAATCCCGGCAGTTGGCTGTTGAACGCCGTCGGCTCTTTGGTACAGCCATTATTCAATAAAGGAGCGAACATTGCCAATCTCCGGCAAGCCAAAGCCCAGCAAGAGGAAGCACTGTTGCTTTTCCGTCAATCCCTGCTGGATGCCGGAAAGGAAGTAAATGATGCCTTAACCCGTTGGCAGTCTGCCCGTATCCGCCTTGACTACGACAGCGGACAGATTGCCGCCCTGCGTGAAGTGGTGCGTAAAACCAGTTTGCTGATGCGGCACTCGTCCACCAATTATCTGGAAGTGCTGACCGCCCGCCAGAACCTGCTCAACGCGGAATTGACACAGGCGCAAGACCACTTTGAGAAGATACAAGGCGTGATAGACTTATATCACGCGGTAGGTGGAGGTTGCGAATGACCTCCACCTTTACAAAGTGAATGGTCAGGAATAGTAGTTGTAATCACTAAAAACTCAAACGTATGTATAAAAATATGATTGGTAAAAATGCGGGCGTTGTATGGCGCACGTTGCGTGATAACAAAACCGTTTCGATGAAGGAACTGGTTGAACTAACAGAATTAAATCCAACAGATTTGGCATTTGCCATCGGCTGGTTGGCGAGGGAAAATAAAATCATGATATACTTCCGGAATGACACCCTGTATTTTGACCTGCTGTTCCATGAAACTTATTATTGATGAACATATTCATTGAGAGCCATGACCTGAAAGACAAAGTGTTCATTCCGTTTGCCACTTCTAGCGGTAGTGGCATAAGCAATAGCGTAAAAGAATTACGGAAAACTTATCCCAGCTTGGAATGATAGGACGGCAAGCTGCTGAACAGAGCAAGCCGGAATACTATACAAAGTTGGGCCAGTGATATGATGGAATAACAGTAAATTCCATAAAATCAAAAAATCCCCGAACTGATGAAAGGTCAAGGAAAAGGAGTACGCAGTTTTAAGGAAGGTGTGAAAAACATTGAAAATGGAATAGAAACAAATAATAAATTACTAATCAAATGCAAGGATACAATGACAGTTCGTGATTTCTTATATGGTAATTTACCCCAAGAAATTCTACATTCGGGTATTTTCATCCGAACGGTAGCATCACTGGAACATTCCAATTATCTCGAACTGCTTGTGCAAGATAACAAATTAATGCCATTGACAACAGAAAACCCAATTATCAATGACATAGCCTCTGTATTAATTCAAAACAAAATATATCTTTGTTCTGATTATGCAGATTATCAGCAATATCTCCTAATAACATGTCTTTCTTCTGAAGAAAAGACCGTTTTATTCCTCATTTCTATTGCACAACAATACATAGAAGAAAAACGAATAGAAGAATTAAAAACATTGTCGTTCATCCTTTATATGTTGAGTGATTTTGTTCGTCTATCTCCCATTGTATGTCTTATAGACAAATATCTTTATCAACAACGCATTATTGCACATCAAAACATCCTAAATGAAAAAGTCCATAAAGAAATAGACATCCTGATTAAATTGGCAGAACCTCTTCACCAATACAGTTTCATCGATTCCGTATTCAAGCATCATAGTGAAGCCAAAGATGTAAAGGAACTGGCCGCCCTTTGCGGATATTCCTATTCCACGTTCAAACGACTGTTTAGTGAACATTTCCATACCTCTCCATACAAATGGATGTTGAAACAGCGTAAGGAACAGGTAATGTATCTGATTCAGTTCAGCAAGTTTCTCCCTTTTGAAATCGCCGACCGATGCAATTTTTCGTCTGCCAGCTATTTCAATTCTTTCTGCAAGAAGTATCTTGGCGACACTCCCGGTAATCTCATCACCCGTTTTCGACAATTCTGATTTGGACATTTTAAACAATCTGTTGAGCCAAATAAAGAATTCATTTCTCGCATATAGAGCCTAACTTTGTGGCTTTTAACAAGCTGCAATGTTAATGGAACCTATACATAATTTGAAATATATCCGTCTGCTCAATGCTTCCCAAGTCAGCATTGATGAACTCAACGACGCTTTCGAGGATTTTGCCCATGCAATACTCTGTCATTGTATGGATAACAACCCTTTGGGAAAAGTCTATTTCTGGTTGAACCATATTAAAGTCATCCTCTTGGTAAACAAATACCGGCATGAACATTGCCGGGCACATATCCATGCGGCCATCCAATACACGGATTCCGCCATTGAATGGGTATGCAAGAATCCTCCTGTAAAAGAAGAATCCGGAGGAAAAAATTTTCCCGCAAATTCGGCATCTATCCGCTGGACGGATGACATAATTCATCTGATAGAAATACTTTATGCCTGCCATGAACTGAAGCTGTTCAATAACGGCGAAATCACACTCAAGCAAGTGGTGGAATACGTGTGCGGCGTGCTCGGCGTGGACGTGAAAAACGCTTCGAGCTACTATGCCCGGATGCGGCGTCGGAAAGGCGACGACCGCACCTATTTCATCGACCGGCTCCGGGAAGTCCTGCTGCGGAAGATGGACACGGACGACGAGAAGCAATACCGGCGGAACAAGTAGCCTACGCCTGTTTGTTCAGTTCCAGCAGGTGCTTCAGATTCGGGTCACTCCCGATACGTTCCAGTTCGTCGGCGACAATCTGCCGGGCTTCCTCCTTAATGCGGTTGTAGTTCTCCTGCACCATTTCCTTCATGCGGTCGATGCCGTCGGCATCCCGGAAGTCGGTGATGACGGGTATCTTCTGGTAAGTCCTTTCTTCTTCCGCCACCTTCTTGGCATCGACCACAATCTCGCAATGGAAAATCTTCTGCTCGATTTTCTCGCCGAAGTTGTCCGCCACCGAACCGACAAACATGCCCTGCGTCAGCGAGGAAATCTTGCTCGGCGGGATAAGGCTGTCCATCTGGGTGGAGATGGAGGTGGACACATCGTTGCGGTTGATGGAGATGGACTGCCGTTTCTGGAGAATCTTGCCGAAGCGCTCGGAGAGCGTCTTGGCCGTCTCGCCCACCACCTGCCCGGAGAAGATGTTGCCGACGGTGTTGATGATGACCTTCGCCTCCTTGTCGGTATAGTCGCGGATGAGCTGCGAGAAGTCCTGAAAGCCCAGCAGCACGGCCACCTTGTTGCTACGCGCGGTGGCGATAAGGTTATCCAGCCCCTTGATGAACACGGTGGGCAGCTCGTCGATGATGATGGAGCTTTTCAGTTTGCCCTTCTTGTTCACCAGTTTGACGATGCGCGAGTTGTACAGTCCGAGCGCCGCCCCGTAGATGGCCTGCCGGTCGGGGTTGTTGCCGATGCAGAGTACCTTCGGCTCGTCGGGATTGTTGATGTCGAGGGAGAACTCGTCGGCGGACATCACCCAATAGAGTGCCGGGGAAATCATGCGCGAGAGCGGTATCTTGGCCGAAGCAATCTGCCCCATGAGCTGGTCGGCAGCCCCGGCGAGCCATGCGTCGAGGAAAGGGCTGAGGTAGTTCTCCAGTTCGGGATAGGAGGACATGATGGGGAAAATCTGCTCGTAGGGCTTGTTCAGGAACTCGACCGCATGGGGGAAGGTGCAATACTTTCCGTTTTTGTAAATGCGTAAAAACCAAATAATTGCAGCAAATAAGATGGTGGGCGACTCGACGAAGAAGTCGCCCTGCTTGGCCGCCCAAGTCCGGTTAAGGTTGAGCATGATGTTGTAGGAACTCTCGTAGGCATCGGAGATGTCGGTCATGAACTTCGGGTTGAGCGGGTTGCAGCGGTGGCTGCGCGAGGGGTCGTCGAAGTTGATGACATAGAACTTCGGCCTGACCTTGTAGCCGTCCAGATGGCGGAGCAGGTGGTTGTAGGCGATGGTGCTCAAGTCCGGAAACTTGAAGTCGTAAATATAGGTGGCATAGCCCTTCTCAATCTGCTGTTTGATATAGGAATTGACCACGGCAAAGGATTTGCCGCTGCCCGGCGTGCCCAAGACAATGGAAGCACGGAAAGGGTTCACCACGTTTATCCAGCCGTGCCACATCTTTTTCCTGTACCAGAAGCGGGTGGGCAGATTGACGGAATACTCGTTCTCGATGAGCCGTGTCTCCTGCATGAAGGATTCGTTCTCGTTGTTGAACACATCCTCCATCAAGTTCTGCCGGAGCAGGCGGGACATCCATACCCCGGCGGCCAAGAGGCAGCCGTAGCCTGCGGATAAGGTGAGCAGATAGAAACCGGTACGCGCCGAAAGGGGCAGCGGCAGGGCAAGCAGCCACCAATTGAAGAAGAACAGCACGATACCGGCGGCAAGCGCCGCCCAGATATGCGGCCACTTAATCTTTTCCTCTTTCACGCCTTTTGTCCCCAAGCAGGAGAGCGCGAGGAACACAAGGGCGAACAGCTTTGTCCAAAGAATGGACGAGAACAGCCCGGTCGTCCGCTGGAAATTGAGCAGTATCCTGTCCACCACCCCGATGTCGATGTTCCATTCCTTCATCGAGGGGTAGCAGAACCAATATACATTGACTATGACGAACAATACGCTGAGGGCACGCATGAAGTCCATGACCTTGGCCAGCCCTCTCAAATCATCTTCCTGTGACATAAGTTATACTTGTTTTAACGGTGATTGAAATTCGGTTGAATGTTATCCGGGCTGCATTCAGTCCTGCCGCCCGTACCTGCGGCGGCGTTTCTTCTTGTCAGGCTTGTGCAGGCGCGGATAGCGCGGAACGGCACCGGTTTCCGGCTCAATGACGGACAACAGCCCTCCCAGTACCTTACCGTCCGTATCGGGTTCCGGCGCAGATGTTGCTATATGTGGCTGTACCTCTTCCGACAGTCCGGGCTGCGCCACGTTGAAACGCGCTTCCAAGGCATTGGCGGAGAACTCCTTGCCGAGCCGGGAGCCGTTGAGCACGGTACGGCTCGTGTGGTCGATGAAGGTTACCCCGTAAATCCTGCCAGATTCATTGCGGCGTAGCACCAAGTCCATGTTCATGACAGCCAGACGGCGGCGGAAATCCACTTCATCCCCGGCCTTGCGCAACGCATCGGCCAACAGAGGGCGCAGCCGCTCGCGGCAACCGTCCGCCCTGATGCGCGAGGCTGACCACTCCATGCGCCGTTGCAAGCCCTCCGCACCCGCCATCCTGCCCAGCCTTGCCGACTTGATGGGGGTCGCCACCTTGTTCCCGTCCGCATCCAATGCCGTATAGACAATGCCGTGATAGGCGCGTCCGCCCGCTTCGCCCCAGACTTCCTCCATGCCTATGTTATATAAAGAGAGCAACGCCCGGAACTCGCCCATCGACTGGAAGCGGTAGAGCTTGAGCAACGGCTTGACGGTATCAGCTATCTGCCGGCGTATGTCGCCCTTCGTCGCATCCACCGGGCGGAGCTTCCACTCCTCCGCCTTCTTCTGCCCCTCTGCCGGATGCAGCTCGTACTTCAGTTCCAACTGCTCGGTTATTTCCTTGCTCCGGCGGTGCTCGAAGCGGTCGGAAATCTTCCTGCCCCCGCTGTCCACGCGCAGGGACACGATGTGGATGTGGTGGCGGTCGATGTCCTCGTGCTTGAAGATAAGAAAAGGCTGGTTGCCGTAGCCCAACTGCTCCATGTACTCCCTGCCGATGGCGGCAAGCTGCCCGTCGGTCAATGCATCGTCGGGATGCGGATTGAGCGAGATGTGGATGACCGGCTTCTCGGTGCGGTAGTGCGAGGGAAGCCATGCCGTGAAAGCCTCCATTGTTCCGCCCATGCGGAAACGCCCGTCCTCCGGGTACGGAAGCAGGTTGGCATCCAATATCTTCGCGTGCCCATTCTCCACCTTCGTCTGGTTGTAAGCCAACGCACCGTACAAGTCCTTACCCGTGCTGATTTTCGCCACCATGCCGCCTGAGTTCTTCGGAAAGTCCGACAATGCGGCGGCTGAGCGCCACCAGTTCGAGGGTCAGCTTCTCCAATTTATAGAGCAATGCCAACGCCTTTTTCTCGGTAAAATGCACATGCAGTTCCTTGACCGCCTGGTTGTAGTTCACACCGATAGCTCGGTACTGCTGGTACAGGGCGGTGAGCTTGGCCACATACTCCATCGTGCCCCGGTCGGTGCGTATGACCCGGAAGCTGTCGCCGAAGATACGCGCGGCGATGAACTTCGACTTGGACGAAAGGCCGGACTGCTCGTAAAGGGTGAGGAACCGGGCGTGCTGCGCGGCGTCGAGATTGACGGTCTCGCGGTGGAAGGCGGGCGCGGACTTGGGTGTCCGTCCGCCTTTCCTTCTTTTCGGGTGTTGCTGTTGTTCATTCATGCTTGCTGTCATTAAAAGGTGAAACCTGCCCGTCCGTGGCCGTGCCGCCGTTATGCCCCATCCTTACAATTTGCGACTTCGGAGCCAAATTGCGCCCCCTGCAAGGGCAAGCGTTTTTTGCGGCAGAAGCGGATGCGTGCTGCAAAAAACACAGCTTGCTATGTTCTGGCGAACATACGTTTTCCCCACCGGTGGGGAAAAGCGCTTTCGGGGAAAGCGGACGATAACCGGACGGTAAGCCTCCGGCCACGCCGACGGATTCATGCCGCAAAGGTAGGAAGCGGAGCCGGTTGCCACACAACATCCCAGCCGGCCACATTATGCCATAGGACAGCCACTTTGCCCTGAGGATAATTCCGATAGGAACCCATACCCTGTTGCAACGTTGGGACAGCCGACTGACCAGCCAGCCCGACATCCAACCGTACCGACAGCCGGGCAGTTGCAGAACAAGACAACCTATCAAGCGGCTAACGGCACAAACAACCGTCCAACCATACCAGCCACCGACACATCAGCCATTCCACCCGGCAATCATACGGATGTCCAACGGACTATCCGGACAATCAGATGTATGACCAACCAGCCAGCCACTCCACGCCAAAGCCGAGCCACTCGCGCCCCGAAGCGTGAAATCCTTTTCCACCGTTCCCGTTTCTCTTTTCCTTTGCCGCATCATTTGAAACGGAACGGTTATGCCAACAGAAAAAGAAACACTTTACATCGCCTTCTCCACCCAGAAGGGAGGGGCGGGCAAGACGACCCTGACGGTGCTGGCGGCCAGCTACCTGCACTACGTGAAAGGGCTGAACGTGGCGGTGGTGGACTGCGACTATCCGCAGCACAGCATCGCCGAAATGCGCAAGCGCGACTTGAAAACCGTCATGGAGGACGAACACTACAAGGCGATGGCCTACCGCCAACTGCAACGTATCGGCAAGAAGGCCTACCCGGTCGTCGAGGGCACGGCGGAGGATGCCGTGGAAAAGGCGGAAGGACTATTGGAGAAGCTGCCCGGCACGGACATCGTGTTCTTCGACCTGCCCGGCACGGTAAACAGCGGCGGCGTGCTGCGGACGCTGGCGAACATGGACTACATTTTCTCGCCCATCGCGGCAGACCGGGTGGTGATGGAAAGCACACTGCGTTTCGCCACCAAGCTGAAGGACACGCTAATGGACACGGGCAAGACGAACATCAAGGGGCTGTACCTGCTGTGGAACATGGTGGACGGGCGCGAGAAGTCGGAACTCTACAGGGTATATGAGGAAATCATCCGGGAGCTGGGATTGCAGGTGCTGCAGACCTTCCTGCCCGACAGCAAGCGGTTCCGGCGCGAACTGACGGGGGAACACAAGGCGGTGTTCCGCTCGACGCTGTTCCCCGTGGACGGCACGCTCGCCAAAGGAAGCCATATCCGGGAGATAACGGAAGAGATACTCACCATTATCGGGAGGTAGGCTATGGGAGAACGGAAGAAAATCAGCCTGACGGAACTGGACGAAAGCTCCATCGTCGCCTCGTTCAAGGAAGAACGGCCCGCTCTGGCCGTCCCTCCTACGGTGGAGCCGGAAACGCCCGCACCCCGCCAAACGGAACAGCCGGACATCAAGCCAGCCCATGAGAGCGAATACCTCCGCCTGTTCATCCACGAGTCTCCCGTATGCGCCCGGTTAGGCAAGACCATCTATCTGCGCAAGGAGTTCCACGAGCGGATACAGCGCATCGTGCAGACCATCGGAGGCAACCGGGTATCGTTGTTCAGCTACGTGGACAATGTGTTAGAGAAGCATTTTGCCGACTGGCAGGGGGACATCGAACGCGAATACAAGCAACGGAATACGGGAATCTTTTAAAAAACAATCATCTATGACAACCTTTATCACGCTATGCGTCGTGGGCTACCTGCTCTGGACAGCCGCCTATCTCCTGTATGAGCGGCATGAACGCCGGAAAAGGCAGCGCGAAAGCGAGGAAACGCTGCCCCGTAAAGTAGCCGACGCGGAAGATATTTTAGGCAAAAGCACATTTTCCCTGTGCCACTCCACGCCACAAGTACCCGAGAAAACGGAAACCGTGAAACCGGAAGTCGAAGCGGGTACTTTTGCAGCGGAATCGGAACGATACCCCAAGGTGGTGTCCGCCGACGAGCTGGACGCGCTCTTTGCCGAAGGCGGGCTGGAACCTGTGGAGGGGCAGGACGAACCGATGGAATACCGGGAAACGGATGCCGGTGAGCCTCCAATAGACGAAGATGAAATGCTGGAAGGCTATGCTCCCAAAGCTACAGGCCTCCGTTTCGAGGACATGGGGTTGGCAGTGCGCATGGCGATGGATGACAGCACCGCCACCGAAGCAGAACGGCAGCAGGCCGGACGTGCACTTGCCGAACTCAAGGGCACGCCGATGTTCGACCAGCTCACCGCCGGGGATGCGGAACGGGAACGGCGCATCGCCTCGCTCATCGAGCTGCATCTGGCGGACTACCGCCGGATACGGCAACCAGAGCCTCCCGCCGAGAGTATCGTACCCGGTGATTTTTCCATTGACGACATTGTTTAACAGCGGTCTATCCGCATAAAACCAACTTTTTATGAACACAACAAAGAGAATCTTTTTCATGGCGGTTTGCCTGATGGCAGCCGGTGCGCTCTATGCGCAAGGTAACGGACAAGCGGGCATCACGGAAGCCACGCAGATGGTCACCTCGTACTTCGACCCGGGAACGAAACTCGTCTATGCCATCGGTGCGGTGGTCGGCCTGATAGGAGGCATCAAGGTATATAACAAGTTCAGTTCGGGTGACCCGGATACGAGCAAGACCGCCGCCTCGTGGTTCGGGGCGTGCATCTTCCTGATAGTCGCCGCCACCATCCTGCGCTCGTTCTTCCTCTAATCCCTATACATAAATAATATATAGAATAGGATTATGGAATATGAACTGAACAAGGGCATCGGGCAGAGCGCGGAGTTCAAGGGGCTGAAGGCACAATACCTGTTCATCTTCGCCGGAGGACTGCTTGCCGTGTTCGTGGTGTTCATCGTGATGTACATGGCAGGAACAGGTCAATGGGTGTGCATCGCCTTTGGCGCGGTATCCGCATCGATACTGGTATGGCTCACATTCCGCCTGAACGCCAAGTACGGCGAGCACGGGCTGATGAAACGGCTCGCCAAACGGCAGCACCCGCGATACCTGATTAACCGGATTAGCGTCCGGAAGTTATTCACCCCAAAGAGAAGCCTATGAGAAATATATTGAAAGCCGCCACGTTGGAAAGCAAGTTCCCGCTGCTGGCCGTCGAGTCGGATTGCATCGTCTCGAAAGACGCGGACATCACCGTGGCCTTCGAAGTGGAGCTTCCCGAACTGTTCACGGTAACCTCTGCCGAATATGCCGCCATCCATGCGGCATGGTGCAAAGCGGTTAAGGTGCTGCCCGACTACACGGTGGTACACAAGCAGGACTGGTTCGTGAAGGAACACTACCGCAGCCGGACGGAGGGCGAAAAGCTCGGCTTCCTCTCGCGGAGCTATGAACTGCACTTCAACGAACGGCCTTTCCTGAACCACTGCTGCTACTTGTATCTGACCAAGACGACCAAGGAGCGGATGCGGATGCAGAGCAGCTTCTCGTCGTTGTGCCGGGGCTTTATCATCCCCAAGGAAGTGAACCGGGACACGGCGGCACGTTTTTTAGATGCCGCCGGGCAGTTCGCCCGCATTGTAAACGACACGGGACTGGTCAGACTGCGCCGTCTGTCGGGCGACGAGGTAACCGGCACGGAGGAACAGTCCGGCCTGCTGGAGAAATACCTCTGCCTGTCGCTGGAGGACACCGGCACGCTGGAGGACATCGAACTGGGCGACGAGGGGGTGCGCATCGGCGACAAACGGCTGTCGGTCTATACGCTCTCGGAACTGGACGCGCTGCCGGGCCGGGTCGGTACGGACAGCCGCTATGAACGGCTCTCCACAGACCGGTCGGACTGCCGCCTCTCCTTCGCCAGCCCGGTGGGGCTGCTGCTCCCATGCAACCACATCTACAACCAGTACCTCTTCATCGACGACAGCGCGGAGAACCTGCAACGCTTCGAGAAGACGGCACGCAACATGCAGTCGCTCTCGCGCTATTCGCGGAGCAACCAAATCAACAAGGAATGGATAGACCTGTACCTGAACGACGCGCATTCCTACGGGCTGACCTCGGTGCGCTGCCATTGCAATGTCATCACGTGGACGGACAACCCGGACGAAGTGAAGGTCATCCGCAACGACACGGGCAGCCAGATTGCCGCAATGGAGTGCAAACCGCGCCACGACACAGTGGATGCCGCCACGCTCTATTGGGCGGGGATGCCGGGCAACGCCGCAGACTTCCCGGCGGAGGAATCATTCTATACCTTCATCGAGCAGGCCGTCTGCTTCTGGACGGAGGAAACGAACTACCGCAGTTCGCTTTCCCCTTTCGGACTGAAGATGTCAGACCGCATCAGCGGGAAACCGCTGCACGTGGACATCTCCGACCTGCCGATGAAACGGGGCATCACCACCAACCGCAACAAGTTCGTGCTGGGCGGTTCGGGTAGTGGCAAGTCGTTCTTCATGAACCACCTTGTCCGCCAATATTACGAACAGGGCACGCACATCGTGCTGGTGGATACGGGAAACTCGTATGAGGGGCTTTGCTCGCTGATACACCAGAAAACCAGGGGCGAGGACGGCATCTACTTCACCTACACCGACGAGCACCCGATAGCCTTCAACCCGTTCTACACCGACGACCGGGTGTTCGACATCGAGAAGCGGGAGAGCATCAAGACGCTGCTGCTCACCCTGTGGAAGAAGGACAACGAACCGGCCACGCGCTCGGAGGAGGTGGCGCTGTCCAACGCCGTGTCGCTCTACATCGAGCGCATCCGCTCGGGGGAAGTGGAAGAACCCTCGTTCAACACCTTCTACGAGTTCGTGAAGTCGGACTACCGGCGGATACTGGAGGAGAAGCAGGTACGGGAGAAGGACTTTGATTTGGCGGGCTTCCTGAATGTGCTGGAACCCTATTACCAGGGCGGCGAGTACGACTTCCTGCTCAACTCGGACAAGCAGCTTGACCTGCTGACGAAACGCTTCATCGTCTTCGAAATCGACCAGATAAAGGACCATCCCATCCTGTTCCCCGTCACGACCATCATCATCATGGAACTGTTCATCAACAAGATGCGCCGTCTGAAAGGCATCCGTAAGATGGTGGTCATCGAGGAAGCGTGGAAGGCCATCGCCTCGGCGAACATGGCGGACTACATCCGCTACCTCTACAAGACCGTCCGCAAGTTCTACGGGGAGGCGGTGGTGGTCACGCAGGAAGTGGAGGACATCATCTCCTCGCCGATAGTGAAAGAGAGCATCATCAACAACTCGGACTGCAAGATTCTCCTTGACCAGCGGAAATACCTGAACAAGTTCGACCAGATACAGACGCTGCTCGGGCTGACGGACAAGGAGAAGGGGCAGATTCTTTCGGTGAACATGTCCAACGACCCGACGCGCAAGTACAAGGAGGTGTGGTTCGGGCTTGGCGGCGTGCAGTCGGCGGTGTATGCAACGGAAACCTCGTTGGAGGAATACCTCTGTTACACCACCGAAGAGAGCGAGAAGGTGGAGGTGCAGCGCATGGCGGAGAAGCTCGGCGGCAACATCGAGCTGGCCATCAAGCGGCTGGCAGAGGAGAAAAGGAACGCAAGGAAAGGATGAGCCTATGGAATATGCAACGTTGTTCCCGCTCGACCGCATCTGCGGGCGGTGGAAAAGCCGGGGCAAGTCGCCCCCGGTCAGGGTGTACCGCGAAGGGCATACGTACCGCATCGCCCTCGCCTACCGCTGGGGAGCCGTGCTGACCGCCACGCTCTACCGGAACGGGCAAGGGACATGGGCGGAACTGCCCGAAAGGGTGCAGGTCGCCTATGACGAAGAAAACGAGCGGCTCGTGCTCGCCTCGGAAGGGGTGTATGTACGGGATTGCAGGGAATATGAATATTGACAAGAACATTTTAATCATCAACGGATATGAATAAAAGAATAACAGCAATCTGTCTTACGGTTTTGCTCTGCACCGCCACGACGGTCCGGGCGCAATGGGTGACCTTTGACCCGTCGAACCTCGCGCAGAGCATCGTGAACACCACGCGGAACGTGATACAGACCACCACGACCGCTGAGAACATGGTGAAGAACTTTCAGGAAACGGTCAAGATTTACGAGCAGGGAAAGAAGTATTACGACGCGCTCAAGTCGGTGCATAACTTGGTGAAGGACGCCCGCAAGGTGCAACAGACCGTGCTGCTCGTGGGGGAAATATCGGACATCTACGTGAACTCGTTCCAGAAGATGCTTGCCGACGAGAACTACACGACGGACGAACTGGCCGCCATCGCCTCGGGCTACACGAAGATGCTGGAGGAAAGCAGCGGGATGCTCGACGAGCTGAAGACGGTCGTCACGCAGACCGGCCTTTCAATGACGGACAAGGAGCGCATGGACCTGATAGACCGCATCTACCGCGATGTGAAGAACCACCGCAACTTAGTCCGCTACTATACGAACCGCAACATCGGCGTGTCGTACCTCCGGGCAAAGGAGAAGAACGACACGCGGCGCGTGCTCGACCTGTACGGGACCGATAACCAAAGATACTGGTAGCCATGACGGGAGAAAGTACATTCGGCAACCTGCATGAAGTGCTGCGCAGCCTTTATGACGAGATGATGCCGCTCTGCTCGGACATCACGGGCGTGGCCACCGGGGTGGCGGCATTGGGCGCGTTGTTCTACGTGGCCTCACGGGTGTGGCAGGCGCTCTCACGTGCCGAGCCGATAGATGTGTATCCGCTGTTCCGTCCGTTTTGCATCGGGGCGTGCATCATGTTCTTCCCCACCTTCGTGTTAGGAACCATCAACGGCATCATGAGTCCCATCGTCACCGGTTGCCACGGCATCCTGCAAGGGCAGACGCTCGACATGGAGGAGTACGCCGAGAAGCGGGAGAAACTGGAATACGAGGCTTTGGTGCGTAACCCGGAAACGGCCTATCTGGTCAGCGACGAGGAATACGAGCGGCAGATTGAAGACTTGGGCTGGACACCGTCGGAACTGAAGACGATGGCGGGGATGGCCATCGAGCGCGGCAAGTATGAAATCAAGCAGACCATCAGCAACGCCTTCCGCAGTTTTCTGGAACTGCTCTTTCAGGCGGTGGGGCTGATACTGGACACGCTGAGGACATTCTTCCTTATCGTGCTCTCCATCTTGGGGCCGCTGGCATTCGCCATTTCGGTGTATGACGGTTTCCACAGCACGATGGTGCATTGGATATGCCAGTATATCAGCATCTACCTGTGGCTGCCCATCTCCGATTTGTTCAGTTCGGTGCTGGCACGCATCCAGACGCTGATGATTGAGAAGGACATCGCGGCATTGACCGACCCGAACTTCGTGCCGGACACGAACAACTCGGCCTACATCATCTTCATGCTCATCGCCATCGTGGGGTATTTCACCATCCCGACGGTATCGACATGGGTGATACAGGCGGCGGGCGCTGGCAACTACGGCAAGCAGGTGAACAACTCCGCCGTCAAGACCGGCAAAGTGGCGGCAGCGGCTACCGGGGCTGGTGCCGGGCATGTCGCGGGCAAGCTGCGGGGCAAATGATTCAACAATCAACAACAAGAATTAAAGAAAATGGAATTCAAGTCATTAAAGAACATCGAAACGAGCTTCCGGCAGATACGCACGATGGCAATAGCCTTCGTCGTGCTGTGCGCGTTGGTCACGGGCTACGCGCTGTGGAGTTCATACAGCTTCGCCGAGAAGCAGCGGGAGAAAATCTACGTGCTGGACAACGGCAAGTCGCTCATCCTCGCGCTCTCGCAAGACCTTTCCCAGAACCGTCCGGTCGAGGCGCGGGAACATGTCAGGCGGTTCCACGAACTGTTCTTCACACTCTCGCCCGACAAGGCGGCCATTGAGGGCAACATCCGCCGGGCATTGTACCTGTGTGACGAAAGTGCCTTCCGCTACTACAAGGACTGGGAAGAGAAGGGGTATTACAACCGAATCATCTCGGCGAACATCAACCAGACCGTGCGGGTGGACAGCGTGGCGTGCGACTTCGAGCGTTACCCCTATATCGTGACGACCTATGCCCGCCAGTCGCTCGTCAGGAGCAGCAACATCACCGAGCGCAGTCTTGTAACCCGCTGCCGCCTGCTGAACTCGGTGCGGTCGGACAACAATCCTCACGGTTTCACGATGGAGCAGTTCACCATTCTGGAGAACCGCGATTTACGGACCATAGAAAGGTAAAGGCGTATGGGAAAGACAAGAAAGTGGCTCCATTACATCCCTGACCGGATAAGCGACGGGATGCGCTGCGTGTGCGGGCGGATGTCGCCCGATGTGCGGCTCATCGTGGTGGTGGCGATGCTCGTGGGATTCAGCGCCCTCTCCATCTACATCACCGTGTCGTCGATATACAACATCGGCAAACGCCGGGGAGAGCAGATGAGAATAGAACGGATGCGGCAGTTGGAACTGCATCCGGGCATAAGTAAAGACAGTATCCATTTTAATCATGACAGGAAACATGAAAGAGAACAAAACGGAAAAACAGCCGGAAACGGCAAAAAAGAATGAACTCGGGCGGAAGGAGTCCCAACCGCTGACTCCCGAAGAAATCCGGAAACGGAGGAAGATGCTGGTCTATCCGCTGTTGTTCCTTGTCTTCGGCGTGGCGATGTGGCTGATATTCGCACCGTCGGACGAGGGGGAGAGCCTGCCCGACGGCTTCAACGTGGAAGTGCCCATGCCGGAGGAAAAGAACCTGCCTTCGGACAAGCGTGCCGCCTACGAACAGCAGGATTTCGAGCGCAAGCAGCGGGAGAAGATGAGCACCCTGCAGGACTTGGCGGTGGCGGAGGATGATACGGACAGGGAGGCCGTGGAAGATGTGTTCCAGACCGAAGAAACTGCATCATCGGGCAGGTCGTCCATCCGCACCTCGGCAGATGCCTACCGGGACATCAACCGGCAGATTGGCAGCTTCTACGAGCAGCCGGAGCCGGAGGACGACCAGAAAACGCTGGAACTGGAGTGGCGCATACAGGAACTGGAACGCCGGGCGGAAGAGGAACGCCGGGCGGAAGAGGAACGCAAGGCAAAGGAAACCGCCGACGAGCAGCTCCGCCTGATGGAGAAATCCTACGAGATGGCCTCGCGCTACCTGCCGCAAGAGGGTGGCGGAGCGAAGTCCGTACCCGTAACGGAAACGGAGGGAAGGACGGTCAGCCCGGTCACGCAGGTGGCGGAACAGGTCGTGTCGATGCTGGCACAACCGATGTCCGATGCCGAGTTCATGGAACGGTACAGCCGTCCACACAATCTGGGGTTCCATACCGTGTCGGACCATGCGGGCGTATCGGCCCGGAACAGCATCCGTGCCTGCATCCGGCGCACGGTCACGGTAAGCGACGGCAAGGAGGCGGAAATCCGCCTGCTGGAACCGGTCGATGTCGGGGGCATGTATATACCGGCCAACACCGTGCTGACCGCTACGGCACGCATCAACGGGGAGCGCATGGAACTGACCGTCAGCTCCATTGCCTATAAAGGGAGGGTCGTGCCGGTGGAACTGGAGGTATATGACATGGGCGGCATGAAAGGCATCTCCGTGCCGGGGTCGCAGGAACTGACCGCACTCAAGGAGATGGCGGCCAACATGGGTTCCACGATGGGCAGCAGCATCAACATCTCCACCGATGCCGGGGCGCAACTGGCCTCGGACTTGGGACGCGGTGCGATACAGGGGCTGTCGCAATACCTCGCCACGAAGTTCCGCACCGTCAAGGTAACGCTCAAAGCGAACCACGCGGTGCTGCTTGTGCCCAAGAAATAATCTTATGTATCACTATTATTCACAAGGAAAAATGAAGAAAATTATGCTTATGGCGGCTCTCATGACCGCAATGACCCATGCCCAAGCGCAGAGGGTCGTGGAAGAAACCGACTTGAAAGAAACGGAAGAAACAGTAGAGCAAACTGAAACGGGCGATGATGGGGTAAAACAAAGCCCGTCCACCGGCGACCTGTTCGACGGGCTGACACGCCCGATAACCTTCGACCGGATGATACCACCGTATGCGCTGGAGGTTACGTTTTACAAGACCGTGCATATCATCTTTCCCTCCGCCATCAAGTATGTGGACTTGGGTTCCGCCGACATCATTGCGGGCAAGGCGGACGGCTCGGAAAACGTGCTCCGGGTGAAGGCCGCCCTGCGCGACTTCTCCCGAGAGACCAATCTGGCGGTGATAACCGAGGATGGGAGCTACTATACTTATAACGTGAAATATGCCGACGAGCCGGTCAAGCTGAACATCGAGATGAAGGACTTCCTGCACGACGGGGAGGCGGTGAACCGCCCGAACAATTCGCAGGAGGTTTATCTGAAGGAGTTGGGCAGCGAATCACCGCTGTTGGTGCGGCTCATCATGAAGTCCATCCACAAGGACGACAAACGGCTGGTGAAGCATATCGGCTGCAAACGCTTCGGCATCCAGTACATCCTGAAGGGAATCTATACGCACAACGGGCTGCTCTACTTCCACACGGAACTGAAGAACTCTTCCAACGTGCCGTTCACGGTGGACTTCGTGTCGTTCAAGGTGGTGGACCGGAAAGTGGCGAAGCGCACCGCCATCCAAGAGCAGGTGATTGTACCGCTGCGTGCCTATAACTACGTGACGGAGATTGGCGGCAAGAGCCGGGAGCGCACGGTGTTCACTCTGCCCAAATTCACCCTGCCGGACGACAAGCAACTGGTGGTGGAAATAAACGAGCAGAACGGCGGGAGGCATCAGCAGTTCACGGTCACCAATGCCGAACTGGTGCGTGCCCGTGTCATCAACGAACTGAAGGTGAAGTAAGATGAAACGGACGGTGTTTATTCTAATCGGCATGGCGCTGTGCCTTGTCCTTGCAGACAAGGTGCAGGCGCAACGCTGTCTGCCGGGCATGAAAGGGCTGCGGCTGACGGCGGGCATGGCGGACGGCTTCCATTCGGCAAGCCGGCGCAATGAGTTGGGCTACCACTTCGGGCTGTCGATGGACTCGTACACGAAAGGGTGCAGCAAGTGGGTGTTCGGTGCGGAGTACCTGCAAAAGTACCACCCGTACAAGGACACGCGCCTGCCGATGTCGCAGTTCACGGCGGAAGGGGGATACTACTACAACTTCCTCTCGGACGCGAACAAAGTGTTCCTCTGCTACGTGGGCGGCTCGGCGATGGCGGGTTATGAAACGGTGAATTGGGGCGAGAGCCTGCTTTATGACGGGGCACGCATCACGGACGGCGACGCTTTCGTCTATGGCGGCGCGGTATCGCTGGAGATAGAAACCTACCTCACCAACCGGACAGTACTGCTCCTCCATGCGCGTGAACGCTGCCTGTGGGGTGGCGGTACGGGAAATTTCCACTTCCAGTTCGGGGTGGGGCTGAAATTCATATTGGACTAATAAATCATCAAGACAATGAAAAGAATGACTGAACTGATTTTTACCGCCGGTTTCGCATTGGTAGCCGCCGTGCTGCTTTGCGCCTGTTCCGACAAGCTGGACATCCAGCAGGTGTATGAGTTCGATTTGGCAACCCTGCCGGTACAGAGTACCATCGTGGAAGGCGGGGAAGCCGAAATACGCTGCCAGTTGGTACGCAGCGGGCGGTACGAGGAAACGGAGTATTTCATCCGCTATTTCCAGCCTACGGGCAAGGGGGAGCTTCGTCTGGAGGACGGCACGGTATTGCTGCCCAATGACCTTTATTCGTTGCCGGGCGAGACCTTCCGGCTCTATTACAGGTCGCTCTGCACCGACCAGCAGACGATTGACATCTACATTGTGGATTCGTTTAACCAGACGGTAACCAAGAGCTTTTCGTTCAACAACGAGACGGAAGAAGGAGTAGAGAACCCGGAACAGCCTGCTCCATAATACTGACGGCTATGCTTTGTTTTGCCATTGCTTACTTGACGCTTCTTGCCGTAACCGGCTGTTGCATCTGGCGTGCCATACGCCATGCCCCGACTGATACGGAGCTTTGGGGCGAGGAAACGGACTGACATGCCTGTGGTGTGAAACGGTTGCAGCCCGTCGGATTGGTTCTGGCGGGCTGCTTCTGCAAGCGCATCATCCCTCTACAATTCCTTCATTTCCGCTATGGGCATGTAATGTTCCAACCATTCCCTTACGGGCTTCATGTTGTATTCGGATGTGATGACTGCCGTATAGCCGTTTATCGGGGTGAAGCGTGTGGTCTCGTAATCGTCCACCCACTTCTTCAGGCTGTCCACGCCCCATGTGTCGATGTCCTCAAACCTACCGTCCAAAACCTCGATGGGTTCGCTAAATGTGATTATCAGCGTTTCGTAACCGTCATTCATTGCCGGCCTCCTTTCTTTCCTTTTCCGATAACCATGCATCGCGCCTGCGGCGGCATTCCTCCAAAGTCGGAGCCACGCAGGAGAACAATTCCCCATCGGATGCCCTGTAATCGTACTGCACAAGCGTGCGTTTTCTTCTCCCAAAACCAGTCTGGAATTTCTCGAATTGTTCCGTTCCTGCTGCCCGGCAGGTCGAAACGCCGTTTTCTGTCATTCTTGTAACCATCATACAATTCCTTAAAATTCGACAATCAATAAGCGGTTCTCCATGCACTTGTCCGGGTCAGATGCCATCCTTTGTTTGAGCCAAAAGTGGCTGCTCCCGTATCCGAAAGCGAAGAAGCGGTTGAACTCCTTGCTTTGTGCAAATACTTTCACCAGTTCGCGAAGCTCCTGTTCGTCCTTTGTCAGCGTCACGGAATTGATGAACTTTACCAACACTTCGGGTATCCGCTCGTCCCACCCGAAAATCATGCTTTCAATCTTTACGTCCATACATTATATATTTATAGGTGAATAATCAAAAAAGGCTCAACTGCTGCGGGGCGGTATAGCGTAACTTCAGTTCCCGCAATCCGGCTTTCAACTTGCGGATATACTTCGGGTTGTAATTTCCCTTGTCTGTCAGGGAGTGGCGTTCCGCATAAGTGTAATGCCCTTCCAGCCGATGTATTCCCGTGCGTACCGCTTCCTTGTAGTCGGAAATGGGTTCATCCCATACCGATGGGTGGCTACCGCCTCCTGCCGTGCCGGTACACCAGCTCACCGTAACGGCATACGTGCCATTCACGGACTGGCCGATGTGTATCACGTTGGATGTGTCCAACCGTATTTCCTCCACGATGGGCAACATGCCATTTATCCATCCATATTCGTTGAACTGCTTGTCCACATAGCCGAAAACAAGCCTGCGCTCGTAGGTATTCACGTTCAGCACAATTTGATGCACGCTTTCGCCGAAGCTCTCGAAATAGGCGGTCTGTTCCGCATCTTCCCGGCGGAGTGCCTGGATATAGCGGAGAATGATGTGCCGCTCACGCTTGCAGGCATGGTAGTCCGCCAAAGCCTGCAATTTTCCTTCTTTCGTCATTTGGGATATTATCTTGTCCATACCGTAATTCTTTAGATGGTTGCTTTCAGTATTTCCACGTGGTATTGGGGATTGACTTCCCACAACAGGTATTCGATGAACAACCTGCGTGCGTCCTTCTCCAGTTCCTTGAACAGCCGGGTAAAGGTGCTGTGGTTGCCGTTGATGTAGGTTTCCACCATGTACTCGAAAATGTCCTCCACTTCATAATACTTGCACTGCTGTGCGATAGTCTTGCTGTACCGTTTCATAAGCGTTCTTATTTATAAAGGTTTATAATTATTCTGTTCAGCATCTGCGCCTTTCCTATGGTATAGTATGTGCCGCCATAGGGCAGTCCGTCCCAATAAGCGAGCATGATTGCCGCATGTTCCACCAGAAAGTCGTTGCGCCGGTGGAAACAGCCCTTGTGATAGCTTTCTGAAAGGATAACCGTCTTGTCCGCTTCTTCCAACAGGCTGATGTAAAGCCTCTTGTTCATGTCGGAATAGCGTGCGGACTGCTCCCGGAACGGGATGGCAGCTACCAGCCGAATGTCGGTCAATTCGTTTCTTGCCGCCAAGACCGCCTTGGCGAAAACCAAATCGCCGCCTTCCGCCATGCCGGAGAAGAAATTACGGCATCCCGAAGCATACAGGCTTTTGATTTCCGTTACCATGCCTGCAAAAAGGGTGAGCATGGGTTGGCTTATCCTGCCGGAGCGGTGTCCGGTAAACGACACGTTTTTTGAGATGTCTGTTGTTTCCATGATGATGTGAGTTTAGAGTGTTAATACCCAGACCATGAAAGCGACAAGCGAAACAAATGCCAACAGGAACACAAGGCAGCCCCACAGGAAACGTACTACACCCGCAAGGAAGTTCCACACCAGCCACGACCCGACGAACCACACCAGCAGGGAGCCACCGTACAGGGATGTGCAGAATGCCGCAAGGAAGAACCTCACCGCCACGCCCAAGAATTTATGCAGAGGCAGATTGGGAAGCGACTTATTTCCATTTGTTTCTCTTGTTGCTTTCATAATCACGACATTTTTTTTATGCATTGACGAGTTGGGTGAGCTGACTTATTTCGTAAGCGGGGCAAAGGACAGGGTTTTGCAGAAGCAAATTTTTTCGGTGGAATACTACCTGAGCCTGCGAAGTGTGGAGATTGTGCCTAAAAAATTTGATTAGTCCGTCAAAACCCGAAATTACCTTTGCGCACGTAATAAGTCAGCTCCCCCAACCTTTCAATAGCACATTGTGGAGTGATGGGGAATGAAAGCGGCAAGGGAAACATACCGTAGGGACATTGATTTCTCTCCGCAATGGATTTTTCCGAAGGAGGTTTTTAAGGATGGCAATGGATTATTGGCGTTATTTTCTTACCTTTGTGCCAGCGGTGCAAATAGCATCGTGGTAATGTTGTTCATTTACCGGCATCCAGAAATCGCCAATTTCAAAATACAGAGGTAAATGGACCGGGTAGGTTATACCTTGACGTAACCTGCCGGTTCACTCTGTATTAAGCGTTTGGCGATGCTTTGGGTGCGGTGGCCGGCAGCGTTACGTCATTTGTTAATACCCGAAAGATATGGAATTACAAGCTACCGCCCTGAAGGGCATCGTCCGTTCTTCCGATGAAGGACTTTTCTACCTGTTTCCCATTCAAGATGTGTCCACCTTGCAGCAGACAAAGGCGCATCTGACCTGCGCCATTGATGTATTGAGCCATCCGGAGGAATGCTCGCCAGAACAACGGCTGGATGCCGTGCGCACGTTGAACAGCCTCGTGGCGGCATTGAGCGTGCATGACGATGACCATTATAGTGCTTTCGACTCCGCCCTCGAAGGCGGCAACGTGCAATAACGGGCGGGTCGGGCAAGCGTAAAAGCCTACCTTGCGGCAAAACCGGGCAAGGAAAAGTGGCGTATGGGATATGGTGTGATGATTTGGTTCATCACGCTTGACCATGCGGCATGTTTCTACGGTTTTGCGTAGGCGGCAAGGGTATTTCCATTCCCAACGGGAACGGGGATATGCTTGCCGACGGAAATGACGGGCTTTTACATTCCGCAGCATGGGTCGGGGATTGGAATATTGTATTCTTTGCATTTATCCCAAGCCTGCAAGTCGCCCAACCCGTTTCCGTGAGTTGCCCAACTCGTTTTGCTGAGTTGCCCGACTCACCGAGCTGAGTTGCCCAACTCAGCACTTTGGGTTGCCCGACTTGCGGAAATGTCGAAACCAAGGGTGTGTCTTTTTATTCTTTCCCCATTTTCACCGTCCGTCCCAAGAATAATCCGGTAACGGAGTTGGCTCCAAGCTGCATCAGCCTGCGCTTCATCTGCGTGAAGTTCTCGCCGGTGGACACGATGTCGTCCACAAGAAAGACATCGCGTCCTTGAAAATAGACGGGGTGGAAAATGAGGTTGGAGAGCTTATCAAGACCATGAGTGCCTTTCATCTGCTCACGGTCTTCCCTTATCCATGTGGCACGGAAACCATCAACGATTTTCAGACGCCGCGAAAGGAGGCTGCAAAACCGGGCGAAACGGGCGGCGTTGCGCTCACGGGTAGCCGCCGGAATGGGGATAAGCACGGCATTGGCCGCCTTTTCCTTGTAGAAAGGCATACGGGCGATGCAGAGGGAGAAGATTTTGGCGACGAGAGCCGCCTGCTGCCCTTCCTTGAATCGGAAAACCAAGTTGCTGGTCTTGCGGTCTTCCACAGCGATGCCTTTGCAGCGCGTGGGGTAATAATCGTGAATGTAGAAGCACAGTGCGCCGTCGATGCGCATCTTGCCCTTGAAACGGGTGTTGTAGGGGAAGAACCGGCGCACGAAATCGCTGTCGAAGGTGAAGCGGAGGATGTCGCGCCAAAGGGAGAGCGTGGCCTCGTCCTGCACGCGATAGACCTCGCCGTCGATGCTCTCCTTGTCGGCCAGACCGATGCCGATGCTCAGGAGGTCGTTGAAAGCGTCCTTCGATACGATGTACCAGTCGAAGGACTCGCATATCCGCACGATGTCGCACTCCCGGCTGCATAGGAAATAGAACGTGTTGTCGGGTTTTTGGATTATCAGGAACTCGCCGGGCATCCGGGAGAGGGTGAAGTAATTGCCCACTTGGGCTTCGGGTACTTCACTAAGAGGGACGGATATGTGGAGGTCTTCTATCATCTTTGGGGCTTTTTCTGCCCAAAGATAAGGGTTTGGAGAATACAAAACGAGCCTTGCCCGGTTTTATTTCGTGGACAAGGCTCGCTTTTGCGGGATTCGGGGGACTTCAGTTATACGAGATAAAGGTCTGGTTGTCCGAAGCGTTGAACACGACAAGGACTTCGGGTTGCTTCTCCTTCAGCCGCTTGTACTCGCACAGGGAATTCAGCACCCATTCGCGGAACAGCTTCGTGCAATAGGTGTTGATGCGGAAGCTGAGAAAAATGACGGCCTCCAGATTATAGTAGGTAACGTATCGCTTATCCTGCTTCTCCGTGATGGTTGCCTCGCTCTCGTTCAGGATGCGCGACTTGAAGATGGAGCGCATATTGGCGTCTATCGTCTGGATGAACACTCCGAACAGGCGGGCAAGCTCATGTTTGGTGAGCCATACGTTGCCGTTCTCCAGCCTGACGCTGACTGTGGGGTGGCGGTTGATGTCCTCCAGCCCGGTGATGGTGATGTTTCCTCTGTGTAGCATAGGGGTATCGTTTTTATTTGGTGGGACAATATACGGATTTATTGGTTGTCATGATGTATTGCGCCGCAATTTTTTCAAACGGGGTGCAGTTACGCGCCACTCTGTCCATTTCGCGCTTGATGATGCGGTCGGTAACATAAGCATGGCGGCCGCGCAGGTCGAACCGCCCTAACATGCGGCATACCGTACCGGTGGATATGCCGTTTTTTGTCGTTATCGTATCCTTGAACGTATGGTAAGCCAGATACATGGTCATGTTCTTTTCGATGCCGCAGAGTTCCGCAATCTCTTTCAGATAGACATTCAGCCGTTGGTTGCTGGGGACGGGCAACAGTTCATCCGTTCCGGCAAACCGGACTTTGTACTTCTCCAATATCATTTGTGGGACAGGCAGCAGGGGAATGTGGATGAAAGCGTCGGTCTGCTCCCTTACCATGAAAATCCACTTCTGCCCGTACTTGTTGTGGAAATTCTCTTTACGGAGGGATTTCAGGTTCTGGTAATGCAGGCCTGTAAAGCTCGAAAAGATGAAAAGGTCACGCACCTGTTCCAAACGCGGTGTGTCAAACGTGGCTTTCATCAGTCTGCTCAATTCCTTTTCGTTCAGACCCACCGCCGTTTGTCTGGCTCTAAGCTGTCTTTCTATCGTTCTCATATTTGTCCTCCTTTCTATAATGCGTTCATGGATACATGCAGCCTGTCGGAAAGGGCTTCCATCTCACTGCCGCTTTTCTGGTTGATTACCTTCGCGTAGATTTGCGTAGTGCGAATATTAGTATGTCCCAACATTTTTGATACGGATTCTATTGATACTCCGTTAGTTAGCGTAACGGTTGTGGCGAACGTGTGTCTTGCGAGGTGATAGGTCAGGTTCTTCCTAATTCCGCAAATATCAGCGAGTTCCTTCAGATATGCGTTCATCTTCTGATTGCTCGGCATGGGCAGGGCGCGGTGGTCGGGCTGTTTACCCTTGTACTTTTGCAGGATGCGCAGGGGAATGTCCAACAGGCGCACGTTGATGGGCACACCGGTCTTATGGCGCTTGGAGATAATCCAATAGTTGCCGTCCAGATACTTCTGGATATGTTCGTCTTTGAGCAGATATACGTCTATGTACGCCAACCCCGTCCAACAGGAAAATACAAAGACGTCGCGCACCCGTTGCAGGCGTTCCACTTCAATCTCCTTGTCCATAATGCTCTGGAGTTCGTCCATCGTCAGAAAGCCTTTGTCCACCTGAACGAAGGTGATGGGCTGCGTGAATGGGTTGAACTGGATAAGACCGGCGTTCCTTGCGCGGGTAACGGCTTTCTTGAACAGTTGCATCATCTTCGAGGTGGCGTTGTGGCCGACCTTCTTGTCCACACGCAGGAAGTTGCGGAAGCCGTTGATAAATTCCTCGTTGATTTCCGTCAATGGAATGTCTTTATACTTTTCTTTCCTGAACCTGAACTGAATGTATTCTTCCATACGGCGGTATGTCAGGTCGTATTTCTTGTAGGTGTTCTGTGAGAGCGACGTGCCCACTTCCTTCCGCTTTTCCTCGTTCATCTTCTTGAACACGGTCAGCAGCGTGTTGGCTTTCGTTTCAATGCCCAGATAGATGTTCTTCAGCTTCAGCGGTGAAGGGTAGCGGTTGTTTTCGATTTCCTTTTCGTAGATGCGGGTAATGTCGGTCTTGATTTTCTCTATCTGCGTGCGCAAATACACCGCCGTCGCACTACGACCGACTACGCCACCGTCCTTCCACATCTTCTTATCCACCATTAACTGTGAGTTGAACTGTACCTGTTCGCTGTCAATGGTGATGCGAACCATGATAGGATATTGCTTGTCCTTTCCTTGTTCCCTTTTCCTTGCGTAACAAAGTACGCTGAATGTGTTCCGTTTCATGCGCTTTTAAGTTTTTTGTTGCAAAAATACTGTTTGACAATCACTTGACGCAATCCACAGGCGGACACTTGGCGGCTATGAAACAGACATTTGAGGGTCATTGTCGTGTATCCTCATGAAATGAATCGTAAACGTGCCGGTTGTTTCCTTTTTCTGCTCAGGATTTTAGGTTACGGCGTGTCGATAAAATTGAACGTAAACAACGACAAATCAACGACATATCTACGAAGTCGTAACCAAAATTCCCGTTTTTTTTCTTGGTTACGATTTGGTTACTCGATTTGTCCAATTTTCGACTTCCAACGGGGTATTCATCTGTCGTGGTATAACAAAAAAATATCCCCAAAGTTACTGACTTTGAGGATATTGTCTTCGACTTTCTTATTTCAGTCTTTTTTCGTAAGCGGTGCGTACGGGACTCGAACCCGTGACCCCATGCGTGACAGGCATGTATTCTAACCAGCTGAACTAACGCACCAGATTTTTTATTGTTTCGTTGCCATCTCTCTCGATTGCGGTTGCAAAGGTAGACCTTTTTTCTGAATCTACAATAGCATCGGATTATTTTTTTTCGTGGTTTGCTTGAACAAGTAACCCTTATTGTCTTATATAGAGAGCGTTGGTGAAAAACGAACGAATCGACATTTAACTTTTATTTAGTATTCCCATTATTGGAGAGGATAGATTGTGCAAAAAGGACTGTCGATGTGGATAGCGAAACGAATGATCTCTGTTTTGAAACTTTGTGCTCTAAAAATTCGTTATTCAGTAATAAATGGTTATTTTTGCGGACTTAATGAGAGAATATTGTAATCTGAAGGACAAAATAGGAGCGAATGAAAGTAGCGATTGTGAAATATAATGCCGGTAATGTGCGTTCGGTACATTGTGCGCTAAAGCGCCTTGGTGTAGAAGCGGAGGTGACGGCTGATGTGGCGAAGCTTCGTGCAGCCGACCGGGTCATCTTTCCAGGTGTGGGAGAAGCGGCCACAACAATGGAGTTTCTGCGTGCTTCCGAACTGGATGAAGTGATTAAGAGCTTGCGGCAACCTGTATTGGGTATTTGTCTGGGTATGCAACTGATGTGCAGGCATTCGGAAGAGGGAAATGTCGATTGTTTGGGAATCTTTGATGCCGAAGTAAAGCGTTTCTGTTCGGAAAGGCATGAAGACAAAGTGCCCCACATGGGGTGGAATACCATCGGACAGACCTGCAGTCCTCTGTTTCGTGGCTTTACTAAAGATGAGTTTGTGTATTTTGTTCATAGCTATTATGTTCCTTTGAACGAGGCTACGGCAGCAGAAACCGATTATATATTGCCGTTCAGTGCCGCTTTGCACAAAGATAATTTTTATGCCACTCAGTTTCATCCGGAGAAGAGTGGAAATGTGGGTGAACGGATTTTGAAAAACTTTTTGGAATTATGATAGAATTGATACCGGCCATTGATATCATAGGCGGCAAGTGTGTACGCTTGTCCCAGGGTGATTATGGCAGCAAGAAGGTGTACAATGAAAATCCGCTCGAGGTGGCACGTATGCTGGAAGCGGGTGGCATCAGACGTTTGCATCTGGTCGATCTGGATGGTGCGGCTTCCAAACATGTGGTGAATTATCGGGTGTTGGAGCAGATTGCTTCGGCCACTTCTTTAGTCATCGATTTTGGGGGAGGTGTGAAGAGTGACGAAGACCTTCACATCGCTTTTGAAAGCGGTGCGCGGATGGTGACAGGTGGCAGTGTGGCTGTGAAAGATCCTGATTCGTTCTGCCGTTGGGTAGAGCAATATGGCCCTGAACGCATTATTTTGGGAGCTGATGTCAAGGATTGTCATATTGCCGTGAGCGGCTGGAAAGAAGACAGTGATCTCGACCTGTTTTCCTTTTTAGACAGTTATCGCCAGAAAGGAATCACTCAAGTGATATGTACGGATATTAGTCGGGACGGAATGTTGCAGGGGCCTTCATTGGATTTATATAAGGAAATCCTGGCGCATGATTCTGATCTGTATCTTACAGCCAGTGGCGGTGTAGGTAATATGGACGATATTTATCGTCTGCAGGATATCGGCGTGCCTGCTGTCATTTTTGGCAAGGCTTTGTATGAAGGACGGGTCACGTTGGATGATCTGCGTCCTTTGCTTGAATGAGAAAATGATATTTGTTGGACAAGTAAATAATAGATAAGTTTGTGTTAGCCAAAAGAATTATTCCCTGTCTCGACATCAAGGACGGGCAGACAGTGAAAGGAACCAATTTTGTGAACCTGCGTCAGGCGGGCGACCCTGTAGAATTGGCTCGTATCTATAGTGAGCAAGGGGCGGACGAATTGGTTTTCCTTGACATTACGGCCAGTTTTGAAGGACGGAAGACATTTACGGATTTGGTCAGACGTATCGCAGAAAATATCAGTATTCCCTTTACGGTGGGAGGAGGTATTCACGAACTGAGTGACGTAGATAGGTTGCTGGAGGCGGGGGCCGACAAGGTGTCTGTCAATTCGGCCGCCATACGCCATCCGGAACTGATAGACGAGATAGCGGGCCACTTTGGCTCACAAGTCTGTGTGCTGGCTGTTGATGCCCGCCAGACGGCTGACGGTTGGTGTTGCTATCTGAATGGTGGCCGTGTGGAAACCGACAAGGAACTTTTCTCCTGGACAAGGGAGGCGCAGGAGCGTGGAGCCGGCGAAGTGCTGTTTACCAGCATGGATCATGACGGTGTGAAGACAGGCTATGCCAACGAGGCATTGGCAGCATTGTCTGACGGACTTTCTATTCCTGTCATTGCTTCGGGGGGAGCCGGTCGGAAGGAGCATTTTCGCGATGCCTTTCTGGTGGGTAAAGCCGATGCTGCGTTGGCAGCCAGCGTTTTTCATTTCGGAGAGATTAAAATTCCCGATTTAAAATCGTATCTTTGCGGCCAAGGTGTACCGATGAGAATCTGATGATTGTTTGAACCTTATTTTTAAATAGCTTTTAGAAGCGTGGATTATTAGTTGTCATGGACAAAATGGAAGTAAATATAGATTTCGACAAGATGGGCGGACTGGTACCGGCCATCATACAGGATGCTGACACTGCCAAGGTGCTGATGTTGGGCTTCATGAATCGTGAAGCATACGCTAAGACGATGGAAACAGGCAAGGTGACTTTCTATAGCCGCACTCGTAACCGTTTATGGACGAAAGGCGAGGAAAGTGGAAATTTCCTGCATGTAGTGTCAGTCAAGGAAGACTGTGACCAGGATACATTGCTCATTCAAGTTCATCCCGCAGGGCCTGTTTGCCATACCGGTACCGATACTTGTTGGGGGGAGAAGAATGAACAGCCGGTGATGTTCCTGAAGGAATTGCAGGACTTTATCAACGTTCGTCATAGCGAGATGCCCGAAGGATCTTATACAACCAGCCTTTTCCGTTCGGGAGTCAATAAGATGGCTCAGAAGGTGGGTGAAGAGGCTGTAGAAACGGTGATTGAAGCTTGCAACGGTACGGGCGACCGCTTGATTTATGAAAGTGCCGATTTGTTGTATCATCTCATCGTTTTACTGACTTCAAAAGGCTATAGTATCGAAGACATTGCCCGCGAACTGAAAGAAAGGCATGGAGCTGGTTGGAAAAAGCATTGATGGAGGAATGAGCGAACCGCTGATTAAATATAAAGATGTAGAGATACGTCAGCAGGAGTTGACCGTGTTGGAAGATGTCAATTTGGAGTTTTATCCGGGCGAGTTTGTCTATCTGATAGGCAAGGTAGGTTCGGGCAAGACCAGTCTCTTGAAAACTTTTTATGGCGAACTGGAGATAGCTTCCGGCAGTGCTGAAGTTTTGGGATATGACATGGGGCGTATCAAACGCAAGCATATTCCTCAGTTGCGTCGCAAACTGGGTATTATCTTTCAGGATTTTCAATTGTTGATTGACCGTCCTGTTTACGATAATTTGGATTTTGTGCTTCAGGCAACGGGTTGGAAACATCGTGGTGAGCGGAAAGATCGTATAGAGGAAGTCTTGCAGCTGGTGGGGATGAACAACAAGGGGTATAAGCTGCCTAACGAACTGTCGGGCGGTGAACAGCAGCGTATCGTCATTGCACGTGCCATGTTGAACTCTCCTCGCATTATTTTTGCCGATGAACCCACGGGAAATTTGGATGTGGAGACAGGAAGGGCTATCACGACATTGTTGCATCAAATTAGTGAACAAGGTTCATTGGTGGTTATGACGACCCATAATTTGCAGTTGCTTCGCGAATTTCCAGGCAAAGTGTATCGCTGTGAGAGTCACCGTCTTTGCCAGGCGGTAGAAGAGGAATAAAAATAGAAAATAAATAGTTTAACAACTTAACAAGAAGAAAAAATGAAAGTATTAAAGTTTGGAGGTACGTCGGTAGGTTCGGCCCAGCGGATGAAGGAAGTGGCCAAATTGATTACTGACGGCGAACGCAAGATTGTGGTATTGTCTGCCATGTCGGGCACTACAAACACGTTGGTCGAAATTTCCGATTATCTGTATAAGAAGAATCCGGAAGGAGCCAATGAAATTATCAATAAGCTGGAAAGTCAGTACCGCCGGCATATTGATGAACTCTATTCGACCGATGAATATAAAAAGAAGTGTCTGGAACTTGTTAAGTCACATTTTGACTATATCCGTTCGTACACGAAGGATTTGTTTACCCTGTTTGAGGAAAAAGTTGTACTGGCTCAAGGTGAACTGATTTCTACCGGTATGATGAATTTTTATCTTCAGGAGTGCGGCGTAAAGTCTGTATTGCTTCCTGCGTTGGAATTTATGCGTACGGACAAGAATGCTGAGCCTGATCCTGTTTACATTCGTGAAAAATTGCAGGCCCAGCTCGAACTTTATCCTGAAGCCGACATCTATATTACCCAAGGCTTTATCTGTCGCAATGCCTATGGCGAGATTGACAATTTGCAACGTGGAGGCAGTGACTATACGGCATCTTTGATTGGAGCAGCCATCAATGCTGAAGAAATTCAGATTTGGACTGATATCGACGGCATGCACAACAACGACCCGCGTGTAGTCGACAAAACGTCTCCCGTCCGTCAGCTCCAGTTTGAAGAGGCTGCCGAATTGGCTTATTTCGGAGCCAAAATTCTGCACCCGACCTGCATCCAACCGGCTAAGTATGCCAATATTCCTGTGCGCCTGCTGAATACAATGGATCCGTCTGCTCCGGGTACGTTGATTTCCAACGATACGGAGAAGGGCAAAATCAAGGCTGTGGCAGCTAAGGATAATATTACGGCCATTAAAATCAAATCGAGCCGCATGTTGTTGGCTTATGGTTTTTTGCGTAAGGTATTCGAGATATTTGAAAGCTATCAGACTTCCATTGATATGATTTGTACATCGGAAGTGGGCGTGTCGGTGTCAATAGATAATGTAAAACATCTGAATGAAATTTTGGATGATTTGAAGAAATATGGAACCGTTACTGTTGACCGCAACATGTGTATCATTTGCGTAGTAGGTGATTTGGAATGGGAAAATGTCGGATTTGAGGCCAAAGCACTCGATGCTATGCGCGACATACCTGTACGCATGATTTCTTTTGGTGGAAGCAATTATAACATATCCTTCCTGATACGTGAAGAAGATAAGAAACGGGCATTGCAGTCTTTGAGTGCCGCTTTGTTTGGTGAAAACTAAGAGGGAGAATAGGGACTGTATGAAAGGACATTTTCCTTTGGATAAATTCGGCGCAGTACGCACTCCTTTCTATTATTATGATACGGAGGTGTTACGCAAGACGCTGGAGACGATTCGTGCAGAAGTGGCACGCTATGAGAATTTTGTAGTCCATTATGCCGTGAAAGCTAACGCCAATCCTAAGGTGCTGACCGTTATTCGTGAGAGCGGCTTGGGAGTTGATTGTGTGAGTGGCGGTGAAATTCAGGCAACAGTGAAGGCGGGCTTTCCCACGGGTAAAATTGTATATGCCGGTGTGGGGAAGGCTGATTGGGAAATAGAATTGGGATTGGACTATAACATCTTCTGTTTCAATGTGGAGTCTATACCCGAATTGGAAGTCATTAATGAGGTGGCCGCTGCTAAAGGGAAAGTTGCTCGTGTAGCTTTCCGCATTAATCCCAATGTGGGAGCACATACGCATGCCAATATTACAACGGGATTGGCTGAGAACAAATTTGGTATCAGCATGAACGATATGGAAAAAGTAATAGAAATTGCAGCTTCGATGGAGCATGTGGAATTCGTCGGTTTGCATTTCCATATCGGCTCCCAAATATTGGATATGGGTGACTTTGTGGCTCTATGCAATCGGGTCAATGAACTGTTGGATAAGTTGGAGGCGCATCGTATTCGGGTCAGCCATATTAATGTAGGAGGAGGCTTGGGTATCGATTACCAGCATCCAAATCGTCAGCCTATTCCGGATTTTGCATCCTATTTTAAGACGTATGCTGATCATTTGAAGTTGCGCTCTTATCAGACGCTTCATTTTGAATTGGGACGTTCTGTGGTAGGACAATGTGGTTCGCTTATTTCTCGTGTACTTTACGTCAAACAGGGTACCAACAAGCAGTTTGCCATTTTGGATGCAGGTATGACCGATTTGATACGCCCGGCTTTGTATCAGGCGTATCACAAAATAGAGAATATTTCATCCGATGCTCCGGTACAGACTTATGATGTGGTAGGTCCCATTTGTGAATCTTCTGATGTCTTCGGGAAGGCAGTTGATCTCAATGCGGTGAAGCGTGGCGATTACTTGGCTATTCGTTCGGCTGGGGCTTATGGTGAGATTATGGCTTCCCGATATAATTGCCGTGAGTTGCCTCAAGGTTACCTTTCGGATGAATTTGTATAATAAAGAAGCTAGTGGATAGGTCACTAAAAATACTTTTGTTTAAAAAATGTTATAGTTAGGACAATATTAGAACTAACTTGCTATATTTGTAATGTTTACAATTTTAAAAAACAAACAGATATGATTTCGGAAAAATTACAGAACGCTATCAATGAACAGATTACTGCTGAAATGTGGTCTGCCAATCTTTATTTGGCCATGTCTTTCTTTATGGAGAAAGAGGGATATAACGGTATGGCCAGCTGGTTGAAGAAACAATCGTTTGAGGAACATCAGCATGCTTTTGATATGGCTTCTTATGTCATTAAGCGTGGTGGAGCTGCTCGTGTGGATAAGATTGATGTAGTACCGAATGATTTCGGTACTCCGCTTGAGGTGTTTGAGCAAGTATATAAGCATGAATGCCGTGTATCGAAGATGATTGACGATCTGGTTGATGTCGCAGCTGCTGAACGCGATAAGGCTACACAGGATTTCTTGTGGGGCTATGTGCGTGAACAAGTTGAAGAGGAAGCCACAGCATCCAACATTGTTGAAATGATCAAGAGAGCAGGAAATTCAAACTTGTATTATGTAGATTCCAAGCTGGGTGAGCGTCAATAAGATTTGGTTTTATCCTTAATAAAATTAGCCCGGAGATGACAGATGTCAAGCTCCGGGCTATTTGTTTTGTGGGTATTCAACAGATTATTTCAGTACTCCCAATTCTTTGCCTACTTTGATGAAAGCTGCTATGCATTTATCCAAGTGGGCTTTTTCGTGTCCGGCAGAAATTTGTACGCGGATACGGGCTTGCCCTTTAGGTACAACCGGATAATAGAAACCGGTGACGTAAATTCCTTCTTCTTGCATGCGGGCTGCATAGACTTGAGATAATTTTGCATCGTAAAGCATGACGGCACAGATGGCACTTTGAGTTGGTTTGATATCAAATCCGGCAGCAGTCATCTGGTCGCGGAAATAATTTACGTTCTCAACCAACTTGTCGTGTAATGCATTGCTTTCTTTCAGCATCTTGAACACTTCAAGACTGGCGCCAATAACGGCCGGTGCAACTGAATTGGAGAAAAGATATGGACGGCTGCGTTGGCGCAGCAAGTCAATAATTTCCTTGCGGCCAGTGGTGAACCCACCCATGGCACCGCCAAAAGCCTTACCCAAGGTTCCTGTGTAAATGTCTATACGTCCGTATGTATTATATAACTCACTGACTCCGTGGCCAGTTGCTCCTACTACGCCTGCGGAGTGTGACTCGTCTACCATGACCAGTGCGTCATATTTTTCAGCCAAGTCACAAATTTTGTCCATCGGGGCTACGTTGCCATCCATGGAGAAAACACCGTCTGTCACGATGATGCGGAAACGCTGGGCTTGCGCTTCCTTAAGACAACGTTCGAGGTCAGCCATGTCGGCGTTGGCATAACGATAACGTTTGGCCTTGCATAAGCGTACACCGTCGATGATGGATGCGTGGTTCAGTGAGTCGGAGATAATAGCATCTTCTTCTGTGAACAAAGGTTCGAATACACCGCCATTGGCATCAAAGCAGGCGGCATATAGAATGGTGTCTTCTGTGTGGAAATAGTCGGAAATGGCGGCTTCCAGTTCTTTATGAATGTCTTGCGTACCACAGATAAAGCGGACGGACGACATACCGTAACCACGGCGGTCCATCATCTTTTGTGCGGCTGCGATGAGTCGTGGATGGTTGGACAGGCCCAGGTAGTTATTGGCGCAGAAATTCAGGACTTCTTTGCCTTTCACTGTAATAGCGGCTTGTTGTGCACTTTCAATCAGACGTTCTTCTTTATAAAGTCCGGCGTCTTTAATCTCAGTAAGTGTCTGGCTGAGATATTCTTTCATTTTACCATACATAACATTTTTCTTTAGAGATTTCTGCAAATAGTTACATGTACTGCAAAGAACATCATTTTTATCGAAATAAACAATATCAGAAAGATAGAAATTCGAAAAAAAAGTGCGTATCTTTGCATGTCTTTATTAAATGAGACTCTCTAACTTTATAATTGTTCGAAATGAAAAATATCTTGGTAATTGGAGCTACCGGCCAGATAGGCTCGGAGCTTACGATGGAGCTGCGCAAGCGTTATGGCAATGAGCATGTAGTTGCCGGTTATATCACAGGTGCCGAACCTAAGGGGGAGCTGAAAGAAAGCGGCCCCTGTGCTGTGGTCGATGTGACAGATTATAGTGCTATTGAGGCTGCTGTAAAGGAATATAAGATTGATTCAATTTATAACTTGGCAGCTTTGCTTTCTGTTGTAGCCGAGAGCAAGCCCCGTTTGGCTTGGAAGATAGGCATTGACGGGTTGTGGAATGTTTTGGAAGTGGCACGTGTTTACCATTGTGCAGTGTTTACCCCAAGTTCCATTGGCTCCTTCGGTTTGGAAACGCCTCATGTAATGACTCCTCAAGATACAATCCAACGTCCGCGTACGATGTACGGTGTCAGTAAGGTGACAACTGAATTGCTGAGTGATTATTACCATACGAAATATGGGGTGGACACTCGTGCCGTTCGTTTCCCGGGTATCATTTCGAATGTGACTCCTCCGGGAGGAGGTACTACGGATTATGCTGTAGATATCTATTATTCGGCCGTAAAGGGTGAAAGGTTCGTTTGTCCGATTAAGGAAGGTACACTGATGGATATGATGTATATGCCGGATGCGCTGAATGCGGCGATTTCTTTGATGGAGGCTGATCCTTCTCGTTTGAAGCATCGTAATGCTTTCAATATTGCATCCATGAGTTTTGCTCCCGAAACCATTTATGCGGCCATCAAGAAACATGTACCCGATTTTGAAATGGTGTATGAAGTTGATCCGTTGAAACAGGCCATTGCGGATAGCTGGCCTGATTGCATGGATGACAGTTGTGCTCGTGCCGAGTGGGATTGGAAGCCTCAATACGATCTTGAATCAATGACCGTTGATATGCTTGAGAAGCTGAAAATCAAGTTTAACAAGTGATAGTGAGAGATCTGTCAGAATAATAAATATGAGAAAAATATTATTGGGAGTTTCGATGTTCGTCTGCGTGTTCGCTTGTAAGAACCCGAAGTCGAACATCGACTCTTTCCGTTCAATATCCGCTATGGTTGATTCGGCCCGTTCCGGGCAGGTCGATACATTGGTGGCAGAGCCAGTGGAAGAAGTACCTAAGCCAATAGAGGCGGATGAACTTTTCGATGATTTTATTTTTTATTATGCTACAGATACAGCATTTCAGCGGCAGCGTACAGTGTTTCCTCTGCCCTATTACAAAGGTGATACGCCGCTGAAAATTGAAAAAAAGTATTGGAAACACGATCCTCTGTTCGCTGATCAGACCTGCTATACCTTACTTTTTGACAATGAAGAGGATATGGAACTGGTAGGCGATACATCTTTGACATCGGTTCAGGTAGAATGGATTTATCTTAAAACGAGGACGATGAAGCGTTACTATTTTGAGCGCAACAAGGGTGTGTGGATGCTGGAAGCCATTAACTTGCGTAAGTTGGAAGATGAGCATGACGATGAGCAGGATTTTGCTTCTTTTTATGCACGTTTTGCTGTTGACAGTGTATATCAGCGGGAACATATTCATGAACCGTTGACATTTGTTACGGTAGATCCCGATGATGAGTTTTCTATTTTGGAAACGACATTGGATATAGATCAGTGGTATGTGTTCAGGCCAGCTTTGCCTGCTGACCGTCTTTCCAATATTGACTATGGTCAGAAGAACGATGATCATTCTTCTAACAAAATTTTGAAGGTTAATGGCATGAGTAACGGCTATTCGACAGTCTTTTACTTTCGGCGGAGAGGAGGAGAGTGGGAACTCTATAAATATGAAGATACAGGGATTTAATATGTTATGAAGAATTTTTCATTGTTGCCGCATAATACGTTTGGCATAGAGGCCACGACCGCTGAGTTTTTGGAATTTGCTTCTGAAGCGGATTTGAAGCAGTTGGTAGCCGATGGCATATTTTCCTTGCGCCCTTATTTTTGTATAGGCAGAGGAAGCAATTTGCTTTTAACTCAAAAATATTATGACTGGACTTTTCTTCATTCCGCGATTCGAAGCATAGAAGTGACTTATGAAAATCGGAATTGGGTGGAAGTACGTGTAGGCAGTGGTGTCGTGTGGGATGACTTTGTGTGTCATTGTGTGGAACAAAACTGGTACGGAGCTGAAAATCTTTCACTTATTCCAGGAGAAGTGGGAGCGGCCGCCGTTCAGAATATCGGTGCTTATGGTGTGGAGGTATGTGACCTGATAGATTCCGTTGAAACGATGGATGTCTATGGGGTAAAAAGAACTTATCGTGCTTCGGAGTGTGCATACGCTTATCGCGATAGCTTGTTCAAGTCTCCGTCCATGAAGTCGGTGTTTATCCTTTATGTAAATTTTCGATTAAGCAAGCATCCTTATTTTATCCTTGATTATGGGAATGTACGACAACAGCTCTCTCATGAAGAAAAAGTGACTTCAGGTGCTGTTCGTCAAGCTGTCATTGACATTCGTCGTAGTAAGTTGCCCGATCCTTCGGAACGTGGCAATGCCGGTAGTTTCTTTATGAATCCTATTGTTTCACGTGAGCAATACGTGGAATTGCACACGCGTTTTGCTGATATGCCTTGTTATGAAGTGGATTCTGATCATGTAAAGATACCTGCCGGATGGTTGATAGAGCAAGCCGGGTGGAAAGGACGAGCTTTGGGGCGGGCGGCTGTGCATGACAAGCAGGCATTGGTACTTGTTAACTTGGGAGGAGCTCAGGGAGCAGATATTCTGGCATTGGCTGAAGCGGTACAGAAATCGGTGGCCGATAAATTTGGGATTACCATTCGGCCGGAGGTAAATTTCCTCTAATGGAAGAAACTATTTAATTTTGATATAACAGTGGAATTGAGAATTTTGGGTAGTGGAACCTCGACAGGAGTACCAGAGGTAGGGTGTACATGTCCTGTATGTACTTCGGGTGATCCGCGTGACAACAGACTTCGAGCTTCGGCTTTATTGCATACGGATGAGGGGACGACAATTTTGATAGATTGTGGTCCTGACTTCAGAGAGCAGATGATGCGTTCATCGTGGTTTGGTGCCATTGATGGTGTACTGATAACGCATGAACACTATGACCATGTGGGAGGGTTGGACGACTTGCGTCCTTTCTGTCGTTTTGGTGAAATTCCCGTTTTTTCAGATACGTATACGGCAGAACATTTACGTATGCGTATGCCATATTGTTTTGTGGAACACAAATATCCGGGAGTACCTCGCATTGATTTGAACGAAGTAAAGGCTGGGAAGCCTTTTCTTATAAAAAATACAGAGATATGGCCTTTCCAGGTAATGCATGGTCGTCTGCCCATTTTGGGGTATCGGATCGGAGGGCGTTTGGGATATGTGACGGATATGCTCACGATGCCCTATGCTTCTTATGAATTGTTGAAGGGGATAGATGTCTTGGTGATGAATGCGCTGCGTGTGGAACCCCATGGCACACATCAATGTATATCCCAGGCCTTGGAAGCGGCGGCTCGTATTGGTGCCCGTGAAACTTATTTTATTCACATGAGTCATCATGCTGGTTTACATGCGGAGATTAGTCGTCATCTTCCTCCCCATGTGCATTTCGCTTATGATGGATTAAAAATAAAGTTTTAATTTTTTTTGGCGCAGATTTCGCTTCGTTAGCAATTTTGTTTATTTTTGCAAACAGAAAAGCTGGAGCGCCTATGAAGCCAACCCATTCGATACGAGTTAGTTTGATTGTGTGCATCGTGTTGATGTGCATGGCTTTTGGTGTGTATTCGTTTGTACGGCTCAATGCGTTGGACGAGCGGCGTGATTTCGATTTGTGTACTTTGGTCCCTCAAGATGTGGAGGCTGTATTTGCGACAGACAAACTGACGGACTTCATAGAGGCTATTGACTGTATGGGCTGTAGTCGTGACCATCATTTCCTTTATGCTTCCGATTTGTTTTCTTGCGTCAAGCGTTATCTGCGGATGTTGATGGAAAGAGAACCTCATGGCTTGAGTGGCCAGATGAACGAGATGCTTATCAGTTTCCATCCGTCTGATTTAAAAAATGACCAGGTGCTTTATTGTAAATTGGGACTTGAAGACCGCGAGATGCTGGAAAGCTATATAAAGCAATATGGCTCATCGAGTTTCCCTTCAAAAACATTCGGTTATCGGGGGCAAGAAATATCTATCTATTCTCTTTCCGACGGACGCTTTCTTTCGTTATGGATGAAACGCGATTTTTTGGTAGTCAGTTTTCAGAAGCGGTTGGTGGAGCAGGTTATCGACACTTGGAAAAGTGGAAAATCTTTGCTTCGTTTAGAAAATTTCCGTCCTGCTGTACAGGCCCGTCAGGAAGCTCGTAAGTCTGTTTTATTTTTGCGTTGGAAGAATCTTGGGGAAAGGCCACAGGCAGACTCGGCCGACTATCGGGATGTGTGGTTGGAGTTTGATATGAAATTGTCCGAAGAGGGAATTTATTGTGCGGGTGCGGCTTATGGCGTATCGGCAGCGGATACTTGTCGTTATGCTTTTGCCGGATGTCATCCTGTCGCAGGTTTTCCAGGAGTCGAATTGCCACAATCTACTTTATTGTATAGATGTGAAGCTTTGCCGGTAGACATGGCTGGCTGGCAACACGTTTTGAGTCATTGTGCTGCAGATTCGTTGACTGCTGCCGAGGGAGAACGTTTTGATCATTTATTGGTTGCTTATTTGTTGGAACACGCTCAGGGACAAGTTGTTTCTTGTTCGTTTTCTCCACTCGATTCTTCCTTTGCCAAGCCCAGGCAGGTATTGGGGATTGAGTTGAAGGATGTTGGGGCCGCTCAAAGGGATTTGCACACACTTTTGTATGATATTTCTCAAGGACAATATCCTTTTTATAAGAATTTTTCGGCTGTGACAGGAATTGGAGGCATGCGTCTTTACCGTTTGCCTTCCGGTTGTCTGATTGCAAAATTGGCGGCAGATAAGCGTGGACAAACTTATGGGTATGCTACTTTTTATCAAAATCGTTTGTTGATTGCTGCAGAAGAAGATGCTTTGGCTGCTTATGTCAAGGAATTGAAGCAAAAGAACTGTTTGGAACGTTCTCCTGTATATGGAGCAATGGTGGAACAGTTGTCGCCTGTTTATGATTTTGTGTTGATGGCAGATATGGAGACCATGGCTTTGAATCCTTTGCTCACAACAGGAATGTTACCCTCGTTTTTTGAAACGCATTTCGATTTCTTCCGTCATTTTCAGTTGGCAATCCAAGTTTGTCGTGTGGATGGGGTAATTTGTCCGAATATCGTTTTGCTTTATCGTTTGAAAGACGCAGTGTCGGAGTCCTCCTGAATGTAACGGCATGTGGATGAGATAATACAATGGGGCTGTCTCAAATAAACTTTGAGATGGCCTTTTTTGTGTCTACAAAAAAAAATGGGCAAGCCCTAACTTCTCTCAGCCAGAACTTGCCCGTTTCCCTAATTTTTTGTATCTTAGGGAACCAAGTTAAGATATCCCAAAGATAATGTTTAAAAGTTACACATCCAACGATAATCTGCTTTTACCTCCATGTTTAGGCGATTTTATCCCCCAGAACGATCCAGTCCGTGTTGTTCACCGTATCATTGAACAGATAAACCTTGAAGAACTTTACCGTAAGTATTCCCCTAAAGGCTGTTCTGCGTACCACCCACGTATGATGCTTCAAATTCTTGTCTATGCTTATTTGCGTAATATCTATTCCAGCCGTCGCATAGAAGAATTCTGTCGCAATGACATCCGCCTCATGTGGCTTACCGGCAATGTGACTCCTGATCATAACACCATCAACCGTTTTCGCAGCAGCCGGCTGAAGGATGTACTGAAGACAATATTTGCCACCATTGTAAAGTTTCTCGTGTCGGAAGGTTTTGTAAGTCTGGATGTAGCCTGTACCGACGGGACGAAGATGGAGGCGAACGCCAACCGTTATACGTTCGTCTGGGGCAAGTCCATACATACCCGCATAGTCAGAATCGCGGAACAGCTTGAAGAGATATGGCAGTACGCCGAGTCTGTCACCAAACAGGAACTGCGTGATTCCGCTCCGGTCACCTGTCAGGATATCACTCCGGAGAAAGTAGAAAAGGCACTCAAGCAGATTGATGATGCCCTGAATGAAGTGGATGCGGACAAGAAAATGAAAGCGAAGATAAGACGTGTAAGGAAGTCATGGCCAGAACAGCTCAGGAAATATGAATCACAGGGAAAGATACTTGACGGACGCAACAGCTATTCAAAGACGGACAATGACGCCACCTTCATGCGTATGAAAGAAGACCATATGAGGAATGGACAACTCAAACCCGGATATAATACCCAAATCAGTACCAACAGGCAGTTCATTCTGGACTATACCCTCCATCAGTGTGCGGGAGATACCTCCACCTATTCTCTGCATATGGATGATTTTCATTTCCTTTACGACAGATACCCTGACATATCTGTCTGTGATGCCGGATACGGGAGTGAAGAGAACTATCTGTATGCTTCCAGACATGGCATTAAAACCTTTATAAAGTACAATTATTTTCATAAGGAACAGAAAAAGAACTTCAGAAATGATCCTTTTCTGTCTGCCAACTTCTACTATAATGAAGAAACGGACGGAATGTACTGTCCGATGGGACAAAGGATGGAAAGACTTGCTGATATAACGCGTTCGACAGACAACGGTTTTGAGCAGACCATATCAAGATACAGAGCACGTAACTGTAAAGGCTGCCCGTTAAGATGCCGGTGTCACAGAAGCCAGTCGGAAAGGATTGTACAGGTAAATCACCGTCTGAGGAAAATCAAGAAAAGAGAACGTGAAAAGCTACTCTCTGATGAAGGTCTGAAATATCGCAGTCAGCGACCACAGGATGTGGAGGCTGTATTTGGAAACCTCAAGAACAACAAGCACTTCAAGAGATTCCATCTTCGTGGACTTAAGAAGGTTGAGATTGAGTTCGGACTGCTAGCCATGGCACATAATCTTGCAAAAGTAGCCTCGTAGGAGGCTTATGACAACGAATAAACAGTTTGAAAGAATGATATCTTCAAAAGTAAGTTTGTAAACTCCTCTTTTGAGAAAAATGACTTCAATCTGAGATGAAACAAACAGAGGCCATCTCAAGTCTATTTGAGACAGCCTCATTGTTTGGAAGCTGTTGCTTCCTCTTGTCCGTTTTTTGATTTCAGAAAGGCAGGTCGTCTGTTGAGTCTCCGCTTATAAATTCAGGAGCTGCTGTCGGTGCCGGTGGAGGTGTCGGCATGCCTGGTGCGGGAGCAGCGGTAGCGGTTGTGCCTACACGTTCCACTTTCCAGGCGCGGATGCTGTTGAACCAGCGGTCCTGCCATTGGCGGGCGTCGATATCGAAAGATACGGTCAGCTCTTCACCCATCTGGATGTTGAATTGTTCTATTTTGTCGGCGCCAAACACGTCGAAACACATTTTGCGGGGATATTGGTCGTGGTTTTCGATCACGTATTCCTGTACTTTCCATTCGTTGCCGTTCTTGGATGTACCGCTTCTAGGCTGCAGTATGGCAATAATTTTTCCTGTAAATTCCATTGTTATTGTTGCTTTTTCTAATTTTTGATGGGGCGAAGTTACATTTTTTTAGGAATATAGGAAGCATTCTTCCCAGTTTTTTCTCATCATATTCTTTGTCAGTAGGAAATTCTTTTGTTAACTTTGTGCAGCAAACGTCAACTTGAAGAGATAAAAAACTAAAATATTACGAAGATATGAGATTTATTGTGTCGAGCACTGCGCTTTCCGGTCATTTGCAGGCCGTTAGCCGTGTGATAAATTCGAAGAATGCCTTGCCCATTTTGGATTGTTTCCTGTTCGATTTGCAGGACGGAACCTTGTCTGTCACAGCATCGGACAGCGAGACAACTCTGGTTACCTCTTTGGAGGTGAACGAAAGTGACGCTGACGGACGTTTCGCCGTCACGGCCAAGACGTTGCTGGATGCTTTGAAGGAAATTCCTGAACAGCCGCTTTCTTTTGAAATCAATCTTGAAACATTGGAAATCAATGTGCAGTATCAGAACGGTAAGTATAGTCTGATGGCACAGAATGCCGATGAGTTCCCTCAGCTGACCCAGTTGGGCGACAATGCTGTTCGTGTGGAAATTGATGCACAGGTGTTGCTGAATGGCATCAACCGTTCGGTATTTGCCACGGCCGACGATGAACTCCGTCCTGTAATGAACGGTATCTACTTTGACATTACGACGGACGACATTACGATGGTTGCTTCGGATGGTCACAAGCTGGTACGGTGCAAGACACTGGCTGCCCATGGCAATGAGCGTGCGGCCTTCATTCTGCCCAAGAAGCCGGCCAACTTGTTGAAGAACTTGCTTGCCAAGGAACAGGGACAGGTGGTCATTGAGTTTGACGAACGCAATGCTGTCTTTACGCTGGAAGGCTATCGCATGGTGTGCCGTCTGATAGAAGGACGTTATCCCAACTACAATTCGGTCATTCCTCAGAACAATCCCTACAAGGTGACGGTAGACCGCCAGTCACTGATAGGAGCTTTGCGCCGTGTCTCCATCTTCTCTTCTCAGGCCAGCAGTCTGATCAAGTTGCGTTTGAGCAAGAACCAGATTACCATCTCAGCTCAAGATATCGACTTCTCTACTTCTGCCGAAGAGACACAGATTTGTCAGTACGAGGGCAATGACATGAGCATCGGCTTCAAGTCGACCTTCCTGCTGGACATCCTCAACAACATTTCCGCTGAAGAGGTGGTCATCGAGCTGGCCGATCCTTCGCGGGCGGGCGTCATCATTCCTGTGGAGCAGGAAGAGAATGAAGACCTGTTGATGTTGTTGATGCCTATGATGTTGAACGATTGAACAAACAAATAGCGAAAAAGGTCGGCAAGGCCTGCGAGTTGGCAAGACGCTAAAGCGAAAAAAGGACTTCGGTCAGGATGGCTTTATGGTCTTGTCAACTCGTTCGTTTGTCGGCTGTCAATAATGAATTGCAATATGAAACTGAATTTGAAGAATCCGCTGGTGTTTTTCGATTTGGAAACCACCGGTACCAATATCAATAGCGATCGTATCGTGGAAATCTGCTATCTCAAGGTATATCCCAATGGCAATGAAGAATCCAAGACGATGCGCATCAATCCTGAAATGCACATTCCCGAAACCGCTTCGGCCATTCATGGCATTTATGATGCCGATGTAGCCGACTGCCCTACCTTCAAGGAAGTGGCGCGCAGTGTGGCCAATGACATCGAGGGATGCGACTTGGCCGGCTTCAACTCCAACCGTTTCGACATTCCTCTGCTGGCCGAAGAATTCCTGCGTGCCGAAGTGGACATTGACTTGAGTCGTCGTAAGTTTATTGACGTGCAGGTCATCTTCCACAAGATGGAGCAGCGTACGCTTTCTGCTGCCTACAAGTTCTATTGCGGCAAGAATCTGGAGGATGCCCATACGGCTGAAGCCGATACGAGGGCTACTTACGAGGTGCTGATGGCGCAGCTCGATCGCTATCCGGAGTTGCAGAACGATGTCGCTTTCCTGTCCGACTATTCCAGCTTCAACAAGAATGTGGATTTTGCAGGTCGCATGGTTTACGATGACAAAGGGGTGGAAATCTTCAACTTTGGCAAGTACAAAGGCATGCCTGTGGCCGAAGTGCTGAAGCGCGATCCGGGTTATTATGGCTGGATATTGAACAGTGACTTTACGTTGAACACCAAGGCCATGCTCACCAAAATCCGCTTGCGTGAGTTGGCACATAAATAAATCAGAGAGGCTTTCCGATTATGACAAATGTATTGAAAGGCAAGAAGATTGTTCTGGGCATTACGGGTAGCATTGCTGCCTACAAGGCCTGCTACATCATCCGTGGCCTCATCAAGCGTGGGGCAGAGGTGCAGGTGGTCATCACGCCTGCGGGCAAGGAGTTTATCACGCCCATTACCCTGTCTGCCCTTACCAGCAAGCCTGTCATCAGCGAGTTCTTCGCCCAGCGCGACGGTACGTGGAACAGTCATGTGGACCTGGGCCTTTGGGCCGATGCCATGCTGATTGCTCCCGCTACGGCCTCCACCATCGGCAAGATGGCCAATGGCATTGCCGACAACATGCTCATCACAACGTATCTGTCGGCCAAGGCGCCCGTATTCATCGCACCGGCCATGGACCTCGACATGTTTGCCCATCCGTCCACCCAGCAGAATTTGGAGAAGCTCCGTTCCTATGGCAATCACATCATCGAGCCGGGTACGGGCGAGTTGGCCAGCCACCTCGTGGGCAAGGGACGTATGGAAGAACCTGAAAACATCATCCGCCACCTGGAGCGATACTTTGCAGCGCAGGAGGGTGACCTTAAGGGAAAGGCCATTCTGATAACGACAGGACCCACGTACGAAAAGATAGACCCTGTTCGCTTCATCGGAAATTATTCGTCGGGCAAGATGGGTTTTGCGCTTGCCGACGAATGTGCCAGCCGTGGCGCCCGTGTCCTGCTTGTGACGGGTCCCGTACAGCGTGACACCCGCTATCCGATGGCCGAAAGACGTGATGTGGAGTCGGCCGCGCAGATGTACGAAGCCGCCACGTCGCTCTTCCCGCAGGCCGATGCCGCCATCCTTTGTGCGGCCGTGGCCGACTATACGCCCGAACACGTGGCCGACGAGAAAATCAAGCGCGAGAAGACAGGCGACATGACCCTCGCCTTGAAGCCCACACAGGACATTGCCGCCGCTTTGGGACGGCTGAAGGCTGCTTCTCCCGAACGGAAAGTGTTGGTGGGTTTTGCGCTCGAAACCCACAACGAGCAGCAGAATGCCGAAGACAAACTGAAGCGGAAGAACCTGGATTTCATCGTCTTGAATTCGCTGAACGACAAGGGGGCAGGCTTCCGCTGCGACACCAACAAGGTAACCATTATCGATGCCGAGGGCCGTACGGAGTATCCGCTGAAAACCAAGGATGAAGTGGCCGCCGACATTGTTGCCCGGCTGGCCGAAGTGTTGAACCGATAGATACGGAGTAAGATATTATGTTGCGTTCACTCTACATACAGAATTATGCGTTGATAGAAAAGCTGGACATCCGCTTTGATAGTGGCTTTTCTGTCATAACGGGCGAGACTGGTGCCGGAAAGTCCATTATCTTGGGGGCTATCGGCCTGTTGCTGGGCCAGCGTGCCGACGTGAAGTCCATCCGCAAGGGGGCTACGAAGTGTGTCATCGAAGCTCATTTTGATGTTTCGGCCTATGGCATGAAGCCTTTCTTCGAAGCCAACGAACTGGAGTACGAAGACGAGTGCATCCTGCGTCGCGAGCTCTATGCTTCGGGCAAGAGCCGTGCTTTCATTAACGATACGCCCGCCTCGCTGGCGCAGATGAAGGAACTGGGCGAACTGCTCATCGACGTCCACTCGCAGCATCAGAACCTCTTGCTCAACAAGGAGGGCTTCCAGCTGAACGTGCTCGACCTGTTGGCGCACGATGAGGCCGAGCTGGCCGCCTATCAGAAGTTGTACAACGACTGGCGGCAGGCCCGTCAGGACCTGGAAGAGCTTGTGGCCCGTGCCGAACAGAGCCGTGCGGATGAAGACTACATCCGTTTCCAGCTGGAGCAGCTGGAGGAAGCCAATCTTACCGACGGCGAACAGGAAGAGCTGGAGCAGGAGGCGGAGATGCTGACCCATGCCGAAGACATCAAGGCCGGTCTCTATAGGGCCGGACAGGCACTGAATGCCGACGAAGGCAGCGTGCTCGAAGCCTTGAAGGATTGTCAGAATACGATGATGGGCCTGCGTTCGGTCTTTGCTCCTGCAGGCGAGCTGGCCGACCGCCTGGACAGCGTCTACATCGAGCTGAAAGACATTTCGCAGGAGGTGGCCGACAAGGAAGAAGAAGTTGAATTCAACCCCGCCCGCCTCGACGAAGTGAACGCCCGCCTCAATCTCATTTATTCCCTCCAGCAAAAGCATCGTGTTGATACGGTCAAAGCATTGCTTTCCTTGCAGGAAAACTATGCTTTGCAACTTTCGGCCATTACGTCGTCCGACGAAGACATCGCCCGCCTTGAAGCGCGTGTGAAGGAGCTCTTCACGCAGGTCACCGCCCAGGCGCAGGTCTTGACCGAAGCGCGTACCCGTGCCGCCCGCGAAGTGGAGCGGCAGATGTCCGCACGGCTGGTGCCGCTGGGCATGCCCAACGTACGCTTTCAGGTGGAAATCGGCACTCGCAAAGAGCCGGGCGTACATGGGGCCGATACGGTGAATTTCCTCTTCTCGGCCAACAAGAACGGTGTGTTGCAGAGCATTTCACAGGTGGCTTCGGGTGGTGAGATAGCGCGTGTTATGCTGTCCGTCAAGGCCATGATAGCCGGAGCCGTCAAGTTGCCCACCATCGTGTTCGACGAAATCGACACGGGCGTGTCGGGCGAGATTGCCGACCGCATGGCCGACATCATGCAGGAGATGGGCGACAACGACCGTCAGGTCATCAGCATCACCCACCTGCCGCAGATTGCCGCGCGTGGACGGGCCCACTATAAGGTCTATAAGGAAGACAACGAGGTAGAGACGAACAGCCACATCCGTCGCCTGACCGACGACGAACGGGTAGAGGAACTGGCCCACATGCTGAGTGGAGCCACCCTGACCGAGGCCGCGCTGAACAACGCCCGCGCCTTGTTGAAACTGGATAAATAAACTAATAAGATAAAGGAATGACAGACAAAAGCGAAATGATTTTCGGCGTCCGTGCCGTGATAGAAGCCATACAGGCCGGCAAGGACATCGACAAGATACTGGTGAAGAGAGACATACAGAGCGACCTGTCCAAGGAGCTGTTTGTCGCCCTCAAGGGGACGCTGATACCCGTCCAGCGGGTGCCGGTGGAGCGCATCAACAAGATTACGCGCAAGAACCACCAGGGCGTGGTGGCCTTTGTCTCGGCCGTCACTTACCAGAAGACGGAAGACCTCGTACCCTTCCTCTTCGAGCAGGGCAAGAACCCGCTCTTCGTGATGCTCGACGGTGTGACGGACGTGCGCAACTTCGGAGCTATTGCCCGTACGTGCGAGTGTGCGGCGGTCGATGCCGTCATCATCCCCGCCAAGAACAGCGTGACGGTGAATGCCGATGCCGTGAAGACGTCGGCCGGCGCTCTGCACACCTTGCCCGTATGCCGCGAGCAGAGCCTGAAGGACACCCTGCAATACCTCAAGAACAGCGGCTTCCACATTGTGGCCGCCACCGAGAAGGGCGACTACGACTACACGAAGGCCGATTATACCGGCCCGATGTGCATCATCATGGGCGCCGAGGACAAAGGCGTTTCCTACGACAACCTGGCCCTGTGCGACGAGTGGGTGAAGATACCGATGCTGGGTACCATCGAGTCGCTCAACGTATCCGTGGCGGCAGGTATCCTGATTTATGAAGCAGTCAAACAACGATTAACCGATATATCCCGATGAAGAAGATACTTTTGTTATTTGCCATCACGCTGATGGCCCAGTGTGCCTTCGCCCAGCCCAAATGGTTGGAAAAGGCCAAGCGTGCCGTGTTCTCAGTTGTCACTTACGACAAGGACGGTAAAATGTTGAATTCCGGCAACGGTTTTTTTGTGAGTGAAGACGGTGTAGCCCTGTCCGACTATTCCCTGTTCAAGGGTGCGCATCGTGCCGTGATTGTCAATTACGAGGGTAAGGAGATGACGGTCGAGTCCATCATGGGCGCCGACGACATGTACGATGTCCTGAAGTTCAAGGTAGCCATTACGGAGAAGAAGGTACCTGCACTGCCGCTGGCGGCCGTTGCTCCTGCGGTAGGTGCGGAGGTATATCTCTTGCCGTACTCCACGCAGAAGAGCCGCACCTTTACGGCCGGTAAGGTAAAGGCCGTCGACAAGGTGGCCGACAATTATTTGTACTACACCCTCGACATGCACCTGAAGGACAAGATGGTCAGCTGTCCGCTGGCTACGGCCGAAGGCGAAGTGTTCGGTCTTGCCCAGAAAGCTACGGGGCAGGACACGGCCAGCATCTGCTATGCCGTGGATGCCAACTATGTGATGGCGCAGAAAATTTCCGCCTTGTCCTACAGCGATATGGCCTTGAAGGACATCGGCATCAAGAAAGCCCTGCCTTCTACCGAGGAGGAGGCGCTGGTCTTCCTCTTCATGGCTTCCTCCCAGCTGTCGCCCGAGAAGTATATGGAAGTGCTTAACGATTTCATCAGCCAGTACCCCAACAACCCTGAGGGATACCTGCGCCGCGCCACCCAGCGGGAGCTGACGGCAACCGATGAGGCTGCCATGGACCTGGTGTACGACGACATGGACAAGGCTTTGGACGTAGCATCCAAGAAGGACGATGTACACTTCAGCCGCTCCAAGATGATATACAATTACGTGCTGACCCATGCCGACAAGCCGTATGGCGACTGGTCGCTCGACAAGGCGCTGGAGGAGGCTCGTGCAGCCGTCGACATCCAGCCGCTGCCCGTCTACGTGCAGCTTGAAGGCGACATCCTGTTTGCCAAGGGCGATTATCCTGCCGCGCTGGAAGCCTACAATACAGTCAACCAGTCTGACTTGCGTTCGGCTGCCACATTCTTTACGACCGCCAAGATTAAGGAGGCCATGAAGGAACCGGCTGAAGAAGTGCTGGCGTTGCTCGACAGCTGCATGGCCTGCTTCAACAAGCCCTATACGCAGGAGGCTGCTCCCTATCTGCTGGAGCGTGCACAGGCCCGGATGGTGGCCGACCAGGCCCGGAACGCGGTAGTCGACTATGATGCCTATTACGAGGCGGTGAATGGAAATGTGAACGACGTCTTCTACTATTACCGCGAGCAGGCCGCCTTGAAGTCGCGCCAGTATCAGCGGGCACTCGACGACCTGGCCAAGGCCATCGAACTCAATCCGAAGGAGTTGACCTATCGGGCCGAGCTGGCAGTGGTCAACATCCGTGTGGGACGCAACGAAGAAGCTGTGAAGATACTGAAGGAAGCATTGGCCATCGACGACAAGTATGCGGAAGCCTATCGCCTGATGGGCATTGCCCAGGTGCAGATGAAGCAGAAGGCTGCTGCCTGTGAAAGTTTCGCCAAGGCCAAGGAGCTGGGCGACCCCAATGTGGATGCTTTGATAGAAAAGAACTGCAAATGATGCGGTGACTTGAATAAAAGAAAGAGGATGTGCAGCAGGCACATCCTCTTCCGGGACTTTCCCCGATAGTTAAGTCTAGGTATGAAAAAAAGGTTATGAGTGAATATTGCTTGATGTATTCACTTCTATAAATGCAGGCAGGAAGAAAATACTGCACGGTTGGAGAAAAATTTTTTCCCAACTGGAGAAAAAGATAAAGATATACAGAACTAAAAATTGAATGAACATGAAGAAAGTAATTTGTAGTCAGAAGGCACCGGGTGCCATCGGACCTTACAGTCAGGCTATCGAAGCCAATGGTATGGTGTTTGTATCGGGTCAGCTGCCCATCGATGCGGCTACCGGCGTGATGCCCGAAGGGGCTGCCGCACAGGCCCGCCAGTCACTGGAGAACGTGAAGCACATCCTCGAAGAGGCAGGCCTGGGCATGGCCAATATCGTGAAGACCACAGTCTTCCTGGCCGACATGTCCCTCTTTGGCGACATGAACTCGGTATATGCCACTTATTTCGAGGGCGATTTCCCTGCCCGTTCGGCTGTAGCCGTAAAGGCGCTGCCCAAGGATGCCTTAGTGGAGATTGAGTGCATCGCGGTGCGTTAAGAGGTCGGCCACAATGAAACTGCTGCCTCCCACGAAGATGAAGTCTTCGGGGAGGCTTTTTTCTTGTGCGGCCCTGACGGCAGTGGGCACGTCGGGGTAGCAGTCTCCATGCAGGCCGGCAGCCTCGGCCAGCCTTTTCACCTCATCGGCCGGCAGGGCCCGCTTCACGCTGGCTTGGGTGAAGTAGTAGACGGCGTTGCGTGGCAGCAGGGCCAGTACGCCGCGGATGTCCTTGTCGTTCACCATGCCGATGACGATGTGCAGCTGGCGGCAGGATTGTTGCTTCAGCTGTTCGGCCACGTATTGGATGCCGCCCACGTTGTGCCCTGTGTCACAGACCAGGGTAGGGGCGTCCTGCAGCTTTTGCCAGCGTCCCATGAGTCCCGTCAGGCGGGTGACGTGGGCGAATCCGCTTCGCACGCTGGTGCCGTCGAGGCGGTAACCGATGTCCTTCAGCAGGGGCAGGGCCGTGAGTATCGTCTGTTTGTTCTTCTTCTGGTACAGTCCTTTCAGTTCGAATTCGATGCCCGGATAGTCTTCGCGGTCGTAATCTTCGGCGAAGTAGATGGGGGCATGCATCTCTGCGACCTTGGCCAGGAAGACAGGCTTCGTTTCGGGGGTGGTTTCGCCGACGACTACGGGCGTGCCCTCCTTGATGATGCCTGCCTTCTCGCCCGCTATCTGTGCCAGCGTGTGGCCCAGGAACTGCATGTGGTCGAAGCTGATGTTGGTGATGATGCACAGGTCGGGCCGGATGATGTTGGTGCAGTCCAGCCGTCCGCCCAAGCCCACTTCGATGACAGCCACGTCCACCTGCTCGTCGGCAAAGTAGCGGAAGGCCATGGCGGTGGTCAGCTCGAAGAACGACGGGTGGAGTGGTTCGAAGAAGGAGCGCTCTTGCTTCACAAAGTCGATGACGTATTGTTCGGAGATGGGTTGTCCGTTCACACGGATGCGTTCGCGGAAGTCCACCAGGTGGGGCGAGGTGTAGAGGCCTACGCGATAGCCGCTCTCCTGCAGGATGGCAGCCAGGGTGTGCGAGCAGGAGCCTTTGCCGTTTGTACCGGCCACGTGGATGGTGTGGAAGCGGCGGTGTGGGTGTCCGAAGTGTTCGTCCAGGGCGAGGGTGTTCTCCAGTCCCTCCTTGTAGGCGGCGCTGCCCACCTGCTGGAACAAGGGGGCGCTGTTGTATAAGTATGTTAATGTGCTCTGATAGTCCATCATTTGAAATATTTAACGGGAAACCAATCCTTTCTATCAGTTAATTTGTTATCTTTATAGGCAACAAAGATGGCGGTCCACCCTGCTGTCTTCGTCGGACAAAGATATTAACTATTTAAATCTTATGCGTTATGGGAGCCAAGAAAAATTTTGTAATTGACACCAATGTCATCCTGCACGATTACAAGTGTCTGAAAAATTTCCAGGAGAATGATATTTATCTTCCCATTGTAGTACTCGAAGAACTGGACAAATTCAAGAAGGGCAACGAGCAGATCAACTACAACGCCCGCGAGTTTGTCCGCGAACTGGACGACATCACCGACGACAACCTCTTCACCAAGGGTGCTTCTTTGGGTGAAGGGATGGGGAAATTGTTCGTAGTGACCGGCAATGTGGAGTCCAAGCGGGTGTATGATTCCTTCCCCGAGCGCAAGCCCGACCATCAGATTCTCGCCGTGGCCGACTGGCTGACCCAGAAGTATCCCAAGATGAAGTCCATCCTGGTGACGAAGGACGTCAACCTGCGGATGAAGGCCCGCTCCATCGGCATCTTGTGCGAAGACTACATTACCGACAAGGTGGTGAATGTCGACATCTTTGAAAAGTCGAACGAAGTGTTCGACGGCACCGACCCTGCCCTGATAGACCGCATCTACTCCTCGAAGGAGGGAATCGACATCGGCGAGTTCCCCTTCAAGGACATCATCCATCCCAACGAATGCTTCATTCTGAAGAGCGACCGCAACAGTGTGCTGGCTCGCTACAACCCCTTCAGCCACACAGTGTGCCGTGTCAACAAGTCGAAGAACTACGGCATCGAGCCGCGCAACGCCGAGCAGAGCTTTGCCTTCGAGGTGCTGAACGATCCCAATATCAAGCTGGTGGGACTGACGGGCAAAGCCGGTACGGGAAAGACCCTTCTGGCCCTGGCTGCCGCTCTGCATCAGATGAACGAATACAAGCAGATTCTGTTGGCCCGCCCCATTGTGGCCCTGTCCAACAAGGACATCGGCTTCCTGCCCGGAGATGCCAACGAGAAGGTGGCGCCTTACATGCAACCTCTGTTCGACAACCTGAACGTCATCAAGCATCAGTTTGCCGCCAGCTCCAGCGAAGTGAAACGGCTGGAGGATATGCAGAAGAGCGACCAGCTCGTCATCGAGGCCCTGGCCTTCATCCGCGGGCGAAGCCTGAGCGAGACCTACTGCATCATCGACGAAGCGCAGAACCTGACGCCCCACGAGATAAAGACCATCATCACCCGTGCGGGAGAAGGGACGAAGATGGTGTTTACGGGTGACATCCAGCAGATTGACCAGCCCTATCTGGACAGCCAGTCCAACGGCCTTGTGTATATGATCGACCGCATGCGCGACCAGAACCTCTTCGCCCACATCAACCTCGTGAAGGGCGAGCGCAGCGAGTTGAGCGAACTGGCCAGCAACCTGATGTAAACCTCTGGCGGTGCCTGGCTGACAGGCATCCCCGCCTTATTCATAAAGCAATGTTTTCCCTCGTGGAAAGCATTGCTTTTTTGTGGCAGAACATTGCTTCTTCTCAGGCAAAACATTGCTTCTTTTGCGGGGGAACATTGCTGCCTTTTGCCGATAGCAATAGCTCTTTCTTCAGCAAGAAAGATTCCTCCAGCCGAGGTCGGTCGTTGAAGCTGGGAAAAGCATCCGTTTGTCCAGCTTAAACGATTTGTTTGTCCAGCCTAAACAATCTGTTTGCCCAGCGTAAACGTTCTGTTTGCCCAGTGTAAACGTCCTGTCCGTTCAATGTGTACGTTCTGTCCGGGTTGGAGGATGGAAGGATGAAGTGTGGATACTGAAAACAGAACAGGCTGAATCCTGCTTCACGGAAGCGGAATCCAGCCTGATTTTTCCTGTTTGGACCGGAAAGATTTTATTCGTGCGAAGAGAAATACTTCAGGAACTGTGTACGTTCGAAGGTATTGACGCCCTTCACGTCGCCCACGTTCAGCTTGCCCTTGAACTGTGCGATGCTTTCCATGCCCTTCTTGGCCATCCAGTCGGCCACGAACTTGTTGTATTCATTGATGACGGCAGACGACTCCTGGTAGAGCACGCTGCAGATCTCTACGGCTGAGGCACCGGCCAGGATAGCCTTCACCACGCCTTCGGCCGAGTGGATGCCGCCCGAGATGGCATAGTCTATCTTGCTGACGGCGGCCGAAGCGATGCCCGTCCAGCGGAGAGCCTTGGCCAGGTCGGCCTCGTTGCTGAATACGTTGCCTGCCACCTGCGTCATCTTCTCGATGTTGATGTCCGGCTGGTAGAAGCGGTTGAACAGTACGACGGCAGCGGCTCCGTTGGCATAGAGCTGGTCGATGAGGGCCACGGGGTTGGTCAGGTTGTCACCCAGCTTCATGATAACGGGAATCTTGATGGTCTTCTTGATGTGGCGCAGGATGTCGATGTGACGCTGCTCGAAGCTGCCGTAAGTATAGTGTACGTCGGTCTGCAGAGCCAGGATATTGACTTCGAGCGCATCGGCTCCGGCCTCTTCAATCTGCTGGGCGAAGTCAATCCAGTCGGCATCCTGGTAGCAGTTGATGCTGGCTATCACGGGGACGTCGCACACTTTCTTGCTTTCTTTGATGAGGGTGAGGTACTCGCCCAACTTGTGCTGGCGGATGTAGCCTACGAGGTAGTCGCTTCCTTCGGGGTACATGTTGGGGTCGCCATGCCAGTCGGCTTCCATCATGATCTGCTCTTCGAAGAGCGATTTCAGTACGATGGCTCCCGCTCCGGCTTCGCAGAGCTTCTGGTTCTTGGCGGCGCTGTCGGTGAGGCCCGAACTGCTGACGATGATGGGGTTTCTCAGGGAAAGCCCGGCGAATGTGGTTTGTAAAGTTGTTGCCATGATGATGATTATTTTTAAGATTAATAAATGCGTTCTCCAAAGATTTTGCTTCCTACGCGCACCAGGGTACTGCCGGCGGCGATGGCTTCGTGGTAGTCGTGCGACATGCCCATCGAGAGTTCGCGGAAGGCGTCGTCATCGGCAAACCAGGTGGCCTTCACTTCGCGGAAGAACTGGCTCAGGGACTCGAATTCCTCCTTGATTTGCGTGGTGTTGTCGGTATTGGTCGCCATGCCCATCAGGCCGCACAGGCGGACGTGCTGCAACTGGCGCCACTGGCCTTCGGCCAGCATCTGGCGGCATTCGTCGAAGCTGAAGCCGAACTTCGTCTCTTCGCGGGCGATGTGCAGCTGGAGCAGGCAGTCTACCCTGCGGCCCACCTTGGCCGCCTGCTTGTCCACTTCGGCCAGGAGCTTGAAGGAGTCAATGCCATGAATCAGCGCGACGTAGGGCACGATGTATTTCACCTTGTTGGTCTGCAGATGACCGATGAAGTGCCATTCGATGTCTTGCGGCAGGCTGTCGTGCTTGGCTGTCATCTCCTGCACCTTGCTTTCGCCGAAGATGCGCTGCCCTGCCCGGTAGGCCTCTTCGATGGCCTCGTTCGGGTGGAACTTTGATACGGCCACCAGCCGTACGCCTGCGGGCAGTTCGCTTCGAATTTGTCTGATACTTTCTGCTATCATTTTCTTTTGCTCCTTTCGGTTGTATCGTTTTTGGGGGTTATACTTCCGGCTTGTCGTCGGGCTCGGCGCTGTAGGGGTAGACGTCCATGATGGCTGTCTCGGCCACGGAGGCTATCAGATAGTCGGCCATGGTGCCCTTCATGCCTTCGTCCAGTTTCTTCACGGCGTCACGCAGGTCGGCGGCCTGTACCAGCACTTGGGTGGAAGTCTTCTTCTCGGCGCCGCTCTTTTCGTCCAGCGTGATGAAGACGAGCTTGCACTTGAACCAGCGGTCGGCGGCCTCTTCGTCGCAGGGGAAGAGCTCGCTGTAGTTGGCGCGTTTGATGTCGGCCACGGTGAACTCGCCGCTGATGAACGGGGTGATCTCCTCGATGATGCGCGCCTCGGCTTCGGTGAAGCTCAGCGCATCGACCAGATAGGGTTCGGTCACCTTCTTGTTCATCCCGTTTTCCATTGTCTTTTCGTATCGAATTTTGCATTCGAACCACGTATGCATTGCCATAATATTCAGTCTTTTAGTTTTCTATTTTATATAAACAACTCTGTTAAATCCCTACAAAGATAAAACTTTTAGTACGAAGTATGCAAGATAAGGTGGAAGAATTGCGGCGGATGTTCCATTTTGGAGGTATTTTCCTGTCGGCTTGTGAAAAGGGGTGGGGCGGATGAAATGTTTTTTTAATACGGTTGCAATCATTGTGTACAAACTTTTTGCTACTTTCGCTTGTTATCTGAAAGAAACATCATTAAAAAAGAAGATTATGGCAACAACAAACTTTAAGGGACAGCCGGTGAGACTCATCGGCGAGTTTATACAGACGGGCACGGTAGCCCCTGATTTCGAATTGGTAAAAACAGACTTGTCGGCGCTCTCGCTGAAGGATTTGGGCGGAAAGAATGTGGTTTTGAATATTTTCCCGAGCCTCGATACGGCTGTGTGCGCGACTTCGGTCCGCAAGTTCAACCAGCTGGCGGCTTCCATGCCCGATACGGTTGTGCTGGCCATCTCGAAGGACCTGCCTTTCGCGCATGCCCGTTTCTGCACGACGGAGGGCATCGACCGTGTCATCCCCTTGTCGGACTTCCGCATTTCCGATTTTGACGAGAACTATGGCGTCTGCATGGCCGACGGCCCCTTGGCCGGATTGCTGGCCCGTGCGGTGGTCATCGTAGGCAAAGACGGACGGGTGACCTATACGGAACTGGTACCCGAAATCACTCAGGAACCTGACTATGACAAGGCGTTGGCTGCTTTGAAGTAAGCTGGGCCGTTGCCGAAAGAAAAAGGGTGTATTCCCATCAAGAAACCAATGTTTTCTTGCAGGGAACGCACCCTTTTCCTATATAATAAGGTATTTGCCTTAACGGGCCGTCTTGGCCGACAGCTTCTCCAGGAAATAGACCAGCAGGAAGCCTACCAGCATCAAGACCACCGCTTCGCCGATGTAGGCGTTGGGCAGAATGTTGGCTTCGATGGGCATGCCGTGCGTGTTGTCCACGATTTCCTTCCACGGCCATACCTTGTTGAGGGAACCCAGCATGAAGCCCGTCAGTACGGCCAGCGTGATGTTGCGGAAATGCTTCAAGGCAAACGAGAGCAGGCGGGAGAAGGTCGTGATGCCCAGGAAGGCACCGACGCCGAAGATGACCAGCGTCTTGATGTCCAGTGTCTTCACCGCCTCCATGATGTAGAAGTATTTGCCCAGCAGCACCAGGATGAAGCTGCCCGAAATGCCCGGCAGAATCATGGCGCAGATGGCGATGGCACCGCACAGGAAGATGAACAGCGGATGGGTGGAAGTTTCGGCCGGCGTGGCAACGGTGATGTAGTAGGCCACAATCGCTCCGACGATGAAGCCGGTGACGGTCTTCCAGTTCCAGCCCTTGATGTCCTTGCCCACGAACCACGTCGAGGCCAGTACCAGGCCGAAGAAGAACGACCACACCAGGATGGGATGGTTGAGGAGCAGCCAGGTGATGACCTTGGCCAGCGAGAATACGCTGATGCCGATGCCCAGCAGGAGCGAGAACAGGAAGTTTCCGTTGATTTTCTCCCAGAAACGCGCCCAATGGCCGGTGAAGAAGAGGCGGATGCTTTCGGCGTTGATGCTCTTGATGGTTTCTATCAGTTCGTCGTAGATGCCTACGATGAAGGCGATGGTTCCGCCCGAAACGCCCGGCACCACGTCGGCCGCACCCATGCCCATGCCTTTCAGGGCGATGAATGCGTAGTCTTTCAGTTTTCTTTCCATATATGCTTTCTTGCTTGTTTATTGATCCTTTTGCGAGTCTGTATTCTTCAGATAGTCGTTCAGCATCGCGTTGAGTTTGTCTTTTTGGGTGCGAGCCACCAGTTGGTTGATGTCCTCCAGGTCTCTCTGGTCGATGGGCGAGGGGTCCTTACGGTTGTATCGGTAACCTTCTTCGGGCTTTCCGGCCAGGATGCATGTGATGGCGAGCCGTTTGTACAGGTTGGGATAGTCGGGTTCCAAGGCTTCCACCTTCTTCAACGCCTCGATGGCTTGGTCGAAGAGGGACGCCTCGAGGCTGTAGCTCGATAGTTCCCACCAGGTGCTGGCTTCAGGTACCAGTTCGGATATTTCTTTCCACATGCTCAGCCCTGTCTGCATTTCGCCTTCTTCAATGAATATCAGTCCCGCTAACAGCTGGGCGGTCACGTTGTAGTAGTCGAGGTCGATGGCCTTGAGGCAATACTTCATGATGAGCTGCTTGTTTCCCTCCTTGTCGGCATGCTTCAGGCAGAGGGCCAGGGCAGAATAGAGGGTGGAGCGCGAGATGGGTTCCTTGAGCTCTTTCTCTTCCCGCTTGGCCTGTTGGAGCAGCTTGAAGGCTTCCGGCCACTTCTTCGTGTCGACGTAGAGCTGTCCCATCAGCAAGTGGACGTAGGCTTGGGTGATGACGTGGCAGCGGATGGCTCCTTCGTAGGCTTCGAGGGCCTTTTCGCCGTTTCGCAACTCGATGAAGGAGTAGCCCTTGATGAGGTAGGCGTCTCCCAGGTCTTCGTCGGCCAGCAGGGCATAGTCGCAGGCATCGATGGCCTTTGCGTATTCGCCCAGGCCCAGATGGCAACGGGCCACGCCGATCCAATAGGGCGGATGGTAGGGGTTCTGGTCAACCAGCTTGTTGTAGTAGGTCAGAGCCTCCCGATACTCCTGCTGGTCCAGCAGGTTGTCGGCCATGATGGCGCAATATTCCTGGTTGTCCGTATCCCACCGCCAATGTTTCAGCCAGTCGAGGGCACGTTGGCGTTGCCCCGTTTCGAGGTACATGTAGGCTACGTCGATGATGTTTTCCTTGCAGTATTTGTCTTCCAGCGTGTCCAGCATCAGTTCGGCTTCGTCCAGACGGCCGTCCTCAGCCAGCAGCCTGGCCCGCAGGATGGTGACGTCGGGCCGCTCCTCGGTAATCAGCCGGGCGGTCTTCTTGGCTTCGGCCAGCTTGAACTGGTCCAAGTAGAGGTATACTTTCTCGACCAGCAGCGACGTATTGTCGGGGTGCAGCTTCAGTCCGCACTCGATGACGTCTGCGGCATGCTTGAAACGGTTCCGGCGGTTGTACCATTCGGCCAGGTCGGCCAGGTCTTCGGAATCCATGTAGATGGATCTCTGCTCGGACCGGGCCGCCTCGAAGCGCTTGGCCAGTTCTATCAGTTCGCGGTCCTTCTCCGGCAGCAGGTTCTTGTTTATCATTGTTTGAGTTCCCTTGTTATAAATTTATTTGTTTATCTTGCCCCAAGTGTCCTTCAGGCCGACTGTGCGGTTGAAGACCATCTTCTCGGCTGTCGAGTCGGGGTCTACGTTGAAGTAGCCGATGCGCTGGAACTGCAGGTAGGTGAGCGGCTTCATGCCGGCGGCAAACTTCTCGATGTAGCAGCAGGGCAATACCTTCAGCGAGTCGGGGTTGATGATTTCCTTCATGGCCGTCAGGGCGTCGCAATTCTTGGCTTCGCGGATGGCGGCCATCTCGTCGCGCGGATTCTCCACCTTCCACAGGCGGTCGTACAGGCGTACTTCGGCCTCGAGGCAGTGGGCGCAGCTCACCCAGTGGAGGGTTCCCTTCACCTTGCGGTTGGCGCCGGGCATTCCGCTCTTCGATTCGGGGTCGTATTCGCAGTACACCTCCACCACTTCGCCGGCTTCGTTCTTCTTGCAGCCCGTGCACTTCACGATGTAGGCGTTCTTCAGGCGTACCTCCTGTCCGGGGGTCATGCGGAAATATTTCTTCGGCGCGTCTTCCATGAAGTCTTCGCGTTCCATCCACAGCTCGCGGCTGAATTCGATGGTGTGGCTGCCTTCTTCGGGGCGTTCGGGGTTGTTGACGGCTTCCAGCTCTTCCACCTGTCCTTCGGGATAGTTGGTGATGACCAGCTTCACGGGGTTCAGCACGGCCGAGATGCGGGTGGCACGTTCGTTCAGGTCTTCACGGACGGCGCTTTCCAGCAGGGCAAACTCGTTGAGGGCGTCGTAGGTGGTGTAGCCTATCTTGTCGATGAACTTGTGGATGGACTCGGGCGAATAGCCGCGGCGGCGGAAGCCGCAGAGGGTCGGCATGCGGGGATCGTCCCATCCGTTCACCAGCTTCTCCTTGACCAGGATGAGCAGGTTGCGCTTGCTCATCAGGGTGTAGCTCAGGTTCAGCTTGTTGAATTCGTACTGGCGCGGGCGGTTGTCGTCCAGGTCCTTGCCTTCCTTCAGCCAGTCGACGAAGAGGTCGTAGAGCGGGCGGTGTACCACGAACTCCAGCGTGCAGAGCGAGTGTGTGACGCCTTCGAAGAAGTCGCTCTGGCCGTGGGCGAAGTCATACATGGGGTAGGCTTTCCACTTCGTGCCCGTGCGGTGGTGCGGATGCTTCACCACGCGGTAGATGATGGGGTCGCGGAAGTGCATGTTGGGGTTGGCCATGTCTATCTTGGCACGGAGCACCATGGCTCCTTCCTCTATTTCGCCGTTGTTCATCTTCTGGAACAGCTCCAGGTTTTCTTCGATGGGGCGGTTGCGGTAGGGGCTCTCCACACCCGGCTGGGTGGGGGTACCTTTCTGTTCGGCTATCTGTTCGGAAGTCTGTTCGTCGATGTAGGCCTTGCCTTCCTTGATGAGGCGGATGGCGAAGTCCCACAGCTGCTGGAAGTAGTCCGAAGCATAGTATTCGTGTCCCCACTGGTAGCCCAGCCACTGGATGTCCTCCTTGATGGCTTCTACATATTCCACGTCTTCTTTGGTGGGGTTAGTATCGTCGAAACGCAGGTTGCAGACGCCTCCGTGGGCGGCAGCGATGCCGAAGTCAAGGCAGATGGCCTTGGCATGTCCGATGTGCAGGTATCCATTAGGCTCCGGCGGAAAGCGTGTTTGCACTTTGCCTCCATTCTTACCGTTGCTCAAGTCATTTTCTACTATTTGTTCAATGAAGTTCAGGCTTTTCTTTTCGCCTGTTTCTTCGTTTTTCAGTTCTGCCATAGTGTTATAATATATAATATGGTGTAATTTCCCGTAGGGATATGATAAAACATGTGGCAAAAGTACGACTTTTACATGACGTGGGGAAACATATTCTTTTATTTTTTAGGAGAAGTCCGTCCGCACGTTTGTCTTGCTAAAATAGCCGGAACATTGAAGCTCTTATGTTTGAAGTATTCGGGTCTTATAGACGTTGTCTGAGCCTCTTTCCGGTGGCCCGGAAACCTACTCATCTACTTAAATGCCTGATAATGGCCCATGAAGGTAGATGTGTGACAAGCGTTTGGTAAACATTATGCGTGAAAAAATAAATAAATGCCCTGCCTTAAAGGTTGCCTATCTTAGAATGTTTATACAGCCTCTTGCTGCATTTACCCAATTTATTGAAAATGTACTGTTTACTCCTGCAAGTTTCAAAATGCTCTTTATGTTCATGTATCATTTTAACCGTCATCCCGGCCTTGAGCCGGGATCCAGGAACACACAGGCGATGATGATATGGATCCCGCATCGAGTGCGGGATGACAGAAACCGGATAGCGTTTATGGCTTGACGGGAATATATTCGCCGCCTTTGATGATGGCCTGCCCGTTGGACGAAAGAATATAATCCAGTAGCGGGGCAACGCGGTCGGCATTCTTCTGTTCGTAATAGTAGTAGAGTGGGCGGACGATGGGGTAAGTGCCGTTGGTGGCGTTTTGCGGGGTGGGTTGTGCATACTCGCCTCCTTCGTAGGCCACGGCAAGCGGCTTCACTCGGTGGGAGACGTAGGCCAGTCCCACGTAGCCGATGGCACCACGGGTCTGGCTGACCGACTGGATGACGGCGCCCGTGGCGGGCATGGAAAGGCTGCCAGCCATGTAGTTCTTATTTTTCAGCACGCTCTCTTTGAAGAATTCATACGTGCCGGAGGACGTCTCGCGCGAATAAACGACAATCTTGCGGTCTTCTCCTCCCACTTCTTTCCAGTTGGTAATCTTTCCGCGGAAAATATCTTCCAGTTGCTGGCGGGTCAGCCGGTCGACCGGATTGTCAGGATGGACCACCACGGCAAGGGCGTCTCCAGCGATGATGGTTTCGCGGATGTCTTTGCCTGCCGCCTTAGCTCTCATCTTTTCGCTGAACTTGATGGAGCGCGAAGCCATGGCCAAATCGGCCGTGCCGTCCAGCAATGCGGAAATTCCTACGCCGCTACCTCCGCCGGTGACGGTGACGCGGGCTTCGGGGTGGATTTTCATGAATTCTTCGGCTGTCTGTTGGGCGATGGGCAATACTGTGTCGCTGCCCTTGATGCGTTGGGCGTAGAGGTTGCCGAAGGAAAGAAACCATGCGGCCAGAACAAGAAAAATCTGTATAGTCTTCATTTTAATTATTGTTTTTATGGGCACAAATAACGGAAACAGATGTTTCATGGACGTTACAAAACGGGTGTCCTCGGGATTTGTAACGAAAATGTAATACATATGAAACAGTTTTTTCAAGAGAAAGACACGTTTTCTTAGCATTTCCGCTGTTTCTTTGCGGCGGAAAATTATAGGTACAGAAATTTATTATGCAATGAAGCGGATATTTGAAAAAATTGTAGAAGGACTGCTGGCCTGTAGCGGTTTTGTGACAAGCATCACAATTGTTTTGATTGTGCTCTTCCTCTTTTCGGAAGCGGCGGGGCTGTTTGGTGACAAGGTCATAGAAGAAGGTTACGTGCTGGCGGTTCATCAAGGTACCGGAGTGGACGAGCTGACTCCCGAGGAGATTAAGGATGTGTTTGACGGCGAGATTACCAATTGGAAGGATGTAGGGGGAGAGGATGTCCCCATCCGCCTGTTTCGTCTGGAGGACGCTGAGCGGTATTTCACGGAAGAGCAGTTGGGAGCGTCTTACGAGAATGCGGGCGCATGTATCACAGGGTTGGTAGCCCGTACGCCTGGTATGGTGGCTTTTGTTCCCGAACAGTTTGTGGAGCACAATGACTCAGTGTATTTGATGAAAGATAACACCATCTCGGCGAAGGACGTGTTTGCCGGTGCGGAATGGTTTCCGACTGCTACGCCCGCACCCTTGTTCGGTTTCTTGCCCTTGATAACGGGTACGCTTTGGGTCAGCCTATTTGCCATTCTGATAGCTTTACCCTTCGGACTGTCCGTGGCCATCTATATGTCTGAAGTGGCCCATCCTAAAATCCGTAACGTCTTGAAGCCGGTCATCGAGCTGTTGAGCGGTATTCCATCTGTAGTTTATGGCTTCTTCGGCCTGATAGTCATCGTGCCTTTGCTTCAACAAGTGTTCAACCTACCTGTGGGTGAAAGTGGCTTGGCGGGAAGTATCGTGCTGGCCATCATGGCCTTGCCTACGATAATCACCGTGACGGAAGATGCCATGCGTAACTGTCCCCGGGCTATGCGCGAGGCCAGTCTGGCGCTGGGCGCATCGCAATGGCAGACTATTTATAGAGTGGTGATACCTTACTCCATATCGGGTATTACGTCGGGTGTCGTGTTGGGCATCGGACGCGCTGTGGGCGAGACGATGGCCGTGTTGATGGTGACAGGCAATGCGGCCGTGATACCGTCTTCCATCCTTGAACCGCTTCGCACCATTCCCGCTACGATTGCTGCCGAACTGGGTGAGGCTCCCGCGGGGGGGGCACATTACGCGTCGTTGTTCCTCTTGGGCGTGGTGCTGTTTTTCATTAGTCTGCTGATTAACTTTACGGTGGAGGCGGTGTCGAAGAGAAAGTAAGGATTTAAATATAGAAATAAGATTATGTCAGTCAATCGAAAACGTGTTTCGCAAGGTATAGCTTTCGGTTTGTTCCGTTTGCTGAGTCTGAGTGTCGTGTTGGTGCTCTTTGCTATTCTGTTCTTTATTATATATAAAGGTATAGGGGTCATTAGTTGGGACTTCTTGACGACGGCTCCGGCCGACGGTATGACGGCAGGCGGTATCTGGCCGGCCATTGTAGGTACGTTTTATCTCATGGTGGGTAGTGCGCTGTTCGCTTTCCCTGTAGGAGTGATGAGCGGCATTTATATGAATGAGTATGCTCCCAAACGGGGGTGGGTGGTTCGCTTCATCCGGATGATGACCAATAACCTGAGCGGCATCCCGTCCATTGTGTTTGGCTTGTTCGGTATGGCCTTGTTTGTCAACTGGCTCGATTTTGGTGACAGCATCCTGGCCGGTTCGCTCACGTTGGGCCTGCTCAGCTTACCGTTGGTTATCCGTACTACTGAGGAAGCTTTGAAGGCGATACCCGACAGCATGCGTGAGGGAAGCCGGGCCTTGGGCGCCACGAAGTTGCAGACCATCTGGCATGTCATCTTGCCGATGGGTATGCCTAACATCATTACCGGCCTTATTCTGGCTTTGGGGCGTGTGTCGGGCGAGACGGCGCCTATTCTGTTTACTTGTGCCGCTTACTTCCTGCCTCGGTTGCCACAAAGCATTTTTGACCAGTGTATGGCATTGCCCTATCACCTGTATGTGATTTCGACCAGTGGTACGGACATCGATGCCCAGCTGCCCATTGCCTATGGCACGGCCTTGGTGCTCATTGTCATCATCTTGTTTGTCAACCTGTTGGCCAATGCTCTGCGCAAGTATTTTGAGAAGAAAGTAAAATCAAATTAGAAAATGGAAATTTATCGATAATCAAATATCCAAATATATGAAGAATATCATTGAAACCCGTGACGTGAACTTCTGGTATGGCGATTTTCATGCGTTGAAAAATATCAGCATGGATATAGAGGAAAAATCCGTGGTGGCTTTCATCGGCCCGTCGGGATGTGGCAAGTCTACCTTCCTTCGTCTGTTGAACCGGATGAATGACCTGATACCCGATACGCGTCTGACCGGAAGCGTTCAAATCAACGGGCAAGACATCTACGGCAAAGGGGTGAATGTGGATGAGTTGCGTAAGGACGTTGGCATGGTTTTTCAGCGTCCCAACCCGTTTCCCAAGAGTATATTCGAGAATGTAGCCTATGGCCTGCGCGTGAATGGGGTGACCGATACCCAATTCATTCGTCAGCGTGTGGAGGAAAGCTTGCGTGGTGCCGCCTTGTGGGATGAGGTGAAAGACAAGTTGAAAGAGTCGGCGTATGCTCTTTCGGGTGGTCAGCAGCAGCGTTTGTGCATAGCTCGGGCCATGGCAGTATCCCCCTCGGTGCTTCTTATGGACGAACCGGCTTCGGCGCTCGACCCCATCTCGACAACCAAGGTAGAGGAGTTGATACACGAGCTGAAGCACGACTACACCATTGTTATCGTGACTCATAACATGCAGCAGGCCGCCCGTGTAAGCGATAAGACGGCTTTCTTCTACATGGGGCAGATGGTGGAGTATGGCGACACGAAGACCATCTTTATCAACCCGAAAAAAGAGCAGACGCAGAATTATATCACAGGACGTTTCGGTTAATGGGGATTTTGCTTAACTTTGAGGCAATTTTAAAAACGAATTAGTAACTAAAACAGAATAGTATTATGGTAAAATTCATCGAAAGTGAACTGGTTTTGTTGAAGAAAGAGATAGACGAAATGTGGACGTTGGTTTACAACCAACTGGATCGTGCCGGCGAATCGGTACTTACGCTGGACAAGGAGTTGGCTCAGCAGGTGCTTGTGCATGAACGTCGGGTCAATGCCTTTGAGCTGAAGATAGACAGCGATGTGGAGGATATCATCGCCCTTTATACGCCTGTGGCTATCGACCTGCGTTTTGTGCTGGCCATGCTGAAAATCAATACGAACCTGGAGCGTCTGGGCGACTTTGCCGAAGGCGTGGCCCGTTTTGCGTTGAGTGAAAAGGAATTGACGCTCGATGCCGACCTCATCAGGCAAGTGCGCCTGCAGGAGATGATCAGCCAGGTGCTCTCCATGCTTGAACTGGCCAAACGCGCCCTTCAGGAGGAGAACCAGGAGCTGGCTACATCCGTTTTTGCGAAAGACCATTTGCTGGACGAAATCAATGCCAACGCTTCTGTTCTGTTGGCTGAATACATCCAGAAACATCCCGAGGCAGCTTTGTCCTGCATCGACCTAGCCAGCGTTTTCCGCAAACTGGAGCGTGCGGGCGACCATATTACGAACATTGCCGAAGAGATTGTTTTCTTTATCGACGCCAAAGTGCTGAAACATCACGATACGGCGGAAGAAGGATACGGCCGGGAGGGGTAAAATCCTAATAAAACCAAAAAAATATGAGAAAACATGTTATAGGACATGCTTTTTTATTTGGCCAGTGATGTGAAAAGGGTCTATCTTTGCAGCGTTATCCTGAAAACAATCTTTTTACCTTAAAAAAAACTAATACCTATTGAAAACTGGAAACGGGACTTTGTGAAAAGCTCCGTTTTTTTTATGTCCATACCGAAATGTTATTGTATCTTTGTCCACACAAGAATGGATATCGTAATATTCTAAATTTAGATAGTTTATGTTTTCTGGAATAGTCGAAGAATGCGCCACGCTGGTGGCAATGGTAAAAGAGCAGGAAAATGTTCATTTTACATTTAAGTGTTCGTTTGTGGACGAATTGAAGATTGACCAAAGTGTCTCCCATAACGGCGTGTGTCTTACCGTGGTGGCCTTGACGAATGATACGTACACCGTCACCGCCATGAAAGAGACGCTCGATCGTTCCAACCTGGGGATGCTACAGGTGGGCGACGAGGTGAATGTAGAGCGAAGCATGCTGATGAACGGCCGTTTGGACGGGCATATCGTGCAGGGGCATGTGGACCAGACCGCTACATGTATTGGTGTGCAAGACGCCGAGGGAAGTTATTACTACACCTTCCGCTATGCGTTCGACAAGGAGATGGCCCGAAGGGGCTACATCACGGTGGACAAAGGTTCGGTGACGGTCAACGGCGTCAGTTTGACGGTGTGTAATCCGACGGACGACACCTTCCAGGTGGCCATCATTCCCTATACCTTTGAACATACCAACTTCCACGCCATTCAGGTGGGTTCGGTAGTGAACTTAGAGTTTGACATCATCGGCAAGTACATCAGCCGTATGATCCAGTACCAGTCATAAATTACAGATGGAGAGATAACGATGGATTTTCTGCAATTGGCGGCCAGCCGCCAGAGTGATCGTGCCTACGAGCACCGACCTGTGGAGCGCGAAAAGTTGGATCGCATCCTTCAGGCAGCTTGTCTGGCTCCTTCGGCTTGCAATGCCCAGCCTTGGAAGTTTGTGGTGGTGGACGACCCTGAACTCGCACGAAGGGTGGGGAAGGCCGCCGCGGGGTTGGGTATGAACCAATTTGCTAAGGAGGCGCCCGTACATATTCTCATTGTTGAGGAGTCGATGAACCTCACTTCTTTCCTCGGCGCGAAGATCAAGGACAAGTATTTTCCCCTGATAGATATTGGTATCGCCGCCGCCCACATCACGCTTGCTGCCGAGAGTGAGGGCCTCGGCTCGTGCATCGTGGGGTGGTTCGACGAGAAAGAGATGAAGCGGCTGGTGGGCATTCCTGCGGGGAAACGCCTGTTGCTCGATGTCGTCGTGGGCTATGCGGCCAAGCCCAAGCGCAAGAAGTCGCGCAAGGACCTGGATAAGGTGGTATCGTATAATCACTATTGACTTGCGCAGGCGAAGAAGGCTGAATGCCGTCGGGCATCCAATCAGAACGAACGGCAAGATTCTTCGATCAATTGCCACAATCTTTTTTCGTCCACTGCTATCACGATCCGTACAGGTTGTGTGCCAGTGGGCGAATTATGTGCAAAAGCCAACGACTGCCCATAGGAAAGTCCTTGCTGGGTATTGATGTCTATGTGACGCGTCATCTCACGTTTCAGGATGGAAGGTTCCACGCATAAAGCGGCAGCTACAATATCCCAAATGTGCCATACCGTTTCTGGACGTTCCTCAAAGGTCGTTTGCAGAAAATTGTCATGCAACATGGCTTGGAATTTTTCTTTGGTCAATAGTCCGACAATTCGCTCATAGCGGTCTTTTCGTAACTCTATCTGATTGCAGACATCCAATCCCACTACAATCTGTTCTTTAAAAGGAGACCGTAGGGCTATTCGCGCAGCTTCTGGGTCATACCACCAATTAAATTCGGCGGCAGGCGTTGTGTTGCCCGGCACTGTAAAAGCCCCACCCATATAAACCACCCGTTTGATAAGCGGAATGATTTCGGGGGCCATTCTGACGGCCATTGCCAAATTACAGCAAGGGCCAATGGCCAGGATTGTTACTTCGTGAGGATATCGTTTTACTTGTTCGATAATAAAATTGACAGCATGCATGTCGGTTGGCCCGAAGGTGGGCTCTTGCTTGTAACGGGAGGTGTAAACATCCTTCCAGAAGGTAGGTTCTTCATAAGCAAATGAGCCTGAATACCCTTCGCCGAAACCAAACAGCTGGATTTCTTCTCTCATGTTTTCAACCCGATTGGGGGCAAATGACAAACGAACGCCTTGCAATACTGGTATGTCTGTGATGCCAATCGCTTCCAGTTGGCGGATGGCATAAGCGGTTCCCTCTGAAACCCACGTGTTGCCTGCCACTACGGTAACGCCTAACAAGTCTATATTGGGCGCTTTGGCCAGCATCATCATGGCTATGCCGTCGTCGAAAAGTTCCACCATGTCGGTGTCCAGGATTATCTTCTGACGATTGTCACTATTGTCTGCCCAACTTATAGTGACTCCGAGAAATAGAATAAAAGATAAACAAAACCGTTTCATATGTTTAGTGCCAGTCGCAAATTTCAGGGCAAAGATACGGAATTAATCAGAATTGTGGCAGAAAATGGCTTTTCCTGTTGGTAAGCTCAGCGTATTTTCACTAATAAATATCTAAATCTGCTAAAACATGTTATATAACACGCTTTTTTAGTTGGAAAGTTTGCAAGTTGGCCGAAAGGCCGTATCTTTGCAATGTGTTTTTCATAGTATTAGATTTAAGGTTAACAAAGGTTGGGCTCAGCGGAGCCCTTTTTTTATGTCCGTACCTCTCGGCGGAGGGGGATGGCTACAAGTCTTTCAGCAATACCTGTTGCGCATGCCGGTAATATTCTTCGCGCGCCTTCATCAGCGCTGTCCATTGTTCGTTGTAGGCATGTTCCTTGTCTATCTTGAAGTCCTCGGAGCCGTGTGAGTCCAGGCGTTCGAGCAGCAGGGCCACGTTCAGCCGGCCGACGTCGACCGACGGCTGGTAGGCGATGGACTCGCTCTTCGCGTCGGTGGCCACCTCGTGCACCAGCTTCACTTCCTGCAGCTCCTCGAAGAGGCGTCGGGTGAGGCGGATGGGTATCTGGCATTCCTCCGAAATCTCTTCGGCCGTATAGGGCTCCTCGCCGCGGTCGAAGCGCTTGGCTATGAGCGACATCATCAGCACGGCCACGAAGTCGTGGTAGCGGCGGCTGATGTTGCGCGTGTCCTTGTCGAAGCTGAAGTTGTTGATGTTCTGCCCCGCATAGGTCAGCTCGGCGCCGAAGAGGCAGATGGTCCACGATATCTGCAGCCAGAGCAACAGCAGGGGGAGGGCGGCAAAACTACCGTAGATGGCGTTGTAGCGCGACACCCACAACTGGCCGCTGATGTAGAGGAATTGGAAGGCCTGATAGGCGGTACCCGCCAGGATGCCCGAGATGAGGGCGTGCCTGAAGTGTACCTTGGTGTTGGGCATGAAGATGTAGAGGCCCGTGAACATGCACCACGTGAGCACGAAGGGGATGAGCCGCACCAGGAACTTGCCCAGCGGGGCGAGCAGGGTAAAGTCTTCCACATTCTTCAGCATGGTGCTCATGAAGATGGAAAGACCGCCCGAGAGCACCAGCAGGATGGGGATGAGCAGCAGCATGGAGAAGTAGTCGGTGATGCGCCGGTAGACGCTCCGCGCCTTCTTCACCTGCCAGATGCGGTTGAAGGTCACCTCCATGTTGTTGATCAGGTTGAGCACCGACCAGAGCAACATGATGAGGCCCACGCCGATGAAGATGCCGTTCTTCGTCTGCGACAGGTAGGTGTTGACGATGTTCACGATGGCGCTGCTCGTCTCGTTCAGGCCACCGAAGCCGGTGGCTATCTCGTGTTCTATCACGTTGTCGAAGCCGAACCCGCGGGCGATGGCAAAAACCACGGCCAGGATGGGGATGAGGGCAAACAGGGTGCTGTAGGTCAGGGCGGCGGCCTTGTTGGCCAGTCGGTCCTTGGTGAAGCGGTTGATGCAGAGGTAGATGGTCTTGATGACGGTGTAGACGGAGAAGGTGGTTTTGTTCACCTCGTCTTCGGTGATGCGCCAGATGTCATCGGTGAGGAATTTCCAAAGTCTTGCGATTCGTTGGTTCATGGCGGAGGCAGGTCTATACATTATATATATAAAGAAAAGCAGTTGGCCTGTAAGCCGGGTTCTGTGCCTCGTCCGCAAGCGGACCAGGTGCCTGTCATTTATCTGCGCCGTATGTCACCATAGCGGCTTTAGCGGTCTACCCTCCGACATGGAGCGAGCAACTCTCTTGGCGTCGGTTTACATGACCTTACAACTCCTAAGACGCACAGCCCTCGTGTCGCCACGAGGCTGGTGGGCTCTTACCCCGCCTTCTCACCCTTGCCCGACTCCCCGAAGGAAGGGGGCGGTTGTTTTCTTCTGCGTTACTCTACCCTCGCGGACAGCTTTCTGTTAGGAAGTAGGATGCTCTGTGTTGCCCGGACTTTCCTCATGCACGCAGGGTGCAAGCGACAGACCGGCCAACTGCTTTATGGGGGACAAAGGTACGATTTTCGTGGCAAAAATATAGGATTTACCGAAATATTTCGTAGATTTGCTATCAAAATAGAACTTCCAAACAAAACATTGACATGAACAAGCTCATTGCCGTTGCGGCATTTTTGACGTTTTCCTCTTATTTTATGACTCCGACACTGGCGCAGGAAGAGACTGTGCCCGCCGAAGTGCTTGGTATCGGACAGGACCTGAAGGCACGCTTTGCCCCCGACAAGCGGGTGGCCCTCTTCGATGTGGACTACTCCCTGGCGGGAGAAAAGAAATTGTTGCTCCGCGGCGTGACGACCTCGGACGAAGCCAAAGACGAATTGCTCTCTTCCCTGAAGGAACGTGGATATGAAGTGGTGGACAGCCTGCGCCTGTTGCCCGACGAGAAGGCGCTGGACGGTAAGACCTACGGCATCATCAACCTGTCCGTAGCCAGCCTGCGCATCCAGCCCGACTACTCGTCGGAGATGATGACGCAAGCCCTGCTGGGCATGCCCGTGCGCCTGCTCGAACGCGACGGTTGGTATCGCGTCCAGACCCCCGACGACTACATCGCCTGGACGCATCGCGTCAGCGTCCTGCCCGTCACCCGCGAAGAACTGACGGCATGGAACCGCGCGAAGAAGCTGGTCATCACCGCGCACTACGGCTTTGTCTACTCGGAGCCCGACCGCCGCTCGCAGACGGTGTCGGACATCGTGGCTGGCGACCGCCTGAAGCTGGAAGGCACGAAGGGCGACTTCTATCGGGTGTCCTATCCCGACGGCCGTCGGGGCTATGTGGAGCAGTCGGCCGCCCTGCCCGAGCGTGAGTGGCGCAAGGACCTGAAGCAGGATGCCGCCAGCATCATCCGCACGGCCTACACGCTGATGGGTGTGCCCTACCTGTGGGCGGGCACCTCGTCGAAGGGAGTGGATTGTAGCGGCTTTGTGCGCACGGTGCTCTACCTGCACGACATCATCATCCCCCGCGATGCCTCGCAACAGGCCTACGTGGGGCAGCACATCGACATCGCGCCCGACTTCTCGAACCTCGAGCCCGGCGACCTGATCTTCTTCGGACGCAAGGCTACGGCCGAGCGCAAGGAGCGGGTGGTGCACGTGGCCCTGTACGTGGGCGGCAAGCGGTTCATCCATTCGCAGGGCGACGTACACGTCAGCAGCTTCGACCCGCAGGACGAGCTGTTCGATGCCTACAACCTGGGGCGTCTGCTCTTTGCCGTGCGCGTCCTGCCCTCCATCAATCAGGAGAAGGGCCTGAACACTACGGACCGCAATCCCTATTATCAATGGTAGCATACAGAAGGAAAGTCTAACTCTTAAAACGAAATAAAACGATGCAGAACAGAAGAGATTTTTTGAAGACGGCGGCCTTTGCCGCATTGGGTTCGGGTATGGTCATCAACGAAGCGCTGGCAGGCGAGCGGAAGCATACCCCTTGGTTCAATATCAACAAGAGCAGCACGACCGCTACCATGAAGCTGCGTTTCTTCCCATACGAACTGAAGTTACGCCACGTCTTCACGGTAGCTACCTACTCGCGCAGCACCACGCCCGACGTGCAGGTGGAGCTGGAGTATGACGGCATCATCGGCTATGGCGAAGCCTCCATGCCACCTTATCTGCAAAAGGAATTGGGCTCGGTGGACAGCGTGATGGCTTTCCTGAAGAAAGTGCAGGACGGCCTCGGCCAGTTTACGGACCCCTTCCAGATAGAAGACATCCTGACCTACGTCGACGGCCTGTCGGAGGGCGACGCGGCGGCCAAGGCGGCCGTAGACATCGCCCTGCACGACCTTGTGGGCAAACTCTTGCAGGCACCCTGGTACAAAATATGGGGGCTGGACAAGGATAAGGCCCCGTCGACCACCTTCACCATCGGCATCGATACGCCCGACGTGGTGCGCGAAAAGACAAAGGAGTGTGCCGACCGTTTCAACATCCTCAAGGTGAAGCTCGGAGGCAACAACGACAAGGAGATGATCGAGACCATCCGTTCGGTCACGTCCCTGCCCATTGCCGTCGACGCCAACCAGGGGTGGACCGACCGCCAGCATGCCCTCGACGAGATACACTGGCTCAAGGAGCAGGGCATCGTCATGGTGGAGCAGCCCATGCCCAAGGCGCAGATAGACGACATCGCCTGGATTACCCAGCAGAGTCCTCTGCCCATCTTTGCCGACGAGGGCGTCCAGCGCCTGAAGGATGTACCTGCGCTGAAGGGAGCCTATACGGGCATCAACATCAAACTGATGAAGTGTACAGGCATGCGCGAGGCGTGGAAGATGCTCAACCTGGCGCGTGCGTTGGACATGAAGGTGATGGTAGGTTGCATGACGGAGACTTCGTGTGCTTGTTCGGCAGCTGCCCAACTCTCGCCCGCGGTCGATTTTGCCGACCTCGACGGCAACCTGCTCATAGCCAACGACCGCTTCCGAGGCATGGAGGTGGTCAAGGGAAAGATTACCTTGCCCGACCTGCCTGGCATTGGGGTAGTGATTAATAATTAATAATTGATAATTGATAATTGAGAATTGAAAATGAAGAATAGCCGTGTGCGTGTGTTCATTTTCCATTTTCAATTCTCCATTTTCCATTAAATGTATGAAGAATCTGCTTTATCTTGTCCTGTTTCTGCTGGCCTTTTCGGCTTGCAATCGCAAGGCGTCCGACGCTTCCTACTCGTGGGAGGCCGACCTGCACCAACGCCTCCTGACTGATTTCTGCCTGACGGAGGCGCAAGTGAAAGATTACATCCGCCGCTACCTGCCCGACGTGACCGACGAGCAGATGCGCCAATGGGAAGAGTCGGGCGCGTTGGAGTGCATGATGCTCGATGGCGAGAAGCGCTACTTCCGCAATGCGGGTCCCAACCTTTTCCGCATCGACTCCCTGTGCCGCGAACGGAAGCTGGCGATGGAGGGTGAGCAGGCGAGTACCAGCGACCGTGTGAATGCCGAGAACCTGCCCGAAATTCTGGCCGCCACCGACGGACGTGGCGACTCCTGCCTGGCGGCTCCCAAGCGCATGCGCGTCACCTATACGCTGACCGTCGACACCAACGCCGTACCTGCGGGCGAGGTGGTGCGCTGCTGGCTTCCCTTTCCCCGCACGGACATACCCCGCCAGCAGGACGTGAAGCTCATCGCGGCCAGCGAACCTTCGTACACGCTCACCACGGAAGGCACGGCCCACAGCACCCTCTACATGGAGAAGCGGGCGGTGAGCGGACAGCCCACGGTCTTCTCGGAAACGTTCGAATACACCTCCTACGGCGAGTGGCACGACATCCGTCCCTCCGACGTGCAACCCTACGACACCTCGTCGGAACTCTACAAATACTATACGTCCGAACGCGACCGCCACATCGTCTTCACGACCCGCCTGCGTCAGTTGGCTGACAAATTGACAGAAGGCGAGGACAATCCCTATCTGAAGGCCTGCCGCATCTTCCGCTGGGTGCACTACCACTTCCCCTGGGCTTCGGCGCGCGAGTACTCGACCATCGACAACATCCCCCTCTATGTGCTGGAGAACGGTCATGGCGATTGCGGGCAGGTGACCCTGCTCTTTGTCACCCTGTGCCGTCTGTCGGGCATCCCTGCCCACTTCCAGAGCGGCTTCATGATGCAACCCGGCGCGTGGAACCTGCACGACTGGGGCGAGGTTTACTTCGAAGGCATCGGATGGGTGCCTGTCGACCAGTCGTTCGGCCTGGCAACCTATGCCGAGGAAGTGGGCAAGCCCCATTTCTACCTGGGCGGCATCGACTCGTGGCGCATGGTGGTGAACCAGGACTATGGCATGCCGCTGGTGCCCGAAAAGAAATATCCGCGAAGCGAGACGGTGGACTTCCAGCGCGGCGAGGTGGAGTGGGCCGGCGGCAACCTGTACTTCGACCGCTGGAGCTATCACATGGACATCGAGTACCTGAACTATTGACTCCTCTCCGCAGGGCGTGAAGCATCTCTTTAGAGGTGGAAACATTTTTTTTAGCCTCTAACGCTCAAAGTGTTAACGTGGCAGGAAACGTGCAGAAATGCTAATTTGGCAGCTTGGGCCGTTAATCGCTGTTAAGCTCAAAATAGGCTCTGTTAAAAGAGAACAAAAAAGTATGACAGGGTGAATAACTGAACGGTTTTTGTCGTTATTTTAACGTCATAAAGTTAAAACGAACTCGAATATTAACACTTTAAAGAGATAAGATTATGAAACGGACAACGAAAATGGTAATGGGAGTGGCAGCAGGCGTACTCCTGAGTTCCGCGATAGGTGGGTTTACGGCCTACAAGCTGATGGCCAGACAACAGATGGAGAATGCCGCTTTCAGCGAGCTTTTCCAGCAGAACCCCAATAATATAAGATTGGCAGGTCTGGGTGCCGCCAATGCCCAGCCGGTCGACCTGACGAAGGCCGCCGAAAGTTCGGTACACGCCGTGGTTCACATCCGCGCTACGGAGCTGAGCAAGACGCGCACCATCCAGACGCAACCCGACTTCTTCGACTGGTTCTTCGGCGACGGCCGCGGCCAGCAACGCCAGATTCAGACGCAGCCGCGTGTGGGCTTCGGCTCGGGCGTCATCATCTCGAAGGACGGATACATCGTGACGAACAACCACGTGGTCGAGGGTGCTGACGAAATCACCGTCAAGCTCAACGACGAACGTGAACTGAAGGGACGTGTCATCGGTACCGACCCCGACACCGACCTGGCCCTGCTGAAGATTGAGGGCGACGACTTCCCCACCATCCCTGTGGGCGACTCCGATGCCCTGAAGGTGGGCGAGTGGGTATTGGCCGTGGGCAACCCCTTCAACCTGAACTCTACCGTCACGGCAGGTATCGTGAGTGCCAAGGCACGTTCCATCGGCACGACGGCCGCCAACGGACAGGCTGCCAGCATCCAGTCGTTCATCCAGACGGATGCCGCCATCAACTCGGGTAACAGTGGTGGTGCCCTGGTGAACGCCGCCGGCGAACTGGTGGGCATCAACGCCATGCTTTACTCGCCTACGGGCGCCTATTCGGGCTATGGCTTTGCCATCCCTACCAACCTGATGACGAAGGTCGTTTCCGACCTCAAGGTATATGGTACCGTACAGCGTGCCCTGCTGGGCATCAAGGGCGGTGACTTCACGACCGACCTGCAGATGGACGACGAAGTGGTGAAGGAGATGGAGAAGCGCATGGAAGAGCTGGGCGTAAAGGATGGTATCCTGGTGGCTCAAGTCATAGAAGGTGGTTCAGCTGCAGGTATCCTGAAGGAAAACGACGTCATCACGAAGCTGGACGGCAAGAAGCTCCACAAGTTCACCGACCTGCAGGAAGCCCTCTCCAAGCATCGTCCGGGCGACAAGGTGCAGCTCACCATTGTCCGCGACAAGAAGGAAAAGGAAGTGACCATCACGCTGAAGAACGCCCAGGGCAACACAAAGGTTGTCAAGAATGCCGGTATGGAAATCCTGGGTGCTGCCTTCAAGCCGGTTGACGCCGACCTGCGCCGCCAGCTCAACCTGGGCTACGGACTCGAAGTGACAGGCGTCAGCGACGGCAAGATGGCCGACGCGGGCATCCGCAAGGGCTTCATCATCCTGAAGGCCAACGGCCAGCCGATGAAGACGGTCGAAGACCTGGAAGACGTGCTCAAGGCTGCCACGCAGACCCCCGAGCAGGTGCTCTTCATCACCGGTATGTTCCCCTCGGGCAAGCGCGCCAGCTATGCGGTCGACCTGAGCCAGGAATAAGCGCCAGACAGCATATATTTGGTTTACATTAATCATAAGATAAGTTAGACTCTTTTGATAAGGTAAGAAGGTTGAAGTTTGTTTAATTTATCTTGTAGAAAGTGCCGGCAAGTTGCTTGTCGGCACTCTTTTTGTAGTAGGATGGGGGAGCGAGGAAAGGGCTTTCCGAACTTTTTGTTGAACCGGATTGAAAAAAGAAGGCAAAAGATTGGCAGTATTCCGATTTTTTGTCGTAACTTTGTCAACCCAATATGTGTATAGAAGAATGAGACAACTAAAAATTACCAAAAGTATCACTAACCGAGAGAGCGCTTCTCTGGACAAGTATTTGCAGGAAATCGGGCGTGAGGACCTCATTACCGTCGAAGAAGAAGTGGAGCTCGCTCAGCGCATCCGTAAGGGTGACCGTGTCGCACTGGAGAAACTGACACGTGCCAATCTGCGTTTCGTCGTATCTGTCGCAAAACAGTATCAGAACCAAGGCTTGAGTTTGCCCGACTTGATCAATGAAGGCAACCTGGGTCTGATCAAAGCAGCCGAAAAGTTCGATGAGACACGTGGTTTCAAGTTCATCAGCTACGCGGTGTGGTGGATACGCCAGTCCATTCTGCAAGCCCTGGCCGAACAGTCGCGTATCGTGCGTCTGCCGCTCAACCAGGTGGGCTCGCTGAACAAGATCAGCAAAGCCTTCTCCAAGTTCGAGCAGGAGAACGAACGCCGTCCGTCGCCCGAAGAGCTGGCCGATGAGCTGGAAATCCCTGTCGACAAAATCTCCGACACACTGAAGGTGTCCGGCCGCCACATATCGGTCGACGCGCCTTTCGTCGAAGGAGAAGACAACAGCCTGCTGGATGTTCTGGTGAACGACGATTCGCCTATGGCTGACCGCTCGTTGGTGAACGAGTCTCTTGCGAGGGAAATTGATAGAGCACTTTCTACGCTGACCGAGCGCGAAAAGGAAATCATACAGATGTTCTTTGGCATCGGACAACAGGAAATGACCCTGGAGGAAATCGGCGACAAATTCGGGCTGACCCGTGAGCGTGTGCGCCAGATCAAGGAAAAAGCAATCAGAAGACTGAGACAAAGTAATCGTAGCAAATTGCTCAAATCTTATTTGGGATAAGTAGGAATATCGGTTTCCGACAAACGAAAGATTTCAAAAACCGGCAGCGACATGCAGTCCTGCCGGTTTTTTTTGTTACCTTTGCCGCTATAAATGTATTGTCGGATTTTTGAAGAACAAGAACGGATATGAAATACCTGCGTGTGATTATGGCCCTGGCCCTGGCCTTTGTGCTCTGCTCGGCCTTTACGATGAAGAAAGACAAGGATAAGGAAAAGGAGAAACCCGTGTATGTGTTCGGGGTGGCGGCTTCGTTCAGCGATACGGTGGTCTATTACACCCCCGTCCAGCTGCTGGACAGCGTGGTGCTGGACAAGAACGGCTTCCTGCCCCAGCGCGACATGTATTCCTACCAGCTGAAGAACCACCTGGAGTATCAGATGAACAAGCCCAACTATACGTGCGTCATCTACTTCTCGGAAAACAAGGGCAAGCTCGAGAAGGAAGCTGCCAAGGTGAAGTCCGGCTATCAGAAAAGCAAGCAGACGCTTCAGGCTATCGAGCCCGACGAGTTCAAGTTCGAGAAACCGCAAGACTAAACCGGTGGCCCTATGTTCAGACGCAACGTTCTCGTGGTGATGCTGTTGTCGCTGCTGGCTTTGGCCTCGTGCGACAAGGAGGAGGCTCCCGAACCTTCGCCCTTCAAGCGGACAGTGCTGGTCTATCTGGCGGCCGACAACAACCTCTCTTCCTTTGCCCTGCAAGACCTGGCCGAAATGGAGGAAGGCATGGCGCAGGTGCCCGACGGCACCCTGCACCTGCTTGTCTACATCGATACAGGCAGCTCGCCCCGCCTCGTGGAGCTGAAGAAGCAGAACGGGCAGGTGGTGGAGGACGTGGTGCGCACCTACGCCGACCGTAACTCCGTGGGTGTGGACGAGACGCTTGAAGTGTTCGACGCCGTCTTCGCCAACCCCGACTTCTTGGCCGAGAGCTACGGCCTGATCTACTGGTCGCACGCCGACGGATGGGTGCCCTACGGAGAGGTCTCGACCCGCTGGGTGGGGCAGGACAAGACCGACGGCGACCATCGCATGAACCTCTCCGAGCTGGTGACCGTCCTCCAGTCGGCCCCGCATCTCGATTTCCTGATGTTCGACGCCTGCTTCATGTCGTCCGTCGAGGTGGCCTACGAGCTGCGCAGCTTTACCGACTACTACATCGGTTCGCCTACCGAGAACCCCGGCCCCGGCGCCCCCTACGAACGCCTGGTGCCCCTGATGGCCGCCGACCAGGCGGAGGTCGAGATGTCCAAGGCCTATTTTGCCGCCTACGAGGAAATCTATGATGGTACTTCCCCTACTAATACGAATTGGACAGGTGGTGTTTCTATCTGCGTGATGCGCACCGATGCCCTCGAGCAGCTGGCTGCGCTCACCGCCCAGCTCCTGCCTGACGAGGTGGTGAATATCGCTGCACTCAAAGCCGCTGTATTCGACTACGACCACGACGGCTGGAGCCGCGACTACGTGGGCTACTTCGACCTGAAGCAACTCATGGAGCAGCTGCTCGACGATGCCTCGTATGCCACGTGGACGCAGGCCTTCGACGCCGCCATTGCCTACTGGAGCACCACGCCCAAGAACTATTCCCAGTTTGTCGGCATGTTCTCCATGGAGGGTGCCAACGGCATCACTCATTACATCCCCGGCAGCAGCACTCAGCGCGATGCGGCCTACCGCTCCCTGAAGTGGTATCAGGATGCAGGGCTGGAGAAGCTGGGGTGGTAACGGATGTGTACTGTTCTTGTAATGATTTATGTGCAATAGTTGTACTTTTGTGTAAAATTATTTCTGTTTATTTTGCTCTTTTCTTGCTTGACATTTGCAAAACGCTTTTACATTCAACATTCAACAGTCAACAGTTCAACAGTAAGTAAAATCAGAAATCAGAAAACGTGCGACAAAAATTAATACTATATATAATATATATTATATATTATATATAGTATTAAAATATTTAACACTTTCTTCTTTTCAGGTCGAAGTTCATTTTGACTAACTGTTGAACTGTTGACTGTTGACTGTTGAATGTTAAAAACCTTATAACGCTTCGTGTTTTCTGAGTTTTTTGGGCAGAAAAAAGTTTGTTGGAACAGGGGAGGCGTTTCCTCCCCCGCAAAATGGTGTTTCTCTCCTCCGCAAAACGGTGCTTTCCTCCCCGCAAAACGATGCTTTCCTCAAGAAAATAATATCTTTTGCGATAAATTTTCCATTGGAAATTATTTTTTCTCGGAAATTATGCGTTACTTTGCGACGTGAAACTGAAAACAACAACGAAAATCCAACAACAAGACAACGTTATGAAATACCTGATTATTGGGGGCGTGGCAGGCGGAGCAACCGCCGCCGCCCGACTGAGAAGAGTGGACGAAGCGGCAGACATCATCCTGCTGGAGAAGGGAAAATACATCTCGTACGCCAACTGCGGCCTGCCGTACTACATCGGCGGCGTCATCGAAGACCGTGCCAAGCTGCTGGTGCAGACGCCCCAGTCGTTCGGGCAGCGCTTCCGCATCGACGTGCGCGTGGAGAACGAGGCTGTGGCCATCGACCCCGCCCGCAAGGCCGTAACCGTGCGCCGTGCCGACGGCACCACCTACGAGGAGACCTACGACAAGCTGCTCCTCTCGCCCGGCGCCACGCCCGTGCGTCCGCCCCTCGAGGGCATCGGCGAGGAGGGCATCTTCACCCTGCGCAATGTGGACGACACCGACCGCATCAAAGCCTATCTCACGGAGAAGCGCGTGCGTCGTGCCGTCGTGGTGGGCGCGGGCTTCATCGGGCTGGAGATGGCCGAAAACCTGCACCACGCCGGCGTGGCCGTCTCGGTGGTCGAGATGGGCAACCAGGTGATGGCCCCCATCGACTACTCCATGGCCGCCCCCGTGCACCAGCACCTCGTGGAGAAGGGCGTGGGCCTCTACCTGGAGGAGGGTGTCACCAGCTTCCGCCGCACCGACGAGGGCCTCACCGTCTTCCTGAAGAGCGGCAAGACCCTGCAGGCCGACCTTGTGCTGCTCTCCATCGGCGTGCGTCCCGCCACGGCCTTGGCCAAGGAGGCGGGCCTGAAGCTGGGCGAGACGGGCGGCATCTGGGTGGACGAGTACCTGCAGACCTCTGCCCCCGACATCTATGCCGTGGGCGACGCCATCGAGTTCCCGCACCCGTTGACGGGCAAGCCCTGGCTGAACTACCTGGCCGGCCCTGCCAACCGACAGGGACGCATTGTGGCCGACAACATGGCCCTGGGCAACGTCACCGCCTACGAGGGCGCCATCGGCACCTCCATCGCCAAGGTGTTCGACCTCACCGTGGCCTCCACCGGCCTGGCCGCCAAGCGCCTGAAACAGCTGGGCATGGACTACCTGAGCTCCGTGACCCACTCCGGCTCGCATGCCGGCTACTATCCCGACGCCCTGCCCCTGACGCTGAAGCTGACCTTCGACCCCAAGACGGGCCGCCTCTATGGCGCCCAGTGCGTGGGCTACGAGGGCGTGGACAAGCGCATCGACCAGATAGCCCAGCTCATCAAGCACGGCGGAACGGTGTACGACCTCGTGGAGACCGAACACGCCTACGCGCCGCCCTTCTCGTCGGCCAAGGACCCCATCGCCATCGCCGGCTATGTGGCCTCCAATCTGCTGAGCGGAGCCATGCCCGCCATCACCTGGCGCGAGCTGGCAGCGCAGAAAGACGACCTTGTGCTCATCGACACCCGCACGCCCGAGGAATTTACCTTCGGCACCATTCCTGGCGCCGTGAATATTCCCCTCGACAACCTGCGCCAGCGCCTGGCCGAAGTGCCTACGGACCGTCCCGTCGTGGTGTTCTGCGCCGTGGGTTTGCGCGGCTATCTGGCGCAACGCATCCTGATGGGGCGCGGCTACACCAACGTGCGCAACCTGATTGGCGGCTACAAGACCTATTCCGCGGCCGTAGCGCCCGTTTTGCCCACCGAGGCATGTTCCTGTACCCGCGAGCCGTCTGCGTCGCACAGAGAGGCTGAAAATGCGTCGTGCGTGTGCGACCGCCCCGTGGTGCGCATCAACGCCTGCGGCCTGCAATGCCCCGGCCCCATCATGAAGGTCAAGGAGGCGATGGACGCCGCCGTGCCCGGCCAGCGCGTGGAAGTGGTGGCTACCGATGCCGGTTTTGCCCGCGACGCCTCGGCCTGGTGCCACACGACGGGCAACCGACTGATTGAAAAATCGGAGTCGAAAGGACGCTATACCGTGCTTTTGGAGAAAGGAAACGGCGTTTGTGAGGCCGAAAATGGCGGAAATGGCGGTCGCGGAAAGACGCTGATCCTCTTCAGTGACGACCTGGACAAGGCGCTTGCCACCTTCGTCCTGGCCAACGGAGCAGCCGCCACGGGTCAGAAGGTGTCCATATTCTTTACCTTCTGGGGATTGAACGTGTTGAAAAAAGTGAATAAGCCCGCCGTGCAGAAAGACATCTTCGGCCGCATGTTCGGCTGGATGTTGCCCTCCAGCTCGCTGAAGCTGAAGCTCTCGCAGATGAACATGCTGGGCATGGGCAGCCGCATGATGCGCTACTTGATGAAGCGCAAGAGCGTGGATTCGCTGGAGAGCCTCCGTGCGCAGGCGCTGGCACAGGGCGTGGAGTTCATCGCCTGCCAGATGTCGATGGACATGATGGGCATCGCCCGCGAGGAGCTGCTGGACGAAGTGACCGTGGGCGGCGTGGCCACCTACATGGATCGTGCCGACCAGGCGAATGTGAACCTGTTTATTTAATGGATAATTGAAAATGGAGAATGGAAAATGGAAAAAACGGAAACGCCATTCTCCATTCTCAATTTTCAATTCTCAATTCTCAATTATGGAAGTTTTGTGTAAAATACGCGACATCTATCGGGCCATCGCCGAGTTCGAGGCCCAGTTTGAGCAGGCCTATGGCCTGTCGCTCAACGAAGGCATGCTGCTCTGTACGCTCCTGTCGCGGGGCAAGCTGAGCTCCAGCGAGGTGGCCGAGGCTTTGGGGCTTTCGGCCTCCAACGCGTCGAAAGTCATCCGCTCCGTCGAGAGCAAGGAACTGATTGTGCGCCAGGTGGGGCGCGAGGACAAGCGTCAGATGTACTTCGTGCCGACCCCTGCGGGCAAGGAGCTGATCGGGCGCATTAAGGCGGCGCACTTCGACCTGCCTCCGTTGCTGGCCGAGGCCGTGGGCGAGGGGTGCTGAGGCGGCATCAAGACGAGGGTCGTTTTTTTAGACAACAAACTTTCATCTTGATACGGCAAAAATCGTTATTTTTGTAGCCAATTATAGAAACTACAAAAAGCGAAGATATGCAGAAACTCTTGTCATTGCCCCCCAACCTGGTGGAGGCCTTCTCCGAACTGGAGCACGTGAATACGGATGAATGGTTTTATACGTCCGACCCCGTCGGCATGAAGCTGGGCTCGGGTGGCGGCACCACCTGGCTCCTGCGCCAGTGGGAACAGCACCGCCCGGCCGAGGCACGTGCCGAGAAGCGCATCCTTTTCCATGCCGGCGGACAGAGCCGACGCCTGCCTTCCTACGCCCCCTCGGGCAAGATACTGACGCCCCTGCCAGTGTTCCGCTGGGCACGCGGCCAGCAGCTGGGACAGAACCTGCTCTCCCTGCAACTCCCCCTTTATGAAAAGATCATGGAGCGTGCCCCCGAGTCGCTCCGTACCCTCATTGCCAGCGGCGACGTCTACATCCGCGCCGAGAAGCCCTTGCAGGACATCCCCGAGGCCGACGTCGTGTGCTACGGCCTGTGGGTAGACCCCGTGCTGGCCACCCATCACGGCGTGTTCGTCTCCAGCCGCCAGACGCCCGAGGTGCTCGACTACATGCTTCAGAAGCCCTCGCTGGCCCAGCTCGAAGACCTGTCGCAAACCCATCTCTTCCTGATGGACATCGGCATCTGGCTCCTGAGCGACCGTGCCGTCGAGCTGCTCAAGAAGCGTTCGCTCAAGGCCGAAGGGCCGACAGATCCTGCCGTTCTCTGGTCCGACCTGCGCTACTACGACCTCTACTCCGACTTCGGTCGGGCGCTGGGTGCCAATCCCCGCATTGCCGACGACGAGCTGAACGCCCTGTCGGTAGCCATCCTGCCCCTGCCGGGCGGCGAGTTCTACCACTACGGCACCAGCCGCGAGCTGCTTTCGAGCACCGTCGCCCTGCAAGGCAAGGTGGCCGACCAGCGGCGCATCATGCACCGCAAGGTGAAGCCCAGCGCCTCCATCTTCACCCAGAACGCCGAGGTGGGCGTCAAGTTTATCGAGGGCAACGACGATGTGTGGATAGAAAACAGCTGCGTGCCCTCCACGTGGGTGTTGGGCGCCCGACAGATTATCACGGGTGTGCCCCACAACGACTGGACGCTGGCCCTGACGGACGGTACCTGCATCGACATCGTGCCCCTGCAGGGTGGGGGATGGGCCGTCCGCCCCTATGGCTTCGACGATGCCTTCAAGGGGGCATTGGACGCCATGGACACCTGCTATCTGAATACTCCTTTCTTCTGCTGGCTGAACGAGCGCGGCTTGACCTTGGACGACCTGTCCGGCCGTCGCGACGACCTTCAGGCCGCTGCCCTCTTCCCTGTAGTGTACGATGTGGAGACGATGGGGCAGATGGTTGCCTGGATGACCACTAACCCTACCTCGTGGGAGGTTCGTCAGAAGTGGCTGGCGTCTGAACGCCTCTCGGCCGACGAGATTTCCGCCCGTGCCGACCTGCGCCGCCTCTATGCCCAACGCGAAGCCTTCGCCAAGAAGAACTGGGAACTGCTGGCCTTGAACTATGAGAAAAGCGTCTTCTACCAGCTCGACCTGGCCGACGCCGCGCGCGAATACCATCGCCTCGACCTGCCGAAGCCAGCTCCGCTGCCCGACGATGCCCCGCTGATGCAACGCATCCACAACCGCATGCTTCGTGCGCAGGTGGACAAGCTGGGGGGCGCCGACTACAAGGCCGACGAACAGGCTGCCTTCGGCCTGCTCCGCGAAGGCCTGCTGGCCGACCTCTACGAACATAAGAGCCACCCCATGCTCAACGTCTATAGCGACCAGATTGTGTGGGGACGAAGCCCTGTGCGCATCGACATGGCGGGCGGATGGACCGACACGCCTCCCTATTCGCTCTTTGCGGGCGGGCATGTGGTGAACATCGCCGTCGAGCTCAATGGCCAGCCGCCCCTGCAGGTGTATGTCAAGCCCTGCCAGGACTTCCACATCATCCTCCGCTCCATCGACATGGGCGCCATGGAGGTCATTCGCACGTACGAGGAATTGCATGACTATTGCAAGATAGGTTCGCCCTTCTCCATTCCCAAGGCGGCGTTGGTGCTGGCAGGCTTCTCGCCCAAGTTCTCCGAAGTGGCTTACGCCACGCTGGCCGAACAGCTTCAGGCTTTTGGGACGGGTATTGAAATCACCCTGCTCTCGGCCATCCCTGCGGGGTCAGGGTTGGGTACCAGCTCCATCCTGGCGTCCACCGTCTTGGGGTCGCTGAGCGATTTCTGCGGCCTGTCGTGGGACAAGAATGAGGTGTGTCGCCGTACTCTTGCCCTCGAGCAGCTGCTCACCACGGGAGGTGGCTGGCAAGACCAATACGGCGGCGTGCTTCAAGGCATCAAGCTCTTGCAGACGGAGCCAGGCTTCGTCCAGCAGCCCCTCGTGCGTTGGTTGCCCGACCACTTGTTTGTCCAGCCCGAATATCGCGCGTGCCACCTGCTCTACTACACAGGCATCACCCGCACGGCCAAAGGCATTCTGGCGGAAATCGTGCGCTCCATGTTCCTCAATTCGGGGCCGCACCTCTCTCTGCTGGGCGAGATGAAAGCCCATGCGCTCGACATGGCCGAAGCCATCCAGCGCAATGACTTCGAGGCATTCGGCAAGCTGGTGGGCAAGACGTGGACGCAGAACAAGGCCCTGGACAGCGGTACCAATCCGCCCGCCGTGGAAGAGATTATCAATAAGATAAAGGATTATACGCTGGGCTACAAGTTGCCTGGTGCGGGTGGGGGAGGTTACCTCTACATGGTGGCCAAAGACCCACAGGCCGCCCTGCGCATCCGCGAGACGCTGACCCGCGAGGCGCCCAATCCGCGTGCCCGCTTCGTCGGGATGTCCCTGTCGGACAAGGGGTTCCAGGTGTCGAGATCGTAATTTAATTGAAAATGGAAAATTGAGAATGGAGAATTATTTCCCAATCGGGTCATTTTCAATTTTCCATTCTCCATTTTCAATTATTCATGATGGTAAGGGCTTCCGTTCAGGATGGACATGGCCCGATAGAGCTGCTCCACGAAGATGAGCCTCACCATCTGGTGGGAGAAGGTCATGCGCGAGAGCGACATCTTCTCGTGGGCCGCGGCATAGACCTTCGGCGCGAAGCCATAAGGCCCTCCGATGACGAAGACCAGCCGCTTGTTCACCGTATTCATCTTGCGCTTCATGTAGTCGGCAAACTCCAGGGAGCGCATTTCTTTCCCCCCTTCGTCGAGCAGCACCACGACGTCGCCCGGCTGGAGAGCTTTCAGGATGAGGTCGCCTTCCTTCTCCTTCTGCACCTCCTCGGAGAGGCTCTTGGTGCTCTTCAGTTCGGGAATCACTTCCAGGTCGAACGACAGGTAGCGTTTTGTGCGTTGCACGTAGTCGCCGATGGCGGTAATGAAATGGGGCTCAACGGTTTTCCCTACGACGAGTAGAATGGTTTTCATGCTGTTTTTTGATTGGATTAGCGAACAAAATTACAACATTTTTGTGGTATATTGCAATAAATCTGTATCTTTGCATAGGTAAATGCTTGTAATATGAAAAAACGGGTAATCTTTTTACTGCTCAGTTTGTGGGTGGGCCTTGCCTCCCTGCTGGCGCAGGATGTTCCTGTAGGCGTAGTGGTAGCCTTCAAGAAAGGCAGCTCGCAGGAACTGAACCGCTATCTGGGCGAGAAGGTGGACTTGGTCATCCTGAGCAAGCCTGCCCAGCTGGATAAGGTGGGTGCCGAAGGAGCTATTTCGGACTTCTTTACCAACAACAAGGTAAGCAGGTTCGACGTCAAGCATCAGGGCAAGCGCGATGAGTCGAGCTTCATCGTCGGTACCCTGCAGACGGCCAACGGAAACTTCCGTGTGAATTGTTTCTTCCGTAGAGAACATAACAGATATTTTATACATCAAATAAGAATTGACAAGACCAATGAATAAGGAACAAGAACTGATAGACAGGCTCATCGACCTGGCTTTTGCAGAAGATATAGGCGACGGCGACCATACCACCCTCTCGTGCATCCCCGAGACGGCGATGGGCAAGTCGAAGCTTTTGATCAAGGAAGCAGGCATCCTGGCCGGCATCGAGGTGGCCAAGGAAGTGTTCCGCCGCTTCGACCCTACGATGAAAGTGACGGTTTACATCAACGACGGCGCCGAGGTGAAGCCTGGCGACGTGGCCATGATTGTGGAAGGCAAGGTGCAGTCGCTCCTCCAGACGGAACGCCTGATGCTGAACATCATGCAGCGCATGAGCGGCATCGCCACCATGACCCACAAGTATCAGGAACGCCTCAAGGGTACGCACACCCGCGTGCTCGATACCCGCAAGACCACTCCCGGCATGCGCATCCTCGAGAAGATGGCCGTCAAGATAGGTGGAGGTGTGAACCACCGCATCGGCCTCTTCGACATGATTCTGCTCAAGGACAACCACGTGGACTTTGCAGGTGGCATCGACAAGGCCATCACGCGCGCCAAGGAATATTGCAAGGCTAAAGGCAAGGACCTGAAGATAGAAATCGAAGTGCGCAACTTCGACGAACTCCAGCAGGTGCTCGACTTGGGTGGCGTAGACCGCATCATGTTCGACAACTTTACGCCTGAGATGACCCGCAAGGCCGTCGAGATGGTGGGCGGACGCTACGAGACGGAGTCGTCGGGCGGCATTACCTTCGACACCCTGCGCGACTATGCCGAGTGTGGCGTGGACTTCATCTCGGTCGGTGCACTGACCCATTCGGTCAAGGGACTGGACATGAGCTTCAAGGCATGCTGATTGCTTTGTAAGGATATCGGAGACAAACGGATTTGCCTTTCATAGATTGTCTGGGAGCAGGTCAATTTATGGAAGGCTTTTTTCTTTTTCAGCTCGTGGAGACAGACAGGAAGTGTCTTCCTTTCTCTTTAACATCTTTTTAATTTTTAGCTTGCAGCATTTTGTGGAGTGCTGCGTCTAACAGACAAACGACGCGAGGAAGCGTCCGTAGACAGGTTTTGACACAAGATTGTGAAATAGAGTTGGTTGAAGGATGTCGGGCAGGCGACAATGCTGCTCGGAAAGAGCTGTATACCCTCTATTCGCGCCAGATGCTGGCCGTGTGCTACCGCTATACGGGCGATATGGACGAAGCGCATGACGTGTTGCATGACGGCTTCGTCAAGATTTTCTCCAACTTCACCTTTCGGGGCGAATGTTCGTTGGCCACGTGGATGACACGGGTGATGATGACCCAGGCCATCGACTACCTGAGGCGGAAGCAGCGCTTCACCCAGCTGGTGGTCAGCGAGGAGCAGCTGCCCGACGTGATAGACGAGGCTTCGGTGGCTGAAAGCGGAAGCGGCTTGTCCGAGGAGGTGCTGATGAAGTTTGTGGCCGAACTGCCCGACGGATGCCGTACGGTGTTCAACCTGTATGTGTTCGAGGAGAAGTCGCACAAGGAGATAGCCCGCCTGCTTCACATCAAGGAACACTCCTCCACCTCGCAGTTGTTCAGAGCCAAGTGTCTGTTAGCAAAAAGAATTAAAGAATATACTGCCCATGAAAGAAAATGAAGAAATAGCCGGATTGTTCCGTCGGAAGCTGGACAAGGCCGAACTGCCCGTCAACGATGGCTTTTGGGAAGAATTGGAGCGCGATTTGCCCGCTTCAGGCCTCTCGGAAGGCAAGCGTCGGATCGGGTTCCCCTCCTTCTATCGGATAGCGGCGGCCGCATCGGTCGTCTTGGTGCTGGGCATGGCATCGGCCGCCTTCTGGTACTTCTCGCCCAAGGAGGAGATGGAGGAAGCCTTTACGCAGGTGGCTGCGCTGGCGCCGGGTGCCAGCCTGGACGGCGACCGCCTGGAGGAAGCTTTGCCTCGTGTGAAGGAAGTGGCTCCTGCCAGTCCCTCCGCGAAGCCTGTGCAGGCATCGCTCACATCCCAACAGGAAGAAGAAGACGGGGAGCAGACGATGTCGGTACATGTGTCCATCCGCGTCACCCAGCAGGTGTATGGCGGCGGTCGTCAGACGTCGGGCGGTTATCGTGCCGGCAGGGGAGGTTCGGGCTATTATGCCGCCTCGTCGGGCGAGGGCCGTAACTTCGAAGGAAAGGAGAATTCGACTCCTGCGGAAGTGGAAGAGGCGGCGGACGCCAAGTCGGTCTTGAAGTCGCGCAACTGGGCCTTGAAGGCTTATGTGGGCAGTTCGTTGCCCAAGGGCGATTTCAAGATGCCCCTCACGGCGGGAGTCAGCGTGGAGCGTAACCTGGGCAAACGCCTTTCGCTGGAGGCCGGATTGCAATACAACCGCCTGCACGACACGGCTCTGCCTGGCGGAAACCATACCTATCACACACTGGCCATACCTGTGAGGATGAATGTGCAGCTGGCTGGAAACGACAAGGTCGATTTCTATGCCACCGTCGGCGGAAGCGTGGAGAAGTGTGTGGGCGGCGCGGCCGACAACGGCTTCAAGGCCGAACCTGTACAGCTGGCCGTAGCGGCAGGTGTAGGGGTGCGCTACAAGCTCAACAATCGCTTTGCCCTCTTTGCCGAGCCGATGGTTTCCCATCACTTTGCCACCGACTCGCCCTCGGCTTCACTTCGTTCGGAACGGCCTACCAACTTGAATCTTCTGTGCGGCGTACGCATGGCTTATTAATCGAAAAAATCCTTAGACAGATATGACTACCTTGAAATCTATATTATACAGCTTTTTGATTGTCGGCTGCTTCTTGCTGAGCTCCCTGGCAATGGTTTCCTGCCACAATGAAACGTTCGATTGCAACGACCCCGATGTCGATTTGTTCGTCGAGCAACTGCGTAGTGGCAAATATGCTTCATTGAACTCCGAAGGTCTGGGCATTGTGCCCAAGTTTACTACCGAAGACATCGGCAAGTTGCTGGAGTATGCCGACGACCTGACGCTCATCCCTTCCTTCCCGCTGGCTACCGTTTCCTATTCACCTGGCGGAAAACTCCGTCTGGGTGAATGCATCCTTTGGACGGTGGAGACCATCCGCCTGGGGCACAATGCCTCCATGGGATGCAAGATGGTGCACACGGATGCCGACAACTACGAGGGTGTTTATTTCCTGAGTGATGAAGAAGTGCTCGATGCCGTGGCCCGATATCGCCGCTGGTGGGAAAGCCGCCAATATCCGCGGACGGTATGGACCATCGACCCCTGCTATGACGAACCTCTGTGTGGCAGCCGCTACATGTGGTGGTAGGCCGTCGGCGTGTTGCTGTATGATGATTGTTGCATTCCTTATCGCATTTTGATCGTGAAACGATATGGCTCTCTTTGCGGGCTGCTTTTGATGGCAGTCTTCCCTCTTTGTGCGCAAAACTGGACGAAGGCCGACTCTCTCCGGCTGGAGCAGTTGTTGCAGACCGATGGTGAAATTCAATTGAACCTGGACCTTCTGAAGGAGGCGGAATCTCCTTGGGGAACTCCCAAGGCGATGGAGTCCAAACCCTGGTTGGAGGTAGACGAAACCTTGCCTGCCGTGCAGGGCATCCATCCGCGGAAGGTAAAGCTTACCCTCTTTCCCTATACGGCCAATACACCCTATAATTGGGACCCCGTGCGCCAATGTAAGATAAACGTCGACAAGAATACGTGGCGCAACGACCCTTTTTACGAACTGAAGACCATGACCGTGTATAGCAACTGGGCCAAGTCGCCCATTGATGCCGGTCCACGTGAGTCGCTCGAACAGATTGAGGCAACTGGCTTGCGCTATCAGGTTTTGGGGAGGGTTGCCAATCAGTCTGTCATGGGATGGCAGGCCGTCAAACGGCCGTCAGGGTATAGCCTGATGCCGGAAAAGGGGGCCTGGAGGGTGAGGGCACGTAAACGGCGCGCCCGCACGTTGGAGGTCTTGCGCACGTATGCCGATTCTACCCGCATCGAGCCGAAGGCACGGAAACTGAAAGAGGAAAATCCAGAGGAAAACGATAGCCCAATGTGAGTAGTATGAGGAAATAAGGAAAGAGGTACGAACATTTTAGGTTACCAGTCTGTTTCTCTTGATAAAGCATTGCATATTCACTTTGAAAACATACAGATAAGATGGAAAACAGAATTACCCGACTTTTTGGTATCGAATACCCCATTGTACAAGGGGGAATGGTGTGGTGTAGCGGTTGGCGCCTGGCGTCGGCCGTAAGCAATGCCGGCGGACTAGGTCTGCTCGGAGCAGGATCCATGCATCCAGAGACCTTGCGCGAGCATATTGTCAAGTGCAAGGCGGCCACTACGAAGCCTTTTGGCGTCAATATCCCCTTGATGTATCCTCAGATAGACGAAATCATGCAACTGGTGGCCGATGAGGGCGTGAAGATTGTATTTACCTCGGCTGGCAGTCCCAAAAAGTGGACGGACTGGTTGCACGAGCGTGGCATCACGGTGGTGCATGTGGTCTCTTCTTCCCTTTTTGCCCGCAAGGCCGAGGAGGCAGGTGTCGATGCCGTGGTGGCGGAAGGATTTGAGGCCGGAGGACATAACGGCCGTGAAGAAACGACCACGCTTTGTCTGATACCAGCCATCCGAAAGGCAACTTCTCTTCCTCTGATAGCCGCGGGAGGCATTGCGACGGGCGAAGCCATTTTGGCCGTTCGTGCGTTGGGTGCCGAAGGAGTGCAGATAGGTACCCGCTTTGCCCTGACGGCCGAGAGTTCGGCCAGTGAGGCTTTCAAGAACCTGTGTCTCGACCTTCAGGAGGGCGACACCCGCCTGTTGCTCAAGAAACTTTCGCCGACGAGGTTGGTGCGTGGACGTTTCAGCGATGCCGTTGCCGAGGCCGAAGCCGCCGGCGCTACAACCGATGAGTTGCGTGCCCTGTTGGGCCGTGGTCGTGCCAAATTGGGCATCTTTGAAGGCGATCTTGAGGAAGGCGAGCTCGAAATCGGCCAAGTCGCTTCCTTGCTTCGTGGCAAGGGCATTCAGACGGTATCAGAAGTGATGGATGAACTATTGGCCGAATATCGGAAAGCATGGGATGACATGCAGCATTGAACCATTTTTCTTGAAATATAAATATTGTAAAAGAGGCTGTCTCAAAATTAAAAACAGAGATAAGTTTACTTACAATTTATAAGCTACAACATAAAAACCTCCTGCTTTTAGTCCTATAATTGCAATAAATAAGGGCTAAAGCAGGAGGCTTTTTATTACTAAGTTTCAATCTGTAAGATTATTACTTTTGAATTTCTATTTTGAGACAGCCTCTTTTTCGCTTTTAGTCCGTCAGCTTCCTGTATGAGAAGAGAGGTTGGGTCATTTTCAGGGATTCCAATATCCTGTAGTTTTGCACGGTCGTTCGGGAAAGGCGATGACGACTTCGCGTGGCGTGGCGACGCCCACGAAGCCAATGCCGCCGCTGATGTTGCTGGGTAGGGAAACGGGTTCCATCAGAACAGCATCGTAGTCATCGTCGTCGAAACAGTTCAGGGCTTTCAGATAGCGATAATAGTCGGCCGTCAAGTTGAGCAGGCGGATGTGGATGGACTGGGTACAATATGTGTTGCCGTAGGTAATGCCATAGAGTGGACTGGCTGTAAAGTCGTCGTAGAGGCGGGTATAGACTTTGAGTGTGGCCGAACTGTTGTGGAAACGGTCGTCGCTGAAGATGTTGTACTTGTTCTCGATGCGGGGGAACAGCAGATTGTCTTCGTCTTCCTGCGAATGGCTCACGTTGCCGTCGGTCAGGATGACATCTTCGCGATTGACGAGGTCGCTGTATTGTTGGTAGGCCAGGCTGTCGCGTTCGGTGTATATCAGATTATGGCTTTCGTCTTCGATGAAGTGCCCCTGTTCGTCCTTGACGTATTCGTAGATGTGGTAGCGTACCTGAAACTGGTTACGGATATCCAGGCGGTAGTGGTTACTTTCGTTGGCGATGTCATTCACTGTCACAAGGTAGCGACGGTGGGGAGTGACGATGCCGCTGCCCATGTTGAGCGGGACGGTACAGGTATCCACGCGGAAATCCAGGGGAGGCTGGGGAACCTGTACTTCTGCCGTGGCCCGAAGAGTACCGCCTTGGGCCGTTGCTTCCAGACGGACGAGGTCGCCGGGACGGAGGGGCGTGTCGAAATAGTATTTCTTGTAGCTGAAGTTTCCTGTAGATACTCCGGAGGGAGGAGAAAGTTTCTTCGGATCGGCTTCCTGGGGTGCTGCGGCAAGGTGTCCGTTGATGTAGAGAGACAGGGTAGCGTCATCGTTCAGTTTGCCCAGATTGTCGCCGGTACTCAAGTAGAGGGACACCTCGTTCTTCTTGCCGTCTCCCGCCTCGAGCAAAGCGTTCATGACGAGGCAGGGTTGCTTCATTTCGGGGTTGTAGGGTATCTCGTGTTCGCACGAAGGCAGTCCGAGGAGAATTGCTATATATATAATAAGGTGTAAGTGGATGCGTTTCATATTTGTTGCAGGATACAGAGTTCTTAGAATCGGTATGTATAGGTCACAGAGGGAATGCAGGGCAGGATCGTCCGCTTCTTGATGACGGTTTTGGAAGGTTCGCGGACTATTTGGGTAATATGTCCGTTTTCGTCTACAGAGATTTCCGATACCTCGTCCACTCTCTTGGTGTATACCAGATTGGGGTTCATGGCATTGTAGGCGTTGTAGAGGCTGATGTTCCAGGTGCGCATGCCGTGCTTGGTCTTCTTGTTGAAGTTCACGCCGATGTTCAGGCGGTGGGTGGCGGGCAGGCGGTAGTTGTTGCGCCCCGATATGTAGTCGGTCTCTTCGGTGCTGCCGTCGGGCTTGACGATGACCGTCCGCCGCTCGGGAATGGTGAGGCAGCCTCCTGTGTAGAAAATCCACGAGGCACCTACGTCGATGCGGTCGCTGAAGCGGTGGTTCACGCAGAGGTTGATGCTGTGACGCCGGTCGTATTTGTGGGGAAACCACCGACCGTGGTTGATGCTGCCGTCCGGAAAGCGTCGTTCGCTCCTGGCCAGTGTGTACGAAATCCATCCTGTCGTATTCCCCACAGTACGTTGGGCCATCAGTTCCAGTCCGTAGCTGCGTCCCTGGCCCATCTCGACCTTCTCTTCCCAATGGGTGGAGGTACCGAAGAAGGAGACTCCGTCCTGATATTCCAGGATGTGCCGCATCTGCTTGTAGTAACCTTCCAGCGAGAATTCCCAGCCGGGCAGACCGGTGTAGTAGGCTCCGGCGGAGTATTGGTTGGCATACATGGGGCGTATGTTCCGGGTGATGGGTACCCACAGGTCGGTGGGCATGGAGAAGGGGGTGGACGAAAGCAGGTGGACGTACTGGGCCATGCACGAATAGGAGGCTTTGGTTGCGAAACCTTTGCTCCAGTCGTATCGGACAGATACGCGTGGTTGGGCGGAGAGATAGCTTTTGCCTTGCGTGCGGAACAGTGAGGCGCGCGCCCCGAGGTTCAGGCTGAGTCGGTCGGTAGCTTCCCAGCTGTCTTCGGCGTAGAGCGACAATTCCATGCCCCGTTGCGGAAGGTTGCTGTTGTTGGCATAGGTGGTGTCCTGCCGGGCGGAACCGTCGTCCACATTGCCGATGTGCGCGGTCGATACGCCCGGCGTGAACAGGTGGTGGATGAATTCGCTGCCGAAGCGGATACGGTGACGGGTGGAAGGGGTGAAGTCGAAGTCGGCACGCAGGCTCCAGTCGCGGATGCCCGAACGGAATTCCGACCGGTAGCGATGGTAGTCGTGCAGCTGCTCCCGATAGTCGGTACGGTCTTCCGACGTTTCGTTCAGGCTCATGCGGTACTGGTTGTAGGAGGCGGTGAAGTTGCCGAACAGGCGGCTGTTGAATACATGATTCCAGCGGGCGTAACCGATGAGGTTTCCCCAGTTCAGACGGAGCTGACTGGTGTATTTGGAATAGGTGGTGATGTCGGAGGCAGGTTGGCGTTCGTATTCGTCGTCGTACCGGAAGTGGTCTTTGCCCCGGTAGAAGCCCAGGAACAGGCGGTCGCGGTCGCCGAACTTGTGGTTCACCTTGGCGTTGATGTCGTAGAAGTAATAGTTGTAGCGTTCGGTTTCCAGGCCGTTTCCCCATTCTTCGGTCGTTTTGATGCCTTTGGGCAGCAGGATGCTGGGCGTGACGCGCATGCTGAGCGAGAACGATGTGCGCTCCTTCCGAAGGGGGCCTTCGATGTGGAATTTGTCGGTGAGCATGCCGATGCTGAGGGCGCCGTGGTAACGGTGCATGTCGCCGTCGTTGGTGCGCACATCGACTACAGACGACAGGCGGCCTCCGTAGCGGGCGGGAAAGCTGCTCTTGAAGAGGGTGACATTCTTCACCGCTTCGGGTGTGAACACCGAGAAGATGCCCAGCAGGTGGTCGGCGTTGTAGACGGGGATGCCGTCCAGCATCACCAGGTTCTGGTCGGGCGTTCCGCCGCGGACATACATGCCCGCAAAGCCCTCCATGCCGGCCTGTACGCCCGGCATCAGTTGGATGGTCTTCAGCACGTCGGCTTCGCCCAGGATGGAGGGCGTGTGGCGTATCTGTGTCATAGGGATGTCGTGGGCACCCATGTTGGTGGCGTTGATGCCCGCTTCCCGTTTTTCCGACGTGACGACCACTTCCTGCAGCTCGTTATGGGTGTTGAGGGCAATGTTCAGTGTGGTGTCTGCCCTCAGGCGGAAGCGGTCGGTCCGTGTGGTGTAGCCCAGGTAGGAGGACGAGAGGCTCACTTCGCCTTCGGGCAGGGTCAGGGTGTAGAAGCCGTAGGCGTTCGAGGCTGTCCCCACGGCGTAGCGGCTGTCCAGGATATTGGCGCCTATCAGTGTTTCGGCCGAGGCGGCGTCGGTGACGTAGCCGCTCACGGTGAAGCGGCGGCGTTCGCGCTTGCGGGGCATTTCGCGCTTGCGCAGCACGATGTGTTTGCCCGAGATTTTGAACTCCACCGGCTGGTCGCGGAAAGCCTCTTCCAGCACCTGGTCGATGGTGAGCTTCTGCACATTCAGGTCGATGCGGCGGGTGAGCTTGACGTCGTCGCCATAGACGAAAGTATAGCCTGTGGCGTTCTCCAGCCGGGAGATCAGCACGCGGAGGGTGGCGTTGCGGATGTCCATCGTGATGGGGGCCTGCGGATTCTGGGCTTGGAGGCAGACTCCAAGCAGCACCGCACCCATCAGGAGCAGGAGCCTGAAGGGGCGGTGGAAACAGCTTGGTTCGGAACAGTTCATGGATGGTTAAGTTTAGTTTGTAGAATAATGGTATCGTTTTCTTTCTGGTAAGTAAATCCGGCTGCCGCCTGCAGTAGGTCGAGGATATGCGTCAGGCCTTCCCTGATGTCGAAGGTGGCCGTGAGGCGGTATCCGGCCAGCGTCGGGTCGGTGATGTGGATGTCTGCCTGGTAAGTGTTGGCCAGCTGGCGGACGATTTCGCGCAGGGGCTGGCTCCGGAAGTTCAGGCATCCGTGGCTCCAGCTGATGTCATTGGCAGCATCGGCCAGGGATTCTTGCGACAGGCGGCCACTGGTCTTGTCGTAGACGGCCCGTTCGTTGGGAGCCAGCACCAGCCGTTGCGACCGGCCGGGAAGGCTGACGGCTACGGAGCCTTCGAGCAGCGTGGTGCGTACCTCGCGGTCGCGCGGGTAGGCTTCGACGTTGAAGTGCGTGCCCAGTACCTGCACCTGTACCTCGCCCGTTTCCACCACAAAGGGGTGCGACGGGTCTTTGGTCACCTCGAAGTAGGCGCCTCCCTGCAGGGTCACTTCACGCCGCGCCTCCCGCCGGAAGTCTTTCGGGTAAGTCAGCGTGGAGTGGCGGTTCAGGACGACTTCCGTGCGGTCGGGCAGGACGACGGTACACGTCTCCGCCTGTGCCGTCACCGTCATCATTTCCACGGGGTGGAGCTGTTCGTAGGCCTGCCATCCGGCCACGCAAAGCAGCACGACGGCTGCCGCTCCGGCCACCCGCATCCAGAGGGTGCGCTTCAGCGTGCGTCTCTTCAGGCGCGTCTGGAGCAGGGGCCAGGAACGGGCTGCGCTGAACCGTCCGCGGGGCGAGCGTGTCGAGGCCGCCAGGCGGTCGAGCAGGGTTTCAAAAGGGTCTTTCTCTGTCATATAAGCGTTTTCTTATTTGATTGCGATTTTCAGTGTGACGGTCGTAGCTTTCACCTTTTTGTCCTTGGGTGTGCAGGTCAGTCTGATTTCGTCCGCTTTCTTTATTTTGGCGGGGTAAATCCGTATGCGTACGTGGGCGGACTTTTTCTTGGGAGCGATGGTCACTTCTTTGTCCAGCAACGTGTAGGCAGGTTGTCGCCCCGGCAGATTTCGGATGCTGATTGTAGCTTTGCGTTCGGTGTCGGCCTTTTCGGCCGCAACCACTTTCAATGTTATTTCCCGACTTTCCACTCCTCGTTCGAAGGTGTAATTTTCCAGAAATCTTTCAAATCCCAGATAATCTTTGGGGTACTTGTCGTTGTGGCCGTCACAGGCCGTCAGGCCTGCCAGGCCCAGCAGGGCCAGCACGAGGTCGGTGGTGATAAGGATAGCTTTTTTCATGTCAGTACGTTTTTTATGGAGTTGTTTTACCTTAAAGACAGCGGAAAGTGGAAAACTCCCTACGCGGAAAACGACTTTTTTTCTGCGGGCGGCACTTTTTGCATAAAGTTCCAATTGTTGTCCTGCCCATAAAAACGGACGATGCAGGACATGTCCTAGCAGTTGAGGTCCGTTCCCCGTACAGGAAACGATTGTTCCTCACGGTTGGAAACGGCTGTTCCCCGTGTAGGAAACGGGCGTTCCCCGTGCATGGAAACGGGCGTTTCCTACGGAGGGAACGAGCGTTTCCCTATAAGGGAACAGATTTCACGAACGGTGATTGACCTCGGAAGACAGGATTTACTTCAGCATATCCCGCAGGCGGGAGACGGCTTTCTGCAGCTGGGCGTCTACGGTCTTGACGCTGATGCCCAGCTCTTCGGCCACCTGGGCATAGCTCTGCTTCTCTTCGCGGATGCGGATGAAGACTTCGCGGCAGCGTTCGGGCAGGCGGTCCAGCGCCTTGACGTAGCGGGCAAAGAGCTCTTCGCTGATGAGGCACTCCTCGGGCGAAGGGTCGGAAGCGTCGTTTTCGGTCAGTTCGGCGGAGAGGGAATCGCTTCGGCGCACTTCCTTTTCCAGGTAGTTGAGCGAGGCGTTGCGGGTGAGGACGAAGCAATAGTCCTCGATGTTCTGCACGGAGGCCAGAGTGTCGCGCTGCTTCCACAGGGCGAGGAACACGTCGAGCACCACTTCCTGCGCCCACTCCTCGTGCTTCAGGTAGTAGTAGGCGATGCGGAACAGGCGGTCGTAGGTCAGGTCAAAGAATCCCTTGAAAGCCCTTTCGGAGCTTTCTTCCTTCATCTGTCGCAAGTATTTTCGGACTTCCTGTTCGGTCATGGATGCTGCTTCTTTTCATGTAAATGCGGCTGCAAAGATAGACTTTGGAGGCGAAACGGACAATTTCCCCGTCTTTTTCAACCTTCTTTAACGCTGCTTTCCCTGATTTGCAGGGAGGTGGGTACCACGACCTGCCGCACCGTCTTGTCGCCCTTCAGCCGGTCTATCAGCAGGCGGCAGGCGGTTTGGCCCATCTGATAGGTCTGGTGGCATACGGCCGACAGCTTGGGTTCCACGTAGTTGGCATGCTGTTCGTCGGTATATCCGATGAGGGCTACGTCTTGGGGAATGCGCAGGCCGTGGCTCTTGATGACCTCCATGGCGGCGAAGGCCAGCGTGTCGTTCATGGCCAGGATGGCGTCGGGCGGCTGGGGCAGGGCGAGGAGCGATTCGGTGGCCGCCTTGCCTTCTTCGTAATCTATCTTACGGCACACCACCAGCTCCTTTTCGATGGGGATGCGGTTGTCGCGCAGGGCTTCCAGGTAGCCGTGCTTGCGCCGCTTGACGATGTCCAGGTGGTTGGCCCCGCCGATGAAGGCCACGCGGCGGCTGCCCGTGTCCAGCAGGTGCTGGGTGGCGGCACGGGCCGACTGCTCGCCGTCGGCCACGACGGAGGAGAAACGGTCGGTCAGGCAGACGCGGTCGAAGAGGATGAGGGGCATGTTGATGTCTGCCAGGGCGGCCCAGTGGCTGTAGTCCGTCGTCTCCTGCGAGAGGCAGGCGATGATGCCCTCCACGCGCATGTTCACCAGATTTTCGATGTTACGCTTCTCGTGCTCGTAGGATTCGTGCGAGGTGGTGATGATGACGAAGTAGCCGTTGGCCACGGCCGTGTCCTCGATGCCGCTCACGATGGAGGCGAAGAAGTGGGTCACGATGTCGGGCACGATGACGCCAATGATGCGCGGCGTGTTCTTCCGCAGGCTCATGGCGAAGGGATTGGGGCGGTAGTTCATTTCCTGCGCCAGCCGCTTGGCCCGTTCGCACAGGTCGCGGCTGATGTCGGGGCTGTCCTTCAGCGCTCTCGACACGGTGGGGATGGATACGCCCAGCACCCGGGCCAGGTCTTTCAGGGAGGTATGTTTGGAGTGTTCCATGGTTTGTCCGTCATGCGATTCTTCTGCAAAGAAAACATTTTTCAGGCAAACATGCATGGATGGGCACGTAAAATTTGTTACGTAAACCTTTACGTGCTTTTTCCGCTTTCCGTTCGGACAGACCTTTCGCTTCTTCTTTTACCTTTGTTGGCGTAAACATTTTAAACAGAAGGATTATGCAATACCATGAAATCGGGAAGACTGGGATGAAGGTTTCTTCCCTCAGTTTCGGAGCTTCCTCGCTGGGAGGCGTTTTCCATGATATCAAGGAGAAAGAAGGCATTGAAGCCGTGTTCACCGCTATTGAGCTGGGCATGAATTTCATCGACGTGTCTCCCTACTATGGCCATTACAAGGCCGAAACCGTGCTGGGTAAGGCGCTGAAGGACATTCCGCGCGACAAGTATTACCTCTCCACCAAGGTGGGCCGTTACGGCAAGGACGGGGTCAACACGTGGGACTACTCTGCCAAGCGTGCCACTGAAAGCGTCTACGAGAGTATGGAGCGGCTGAACATCGACTACATCGACCTCATCAATGTGCACGACATCGAGTTTGCCGACCTTCATCAGGTGGTGGACGAGACCTTGCCTGCCTTGGTCGAGTTGCGCAGGAAAGGCGTGGTGGGCCATGTGGGCATCACCGACCTGCAACTGGAGAACCTGAAGTGGGTCGTCGACCATTCGCCCGCCGGTACGGTGGAGTCTGTGCTCAACTTCTGCCACTACTGCCTGTGCGACGACAAGCTGGTGGATTTTCTGGATTATTTCGAATCCCGTGGCATCGGGGTCATCAGTGCTTCTCCCTTGTCCATGGGGCTGCTCACCGAGCGCGGTGTTCCCGCCTGGCATCCGGCTCCCCGTCCGCTGGTCGAGGCCTGCCGCAAGGCCATGGAGCATTGCGAGGCCCGCAACTATCCCATCGAGAAGCTGGCCATGCAGTATGCCGTGAGCAATCCGCGCATTGCCACGACCCTGTTCAGCACGGCCAATCCGCAGAACGTCCGCAAGAACGTGGCCTTTATCGAGGAACCGATGGACGAAACCTTGCTGCGTGAAGTCCGTGAAATCATCGGCGACCAGTTCCGCGTGAGCTGGGCCAATTCATAAGGGAGAGGAGGAACGATGATGAACTATACCCTTATTGATGCCCATTCCCACCTGTGGCTGAAGCAGGACACGGTGGTCGACGGCCTGCCCATTCGTACGTTGGAAAACGGCCGTTCGCTCTTCATGGGCGAAGTGCGGCAGATGCTCCCGCCGTTTATGGTGGACGGGGTGAACAGCGCCGAGGTATTCCTGTCTAATATGGACTATGTACAAGTGGCGGCGGCTGTCGTCACGCAGGAGTTCATCGACGGCTTTCAGAACGATTATCTGGCCGATGTGGCTTCGCGCTATCCCGACCGCTTCTTCGTGTGCGGCATGTGTGAGTTCCGCAAGCCCGGCTACTTGGAGCAGGTACGCCAATTGATGACCCGTGGCTTCCGCGGCATCAAGATTCCTGCCCAGCGCCTGTTGCTGAAGGAAGGGCGCGTGATGCTGAACAGTGAAGAGATGATGCAGATGTTCAAGCTGATGGAGCAGAACGGCGTGTTGCTCTCCATCGACCTGGCCGACGGCGATACGCAGGTGGGTGAGATGGAAGAAGTCATTCAGGAATGTCCGCGGCTGAAGGTGGCCATCGGCCATTTCGGCATGGTGACCCGTCCCGGCTGGACCGAGCAGGTGAAGCTGGCCCGCCATCCGAACGTACGCATCGAGTCGGGCGGCATCACGTGGCTCTTCAACGACGAGTTCTATCCGTTCCGCGGGGCGGTGCGGGCCATCCGCGAGGCGGCCGACCGGGTAGGTATGGACAAGCTGATGTGGGGATCGGACTATCCGCGCACCATCACGGCCATCACCTACCGCATGTCTTATGACTTCGTGCTCAAGTCGTCCGAACTGACGGAAGAAGAGAAGGCCCTTTTCCTGGGGGAGAATGCCCGCCGCTTCTATGGCTTCGGCACGTTGCCCGAGTTACCCTATATCAAGAATATGTCAGAATAAAAAAAGAATGGAGAAAAAGATGAAAGCAGTTCAGATAGCAGCCCCTTCGGACATGAAGGTGGTAGAGGTGGAACGGCCGGTGTTGCATGCCGGTGAAGTGCTGGTAAAGATAGCATATGTAGGTTTTTGTGGTTCGGACCTGAACACGTATCTCGGACGTAATCCGATGGTGAAGTTGCCCGTCATCCCCGGCCATGAAGTCGGGGCGGTGATTGAGGACATCGGTCCTGAGGTGCCTGCCGGTTTGGTCAAGGGAATGAGTGTGACGCTGAATCCTTATACCAACTGTGGCAAGTGTGCCTCATGCCGCAACGGTCGCTTCAACGCCTGCGAGCACAACGAAACGCTGGGAGTCCAGCGCAACGGCGTGATGTGTGAGTATGCCGTCTTGCCGTGGACCAAGATTATCCCGGCCGAGGGCCTCTCCCCGCGCGACTGTGCCCTGATAGAGCCGATGAGCGTAGGTTTCCATGCCGTGTCGAGGGCACAGGTGGTGGACAACGAGTGGGTGGTCGTCATCGGTTGCGGCATGGTAGGCATGGGTGCCGTCATCCGTGCTTCCTTGCGCGGGGCAACGGTTATAGCCATTGACTTGGATGATGAGAAGCTGGCTTTGGCCAAGACTTTCGGTGCTTCGTATGTCATCAATTCGTGTACGGAGAAGGTTGCCGAGCGCATCTGCCAGCTTACCGGCGGACTGGGAGCCGACGTCGTGATTGAGGCTGTGGGCAGTCCCGCTACCTATGTGATGGCTGTCGACGTGGTCGGCTTCACGGGTCGTGTCATTTGCATTGGCTACGCCAAGAGCGAAGTGGCCTTCCAGACGAAACTCTTCGTGCAGAAGGAACTGGATATCCGCGGTTCGCGCAATGCACTGCCTGCCGACTTCCGGGCTGTTATCCATTACATGAAGGAGGGCCGCTGCCCGATAGAGAAATTCGTATCGGCCGTCGTGCCGCCCGAAGAAGCTTCCGAGGCGATGGAGCGTTGGGCTGCCGAACCGGGTAAGGTCTTCCGCATTCTGGTGAAATTTTAAAAGGGAAACATATAGCGGCTTATGAATTTCAAGGTATTGAACAAATGTTTTATGATATGCCTGCTGGCTGTATGCTGGGTGGCATGTACAGATAATAGTTCTTGCCATTCTCCCAATGGCAAGATCGGTTTGGAATATGCAGAATCTCCGTCGGGCCAGCCCTCTTTTATGGTCACCTGTCTGGATACGGCCGGACGTGAACATCGGGTCATCGACATTTCGCAGGTGGGAGTAGACTGCAATGCCCTGAAGGGGAACGGCCTGCGGCTGAAATCTGTAGCCGGTCCACAGCGGATTTCCGAATCCTATACGATGCTGACGGGCAAAAAACGGAATTGCAGCAACGAGGCTTCCGAGTATCTTTATACCTTTACCGACTCGTTGGGCCGTGAGCTTGGAGTCAGGTTCCGTTTGTACAACGCCGGAGTAGCTTTCCGCTATGAGCTGGCAGGCTTGGAACGCGATTCTATCCAAAACGAGCGGACAACGTATCGTATCCCCGAAGGGACCAGGCGCTGGATGCAGAAGTATGACATTTCTTACGAGGACTTCTATCCGATGTCGACTACCGGCCAACAGGAAAACCGTCATTGGGCCTATCCTGCACTTGTGCAGGCCGATGAAGAAGTCTGGACCTTGATTACCGAAGCGGGAATCGAGCGGTATCACAGTGCTTCTTCCTTGGCGAATGGCAAAGTGTCGACAGACTATCAGGTCGTTCCGGCTGAAAACCATCGGCCTGTCTCCGGTGACTGGCATTCGCCGTGGCGGGTATTGATTGTCGGGAGCCTGGCAGATATTGTCGAGTCGACGCTGGTGACAGATGTCAGCGAGCCTTGCCGCCTCACGGATACCGATTGGATTCGGCCGGGAAGTGTGTCGTGGATTTACTGGGCCTACAACCATGGGTCGAAGGATTATCAGATTGTCAAGAAGTATATCGACATGGCAGCCGAGCTTCATTTGCCTTATGTCCTGATTGACTGGGAATGGGATGTCATGGAGAACGGCGGAACGATAGACGATGCTTTGCGCTATGCTGGGAGCAAGGGAGTCCGTGTGCTGTTGTGGTACAACTCTTCCACGGCTTGGGCCTCGCCCGAGGCTGGGCCGTTGTTCCGTCTGAACAAGGCGGAAGACCGCGACAGGGAATATGCCATGTTGAACAAGAAAGGGGTGGCCGGTGTCAAGATAGATTTCTTTGCCGGAGATACGCAGGAGACGATGAACTATTGCATCGATTTGCTGGAAGATGCGGCCAAATATCATTTGCTGGTCAACTTCCACGGAGCCACCATCCCCCGTGGCTGGCAGCGCACATATCCCAACTTCATGTCGGCCGAAGGGGTGTATGGAGCCGAGTGGTATAACAACAAGCCTGTGCTGACCGACAAAGCCGCCGCCCACAATGCCACGTTGCCTTTTACCCGCAATGTGGTAGGGCCGATGGATTATACTCCCTGTACCTTCTCCGACTCCCAGCATCCGCATATCACGACCCATGCCCATGAGCTGGCCTTGTCGGTGGTGTTCGAGTCGGCATTGCAACATTGGGCCGACCGTCCGGAAAGTTATTTGGCCCAGCCCGAAGCCGTTCGTCAGTTTATGGGTGAACTGCCGACTGCCTGGGATGATACCCGTCTGCTTTCCGGCTATCCGGGTGAATCGGTGGTCATGGCGCGTCGGAAGGGCGATGTGTGGTATGTCGGAGGGCTGAATGGAACCGACCATTCCAATGCCTTGGTGATGGATTGGTCTTTCCTGCCGGAAGGTACCTATCAGGTAACAACGTTTGCAGACGGTGTTTCTGCCGGGCAGCCTTGGAATATCAGTGTGGATGAAGTCGAGAACGGGCATCTTCCTACTGCCTGTCAGTGTAATGCGCGTGGAGGATTTGTAGTAAGGGTGAAGCCTGTTTCTGCTATAACAGATTAATGGATTGGATATGAAAAGAACAATAATTGTAAGCAGTATTGTGCTGGGAGCGTGCATCTGCTCCTGCACTCAGAAACCTCAGGGCATCTCCGGGGTCGATTATGAGCTGGAACCGATGCCGTCTGTCCACAAGCCTTTGCCCGAGAACTCGGTGCCGATGGGCGATGTGGATACTTTTGCAGAAGTGAAGTTGGATTTGCCCGTTGCCGCGGGGCCATACGAACCGACTTGGAATTCGATAGAAGCCAACTATCCGGGGACTCCGGACTGGCTGCGCGATGCAAAGTTCGGTATATGGGTACATTTTGGTCCGCAATCGGCCGGAGAGAGTGGCGACTGGTATGCCCGGAAACTGTATGTGGAGGGTACCCTCGCTTATGAGAACCACTTGAAGGAATACGGGCACCCCTCGGAAGTGGGTTATAAGGAAGTGTTGCGCGACTGGAATCCCGCCAAGTTCAGTCCCAAGGCTTTGGTAGATATCTACAAGGATGCCGGAGCTCGGTTCTTAATTATACAGGGGGTACATCACGATCAGTTCGACATGTGGAACTCCAAGTATCAGCCTTGGAATTCGACCCGGTTGGGGCCCAAACGCGATTTCATGGGCGAATGGGAGAAGGCATCCCGGGAAGCCGGCATCCGTTTCGGCATCACTTTCCATCATGAATATTCCTGGTGGTGGTGGCAGACAGCTTTTCAGAGCGATACGAAGGGTGATAAGGCCGGCGTTCCCTACGATGGCAACCTGACGTTGGAGGACGGAAAGGGCCAATGGTGGGAAGGACTGGATCCGCGTTATCTGTATGGCGTCAATCTGAGGGAGTATGAGTCGGTAGCCGAGGCTGCCAATTCCCTGTGGTCTCCCCCCAAACCGGGTATCTTCAGCGGCCATCTGGAGTTTGCCAAATGGTACGCCAAGTGGTGGGCCTTGCGCATGATGGATGCGGTAGACAAGTATCGGCCGGACTTCATTTACACGGACGGTACCGACCAGCAACCGTTCAGCGGTTCGGGGACGGGTACCGGATACAAGTGTGATGCCATGCAGCGTGTAATCGCCGATTTCTACAACCGTACGCTGGCCGACAGAGGAAAGGTGGATGTGTTTAGCATCGTCAAGTTCCGGAAGACAACCAACGGTACGGTCAATACGTGCGAGACGGGTATTCCTGAAGGAATCAAGAACGACCAGGCCTGGATTGCCGAAACACCTGTCGGCGACTGGTTCTACGGACCGGACTTTGTGTACAGTTCGGATGCCGTCATCCGTTACCTCCTTGAGATTGTGGCCCGTGACGGTTCGTTCGGCTTGAGTATTCCTTTGCGTCCCGATGGTTCGTTGGACGAGGCCTGTGGGAAGATGCTGAAGGAAATCGGCGAGTGGATGCGTAGCAATGGCGAAGGCATTTACGGAAGTTCGGCCTGGAAAGTGCTGGGCGAGGGCGCAGGCGGCAAGCTGAATACGCTGCCTGGAGGACGCATCGGGCAATGGCAGGCCGACCATGTATTCTATAATACCGATTTCCGCTTTACGGCAGGCAAGGACGGGGCACTCTATGCCTGGTGCATGAAGGTGCCCGAGGCGGGCGACCGGTTGACGATTGCATCGTTGGGGACAGCCAAGGGATTGCTGGACAAAACCATTCGGTCGGTAGAACTGATGGGAACCGACCAGAAGGTTGATTGGAAGCAGGATGCCGAAGGATTGCATATCGTTTATCCGGAGGCTGCCGGCCTGAAGACGGCGGTAGGCTTCCGAATCGTTTGTGATTGATTGTCACTTTGGAAAAGAAGGTGTCTGATGGACTTTTCGGGCACGGATTGCGTGAATGGAACGGTGAACATCTGTGAAATTCATGGCAATTCGTGCCCGAATCGTTTAATAGATATGAAAAATGTGTGGTGTGATAACGGGTTATTCGTATAATGTTTGTAGTTTTGCGAACAACAAATAAGAAGGACAGAAATCATGGTTAGCAAGAAGTATTCAGAAGAACAGGAAAAGATGGCCCGCTTTGCCAAGGCCATGGGACATCCGGCCCGTATGGCCATCCTTCAGTTTCTGCTTGCCCAGGAGTCTTGCTATTTTGGAGATATCCACGAGGAGCTGCCTATAGCCAAGGCTACGGTCTCCCAGCATCTGAAGGAACTGAAGGATGCCGGGCTGATTCAAGGGGAGATTGAAGCCCCGAAAGTGAGATATTGCATCAACAAGGAGAACTGGGAACTGGCCCGGAGAATGTTTGCCGACTTCTTCGGACAGGCCGTGTGCAAGGAAGGGAGCTGCTGTCGGTAAGCTCTTTTTTTTGCGTTTAATGTTCGTAGTTTGACGAAATACAAATAAGATAATGAAAACAATGAAGAAATTCGGGATTTTGTGTATGTTGGGTTTGGCGTTGGTCGCTTGTGGAGGAAACGCCAAGCATTCAGTTTCTGCGGATGATACCCGGAAGGAAGTGGCTGTACAGGATGGAGTGGAGGTACTCTATTTCCATGGCAAGCAGCGCTGTGCCACATGTATGGCCATCGAACAGGGAACTCGGGAAGTGATGGAAAACGAATTGGCTGATGCCGTCGGGAAGGGTGAAGTGAAGTTTCGGGTGGTAGACATCAGCCTCGAAGAGAATGAAGCCATAGCGGAGAAATATGAAGTGACGTGGTCGTCCTTGTTTGTGGTGAAGCACAAAGGGGGAACGGATACGGCAGAAAACTTGACGGAGTTTGCTTTTGCCAACGCCCGCAAGTCGCCGGATGCGTTCAAGGCCGGAGTGGTGAAGGTGGTCCGTGAAATGTTGAAATAAAAACAATGTCATGGATGGATTGCAGACTTTGCTGGACAATAGTTCCACACCCGTACTGACAGCCTTCCTTCTCGGACTGCTGACGGCTCTTTCGCCTTGCCCACTGGCTACCAACATTGCGGCTATCGGATTTATCGGCAAGGATATGGAGGACAGAAAGCGCGTGTTCCGAAACGGCCTGCTCTACACCTTGGGCCGTATCCTGTCGTATACCCTACTCGGCGTAGTGTTGATTCTGGTGCTGAGGGAAGGTTCCAGTATGTTCGGCATCCAGAAGGCCATCGGTACGTGGGGCGAATGGCTGTTGGGGCCGTTGCTGCTTGTCATTGGGCTTTTTATGCTTTGGGGTGACAGGCTGAATCTGCCCCAATTCGGATTCAAGGGGAATGCTGAGGGCCTTGCAAGGAAAGGAGGCTGGGGAGCCCTGCTGATAGGGATACTCTTTGCGCTGGCTTTCTGCCCCACGAGCGGCATGTTCTATTTCGGTATGCTGATTCCTTTGTCGGCCACCACTCCGGCCGGTTATCTGTTGCCTGTCGTATTTGCCGTGGCTACAGCACTGCCGGTACTTGCCGTTGCCTGGATACTGGCATTCAGCGTGCAGCAGATGGGGCGCTTCTATGGCAGAATGCGCACGGTGCAGCGATGGATGAATTTGCTTGTCGGTGTACTGTTTGTCGTCATAGGCATTTATTATAGTTGGATGATGTATTGGTAAACACATTAATAATTAATAATATATTACGAATATGGGAATTAAAGTATTGGGCCCGGGTTGTGCCAAATGTAAGACAACCTACCAAGTCATTGAGAAAGTAATCAAGGAGAACAATCTGGATGTGAAGCTGACCAAGGTGGACGACATCATGGAAATGATGAACTACAACATCATGACTACGCCTGCCGTAGTGGTAGACGAAGTGGTGAAGATGAAGGGACAGGTTCCTACGGAAAGTGACGTCAAGAAACTTTTGGGCATCGGATAAACGGAGCGTGATGGATACAGGGGCGGCAGATACAGCCCTTATGTCATCTGCCGCCTTTATTGTGGAAACAATGTTCGTATTTCAACGAATTGATTAGGATAGAAACATGATACAAGATTTTGCAGACTGGCTGGTTTACGGTCTGTTCGGCCTGAGTGCCGACACGCCGCTGGGAGCGGCCGTAAACTTTTTCTTTTACGATACCATCAAGATTCTGATACTGTTGTTCTTCATCAGTGTGCTGATGGGGATTGTCAATGCCTACTTCCCGATAGAGAGGCTGCGTACTTATCTGACTACTCATAAGATGTATGGCTTGCAATACCTGCTGGCCTCTGTCTTCGGAGCCATCACTCCCTTCTGCTCGTGCTCTTCCATTCCCTTGTTCATCGGCTTTGTAAAGGGAGGCATTCCGTTGGGAGTGACCTTTGCTTTTCTGATTACTTCGCCGCTGGTCAACGAGGTGGCCGTTGCCATGTTCCTCGGCTCCTTCGGCCTGAAGGTGACATTGATTTACGTGGTCAGTGGCATCCTGCTGGGAGTAATCGGCGGTTTTGTACTCGGCCGGATGCGCCTCGCGCCTTATCTGAGCGACTGGGTGAAACAGATTCAGGCCCATTCGTCCGTTCAGGCGGAAGCATGGGAGAAGGAGCATACTTCCTTCATCAGGCGGCTTCCGGCCATCGTCCGTGATGCCTGGCGGATTGTCAGCGGCGTGCTTGTATATATTCTGATAGGTATCGGCATCGGCGCCTTCATGCACGGCTTTGTGCCCGAGGGGTTCTTTGAACAATATATGTCGAAGGGCAACTGGTTTGCCGTGCCTCTTTCAGTCATCCTTGCCGTGCCGATGTATGCCAATGCGGCCGGCATCGTGCCAGTCATCGAGGTGTTTGTAGCCAAAGGCATTCCCTTGGGTACCGCCATTGCCTTCATGATGGCGGTGGTGGGGCTTTCCCTGCCGGAGGCAACGCTGCTCAAGAAGGTGATGACCTGGCGGCTGATAGGCATCTTCTTCGGTACCGTGGCCTTTTTTATCATCCTGTCGGGCTATTTGTTCAATTTCATTTTATGATCCGTTGGCTTTAGCCGGTCGTTTGTCCGGCTTGAAGCGTCCGTTCAGGCTGGGTAAAGTGACGGTTTAGGCTGGGCAAAGCGATGCTTTAAGCTGGGTAAAGCGATGGTTTAGGCTGGGCAAAGCAATGCTTTGTCCAGGGCATGCCGCGGGCCTTTGTCTTTCAGGCAATGTTTGGGGGCAGAACATGCAATCTTTTACGTGAAAAGAAGCAATGTTTTGCCTTCAAACATTGCTTCTTTTGGGAGCTGATAACCGCTCTCTCTGTAACCGGCATTCACTCTTCTACGAACATCAGGTCGCTGATGATTCCGTCGGAAACAAAGATTCCTTCGCGGGTGAGCCGCAGGTAGTCGTTCTGCAGCTCCAGCTTGCCGCTCCGCAGATAGGGGGCGGCCATCGTGTTGCAATAGTCGGAAAGCGATTGGCCGAAGCGGGCCTCGAGTGTCGGCAGGTCGATGCCTTGGCGGGTACGCAGGGAGGTCATGACGCATTCGTTGTAGCGGGTCGTCGGGCTCAGTTCCTCCTTCTCGTAACACCTGTTTTTTTCTCCAATTGCCGAAATATATTTCTCCAGGGAGGCGATGTTCCATTCCCTGCTGCGCGTGTCGAACGAATGGGCCGACGGGCCGCAGCCCAGGTAGGGAATTCCTTGCCAGTAGGACGTGTTGTGGCGTGAGTGGAGGCCGGGCTTGCAGAAGTTGGAAATTTCGTAGTGCTCGTATCCGGCGGCCGAGAGGGTGTCCATCAAGGTGGTGAAGAAACGCACGCTGCTGTCCTCGTCCACTTCGTCCACCCGATGGGCCTGCAGCATCCGATAGAGTGGGGTGCCTTCCTCGTAGGTCAGGTGGTAGGCCGAGATGTGCTCCACGTCGAGGGCGACGGCCTGTCGGAGGTCGCGCTCCCAGCGTTCGTCCGTTTCGCCGGGCAGGCCGTAGATGAGGTCGATGCTGATGTTGTGGAAGCCGTGACGGCGGCAACACTCCACGGCTTCGATGGCCTGCCGGGCGTTGTGGCGTCGGTTCAGCAGACGGAGGGTGGCGTCGTCGAAGGTTTGGATGCCCATGCTGATGCGGTTGAAGGGCAGGCGGCGGAGCATGGCTGCGTACTCCTCGGTCAGGTCGTCGGGATTGGCCTCAAGGGTAATCTCTTCGCAGTAGCTGAGGCCGTAGACATCGGACAGGGTATTGAAGACCTGAAGGAAATCTTGCTCCTCGAGTTGCGAAGGCGTGCCGCCTCCGAAGTAGACGGTACGGACGGCCTCGCCCTGCAGGTAGTCGCGACGCAGGGTGAGCTCTTTGCACAGGGCCCCGATGTAGCGTTGCCTGAGGTCGTTGCGCGTGGTGGAGTAGAAGTCGCAATAGACGCACCGCGTCTTGCAGAAAGGTATGTGGATGTAGATGCCTGCCATGTCTGTTTCCTTGCTTAAAATAATGCAAATGTAAGAAACTGTCCGCTCTTCCTCCCACATTTCCTTAAAAATGTTGTTATCAGGGAGGATGCTGTCCTGATTTCGGCCTGTTTTTTCTTTTTTTAGCAGATATATTTGTGCGTATAAATTTAAATGTGTATTTTTGACACTCAATAAAACGTTACAAGGAAAATCGACGGGAACTCAGCCTTGTAACGCAAGGCCCTGAAATATATAACCTGCTAAGAATAGAAACACCATGAAAAAGAAACTTCAAACGACTCTGGCCCTGCTGATGGCGGCAGTGGCTTCGATGGCTCAACAAGTACAGGTGGCCGGTCCCGACGGACGGCTGCAAGTGTCGGTTGCCGGTGGCGGCGAGACAGGAATGACTTACTCCGTGACCTACGACGGCAAGCAGATGCTCGAAAATTCTCCTCTCGGCATGCAGACCAATGCCGGTGACTTCTCGAAGGGTTTGGCTCTGGTCAAATATGACACTTGCCGGATAGACACCGTCTATCGGCAGACCCGTATCAAGACTTCCCAAATCCATTATCAAGCCAACGAACTGACTTGCTATCTGTCCAATACCGACGGCGGGCGGCTGGCAGTCACCTTCCGCGTGAGCAACAACGACGTGGCCTTCCGCTACACCCTGCCCCGCCAGGGTGAGACGGGCAGTGTGCGGGTGATGGAGGAGGCTACAGGCTTCCGTTTCCCCCAGCAGACTACGACCTTCCTTTGTCCGCAGAGCGATGCCATGATCGGCTGGAAGCGGACCAAGCCCAGTTACGAAGAAGAATACAAGGCCGATGCCCCGATGAGCGAACGTTCGCAGTACGGACACGGATATACGTTCCCCTGCCTGTTCCGTGTGGGCGATGACGGCTGGGTGCTGGTCAGCGAGACGGGGGTGGACAGCCGCTATTGCGGTTCGCACCTGAGCGACGCGGACAACGGCCTCTATCGGATTGCCTTCCCCATGCCCGAGGAAAACAACGGCAACGGGACGGTGGAGCCCGCCTTCTCCTTTCCGGGCAGCACGCCCTGGCGTACGCTGACGGTGGGCGCTACGCTGAAACCCATTGTGGAGACTACCGTGCCTTGGGACGTGGTGACACCGCGCTACGAGACGGAGCACGACTATCGCTTCGGCCGCAGCACCTGGAGCTGGATTCTGTGGCAGGACAACAGCATCAACTACGACGACCAGGTGCGTTTCATCGACTTGGCTGCCGAGATGGGATACGAATATGTCTTGATTGACGCATGGTGGGACAAGAATATCGGCTACGAACGCATGGAGCAGCTCATCGCCTATGCACAGAGCAAGAAGGTGGACGTGTTCCTGTGGTACAGCTCCAGTGGCTATTGGAACGACATCACCCAAAGCCCGACCAACAAGATGGATAACGCCATCGTCCGCAAGCAGGAAATGCGATGGATGCAGAAGCTGGGCGTGAAGGGCATCAAGGTAGATTTCTGGGGTGGTGACAAGCAGGAGACGATGCGTCTCTACGAAGACGTGCTGAGCGATGCCGACGACCATGGGCTGATGGTCATCTTCCACGGCTGCACCCTGCCCCGCGGCTGGGAGCGGATGTATCCCAACTATGTGGGCAGCGAAGCGGTGCTGGCATCCGAAAATCTGATTTTCCAGCAGCACTTCTGTGACAACGAGGCCTTCAATGCCTGTCTGCATCCGTTCATCCGCAACACGGTGGGATGCATGGAGTTTGGAGGTACCTTCCTGAACAAACGTCTGAACCGCGGCAACGACGGCGGCAGCAAGCGTGTGACGTCGGATGTCTTCGAGCTGGCAACGGCTGTGCTCTTCCAGAATCCGATTCAGAATTTCGCGCTGGCTCCCAATAACTTGATCGATGCTTCGCAGGTATGTCTGGACTTTATGAAGCAGGTTCCTACGACCTGGGACGAGACCCGCTTCATCGACGGCTATCCGGGCAAGTATGTCGTGCTGGCCCGCCGGCATGGCGACCGCTGGTACCTGGCAGCCGTCAATGCCACAAAGGAGGTGCTGAAACTGAAATTGACTTTCCCCGAACTGGGAGGAACTACGGTTTCTGCCTATACGGACGACAAGAAGATGCAGCCGCAGCTGAAGGAACAGAAAGTGAAGGCCGGTGGAGAATTCCAGCTGACACTTCAGCCCCAGGGTGGCGCGGTGTTGGTGAAGTGAGCGGCTGAGCGCCCCGAACACAAACATTCTATATATATAAGAATACCATGAATAGACTTGTAAGATTAGGATTCGTCTTCGGCCTGATGACGGGAGCGGTGCTCCCCTTACAGGCGGAGACGGACAAGGTGACGAACGTCCCCGACTCCGTATCGCTTTTCTCGTACGCCCGAGCTGACGGACAGAGCGGATTGCGGTTTGCATGGAGTCCCGACGGGGAGCAATGGCTTTCCGTGGCCGACGGGTACGATTACGTGAAATGCGATTTTGGCCCTTGGGGACGTGAAAAGAAAATGTTTGCCCCCCATCTGTGGCAGAATGCGTCCGACGGGTCGTGGCATTGTGTATGGACGGCTACCCGCAGCGGAAAGGTGTTGGCACATGCCGCTTCGCCCGACTTGCTGAAGTGGGGAGCGCAGAGTTATTTTACCGAGGCCGACCGGCGGAAATATGAGCCGGCTTCGGCATTCCCGACCAAGGCTGTACAGGTAACGGTGGACGGTAAACAGGCGGACGGCTGGATGCAACGGGTGCCCTATGCGGTTGTGGAACAGTTGATCCGCTATGCCGAGCACAAGAAGTATCGGCAACAGTTGTATGACGAACGGGCCGAACAGGATCCTGTACGCTTTGCCGGATTGAAGCCGGTGACGGCCTCCATTGAGGTACATGCCTCGGAAGGGAAGGCTATCAGCGACCACCTGATAGGCATCTTCTTTGAGGATATCAACTATGCGGCCGACGGTGGCCTGTATGCCGAGCTGGTACAGAACCGCGATTTTGAATATTCGCCGAAAGACGGTTCGCATCAGAAGTGGAACAGTGACTATGCCTGGGGCGTAGCCGGTGGAGAGGGAAGCCTCTCGGTCGCTACGGATGCTCCCATTCATGAAAACAATCCGCATTATGCCGTATTGGATATCAAGCAGTCCGGAGCAGCTTTGCAGAACGACGGATTCGACGGAATTACCTTGAAGAAGGGGGAGAAGTATGACTTCTCCTGCTTTGCGCGGATTGCGGCGGGCAGTAAGGGAGGCAAGGTGGAAGTCAGCCTGTTGGATGAGAACGGGAAGACGGTCGGGATGGCTTCCGTCAAGGTGACTTCCCCGAAATGGAAAACGCAGAAAGCGGTACTGGTTGCCAAGGCCGATGTGGCTGCCGCAAAACTGGCTCTCCGTCCCGAGGAGGCCGGAACCTATCATTTCGACATGGTTTCACTCTTCCCGCAGCAGACGTTCAAGGGACGTAAGAACGGACTTCGTGCCGACCTGGCCCAAACGTTGGCCGACCTGCATCCGCGTTTTGTGCGTTTCCCCGGCGGCTGTGTGGCCCATGGCGACGGCATTGACAACATCTACGACTGGAAGGGCTCCATCGGTCCGCTGGAGGCCCGCAAGCCTTTGCGCAATCTGTGGGGATATCATCAGACACGCGGATTGGGATACTTTGAGTATTTCCAGTTCTGCGAGGATATCGGTGCCGAACCTGTACCCGTGGTTGCGGCCGGCGTTCCTTGCCAGAATTCCGGTACGTGCAGCCATCATTCCAAGGATGAACTTGGCTGCAACGGCCAGCAGGGAGGCATTCCGATGGACGAAATGCCCGCTTACGTGCAGGATGTGCTCGACCTGATTGAATATGCCAACGGAGATGCCCGCAAGACGGAGTGGGGACGGAAGCGCGCCGAAGCCGGACATCCTGAACCGTTCCATCTGAAGTATATCGGCATCGGCAACGAAGACCTGATTACCGAAGTCTTTGAAGAGCGGTTTACGATGATTTACAACGCTGTCCGCGAGAAATATCCCGAAGTGACGGTTATCGGTACGGTAGGGCCGTTCTACGAAGGTACGGACTATGACGAGGGCTGGAAACTGGCTACTCGTCTGGAGGTGCCGATGGTGGACGAACACTATTATGTGGCTCCGGGTTGGTTCATTCATAACCAGGATTTTTACGACCGGTACGACCGCCACAAGTCGAAAGTCTATTTGGGCGAGTATGCGGCCCATCTGCCCGGTCGTCCCAGCAACCTGGAGACAGCCTTGTCCGAGGCTTTGTATCTGACAGCGGTGGAACGTAACGCCGACGTAGTGACCATGACATCGTATGCGCCTTTGCTGGCCAAGGAAGGACATACCCAATGGCGTCCCGACCTGATATATTTCAATAACGGGGAAGTGAAGCTTACCCCCGACTACTACACCCAGCAACTGTTCGGGCAGAATGCCGGAAATGAATACTTCACTTCCACCATCCGGCTGGACAATCGGCAGGATGCCGTGCGGAAACGGATCGGGGTGTCGGCGGTGAAAGACGCTGTAACAGGTGACTACATTGTGAAACTGGTGAATATGTTGCCGGTGGAGGTCACTTCGCAAGTCAAGTTGGATGGCATCAGCCTGGATGGCTCGAAGGCGCAGAAGACGGTATTGACAGGTCGTCCTGCGGATGAACATGTGCGTCCCGTAACGGAGTCTTTTGAAATACAGGGCAAAGACTTTGCCTATACCTTGCCGGCCTATTCGTTGACGGTTATCCGTATCGGGCAGACATTGAAGAAATAAAATGGTTAATAAAGAAAAATCGATGATATGAAGAAAATATATGTATGGACCGCAATGGCGTTGTTGTCAGGTAGTTTGGCGGCACAGAAAACGGATTTGCATTCGGGTTATCCCATTGATCCGGTACCTTTCACTTCGGTCAAGGTGACAGACAGCTTTTGGGGGCAACGGCTCAAGGCCAGTCGGGAAGTGACCATCCCGCTGGCATTCAGCAAATGCGAGGAAACAGGCCGTTACGAGAATTTTGTGAAAGCGGCCCATCCCAGTGATGAGTATAAGGTAGAAGGATATTCGTTTGACGATACGGATGTCTACAAGACCATCGAAGGTGCCAGTTATTCGTTGCAGACCTATCCTGACAAGCAGCTGGAAAAGTACATAGACAGTGTGCTGGTCATCGTGGCGGCAGCTCAGGAGCCGGACGGCTATCTGTATACGGCGCGGACGATGAATCCGAAGCATCCACACGATTGGGCCGGTCCCGAGCGTTGGTCGAAAGTGGAAGAGCTCAGTCATGAATTTTATAATCTGGGACACATGGTGGAAGGGGCTGTTGCCCATTATCAGGCAACCGGAAAGCGGAATTTTCTGGATATAGCCATCAAGTATGCCGATTGTGTCTGCAAGGCCATCGGAAATGGTCCCGACCAAAAAAAACTCGTACCGGGACATCAGATTGCCGAAATGGCTCTGGTGCGGCTGTATCTGGTAACCGGCGACCGGAAATACCTGGATCAGGCCAAGTTCTTTTTGGATGCCCGTGGATATACGAGCCGGAAGGATGCCTACAGTCAGGCTCATAAACCGGTACTGGAGCAGGATGAGGCGGTAGGACATGCCGTCCGCGCCACGTATATGTATGCCGGTATGGCCGACGTAGCAGCCATTACGGGCGACTCATCTTATATCAAGGCGGTGGATCGGATTTGGGAGAATATTGTCGGTAAGAAAATCTATATTACCGGTGGCATCGGAGCCCGTCACGCCGGAGAGGCTTTCGGTGACAATTACGAGCTTCCCAACCTTTCGGCTTATAATGAAACCTGTGCCGCCATTGGCAATGTGTATGTCAATTATCGTCTGTTTCTGTTGCATGGCGATGCCAAATACTTTGATGTGCTCGAACGGACGCTGTACAACGGGCTGATTTCCGGTGTTTCGCTCGACGGCGGTTCGTTCTTCTATCCCAATCCGTTGGCCTCGACAGGTGGGTATAGCCGTAAGCCGTGGTTCGGTTGCGCTTGTTGTCCCAGCAATATCTGTCGATTCATTCCTTCGTTGCCCGGTTACGTTTATGCGGTGAAGGACGACCAGGTATACGTCAATCTGTTTTTGAGTAACCGTGCCGAATTGAAGGTGAACAGGAAAAAATTGGTATTGGAGCAAGAAACCGGCTATCCTTGGAATGGAGACATCCGCATTCGGGTGGCTCAAGGCAATCTGCCGTTTACGATGCATCTGCGTATTCCCGGCTGGGTGCGTGGGGCTGTGTTGCCCAGCGATTTGTATCGTTATGCCGATGGTCAGGAACTGGGATATACGGTAACGGTTAATGGCGAACCTGTCGCCGGAGAATTGCAGAAAGGCTATTTGCTGATTGACCGCAAGTGGAAAAAGGGTGATGTGGTTGAAGTAAATTTTGACATGAAGCCCCGCATAGTCAAAGCCAACGGAAAGGTAGAAGCGGACCGTGGTCGTGTGGCCGTCGAACGAGGCCCTTTGGTCTATTGTGCAGAATGGCCAGACAATGATTTCAATGTTCACAACATCTTGCTGAACCAGCATCCTGCATTCCAAGTGGAAGAGCGACCGGACCTGCTTTATGGCATACATGAAATAACGACCGATGCACAGGCACTCAGTTATGATGCTGCCGGCAAGTTGGCTGTAAGGGATGTCAAATTGACTTTGATACCTTATTATGCCTGGGCTCATCGGGGCGAAGGAGACATGGAAGTCTGGCTTCCCATAGAGGTCGGCGCGTCATCGGCTCTTCCGCAGAAAGCGGAGAAACAGGAAGACAATGGATTCTTTAATCATTAAATATTTTTATTATGAAGAAAATAACGACTATTGTGGCTTTGTCACTGGCTATTGGCTTGCAGGCGCAACAGCATGTCATGACTGTTGACGTTTCGAAACCGACAGCCGAGATACAGCCTACCATGTATGGCATCTTCTTTGAAGATATCAATTTTGGTGCCGACGGAGGTTTGTATGCCGAATTGGTGAAGAACCGTTCTTTTGAATTTCCTCAGCCATTTGTAGGTTGGGTGCCTTTTGGAAATGTGAGTGTGCAGAGTGAGAAGCCTTGCTTTGAACGGAATCCTCACTATGTGCGTGTGGTGAATGACGGACGTTTGCTTCGGGCCGGACTCGATAATGAGGGATTTACCGGTATCGGTCTGAAGGAAGGGGAGGAATATCGTTTTTCGGTCTATGCCCGTACTCCGGACGCAGCTCCGATGAAATTGTCTGTGGAACTGGTGCGCAAGGATGGTTCCAATCCGCTGAAAAAGACGGTGGAAGTGAAGGGTGATGAATGGCAGAAGCAGACTGTCATTCTGAAGTCTCCCTTTACCGATGCCCATGCCCGTTTGCGCATTGTTCTGGAAACGAAGGGTACAGTGGATATGGACCATATTTCTCTTTTCCCGGTCAAAACTTGGAAAGGACGTGAAAACGGACTTCGCGCAGATTTGGCTCAGGCCTTGTATGACTTGAATCCCGGTGTGCTTCGTTTCCCGGGTGGCTGTATCATTGAAGGCAACAGTCTGGCTACCCGTTATCAGTGGAAAAATTCGGTAGGGCCTGTGGAAAACCGTCCTCTGAACGAAAACCGCTGGAACTATACGTTCAAGCATAAAGCGTTTCCCGATTATTTTCAAAGTTTGGGATTGGGCTTCTATGAATACTTCCTGTTGAGTGAAGACATTGGTGCCGAACCGTTGCCGGTAGTCAGCTGCGGCCTTTCCTGCCAGTACGAGAGCAACGAAGTGGTTCCTTTGGACGAGCTCGATCCATACGTACAGGATGCCTTGGACTTGATTGAATTTGCCAACGGAGACGTCAATTCAACCTGGGGCAAGGTTCGTGCGGAGATGGGGCATCCGGTACCGTTCAATCTGAAAATGATTGCTGTGGGCAACGAACAGTGGGATAAAGTGTATGTAGAGCGTCTGGAAGTCTTTACCAAAGCTATCAGGGAGAAATATCCGGATATCAAGGTGATTGGCTCGTCCGGTCCCAGTGCTTCGGGAGACAAGTTTGACTATCTGTGGCCCGAAATGAAGCGGGTGGGAGTAGACCTGGTCGACGAGCACTATTACATGAAGCCTGAATGGTTTCTGGAGAATGCGAAACGGTATGATTCATACGACCGCAAGGGACCGAAGGTTTTTGCCGGCGAATACGCTGCTCATGACTATCCGACCGGGAAAGCCAACAATTTGTATGCGGCCTTGTCTGAAGCTGCTTTCATGACCGGCTTGGAGCGCAATGCCGATGTGGTTCATCTGGCTACATATGCTCCCTTGTTTGCTCATGTGGATGCCTGGCAGTGGAATCCCGACCTCATTTGGTTCGACAATCTGCGGATGATGCGTACCCCTAACTATTATGTACAGCAGATGTATGGTATGAATGCCGGTACGGATGTACTCCGCCTGCAGATGAATGGTGAACCGGTGGCCGGACAGGACAGTCTCTATGCGACGGCTGCGTTGGATGCTCCGACGGGTGAGGTTATTTTGAAATTGGTGAATGTAGGTTCGAAACCCGCTGACGTGAAAATCAACTTCAACGGTCTGAAGAAACATCGTATGGTATCGGGTACTTGTACTTATTTGCAAAACGATGATTGGAAAGCGGTCAATACGTTGGAGCAGGAAAAGCTGGTTCCGCGTGTGCGTCCGGTACAAGTGGAAGGCCAGTCGCTGGAATTGCAACTTCCTGAACGTTCGTTTGGGGTATATCGGTTGCAAATGCATTAATTTTCTATCATAATTGCAATATAATTCTTCTATTTGTAATCACAATACTCCTATCTTTGTAGCGGCTTGTACAAGAATCTCTTTTTTGGACAAGTCGCTACAAACATAAATTTATTTAATATATCATGAGGAAACAACTTATTACAGGACTGTTTGCCGCTTTGGCCGTAAGTGCTGGTGCGCAGTCTTTCAAGGAATGGCAGGATCCGGAAGTGAATGCCGTCAACCGTGCCCCGATGCACACCAATTATTTTGCCTATGAGTCGGAAGAAGCGGCTGCGGCAGGCAAAATGAATCAGTCAGCTAATTACATGACAATGAATGGCACCTGGAAGTTCTTCTGGGTAAAGGATGCCGATTCCCGTCCTACCGACTTCTGGAAGGTCGGCTATAATGACCGTGGCTGGGACGATTTGCAGGTACCGGCCGTTTGGGAATTGAACGGATACGGTGATCCCATTTATGTAAATACAGGCTATGCATGGCGCAACCAGTTCAAGAACAATCCCCCGCAGGTGCCTGTCGAGAACAATCATGTAGGTTCCTATCGTCGTGAGTTTGTCATTCCTGCTTCGTGGAAAGGAAAGGATATCATTGCTCATTTCGGTTCGGTGACATCCAACATGTATCTGTGGGTCAACGGGAAATATGTAGGTTATAGCGAAGACAGCAAGCTGGAAGCAGAATTCAATCTGACTTCTTACCTGAAGCCCGGACAAAAGAACTTGATTGCTTTTCAGGTATTCCGTTGGTGTGACGGTACCTATCTGGAGGACCAGGATTTCTTCCGTTTCAGCGGTGTGGGACGTGATTGCTATCTTTATGCTCGCGACAAGAAACGCATTGAAGATATCCGTGTGACACCCGACTTGGATGCAGAATACAAGAATGGTTCTCTGAACGTTGAACTGACTCTGAAGGGCAGTGGCAATGTCAGTCTGGAATTGTTGGATGCAACCGGCAAACAGGTTGCGTCTGCTACGGCCAAAGGAAGCGGTTCGGTGGTCTTGAATGTGGAAAATCCCTTCAAATGGACGGCCGAGACTCCCTATCTGTATACGTTGCGTGCTTCGATGCAGGGCAGTAAGGAAGTTATTCCTGTAAAAGTCGGTTTCCGCAAGATTGAACAGAAGAACGGGCAGATTCTGGTCAATGGCCAGGCAGTACTTTTCAAAGGAGCCAATCGTCATGAGTTGGATCCGGATGGAGGTTATGTCGTTTCACCCGAACGGATGCTGCAGGATATTCAGATCATGAAGCAGTTCAATATCAATGCTGTCCGTACCTGCCACTATCCGGATGCCAACCTTTGGTATGACTTGTGCGACCGATACGGTATTTATGTCGTGGCTGAAGCGAACATCGAGTCTCACGGTATGGGTTATGGTGATGAGACTTTGGCCAAGCGTGCAGATTATAAGAAAGCCCACATGGAACGCAACCAACGGAATGTTCAGCGTGGTTTTAACCATCCCAGCATCATTTTCTGGTCATTAGGCAATGAAGCCGGTTTCGGTCCGAACTTTGAAGCGGCCTACAATTGGGTGAAAGCGGAAGATCCGAGCCGCCCCGTGCAGTATGAGCAAGCTCATGGCAACGAATTTACCGATGTTTATTGTCCGATGTATGCCGACTATGCCCATATGGAAAAATATGCCCAGCGCAAGGACATCAAAAAACCGCTGATTCAGTGCGAATATGCACATGCGATGGGTAATTCTCAAGGTGGTTTCAAGGAATATTGGGACTTGATCCGTAAGTATCCTGCCTTGCAGGGAGGTTTCATTTGGGACTTTGTGGATCAGTCCATCCGTTGGACAGGGAAAGATGGCGTCAGCATTTATGCTTACGGTGGTGACTTCAATCGCTTTGATGGGTCCGACAACAACTTCTGTGACAATGGTCTGATCAGTCCCGACCGTAACCCCAATCCCCACATGTATGAAGTTGGATATTTCTACCAGAATATCTGGACGACTCCGGCCAATCTGGCTCAAGGTGAAGTGAATGTACATAACGAAAACTTCTTCCGTGACCTGTCGGCTTATTATATGGAATGGGAAGTTCTGGCCAATGGAAAGGCTGTTCGTAGTGGCAGAGTGGAGACATTGAACGTGGCTCCCCAGCAGACGGCGAAGGTAAAGCTTGAACTGGGCAAGGTATGCCAATGCAAGGAATGGGTGCTCAATGTGTCCTACCGTCTGAAGAATCGTGAAGGTTTGCTTCCTGCCGGTTTTGTAGTGGCTAAGGATCAATTGGTCTTGAATCCGTATAAGGCTCCTGACATGGAATTGAAGAATGTCGAGGAAGTGAACGTGGCCACTGTCGTACCTGAGGTTCAGGAAAATGACTGGAATTATTTGATTGTAAACGGGGAAGATTTCCGCCTGGAATTCAACAAGCATACAGGTTATCTGTCGCGCTATCAGGTAGCGGGTACGGAAATGCTGAACGAAGGCGCGCAGTTGACGCCTAATTTCTGGCGTGCTCCGACCGACAACGATATGGGTGCCGGACTGCAACGCAAGTTTGCTGTGTGGAAGGAACCGGGCATCGAGCTGACTTCCTTCAAGTGGAATGTAGAGAACGATATGGTGGTAGTCAATGCAGATTATGACATGAAGAAAGTTTCGGCCAAGTTGTCATTGACCTACGTTATTAATAACAAGGGGGCTGTTAAGGTTACACAGAAGATGACTGCCGATACTCAGGCCAAGGTAGCTCCGATGTTCCGTTTCGGTATGCAAGTACAGATGCCCAAGTCGTTCGAGACGATTGAATACTATGGCCGTGGTCCGGTAGAAAACTATATTGACCGTAACCATTCTACCAATTTGGGTCTCTATCGCCAGACAGTAGATGAACAGTTCTATTCCTACATTCGTCCGCAGGAAACGGGTACCAAGACTGATATCCGCTGGTGGAAACAGCTGAATGCAGCCGGTTGTGGCTTGCAGGTGGTGGCTGATGCACCTTTCTCCGCTTCAGCTTTGCACTATACCATTGATTCGCTGGACGACGGTTGGGACAAGGACCAGCGTCACTCTCCCGAAGTGGAACAGGCGGATTTGACCAATCTGTGTATCGACAAGGTGCAGATGGGGCTTGGATGTGTGAACAGCTGGGGAGCATGGCCGTTGCCACAGTATCAGATTCCTTATGGCAATTATGAATTTTCTTTCATCCTGACACCTGTGTGGCACAGCGTTTCAATGAAGTGAACGATTCATTAAGTTGCAGAAAATAAACTTGAAAGGAGGATGGCCCGTTGTAGTTTATCCTCCTTTTTTGTTTAATGTGTTGAATAACATAGTTTAGTAACATTTGCTGGTTCGTTGTTTATTTTGTAATAAATTTCTAATTTGCGCCTCACAAAATAAGGGTATGCATAAGCATGCTGAGTATTCACATTAAATCTTATATATCATGAAAGTATATCAGACGAATGAAATTAAGAACATTGCTCTTCTTGGCAATGATGGCTCGGGAAAAACCACTCTCACAGAAGCGCTGCTCTATGAGAGTGGTATTATAAAACGTCGTGGCAGAATTACAGCCAAGAACACAGTCAGCGATTACTTTCCGGTGGAACAGGAATATGGGTATTCTGTGTTTTCCACCGTTTTCCATGTAGAATGGAATGGTAAAAAACTGAATATCATCGACTGTCCGGGTAGCGACGATTTTGTAGGTGCGGCCATGACAGCTCTGAATGTTACAGATACGGCCATCCTGTTGTTGAACGGCCAGTATGGTCCCGAGGTCGGTACGCAGAATCATTTCCGTTATACCGAGAAACTGGGTAAACCGGTCATTTTCCTGGTAAACCAGTTGGATAACGAAAAGTGCGATTACGACATGATACTCGAGCAACTGAAGTCCATTTATGGATCCAAAGTGGTTCCTGTACAATATCCGCTTTCTACGGGCCCGAATTTTAATGCATTGATTGATGTGTTGCTGATGAAAAAATATTCTTGGGGACCTGAAGGGGGCGCTCCGACCATCGAAGATATTCCAGCCGAAGAAATGGAAAAGGCAACAGCTTGGCATAAAGTGTTGGTAGAAGCTGCCGCTGAACATGACGAAGGCCTGATGGAGAAATTCTTTGAGATGGATTCGTTGACCGAAGACGAGATGCGCGAAGGTATCCGTAAGGGATTGGCTGCTCGTGGCATGTTCCCGGTATTCTGTGTCTGTGCCGGAAAGGATATGGGCGTTCGCCGTTTGATGGAATTCTTGGGAAATGTTGTTCCGTTTGTAGATGAAATGCCTCCTGTCCACAATACACGGGGTGAAATCGTGAAACCCGATCCCAATGCTCCCACATCGCTCTATTTCTTCAAGACCGCTGTAGAACCCCATATCGGTGATGTACAGTATTTCAAGGTGATGAGCGGCAAGGTTCATGAAGGCGATGACTTTACCAACGCCGATCGTGGATCCAAAGAGCGTATTGCCCAGATTTTTGCTTGTGCGGGTGCCAACCGCATTAAAGTGGAAGAAATGGTAGCCGGTGATATCGGTTGTACTGTCAAACTGAAAGATGTTCATACGGGTAATACACTGAATGGTAAGGGAGCGGAAAACCGTTTCAATTTTATCAAATATCCCAATTCGAAATACTCACGTGCCATCAGGCCGGTGAATGAAGCCGATACCGAGAAGATGATGGCTATTCTGAACCGTATGCACGAAGAAGATCCGACGTGGGTGATCGACCAGTCGAAAGAGTTGCGTCAGACGATTGTTCACGGCCAGGGCGAATTCCATTTGCGTACGTTGAAATGGCGTTTGGAGAACAATGAAAAACTGCCTATTATCTTTGAAGAACCCCGTATTCCTTACCGCGAGACCATTACGAAGGCGGCCCGTGCCGATTATCGTCATAAGAAACAGTCGGGTGGTGCCGGTCAGTTCGGTGAAGTCCATCTGATTGTAGAGCCGTATTATGAAGGTATGCCTGCCCCCGATACTTATAAGTTCAATGGCCAGGAATTCAAGATGAATGTCAAGGGCACTGAAGAAGTATCTTTGGAGTGGGGTGGCAAGCTGGTGTTTGTCAACTGTGTGGTTGGCGGTGCCATTGACGCGCGTTTCATGCCGGCTATTTTGAAGGGCGTTATGTCACGTATGGAGCAGGGACCGTTGACTGGTTCGTATGCCCGTGACGTGCGTGTCATTGTGTACGATGGAAAGATGCATCCGGTTGACTCCAACGAAATTTCCTTCATGTTGGCTGGTCGCAATGCTTTCAGTGAGGCATTCAAGAATGCAGGTCCGAAGATTCTGGAGCCTATCTATGATGTAGAGGTATTTGTGCCTTCCGATAAGATGGGTGATGTGATGAGTGATTTGCAAGGACGTCGTGCCATGATTATGGGCATGAGTAGCGAGGCCGGATATGAAAAACTGGTTGCAAAAGTTCCTTTGAAGGAAATGTCTTCTTATTCAACCGCATTGAGTTCATTGACCGGTGGTCGTGCTTCGTTCATCATGAAGTTTGCCAGCTATGAACTTGTTCCGGGTGATGTCCAAGACAAGTTGATTAAGGAATTTGAAGCTAAACAGGCAGACGAATAAAGAAACTTCATTTCATCTGTTTTTATAATTGTTAAAACCGCCTGCTCCTTTTAACGGGAGAATGGCGGTTTTTTCGTCTGCACTGGTCAATATGATGCGAGTTTGTGAACGGAATTATTAATTTTTTATTAATTTTGCAAACGACAAGACGGAATGTTTTGTTTTAATATGTAAAATGGAGCCTTGGAATATCCTTTCAGTTAATTTGTTGGGCACTCGCGGTTAAAACAGGTTAATGTGTTAGGAATGTTAATTAGGGTCTGTTAAATTTGCCGCTATGAAAAAGTCTACGATTTGGATATTAGGTGTTGTAATGGGTCTTTCGTTCCTCAGTCTGCTTTATTTGCAGATCAGTTACATTGAGGAAATGGTAAAGATGCGTAATGAGCAGTTTGACGAATCGGTGAAGCGGGCGTTGATGGCAGCTTCCAAGGATGTCGAATCGGCCGAGGTGGCCCGTTGGTTACGGGAAGATATTTCAGAGGCCGAAAAGAAAGCCTGGGAACAGTCGCAGGGAACAAATGGCGGGGTGATAAGTACACGCCGCATTCTGATGACTTCGCCGGACGGGAAGATTGAGTCTTCGCTTGAACTGAAAACTTTTGCCAACAAACCGGCAGTGTTGCCTCGGGCCATGATTTCAAGCAAACATGGTGCTAAGACCATTCCCAAGACGTCGCGCTCGTTGACTGATATGATCAAGAACCGATATCTTTATCAACGTGCGTTGGTGGATGATGTGGTGTTCAATATGCTTTATCATGCCAGTGACAAGCCGATTGAGGATAGGGTTAATTTCAAGAACCTGGACCAATACATCAAGTCGGGGCTGATAGACAATGGAATCGGTGATTTTGACTATCACTTTAAGGTGGTAGACAGTGAGGGACGGGAAGTGTACCGTTGTTCGGATTACAGCGACGAGGGGAGTGAAAGCTCGTATGCGCAACCGCTGTTCTTGAATGATCCTCCGGCACGGATGAGTATTGTGAAAGTACATTTCCCCGGCAAGAAGGATTATATTTTCGATTCGGTCAGCTTTATGATCCCTTCGATGATTTTCACCTTTGTGCTGCTGATAACGTTTGTTTTTACGCTGTACATCGTCTTCCGCCAGAAGAAGTTGACAGAAATGAAGAACGACTTTATCAATAACATGACACACGAGTTCAAGACTCCTATCTCTACTATTTCGCTGGCCGCGCAGATGTTGAACGATCCGGCAGTAGGTAAGTCGCCTGCCATGTTCCAGCATATATCGGGAGTCATCAATGATGAGACAAAGCGGTTGAGGTTCCAGGTAGAGAAGGTGCTGCAGATGTCCATGTTCGATCGTCAGAAGGCTACGTTGAAGCCCAAGGAACTGGATGCGAACGAGTTGATAAAGGGAGTTGTCCATACGTTTGCCTTGAAGGTGGAACGTTATAACGGCAAGATTGATACCGAGTTGGAGGCTGCTGATGCGAATATATTTGCCGATGAGATGCATATCACTAATGTGATATTCAATCTGATGGATAATGCGGTGAAGTATAAGCGTCCGGATGTGGATTTGCATCTGTTGGTGAAAACTTGGAACGAACCGGGCAAGCTGATGATTTCGATACAGGATAACGGTATCGGAATCAAGAAGGAAAACCTGAAGAAGATATTTGAAAAGTTCTACCGTGTGCATACGGGTAATCTGCACGACGTCAAGGGCTTTGGTTTGGGATTGGCCTATGTGAAGAAAATCATTACGGACCACAAGGGAACCATACGGGCCGAAAGCGAACTGAATGTGGGAACTAAATTTATTATTGCATTACCTTTAATTAAAAACTGATTGATATTATGGACGAGAAACTGAGAATTTTGTTGTGCGAGGACGACGAGAATCTGGGCATGCTGCTGAGAGAATATTTGCAGGCCAAGGGCTATGCAGCAGAGTTGTTTCCCGATGGTGAAGCCGGTTACAAGGCTTTCTTGAAGAATAAATACGATTTGTGTGTGTTTGACGTAATGATGCCGAAGAAGGACGGATTCACATTGGCGCAGGAAGTACGTGCCGCCAATGCTGAAATTCCTATCATTTTCCTGACGGCAAAGACGCTGAAAGACGATATACTGGAAGGCTTCAAGATTGGCGCCGACGATTACATCACCAAGCCGTTCAGTATGGAAGAGCTGACTTTCCGTATTGAGGCCATCCTGCGTCGTGTGCGTGGAAAGAAGAACAAGGAAAGCAATATCTATAAGATTGGCAAGTTTACGTTCGATACGCAGAAGCAGATTCTGTCTACTCCCGAGAAGCAGACGAAGCTGACGACCAAGGAATCGGAATTATTGGGCTTGCTTTGCGCCCATGCCAATGAAATCCTGCAGCGCGACTTCGCTCTGAAGACCATTTGGATTGATGACAATTATTTCAATGCCCGCAGTATGGATGTGTATATCACCAAGCTGCGTAAGCACTTGAAGGAGGACGACTCCATCGAAATCATCAATATTCATGGCAAGGGCTATAAGCTGATTACTCCTGAGCCTGAAAACTGATGGCTGGAGGAGCCGATAGGCATATATAATAAAAGGACGGAAACTTCTGGTTTCCGTCCTTTTAGTTTTTCAGCTTGGATATCAATCGGCAATTCGCTTGTTGATGGCGATATAGGCAATCAGGCCCACAACCATGATGGCGGCAGCACTGCCCAAGATTGCATTGTTGTTCACATTGCCAGTCATGGAGCATGCTACTAAGATGATTGCTCCAACCAAGATCAATATCAATCCCAAATTTTTCAATAAGCCTTTCATTTGTGTGTATTTTTAATAGTTTATTATATTCTAAAGCAATTCTGACACAAAGAAAAGCATAATTCTTTAACAAGCGAAATTATTTGTGCAAAAAAACTATTAAGAGGCAAATTTCGTTTGTTTTTTATGCCTTTCAATGGGGGAATGGACGTTTCCCCGACTCTTTATTCAGTCCTTGGTATTGAAGAATATCTTCTTGAGCAGCTCCTGTCCGATGGTCAGCTCTTCGATTTTTACTCCCTTCAGCGCTTCCTTCAACGTCTGGTTGGCCACGACGCGTGCACGCTCTTCCAGCTCCCGGCCGTCTTTGGTCAGATGGATCAGGTTGGTGCGCCGGTCTCTCTTGTCCGATATGCGGACTACCAGGTGCTGGCGTTCCATGTTGTCGATCAGTCGTGTCATGCTGGGCTTGTCCTTGAAGGTGGCGTTGCACAGTTCCTGCTGGGTCACTCCATCCTTCTCCCATAGAAAGATGAGGACGGTCCATTGTTCCGGTGTGATTTCCATGCCGTTCTGCCGGAAGTTCCTCGACAACTTGCGGTTGATGGCTGCTGATACCTTTCCGTTCAGGATGGCAAATATCAGCCTCATGTCAAAATTGAACTGTTCTATCATAAATCATTGCTTAAACAACCTTGCAAAGGTACTTTTCTTCTTCGACAAATCCTATATTTGGATAAGAAAAAAATATGAATTGTTTGTAGTTCAAAATAAAATGCCTACCTTTGCACCGCAATTTTTAAATCAAACAAATTTATTTAATTAAACGAGTTATGAATCAATACGAAACCGTTTTCATTTTAACTCCCGTTTTGTCTGACGTTCAGATGAAGGAAGCGGTAGAGAAATTCAAAGGCATCCTTACTGCTGAAGGTGCTGAGATTGTAAATGAGGAAAACTGGGGACTGAAGAAGCTGGCTTATCCTATCCAGAAGAAGTCTACAGGTTTCTATCAGCTGATTGAGTTCAAGGCAGAGCCTTCTGTCATTGAAAAGCTGGAAGTAAATTTCCGTCGTGACGAGCGTGTCATCCGCTTCTTGACTTTCAAGCAAGACAAGTATGCCGCTGAATACGCTGCAAAAAGAAGAAGTGTTAAATCAAGTAAAAAGGAGGATTAATCATGGCACAACAAGTTCAATCAGAAATCAGATATTTAACTCCGCCCTCAGTAGACGTTAAGAAGAAGAAATACTGCCGTTTCAAAAAGAGCGGTATCAAGTACATCGATTACAAGGATCCCGAGTTTCTCAAGAAGTTCTTGAACGAACAGGGTAAGATTCTTCCCCGCCGCATTACCGGTACTTCACTGAAGTATCAGCGTCGCGTGGCTCAGGCCGTTAAGAGAGCACGTCACCTGGCATTGCTGCCTTATGTAACTGACATGATGAAATAATAAGGAGGAGATAGTATGGAAATTATATTGAAAGAAGACGTAATTAACTTGGGTTATAAGAACGATATCGTGACTGTTAAGTCCGGTTATGGTCGTAACTACCTCATCCCTACCGGCAAGGCCGTTATCGCTTCACCGGCTGCCAAGAAGATGTTGGCTGAAGAGCTGAAGCAGCGTGCTCACAAGCTGGAGAAAATCAAGAAGGATGCCGAAGAACTGGCTGCCAAGCTGCAGGGCGTTTCTTTGACCATCGCTACGAAGGTAAGCTCTACGGGTACTATTTTTGGTTCTGTAGGCAGCATTCAGATTGCCGACGAGCTGGCTAAGCTGGGTCACAACATCGATCGCAAGATCATCGTTGTGAAAGATGCCGTAAAGGAAGTAGGTCATTACAAGGCTCTCATCAAGCTGCACAAGGAAGTTTCTGTAGAAGTTCCTTTCGAAGTAGTTGCTGAAGAAGCTTAAAAATACTCTGTATATGGTTTGAAAGGGAATGTGCTTTGAGCGCATTCCCTTTTTTTATGTCTGTACGTGAGGTGCAAAGGGTGGCGGCCGGAAGAGGCGGTTAGGCTGGTGTTGGTAGGAAGGTGGGGCACAGGTCCCGTTGCGTACGTCCGTTCTTATGGGTAAAGCATTGCTTCTTGTGGATGAAAGCATTGCTTTTTATGGGTGAAAACATTGCTTCTTGTGGGGCAGAACATTGTATCTTTTGTAGGGGAGCATTGCATGGGTGAAGTCAAGGGGTGGAATGTCGGATAAAACAAAGGAGGCTGTGCCGAGCACAGCCTCCTTGAGTATGCGGGGGAAGGGTTCCCCCTTTGAGGGATTGGGATTATTCTTCCGCCTGGAATTTGCGGCTCACTTTCAGCAGGTTGGTGGTGTAGGTCACGACATTCTGCGCTTCCTGTACCATGGTCAGGTATACCATGCTTACCTTGATGCTGCCTGTGTGGCTCTGGATGCGTTGCAGTTCCTGGCGTTTCAGGTGGGAGAGCTGTCCGTTCAGGTCGTTGGCCTTGCGGATGTCTTCTTCCATGCCGTTGTAATCGTTGCTTTCGATGCGTTGGCGGCATATCTGCAGCAGGTTGGTGATGTCTTCCGTCACGTCGGCAAATTCGCCCTTCTGGATGGCATCCAGAGGCATGAAGTTGTTGTCCACGTGCTCCAGACAGGGCTCGCACATGCGTCCCACGCTGTAAACCAGTTCGCTGGCAAAGTCATTGCCCTGGTAGTAGTACAAGCCTTTCTCCAATATCGTGTTGTTGTCCAGGTGGCTCATGGCTACCGTACCGGTGCGTTTCATCTGTTTAATGAGTTGTTTCTCGAACTTCACGGCTCCCATGGAGCGGCGCAGGCCGCGCAGGTTCTCGTGCAGGAAGGAGGTCGACGTGCGTTCGAAGTTTTCTTCCGTGAAGGCCAGTACCTTGGCCAGCTCTTCGCGGGTATGGACTTGCAGCAGTCGCAGTACTTCGCTGTTGTCTGTGCTGGTCAGCAACTGTTTCAGTGTTTCATTGCCTTTTTCTTTCTCCTTGCGTTTCTTGTACATCACCTGGCTTCTGATGAGCATGAATACGGCCAGTGCAATGAGCAGGACGATGGCTGCCGTGCCGCCGTAATAGATGATGAGGGCCACGAAGAAGCAGATGGTGAAGGCAGCACCCGCCGTGATGAACCAGCCTCCGATGACGCTCAGTACGCCGGTGATGCGGAATACGGCGGAGTCGCGTCCCCAGGCACGGTCGGCCAGCGAGGTACCCATGGCCACCATGAACGTGACGTATGTAGTAGAAAGCGGCAGTTTCAGCGACGTACCCAGGGCGATGAGCAGGCCGGCCAGCACGAGGTTGACGGAAGCGCGTACCAGGTCGAAGGCAGCTCCGTCAGCCAGAATGGCTTCATCCTTGCGGAAGCGGCTGTCCATCCAGCGCTTGGTGCCTTCGGGAACAATCTTGGAGATGCCGTTGGCCATTGTCAGGCTGAAGCGGACCAGCGTACGGGCGATGGGGGTGCTTCCGAAGTTTTCCTCCCCTTCGTCCTGTCGGGAGAGGTCGACCGAAGTTTTGATGACGTTATGCGCCTTTTTTGAGGTGGCCAGGGCTATTACCATGACAGCTCCCGAACCGAACAGAAAGTACCAGGGCGTTTTGGCCGGTCCCAGCAGCGAGGTCATCAGATAGCCGTCGGCTCCGGCTGCCTGTCCGTTGGCCGTGTAGTCCATGAAAGAGGAATATCCGGCCAGGGGGACACCGATGAAGTTCACCAGGTCGTTTCCGGCGAAGGCCAGGGCCAGTGCAAAGGTACCCATCAGTACGATAACCTTGAATACGTTCACCTTGAAGGCGTGGAGTATCTGCATCAGGATGGTGAAGAATACGAAGAAGGCGGCCACCAGGGTCAGCGTGTTTTCGTGGATCCACTGCTTGTATTCCGCTGTCATGAACGAGCTGTCCTTCAATCCCTTGATCAGCATGAAGTAGATGATGCTGGTGGCGGCAAGACCTCCGAAGATGCCGATGCTGTATTTCATGTGCTTTTTGTAGTTGAAGGCAAACACGATACGTGCCAGCCATTGTACCAGCATACCGAAGAAGAAGGCTATGGCTACGGAGACAAAGATGGCCATGATGACGGACAAAGCTTTGTCTGTATTGATCAGGTCGCCCAATCCTAAAGTACCTTCACTGCTGTAGACCTTGATAAGTGCCAGTGCAAACGTACCGCCCAGCAGTTCGAATACCATCGAGACAGTGGTCGAGGTCGGCATACCCATCGTGTTGAATACGTCGAGCAGTACGACGTCTGTCAGCATCACAGCCAGCATGATGCACATGATTTCCGCAAAGTAGAAGTGCTGCGGCTGGTAGATGCCGTGCCGTGCGATGTCCATCATGCCGTTGCTCAAGGCTGCTCCGATAAAGACACCGATGCCTGCGATGAAGATGATGGTCTTGAAGGATGCCGCCTTGGCTCCGATGGCGGAGTTCAGGAAGTTGACGGCATCGTTGCTGACGCCCACCACAAGGTCGAATATGGCGAGGACGAACAGGAAGAGAACGATTCCCAAATAGATTGTTTCCATATTGATGTAATTGTGTATTTTATTTCCGTTTGCAAAGAACGGATGTTTGTGTTACAGGTGATTGTCATACATGTTACAATCGTGTTACAATCGTTCTTTCAGATACTCGTAGAACGTGTATTGCGCCCTTACCTGTTCGCGTTGCGGGTGGGGCGACTTCCAGCAGTTGCGCAGGTGTTCGTCCACGAAGCACGCCTTGCGCCGGTCGGCCAGCTGGATGTAGAGCATGTCCGTCAGTTCCTGCTTGAGGCGTTCGTCGAGTACGGGTACTACGGCCTCGATGCGGCGGTAGAGGTTGCGCCGCATCCAGTCGGGCGAACCCAGAAAGAGGCGTGGCTTGCCCCCGTTGCCGAAGTACCACACGCGGGCATGCTCCAGGAAGGTGTCCACGATGCGGGTGATGCGGATGTGGCGGCTGTAGGGCTGGTTGGGGATGAGGCAGCAGATGCCACGGACGATGAGGTCGATTTCCACTCCCGCTTCCGAAGCCTCGTAGAGCCGGCTGATCATGACAGGGTCCTGCAGGGCATTCATTTTCAGGATGATGCGCCCGCCTTTGCCGGCCTTGGCCAGCGCTATTTCGTGGTCTATCAGTTTGTTCAGTTCGGGTATCAGGTTGAAGCGGGCCACCAGCAGGCGGTGGAATACGGGGGCGGCCACCTTGCCTTTCAGCGTGCGGAAGAGGGTGTGCAGGTCGTTGACGATGACCGGGTTGCAGGTAAACAGGCCGCAGTCGGCATAGAGGGTGGCTGTCTTTTCGTTGAAGTTGCCGGTACTGATGTAGGCGTAGCCGGGCAGCTTGTGGCCTTCGCGGTCCTTGCGCAGCACGAGCGCCACCTTGGCGTGTACCTTCAGCTTGGGCAGGCTGTAGATGATGCGGATACCGGCTTTCTGCATCATGGCGGCTGTGGCCAGGTTGTTCTCCTCGTCGAACCGGGCCTTCAGCTCCACAAACACGGTCACCTTCTTGCCGTTCTGTGCAGCGGCCACCAGGGCGTTGATCACCTCCGAGTTCTCCGCCACGCGATACTGGGTCACCATGATTTCCCTCACCGTGGGCTCGTGTACGGCTTCGTAGAGGAAGTGGATGAAGTGTTCGAACGAGTGGTAGGGATAGTGCAGCAGCAGGTCCTGCCGCTGCACGTAGTCGAAGACGGATTCCCGCTCGTTCAGGCAGGTCAGCTTCATGGGTTGCGGCTTCTGCATGGGTGGCAGGTTCGGGTTGGGGTTGGGCAGGTGGTTCAGGTCTTCCAGGTTGAGGTGTTTGTCGCCCGGCACCAGCTCGTTGCGGTCTATCCGGTAGGCGTCTACCAGAAACTCCAGGAAGTCGTGGGGCATGGCGCGGTCGTACACGAAGCGGCACACGGCGCCCGTCTTCCGCTTCTTCACTTTTGTTTTCAGCTGTTCGATGATCTCGTTGCTGCTCGTGGCGTCGTCTATCAGGATGTCGGCGTCGCGCGATATCTTGATGCAGTAGCTGCTGTCCACCCGATAGCCGGGGAAGATGGTGCCCAGGTTGGCCTTGATGATGTCTTCGATGAACATCAGGTAATAGTTTTTCCCCTCCTTGGGCAGTTCGATAAAGCGGGGCACCTTGCTGTAGGGCAGTTTCATCACGAAGTATTCGGGAGCGCAGGGAGCGTCTGGCTCTTCCGTCTTGGGATAGAGGCGGACGGCCAGGTACAGGCGGTTGTCGCGCAGGAAGGAGATGATGCGGTCCTTCGTCACCGGTACGGGGGCCAGGTAGGGAAAGATTTCTTCCAGGAAGAAGCGGCGCACGAATTCCCGGTGGAAGGGCTCCACCTCCGGGCTCTGGTAGAATACGATGTGATGCTTGCGCAGGGCGGGCAGTATTTTGGTTTCGTAGATACGGATACGGTCCTCCAGTTGACGGTTCACTTCGTCGTTGATTTCGTCCACCAGCTCGATGGCCGACTGTACGCTTTCCTCGTCTTCGGGCGTCTTGCCGGTGGCTATGGCCTTGTGGTCGGCCACCCGCACCTTGTAGAATTCTTCCAGGTTGGACGAATAGATGGAGATGAAGTTGATGCGTTCGTATAGCGGCAGGGTGTCGTCGTCGGCTTCGAGCAGGACGCGGTAGTTGAACGACAGCCAGCTGATGTCTCGTTTGAAGAACTGATATTCCATAACTGTAGATTTAGGGCGAAAGAGGGGAGAAGCTGATGGATTTCTGTCAACTAATCCGTCTCTCTTAGGCGAATGTAAGGCAAATGTACTTACCTTTGCACACAAAAACAAATGAAAAGATGATAAAAATAGGTTTGCTGTCCGATACACACGGATATTGGGACGAGAAATACTTGCAATACTTCGAACCGTGCGACGAAATCTGGCATGCCGGCGACATCGGTTCGCTTGAGGTGGCCGAACGCCTGGCCGCCTTCCGCCCTTTCCGGGCCGTGTATGGAAACATCGACGGGCAGGACCTCCGCCGTCTGTATCCGCAGACCCTCCGCTTCACGGCGGGCGGTGCCGAGGTACTGATGAAGCACATCGGCGGTTATCCCGGCAAGTACGATCCCTCGATAGCGGGCAGTCTGCTCACGCGCCCGCCCAAGCTCTTCATCAGCGGGCATTCGCACATCCTGAAGGTGAAGTACGACAAGACACTCGGCATGCTCCACATCAATCCGGGAGCTGCCGGCAAGTATGGTTTTCACAAAGTGCGCACGTTGGTCCGCTTCGTCATCGACGACGGTGTGTTTCGGGACCTGGAAGTGGTGGAGCTGGCAGGATAATCATTCCCTCAGAAGAGGAGAGCGGCACAGAGCAGCAGGCTCATGAGCAGCATGTTTCGGGAAGTGGCGCCCAGGATGCGGTTCAGTTCCTTGCCTTCCCGGATTTTTACCATGTTGCGCCACGTCAGGAAGTGGAGGCAGAGGTAGAGGCACGGTGCCCAGACGAATTCCGTCCACGTCAGCCTTCCGCTGCCTACCAGGCCGGTGCAGAGCAATACGGCCGCTGCGCCCAGCCCCAGATACAGGCCGGCTCCGAAGCGCTCTCCATATCTCACGACCAGGGTCCGTTTCCCGCTGATACGGTCCTGCTCACGGTCGCGATAGTTGTTCACCATCAGCAGTGTGTCGATGACCAGTCCCGATACGAGCGACAGCAGGCACACGTCTCCGTTCACCTGCCCCGTCTGTACATAGTAGGTGCCGCCCACGGGCACGAAGCCGAAGAACACCAGTACCAGCATGTCGCCCCAGCCCCGGTAGGAGAGCACGGTGGTGTAGAGAAACGCAAACAGCAGGCACAGCACGCCCAGTAACACCAGTTCCCATCCGCCGTGCGGCAGACTTCCCCAGGCAAAGTACAATACGCCGAGTCCGCATGCACAGGCCAAGGTCAGCACGATGCCGATGCCGACGGTCATGGCATGTGGCGTAATCCATCCTTCCGCACAGGCCCGTTGGGGGCCGAGGCGGTCACTGCGGTCGCTGCCTTTCCGGAAGTCGAACAGGTCGTTAATGAAGTTGGCTGCTACTTGCATCAGGCAGGCGAAGAGCAGGCACAGCACCGCTTCCTCCGTCTGGAACTTTCGGTCGGCAAAGGCCAGCGCACAGCCCAGCATTACGGGGATGAGGGCGGCCGTCAGTGTCTTGGGGCGAGCGGCGAGGAGCCAGGCGCGGGGGGAGTTGGGGTGCATAGAGACTGTTATGGATTTACAGTTGTTTTGAGTTGAGTGGGCGAAGCCAGGGAATAGGTGATGACGTAGCAATGTCCCGGTTCTACCTTTTCTCCTTCCACGTTTCCATAGGTCTTCCTTTCTGTAGTGAAGGTTTCGTTATCTGCATTCGTTGCAGTCAGCGTGTAGGTAAAGGTCATATCTTCTGCATAGTCCATGTAAGCGATTCCTCCGGGTTGAAGGGTTGTTGTTGCTTGTTCATTTGTCGTATAGAACGAAAGTTTAACGTCATTAAACAACCCTTGAAGCTCGTCGGACAGTGTTGCCAGGCTGATGCCGACATTGACCATCGGTACAGATATGGTAGGATAAGTCACTTTTTCCGCTTCGATGGTGAAAGTCGTTTCTACGTAATATTGCGGGGCATTGGCTGTCTTGTTCTTATAAGCGTCGTTATATGCCTTTAGGGTATATTCGCCTGCTTCCAGTTCTATTTTATTGGGGAATGTTCCTGGTTCGTATGTGTTGTTGATATCTGTCCCGATTATCTTCACGTACAAGTCTTCATCCACAGCACGGGTGTGCAGGCTTTCTATGGTCGGCGATGCAAGGGATAAATCCGTCAATTGGAGGTATCCTTTGCCTTGTTCCGACAGGATATCTTCCTGCTGGCAACTGATTAGCAGGAAGAGACTGAGTAAGATATAGAATGTCTGTTTCATAAGTTCGGTATATTATTTGTCGTAGGTGAGGGAGATGTCGTCAATCTTTAAAACACTTCCCATGTGTACAGTCCAATTTCCAATGACGGGATAGTTTATTGTTGTGCCTTTCTCAAAGTCGTTCTCACTAAGCGATGTTTTATTAGAGGCTAAAAATTGAACACATATGGTAGTAGCTTTTTCATTATTGTTGTTATAATGGAGAATAATATTAGCCTGATTATATTCATTATCTTCTGTAGAATAGGCTGTTGGTTCATATGTTCCAGTAGCTATCTCTTTATCTCCATTTTTTAATGATATGATTGCTTTAAAGGTATCTGTGTTGTATGGTTTATATTTATACCAAAAAGATAATGAAGAAGGGCGTGACGAAAAATTATGGCCTTGGGATATTCCTGAATTATATGTGCCAATGAAGAGGCTTCCAACCATAGCACCACCTACATAGGTTACTGAAGTGTTGGCGTATCCATCACCACATCCTGACACATATATTAAAGCTGCTTTTGATCCTTCATGGGCATCGTTTGTATAACTGACACAGGATGCAAAACACCCTTCGTACCATATTGTTCCCACTACTGTGCCCCCTTGTGCTTTGTCATTGTTGGTATCCCACCAAGAATAGTTAGCAGCACCTTCTAAATAAGGATGAAAGGTGTAGTATGTTTTATCAGGGAAAGGCCATGTACTTGATTTCTTTTTTTCTTCTATATACCATTCTTCCATTCCGGAGTTTGGTAATTGTTCTGGCATTTCTAAGGAAACTTCAGTTTCTGTTGAGGCGATAATATCACGATACAGAGCACGTACTTTATAATTCTTTTGTGTTATATCTTCTGCTGCTATGTTAAATTGCTGTGTACGGCCTTTAATGGCATCCCGAGTTGTACATTCTATCCATTCGGTACCATTGTAATATTGATATTTCAAGTTGTTTTTTATGATTTCGGCATTACCGGTTGTAACAGTAATTTCGTTAATCGTAAATTCTCTAGACCAACAATTCCCTGCATCTACACTGACGCTGAATTCAGGCTTATTACAAGTCAATGTATAAACACGATTGGTAGTAGCGTCTTCACTACTCCAGCGGTTATTGGCTTTTACATCTAATTCAATGGTATTATTGGTCGTTTCGCCTGCATTTTTTGTCTGTAATTGGGCTATGAGATTATTTAGCTGGATAGTTGACGCTGCATCACCAACCTGTGGCAAGAAGATCCCTAATGTTTCTTCTATGTTCTTCCTAGTTTCTTCATCTAACGTTGAAAGAGTATATTCTTGATTGAACGCAGTGAATTGTGAATCTTCAAAGTTAAATTTGATTTTTAGGTCTTGTAAAGTAGACGAAGTATTTAGCTTGATAGACGCTTCAGGAGTTTCTGTTTCTGTAAACGTAAGTTTGTTTGCTTCAAATCCTTCTGCATCAATTTTCGGCTTTGGCAACCACTCCATCGGTATTGTTTCCGAAATGGTAACTGTCTCCACTTCCACTTTCTCCACAGTGATGATGGCACCGGCTGTAGTAGGTTCCAACGACAAGGTAAAAATGCAATGCTGTCCGGCTTGGAAAGCGTCAGCCGTCAGTTTGTCTGAGGTAATCTCCATGCTGACGTTTTTGTTACTTTCTTTCAGCGTTCCATTAAAGGTGAATGTGGGAGTGGAACCGGCACGGTAGTAAGCACTCTGTGTGGTAGAACCGTTACGTCCGATGGTTACGCTAGTATTGCCTACTTTGACTTCCACACCGTAGGTGGAGAACAAGTCGTTGAATTTATCTATCTGTCCCTCTCCATAAACAATCGATGTCAATGCGTTGGCCACCTTGCACGTCAAGGTTACAGGCGTAGGCTGATTTGCTTCAACCTCCACACCGGTTGCTTCTCCTTTGTAATAGGGGGAATCGAGGGCAATGGTATAATCTGTACCATAAGTGGCAGTTACGGTGTATGTACCTGTAGAGGCTGGAATCGGTTGTGAAGTATATACGCCGCTATACAAAGATTCTCCGGTACTTTCCTTGACGATATTCAGGGTAAATTTCTCTGCTGTCGGTTTCCCCAGTTCGGCAGGTGTACTTTTGGTACTTATACTGACATCTTCGGCAAGGGTGATGCACAAGCCTCCTTGCGTGGCTTCCCACTGCTCCGTCTGGCAGGCTGCCATCAGCATCCCCACCAGTCCGATATAGATTGACTTGATATATTTCATGTGCGCTATTCTTTTCTTGTCATTCATAAACCAATTCCATCTCATCCAGCCACAGCTTGCTGCCTACGCCGCCGATGTAGTAGTCACCATACTTGCTTGACGAAGCGACGATGATGATATACTTCGGAGTGCGGTTGGTTGCGCGGTATTCCAGAGGAATTTCCAGTTGCTGATAGCTTGTCACTGTTTCGCTGGAGGTATATTCGCCGTAAGCAATGATGTTTGCATCGTTCGGATCGAAGAGATGGCGGTTCTTCGGGTCATTGCGTATCTCGTATGGTTCCGACTTGTCAGACAGGGCAATGTAGACTTGGAACATATCCGGTTGTCCTTTCAGGGAGGCCAGGTCGCCCACGTTGTCGCCTATCATGTCGATGGTGGCCGAAGTGTATTTGTAGTTCAGGCGTAGGGCGGTGGGAAAAGCTGTGAACGGACGTCCGAAGTGCAACAGACCGTTTAGCCCGTCCAAGGCGAAATCACCTGTGAAGATGTTGCCTGCCCCGAGTTTGATGATGGCATTCTTGGTTTCCAGTAGGGCAGCTTGTCCCTTCACGCTTTCGTCCGTCGGAGTGGTCAGGTTACCGATGAACGCAGCCGCACCGGGATTTCCCGTGCCCCAAAAAGAGTCATTGCCTGCTCCCCAGGGATTCCACTGCTTGCCGTCCTGCGACCATTCCTCCATTGCGCCGTTTTCCAGCGGGGTAGCCGCTGCGGTGGTGAACGTCTGTTCGCTACCAGCCGAGCCGTCTACGCTGATACGGTATTTATAGGTAGTCGAGGCACTCAGTCCTGTCAGTGTGGCGCTGAAGGTGTTCCCTGATGTGCTGACGTCGGCCGAGGGGACGGTGCTCCACGATGTTTCGCTTTCTTTGCGGTATTCCACCGTCGGGGTTTTGCCGCTCTGAACATTGCCTGTCACCGTGGCGCGGGTAGTCATGGCAAAAGCCTTGGCCGAACTACTACCGCTTTCGTTGCTGTCCGGGTAGACGTAGACGGTCCATTCGTAAAAAAATTCCTCCCATGAACAACTGACGTTGAAGGTCGATGGTTTCGAATAGTCCTTTTGAAGGGTTGGATCGGGTGTCACGCGGCCATATTCGCCGCCCAGATTCATCTTTTTTACATTCAGATTTGTGAGGTCTGTGTCGTCAGGATTAACGTAAATGATAACACTTCGCGTGTCTGCATCGATGACGCAGCCCGTCATGCCCTCCACGTCGATATCCCGCTGAATAATTTGGTTTACTGTCACTTTCCACTGATAATCCTGGTAGGTACGTAGGGTGAAGGTGACTGGATTCGTAAAGTTCACCCGTGTGTTGGACGACAGGGGGATGCTGTCCAGCGATGCAAACCCCGCTGTCGGAAATTTGGCATAGTTCTCGCAGGCTGCCGAGTCGGCCAGCAGCTCTGCGCCCGAGGTTGTCTTCAGGCTGAGAATTTGCAGGCGGGAGATGTCTACACCGTCGTTCACGTAGAGGGTCACCGTGCGTGTCGACTTGTTGATGGTGGCGGCGGTAAAGGTGTTTGCGTCCGCACCCCGTTGGCCTTCCACGGTCATCGATTCGATGGAGGCCTCTACGATGGGATAGGGAATGTCGTTTTCGATAGCGCAGGATGAGAGAATACCGACGGTCAGTGTCAGTATGCCAAAGATGCGGGTCAGGTTATATTGAATCATTCGTTTCATGTTGTCAGAGGTAGAAAGTCATTCCGAGATTGATGGAGAAGAGGTTTATCTTGAAGTTGCCGGAGGAGACGCGGCGCTTGCCCGTTTCCACCTGGTTGGTCTTCTGGTCAGTCCATTTGAAGTCGAAACCCATCACGCCGACCGATACTTCTGCTGCCGCCCAGTTGGTAATGAAGGCTGTCATTCCCGGAGCAAAGCCGATCTGGAAATTCTGCACGGTCTGATAAGTACCGTCATACTCGGTGCCCGAACCAGTAGAATTCTTTCCTTCACCATATCCGTAGGTGAGTCGCATCTCATTGAAGAGACCGAACACCTTACTACGTCCAATGGGAATATAGGAACGGAAGAACCCGGACACTTCGTATTTATGTTCCAGATAGTAGAGGTCGTTGAAGGAAAGGGTCAGGTCACCCAGATCAATGTCCAGGTTACCCAGGTCGAGGTAGTCGCGGTTATAGGCAAAACGGATACCTGCAGCCATGTTGTTACGGAAGAAGTAGCCGATGTAGGGGCTAACGCTGAAGTCGTAGCCGTTTCCTTCGACGTCCTTGATGACAAGGAAGTTCAGATTGTCCTGTTCATGCTCAGAGTAGGAGACGGTTCCTCCCACCATCCACGTACCTTTGGGGATGAATACGCGTGTCTGTACGTCACGGTCTATTCGCTGGATAGCTCGTTTTCCTCGCTGGGCCCATGCGTTGGCGGTCGTCACGATTGCCAGCAACATCAGCAGAATTGTTTTTTTCTTCATCTATTCTTCTATAAGAATTACTTCCTTAATTTTATAGTCTGGTTATTTGCCACCTAAGGGGCTAGAAACCATTTCCTGTTACGAAATGGGCTTCTAACCCCTTGAGGTGAGTTTGCAAAGATACAAAACTATTTTGTTATTTCCATATTGTTGGTTCGCCGTCGTAAATCAACTCGAAGTCGTCGAGGTACATCGTGCTACCTTCGCCGCCAGTAAAGTAATCTCCATACTTGCTGGAAGTACATACGATAATCAAGTGGGTAGGTTTTTCACTAAACGCCTCCTCTTTGTATTTCAAGGGTATATTAAACTCTTTCCACTGACCATTTGTACTTACGCATTCACTTGCCGGTAACTCACCATATGCAATAAACTGATCTGTGTTTTTAACTTTCTCTTCAGTCAAAAGAGTGCATGTATCCGTATTGTTAACTTGGTATGTTCCTTTGGATAATATTATAAATATAGAACATATATCCATGTCTCCTTTACTTACAGTATTGGTAGGTTGACCATTTCCTACATGATCTATAGAGGCTGGAGCGTATTGGAAATACCCTTTTAATGCGATTGGTCTCGATGTGAAAGGCTGACCAAAGTTTATTCTTGCGCCACTAGTTCCTTCAAGCCCACCAAAAGCACCAACATAAAGGCTGGCTGCTGCAAATTTAACCTTATAGTTTGATTCTAATTTAGCGGACTTTCCTCCTGGGGTTCTAACAATGTCACTGTTTCCTGTTGTTGGATTTATATTAGCAAGCATACCTGCGTCTGTTGTTGTTCCTGGATTGCTAGAGTCCCAGAATGAACCGCTATGTTCATTATAATAACTCTCTGAACAAGCAAACCAAGTTTTAGTTCTCATGAGGTTATCATTTGCTCGCTCATACCATTCGTCAAACTTTCCATTATATAATTCTTCTCTACTATCTGCTTCTGAAGTCGTAAATTCACTAATATTTCCGATCGTTTCTCCTTCAGCGGTAGCCAGACGGTATTCGTAAGAGGTAGATGCATTCAATCCCGTTAATATAGCGGTATATGTATTTTCATCAACAGTTGTTTCAATATCAATCCAATCGGCTTCGTTGGATCTTGTTTGTTCATTTGTCTTGATGCGATACTGGAACGTTATTCCTTCAGTATTCATGCCAGAACTTGTTGTTACATTTTCAGCTTTTAAATAAGCAACATTTCCCCAAGTACCTGTAGTCAATTCGGCTTTATTCGTGGCTTCGGTAGCAACTGTGAAAGTATAACTGTACTCGTGTGTTGTTGGATCTACGGTAACTGTAATATTAGTACTTCCAGTTTCCTCTACTTTGTAGTTTAAAATATAATGATCCTTAGCTTGCACATTCATAAAATCCTGTGTTAATGTGTAAGGTTCCAATGGCTTTTCCGGGTTATCAATCGTAATGGTTGCATACAGATTGCCCACAGGAAAATAAGCTGAACGAGTTTCCGTCGTAGTAAAGTTTAAGGGTGCAAACTTATTGGTATTGGTTTGATCGCCTACTTGGACATTGATTGTTCTTCCTTTAAATTTCTCTAAGAAAGCTGGGTCGAATTTGACGGAAACCTTGACGTTGGCCAACGTACAGGTTATGGTCTCCTGCAATTCCTTATTGGCTTGAATCGTAATTTCCTTTGACCCTACATAATAAGGTATATCGAAACCTGAATCTTGGCCATCAAAACCGTTTGAGGAAGCTTTGATAGTATAGGCTCCTGTTTCTAAGGTGATAGGCGTTTTCCAAGTCTCACTATCGTCTGTCTCTTTGATGACTTGTCCTTTTGAGTTGACAATCTGAACAGCAATCTGTTTAGGCTTATAATTCTCAGGTGCAGCTTTTGTATTAGCCGAATTATTAGTGCCGATATTTAATCTTAGATACCCAACATTATTGTATGCGTTATCATCTGTTTGACAAGCTGCTAAAAAGATTGCCAACAATATATATAATATATAATTAACAATTTTCATTTTACCTATTTTTTATTTAACACTAACATTTAAAACACCTGATGTTGTTTCTCCATTCATATCTTCTACTATAATTTCAAATTTATGGGCAACTGTGCTTGTCGTTCCCAAACTACCTAATGCTTCAAAAAAATCTCCAACAGGGAAAGTGTAATTTATATCTTCTTTTGAGAGATTAGGAATATTAACTCCAGGCATTATCATACCTATTGTTGACCCTAACAGATTATTGCCTACAAGTTCCGCCCCGGTTAATAAATCCAACATTGCTTTTTCTGCATCAGTAGTTCCGGCATTAGGCAATAGACCTAATGCTTGTTCAAAAGCTGTGTTTCCTGGAGTTATTTTTACAATAACACTTTTTAATCCAGCAGAAGCATATATCTCAGCATCAGCTTTTAGTCTATTATCATCTGGTAAAATGTAATTGTTTTTGGGGAATGTAATAGTAGGTCCATCTCCTTCACTAGGTTCTGTTGTATCTCCACCTTCTCCTTCATCGCTGCCTTCTCCTTCTACCGGAATCTCTTCAGTAACTTCATCATCTGTGAAAGATATTTCCACTTTAACATTAATTGTAACTCCATTTGGATTGTCTGGTGTACTCGGTTCACCCGGTTCCATCGTAATGGTCAGTGCATCACTACCTGCCCAGAAATCGCTGTCTGCATCTTCGGGCTTGGTGATGGAACGGTCTTCCTCGATTTTGCTTCCGTCTTGCAGGTATGCTTCAATATGTACTTTAATTTCAGAAACATTATCCGCAATCAGCCAATATTTGGTCGTAGGGTTTAGGTCACTCTCATCATAGGTTAATATATTGCTTGATCCGTCTGAGATGGTGATATCCCATTCTTTAAAAATTGTGGCAAATGTTGTACCATAAATCAATTGAATTTTCGTGTTTTGCATAGTGCAAATAACAGCCGTTGTTTTCTCTGTCCCTTTGGTAATTTCCAAAGTTTCTTCTCCCTTGTAAAAAGGATAATCCATTTTGGGAGCAATAGTTCCGGGAGTATGTGCTTTGATGGTATACTTTCCTACTGGTAGTTCAATTTTTCCAGCAGCTTGCAGCTCTGTGTAGGAATCGAATTTCTTTTCGTAGGTACCTTCGCTATTGCTTATTTCTACTTCGAAGTTGTCTGCACTAACCGGTGAATTGTTATTTGTTCCTTCATCAGTTGCTGCTTTAGTCGCTTTATTTTGGACTGATACCGCTAAATTTAGATAGCCTGTATCACCTGAAATCTTGTTTTTATCAAAGATTTCATCTTTCATTTCACATGAAGTCAAACTGGCTGCTACCAGCAGGAAGAATGCTATTGTATGTTGAATTTTCATATCCTAATGCTCTTTTGTCGATTTTATTGATTTATCCAATCTGAGGGGATTATAATATCTTCTTCATGGTCATTTGTAGATTCGTCTATCTCAATGGAAATACCTATCTGCCCATTACTTACAGCCGGTACAACATTTATAATTAAATGTTTCAACGGACTTAGTTCATAAGATTTGTTGCCGATGTTGGCTTGTTTCCCTTGTTTATCTACCAAGTTATATACAGCAGAAATCTTTTCCTGATTTTCCACTTTCAAATAAATGGGATCTGTATCATTCTTGGCCCACGAAATATTCATATCTCCAAGTGCCTTTGTTTGGAAAGTAATGGAGTAGTCGTTGAAATAATCGGCCATTTTGCTGTCAAACTTTACAGTTACTTTTCCGCAAACAGGCTTACAGGTGACGGAAGCTGTCGTTTGGTCATTATTAATGTTGAAAGATGTTTGTCCTTCTACATACATGCTTTGTTTGGATGCTGCTTTATCTTCTCCATAAAAAGCTTTCAGATCGTATGCGCCGGCTGAGAGTTCAATCAATTCGGTTGGCATGTTCGAGTACTTCCATTCCATTCCGTCAACTACCTTACCGTCTTTTAGAATTTGTACTGTGTAGTTATTGAGATCTTCGTATTCTTTTTCATCCACTGCCTTGGTCTGGAACCCCAAATCCGTTTTTAAGACCAGTTTGACGTATCCTTTTCCTTCCGGAATTTGCAGCATTTCTTCCTCCGATGAGCAGGCGGTCAGCAGTCCTCCTCCGAGGGCACACAATAGCAGCTGTGCTACTAACTTTCTCATTGTATTCATATAACTTTTTTTTTAGTTCCGCTGTGGCTTTAATCATTTAGACTGTTGTCACAGTGAAAAAGAGGAAAGCCACATACTTGAAGATTACGGCAATTTCCTCTTGTTGACATTGATTAGGTAATAATATTTCTATAAAGTTGTATAATTTTCGCCGCAAAGTAACAACTTTTCTTGAAATGCTGCAAGTTCCTTTTTAAGGGAATTCAGTTCTTTTTTTAAGGAATTGGGTCGTGATAGAGGGAAAATAGCCCGTTTTATGTCTGTTTTTTAAGATTCAGGGCAAAAGGAGGAAGAAGTGAAAGGCTATTTTGAAGAGTCTGGTGGCCGGCGGAGCGACAGGCTTGGGCCCGTTACCATTGAAGGGAACAGCCGTTTCCATGTACAGGAAACGGCCGGCAGGAGAGCTTTATTCCGGCATCATCACCACTCCCTGCTTCTTCCTGCCGTCCATCTTGACGGTCATGGGACGGTCGAAACGGACGTGGCGCAGGTATTCCGTCTCATGCAGGGCAGGCTGGGCGTTGAGGTAGTCCTGGTTGTAGAGGCCGTCGTTCATGTAGGCGTTGATGGTGAAGTAGCCCACGCCGAACGATGTCAGGTTCTGGAAGAAGTGGGTGCCCTGGCTGGGGTCTACGCGGTAGTTGGTCAGGCCGGCTTCCACGATGACGCGGGCCGCACTGATGTGGGGCCACTTCACGGGAATGCCCAGCCACGTGTCGCTGCTGCCCCAGCGGCCGGGGCCCACCAGCACGTAGTTGCGTCCTTCGTCCAGGAACTGCTGGTTGAGCTTCTCGATCTCCCAGGCTATCTTCTGGTTGTTCGAGGCGCTGTAGTGGTCGGTCTTCACGTAGACGATGTCGTAGAGGTCGTTCATGATGCCTTGTCCCAGGGAGTTGTTGGAGCGCAGCAGCAGCCGGTCGTCGGGGATGGCACTGAGGTCTTCGTCGAGCACGGCGTTGTTGTCTACGATGGGGCGTATCTGCAGCAGGTAGAAGGTACCTGTCTTGTCCTTCTCGCGGCTCAGGGTGGTGGCAAACTCTATCTCTACGGGACGGCGCATCTCTTCCTGTCCGTACTTCAGGGCCAGTTGCAGGATGCGCGCCAGGGGGAAGACGTCGTGTTGCAGGATGTTGGCAAAGGTGATGACCTTGCGCCCTCCCGGATACAGGCCGTCGCGGATAATCTGGTCGTAGGGGTCGTAGGTCGAGGCGATGTAGTTGAGCGCACCGTCCTTCTCGGCTTCCTTGACGGGCAGCTTCAGCAGGTTGAAGCCGTCGTCGATAGAGAAGTCGTGGCCGGAGTTGCTCAGGTCGAGGGCGTAGAAGCGGGTCTGCGTCTCGCGCAGGGCTATCTCCATCTCGCTGGTCTGGAGCACTTTGGTGGGGTGGTAGGGCGAGAAGCGGAGCGTCAGGCCGCCGTCCACGATGTACTTGCCCAGTCCGAGAGCCAGGTTGACGATGCCTTCCTCGGCCTTCTCGTCGCCCAGGGGGTAGTAGTTGAGCGAGCGGGCCACGCCCGACATGCTGGGGTAGAAACGGGGACCGTACTGGTTGCCCACCACTTCCTGCAGGATGACGGCCATCTTCTCCTGGTCGATAACGTTGCTCGTGGCCTGCATGTAGGCCTTGGAGTCGCGGAAGTAGACCGAGGCATAGACGCCCTTGATGGCGTCGCTCAGCATGCGGAGCATTTCATACTTGTCGTCCAGGTAGGGAATCATGTACGTGTTGTAGATGCCGGCGAAAGGCTGGTAGTGCGAGTCTTCGAGCAGCGACGACGAGCGCACGGCGATGGGCGACTTCACCACGTCGAAGAAGGTGAAGAAGTCTTCGACCAGACGGTCGGGCAGCTTGGCCTTGAGGAAATAGCGCAGGATGGTGGAGTCGTCCACGTCCGACAGGGCCACCTGGTAGAGGTTGTTGGTCTCCATGAACTCGTCGAACACGTCGGTACAGAGCACCACGGTCTTGGGGATGGCGACGCGGGCGTTGTCGAACTCCTCGAACTCGGGGTGGCGCTTCACCAGGTTGTCGATGAAGGCCAGACCGCGCCCCTTGCCTCCCAGCGAACCTTCACCGATGCGGGCAAAGTTGGAGTAGCGGTCAAAGCGGTCGCGCTTGAAGACGGCCACCACGCCCTGGTTCTTCATCTTGCGGTACTTGACGATGGCTTCGAAGATGATCTGCCGGTGGGCATCCACGTCCTGCAGGGTGTTCCAGGTGATGGGCTTCAGGAACTCGGCGATGGGGAACATGGCGCGCGAGTAGAGCCAGCGGCTGATGTGGTTGCGGCTGATGTGGTAGAGGAACGACTCCGAGGGGACGGCAAACAGGATGTTCTGCAGTTCCTTGAGGTTCTTCACGCGGGCTATCTCTTCCATCGTTTCGGGGTTGCGGAAGATGAAGTCGCCGAAGCCGAAGTTGTCCGACACGATGCGGCGCAGATCCACGTCCATCTTCTTGGAGTTCTTGTCGATGAAGGCAGCCCCGTACTTGTTGGCATAGGTCATGTTCTCCGTTTCGGACGACTGGATGATGAGCGGTACGAAGGGGTCTTCCTTGCGGATGGCGGCGCAGAGGCGGATGCCGGCCATGCCGTCCTTCTCGCCGCGCTCGGTGCGGGGGAAGCGGACGTCGGTCACTACGCCCAGTATGTTGTTCTTGTACTTGGTGTAGATGGAAATGGCTTCGTCGTAGGTGCGGGCGAGTACGATTTTGGGACGTCCGCGCATGCGCAGGGTGCGCTGGTGGGCGTTCAGCGCCTCGGTACTGAATTCCTGACTCTGCTTCAGCACGAATTTGTAGAGGTTGGGCAGCAGGGACGAGTAGAAGCGGATGCTGTCCTCTACCAGCAGAATGGCCTGCACGCCCACTTCGTTGACGTCGTGTTCCAGGTTCATCTTGTCCTCGATCAGCTTGATGATGGATACCAGCAGGTCCGTGTTGCCCAGCCAGCAGAACACGTACTCGAAGGCGCTGAGGTCTTCGTTTGCGATGCGCTTGGTGATGCCGTGACTGAAGGGGGTGAGGATGACCATCGGAATGTGGGGCCATGCCGCCTTGATGGTGCGGGCCACGTCAAAGCCTTCGTTGTCGCCCGTGCCCGGCATGCAGATGATGAGGTCGTAGGTCATGTTCTTCAGCTGGGCCAGAGCCTCGTCGCAGGTGCTCACCTGCGTGAAGCGGGGCGGATAGCGCAGGGACAGCGAAGTGTATTCGTTGAATATCTTCTCGTCGATGCGTCCGTCGTCTTCCAGCATGAAGGCGTCGTAGGGGTTGGCTATCAGGAGTACGTTGAAGATACGGCGGGTCATCAGGTTGGCAAATTGCGTATCTTTCAGGTAAAGCAGATTGAGTTTCAGTTTGCTGAGCATGTTTTTCCAAAATTAGTAAGGCAAAAGTCGTGTTTTTTCTTGGGATATGCAAGTGGGGGAATAAAAAAGAATGCTTTGTCATCCCAGCTTAAAGCCGGGATGACAAAGCATTTTGCTGATGTGACTTTGTTTTGAGCCCCTCTTGCTGGCAGCTCGTTTCTGCATCAGTGCTTGTAGCACACCTTATATATAATAGGTATGTCGAGCACGCCTTGCGGGGCTACGCTGCGGGTACTTGCCGTCCGTTTGGGACCTGGAATCAGCGGGCTGTATTCCAGCACGTGACGCATGCGTTCCCTTTGGTTGGGCGTAAAGCGGTCTGCATAGCTGATCTCGTAATCCATCAGGTTGTAGGACGTAAAGGTCGTTCCTGTTTGGCAATTCTCCCGTTCAAAAGCCTCCATGGAGAAGTTTTTGTAATATTCCGCCAGCATCATCTGATAGGCATAGCGATTGTATGAAGGGGTATCTGGACAATAATCCGAATCAATGCATGCTGTTGAAAGACCCCCAGTCTCTTGGGCATTTTCATCTTCATCGAAAGCATGGTGCAGACCCAGATAGTGTCCCAATTCATGGGCCAGAGTTACATTGGCGTCCGCAGCATTGTAATATCCGGCAGGGGTATCCTGGTCAAAGTAGAGGCTGTTGATGGAGACACAGTGCGGATAGCCCAGGTTGGAGTTCTCCAGGCGGTCATATTTCACAGACTGAAGCCCTTCCAGATAGTTCGGACCCTCGACAGACAGCGGCAGGTGGGAAATGCCTAAGATTAGGCTACCATTCACTTCTGAAAAATTGTAAAGCATGACGTTGATGTACTTGTTCATATTCCAAAGCAGGTTCAGGATTTTGGAGCTGTTGCTTACCATGAAGTTTTCGCAGTCGATGGGCATTTCGTTCCAGGCGATGTATTCCACTCCCGGCGTTTCGAGCGGATTGCCGGCTTCGTCCGTTTCGGGCAGGTAGAAATCCAGGTTGATGTCCTGTCCGGCATCACCGCCTGCGGCGATGGTCTGTCCATCGTAGTATTGGTTCACTTTGGCTAATACCTGTTTGATGCGGTTGGCGGTAATGTACTGGTGCGGGTCGCTTTGGTCTTTATATAACACGTGGAAGATGACCGGAATTCGGTAGGTTAGCTCCTGTCCGGCAGGTACGGCCTTCTGCACGATGTCGATGTTGGTCTGGGTGCCGTTGCAGTTGATGACTACGGTGCCGGTACGGTCTTGGGAGATGTTGCCCATCACTTCTATTTGGATGGTGGCATTGCCGGTTCCCTTGCCGGGCGTTACGTTGCACCAGTCCTTGTTGAGGCTGGTGGCTGTCCATTCGCCGGAAGTATGGATGTCGAGTGAGAGGGTCTTTCCCTCGGGTGGAACGTCAGTGAAGCTGTCCTGCGACAGGGTGAAGGGAGATTCGTTGGTGCTGCAGCTTGCCAGAATCAGGCAAAGAAAAGCAGCCATCAGGTAAGTGAATTTCGTTTTCATGTCTTGATGAACTGGTTTAATGATTTAGGTTGGTTAAAGTCATAAATGCAAAGGTATGAATATTTTTTGGATTTTTAATACATAGGTCTCATTTTCTTTTGGGCGTATGGAACTTATTTGCTTGTGAAATGACATTTTATTATTATTTGCTTATTTTTTCGGTTGAAAGTTTAGGAGATTTGAAAAGAATGACTATATTTGCAGTGTTGTTAGCTGACATTTTGATTGGCTAACGCAAAGGAACCCATTTGATAAACCTTTTAAAGCGTAATATTATGAATATTGAACGTATCATGGCCTCTTTGGAGGCAAAACATCCCGGCGAATCTGAATATCTTCAAGCCGTCAAGGAAGTGCTTCTTTCCATCGAAGATATCTATAACCAGCATCCTGAATTCGAGAAGGCCAAGATTATCGAACGTCTGGTAGAACCCGACCGCATCTTTACGTTCCGCGTAACGTGGGTGGACGACAAGGGTGAAGTCCAGACAAATCTGGGCTATCGCGTGCAGTTCAACAACGCCATTGGCCCGTACAAAGGCGGTATCCGTTTCCATGCTTCCGTCAATCTGTCTATCCTGAAGTTCCTGGGATTTGAGCAGACCTTCAAGAATGCCCTGACTACGCTTCCGATGGGGGGCGGCAAGGGCGGTTCTGACTTCTCGCCGCGCGGCAAGAGCGACGCTGAAATCATGCGTTTCTGCCAAGCCTTCATTCTGGAATTGTGGCGCCACCTGGGTCCCGACATGGATGTGCCTGCCGGCGATATCGGCGTAGGCGGCCGCGAGGTTGGATATATGTTCGGTATGTACAAGAAGCTGACTCGTGAGTTTACGGGTACCTTTACCGGCAAGGGACTGGAGTTCGGCGGTTCGCTGATCCGTCCGGAGGCTACCGGTTTCGGCGGTCTGTATTTCGTGAACCAGATGCTGCAGACCAAGGGCATCGACATCAAGGGCAAGACGGTGGCCATCTCCGGCTTCGGCAACGTGGCATGGGGTGCCGCTACCAAGGCTACCCAGCTGGGCGCCAAGGTAGTGACCATTTCCGGTCCCGACGGCTACATCTACGATCCCGACGGTATCAGCGGCGAAAAGATTGACTATATGCTGGAACTCCGTGCATCGGGCAACGACATTGTTGCGCCTTATGCCGAGCAGTTCCCGGGGGCTACGTTTGTGGCCGGCAAACGTCCGTGGGAAGTGAAGGTGGACATCGCACTGCCTTGTGCTACCCAGAACGAGCTGAACGGCGATGATGCCCGTCAGCTGATTGCCAACAACGTGCTGTGCGTAGGCGAAATCTCGAACATGGGATGTACGCCCGAGGCCATCGACCTCTTCATCGAGCACAAGATGATGTACGCGCCGGGCAAGGCCGTCAACGCAGGCGGTGTGGCCACCAGCGGACTGGAAATGTCGCAGAACGCCATGCACCTCAGCTGGAGCGCTGCCGAAGTGGATCAGAAGCTGCATGCCATCATGCACGGCATCCACGAACAGTGCGTGAAGTATGGTACTGAGCCCGATGGCTACATCAACTACGTGAAAGGCGCAAACATCGCCGGTTTCATGAAGGTTGCCCACGCCATGATGGGACAAGGCATAATTTAAGAGAGAAACTTTGTTTAGTTGTATTTGTATTTGTGGTTTATGCTGCCCTTTGCCTGTGAAGGTACGGGGCAGCGTTTTTTTGTCCGTCAGGCAGATGAAGTGGCAGGACGTTACCTGTTTATGGGTATTTTGCAGCGATTTGTCCGAAAAGGCTTTAACTTAGTTTCCGATGTATAGGGCTTAATCTTTAAAATTATTACCTTTGCACATCGAAACCAATAAAAACAGTTAAGAATATGCTATTTCCGGAATTGAAACAAAGACGTGATAAAATACGCGTACTGATGGCACAACAGGGGATTGATGCCGCCCTCATTACTTGCAATGTCAACTTGATTTATACCTACGGACGGGTAGTCAGCGGCTATCTGTATCTGCCGTTGAACGATTTTGCCCGTTTGTTCGTGAAGCGTCCCAACACCATTGAAGGCGAACACATCATGCCCATCCGAAAGCCCGAACAGCTGCCGGAACTGATTCAGGCATGCGGCCTGCCGTTGCCGAAGAAGCTGATGCTCGAGGGAAGCGAGCTGTCCTTTAACGAATACAATCGCCTGGCGGCCTGTTTCCCCGAGGCGGAAGTGGTGCCTTGCGGTACGGATCTCATTCGCCAGGCACGCAGCACCAAGACGGAGATGGAGATTGAGTTCTTCCGTCGGTCGGGCGTGGCGCATGCAAAGGCTTACGCACAGATTCCGTCGGTCTACCGGCCCGGCATGACCGATCTCCAGCTTTCCGTTGAGGTGGAGCGGCTGATGCGCCTGGAGGGTTGTCTGGGTATCTTCCGGGTGTTCGGACAAAGCATGGAGATATTCATGGGAAGCCTGCTGGCAGGCGACAATGCGGCAGCTCCTTCGCCCTACGACTTCGCTTTGGGAGGTGCCGGACTCGACCCCACGCTGCCTGGCGGTGCCAACGGTTCGCTGATACAGCCCGGGCAGAGCATCATGGTCGATATGGGAGGTAATTTCTATGGTTACATGGGCGACATGAGCCGTGTATACTCCGTCGGCAAGCTGACGGATCAGGCTTATGCGGCCCATCAGACCTGCCTGGAGATACAGGAGGCCGTGGCAGCCATGGCCAAGCCGGGAGTCATCTGCGAGGACCTGTACAGCAAGGCCATCGAGCTGGTGACGAAAGCCGGTTTTGCCGACTATTTCATGGGAGTGGAGCAGAAGGCGAAGTTCATCGGTCATGGCATCGGACTGGAGATCAACGAGGCACCTGTCATCGCTCCCCGCATCCGTCAGGAACTGGAGCCGGGCATGGTCTTTGCCCTCGAGCCGAAAATCGTATTGCCGGGAGTCGGTCCGCTGGGTATCGAGAATTCCTGGGTAGTGACGACTGAAGGCCTGGAAAAACTGACGCTTGCTCCCGAAGAAATCATCGAGCTTTAACGGGCAGTTGTTTGGGAATGTCATGCAGTGCTTCGTGAACTGCTGACGAAGTGCTTTGTTACCCCCTCATGCAGTGCTTCGTCAAAGTGTAAGGAAGCACTGCATGAGGGGGGAACGAAGCACTTGATGATAGTGTTCCTTTGCACCATTTTACTTTGAATATTATAACTTGTCACCCTACTTGGTTGATTGTTAATGATTTATTGCGTCAAGTGAAAGGCGTGTTTATAAACTTTCTGTAACTGATTAAATAAATAGGCTGCCTTTAAAGGCAGCCTATTTATTTAATTGTCCGCGTAAAGTTTACCCGAGACTTTACGCGTCACCGTAAAGTATATATAATCAGATAGTTACTGCGTCAAGTTTTTAAACTTGCCTTTTGCTCAACCACCGGCGTACAGGCTCGTCGTAAAGTTTCAGGCAGAGCCAGGCCAGCAGGATGCTGCCGGCATAGACCGTGAGGGCCGTGGGCCACACTTCGCGGAATGTATAGTATTTGTGCTCGATCAGCCAGGAGTAGAACAGGTACATCACGGGGTAGTGGACGGCATAGAGCGGATAGGAGATGTCGCCTGCAAACCGGCATATCCGGGTGGAGTGCTTGTCCGTAGTCTTTCCGGAGGCAGCCAGCCACACCAGCACGGGGAATACGAGGAAGATGCAGAATACTTCGTACAGACCGTTCAGGCAGATGCCTTCTTTACCTTCTATATAAGGAACGCAGAACAGAACGAGCAATACGGCTGTGCAAATCCAGAAGGCCCCTTTGATTTTGACGGGCTTGAAGTGGCGCGACAGCAGCATGCCCAGTGTGAAGGGGAAGAGCATGCGCAGCAGTCCGCCCACGAAGTTGGCACCGTCCAGCGTCCAGCCTACACCGATCATGCCGTAGCCCACTACGTCGAACAGGGCGAACCACGCCAGCCCCAGTCCCGACAGGACGGTCAGCAGGCCCAGCATCTTGTTGCTCAGGCGGTGGATGAAGAGTGCATAGAGGATGTTGCCGATGTATTCGAAGAAGAGCGACCAGCTCGGCCCGTTCAGTGGAAACATTTCACCGTTGCCTCGTATGTCATAGCAGGCACCTGGGGCGGCCGGAATGAAGAACAGGGCACAGAGCAGGGCAAGCATCACCAGCGAAAGGCTCACGTGGGTGCCGTCCCATTGCACCGAACCTTGCAGCAGGTAGAACACCACACCCAGTACGGCTCCCATCACAATCATCGGATGGAGGCGAATCAGCCGCCGCTTGAAGAAGTTGCCCAGACTCATGCTTTTGCCCAGTCGGTCGTCGTAGGCGTAGCCGATGACGAAACCGGACAGGATGAAAAAGAAGTCTACGGCCAGGTAACCGTGGTTGATAACGGTAATGAGGGTGCCCCCGGCAGCAAAGGACAAGCCTTCGAAGATGTGGTAGAACACCACCAGCAGGGCGGCTACGCCACGCAGGCCGTCGAGCAGTTCATAATGGGGTTTGGTGTCGCTGAAGGCGGCAGAAGAAATGTTTCTCATGGATGGTATCATGTTATTTTCTGTGTTAATCCGAGCAATTTGCAATAATGAGCCCTGACTTGATTAGTCCCCTTCGTAATATTCTTCCAGAAAGTAGCGGGCGATGAAGTCCCAGTGCCGTTGCAGCACTTCCCGACCTCCGGCAAAGGGCAGGGCGGCATCGGGCAGGAGGCCGTGCTGCATGCCATACTTCAGCAGGTCGAAGGGACAGCGGCCGGGCAGGCAGAACAGTTCGTAAGCCTCGGCGGCGGCCGTTGGGGCATCGTAGGCGGGGTTGCGGGAGTCGCAGAAGCAGGAGGCTACGCCCGGGGCGAGCAGCATGCCTTTGGCGTTGGCGTAAATCACGAAGTCCTTTTCGTCCTTCAGGTCGGCCAGTACACCTCCGGGATGGTCTTCCCATTCCAGTGTGCCGGTGAGGAAGGCATGCAGGTCTCCGTAAGTGGCGAAGTAGAGCAGAGGATGTCCGTGGCTGTAGGCCAGGCAGCGTTCCACGTCTTTCGTCAGGCGGGAGTCGGGTGTCACTTCGGGCAGGGGAGTGGTGACCGTGTCCAGCAGACCGAGGTCCATGACCCACGTCTCGGTCGAGGGAATTTCGTTGATGGGGGCTTCCTCGAAGAGGCTGTCCATCCGGTCGTAGAGTTGCCCGGCCAGCGTCATCAGGAATGCTTCGTGGGGAGGCAGGAAGTGGAAGGAGGGATGCAGGCCCGACAGGTTTTTCCACAAGAGGAAGCAGACATCGTCCCGGTTGATTTCGTCGTCGATGTAGTCGTTGCAGGCATAGAAGGGAAGCGGTTGCCCGTACAGCATGCGGTAGCGGGCGGTGAAAGCCTTCCATCCGCCTGCCTGGGCGATGGCATCCTGAAAGTAGAGGGCCGTGTCCAGGGCTGTTTGGGCAGCCTTGCCTGCGGCGTGGTCTTGAAACAGGGGCGAGGCGGCCACGAGGGGCAGCACTTCGTTGGCGAAGTTTAGGTACCAGGTGTCGCCGGGCAGCGCCCGTTTGCGTCCGTTGGCTTCCAGCCATCGTTTCATATAGATAGGAGTCGTTTTCATGGATGGGAATCTGTTTTAAAGTCTTTTTAAGGCCAGCTTGATGACCTGCTCCACCGGGGCGTCGGGTGTTTCCTTCAGGATGGCCAGCACCACTTTCTGTGAGGCGGCCTGGGCAAAGCCCAGCATGGTGAGGGCGGCTACGGCTTCGTCCATCACCTCGCTGCTGGTAGCGGCTTGGAGCGGAAGGCCCGGTTCGCTGCCCATGGCAGCCGCCACGGCTCCCGTCTTGATTTTGTCCTTCAGGTCCACGATGATGCGCTGGGCTGTCTTCAGACCGATGCCTTTCACCGTCTTCAGCAGGCTGGCGTTCTCCGTACTGATGATGTTGATAAGTTCGGCGGAGGACAGGGCCGAGAGTATCGTGCGGGCGGTGTTTCCACCGATGCCCGACACGGAGATGAGCAGCAGGAAGAGTTCGCGCTCCTGCTTGTCGGCAAAGCCGTAGAGCTGGTAGGCGTCTTCGCGGACGGCTTCGTAGATGTAGAGCTTGCAGGACTTCTTGCCCTGGATGGCCGAATAGGTGTTGAGCGAGATGCTGGCCAGGTAGCCCACACCGTTGCAGTCGATGACGGCGGCTGCCGGACTGAGTTCGGCCAGTTCGCCCCGGAGGTATTCTATCATAAGTTTTCAGTTCTTTATTGGGATGCGGTAGTAATGGTTAATGGTCAATGGCAGATGGAGTGAAACCCATGTCCGGTGCAAATGTACGAAATATCCTCCGTCTATAAAATAGCTTAATAAAGAAAAAAGGAAATGGAAGATTGTGTGGGTTTATGCCGAAATTCAATGAAAAATGTGTATTTTTGTGCCCGCTAAATAGATAACTGATAACTAAAATCAATAAAAGTATGAAAAAAGTAAGAGCTGCCATCGTTGGTTATGGCAATATCGGGCACTATGTGCTCCAGGCTTTACAGGCTGCGCCTGATTTCGAGATTGCCGGTGTCGTACGCCGCGCAGGAGCCGAGAACCGTCCGGCTGAACTGAACGACTACCCTGTAGTGAAGGACATCAAGGAGCTGGAAGGTGTGGACGTGGCCATCCTCTGTACGCCCACCCGCAGCGTGGAGAAGTATGCCAAGGAGATTTTGGCCTTGGGTATCCACACGGTAGACAGTTTTGACATCCATACCGGCATTGCCGACCTGCGCCGCACGCTGGACGCCGAGGCAAAGGCTCACAACACGGTGTCCATCATTTCCGCCGGCTGGGATCCGGGAAGTGACTCCGTAGTACGCACTTTGCTGGAGGCCATTGCCCCGAAAGGCATCACCTATACCAACTTCGGTCCGGGCATGAGCATGGGCCACACCGTAGCCGTCAAGGCTGTGGAAGGTGTCAAGGCTGCCCTCTCCATGACTATCCCCACCGGTACGGGCATCCATCGCCGTATGGTGTACATCGAACTGAAGGATGGCTACGACTTCGACAAGGTGGCTGCCGCCATCAAGGCCGATCCCTACTTCGTGAACGATGAGACACACGTGAAACTCGTGCCCAGCGTAGATGCACTGCTTGACATGGGTCACGGTGTGAACCTCACCCGTAAGGGCGTTTCGGGAAAGACGCAGAATCAGCTGTTCGAGTTCAACATGCGTATCAACAATCCGGCCCTGACGGCTCAGGTATTGGTATGCGTGGCACGTGCTTCGATGCGCCAGCAGCCGGGCTGCTACACGATGATTGAAATCCCTGTCATCGACCTGCTGCCGGGCGACCGCGAGGAATGGATCTCCCACTTGGTATAATCATACCTATATATCTGATAACAGCGAGGGCGCGTCCTGACTGGACGCGCCCTCGTTTTGTCTGGTCCTTATCTCGCCGGCTTCAGCAGCAGGGTGTGGTTGTTCGTGTCGCGCCATTCGGCCATCAGGGCATAGAAGTCGCCGTAGGTTTGGGGCGTAAGCCGTTGTTGCGTGATGCTGAGGCTGCGGGTCACGGTCACACCGTCTGCGCTGGGGCGGTAGGTGAACGACACCTTGCCGCACCGGTTAGTCAGTACCTTGTCGGCTTTCGGACTCCAGGCGGTACCTTCGGGCAGCTTCACCAGCGTTTCGCAGGTCACTTCCAGCGTCTGCGGGAGCAGAATGTTCTCACGGATGCCGGTGTTGGCGGCATAGGCGTAGAGCGGCAGGGCGGTTGATACCGGCTTCAGACTGACAACCTTCCATCCGTCGGGTAGCGTCTGCGAGTTGTCTGTGTTTACCTCCAGTCTGTCTTTCTGAATATCCTGGGCATTGCCAAGAGGCAGTTCCAGGGGTTGTGCCTGGAGGTCGGTTACCGTCATGTAGCCTTGTAGCCGGGCTTCCTCCTTATCTTGTAGCGTTACGCCTTTTGGGGTGACATCTGATATAGCCACGACCGATACGATGGTTCCCAGTCCACAGTTGTCTGCTTCCGAAGGACGGAGGGCACAGACGGCCACTTCGGCCTTCAGTCCGGCTGCCTGCTGCAGGGTAGCATCCAGATTGATCAGCTCAGCCTGTGTGCCGTAGGCGCTGCGGATGACTTCCGAGGCCGGACGCAGGCGGTAGCCCGCTTCACTGAGCGACACCTTGCACTGGCCGGAGCGGTACAGCCTGTCCATGTAGGTGGCAATGGCGCTTTGCAGGTCGGTGCTGTCCTTTTGCGCTTCTTGCTTCAGCTCAGCCAGCTTGGCATCGATGACGGTACGGTCGCCTGCGACAAACTGACGGGCGAGCGACTTCAGTGCGTCGGCATGGCTTGTCCAGGTAGAGGCCACGATAACAGGCATCATGCCGGAGGCCACCTGCTGTACCATGCCCAGACTGCCGCGCAGCGAGGGATAGGAGTAGGGGCGCGGCTCTACGTTTTTCAGGCTCCACGTCAGTATCTTCATGCCGTCCTGATGCGTTTCTGCCGGACGGATGGAGGCGTTCAGCAATTCGTAGTGAAGGGTCTTGCCTTCGGGCACCTCGATGCGACAAGTGAATTCGTCGATGGGTGACAGCTCTTTGATCGGACAACAGATGTCCAGTTCAGTCAAGTAACCTGCCTGACTCTTGATGGAGTAGTCCAAGCAGATGGTGGCACCCAGTTCCAGGCCGGTATGTACGACGACCATCTCTTTCAGTTGGTTGTAGGCCGGAGCGTTGGCGGCGGCTGAGGGCAGCACCTCGACAAAGGCGTTGGCGGGCGTACGGACGATGGTACCGTCCTTCTGTCGTGTATATGAATCGTGTATCTCCAATTGCTGGTATTGCGGATCGTAGACGATGAACGTTTCGCCGTAGAGGCTGTTCATGGCGGCGTGGGTGTAGAGGGTCAGTTCTTTCTGCACGCGGAGTTCCTGACTGCCGTCGGCATGCAGGGTATAGGTCTTCGACAACTTGCCGAAGCGTGCCTCGGGAGCAGCCTGCGCGGTGAGGGCCGTGGACAGGAGCAAGGCAAGTACACCTATATAGAGTTGGATTGTTTTCATTCTTCTTCAGTTCTGTTTTGAGTGTTCGACGAATCGGTTTTATTTCTTTACGACGAGGTACTGGCCGTAGCTCTTGGCGGTATTCACAGCCTGGCGGAAGCTGTCCCAGTCTTCAGCCTCATAGACGCGCTTCTTCAGGGCGAGGCGGGTCTTTACTGTCAGCCGGTTGCCTTCCTGGGCGATGGAACCGTCGAAGTCGGCTGCCTGTCCGCTGAGATTGTCATGGCGGGGCTGGCCTGCCAGCTGGTAGCCCGAGGGCAGACGAAGCGTTTCGTCCAGTTCCACCAGGCGCGAACAGCCGTCCTTGAAGCCATACTGTCGAGTCTCCAGGCTGGTGTCGATGCGCAGGTAGGACATCACTTGCGTATAGAGGTTGTTCAGCACGAAGGGCTTGAAGACCATCTCGCCTCCGTCGCCTGCCAGGGCATAGCCGGGTATCTCGTAGCGGAAGGTGATGCGGATGGGTGCCTTCTGATAGTCTTTCGGGTTACGGCCGTAGTCCACGCTGAGGAGGCGAGCCTTGGGCGAAACGTTCAGCAGTTGTCGTTCCATGGTGTTCTGCCATTCGGTCTGGAAGCCGGTGGTGAAGATGCGGCGGATGTTGCTGTCGCTCTGTCCTTCGGCTTCGATGGTGAAGCTGCCTCGCAGAGTGCCGTTGTCGGCAAGTCGGTTGTCGGCGTGGATGCGGACGTAGTGGTTCTCGGGAGCGGAAACGGGTGTCAGGCAGAGGTCGGTGCCTTCGGGCGTGCCGGGCAGGTAGTTCTGCTGCTGTTCGGCGCTGCTCCACAGCTCGCGGCAGAAGGGCACCCACGTGGGGTCGAGGGGCATCAGCGTGCCGTCCTGCAGGCGTACCACGGCCACGCAGTGGTTGAAGTGGTCGGCGGGGATGGTTTCTACGCGGCTGCCTGCCATCGTCATGGCCGGATAGGCTTCGAAGCCTGCCATGCGCAGGAAGGCGATGAGTGTGCCGGCAATGTCCTTGCACACGCCGCAGCGGTCGGTATAGTTCATCTTCAGGTTGTGCAGGGTGAAGCCTTCGCCCTTGCCCATGGTGATGCCGGCATAGCGGATGTTGTCGGCCACCCAGTGGGTCAGCACGGCTATCTTTTCCATATCAGTCTTCTTGCCGCGTATCAGTTCGTCCACCTTGCGCTGGGCTTCGGGGATAGCGGTGAAGCTGCCATAGTCTTCGTTGACGCCGTAGAACCAGCGCGACTTGTCACGCCAGTCGGCAGTGGTGGACATCATCAGCTTGGGAGCGGCGTCGTAGAAGTCCACCATGTTCGGTTCGCGCCGGAAAGGCATCAGGCCGTCCGAGGCGAAGGTATAGACCTTTCGTCCGTCCTCGTAGCGCAGGGACGACGTGCAGCTGCCCTGATAGAACTGGAACTGCATGTCCTTGTCGCCGGGCAGGCTGACGCGATAGACCTTGCGCACCGTCGGGTCGCCGCTCCAGAAAGGCACGATGTCGTAGAACTGGCCGCGCATGGGCGGGATGAAGCGTGAATCGTCATCCTCCTGCGGCATGTCGGCCAGCAGGGCGTAGGTGAATCCCTTCTTGTCTATCTCGTAGTCGATGACGTCGCCGGGCTTCAGCTGTCCCAACTCAATCATAATCTGACGGGCGCCCCAGTAGATGGCACGGGCGGGTGCGGCATAGTCCAGGGTTTTCGATACGTCCACCTCGGTCTTCGTGCCGTCGGCATGGTGGACGGTCACCCGACGGAAGCGGGCGGCAGCCGTCAGCGGGTCGTAGTCGTACTTCAGCACACGCTGGCGCAGGGCGCCGGCAGGTGTCTGCACCTTGACGGCGCGGCACACGGCGAACGAACCTTGTCCGCTGGGTTGTACCGTGACGCTGGTGCTGTCCAGCAGGTTGACACAATCGTGTCGGGCGTAAGCCTCGTCCTGCAAGGCCGTCCGTTCATAGGCCTTCCACGACTGGGCCTGCAGGGCCGTCATTCCGCACAGCAGGGCGGCGGCCAGTGTAGCAGTTGTCTTTTTCATATCGTTTGTTTTTGGTAGGACAATTTTTTGCATTTTCTCTGTTGCCTTATCAGCGTGCTAAAGTATAATTTTTATATGGAATATGCAAAAAAAGTACAAGCGACATAGACGAGTACGTTCACTGACTCAATCAGTCCGTACAAGCCCGTGTCGCTTGTAGTTTCATAGAAAATTCTCCGTGTATCCATTCAGGGAGCTACTGGATATGTAGATATAGGATAAACGGTTTGTGTTATGATTTTCTTAGAAGATGAACCTCAGCACATCGTTCAGGTTGGCCCAGATGAGCAGGGCGAAGAGCAGGAACATGCCCACCATCTGCGCACGCTCCATGAACTTGTCGCTGGGCTTGCGGCGTGCCACAATCTCGTAGATGAGGAACAGTACATGGCCGCCGTCCAGGGCGGGGATGGGCAGGATGTTCATGAAGGCCAGGATGATGGAGAGGAAGGCCGTCATGTACCAGAACTGGTGCCAGTCCCACGTGGCGGGGAAGATGCTGCCGATGGTGCCGAAGCCGCCCAGCTGCTTGGCGCCCTCCTTGGAGAAGAGGTATTTCATTTGGTTGACGTAGCCCTTGAGTGTGTTCACGCCCAGTGTGACGCCGGCAGGGAACGAAGAAAAGAAGCTGTATTCCTTCTTCACGATGGGGAGCAGGCGGGCGGTGCGCATATCGGCAGTGACACCGATTTCGTAGAGCGAGTCGGTGGCTATGCTGAGGGTATCGGTGACGCCGTTGCGGACGTAAGTCAGGCGGATATCGTGTGAAGCCTGACCGTCTTTCTGGCGTTTCAGCATTTCTTCCTTGAAGTCAAAGTAGGCGATGTTGCGCCCGTCCAGCTGCGTGATGCTGTCGCCCGACTGGAGACCGGCCAGTGCGGCAGGGCGTCCGGCTACGATGCTGTCGATGACGAACGGGTAACGGAAGTCGGCAAAGCGGGCACTGTCGGCCAGCAGACGGTCCATCAGCCCTTCGGGAATGTAGACCGAGGCCGGTTTGCCGTCGCGCAGGACACTGACCTGACGGGCATCGACAATGGATGTCAGCAGGTCACCGCCCATGCGTTCGAAGGGTACGCCGTCGGCCGAGAGCAGTACGTCGCCGTCGCGGAAGCCGGCCTGGTGCATGCTTTCGTTGAAGTCCATGCCGAGCGGTGCCTTCTGCACGGGAATGTAGGAGTCGCCCCAGGCAAAGAGAATCATGGAGTAGATGAACAGAGCCAGCAGGAAGTTGAACAGTACGCCGCCCACCATGATGAGCAGACGCTGCCAGGCCGGTTTGGCCCGGAATTCCCACGGCTGTACAGGTTGTTTCATCTGTTCGGTGTCCATCGACTCGTCTATCATGCCGGCAATCTTGACATAGCCACCCAGGGGCAGCCAGCCGATGCCATATTCCGTTTCGCTGTTCTTGGGCTTGAACTTGAACAGCGTGAACCAAGGGTCAAAGAATAGACAGAACTTTTCAACCCGGGTCTTGAAGAGACGGGCGAAGAGGAAGTGCCCCATTTCGTGTATGACGACGAGCAGCGAGAGGCTCATGATGAGTTGCAGGGCACGAATCAAGAATGTTTCCATTATTTATTCAACTATAAATTATCAATTTTTACTTTCCAATTATTTATTTATCAGACTTTCTGCTATACGGCGCGCTTCGGCATCCGTTGCCACATAGTCTTCGTAGGTGGGTTTCTGGATGAAGGATACACGTCCCATCGTTTTTTCGATGACGTCGCTCATGCCGAGGAAGGAGATGCGGTCGTGCAGGAAGGCGGCCACACAGACTTCGTTGGCGGCATTGACGATGCAAGGCATGTTTCCACCGCGGTGAAGGGCTTCGTAAGCCAGCGCCAGGTTTCGGAAGCGTTCGGTGTCGGGTTGCTCGAAGGTGAGCTGCGTGCACTTGCTGAAGTCCAGCCGCGGGAACGAGGCATGCAGGCGGTCGGGATAAGAGAACGCGTACTGGATGGGCAGACGCATGTCGGGCATACCGAGCTGAGCCTTTACGGCACCGTCTTCGAACTGTACCATGCTGTGGATGACCGATTGCGGATGTACCACCACTTCTATCTGGTCGGGCCGTACACCGAAGAGCCATTTGGCCTCTATTACCTCGAAGCCTTTGTTCATCATCGAGGCGGAGTCGATGGTAATTTTGGCTCCCATGTCCCAGTTGGGATGGCGCAGGGCCTGTTCCTTGGTCACCGTCTTCAGTTGTTCGTGGCTGAAGGTGCGGAAGGGACCTCCCGAAGCAGTGAGGATGACTTTCTCAATGGGATTGCCTGCTTCGCCGGCCAGGCACTGGAACACGGCCGAGTGTTCGGAGTCGACGGGCAGGATGGGAGTACCGTTGACACGGGCTAGGTCGTTGATGAGGTCACCAGCTACAACCAGCGTTTCCTTGTTGGCCAGGGCGATGGTCTTCCGGGCACGGATGGCATGGATGGTGGGGCGGAGGCCGGCGTAACCTACCATGGCCGTCAGCACGATGTCGACCGGTTTCTCCTGTACAATCTGGCAGATGGCTTCTTCGCCGGCATAGACTTTGATGGGCAGGTCGGCCAGAGCCTCTTTCAGTTTGGGGTATTTTTCTTCGTTGGCGATGACCACAGCCTCAGGCATGAACCGACGTGCTTGGGCGATGAGTTCATCCACACGGTTGTTGGCTGTCAGCACATAGGCTTCGTACTTGTCGGGATGCTCCTCAATGACTTGCAGGGCCTGTGTTCCGATGGAACCGGTAGAACCGAGTATGGCTATCTGTTTCTTCATGATATATCGTTTTATTTAGAATACTATATGAATTTCGGGGTTGATGGCTCTTCCGCGGTACCACAGCTCAAAGTGCAGGTGTGGGCCGGTAGTCAGCTGTCCCGTGTTGCCCACCAGGGCGATGGCTTCTCCGGCCTTCACCGTGTCGCCTTCTTTCTTGAGCAGGGAACCGCAGTGCTTGTAGATGGACACGAGGTCCTGACTGTGCTGCACCTGAATGATGTAGCCTGTCTCGGCAGTGTAGGCGCTCAGGATGACGGTACCGTCCAGAGTGGCCAGTATGCTTTCGCCGGGAGTGGCGGCAATATCCGTTCCGTAATGCCGCTGTTCGGGGTTGAAGGAAGACGATACGATGCCGCGTGTGGGGCAGTAGAAGTTCAGCCCTTCGGTTGGTCCGGTGGCAACGTTGGTCAGGTTGTATTTTTCCTTTTCCTCGTATTGCTTGCGGAATTCTTCTTCGCGTTGGGTGCGTTCCATCAGAGAATCCTGGCGCAGGGTGGTCAGCGAGTCGATGGACTGGATGGTGTCGGCCTTGACCTCGCCGCGGAAGATGTCTTGGATGTTCATGATGTACAGGTTCTGCCTCTCTACCAGTCGCTGGAGAGAGTCCACGCGCAGGGCATTGTCTACCACCTGGGCACGTATTTCGCTGTTCATGTAGCCCGGCAGATAGTTGCGCAGCGGGGTGAAGGCCACGATGAGCGAGGCTATCACAAACAGAACGGTCAGTACGGACAGAAGTACGGAGATGCCGTTCAGCTTGGACACGTGCAGGCCTACCACCTCTTCCAGCGTATTCTCGTTGACGATGGTCAGCTTGTACTTGAACTTGATGTTGTTCCAGAACGCTTTGCTTTTTTTCCTCTTTTTCGTCTGCATGAATCTTGGTGGGGTTAAGAATGGATTATTCGTCTTCCGCTTCGTCAAGGTTTACCAGGCCGGCAGGCAGGCTGACGGTGATGACCTTATGCTTCTGGTCAATATCGGTGATGAACTCTTCCTGGGCGGGTATCAGCAGCTCTTCACCGTTGTGATCTACGACAAACAGCGTGTTGAGGGTCGAAGTGTCCACTTCTGTCACGTCGCCCAGATAGCCGTGATGGATTTCCTCCATGCGGAAACCTACGAAGTAGTTCCAGGTCAGTTCTTCGGGTTCGGCCTCATCGGCATGCTTCACGGGGAACCACACTTCCACATTGGTAAACATGCGGGCCCGTTCGGCGGTATCGACCCCTTCGAGCTTCATCAGGGCGGTGGTGTCCGAGCGGAAACGGTATTCCTCGATGAAGAAGGGAACGAAGATGCCGTCGAGCAGGCAGACAATGTATTCGGCCTCCACACGGTCGAAGATGTCGTCGGTGAAGGTGAACAGCAGTTCGCCATGAATGCCGTGCGGCTTGTTGAATATTCCTATCTTATATACTTCTTCTCGTTTAATCATAATGGTCAAATTCTCGTTATTCTCGCTCCGATGGCGTTCAGTCGTCCTTCGATGTCCTGATAGCCGCGGTCTATCTGCTCGATGTTGTGGATGCGGCTGATGCCGTCGGCACTCATGGCTGCGATGAGCAGGGCAATACCGGCACGGATGTCGGGCGAAGTCATGTTGCCGCCGTGCAGGCGGAAGGTACGGTTGTGGCCGATGACGACGGCACGGTGAGGATCGCAGAGAATGATCTGCGCTCCCATGTCAATCAGCTTGTCGACAAAGAACAGGCGGCTTTCAAACATCTTCTGGTGGATGAGTACGCTGCCCTTGGCCTGGGTGGCCACGACGAGCATCACACTCAGCAGGTCGGGCGTCAGTCCCGGCCAGGGTGCGTCGGCAATGGTCATGATGGATCCGTCCATGAACGACTCTATCTCGTAGCTTTCCTGTGCCGGTATGTATATGTCGTCGCCCCGTTGTTCCAGTCGGATGCCCAGACGTCGGAAACATTGGGGAATAATCCCCAGGTTCTCATAAGAGACATCCTTGATGGTCAGTTCGCTGGCCGTCATGGCGGCCATCCCGATGAAGCTGCCCACTTCAATCATGTCGGGCAGGATGGTGTGCTCCGTGCCGTGCAGTTCCTTCACTCCTTCGATGGTGAGCAGGTTCGAGGCGATGCCCGTTATCTTGGCTCCCATGCGGTTCAGCATGCGGCAAAGCTGCTGTACATAGGGCTCGCAGGCCGCATTGTAGATGGTGGTCGTACCTTCGGCCAGCACGGCGGCCATAATGATGTTGGCCGTACCCGTTACGGAGGCTTCGTCCAGCAGCATGTAGGTGCCTTTCAGGCGGTCGGCCGTTATGTCGAAAGTGCCCGCCGCTTCGTTGTGGTGGAAGCGGGCGCCCAGGTTCTGTATGCCGATGAAGTGGGTATCCAGTCGCCGGCGTCCTATCTTGTCGCCGCCGGGTTTGGAAATGACGGCCCGTCCGAAGCGGGCGACCATAGGCCCTACCAGCATGACCGAACCACGCAGGCTGGAGCATTTCTTCAGGAACTCCTCGCTTTCCAGATAGGCGGTGTCAATGCGGGCTGCCTGGAAAGTATAGCTGTCAATGCCGTTTTTGGTGACTTCTACCCCCATGTCGCGCATCAGCTGTATCAGGTTGTTCACGTCCAGAATGTTGGGCACGTTGTGTACGGTCACTTTGTCCGCGGTGAGCAGTGTGGCGCAGATAATCTGCAGCGCCTCGTTCTTGGCTCCCTGCGGATGGATCTCACCCGCCAGCCTGTGTCCTCCTTCGATGATGAATGATGCCATGTTGGTTCGGTTTATGGAAAAAGAATAGGGTGGGCCCTGCGTGTAGGGTCAATATTTCTTTTTCTTGTTGTTGCGGTTGTTGTTATTGCTGTTGTTGTTCGGCATGTTGGCTTTGGTCGGACGGTAATACAAGTCAATGCGTTCGGCCATCAGCTTCAGGATGTCGTCGGTCATCTGCAACTTGCCGCCCGACAGTTCGTACAGGTCGTCGGCTATCTTGCGGTCGTCCACCGTGTCCTTGTTCCACGTCATGTAATCCTTTTTCATGTGGTTACAGATGAGGGCCACCAAGTTTTGCTTCTCGTCGCCTTCGGGGAACTCGCATGCCTTCTGTATCAGCACTTCCAAGGTGCGGCCGTAGTGGCGGTAGCGGATTTTAGTGCAGGGGTAGGGCACGGGGTCGGGTTTGGAGTCGAGGTCGTTCTTGGGAATGATTTCAAACGGGTAGTCGATGTCCAGTTTGAAATCGGACATGATGGCCAGGTGGTCCCACAGTTTATGTTTGAAGTCGGGCAAGTCGCGCAGATGCGGGAACATGCCGCCCATGATGTTGATGATGGTATTGGCGCAACGCTGGCGTTCGGCGCGGTCTTCGATGGTCAGAGCATAGTCTACCATGTTCTGGATGCTGCGGCCGTATTCGGGCAGGGGCATCCGCTTTTGTTGGGTGTTATATTGCATATATTCAATAAATTATCGGGTCTGTTATTCTTTCAGCAGATTTTTGGGCTTCCCCGCCACAAATTCCTTCAGATAGAAGGGCTCGAAGTAGGCTACGTCCTCGTACTTTCCTTCGGCTATGGCCTTTTCGGCCAGGGGGAACATCATGCTGGCCAGGGGGCGGATGCCGTCGATAAAGTGAGCGTTCGGGTGGGTAATCTTTTCCTTGCACTTGGCGGCGCCATCACCGAAGAAGTAGACGGGATGCTGGTCGAGAAACTCGCGGTAAGAGTTTTCGTCCACAATGTCGGCGCTGATGTCGCGCACGGTCTTCAAGGCCCGGTCGTAGATGGCTGCGTACACTTCCATGCGGCGGGCGTCTATCATGGGGCACAGCAGGGCGTCTTCGGGCAGCTCGTCGTGGTAGAGCAGCACCGGTACGCACTGTACCTTCAACGTTGGCAGGCCGATGAGCTTCAGGTCGCGGCCGTAGCAGATGCCCTTGGCCATGGACACACCGATGCGCAGGCCCGTATAGGAACCCGGACCGCAACTGACGGCCACCGCATCCAGCGGCATGGCATGGCTGTCGGCAAAAGACAGGGCTTCGTCTACAAATACTCCCAGTGAAACGGCGTGTGAAGGGCCGTTCAGGTCTTCTTTCTTGAACACTACCTGCCCGTCTTCGCTTACGGCTACCGAACAGGCGGAAGTGGATGTTTCAATATGCAGGATACATGACATAGTTTCTATACCTCTTTAAATCAGCTGACAAATTTACGGGATTATTTTCAGTATTTAAAAATAATCGTGTAATTTTGCACAAAACTTAAGAAGCATTATGATACAATCGATGACGGGATATGGCAAGGCCATTGTCGAATTGCCCGATAAAAAGATAAATGTTGAAATCAAGTCGCTAAACAGTAAGGCGATGGACCTGTCGACGCGTATTGCACCGATTTACAGGGAAAAAGAGATGGAAATCCGTAACGAAATTGCCCGTGTGCTGGAGCGTGGCAAGGTGGATTTCAGCCTTTGGGTAGAGAAGAAAGATGCCGAACAGCTGGCTACCCCCATCAACCAGGAACTGGTGGCTGCCTACTATCACCGCATCAAGGAAATTTCGGCCGCCACAGGCATTCCCGAGCCGGAAGACTGGTTCGGTACTCTGCTCCGTCTGCCCGACGTAATGACCAAGACCGAGACACAGGAACTGAGTGAAGAAGAGTGGCAGGTGGCTCACGCGGCTGTCGAAGAGGCACTGAACCATCTGGTGGATTTCCGCAAGCAGGAAGGTGCCGCGCTTGAAAAGAAATTCCGTGAGAAAATAGCCAACATTTCCCATCTGCTCGAAACGGTAGAACCTTACGAAAAGGAGCGTGTGGGCAAGATTAAAGAACGCATTGTCGACGCGCTGGAGAAGACTATCAGCGTGGATTATGACAAGAACCGCCTGGAGCAGGAACTCATCTATTACATCGAGAAGCTGGACATCAACGAAGAGAAGCAGCGCCTGGGCAATCACTTGAAATATTTTATTACGACGTTGGAGAACGGTAGCGGACAGGGAAAGAAGCTGGGCTTCATTGCTCAGGAGATGGGCCGCGAAATCAATACCTTGGGCAGCAAGTCCAATCATGCCGAGATGCAGAAGATTGTGGTGCAGATGAAAGACGAGCTGGAGCAAATCAAGGAGCAAGTTTTGAATGTAATGTAAAATGAATGCAGGATTCTTCATTCTTCATTTTTAGTTCTTCATTTTTATGGGTAAACTGATTATCTTTTCCGCCCCTTCAGGTTCGGGTAAGTCGACCATCATTAACTATCTGTTGACGCAGAACCTGAACTTGGCTTTTTCCATTTCGGCCACCAGCCGTCCGCCGCGTGGCACGGAGCGCGATGGCGTGGAGTATTTCTTCCTTTCGCCTGAAGAATTCCGTCGCCGCATAGCCGACGGCGAGTTTTTGGAATATGAGGAAGTATATCACGACCGCTTCTACGGCACGTTGAAGTCGCAGGTCGAAAAGCAGCTGGCTGCCGGACAGAACGTGGTGTTCGACGTCGACGTCGTGGGCGGATGCAATATCAAGAAATTTTATGGCGACCGTGCCTTGTCGGTCTTCATCCAGCCACCATCGATTGAGGAGCTGCGCAAGCGTCTGATAGGTCGCGGTACCGATACGCCCGAAGTCATCGAGGACCGTGTGGCCAAGGCCGCCTATGAGATGTCCTTTGCTCCGAAGTTTGACAAGATTATTGTGAACGACGACCTGGAGACGGCCAAGGCCGAAGCATTGAAAGTAATCACCCAATTTCTGAAAGCATGACGAAAGATTATAGCGGAAAGCAATTCTCACGCAAGATGAACAAAAGCCTGCTGATTGTCAACATCATTTTGCTGGTATGTGCCGTGTGGCTGTTGGTGGCCAATATACGCTACGAGGAATACACTACGGCGGTGGCGATGGGGCTTGTGGCAATAGTGGCCCTTGCCAACGGCACGCTTGCCTTCCTTCGTCTGAAGGGAAAGAAAATCTGATACGATTATGGATATTGGCATCTTCAGCGGTTCGTTCAATCCCATTCACATCGGCCATCTGGCGTTGGCCAATTACCTCTGTGAATTCGGCGGGTTGGACGAATTGTGGTTTCTGGTCACTCCCCGCAATCCCTTCAAGGTGGGGCAGGACCTGCTGCCCGATGCCTTGCGGCTGGAACTGGTAGAGCTGGCCATAGAGGGCTATCCCAAATTCCGTGCTTCTGATTTTGAATTCCATTTGTCCCAGCCCTCCTATACCATCCATACGTTCGACCGTCTGAAGGAAGTCTATCCGCAGCACACCTTCCACCTGATTATCGGGTCGGACAATTGGCTCTCCTTCTCCCGCTGGTACCAGTCGGAACGCTTGCTGGCCGAGAACCCTATCTTGATTTATCCCCGTTCGGGTTATCCTGTCGATGTTTCCACTCTGCCTCCCCGTGTGCGTCTGGTCGATTCGCCGGTACTCGAAATCAGTTCCACCTTCATCCGTGAGTCTGTCGAGGCAGGCAAGGACGTGCGCTATTTCCTCCATCCCAAAGTGTACGAACGGCTGACGCAGGGGTGAATACCGGTTCTACGTGCGATTGAAAAAGGCAATACGCCGAGGATTTTTCTATGATAAGGGAAAAACTTGATGAGGAAACAAGCATTGGACATTCTTTCTGCCAAGTTAGTGGTTTGGCCTGATTGCTAAAGGAGAAATCATTCGGGGGAACATCGTCTGTTTGCCCTGCAGAAAGCGATGCTTTAGGCTGGACAAACGGTTGCTTTAAGCTGGGTAAAGCATTCGTTTAAGCTGGGCAAACTGTTCGTTTTCCCAGCTTAAAAGTTTGCTTTAACTGTTTATGATGTACTACCCTGTTGCGAGTTGGTCAGGGTGCCGTCCAGATCAAGGGCGAGCAGGTGCTATTTTTGTGTCATCTTGTCTTGTTGGAATTTGATTTACTCCAGACATTCGTCCAAATCGTGTGCCAATTGCTCTTTGTCGAGGTGTTGCCCGATGAATACGATTTTCTGCATGCGGTCACCGTATTTTTCGTCCCAGTCGCGTAAGAGGCCCGGTTCCTGTTTCATGAGCTCGATAAGGTCTTCTTCGGGAGCGGTGGCATACCACTGTCCGGCTTCGGTCAACTGCTTTTGTACGCCGGCTTGTTCGAACAGGTAGGACATGTCGCGGTTATGGCTGAAGTAGCATACTCCTTTGGCACGGATGACATTGCGCGGCCAGCGCGTAGCGATGAACCGGTCGAACTTATGGATGTCGAAGGCTGGACGACGGTAATACACGAAAGTACCGATGCCGTATTCCTCCACTTCACCCCCTTCATGGTCGTGATGATGATGGTGATGGCCTTCCCCTTCTTCGTGGTGATGGTCGTCGTGATGCTCTTCGTGTTCGTGGTGATGGCTGCCGTGGGCATGCGCTTCACGCTCTTCTTCTTCGGTTGCGGCCCGTTCGATTTCGCGAATCCATCCGGCCGAGGTTGCCGCCCGTTCGAAATTGAACAGATGGGTGTCCAGCAATTTGTCCAAATCGACATCCGCATAGTTGCATTCGATTATTTCGGCTGACGGTTGCAGGGTGCGGATGATTTTCTTGATGCGTCCCAGCTCTTCTGGAGCCACCTCAGCCGCTTTGTTCAACAGAATGACGTTGCAGAATTCGATTTGCTGGACAATGAGGTTTTCAATGTCTTCTTCGTCCAAACCTTTGCGGGTCAGATTGTCGCCACAGGCGAACTCGCTTTGCAACCTCAGGGCATCGACGACGCTGACGATGCAATCCAGCCGGCAGATGCCGTAACGGGTGTATGCTTCGCCCAGTCGGGGAATGGAGCAAAGGGTTTGTGCAATGGGTTCGGGTTCGCAGATGCCGCTGGCTTCGATGACGATGTAGTCGAACCGCTCCAGCTTCATCAGTTCGTATACTTGCTCGATGAGGTCGGCTTTCAGGGTGCAGCAGATGCAACCGTTCTGCAAAGCCACTAAACTGTCGTCTTTCTTGCCTACCACACCGCCTTTCTGGATGAGGGCGGCATCAATGTTTACTTCGCCGATATCATTGACGATAACTGCAAAGCGGATACCACGTTTGTTGGCCAGAATACGGTTGACTAAAGTCGTTTTGCCACTGCCCAGATAGCCGGTGAGCAGCAGTATGGGAATTTCTTTCAGTTTCATGATTGTAGGATATGCTTTCTGTTTGCGGGTGCAAAATTACATTTTTTTTGTTACATTATGCATCTCCTTTTTTCCGTTTCAAAAATTCGGTGGGACTTTCACCGAAGTAGTCCTTGTAGCATTTGGTGAAGTAGGAGGGAGAACTGAATCCCACTTCATACGTGATTTCGGCCACTGTCTTGTCGGTAGAGGCCAGCAATGAGGAAGCCCGTTTGAGGCGGGCGATGCGTAACAGCTCATTGGGCGCATAGCCGCAGAGGGCCTTGCTCTTCCGGTAGAGCTGTACTCGGCTCAAGCCGATTTGTTCGCCCAGTTCTTCCACGCTGAGATTGGGGTCGGACAGACGTTGGTCGATGAGCTGGCGCAGTTTTTCCAGGAACCCTTTGTCTACATCGCTTACGGAGACTTTCTGGAGCGAAGCGCTGCTGCCGTCAGCAAATACCTGTTGCAGGCGGTGGCGGTTGTCGATGAGGTTACGCAGGCGTACGGTCAGCAGGCGGGCGCTGAAAGGTTTGGATATGTAGGAATCGGCACCGCATTCATAGCCCTTTATCTTCTGTTCGTCTACCGCATAGGCGGTGAGCATCATGACGGGGATGTGTGAGGTCTGCAATTCCGATTTCAGCCGGCGGCAGCATTCCATACCGTCCATAACGGGCATCATGACGTCGCAGATGATTACGTCGGGTACATACTTCATGGCCATGCGGATGCCTTCCTGTCCATTGGCGGCTTCTATGATATTGTATTCGTCCTGAAGAACGGAGCGGACATAGTCGCGGATATCCTGGTTGTCGTCTATCACGAGGACGGTTTCTTTGTCCTCGGGAGAGGTCGCGCTGTCGGTCGTGTATAGGGTTTCCTGGTCGGCTGCCAGGACGGCGCCTTCTTTCAGGTTGGCCAGTGCTGCACTTCGGGTGGTGTCGGGGGCGAGCGCGCCTTTCTGACAGGCTGGCATTTCGATGGTGAAGCAGGTTCCTTGTCCTACGGTGGTATCTACATGGATCGTGCCGCGGTGCATTTCCACAAATGCCTTTACCAGAGCCAGACCGATACCGGAGCCTGCATGGTGAACATCTATCTGGTAGAAGCTGTCGAAAATGTGTTGCACGTGTTCGGCTGGCATGCCTACACCTGTGTCGGTTACTTGCAGGCGAACAGAGGGCTCGCCGTCTTTATTGAATAGGGACAGACTGACACTGATGCTGCCGTTTTCGGGGGTGAACTTGAAGGCATTGGAGAGCAAGTTGTAGAGGATGCGTTCCAGTTTCTCGGCATCGGCTGTCACGGTGTAGTCGGCCTGTTCGTCGGCCATGATGCGGAAGTGGATGTGTTTGCGGAAAGACAGCGTGCGGAAAGCATCGGTCCATTCCAGCAGGAAGGTACGCAGGTCGAACCGGCTGAGGCGTAGCTGAAGTTTCCCGTCTTCGAACTTGCGGAAATCGAGTATCTGGTTGATCAGGCGGAGCAGTACGGTGACATTTTTGTGGACGATGTTGAGAAGGAATCGTTCGTGCTCGTTCAGGTTGTGGCTTTGCTGGAGTTGTTCTACCGGGTCGGCAATAAGGGTCAGCGGGGTGCGGAAGTCGTGCGACACATTGGTAAAGAAAGACAGTTTGGCATGTGTGGCATCTTCCAATTGTCTGGACAGCATGATAAGCTGGTCGCGCTGCTCTTCCAGTTGCTGCTTTTGTTTGGAAAGCTCGGCGTTCAGTCGGTTTTTGGTCCAAAAGGCGCGTACGACGAAGACCAATAATACTCCTACCAGCAGCAGGATGACAATACAGGCATAGAGAAACATGCGCTGGGCGGAATATCGGAGAAGAAAAGCGTCCAGCTGTTTGTCGAGCTTTTCAATTTTTTCGTCGAGGGTGGTGATGTGCGTCGTCTGCATCTGCATGATACGCGCATTTTGCCGGTTTACCAAAGCGGTGGAGAGAAGAGTTTCGCGTGGATAGTTTCTTCCTTCCAGGATGTCCATGGCCACTTGCATGACGCGGTCGCCTCCCGTAGGATAGATAAAGGTGGCATCGAGTGTGCCGTCGGTAACCATTTCCACTCCCATTCCTTTCCCAGCCAGGGCATCTACACCGACGAAGAGCATGTCTTTGTCGCGGCCTTTCTGTATCGCGGCATCGTGTGCCCCCGACGCCATACGGTCGTTGTGGGCAAAAACAAGATCGATGCGCGGTTGTTGGGTGAGGATGGAGTCAAAAGCATGTCGGGCAGATTGTCTGAACCATCCGGCATCAGCTTGGGCTATAATATGAATGCCGGGAGCATCAGCCAGCGCGTCCATCAGTCCGCGGTGGCGGTCCCGTGCCGGAGTGGAACCTTTCAGTCCCGTCAGTTCAACGATATTGCCTTCACCTCGCAGGCGGCTGGTAATGTAGATGCCTATTTGGCGTCCCATTTCATAGTTGTCGGCACCGATATAGGCTGTGTAATGTTCCGAGTTGATTTTGCGGTCTACCAGTACGATAGGAATCCCTTGGCTGTAGGCTTTTTCCACGATGGGAGTGATGGCTTCGGCTTCATTGGGAGCTACGACTATCAAGTCGACTTTTTTGTGGATAAAGTATTCGATGTCGGCTATCTGGCGCTGGTTGTTATCTCCAGCCGAGCGGATTTCCACTTCTACTCCCGGATAGAACAGGGCTTCCCGGAGAATTTCCTTGTTCATCTGGTTGCGCCATTCGTCGTCGCTGCATTGCGACACGCCGATGATGTAACGGGTCTCTTCCTGTTCGCAGGAAGTAAGGAACAGGCAAAGGATGAGTAGGTTAATCAGACAATATAAGTGTTTCATGGAATTCCCTTCTTGTGGTTAGAGTGCACAAAGATAGGAAAATTCCATGAAACTTGTATGGTTAGGCCAGTCTTTCCGTCAAAGACTTGGGCAATACGGGCATGGCACCCTGCTGCGTGCAGACGAAGGCCGAGGTGTCGACGGCCAGTCTGTGTGCCTCACCTACGGAGCGGCCGCTGAGGATGGCGGCAGTGAAGGCGGCGGTAAACGAGTCGCCTGCACCTACGGTGTCGGCTACCTGTACCTTGGGAGTCTCGACGAACGAGATGTTGCCCGGCGTAAAGACATAGCTGCCGTTGACGCCACAGGTCAGGATGAGCATCTTCAGGTTGTACTTGGCCAGCAGAATCCAGCACTTGTCCTGGAGGTCGATGCCGGGATAACCAAACATGCGACTGACTGTAACCAGCTCCTCATCGTTTATTTTCAATACATTACAGCGTCGGAACGAGTCGCATAGGATTTCTTTGGTGTAGAAGCTCTGACGCAGGTTGATGTCGAAGATGCGGAGTGTATCGGCATCGTCGGACATGGCATCGAGGAAGCGGTGAATGGTCTGACGCGACACGATGCTGCGCTGTGCCAGCGAGCCGAAGCAGACGGCACCTGTTTGGTGGGCCAGTCCTTCAAGGGCTTGTGTGTAGGGAATGTTATCCCACGCCACGCCTTCCTTGATGTCATAGCAGGGTACACCTTCAGCGTCCAGTTCCACTTGTACCGTACCGGTGGGGTAGGGTACTGTTTCTATCAGTCCGTACAGTTCTTTCTGACGGAAGTTTTCCAGTATCTCAGCTCCCAGTTTATCCTGGCCGACTGCGCTTACGACACGGCTTTCCAGTCCGAATTGTGATACATGGTATGCAAAGTTGGCGGGTGCTCCACCCAGTTTCTTTCCTTCGGGCAGCACGTCCCACAGTGCTTCGCCCATTCCGACTACGATTGGATGATTATTCATGGTTGTTGTTGTTTTGATAGTATACGAGTTGACAAAGCGGCAGCCTGTAAGGGCTGTCCCCCTTGTGTTCTCGTTCACTTGGTTTCTTGTTTACTAAAATCAGGCTTTTCTCAGTTTCAACGTATAGACTATCAGGTAAAGCACTCCGACGGTCATGACAGCTACGGCACCACTTTGGCCAATGGCGTCACTGGCCACACCCATAAGTAACGGGAATACTGTACCGCCGAAAAGACCCATGATCATCAGGCCCGAGACTTCGTTCTTTTTATTGGGAACGGCAGTCAGCGCCTGTGCGAAGATGATGGGGAAGACGTTGGAGTTACCGAAGCCGATAAGGGCAATGCAGACATAGATGATGTAGTGGGCATCGGATACCAGCAGTCCGACCATGGCTATCAGCATGCAGACCACGCTGATGCCCAGAAAGCGTCGTGCCGAAAGATGCTGCAGGATGAACGTACCCAACAGACAGCCAGCCGTACGGAAGATAAAATAGAGGCTGGTAGCAAAGCCGGCTTCTTCGAGGGTCAGGCCTACGCGTTCCATCAGCAGCTTGGGGGCAGTGGTGTTGGTACCTACATCAATGCCCACGTGGCAGACAATGCCGATGAAGCATAGCAGGATAAAAGGCTGTCCCAGCAGGCGCAGGCAGTCGGCAAAACTGGAAGCCTTGTCGGGCTTTTCTTCTTCAATCGGTGTAGACGAGAGCCACAGGACCGCGATGACGGCCACTACCATATAGATGGGGAAAAGTACACGCCAGCCCAGTCCGAAGGTCGGTATGGCCTGAGTGGCCCCCCACATGGCGATATAAGGAGCCAAGAACGAGGCAATGGCCTTTACAAACTGTCCGAAGGTGAGTGAGCTGGCCAGGCGGTCACCCGAAATGATGTTGCTCAGCAGTGGATTGAGCGAGGTCTGCATCAAGGCGTTGCCAATGCCCAGCAGCGAGAAGGAGCAGAGCATCAGGCCGTAGCCATCACCGAAGAGAGGGAGCAGCAGCGACACGGCAGTCACAATCAGACTGAGCAGCACGGTGCGCTTGCGCCCGATGCGGTTCATCAGCATGCCCGTGGGCACGGAGAAGATGAGGAACCAGAAGAACACGAGCGACGGGAAAATATTGGCTTGGGAGTCGTTCAATCCCAAATCTGCCTTCACATAATTGGAGGCAATACCCACCAGGTCTACAAAGCCCATGGCGAAGAAGCAGAGCATGACAGGTATCAGCCTTCCATATTTCATTTGTTGTTTAGCAATCATTTTTGATAAAAGTTTAAGTGGTTTGGAAAGATTATAGACGAATACTTATTTCACCTCTGTCAGTTCCACTACCCGACTTTGCATGGGGTGGAAGCTGAAGACGTCCAGTCCTATCTTCATCAGATAGTCGCCGGAAAGGACTTTCCCATCGGCGGTCAGGGTCGACTGTGTACCGGGCATCAGGTTGATTTCCTTCACCTGGTAGCGTTTCATCGGATCCAATCCCTGTAAACGTACGGGAAGCAGTTTCTCCTGATAGCGCGGATAGAGGTCGTATGCAAATAGTACGGCCTTGTCGTGGTCCGTGCTTACATAGTTCACAGCCATGTGGTTGCTCTCATAGGGTGATGCCAGCCGGTATTGGCTTCCGTCCAGGATGACGGACTGGAGGCGTTTCCAGTTGGCCACCGCCGTCTGGCAATAGAGCAGTTCATCGGCGCTCAGCTCCTGCAGCCCCAAGTCGAAGCCCAGCTTACACATGGATGCTACATCGGTACGAAACTTGATGGAAGCTGCTTTGTTCCAGCTCGTAACATGGGCACACATGGCTTTGGCCGGGAAGAACTGAGAGAATCCCCATTGGATGTAGGCACGTTCCACAGGGTCGGTGTTGTCGCTACACCAGAATTCGGTGAAGTACTTCAGCGCCTCGTAGTCGCACCGTGCGCCGCCACCCGAACAGAGCATCATGGGCACGTGGGGATAATTGTCCTTGACCCGCCGCATCACGTTGTAGACGCCACGCACGTGGTCGATGTAGAGCTGTCCTTGTTCGGCCTTGAGGTAGGGCGAGTAGATGTTGGTGATGGGGCTGTTACAGTCCCATTTGAAGTAGGCGATGTCCGGATTCTCCTTCAGCAACTTGTCCACAACGCCATAGACGTAGTCCTGTACAGCCGGGTTGCTCAGGTCGAGCACCAGTTGGTTGCGGTAGTAGTAGGTATCACGGTTGGGGTAGTGAATGGCCCAGTCGGGATGTTGTTCGAAGAGTTCGCTCTTGGGATTCACCATTTCGGGCTCTATCCAGAGACCGAACTTTACGCCTGCTTCTTTTGCGGCATCGGTCAGGGCGCGGATGCCACCCGGCAACTTGTCGTGCGTCACTTCCCAGTCGCCCAGGCCGGCACGGTCGTTCTTGCGGGGGTATTTGTTGCCAAACCATCCGTCGTCCAGCAGGAACATGTCTACACCCAAGTCTTTGGCTTCCTTCATCAGTTCAGCCAAAATGTCCTGATTGAAATCAAAGGCCGTATTCTCCCAGTTATTGAGCAGGGTCAGGCGGGTTCCTTTGCCATCTTTCAGTTGGTAGTTGCGTGCCCAAGCCTGCAGATTGCGGCTACCCTGGCCCGTCCCTTCGTTGCTCAGAGTAAAGATGAATTCGGGGGTGGTGAACACTTCATCGCGTTCCAGTCGGTAGGCCGATGCATAGGGATTAATGCCGGGAATGATGCGTAGGTTGCCTACATTGTCCACTTCGAAAGTGAATCGGAAATTACCTGTCCAGTCCAGCGTGCCCATCAATACCTCGCCTTGCCGTTCGTTGGCCGGTTGGTCCAGGCCCACGATAAAGAAGGGGTGCGTATGCATGGCGGCGCGGCTGCCCAGTTTAGTATCAATCACTTTCTTGCCGAACTGCAGCGGCTGAGTACTCATTTGTGCCTCCTTGGCCCAGTCGCTACTAAACTCGGTCAGGTAATAGGCCGGACGGCTGAAGTAGAGCATGGTCGTGGCGTAAGTCGACAGGGTAACCGGTTTTTTCTCCTCGTGGCGGATATCGCTCCACGTCTTGATGACATTCTCCTTGGGATAGGCTACGTAGTGCAGGGTGACTTCTACAGGATATTGGTCGTCGCGCAACACAATGTCGGTTTGTACGCCCCCCTCTACGGCGTGCGAGGAGGAGGAAACGTAGTAGAGCCATGTTGACGGATTGCCGTCGTTGTGGGTCACAGCGAGGGCGGGCTCGAAGAAGTCTTCGTTGCCCGAACCGCTGCAAACCTCCCAACCGCGCCGGCTGACACTGCCGTCCGAGGCCGGATGTACGCTCCAACCCAGTTCTTTCAGGTCGGCGTCGTTCAGCAGCTTCTCACCCAGATAACTCTGGTAGAGGCGACCGTTTTCGGCTACTTGCAGCACGAGGTCGGTGCGGTCGGTGGAGATGCGTATCTGTTTCATGTCACTGGCATTCAACGTAGTGGCGAGCAGGGTGAGTGCTGCCGTTGCGATGAAGTGTTTCATGGTTGAAAGAGGTTTAAAAATATTACAATCCTAATTGGTGTACTTTCAGGTTCTTCACTTCGGCCTCACCGCCTTGGGTGTAGAAACGCAGGGCGTTGTAGGGCTGGGTGGGGAACACAAGATTGGTCATGGCGATGCGTCCACCGTCCACGAAGATTTCAACGGAGCACTTGTCTACGAATACATCGAGGTGGTAGGTCTTGCCTTCGCAAAGCGAGAGCGGTGCCCACGTGCCCAGGGCGAAATCGTTGACGTAGTTCACCGAAAGAACCTTACGGTGGTCATCGGTTTCCTTGAAGTGGGGTTCGGACTTCTCACCGAAGGCTGTCAGTCCACTTTGGCTGCGGTCCATCACGATGCGTCCGCTCTTCAGATCGAGGTAGATGTCCACCTTCTCGCCTTTGTCGTTCAACAGTTGGAAACCGACGGTCTGGGCCTTGTTGGGAGTAACGTCCATTTCCAGTTCACAGGCACCTTCGGTTCCTGTAACCAGCGGGCTTACCAGGTGTTCGTCTGTCAGGGTGAAGTCGTTGACGTCGGTAGTGCCTTTGCGCAGGCCTTCGGTCTCCTTCACAGCATTGGCGGCCATGTAGATTTCACCGTCCTTGGTGTAGAGTGAAAGCTCGCGAGGCAGGGCGTTGGCACCGCGGTACTGACGGATGGGGGTTACGTTGGCATACTGCCAGTTGCTCATCCAGGGTACGGCAATGGTGCGGTCGCCCGTGTTGGAGAAGCAGACGGTGGCGTAGTGGTCCTTGCCGAAGTCGAGCCACTTGGTAACGCTCTTGTCGTTGTCGCACTTGAATTCCTTGCCGTCGAAGTCGCCTACGAAATATTCCGTAGCGCTACCGCCGAAGGGGCAGCCGGGGTTGATGTTGACAATCATCACCCACTTCATGTTGTTCTTGTTCCCATCGACGGGTAGCTGCACAAAGTCGGGGCATTCAAACTGGTTGGGCTGTACGCCGTAACCTTCGCCAAACTGGCTCAGGTATTCCCAGTTCTTCATGTCAGAGGACGAGTAGAAGCGCATGTTCTTGTCGGCCGAAACAATCATGTACCACTTCTGTGCCGGTTCATACCAGAAGACTTTCGGGTCGCGGAAGTCCTTCAGCCCGTCGAAGGGTGTCAGGATAGGATTCTTTTCGTACTTCGTGTAAGTGCGGCCATTGTCGGTGCTGTAGGCCATGCACTGAATCTGTCCGTGCTCGTCGCTGGCCGAGGTGTAGAAGGCAATCATAGCGTCCTTGCCATAGCCGGCGCTGTTGTTCTTGTCGACCACGGAGCTGCCCGAGAAAATTTGTCCCAGCGTATCGCGGGCGATGGCGGGAGCGAGGTGTTCCCAATGGATGAGATCACGGCTGACGGAATGTCCCCAGTGCATGTTGCCCCACTTCGATCCGTAGGGGTTGTACTGGAAGTAGAGGTGATATTCGCCGTCCTTGTACACCAGTCCGTTGGCGTCGTTCATCCAGCCGTAGAGCGGCGTGTGGTGATAGACGGGACGGTAATAGTCGGTATTGGTGGTGTCGAAGGTGTCAGACAGACGGATACTGTCCCAGCAAATGGCATTGGATGCCATACGGCTAATTCTTACTGTTGCCTCTTTGACTCCTTGTGGTAAGACGAAGGGAACGTAGTATTCTACGCTGTCCTTGGCCAAACGTACGTCCATTGCTACATCGGCAGGACTGCCTGTATCCAGTTTTACTTTAGCTTCGCCACACGATTCCTGGATGGGAAGAATAAGATATTTGGATGGGTTTGTGATGTGAACGATGGTAAGCGTGTCACCTTGGTGTTCCAGGCGGAGGTTGCTACCTTGAGGCTGGCAGGCTACCAGTGCGGTGGCTGTTGCCAAAGCCATTGTCAGTTGATGAAATTTTATTTTCATGGTTGCTATTTTTTTGAGTGATTAAATTTACAAATTAAATGTTATCCGAAACAATTTTTTACCTGAATATTAATACCTATGCTAATTGATTTATTAGAATTTCAGACTGGCGCTGAACTCAACCGTGAAAGGGCGGATGTAGCTGCCGGCCATGACATGTCCCGCATATTGTCCGGCATCTTCTTTCTCGATGAGCTCGGCACCGGCGATACTACCTTTGGCACCTGTCTGGTTCAGGAAGTTGACGACGGTGCAGCCCAGAGCCAGTTTCTTGTTCACCTGCCAGTTCAGTCCGCCAAAGGTTTCCCAACGGCCGTTGAAGTAGTAAGCGTCGTTGATGTTGGCATAGGTCTTGCTGAAGTAGCGGAAGCTGGTCCAGATTTTCAGGTCCTTGGTAATCATGTAACTGGGGTCGATTTCGACAATGATTTGCGGAATCTCGGCTACGATGTTGCCCGTTGCGTTGATCTGGCCTACATAGCCATCGGAGAAGGTGACTGATGTTTCATACTTCTTGTAAGTCGGCTTTTGGTAGGTAAAAAGGAAGTGGAAATCGAATCCTTTGAGCGGATGGGTTACCACGTCGGTAGTCCAACCCAGTGTCTTGATATCGTAGGTCAGCGGGGCTGCCATGATTTCAGTCTGTCCGGTCGGCGTTTTATGTTGCAGGTTCAGGGTCGAGTTATTGTTCGTCTTCGAGATGTAAGAGAAGAGTGAAGTCAAGCTCAACCAACTGTTGTTGTAGTAGATTCCGGCGCGTCCCAGCGGAACGGAAATCTTATCCGTGTTCGGCATGGTGGCAGGCGCGAAACTTTCAATCTTCGGATGTTGGGTGATGTAGGTGAAGTCGCCTGTCAGTCCGAAAGCCTTGGTCAGCTTGTAGGTAGCGGCGGCAGTCAGGGCGTAGTTCAGCCAGTCGTAACTCATGGGTGTTGGGGCTATTTGGGTTCCGTCAGGAGCTGTCGTCCCCAGATAATAGTTGGCAAAGCGGCCTACATATTCACCCTCGGCATTCTTTACTGCAGCATTTTCGCCGCGCAGGGCCTGGTATTCCAGACGGGCGCCGTAGTAGAGGTTCAACTGGTCGGTGATGTCCCAGTCGTGAGTGAAGTAGAGGGCTACCTTGTTCTCATGTCCTTTGTAGTACTCTGAAGCGTTCTTGTTGAAATCGTAGTAATAACCGTTTCCTGCGTAAGTACGGTCAGCGTATGTGGCATAGTCTGCGTTGTAGAGTCGTACAGGATAGCTGCCGTCCATGGGTACCGACTGGTCGTACATGGTCGTGGCCGATGTGTAGTCGATATCATAATACCATTCGTTCAAGCCCAGGCGCCAGGTACTGTTACCCACGTTGCGCGACAGTTCGGTAGTGAACATGAAGGAGTCGATGAAACCACGGTTCAGGCAAGACATGCGGCTCTGTACGTAGTCACCCGTATAAGGTTGCATGCTTCCGTCGGCTGCTTCGTACAGGTAGTTGATGCCGGCTTCGTTCTGGTCGAGTGACATCGGTGTCTGGTAAACGAATGAACCGGTGGAGTGGTCATACTTCATGACAGTCTTCCAGTTCAGGCCGTTGTCCCACGTGTAGTCGTTCATCAGCGTGAATTCACTGCCTTTGTTCTGAGTGGCGTCGTAGAGGTTTGTTTTCCTGATTTCGCCTGTACGCATGTCTCGGTACATCATTTCATTATCGACTGGCAGATAGGAAGTCGTTCCGAGGGCAAACTTGCCGAACTCTTTTACACTACCGTCACCTACATAAATGAAGGGGGCTGACTGAGTGGCATAGTTATAGACGGGATGGCTGTTACTGTAATGGTAGATAGCAGTCAGTTCGCCACGGTTGTCGTTGTACTTCTTGGTGAGAGCGAATTTATAGATTTGTGTACGGTCCTGGAAGGGGGTAGACTTGATCTTGAATGTTCCCGGGTCGAAATCTTGGTAAATGCTTCCGCTGTAGAACCAGTCTTTGGCGATATCGCCGTTCACATTAAGTGAGAATTCCTGCATGCCAAAGTGGTTGCTCTTATAGTTCAGTGTGCCGTGAAACCCCTTCTGCCCTAATTGGGTAAATGAGTTGACGGCATATCCGATGTTACCGGTGGTGATGGCTGTTTCCGAAATCTTCAGCAGTCCCACGTGGCTCAGGCTGGCATCGGCACGCCAAAGTGAGTTGACTGAATGTGGATTGGTGGCATAGGTGACTGGAATGCCATTTTCCAATACATTGACGTCGGCCGATGGCAGGCCGATCTGGATTTCACGCGGACCGTTTGCGCTGGCTGCGTTAAGCATTACGTTACGGTTGCCTTCCTCCTTGCTGGAGTTTTCCGTCTGCGGTTCCGTTGACTTCTTTTCTTCTTGCGCGAAGGAATTCCCGCAAGTCAGACCGAGCAGCAACAGAGCTGCCGCGGTGCGATAGCATACTGAATGTTTCATAATACCTTTCATGGTATTGTCATTAAATTGTTTTAAGTTTAAATTCAGTATCGAGCTTTTGCCCGCTCGAATACCAATGCAAAGATAAGGTGTTCTTTGTAATCGGACTGAAAGATATGTTTCATACTCTGTCAATGAGGTTACATGAAACATTTATCTTAGTTGACGGAACAATTATATTATGAGGTCCCTTGAAGAGGTGTATCGGCTTCCTTCCACGCTTCTTGGAGGAAATGTGGAAGGAAGCTGGTGTGAAACTTTTCTTTTAATATCCTGCATTCTGTACGTACAGTCCCGGGATGTAGAACAGCTGGTTGTAGGGAATGGGGAAGAACTCATTCTTGCCGGCAGTATAGTGGGCATCCTTGTAATACTGACCATAAGGTTGTGTAATGGTCTCTCCGGTTTCGGAGTTTACATATGTGTAGGAGTCGTTCTGTTCGCTGGCAAAGAAGGCGTTCAGCGTTTCCGAAGCAATACCCCAGCGGCGGAGGTCAAAGTAGCGGTTTCCTTCCATGGCCATCTCCAATCGGCGTTCCCAACGCAGGCACTTGCGGGCCGTTTCCTTGTCCTGGAAGTAGGAGGCAGGATAGAGGGCTATCTCGCATTGGTCGGCGGCATAGGCAATGTGCTTGCTGACCGAGTTGGCGGCACGCTGACGGATGGCATTGATGATGGTACGGGCTTCTTCCAAGCGGTCAAGTTCAATCAGTGCCTCAGCCCGCATCAGCATGACATCGGTGTAACGGAATACATAGTCGTTCATCGCAAAGGCCTGCCAGCTGCCATTATAGGTTTCACCTTTCGAACGTTGGGGAACTTCCTTCATCGAAGAGTAGTAGCCGTATACGCTGGCAGCACGGGCATTCTTGCTGGCATCCAGCGTATATTCAGCTTCGTATTTGTAGGGGAAAGAAGGCATGCCGACAGTATGGAACAAGCGTGGATCCCACTTCTGGTCGGTAGGCTCGCCGTTGACGGGATAGGCTATCTCGTCGTTGAAGTCGTCGAACATCGGCAGACCATTCCGGGTCTTGAAGGCGTTCACCAGATTTTGGGAAGGCTTGTGGCAGTCCCATCCGCATGTCCAGATTCCCCAGCATCCGTTCAGCATATTCGACCAGTTGGCACGTCCGTAGGTAGTGTGGTCGTCGGCATAGTCAGAGGCCTGTACGGCAAAAATGGATTCCTTGCTATTCTTGTAGTCGGGCAGAAAGATGTCGCCGAAATCTTCCAGGTAGCCATACTCGGAGTTTACTACTGCATCGGTGTAGTCGATGACTTTCTGCATATAGTCGCGGTTGATATGGCTAACGCCGGTCGTGGCTTCGTAGCCGTCGCCCCACGCCAAGTTCAAGTAACATTTGGCCAGGTAAGAGGCTGCGGCAATCTTATTGACGCGGCCACCGTCTTCTTGCTTGGCCGGCAGCACATCGTAGGCGGTCTGGAAGTCGTCAATGATTTTGCCAAACAGTTCTTCGTAGCTATACTGATCATTGCGTACCTGCTCTACAGTATTGTTCTCAAATACTACTTCATCGACCCAAGGTACTTGACGGAAAACGGTAATGAGTTTGTAGTAGAAGTGTGCACGGAGGAACTTCACCTCTGCCAGGCGTTGGTTGGTGACGTCTTCACCCAATGTGGAAGCACCGTTTCTTTGAAGCGCTACGATGGCACGGTTGCAGCGAGATATGGCGCAATAGAGGCGATACCACAGCTCGTCCATGTGGTCGGGATTGGTGGCAGTCAGCGAGGTCCAGATTTCCAGGTGATGGTAGTTGGTGTCTCCTGTACCCCAGCCTCCTTTCAGGCAGTCGTCCGACGTGAGGTCACCGTATGGCCACAGGTTGAAGGGATAGGTGTACCAGCAGTCACCCAGCATGGCGTAGGCGGCTGTTACCATGGCGTCGGGATCGGAAAATGCTTTGTCTTCGTCAATCACTGCGGTCGGATTGTAATCCAGGAAACTGTCGCAGTTGGTTAGTGTCAGCCCCATGAAGCAGGCAGCGAGTATGGTATATATTTTTTTCTTTTTCATGATTCTCTTGTTTAATATTGAAATTGGGATTGTTAACCTGAACTTTTTATCTTAAAAACCTATTTGAAGACCGAACGAGACAGAAGTAGCGAGCGGGTATGCCCAGTTGGGATTCTCCGGGTCGGTGCATGTCAGACTCTTGCTCTTGACGGTGAGCAGGTTTTGTCCGGCAACGTAGAAGCGGGCACTGCTCATTTTGAATTTGGACAGGAAACTGGCAGGTATGCTGTATCCGATTTGCAGGTTGCGGAGCTTCAGGTAAGAACCGTTTTCAACGAAGTAGCTTGAGGCACGTCCTTCGTCGGCTGTATTTAGGGTACTCAGTGCCGGGATAGTCGAGCTGGTATTGGCGGTCGTCCAGGCCTGGAGCACACGTTCGCCCTTGTTGGAGCCCGGGTCGTTCACACCCCAGAAGTCTGTCTGGAACTTCTGGTTGTTGTACACATCCTGGTTGCATACTCCCTGCCAGAACATGCTCAGGTCGAAGTTCTTGTAATTGAGTGCGATATTCAAGCCGTAGGAGAAGGCCGGTACGGGATCGTAAATCCAGGTCTGGTCGTCGGCATTGATTTCGTGGTTGCCATCCAGGTCGGCATATTTCAGTCCGCCGACACGGGCATTGGGTTGTCCCGATGCATCTACCTCTTCCTGATTTTGGAAAAGTCCTTCTACTACGTAGCCCACCATAGAACCATAGGAAACACCGGCTTCCACCAGATTTTCTTGGGAGGTATGGGCATACGAACCGGTAGTCGTTTCGGGCAGGTAGGTTACCTTGTTACGGAAGAAATCTACATTGGCGTTGAGGTCGATGCCCAGTCCACAGGCCAATGTTTTGCGGTAGCCTAAGGCAAATTCCATACCCCAGTTGCGCAAGGAAGGACCGTTTTGCCAGGAATTTCCACCTTCGCCCAGTGCACCCAGGAAGGCCGGACTGATAAGCATGTCGTCCACATCCTTTACATAACCGTCGATGCTACCGTAGAGACTGCCTTGCAGCAATGTGAAATCTGTACCGACGTTGAATTGTTCTGCCGATTCCCATTTCAAATTCGGATTGGCGTATTGAGTAGCCCGATAACCCGACGGGAACGTACCCGATCCTTGCAGGAATATGTCGTAAGCGGTGGATGTCACGCGATCCAGGCCATAGTCAGCCACATAGAGTCCGAACTGGGCATTGTTGTCGATGGCTTGGTTACCGGTTTGTCCCCAGGAAAGACGTACTTTCCAGTCGTCCAGCCAATCTTTTTGTATCAGTTTGGAGAGGCGGAAACCCAGTGTGGCGGCCGGGAAGGTACCCCAACGGTGGTCTTTACCAAAGCGTGAAGAACCGTCGCGGCGGATGGTAAAGGAGGCCAGAATAAAGTCGTCGTAATTATAGTCCACTTTGCCGAAGAAGGAGGCCAGACGGTAGCCGAACTTGGCACCTGAGTTACGCATGGATCCGGTGGCGGCGTTGGGCCACATGTAGTCGGGGTCTTCCAGCGCATATTCTTCCGAGTAGGCCGAGAAGTCTACGACTGTCTGCTTGTTCATTTCCGTACCCAGTAGCACAGTGATGTCGTGCTTGTCGGCCAAGCGGAAATTGTAGTTGGCCGTGTTGCTCCAGGTCCAGTTCACTTCGTTGTTGTGCGAAAGGGTGGTCTTGGCAATGTCGTTGTTGACGATGTCTGAATGGTAGGTGAGGGTCATGGCGTTGATGAACGACGAATAGTAGTCGATACCGAAGTTGGTACGCAACGTCAGTCCTTTGATGGGTTTCAGCTCAGCGTACGCATTACCGAACAGACGCCAGTAGTTCAGTGCGTTGTTGCGGTTCTGGTAGGCTTCGCGCAGTGGATTCTGACGGTCGCTCATGCTGCCTACAGGGCCGCTGAATGTCGTTCCGTCGTTTTCGTAAACTGGTAGGATAGGGGCCATCTTCAACGCATTTTCCATCGGGGCCACATCAACCTGGCTGGAATAGGTGACGGTGAAGTTCTCGCCTACGGTCACATATTTGTTGATGTTATAAGAAGAATTCATACGGGCTGCGATGTTTTCGAAATCCGTATATTTGATGATACCGGTATTCTTCTTGTATCCCAGGGAGAACATGGTGGAGTGTTTGTCAGTAGCGTTCGAGATGGATAGATCGTAATTTTGTGAAAAACCGGTGCGGGATATTTCGTCCAGCCAGTCGGTGTCGGAGTATTTCATGGTTTTCTTCGCATTGACGTAACCGTCATACAGTCCGTTTACCGTATAGTTCACATAGCTGTTGGTGGCCGGGTTCCATACCGTGATGGGAGTACCTTGGGCCGCATTCAGATTCAATCCATAACCGCTAGCATAAGTTACGGGGTCGATTCCGTCGTTCAGAGCTGCCTGGGCCATAGCCGTAGCATATTGGGCAGAATTACACAAATCCATTGTCGACTGATTCGAATAGAATTGGGCAGTCAGATTGGCGGAGAAGTCTACTTTCACCTTTTCGGACTTTTTGCCTTGTTTGGTGGTGATGATGATGACACCGTTGGAGGCACGTGAACCATAGATGGAGGCCGAAGCGGCGTCTTTCAGTACCTGCATGCTTTCGATGTCGTTTGCATTCAGTGAGTTCAGGGCACGGGTCGTAGGCACACCATCCACAATGTAGAGAGGATCTTGTGAAGAGTTGAACGAACCGATACCACGGATACGCACTGTACCTACACCGCTGGGCGAACCGTTGGCCGTAATGGTCATACCCGGCACTTTTCCTTGGAGGGCGCGCATCGGGTCGGTGTTCGAGGTGGTCTTGATTTCATCGGTCGAGACAACGGCGATAGACCCGGTCAGGTCGGCTTTGCGCTGGGTTTGGTAACCGACTACTACGACTTCCTGCAACAGCTCGTTCTCTTCTTCCAGCACTACGTTCATACGGTCTGTGGCAGGCAGGGTAACGCTCTTGTAACCTACATAGGAAAAGGTCAGTTCGGCATTGGGTGCCACTGTGATGGAAAAATTACCGTCCAGATCGGTAATCACTCCGTTCGCTGGATTGGCTTTTTCGACAACGGTTGCTCCGATAACCGGATAATTGTCTGTTTTTGAAATAACTGTGCCCGATATCTGTCGGTTCTGGGCCTGAACCGCCGCACTTCCCATTATTATAATAAAGAGAAGGCAGGAAAGGATTTTCATAGCTACCTTTTTCATGGCGTTAGTAAATAAAAAATTGATTTTCTGGTTACAAAGTTATCGGATGGGAATATTGCAGGCTGTAAGGGATGTTACATCCTCGGGCATTTTTGTTTCATGTATCATTTGTAGGATGATATGTAACGAGAGTGATGGTCTTGTTCTCTTTTAATATAGAAAAAGCGGGAGGCATCACTGCCTTCCGCTTCTCTACTTTGTTTACGTTGTATGTGTCTATGGCTTATCTTGTTTTCGCATCATACAATTCCTTGAGCCATCATGGCGTTGGCCACTTTCATAAAGCCGGCCACATTGGCACCCTTCACGTAGTTTACATAGCCGTCGGGTTCAGTACCATATTTCACGCAATTTTCGTGGATGTTTTCCATGATGTAGTGCAGCTTCTGGTCCACTTCTTCGGCACTCCAGGACAGGCGTTCGGAATTCTGTGTCATTTCAAGACCTGATACCGATACACCGCCAGCGTTGGCTGCCTTGCCCGGAGCGTAGAGTATCTTCGCTTCCTGGAAGACGCGGATGGCTTCCGGTGTAGAAGGCATATTGGCACCTTCAGATACGGCAATTACACCATTTGCAATCAGTTTGCGGGCGTCGTCGCCATTGATTTCGTTCTGCGTAGCCGAAGGCAGGGCAATGTCGGCTTTCTCTCCCCAGGGGCGGGCACCTTCTACATATTTCACGCCTGGATACTGTTCGGCATATTCACGGATGCGGCCGCGGTAGAGGTTTTTCAGTTCCATGATGTAGTCCAGCTTTTCGCGGTCGATACCTTCGGGGTCGTACACGTATCCGTCCGAGTCGGACATGGTCAGTACCTTGCCACCCAGCTGCAGTACTTTTTCAGCCGTATATTGGGCTACGTTGCCCGAACCGGAAATCAGGACAGACTTGCCTTTCAGGTCCATGCCTTTAGTTTTCAGCATTTCCATCAGGAAGTAGACGTTACCATAGCCGGTTGCTTCGGGACGGATGAGCGAACCACCGAATTCACGGCCTTTACCAGTCAGTACACCGCTGAATTCACGCGTCAGCTTCTTGTACATGCCGAACATGAAGCCCACTTCACGACCGCCTACACCGATATCGCCTGCCGGTACGTCGATGTCCGGACCAATGTGACGCCACAGTTCCAGCATGAAAGCCTGGCAGAAACGCATGACTTCGGCATTCGACTTGCCGCGCGGAGAAAAGTCGGAACCACCTTTGCCGCCACCCATCGGGAGGGTTGTCAGCGAGTTCTTGAAGGTCTGTTCGAAAGCCAGGAACTTCAGAATGCCCAGATTGACGGACGAGTGGAAACGGATGCCACCCTTGTACGGGCCGATGGCATTGTTATGTTGTACACGGTAACCCATGTTGGTTTGTACGTTGCCTTTGTCGTCCACCCAAGTGACGCGGAACTGATAGACGCGGTCGGGGATGCACAGACGTTCAATCAAGTTGGCTTTGTCGAATTCCGGGTGTTTGTTGTACTCTTCTTCGATGGTACCCAATACCTCTTCTACGGCTTGATGATACTCCGGTTCGTTGGGGAACCGTCTTTTCAAATCTTCTAATACCTTAGCTGCATTCATAATCTTTGTTTATTAGTTGTTTTATAGTTGTTTTTTTAGTTGCGGTTGCAAATGTAAATATAAAAATGACATAAACAAACAAATTATAAATAAAAAGCGAGATAAAACGTCATATTTGTTGTTTTATCTCGCTTTTAATGGAAATAAGATAATATATTACCGCTTTTTCAGTGACTGGATGACGGGGATGAATACCAAGGCTGCCGAAATGAGTATCATCAGGATGACCGGACCGTCAATCCGTTCGCTGTACACCAGAACATAGTAGCAAAGTAACGCCCAAAGCAGCGTGATGCAGACTATTTGTGATTTGGATAGCGGCTTTTTCATTGTTCAGCTTTCTTTTTGTCGACAATGGCGTCGATAACGGCTACGGCAGTAATGTTCACGATGTCGCGCACGGAGCTTTCGAAGTCGGTGAAGTGGATGGGCTTGTTCAGTCCCATCTGTATCGGGCCGATGAGTTCGGCGTCCGTGTCCATGGCCTGCAGCAGTTTGTAGGCCGAATTGGCCGAACTGAGGTTAGGGAACACCAGTGTATTGACATCCTTCCCGAAGAGACGTGTGAAGGGGTACTTCTTGTCGCGCATCTCGCGGTTCATGGCGAAGTTCATCTGCATTTCGCCATCGATGGCCAGTTCGGGATAGTTCTGTTGCATGTAGTCTACGGCTTCGTGTACCTTGACAGGGCTTCCCTCTGTGTCGGCACCGAAGTTGGAGTAGCTCAGCATGGCTATTACCGGCGTGTGGTTGAAGAAGCGGACAGTGTGTTCCGACAGCTTAGCGATGTCGATCAGCGTGTCCGTATCGGGGTGACGGTTGATGAGCGTGTCGGCCAGGAAGTAAGTACCCTTCTTGGAGTTGAGGATGTGCATGGTGCCGAAATGCTTGTATTCAGGGCGGATACCAATGACTTCCTTGGCTACCTTGATGGTGTTACTGTACTTGGTATAGAGGCCGGTGATGAAAGCATCGGCTTCACCCGTCTCGACCATCATCATGCCGAAGTAGTTGCGTTCAAACATCTTGTCGTTGGCTTCCTCGTAGGTGACACCCTGGCGGGCACGTTTCTGCGCCAGAATGTGTGCATAGCGTTCGCGGCGCGGTGCTTCGTCGGGGTGGCGCAGGTTGACGATTTCGATACCTTCGAGGCTCAGGTCGAGTTCTTTGGCCAGCTTCACGATGGCTTCGTCATTACCCAGCAGGATGGGATGGCAGATGCCTTCGGCTTTCGCTTCGACGGCAGCTTTCAGCATGTTGGGATGAATGCCTTCGGCAAAGACCACGCGTTGTGGGTTGCGACGGGCGGTGTCGTAGAGCTGGCGGGTGAGCTTGCTTTCGTAGCCCATCAGTTCGCGCAGCTGCAGGCAGTAGGCGTCCCAGTCTTTGATTTCCTTTCGGGCCACACCGCTCTCCATGGCGGCACGGGCTACGGCACACGATACTTCCGTGATGAGACGCGGGTCAACGGGTTTCGGAATGAAGTATTCCGGTCCGAAGGTGAAGTTGTTCACGTGGTAGGCTTCGTTCACGACGTCGGGTACGGGCTGTTTGGCCAGGTTGGCGATGGCGTGTACGGCGGCTATTTTCATTTCCTCATTGATGGCACGTGCGTGCGTATCGAGCGCACCGCGGAAGATATAGGGGAAGCCGATGACGTTGTTGATCTGGTTGGGGTAGTCCGAACGGCCGGTAGACATCAGCACGTCGGGGCGGGCGGCCATGGCTTCTTCGTAGGAAATTTCCGGAGTGGGGTTGGCCAGGGCGAAGACAATGGGATGGTCGGCCATCGAGCGTACCATGTCCTGCGTCAGCACGTTGCCTTTGGACAGGCCGAGGAAGACGTCGGCTCCCTTGATGGCTTCGGCCAGTGTGTGTACGTCACGACGGTCGGTGGCGAAGAAGCGTTTCTGTTCGGTCAGGTTTTCGCGGTCGCTGGTGATGACCCCCTTACTGTCCAGCATCAGGATGTTTTCACGGCGGGCGCCGAGCGACACGTACAGCTTGGTGCACGAGATGGCCGATGCGCCGGCACCGTTCACCACGATGCGCACGTCTTCAATCCGCTTGCCGGCCACTTCGAGGGCGTTCAGCAGCCCGGCGCTCGAGATGATGGCCGTTCCGTGCTGGTCGTCGTGCATTACGGGGATGTCTAGTTCCTCCTTCAGCCTACGTTCTATCTCGAAGCATTCGGGAGCCTTGATGTCTTCCAGATTGATGCCTCCGAAGGTAGGAGCGATAGCTTTTACTGCCTGGATGAATTTTTCAGGGTCCTTTTCGTTCACTTCGATGTCGAACACATCAATTCCTGCATAAATCTTGAACAGCAGTCCCTTGCCTTCCATGACCGGCTTGCCGCTCAGGGCACCGATGTCGCCCAGTCCGAGCACAGCGGTACCGTTCGAAATGACGGCCACCAGGTTGCCTTTGGCTGTGTACTTGTAGGCATCTTCCGGATTCTTCTCGATTTCGAGACAAGGTTCGGCTACGCCGGGCGAGTAGGCCAGCGAGAGGTCGGTCTGCGTGGTGTACGGTTTGGTGGGCACCACTTCAATCTTTCCCGGTTTGCCCATCGAGTGATAGAGCAAAGCGGCTTCTTTCGTAATCTTTACCATATCTTCTTAGTTGTTTCGTTGGACGATGTTTGTCAGGCGTTCAGTGCCTGTTCGATGTCGGCGATGATGTCGTCGGCATTCTCGATGCCTACCGAGAAGCGGATGAGGTCGGGGCGTACGCCGGCTTCGATGAGCTGTTCGTCGGTCAGCTGGCGGTGTGTGTGGCTGGCAGGATGGAGCACGCACGTACGGGCATCGGCCACGTGGGTCACGATGGCGGCCAGTTTCAGGTGGTCCATGAACTTGATGGCTACGTCACGTCCGCCCTTCAGACCGAAGGAGATGACGCCGCACGAACCGTTGGGCATGTATTTCTGTGCCAGTGCGTAGTATTTGTTGCTGGGCAGTCCGCAATAGTTGACCCATGCCACGCGGTCGTTCTTTTCGAGGTACTCGGCCACGGCCTGTGCGTTCTTGCAGTGTTGCGGCATGCGCAGGTGCAGAGTTTCCAGTCCCAGGTTCAGCAGGAAGGCGTTCATGGGCGACTGGATGCTGCCCAGGTCGCGCATCAGCTGGGCGGTAGCCTTGGTGATGTAGGCCATCTTGCCGAAAGCTTTTGTGTAGGTCAGGCCGTGGTACGACTCGTCGGGGGTGCAGAGGCCGGGGAACTTGTCGGCATGGGCATCCCAGTCGAAATTACCGCTGTCCACGATGCAGCCGCCTACGCTGGTGGCATGTCCGTCCATGTACTTGGTGGTGGAGTGTACCACGATGTCGGCTCCCCATTCGAAGGGACGGCAGTTGATGGGCGTGGGGAACGTATTGTCTACAATCAGGGGTACACCGTGCTTGTGGGCGATGCGGGCAAATTTCTCGATATCGAGCACTTCGAGTGCCGGATTCGAGATGGTTTCGCCGAACAGCGCCTTGGTGTTGGGCCGGAAGGCTGCCGAGATTTCTTCTTCCGAGGCGTCGGGGTTGACAAACGTCACGTCGATGCCCTGTTTCTTCATGGTTACGCCGAAAAGGTTGAACGTACCGCCGTAGATGGCCGAAGAGCAGACAAAATGGTCGCCGGCCTGGCAGATGTTGAAGATGGCATAATAGTTGGCAGCCTGTCCGCTGGATGTCAGCATAGCGGCTACACCACCTTCGAGAGCGGCAATCTTGGCTGCTACGGCATCGTTGGTGGGGTTTTGCAGGCGGGTATAGAAATATCCGCTGTCTTCCAGGTCGAAGAGGCGGGCCATTTGTTCACTTGTCTCGTATTTGAAGGTTGTACTCTGGTAGATGGGGAGTACGCGGGGTTCTCCTTTCTTGGGAGACCAGCCGGCCTGTACACACAGGGTTTCGGGTTTGAATCGCTTGGTCATAATCAAATATTTGTATCGTTTTTAGTATTTTATATGCAATTATTTCTCGCAAAAGTACGGAAAATACTGTAATTTTGTCGGCTGAAACAGGATTTTTAGTGGATTTAATAGAATGAGACATTTTTTACTTTCCTTTGTATTGGCCTTGTTCACCCTCTCTGTGGCAGCCCAGCAGACTACCGACACCCCTCGCAGAGGCGAGGGTATTTCTTCGTTCCTCCAGCGCAATCACCGCCCCGGCCGGGCTTATTATAAGGAATTCCTGCGGCTGAACGAGAAGAAGCTGAAAGGCAAACGGGAACTGTTGTTGGGGGTACGCTACGTGCTTCCTCCGCTGAAAGGGAAAGGAGGAGCCTCTGCTCCGGCAAAGAATCGGGAAATAAAGGAGCCGCTGTTCGGCAAGAAACTTTCGCATGTCAAAGTGACGGGCAGCAGTCTGGCTGGAGCCTGCTTCTACATAGTCAGCGGCCATGGCGGACCCGATCCCGGCGCCATCGGGCGTCTGAACGGTCACGAACTGCACGAGGACGAATATGCCTACGACGTGGCTCTCCGCCTGGCTCGCAACCTGATGCAGGAAGGTGCGGAAGTACATATTATCATTCAAGATAAAAAGGACGGCATCCGTGACGGAAACTACCTGAAGAACAGCAAGCGCGAAACGTGTATGGGCGACCCCATTCCGCTCAATCAGGTGGAACGTCTGAAACAGCGTTGTGTCAAGATCAACGAACTCTATCGCAGTGACCGTAAGAAGTACAAGTATTGCCGTTCGGTTTTCCTGCATGTGGACAGTCGCAGCAAGCGGGCACAGACCGATGTCTTCTTCTATCATGCGCCGGGCAGCAAGTATGGCGAGCAGTTGGCACGTGGCATGAAGAACACGTTCGAACGGAAGTACGACCGCCATCAGCCCAACCGTGGTTTCGAGGGGACGGTGAGCAGTCGCAACCTGTATGTGCTGCTCAACTCTACGCCGCCGGCTTTGTTCGTGGAGCTGGGCAACATCCAGAACAGCTTCGACCAGCGCCGCTTCGTCATCAGCGACAACCGCCAGGCACTGGCCAACTGGATGCGTGAGGGGTTGATTGCCGATTATAAGAAGTGCAAATGATTTAGGGGCGTCCGCCACGCATCCAGCAGCGGTGCCAGTAGTCTTCGTTGAGGCTGCTCACGATGACGCCCCGGCTGGTGCTGGCGTGGACAAATTTGTCGTCTTTCAGGTAGATGCCTACATGCGTCACCTTCTTTCGTGACTTTCCGTTGTGGAAGAACACCAAGTCTCCTTCCTTCAGCTGGCGGCGTGCCACTTTCCGGCAAGCTTTCATCTGTTCGCCGGTGCTGCGTGGCAGGCGGACATGGTACACCTTCCGGTAGATTTCTCCTGCCAGCCCCGAACAGTCCGTTCCCCTTTTCGTATGTCCGCCGTTGCGGTAGGGCGTGCCTATCCATTCGGCGGCGGTGAGGTACAGGCGGTGGTTGTCCTTCGGCCCGATATCCATGCTCAGCCGCACCGAGGCGCGGGCCAGGGCACGGTAGTCCAGCCGTGGGGCCGACGTGTGGCAGGAGCTTAGGCAGAGCAGCAACAAGGCTGGCAGCAGCAGTCTGTACAGACGGCCCATCATGCTTCTGCCTCCGTTTGGGGCTGGGCTGTTTCAGAGGTTGGGGCGTCCTGGGACTGTCCGGTTCCTTCTTGTTCTTCCTCCAGTTCCTCTTCCTTTACTCCTATATTGAAGTAATCTTCCAGTTCCTTTTCGGCCGAGCCGTCGGTATTGTCGATGTCACGGATGATGACGCCGTGTTCCAGCAGGGCGATGCGGGGGCAGATGTCCACCGTATGGTTCAGGTTGTGGCTCGAGATGAGAACGGTGGCCTTATGCTCTTCGTTGTAGCGTTTCAGCAGGTGCTTGATGATGGCCTGCGACGAAGGGTCCAGGAAGTTGAACGGTTCGTCCAGAATGAGCAGGCGCGGATGATGGAGCATGGCTGAAATGATACCTATCTTCTGCTTGTTGCCCATGGAGTAGTTGCGGATGAATTTCTTCTGCCCCAGCACTTCGCCGTTCATGAAGCGTTCGAAGGGGCGGAGGCGTTCGTCCACTTCCTCCTTCTTCAGTCCGTACATGCGGCCGATGAAGTAGAAGTATTCTTCGGGTGTCAGATAGTCGATAAGGAAGCCGTCGTCGATAAAGGCGCCGGTGAAGGTTTTCCAGTCTTCGCTCTTGCTGACGTCGGTCCCGTCAATGGTGACGTTGCCGCGGTCGGCCTGCAGCAAGTCCAGGATGAGACGGAAGAGGGTCGTCTTGCCCGCACCGTTGTTGCCTACGAGGCCCAGCATCTCACCCTGGTTGATGGTATAGTTTTCTATGTTGACGGCGGTCTTTTCGCCGAATTTCTTTTGGAGTTGGTTGATGGTTATCATATATTATAGGTATATAGTGTTAAATGATTTGCTGTCCGGGTTTTACTTCTGCCGGCTGTCGCGGAATCCTTCGAGGTTCTTGTAGCGGCGCTTCATGAAGCGGTGGTAGATGTTCTTCAGCCAGAAGCGCGAGGTGAGGATGAATCCCAGGCCGATGATGATGAGCACGATGCCTGTTGTCGTTTCGCCCAGCCATAGGTTGAGGATGAAGTTCAGCAGCAGGGGCAGACCGAAGGCGGCAAAGGAGATGAGGTTCTGCAGTCCCGTTCCCATGTTCTTGCGGTTGGTCAGCCTGGTATTGAGGTCCAGGGTGTGATTGTTGTACACAGCCAGCTGGAACAGGCAGAAGTAGATGGCCCCGGCGGTGAAAATGGCCCAGGACAGGCAACTCAGCACTGTCAGCTTGCCCGTCACCATGGCGGGAATCATCAGCAGGAAGGGAATCAGGATGGCTATGCTGTAGAGGATGTACTTGGCACGCAGCAGCGAGTAGATAGACTCCTTGCGGCTCATCAGCCCGTCGATGTAGTTGCCTTCGTAGCTCATGATGCTCAGCAGGAACATGATGCCGAAGATGACGTAGTTGTACACCATGATGAAACTTTTCATTCCGGCGGAGTCGTAGGCTTCGGTGAAGCTGAGGATGAGGCTGAAAGCCACTACGACGATGATGATGGATCGCAGCGAAGCCTTGCATACCTTGTTGCGCAGCAGCATCTTCAGCTCCAGGCGCATGTATTCACCAATCTCGCCGTAGCGGTCCAGGAAGCGGTATTCCGATACGCTGCGTACCTTGACCGTCGTATCTTCCACCTTGTTCAGTTCGTTGTACACCAGCCCCTGCATCACCTTGCGGTTGACCAGCCACAGGAGGGCGATGGCGACAATGACTCCGAGGAAGCAGAGCGGATGGCCGGTAATGAATCCTTCGCCCAGCGTGATGGACCCGTCGAGCAGCAGGCTGTCATCGGGAATGAACAGGGCGCAGCCGATGGCGGCGTAGACGGCAACCGGCAGGAAGGCCCACCAGACGCGTTCGTTCATCAGCGTGCGGCACAGCAGGAACCAGTAGTTGTTCATCACCATCAGCAGCCAGATGCCGATGCTGTAGGTCACGACACCTGCCACGCCGTAGTAGCGTGCCACACTGATGATGGCCAGCGGCACGAAGAAAAAGAGCCAGAAGAGGTTGAATGTGCTCAGTCCCGAGCGCAGCAGCAGGCAGTCTATTAGCCGCTTGCGTCGGATGGGCAGCAAGAGATAAGGTTTCATCTCCTGTGTAGGGGTTTTCTGGAAAGGAAAACGGATGAGGAAGTCGAGAGCCAGGATGATAATCAGGACTCCGTTGATGATCTGGTAGGGTTCGCGCGACTCGTCGCTCAGGGCGAAGGCGAATGTTGTGCCGAAGAATATCAGGTAACCGGCCCAGAAGGCGGCCATGAGATACATCCAGAATCGGCCGAATTTGTTTTTGTCGTACATGGGATGGCGTTTGTCGGCCAGCTTGCCATGTCGGCGCAGTTCGAGAAACAGGTTCATGTTTTAGTTATTGGTTATTAGCTACAAGTGACGAGCTACGAGCTACAAGCTACGAGTTATGAGTTGTTACATTTCATACTTGTCACTTGTCGCCAGTAGCTCGTCACTTGTAGCTTGTAGCTCGTAGCTTTAAAATATTACTTCTTTTCGGGTACGGTCATCACTACCGTAATCTTGTTGCCTTGCTTCAGCAGGTCGGCGGCAAACTTTTGCACGTCGGCTTTGGTGATGGCATTGACGGCAGCCTCATAGTCCTTCGTGTTGTCCACACCGTTGCAGAAGTATTCCTTCAGGTTGTTTACCCAGTAGCTGTTTTCCTTCTGGTTGTCGCCATACTTCTTCAGCATGTATTCCTTGATCTTCTGCAGGTGTTCGTCGCTCGGGCCTTCGGCTGCCATCTTCTGCATTTCGCGGTCGATGACGGCGTTCAGCTTCTCGAATTTCTCAGGATCGGTCTGGTATACAATCTGCATCATCACGTCTTCCGTCGGATATTTGTTCAGGCCTCCGTAGCAGCTGACGCCGTACGTGCCGCCTTCCTTCTCGCGGACTTCCTCGGTATAGACCATGTTGAGGGCTTGTGTCAGGAAGCTCATCAGCAGGTTGTTCTGCTGGTTGTACTTGCAGTCGCCGCTGTAGAGCATGAAGACGGTGGCCATCGGAGTCTGCTGTTCCTTGGCGTAGGTCTTGCTCAGGATACCTTTGGCGATGTCCATGTGGTTGTCACGTACGGTTTCCTTGGCTCCGGTCGAGGGAAGGCTGCCCAGATACTGTTCGATGAGGGGCTTCGTCTGCTCCAGATCGATGTTGCCCACGAGGAAGAAGGTGAAGTCGCCCGCATTGGCAAAGCGTTCCTTATAGATTTGCAGCACGCGGTCGTAGTCAATCTGGTCAATCAGTTCGGGCTTCAGCGAGAGGTAACGCGGGTGGTTGCCGTACATCATTGCGCTGATGGTGTCGTTGATGCTCGACAGCGGGTTGGCAGCTGCGTTTTCCAACTGTGCTTTCAGACGTGTCTTGAAGGAGGCGAAGGCTTCCATGTCCTTGCGCGGAGCGGTAAAGCTCAGGTAGGTGAGCTGCATCATCGTTTCGAAGTCCTTGGGCGAGCAGTTGCCGTGTACGTATTCCTGCGTGCCGCCTACACCTGCATCAACCGATACCTTCTTTCCGGCCAGCATCTTGGTCAGTTCCACGTTGCTGAAGTCGCCCAGTCCGCCGGCCGAGATGACGCCGTTCAGGATACCCTGGTTGAAGTTCAGCTTGTCGCTGTCGGGCAGCAGACTCGTTCCGCCCAGGCTGAAGGCGCTCATGCGGATTTCGTCGGCCTTGAAGTCGGTCTTCTTCACGTAGACCTTCACGCCGTTCGACAGGGTCAGCTCCGTTGTGCCGTAGATGGCGTCAGCCTTCTCTGATACAATCTTGCCGCCCTTGGGAGCTTCCTTCATCAGCGGTTCGTTGCTCACCTTGTCTTCATAAGGCTTCACGTCGAGCTGCTTCATGCCGTTGAGCTGTGCCAGCACCTCTTCCTGGGTGGGGATTACTTCGCCTTCCTTGTCGGGGGCCGATATGATGACCACCTCGTTGTTGTCGGGAATCAGTTGCTGCTGTACAAGCTGGTTCACCAGTGCCACCGGGATGTTGGGGGCTATCTGGTTGTAGACCGTGTATTCGTATTCGATGCCCGGCATGGGTTCGGCGTCGAGGAAGTTCTGGATGCACTGGTTCACGTACGTGTCGTTCTTCGTGTTGGCACGTTCGTTGTAGGACGACTCAATGCGTTGCAGGATGTTGGCACGGGCACGTGCATACTCAGACTCCGTGAAGCCGTAGCGGCGCATGCGTTCCACTTCCGTCAGCAGGGCAGCCAGGGTTTCCTTCAGGCCGTTGTCCTTGGCGGTACCCGAGATGTTGAAGGCTTCCTTCGTCTTGGACAGGAAGAAGTTGCCGTAATAGCAGCCGGCGTTCACATAGGGCGGGTTGGCGCTCTGTGCCAGTTCGCTCAGGCGCTCGTTCATCATCATGGTGATGGCGCTCATCAGGTAGTCCTGTACCAGGTAGGCCATGGTACCCTTGATGGAGTCGGGCGTGGCGTCGTGCTTGAAGTAGATGTCGATGCTGGGGCTGTCTATCTCCTTGTCCTTACCTATATAAATAAGGGGCTCGGCATTGTCGGGCACGGGGTAATAGATGCGTTCGGCGGGGTTGACGGGCTTCTTCACATCGGCAAATACCGACTTGATCTTGGCTTCCATCTGGTCTACGTCGATATCACCCACGATGATGATGCCCTGCAGGTCGGGACGGTACCACTTGGCGTAGTAGTCGCGGATGTCCTGATAGGGGAAGTTGTTGATGACGTCGATGCTGCCGATGGGCATGCAGTCGCTGTACTTCGAGTCGGGATAGATGACGGGTTGTGCTTCGGTGTAGAGGCGGAGCATACCGCTGTTGCGGCTGCGCCACTCTTCGCGGATGACGCCGCGCTCCTTGTCAATCTCCTGGTCGGCCAGCAGGATGGCGTTGCTCCAGTCGTGCAGGATGAGCAGGCAGGAGTCTACTACGGCTGCGTCCGTGCTGGGCACGTTGCTGATGCGGTAGACGGTTTCGTCCACCGAGGTGTAGGCGTTGAGGTTCACGCCGAACTTGATGCCTTTCGTTTCGCACCACTGCACGATGCCCAGGCCGCGTTCGTCGCCGGGGAAGTTTTTCGTGCCGTTGAAGGCCATGTGCTCCAGGAAGTGGGCCAGTCCGCGCTGCTGCGGTTCTTCGAGGATGGAGCCCACCTTCTGTGCGATATGGAATTCCACACGGTTTTCAGGTTTTTCGTTGTGACGGATGTAATAGGTCAGTCCGTTGTCCAGCTTGCCCACGCGTACCTGCGCGTCCATGGGGACGGGCGGCATCTGCTGGGCGAAGAGGATGCCCATGTTGCCGCAGATGATGACTGCGGCCAGGAGAGTTTTCTTAAATAAATGTCTCATAACTCATTTTTTAGGTTTTCTGTATGTATCAGTCGGAGGGGGTGGACGAAAGTCACACGGCCCGCCCGATTTTTTTATTCGTTTATCGGATGGCCTGCCGGATGCGCACCAGCTTGGTCAGCAGGTCTTCCAGCAGGTCCAGGCGCAGCATGTTGGCTCCGTCGCTCTTGGCCACGGCCGGATTCTCATGCGTTTCCAGGAAGAGGCCGTCGGCTCCGGCAGCTACGCCGGCCTTGGCGATGGTTTCGATGAGCTGGGGCATGCCGCCCGTCACGCCGCTGGTCTGGTTGGGCTGCTGCAGGGAGTGGGTCACGTCGAGCACTACGGGGTGGCCGAAGGTCTGCATTTCGGGGATGCCGCGGAAGTCCACTACCAGGTCCTGGTAGCCGAAGGTCGTTCCGCGCTCGGTCAGCATCACCTGCGGGTTGCCGGCCTCCACCACCTTCTCGGCGGCAAATTTCATGGCCAGGGGCGAGAGGAACTGTCCTTTCTTGATGTTGATGGTCTTGCCCGTCTGTGCGGCGGCCACCAGCAGGTCGGTCTGCCGGCACAGGAAGGCGGGTATCTGCAGGATGTCCACATATTCGGCGGCCATGGCGGCTTCGCTGGCGGTGTGGATGTCGGTCACGGTGGGGATACCGAAGGTGTCGTGCACCTTCTTCAGGATGTTCAGCGCCTTCTCGTCGCCGATGCCGGTAAAGGAGTCCAGCCGCGAGCGGTTGGCTTTGCGGTACGAGCCCTTGAATACGTAGGGGATGTTCAGCTTTTCGGTGATGGTTACCGCCTTTTCGGCGATGCGCAGGGCCATGTCTTCGCCTTCGATGACGCAGGGGCCTGCCAGCAGGAAGAAGTTGCCTGCCGGGTTATGGGTCAGTTGTTCAATCAGGTTGTTCATTTATTTAGGGGTTAGTAGTTAGCGGTGAAAGGTTAGTGGTTAGCAGGAAGTGGGGATGCTCACCGCTCACCGCTCACCACTAACCGCTACTTTTCATTCCGGTATAATCAGTGTGACGGCTTCGTGCAGGATGCCTATCTCCAGCGGGAAGTGGCGGTCCAGGATGCGCCCGTCCAGGTCGACGGCGGCGTTCTGGGCGCGCAGCACCTTGACGTGCTGTGTGCGGTAGGGGTGCACCACCTTGTGGTTCAGGATGCGTCCCTGTATCAGCATCCACAGGCCGCTGAGCAGCTGGCGCAGTTCGGGGCGGTAGATGACGGAGACATCCAGCCAGCCGTTGTAGGGCACGGCGCTGGGTACCTGTCCGTAGCCGCGCGCACTGCCGATGCACACCGTCATGATGCGTCCGCGGATGTGTTCGCCGTTTATCTTCAGGTGCATGCGGTGCAGCTTCCGTTCGAAGATGAGCGACAGCAGGGCCATGAAGTAGGACAGTGGTTTCACGCCCCAGAAGCGCTTGCACTGGTCGGTTACCTTCACGATACGGGCTCCGAGGCCGATGTTGATGGCGTTCAGGAAGTAGCGAGTCAGGTGCTTCTGCCCGTCGTAGTAGTAGCATGTGCCCACGTCGATGCGCCGATGACGTCCGTGTGCGATGCAGTCCACCGCCTCCTTGTAGTCGTCGCTCATCTCCCAGTAGTCGGCAAAGTCGTTGCCGATGCCGTTGGGGATGATGCCCAGGGCAATGTTCTGCTTGTCGGGTGCGTCGGAGTTCATGATGCCGTTGATGGCGTCGTTCAGTGCGCCGTCGCCGCCCACGATGACGATGGTGCGGTAGCCGTTGTTGGCCAGGATGCCTGCCAGCCGTTCCACCGAGCCGAATCCTTCGGACTGCACGTAGTCGTAGGCCAAGCCCCGGCTGTCCATGTATTCCTTGATTTCTTTCCACCGTTTCTGCACCTTGCGCGTGCCGGCCTTGGGGTTGTATATCACCCCCCATTTTTCGGGTGATTTCGTCATAGCTCTTTGTCCTTTCGTTAGGTGGTGTCGAGGGGGAATCTTCCCTTCGCCGCCGTTGTTCCTGCAAATTTACAAATTCTCTTTGAGTTTTTGCTTGACAAATGCAATCTTTTCTTCCATGGGCAGTCGTGCGTCCATCCAGTGGATGGTGAATCCGCGCCGTTCCATGCCCCTGAACCAGGTCATTTGCCGCTTGGCGAACTGGTGGATGGCCGTCTCCAGCCCGTGGAACATCTCGTCGTAGGTCAGGTGGCCGGTGACGTAGAGCGTCAGGTACTTGTATTCCAGTCCGTAGTAGATGAGGTCCTCCGCCGCGATGCCCCACTCCAGCAGGCGGCGCACTTCATCCACCATCCCTTCGTCCAGCCGCTGCTTCAGGCGGCGGGTTATCTTCTCGCGGCGCAGGTCGCGGTCGATGTCCACGCCGATGATGAGGCTCTTCAGCTGGGGGAACGAGCGTTCGTCCACGGGCGTATGCAGGTAGTGTTCTTCTATCTCGATGGCGCGGATGGCGCGTTTGGCCGTGTCCACGTCCGTGGTGTTGTGCAGGGTCTTGTAGGTCTTCAATATTTCGGTCAGTTCCTCCAGTGACTTGTCCGCCAGGCGGGCACGCAGCTCGGGGTTCTCGGGTACGGGCAGCAGGCGGTAACCTTTGAGCACCGCTTCCAGGTAGAGCCCTGTACCTCCGCAGACGATGGGTGTCATGCCCCGGCGGCGGATGTCTTCGTAGGCCGTCAGGAAGTCGCGCTGGTACTCGAAGACGTTGTACTTGTAGCCCGGCTCGGCGATGTCTATCAGGTGGTAGGGGATATCCTGTCCGTCCACGCGGTAGTCGGCCAGGTCTTTTCCTGTGCCCAGGTCCATACCGCGGTACACCTGGCGCGAGTCGGCACTGATGATTTCCGTGCCCAGCGTGGCTGCCAGTACTGCCGCAAAGGGAGTCTTGCCCGAGGCCGTGGGGCCCAGAATGGCGATGAGGTCGTTTGGCATACGTATCGTTGTTTTTTCGATTGTCGGCAAACTTACGCAATTTCTTTGGAATAACCTCGGTAAAACGCAAGGAAATAGAACGATGTACAGGGGATGTTCGGATAATTTCTGATTTTAGGGTGGTTCTTCTGTCTGCTTCTCCGTTATGCGATGACAATGATGGTGAAAAAGAATTACATTATAGGGGAAATTTCCGATTTTGTATGAAGCCACCCTGAATTTGGGTTTGAATCCTAAACCCTCTATGTTTGAAACATCGGGGTCGAATGTTTGAAACATTCCCCCCTTGGGTTTGAAACATTCCCATAGAAGCATTCGGAAGTTTGTTCGGCGGGATTTGGACCAATGATTTTGGATGATGGATTTATTTTGACACATCCTCAGGAACCGTACGGTCTGCAGACAGAAAATCCACATCCTGCCGGCCGCTTGTATACGTCCTGTTCGTCAGAACTTGAAGCTGACCGAGGCGTAGGGCAGGCAGTTGCCATACCAGTGGACGGAGTAGTAGCTCAGGACCTCTTCTTCGGACGGATTGCCCACGATGTTGTACAGGCCCAGGCGGAGCAACAGCAACTTGTCGGCTCCGACGTCTTTCCGAAAGGAGTAGCCTGCGTCCAGGCGGTAGCGGGTGCGTTCGCGCTCGGTGCGGAAGCGGTTGGCCGGAAGCGGGTCGAGAAATTCGTCCAACTCGATAATCCGCCCCGAGCGCACGGTACCGCCCAGCGAAAGGGAAGAGTGGCGGCCTATCTGGCAGGAAAGGGCGGCTCCCAGCTGGTGGGGGATGTCGTAGAGCGAAGGCAGCTTGCCGCGGTCTTCCAGCCGGGGAAACCATTCGCGGCTCCGCGTATAGGCGTAGGACAGCTGGAGCGTCCAGCGCTTCCAGGTGTTGTAGAAGTAGGCCTTGGCGCCATAGCTGTCGCCGTTGCCCGTCATGATGTACTGGTCCCGTCGGGCATCTTCGATGGAGGTGTCGGGGCTCAGGGCCACGACGTGGCGGCGTGTCTTGTAGTAAGCCGATACGTCCAGCTGTCCGTTCTCCAGAAAGTGCTTCCAGCCCACTTCGTAGTGCTCCGACGAGCGCGGCCTGAAGCCGTCGATGCTGGGCATGCGGAAGTCGGTGGGCAGGGAGAGGTAGTCGAAGCGCAGGTTGTGGTAGAACTGCTCCATCCGCGAGAAGTGGAGGTAGAGCAGCTCCTTTTCCGCCGGCTGGTATTTCAGCGAGAAGCGGGGCTGGATGCTGTAGTAGGAGCGGTGGTGGCGGGGCAGGTAGCCCACGAAGTGTACGCCCACCTGGGCCATGAGGCGGAGCGTGCTGGAGGGCGACAGGTGGTAGGACAGCTTGGCGTTGTAGTCGTAGGTGGAGTGGTTCATGCGGCTGTCTTCGGACAGCAGGTTGTCGAAGAAGTCGAGCCAGCTGCGGCGGGCGCTTACCAGATAGGACAGCTTGTCCTTGAGGATGGGCCCCTCGAGGGTGATGCCTGCGGCAGGCATGTCGAGCGTCAGGGTGCGGACGTGCTCCTGCAGGTTACCTTCCTTGAGGTTGACTTCGGTGACCGACGAGAGCCGGCCCTCGAGGCGGGTGGGGAAGAAACCTTTGTGGAAGACCATGCTCCTGACGGCATCGCCGTTGAACACGGGCAGCAGGGAGTTGATGTGGCCGGGGTGGTAGACTGGCACGCCGTCCAGCAAGAGCTGGTTTTCGTCGCTGCTGCCGCCGTCCACCTGGAAGTTGCAGCCGGTGGGGAGGCCCGTCACGCCCGGCAGTATCCAGATTTGCTAGAACAGGTCGTTGCCGCTGAACGACAGGAGGTTCGAAGGCGTGAGCTCGCCCAGCTCGCCGCCGTTCTTGTAAGACTTCACAGTGACCTCGGCTATCTCGAACAGCTGGGGCGTGAGCGCGGGGCGGAGCGTGCGGTCGCGGTCCACACGGACGGGCTGGGTGTAGGGCTGATAGCCCATGTAGCTGATGTTCATGCGGTAGTAACCCTCGGGCAGGTAGAGGCGGAAGCGCCCGTCGGCATCGGTCAGGGCGTGCCACTTGCCTTCTTTGCCGTCGTCCAGCACCACGACGGCCCCATAGAGCCGTTCGCCGCTGCCTTCCTCCGCGACGCTCCCGCTGAGGCAGTAGGTCTGCGGGCGATGAATCTGGATGGCCAGTTTGCGCGGCGGGATGAAGGTGGTGCGGAAACGGTAGCCTTCCAGCACCAGGGCGAGCAGCTGGGACACGGTCATCTGCCCCGAAGCGCTGATGCGGCAGGTCTTGTGGAGGTCGATGAGCGAGGGGTTGTAGGACAGGGTGAGGTCCAGCTGGCGTTCGATGTACCCGAACCATTGCAAGACGGTAGCGGAAGAGGCGGTCACCTGAATCCGCTCTTCCGCTATCGGCTGCCCGGCAGGGATTTCCTGGCTGTGCAGCAGCGTGGCAAATAAGAATGTCAGCAGGGCCAGCAGGCCCCGTTTTTTCTACTCATAGTGTAGCCGGTAAAGTTTTCCACGTTTCAGCGTGTCGCACTTGCATCCGCAGAGGAAAGCCAGCTCGGCCGCGATGCCCTCGGCATCGTCGGGGTCGATGCGGGTGGTGACGGTGTTCTCCTCTACACCCCGTCCCAGCTCGATGCGGATGCCCGTGTGCTTCTCCACTTCCTTTATAACGTCTCCGATGGGCGTTTGGTTGAACACCATCTTCGGTTTTTTGCGGTTGAAGAAGGTGGCCGGGTCGTCGATGACGCCTTTCTGCAGGCTGCCTCTGCTGAGTTCGGCCTTTTCGTGTGCGTGGAGTTCGAGGCCGTTGTCGTCGGCGGTGACTTTTACGCGTCCGCTCTCCACAAAGACGGCAGTGCGCTCTGTGTGCGTGGCGTCTACGAGGAACGAGGTGCCCAGCACTTCCACTTCCACTTCCTCGGTCTCCACACGGAAGGGCTTGCCGGCGGCTTTCTTCACGTGGAAGAAGGCTTTGCCTTCGAGGCGGGCCAGGCGTTCGCTGCGGTGGGCTCCGTAGCGGAAGCTCAGGGTGGTCTTCGGGTAGAGGGTCACTTCCGAACTGTCGGGCAGGAGGAGGTGGCGGGCCGTCCGGCCGTTGTTCACGTAGTGCACGGCAGGTTGGCGGAAGAGGTAGACGGTGACCGTGCCCAGCAGGAGCAGCAGCGAGGCGGCTATGGAGCAGAAGGTGATGAAGCGTCGCCTGCGGTGCAGTTCCATCGTTCTGCCCTTCAGCCGAGGCTCCACCTTCAGCCAGGCCTGGCGGGCGTCGAAGTCGCTTTCGTCCGCCTGCGGGCGGAGGGCGTCGGTCAGTCGCATCAGGCGTCGGTACTCCGTCGGGTGGGCGGCTGTCCATGCGTCCAGCTGCTGTTGCTGTGCCTCGGTCATGCTCTCGTGAGCCAGGTGGCGGGCCAGCAGGTCGTTGATGTCTTCGTTCTGTTTCATGGTCAGTGGCTGTTTACAAGGATGGATAATACGATGGCGCCGATGGCAGTCATCAGGAAAGGGTTTTCGGCCGCATAGGCACGCAGCAGCTTGACGGCTTTCGTCATCTGGTTGTCGACGGTCTTCTCGGAGATGCCCAGCTCGCGGGCTATCTCGCGGTACTTCATGCCCTTGAGCTTGGCCATCAGGAAGATGTCCTTGCACTTGGGGGGCAGGGTGGCGAGGGCTTCCTCGATCACCTCTTCGGGCGAGCGGGGCGCTTCGCCGTCGGCGGGGAGGTCGTCGGACGGATGGTGGAGGGCCGGCGGAAGGTCGTCGATGGACACGGTGTCGTCCTTCTTCCGCCGCAGGAAGGAGATGCAGCGGTTCTTGACGGCGGTGGTCAGGTAGGCCACGAAGTCCTGTTCGGACAAGTCGTCCTTGCCCTTGTCCCAGATGTGGATGAACGTCTCCTGGACGATGTCTTCCGAGTCGTCGCGGTCTGAAACATATCCGTAGGCTATGGAGCATAGCCTCGGATAATGTTTTTCGAATCGGACCTTGAAAAGTTCTTTCCTGTCTGTACTCATTGCAATGTTGTTTAGGGAAGTTAGAATCTCAGGCTGACACCTGCCGTGAGGAAGCCTTTGTGGCCCAAGCCTGCTTCCAGGAATCCGCCTATACGGTCGTTGCCTACGCGGATGGCGATGGGGTTCACCTGATAGGCGAAGTTGGTGCTCAGGCTGGCTTTCTGGGCGGCAGACTTGCCGGCATCGGTGAGGCCCTTCTCGGTGTGGCGAACGAGGTTTACACCTGCTGCTGCCGATCCGTAGAGCTCTACCAGATTGCGCTTGAAGTAGACGAATTCGGCGGTAGGCAGTACGAGGAAGTTCAGTTCCTTTTCCTTGATGGACGTCGACGTCTCGCCGTTCAGCATCAGCTGGCTGCTGGTTTTGGCAAAGCCCAGGTCACCTCCCAGACGGAAGCGGTTGAGGGCATAGCGGTAACCTACGCTGTAGACCATCGTGCCCTTTTCGTTGGAGCGCTTGGTGCCGGTGAGGGCGTCGGACAATCCCATGCCGAGCACATCGACTGTTGTCAGGGTCAGCCCGTCGCTGGCGGCAACGCGGAACTCATGACGATTGTCGGACGGACTGAACTTCTTGTCGTTGTTCTGTCCCTTTACGATATTTGCACTGGCAACCATACACAAAGATAATGCGATAAATTTGAATTTCATAACGTTTCTTTTTTTTAGGTGAATACTTATTGGCTTGTTTCTTTGAGAGCGTCCGGCCGGGGCCGCTTTCACTGGTATAACGCAGCCCCTGCCGAAATCCCCTATCTGCTTCCCCTGAAAAAATCGTTTTTTTTCGCAGGTTTTCTGTAATTTGTTGGTTGTAAGCGCTTTGTGTTAGTGATTTTTCTTCCTGTTTTTCTCTTTTTTTTAGTCGTTCCCCTCTATTCCCATCGTCTGCATCTGCTTCTTCGACGTGCCGAAACGCTGTCCGTAGCGGGTCCAGTAGACGGTGGCGGCCATCTTGAACAGCCTCGGCCCCAGCGGCATGGTGGCGGCCAGGCGGAGGCGGCTCCCTTCGTCGACCGCCCGGGCCAGCTTGCGTATGGCACGGGCAGCCACATACTTGAAGGGCGTGTCCAGTATAGCTTCGCCGCTGCCCAGCATCAGGACGGAGCCCATCTCGTAGCTGTTCTGCCTGCAGAATAGCTCCAGCATGCGCACGGCTACCTCGTTTTGGGTGTGCTCCAGAAATCCGCAGTTGATGAGGATGGAGACGACCGGCTTGCGCGGGGGCGGACAGGCTTCGAGCGACTTCAGAAAGTTCAGCAGGCTGACGGGCAGGGCGTCCGCATAGAGCGGAAACACCAGGAGTACGTCCGAATAGCCGGCCATTTTTTCCAGCAGGCGGCTGTGGTTGGTCTTCGTGATGGGGTAGTAGTCGGCTGCCTGCCGGCTGTACTTCATGAACAGCTCGGCATAGCGCAGGGAGTTGGACTTCGGAGCCCGCGGGCTTCCGTTCAGTATCATGATTTTTCCCATTGTTGCAATACGTTTTTCACCATGCTCTCCAGCAGGGCTTCGGTGGTAAATACGATTTTATGACTCTCAAAGCTCATGTTGCGTGCGTTGCGGGCCACCAGCTGGCGGAAGATGTCCTGCTCTTCCTCCGTCTGTGCCCCATAGGCCAGGATGGTGGCCTGCTTCAGGGCCACGGCCCGCTGCACGTGGTGCGTCTCGCCCTCGTGGATGCGGATGAAGGCCTGCTGCACGGGGATGGCCCGCTCGAGCATGGTTTTCATGACGGTGTCATAGCCCCCGTAGCGGAGGCGGCTGATGTATAGTACCCGGTTGCTTCGGGCAATGCAGGGATAGATGCGGGTGGCATCGTCGCGTACGACACACTTGCCCGGCGTGCGGGTCCAGCAGCCGAAGCAGCCCACGCAGGGGGCTATCTTCAGGGTCGACAGGTCGAAGTACGTGATGTCCTTGCCCGCCAGCAGGCTGGTGTCGATGGGTCTGTCACTCATAATCAGTTTCATATCTCTTCCTATTTTCTCGATGTTGTGACAGGTAAAACAAGGGAAAGGAAGCGATGGTTCGGCCGTTTGCTTTTTTTTAGGTACCTGGGGCACAGGTGTCCGCGGGGACTTTACGTCAGCTTCGGGCGGCGGAGGAGACCCGCGGCAGCTGGCGTCGGATGGCCAGCATGTTGAGCGTCGAGACGAGGACGCACAGCAGCAGGCCTGTCAGCGCGGTGGGGAGCAGCGAACTGCCTGTCAGCTGGGGTACGAGCTCTTCCAGGAAAGGCAGGTAGGCATGGCGCACCAGCACCACGCAGCCCGTCGAGAGCAGCAGGACGGCCAGGTTGAGGGTGGCCGTCAGCAGGCAGTAGGGCAGGGCCACCTGCGATGGACCGTACCCGATGAGCAGCAGGTTCTGCAGCTTGGTGCGGTTCTTTTGCAGCAAGAGGAAGATGCTGAGCATCAGGATGTAGAAGGCCAGCAGGCTGATGACGCCTCCGATGGCCAGCACGATGCCCGTCACCAGGCGGAGGAAATAGGTGGCCCGGCCGGCGTCGAGCGAGTCGCCTTCCGTCTCGTAGCCCTTCCGGCTGAAGTAGTCGTTGATGGCCGTGTCCGTGGGGTTGTTCACCTCGACGATGAGGCGTGAGGGCTGCGCCTCGCGGCCGGGGGCATAGCGCTGGTTGGCCCACTCCATGAAGGCCTGGGGCACGAGGATGGTGTTCAGCCGGTTGGAGAAGCCCACAATCTGCCCCTTGAAGTTTTCTGCCAGCCCGTTTCCGCTCAGGCGGATGTCCATCCGGATGAGGTTCATCAGCCCTTCGGACAGCTTGGGCAGGCTCCGGCTCTGGGCGAAGCCGAAGTTGTAGAGGTTGAGGTAGTTGCGGGGGATGATGATGGGGATGGTGCGGCTCTGCGGGTCGAAGTGCCAGCGGTCGAGGCTGACGTCGATGTACTCGTCGGGCACGGACTCGAAGAACATCTCCGTAGACAGGCGGATGCCAGCCTCCTCCATGCCCATGCCGGCCGACACGTTGAACAGCGAAGGAGTGAAGGTGCCCACGCTGCGGGTGAAGGGCTGACGGCGCAGGTCGTCGATGGCGGCGGCGCTGAAGGTGTTGCTCCGTCCCGTCAGGTTGCCCAGGGTGCTGATCTTGCGGGTGGCGATGAGGTAGTCCTTCTTCAGGAAGCTGTTGCCCTGCGTGAAGACGGGCGCCACGTCGCGGTAGAACTGGATGCCGAGCAGCACGATGGTCATGCCGAAGAGGCTGGCCAGGAAGAACCCTGCCAGCTGGGCGCCGCTGATGTGGCGGCGCAGGAGTTTCCAGACAAGTCTGTTCATAGTTTCAGTACGTTGTTATAGTCCATATCGAGGTGTTTGCCGATGGAGGTCACGATGACGCCTGCCCCCTGCGTGCCCGCTTCCTTGTCCAGCAGGGAGGCCATGACGGCGGCGTTGGCCTCGTCCAGGTGGCTGACGGGTTCGTCCAGCAGGATGAAGTCCATGGGCTGGCACAGGCAGCGGATGAAGGCCACGCGCTGCTGCTGTCCGAAGGAGAGGCGCCCCGTGGGTTCGTTCTTCTTGTCGCCGATGCCCAGCGCGTCGAAGAGGGCGTCTATCTCGCGCCGGCTCTTGAAGCGGGTCAGCTGGTTTTTGAGCAGCACGTTTTCGAGGGCGGTCAGCTCGGAGAAGAGGCGCAGCTCCTGAAAGAGGATGCTGAGCGAGCGGCGGTGGAGGCGTGTCCAGTCGGCGGCCTTGAGCGAGCGGATGTTGCTTCCGTCGAAGCAGATGATGCCCTCGTAGTCGTTGCGGTAGCCATACAGATAGCTGCACAGCGATGACTTGCCGGTACCCGAGGCTGCTTCGACCAGGTACTGTTTGCCCCGCTCGAAAGTGAGGTCGCGGTGCCACACCTCCGAGGCAATGGCATCGCGACCTGCAAAGATTTGGGGAAGGGTTTGTTGCAGATGAATCTCCTTCATGGGATGAAAAGTCGGTTGTTCTTTTGTTACAGGTTGGACAATGCCTTCACCTGGTCTACAATCTGTTTCAGCGCATTGGTCTTTTGGTCTTTCAGTTGCAGCACGACGAGGCCCTTCGTGCCCTCGCTGCTCATCTCCAGGTAGGAGATGTTTTCGGCGGCGGTCACCATGGCGCGGTATTGGGGGTTGAGGAAGCCCGTGGCCATCTTGACGATGGGCAGGTTGAAGACGGCTTCGGTATTGACGACGGTGACCAAGCGTTGTCCTTCGATTTCCTTGGCAAAGTCCGTGTCGAGCAGGGAGGGCTTGCTTTCCTTGCCAGCGTTGCGGTAGAGGGCTTCGTCGTTGGTCATGACGAGCTGCTTGCCGCGCATGCCCATGTATACCTTCATGCCTTTGTCCGTGTACAGGTAGTCGCCGTTGTCCAGCTTGGTGAGGTCGTTGCCGCCCTGTCCCTTGGTCGCTTCGTACAGCTGGTTCAGCAGGTCGGTGTTGTTGGTTTCGGCATAGGCCAGTATCGTGGGGTTCCCTTGGGCGTTGAGGCCCGTGATGCCCAGTGTGAAGTCGTTTTCAAGCGAGGCCACCAGCGTCTTCACCAGCTCCCTGTCTTTGTCGGAGAGGGCCTTCTTGAGCTGCGGGTTCTCGTCCAGCTGGGCGAACACTTCCTTGCCGTCCATGCCCAGGGTGAGGTAGAACAGGGTCGACTGGGGGAAGTAGGAGGCGAAGGTGTTCTGGAGCGGGCGTGTCGTCTTCAGTTGCTTTTCGATGAACGCCTGTGCCTGAGGGTCGTCCGACGTGTAGCTTGCGTTGATGGCCATCCGTCCGGGTTCGAAGGAGAGGCCGCCGATGTACTTCATGTTCTGCATGTGCAGGCTGTCCATCATGGATTTCAGCATGGGGTCGGGGTAGAACTTGAGGAAGGTGCTTGCGGTCATCATCATGCGCACGTCGCCCTGGGTTTCCTGCATCTGCCGGAAGGCCTGCTGGCTGTGGACGCTCTGTTCGGCCTTTTGTCCCAGCAGGGCGGCGACTTCCTGGTGCAGCTGTGCGATGTCGGGCGTGTCGGTCGTGGGGAGCACGAGCAGGGTGGTGGCGTTGAAGGCCACGAAGGCACGGTCGTTGTAGCAATAGTTGTAGCCGTCCTTCTCGACCACGTCGGCCATCTGCGTTTCGCTCTGCGTGGCCTTCAGCAGGTTTTTCAGCTTGTCGGTATCGTCCACGGCGGCGATGAAGCCCTGGCGGTTGGTTTCCGACGAATGGAAGATGTAGACAGGCTTGCCGAAGTCGATGCCTGCCTCCGAGGGGTTGTCGAAGAACGTTTCCACGGCCTTTTGGGCATCGGCGCTCACGCCGCTGGCCAGCGTCTGGCTCAACTTCTGCAAGGCTTCGGCGTTTTGGGGATCATCCACTCCGGCCTTGAGGGCCAGCGACTGCAGGTCGATGGAGACCACTTCGGTGGCCTCGGCGGGGATGGCGTTGGTGTAGTCACCCGGATGGGAGCACGATGCGGCCAGCACGAGGGCCAGGGCGCCCATCCACAGACGGTTCAATAAACAGGTTTTCATGTGACGATAATTTTTTAGAAGGTTGAAACTATTTCAATTAATCTGGTTGCAGAGGTTCATCAGGTGGCAGGCCACAAGGGCAGCCGTCTCCGTGCGGAGGCGCGAGCGCCCCAGGCTGACGGGGCGGAAGCCCTGCTCGACGGCCAGCCGCACTTCCTCTTCGCTGAAGTCGCCTTCGGGCCCGATGAGCACCAGCGCGTCCTCGCCCCGCTTCAGCACGTCCTTCAGCAGCGGCTTCTCGCCTTCGTAGCAGTGGGCGATGAACTTCTGCCCCGTGAAGGGCTGCTTCACGAAGTGGTGGAAGTCCGTCATCTCGTTCAGGCGCGGCAGGCGGGCCTTGAGCGACTGCTTGACGGCCGACACCAGTATCTTCTGGATGCGTTCGGTCTTGATGACCCTGCGCTCGGAGAAGCGGCAGTTGAGGAAGGTCAGCTCGTCGAAGCCTATCTCCGTGGCCTTCTCGGCCAGCCACTCCGTGCGGTCCATGTTCTTGGTGGGAGCCATGGCCAGGTGCAGGTGGCCTGTCCAGAGGGGTTCCTGCGGCAGGGTTTCGAGGACCTGCACCAGGCAGCGCTTGTTCGAGGCCGCGCTGATGGCGGCGCGGTAGAAGTTGCCCGCTCCGTCGGTCAGCATCACTTCGTCGCCTTCCTGCAGGCGCAGCACGCGTACGGCGTGGGCGGCTTCTTCTTCGGGCAGCTCGGCCCGTGTCTGTATGTCGGGTGTATAGAATACGTGCATCAGTCTTGGGTATTTGAATCTTTCATTTTGTTTATCAGGTCGCGCAGGGCGGCAGCCTTTTCATACTCCTCCTGCTCGATGGCCTTGTCCAGCTCCTTCTGCATCTCCTCGAGGGTCTGTTCCTCGCGCTTTTCGGGGGCTTCGCCTTCGTCCATGCGGATGCATTCGGCCTCGAGGATGTCGTCGTAGGTCAGGATGGGGCATCCCATGCGCATGGCCAGGGCCACGGCGTCGCTCGTGCGGGCGTCCACGCGGACCAGGCTCCCGTCTGCCGCCTGCAGGTAGAGGTACGAGTAGAACAGCCCCTTCTCCGCCTTGTAGATCAATATGCGCAGCAGGCGGGTGCACAGTGCCTCGAGTACGGAGGCAAACAGTTCGTGCGTCAGGGGGCGTGGCGACACGATGCCCCTGATTTCGAGCAGGATGACTTGCGCCTCGGCCGCCCCGATGATGACAGGCATCTGCCGGCTTCCGCCGACCTCGCCCAGCACCAGGGCATAGGCGCCACCTCCCTGCGAACTGCTGTAGGAGATGTTCAGCACCTGCAATTCTGTCTTCTTTCGGTTCATATTCGTTGCTTGTTCAGTTGTTTGTAGTATGTGGTGGTGAGGGGCAGGCGGCGCGTCAGGCGTTTTCAGGCCGGTGCTTGTATTTGAACACCAGCGCGAAGACCACGGCCACCACCAGGGCATAGGCTGCGAAGGTGAACCACGCCGACTGCCACTGGGCTACCTGCGACGCCTCGCTGCCGAAGTCCACAAAGTGGTTCACCACCGCCTGCGCGCCCAGCGTGCCGATGGTGGCTCCGAAGCCGTTGGTCATGATGATGAACAGCCCCTGCGCGCTCGAGCGGATGTCCTTGTCCGTCTCGCGGTCGACGAACAGCGAGCCCGAGATGTTGAAGAAGTCGAAGGCCACGCCATAGACAATCATCGAGAGGACGAACATCCACACGCCGCTGCCCGGATTGCCCGCTCCGAAGAGGCCGAAGCGCAGCACCCATGCCAGCATGGCGATGAGCATCACGTACTTGATGCCGAAGCGTTTCAGGAAGAAAGGTATCAGCAGGATGCAGAGCGTCTCGGACACCTGCGAGAGCGATATCAGGATGTTGGCATGCTGCACGCCGAAGGTGTCGGCATACTCGGGTATGCTGCCGAAGCTGCTGATGTAGGGGTTGGCAAAGCCGTTGGTAATCTGCAGCGACACGCCCAGCAGCATGGAGAAGAGGAAGAAGATGGCCATTTTCTTCTGGCGGAACAGGGTGAAGGCGCGCAGCCCCAGCGCCTCGACCAGCGACTTGCTCTGTCCGCCCTTGCTCGTGGGGCAGGCGGGGAGGGTCAGCGCGTAGAAGGCGAACACCAGCCCGATGGCGGCGCAGGCGAAGAACTGCCCGTAGTTGTTCTGCAGCCCCAGGATGTCGACCGCCCACATGGAGCAGATGAAGCCGATGGTGCCGAAGATGCGGATGGGGGGAAAGTGCCTGATGGTGTCGAGCCCCGCCTTGTCGAGGGCCGTGTAGGCCACGGAGTTCGAGAGGGCCAGCGTGGGCATGTAGAAGGCCACGCTCAGGGCGTAGAAGGTGAAGAGGGGGCCGAAGTCCACGTCTTGTCCGCTTGTCATGCCGTAGTAACCGGTGAGAGCCATGAACAGGGCCGCCAGGAAGTGGCTCAGGCCCAGCAGCTTCTGGGCGGGTATCCAGCGGTCGGCGATGATGCCCAGGATGGCGGGCATGAAGAGGGACACGATGCCCTGCATGGCATAGAAGATGCCGATGTGCGAGGCCAGGCCTACGTTGACCAGGTAGCTGCCCATGGATGTCAGATAGGCTCCCCACACGGCAAACTGCAGGAAGTTCATGATGACTAAGCGAATCTTGATGTTCATAGTTCTTTTGCTTGGGTTTTAAAAATTAACAAGTTCTTTGTTTTTGACATAACCTTGCAAAAGTACAATACCAGGGGGAGAAAAACAAGCGACCCACCGTTTTTTTCTTTCCTGCGGCGGGTGTCGGCCGGGGGCCGATTCAGGGATGGAAGGTATATAAAAAAAAGAAGGGCATCTATCCCAGACACCCAATCTTTATTAACCTTAAATCTAATACCATGAAAAACACAGTGCAAAGGTAAGCGGTTTATGTTATACAACATAACAAATCGACGAAAAAATGCGTTTTGTTAGCATTGTTTAACCTTTCGGCCTATTCTACATACAATACCAGGCCCTTGAGGTACTCTCCTTCGGGGTGGTAGATGTTTACGGGGTGGTCTGCCGGCTGCGTCAGCTGGTGCAGGATGCGCACGTTGCGCCCCGACATGGCTGCCGCCGTGAAGACCGCCGTGCGGAAGTTCTCCTTGCTGACGGCCTGCGAGCACGAGAAGGTGAACAGGATGCCGCCCGGCTTGATTTTCTCGAACGCCTTGACGTTCAGCTTGCGGTAGCCCTGAAGGGCGTTGCGCAGGGCGTCGCGGTGCTTGGCAAAGGCAGGCGGGTCCAGGATGATGAGGTCATACTGGTCGCCCATGCGGTCCAGGAACTTGAAGGCATCCTCGGCATAGGCCGCGTGGCGCGTGTCGTCGGGGAAGTTCAGCGCGATGTTCTTGTTCGTCAGGTCGATGGCCTTGGCCGAGCTGTCCACCGAGTGCACCAGCTTGGCCCCTCCGCGCATGGCATAGACCGAGAAGCCCCCTGTGTAGCAGAACATGTTCAGCACGCTGCGTCCGCGGGCATAGCGCTCCAGCAGGGCGCGGTTCTCGCGCTGGTCCACGAAGAAGCCCGTCTTCTGTCCCTTCAGCCAGTCGATGTGGAAGTTCAGTCCATACTCCGTGGCTACGTTGTCGGCGCTGCCTCCCTTCAGGAAGCCGTTTTCGGGGTAGAGGTCGGCCTTGAAGGGCAGGGTCGTTTCCGATTTATAATAGATGTTGTCCACCTCGCCGTCCATCACCTCGGCCAGCGCTTCGGCTATCGTCATGCGGTCCAGGTGCATGCCGGCCGAGTGGGCCTGCATCACGGCCGTGCGTCCATACACGTCGACGACGAGGCCCGGCAGGTTGTCGCCCTCGCCGTGCACCAGTCGGTAGGTGTTGTTGTCGGCCCGTCCGGCCACGCCGATGCTGCGGCGCATGTCGCGCGCCACGGTCAGGCGCCGTTTCCAGAAGTCCTTGTCGATGGCCTCGTCCTGTCGGAAGGAGAGCACGCGCACGGCGATGCTCCCTATCTGGTAGTGGCCTTTGGCGATGAATTCCTTTTTCGACGTGTAGATTTCCACGACCTCACCTTCTTGGGGTTCGCCGTCGATGCGTGCGATGGCGCCCGAGAACACCCAGGGATGAAAGCGCTTGAGCGACTCTTCCTTGCCCGATTTCAGATATACTTTATACATGGGTTCAAATATCAAATATCAAATATGAAATATCAAATGTCAAATATCAAATATGAAATATTAAATATCAAATATCAAATATTAATTTCCGTTCAGTTTGTTTTCGTTGTTGTCATTCCGGCCTTGAGCCGGAATCCACTTCTCCGTATACGTGGGGGTGGCTTGGATCCCGCATCAAGTGCGGGATGACTGGGCCGTCAGCTATGAATTTTCAATTTTCAACTCTCAATTTTCAATTATAAAGTCCCCCGTCTCCTTCAGCTCCTGCAGCTTGTGGTAGATGTTGAGGCAGGCCCAGGCGTCGGTGGCGGCGTAGAGCTGTTGCGGCTGCGTCAGCGTCTCGGCCTCCCAGTTGCTCAGGCGTTGCGACTTCGATATCTTTTCGTTGAACAGGATGCCGTAGATCTTTTGCAGGCTCTTGTCCTCGATGCCGAAGGGGCGCACATACTCCTGCAGCTCCACGTAGGCCCTCGGCTCGAAGGGTGCCCGCTTGTGCAGCATCATGAAGTCGTCGCGTAGCGAGAGGCCCACCTTCGTCACGGCGGGGCTTTCCAGCAGCTTGATGACGGGCATCGTGAGCCCCGTCTGGTTCAGGCGGAACAGGAAGCAGTGGTCTTCGGAGGACACCTGCAGCAGCGCCACCTTGTAGACCCGCCCCTTGCTGAAGGAGGGGCGGGTTTCGGTGTCGATGCCCACTATGGGGCACGTCTTCAGGTAGGCGGCCGCCCTTTCGGCTTCCTGCGGTGTCTGCACCACGTGTATCTGGCCGGGGAAGGCCGCTTTGGGCAGATCGTTCAATGCCTCTTTGGCAATGGTTCTTTTTATAATCATACGGTTCAGTTTTCTTTTTTCACTCTCAACCCTCAACTCTCAACTCTCAACTCTCCACTCTCAACTCCCTCTTCGTCGTCCTGTGCGCCGTACTTCACCTCGTGCAGGGCTCGGAGCGTGTTCACCAGCTTCTGCCCCCAGTACAGGCGGAAGTTCTCCTGGCAGATGGCCAGCGAGTCGTTCATCGTCTCGTTCAGTCCCAGCTGGAAGACGAAGATAAAGTCGCGTATGTCCTGGTAGATATCCGCCAGGTCTTCGGAGATGTATCGGGTGATGGGCTGGTCGCTGTACTTCATGTCGCTCACGAAGACGTCCAGATAGTCGTCTCGGTCGGCCAATATGTCGGCCAGGTTCATGCGCACTATCTCGTAGGTCTCTTCGGTGACGAACGTTTCGGGTGCCTCGTCGCCGATGGTTTCGCAGGGCGGCAGCATGGACGCCTTGAGGTAGAGCAGTGGCAGCAGCTTCAGGGTGGTGTCCACAAAGGCTTTGCGCTTGCTTCCCTCGGCCTGTTCGACGAACTTGCAGAACTCGGCCGCCACGGTGACGAACTCTATCACGTTTCGGTCGAATATCACTTGACTATCTTTCTTCATACCTGTATTTTTATTGTAACGTTTTGCAAAGATAGTGCAAACCGAGGGAAGCACAAAGCGAAAACACAGTTTTCAGCTTTTGCTTCGGAGGTGCCGCCTGTCTTATTCTTCTATCCCCACCTGTCTAAGGGAGCGCAGCGAAGAATCTCGAATCACTTTCGGCTAACTGTAATTTTTCTGTGAGTAAGGCCGTATTGTTTAGGAATGGATGAAAACAAAGTAAATCACCTTCATTTAGAATTATATCACCTTTTTGATATTTCTTAGGCTGAATAATATCTGCAAAAAGGCGAATATTCTCCAACTTAAGTTTGCGATTAGGGCATGTTTCAGCTATAATCTGTTTTGCAATGTCAAATTGAATACTCATAGGCTAAAGTTATTTATATCCAACATTTTGTTTCAATTTTGGGTTCAAGTCTATACTTTTTTGTGGAATAGGAAAAACTGTGGTATACCCATTTTTCTCATCAGCCAGTTGGACTCGCTGATCGTATGATTTGTGATAAACTCCAAAACGCACCATATCTTGTCGTCGCCAGCCTTCCCATACTAACTCCAACAAACGCTCTTTCAATATGTTCTCAAGCGTAGCTTCTCGATATGGCATACCAACACGACCTCGGACTTCGTTCAACTCCAACGAGCCATCCTCACCATTACGTACCTTTGCCTCGGACTTCATCAGGAGAGCATCGGCATAGCGGAATAGCACGATGTCGTTATCCGGTTGTCTACCGTCGGAATGTGAGGTCCTATCAACCTCATATTTTGCCATACGAGCACCAGCTGTCTTGACATAGGAGCTTCCCGTAAGATTCAACTTTAGCTCCAATGGGAAATACTCCAACTGCTGTCCATTGTCCATCATTACAGGCTTTCCATCAACCTCTACGATGCCGGCATAGAAGTTCTTTTCAAAGCGAGCATCTACATCATCTGTGCCGTATCCGTTGGCTAAGACTGTTGAGATATTGGCACTGGTACCATTTTCCGATGAGCCACCCAACGCACCGCCATGGTTGTAGTGTCGTGATCGGAAGAGATACCAGAACTGCGCAGCATAGAGGTTCTTATCCAACGGAATGGTGAATATGTTTTCGTTGGAGTTCTCGTTATGCACAGAGAAATTATAGCTATAATCGTCCTCCAACCGATAACCTACCTCGGCAAGTTTATTGCAATATTTGATACAGGTCTGCCAAGCGTTGAGTTTCTCACCATCGACGGTGAAAAATATCTCTTTACCGTTCCGTGGAACGCCATCAGTCCAATTATCATCACAATATATCTCGGCATTAAGAGCCAACTTAGCCAAAAGGAAATTAGCTACAGGTGTTGTTATACGACCATAGTAGTTACCCATCTTATTACTACGCTCATTTGGCAACAACTCGGCAACCTCCTGCAACTCATTCACGATAAAACGGAAAACCTCGCTACGCTCGCTCTGCACAACTTCATCCTGCGGTTGTTCATAGGATGTTACGATGGGCACTCTGCCATACATATCCATAATGTAGTAGTAGAAAAGTGCTCTCAGAGCTCGCACCTCAGCTTCGTAGGCCACTCTCTGCTCCTCAGATAGGTTATGGCTATACTTATCGATGATATGCAGAGATTTGTTCGATAACACAACAACCTTGTAGAGGTATTTCCAAGTATTGTAGAGTGGTAAATCATTAGGACTCCACTTATGCTGATACATATTCGCCCACAAACCTCCATCGTACCAGTCGCCACCACGAATAGGTATCATGGCTTCGTCTGTAGTAAGTGTGTTATAGTCATAAATCCCACGACAGGTCCCCTGTAAACCCTCACTGTCTGCACTGCCACCAATGTAATTGTAGAGCACAGCCACTGCATTAATATATATGTTGTTGGCATTGTTGTAAATGTCTTCTTCATAAAGTTGATTTCTAGGGTCTTCAGTAAGACAAGAGGTCATCATCGTTGCCAAAGCAACCATCAATATGTTTATATATCTTTTCATAACTGTAAGCGGTTATAATTGAATACTAAGACCTAACGAATAGGTACGATATAAAGGATAGGTGCGTTTGTCGTCAATGCCCAAAGTGTTGCTTACTACATAACTGTTTATCATTGGAGTAAGACCGCTATAGCCTGTGATTGTTGCAAGGTTGCTAATGCCTGCCGAAAGACGCAATGACTTCACAGCCTTGGATTTCATTGGAATATTGTAGCCTATGGTAATATGTTCAATATTTACATAGTCACCTTTTTCCAACCAATAGTCTGAAACATTCTGATCAATAATATTTTTTTCAGGAGCACCCTTCAATACATTGTAGTCAGGGAATATAGACATATTGGTATAAGCCAAGCCCGTGCCATTGAATATCTTATGACCGAAAGCACCATTTATCTGCATGGCAATATCAAAGGACTTGTAACGGAAACTGATGTTTGATCCAATAGTTACCTTAGGGGTTGCCTGACCTGCTATATACCTGTCTCCGCCATCGCTAAAATCAATCTCGCCATCATCATTCAAATCTTCAATATCGTAACTGTAGCCACCAAGTTCATTTTCTTTAAGCCCTTTGCAGTGAGGTAGATAGAATACCCCCAATGGCTGACCTACAATCTGATATACTACATTATTGTCTCCACCGTTCTGACCTGCACCATAAAGCGAGCCAATCGGAGTAATATCTGAAGCTGTCATATGCATACCATTATACTCTCCACTAAGCGAAAGTAACTTATTCTTCTGGTAGGACATATTGAAGTTGATATTCATCTCCATATCCTTTCGTTGAATGGGAACTACCGAGATTCCTAGTTCGACACCCTGGTTAGACATCGAGCCGATATTTGCCATCAGTTTATCGAACGCAAAGGTCGGAACGGGAACATCATACTCATAGAGCATATCCGTTGTCTTTGAGTAATATAATTCCGAGGTAAGCATCAACCGATTATCCCATATACCTAAGTCAAAACCGATATTAAATGTTGAACGAGTCTCCCACTTAAGCTCCGGATTCGTGTTGCGTATACTTCCCATTGTTACGGTAGGTGCACCGTTGATGGATACGATACCATTCTCCTTTACGGTATTAAGTGTTGTATAGGATGTTATACCTCCAAGATTTCCTGACCGACCATATCCGGTTCTTAGTTTCAATATTGTTATAAAGTCAGTATCAGAGAGGAAGCCTTCTTTTTTTACATCCCAACCCAGTGATACTGATGGGAAGAATCCGAAAGTATTGTTATCGCTTACCATTGAAGAGCCATCTCCACGGAGTGCTGCCGCAATAGAATATCTATCCTTGTAACTATATGTGACACTACCCATTATTGAAGCAAGTGACGGGTCTTCATAGCTACTGCTCGTACCACCGAAAGGACGCGATGATGTTGCTCCGATGTTATTATAGGAGAAATCATTTGTTGTTATTCCTTTTGCCTGCACCCATAAACCAGTCCTTACCTGTTTAAGATATTCTGCGCCAACAACAGCATCAAGGTGTGAGTCTCCCCAAGCATTGTTATATGAGAGGGACACATTTGTAAAGTAGTCTTCACCCTTGAACTCTCCACGATAAACATTGCCTTGCGCCCACACCCATGTAGGACAAAATTGAGCATTTCCCGTAGATGAATATGAATAAGAGCCGAAAGCCGACAATATCAAATTGTCAAGGATATTAAATTTCAGCCCCAAATGTGTATTGAAATTCCGTTCTTCGGAGTCATTTTTCTCATAGAGGAGTGCTCCGGGGTGGTTGATGTGTGATGCAGCCGAGTTCTTCACCCAGTTGCCATTAACATCAGTTCCTGCTGGATATGTAGGATTCTGTGCAGCTGCCGAGTAAAACAGCATTCGTGTATCGAAAATGTCGTGTATCTTTGACGAGTAGCCATATACACCAAAATCGCCAACTAAGCGACCATCGAAAGCCTTTTGTGTAGCATCAAGTTTTACCACTAAATTTCGGTAATCGTTAACTTTGACAATTGTATTATGATCCATAAAACCGAACGATGCTCGATAGTTTGAGTTTTCCGAACCACCGCTAAAAGCCAAGTGATGCTGATGTATCAAGCCCGTACGAGTAATTACATCGTGAAAATTGGTGTTGTAGCCACCATTATTGTAATCTAATCCAAGTGCCTCTGCTGTAGCTATATACTCCGGGCCGTTGAGCATTTGCAGATGTTTATACATTGACTCGAATCCGTAGTTGCCATCATATGATATTTCGAAACCTCGCCCCGTTCCTTTCTTGGTCTTAATCTCAATTACACCTGAAGCACCACGGGAACCGTACATTGCCGTTTCGGTAGCATTCTTCAAAATAGTGAAACTCTCGATGTCTGCGGGATATATGGTAGATAGCGTAGCGATGTCAGATGTCACTCCGTCAATAATTACTAACGGGTCATTGCCACCCATAATGGATGTGGTACCACGCACACGGATACTATTCAGCATAGCGAGCCTGTCAGTCCCATTAGTGGTGACGTTCACACCGGCAGACTGACCACTCAATACATCCAAAGCATTATTCAATGGTCCCTTCTTGATATTCTCGGGCCTGATATGCTCTAATGATTTAGTCGCCGAAATGGTATCTTGTTTCTCTCTGATATTCTGTACTTGTGCATCAATTTTTTGAGCACTACAGATGAAGAACATTATGACAAGACAAAGACTGACTCTTCCCATCTTGATTCGTTAAATCTCTGTAGATTCCCCAGACTAGACAGTTAATAAATCTTATACGCAATGTATTATAAAGAGGGGGATTGGGAATCTGTACTATTTCCCTGCCTGTCCGTCCGCTTAGCCATTGTATATTTTTTTCTGTTATTTCATATCAGTGATGCTGATAATCCAGGCAAGAACAGAGTAAATTTTATACATAAATCCTTTCCAAGGACTTTATAAGCGCAACCATTAACTACATTACATTACAAAGGTAACAATAATTTGTCATTTGAGGAAATTTAGAAAAAAGAAAAAGTCATTATGCGTGATATTTTTTTATTTAATTACGACATTTATCAAATACAAAAAATCATAGAAGGACAAAAATCTTTAAATGATTTGATTATAAACAAACTTTAAATAGTTAAATTGCAATAATACTATACCATGGTTGTTCTTTACCTTAATGTAATACTACTGTTATATATCTGGTCATTTATCTCCTTTTGTCGGATGCAAAGGTTGCCAAACCTCTTTTAGAAAACGAAAAGTTCAAGCGGTAAACCATTTGGAGCAGTTTCGTCCTCCGTTGGAGAGTAAACAGCTCCAAAACCTTTTCTTATTCATCGGCTTGGCTGAAAACTGCATCCGGCAACGGAGATAAACGACTGACGAAATAATAGCATAAAACAGCATAGCCCCCCCCTTAATAAGGCAATTTTATCAATGCTGTTTTCATTCTTTTCAGAGGACTATTATTTTCGACAGAGAGAAATTTGGCAAGCGGCAGATTTCACTCCCTCAAAAATAATAGATTTGAATTGCTGTCCTCTTGCCTTTATTGGAAATTGTAGTACCTTTGTAGTGGCTTGTGCGAACGAGCCAAGCAATGTGGAAAGATGGGAACATCGAACCATCAATAAAGTACCGAAAAGAGGGAAAATACCCTCTACCACCGCTCTTTGAGTGTTAAGAAATTATAAAAAGGTTAAATCTTCACCTTTTAGAATGTACCCCTAAAGGTTATGCCCATATTTCTGACTTATAACTCACAAAATATTGAGTAATAATTGGTTGCAAATACTTCAACAGAAAATAAAAGCCGCCGACGTTGGCGATGACAATCACCATTGCAAACATGACTAAAGCTCCCATATCGTTTTTTACAAAGATAATCATTTTTGAAACTAATCACTATAAATGAAAGATATTTCTAAAACAAAATCACCCGCCCCTCATTCTTCTCTGAGGCGGCGGGTGCTTTATTTAGCGGTTAGTGGTTAGCGATACTCACCGCTTACCGTTCACCGCTGATTGTTTACAAGCAGCTGGTAACGCCCAGCGTAGTTCCAATGGCGGTCAGGATGGTGACCAGCGTCTGGATGATGGTTTTCCAAATAGTTTTCTTGTCCATTTCTTTAATTGAGAATTGAAAATTTTAATTCAATTGAAAGTTGAGAATTGAAAATCTTCGTTAATTGATAATTGATAATGGAGAATTGAGAATTAATTTCGGCCGCATTCTCAATTTTCAATTCTCCATTTTCAATTTACAAAGGGCTCTCGTCCTGTCCGTCGTCACCGCCGCCGGGCTCAGGTTCGGTGCCGTCGTCCGTCAGCGTGCCGCCGGCGGTGTAGACGGCCAGCTCGGTGACGCGGGTACACTTGCGCAGCTCGGTGTTGCTCCAGGTCTTGGTGTTGCGCACGTTCAGGTGGACGCCGGTGATGAGACTGGTGTCCCAGGCGTCGGCCGTGTCGGCGCCCTTCGAGGAGATGCCCACGGAGAACAGGCCCAGGTCGCCCAGGCGGACGGACTTGCCGTCGAGCACCAGCTCCTTGAGGCACGACAGCATGTCGATGAGCACGCCGTGGATGACGCCGCGCGAGTAGGGCGAGTTGTGTTCAGAAATGTGGGTGACGAAGTCTTCGAATTCCACCGTGCGGTCCTGCACGGCGCGGGCGTACCACTTGGCGGGTGCGTCGGGGTTCTGAGGCGACTTGGCCTGATAACGTCTGTACTTCAATGTTCCGATTGTTGACATAGCTTTGTTGTTTTAAATTGTGTTTGGTTAATTGAGAATGGAGAATGGATAATTGAGAATGGATGGTGCCTTGGCCGCAGGCAAATTCTTCATTCTTCGTTCTTCATTCCTCATTCGCAAAGGCAAATATAAGGGGTCTTTTCCGGCTGGCCAAATAAAAACGGCCGCTGGTGTGTGAAAATGTGTTAACGAAACAGATGAATTGTGTTAATAAAAATAATGCATTGATTTACAGTGTGAAAAGCGACGTTTTCGCGCGCGGAAAGTATTGTTTTTCTACAGATGGCATGATGTTCTCTTTCGTTTGCGCTCTTTATGAAGTAGTGTGAAAAGATTGTCTGGTAACTGTAATCTGTAATTCGTAAGAGTCGTTTTGAATCCAGGAAAAGACAGCGTGCTATTACGAATTACAGATTACAGTAAGTGAATTTCGATTTGAAAAAGTGTGTACAGAATTTTATATTATATATATAAATATATATATAATATAACTATATAAGTGGCGCGCACATTTTCGATTTTAGCTAACTGTAATCTGTAATTCGTAATAGCATTTTCTGTAATGGTAGTTTCATTATCGGGAAACTGGAATCTGTAATTCCGAGTTGGGCGAGGAGAGAAGATGCAGGCAGGAGGCGGGACTCCGTATGGCAGGGGTGTATGAAAAAGAAAAAGTGTTGTCGGAGGCTTGAAAATGCCTTTGCAACAAGCTGATAGCCAGCTTATTTATAATATTTATGGATGTGCTTCGGAAAAGAGGCCCCGAAAACTTGGTTTTTCGTTTGTCTCTCCGCCTATTTTTCCGTATTTTTGTACTGCAAAAAAAGAAAACCCGTACAAACAGATCCTTACTAATAAAGACAATGAAAAGAGAAAGAGACAAATCGGACAAAGATAAAAAAGACACGACGGCATCGCCCTCCTTCTTCCGCAAGGTGGCGGCCGCCTGGCACAACGAGACACTGCGTTTCATCGTGGGCCTGATGCTCGTCATCTTCTCCGTCTACCTGCTGCTGGCCTTCTCGTCGTTCTTCTTCACAGGGGCGGCGGACCAGAGCGTCATCGACTCGGGGCGTTCCGAAGACCTCATGGCGGTGGACAACGGCGTGAAGAACTATGCGGGCTCGCGCGGCGCACAGCTGGCCAGCTACCTCATCAACGACTGCTTCGGCGTGGCCTCGTTCTTCATCCTGGTGTTTATGGCCGCGGCCGGGTTGAAGCTCATGAAGGTGCGGCACCTGCGGCTGAGGCGCTGGTTCATCTGCTGCACGCTGCTGCTGGTGTGGTTCTCGGTGTTCTTCGGTTTCGCCTTTGCCAGCCTCTATGCCGACTCGTTCATCTACCTGGGCGGCATGCACGGCTACAACGTGAGCCGCTGGCTGGTGTCGCAGATCGGCGCGCCGGGTGTGTGGATGCTGCTGCTGGTGACGGCCATCTGCTTCTTCATCTACCTCAGTGCGCAAACCATCGTGTGGCTGCGCGGCGTCTTTGCGCTGGACTTCCTCAAGAAGAAGCGCGGGGCGGAGGGAGCTGCGGACGCTGAGGGCGAGGTGCCCGAGGAGTTTACCACCTCGTGGACGGCCGACGGACGCCGCCGACCCGAACCGACGCCTGCGCCCCAACCTGTGATGGCGGAGGAAGAGCCGGAAGCCCCCAGGCACGAGGAGCCCGAAGAGGAACCTGAACCCGAAACGGAAGAACCCGAGGCGGAAGCCCCGCACGAGATATCGCTCGACCTGGACGACCTGCCCCGCACGGCACCCGCATCGCGCCCCGACGGCGGCGACGTGGCCATGACGGTGGAGACGCCCGAACCCGAAATGGCCGCCCCCGATCCGGCCGCCGAACCGGCCTTCGAGGTGGAGGCGCGCGAGGACGAGGAATACCAGGGACCCGAGCTGGAACCCTACAACCCGCGCCTCGACCTGGAGAACTACCACTTCCCCACGCTGGACCTGATGAAGCACTACGACAACGCCGAGCCTACCATCGACATGGACGAGCAGAATGCCAACAAGGACAAGATCGTGAGTACGCTGCGCAGCTTCGGCATCGAAATCAGCTCCATCAAGGCGACGGTGGGACCCACGGTGACGCTCTACGAAATTACTCCCGAACAGGGTGTGCGCATCTCGAAGATACGCGGACTGGAGGACGACATCGCCCTGAGCCTCTCGGCGCTGGGCATCCGCATCATAGCGCCCATACCGGGCAAGGGTACCATCGGTATCGAGGTGCCCAACTCGAACCCCAAAATCGTGTCGGGGCAGAGTATCATCGGCAGCAAGAAGTTCCAGGAATCGACCTACGAGCTACCCATCGCCCTGGGCAAGACCATCACGAACGAGGTGTTCATGGTGGACCTGGCCAAGATGCCCCACGTGCTGGTGGCGGGTGCCACCGGTCAGGGGAAGTCCGTCGGCCTGAACGCCATCATCACCTCGCTGCTCTACAAGAAGCACCCCGCCGAGCTGAAGTTTGTGCTCGTCGACCCCAAGAAGGTGGAATTCAGCATCTATTCCGTCATCGAGCACCACTTCCTGGCCAAGCTGCCCGACGAGGCCGAACCCATCATCACCGACGTCACCAAGGTGGTGCAGACGCTGAACTCCATCTGTGTGGAGATGGACACGCGCTACGATCTGCTGAAGGCGGCCCACGTGCGCAACATCAAGGAGTACAACGAGAAGTTCATCAACCGCCGCCTGAACCCCGAGAAGGGACACAAGTACATGCCCTACATCGTGGTGGTGATCGACGAGTTCGGCGACCTCATCATGACCGCGGGCAAGGACGTGGAGCTGCCTATAGCACGCATCGCCCAGCTGGCACGTGCGGTGGGCATCCACATGATCATCGCCACGCAGCGACCCACGACGAACATCATCACGGGTACCATCAAGGCCAACTTCCCCGCGCGTATCGCCTTCCGCGTGTCGGCGATGGTCGATTCGCGCACCATCCTCGACCGGCCGGGCGCCAACCAGCTGATAGGCCGCGGCGACATGCTCTTCCTGCAGGGAGCCGACCCTGTGCGTGTACAGTGTGCCTTCATCGACACGCCCGAGGTGGCCGAGATTACAAAATTCATTGCCCGCCAGCAGGGCTATCCGACGGCCTTCTACCTGCCCGAATACGTGGACGAGAACGCCAGTGGCAGCGACTTGGGCGATGTGGACCTGGGACGTAAGGACCCGCTCTTCGACGACGCCGCACGCCTCATCGTGACGCACCAGCAAGGCTCCACTTCGCTCATCCAGCGCAAGTTCTCCATCGGCTACAACCGTGCCGGCCGCCTGATGGACCAGCTGGAGAAGGCGGGCATCGTAGGGCCTGCGCAGGGCAGCAAGCCGCGCGACGTTTACTTCACGGACATCGTGTCGCTGGAGGATTTTTTGAGTAAAATGTAAAGTCAATGGAGAATTGAAATAAATATATGGATAAAGGAAGTATCAAAAAAACAGGAGCATCTGAAACTCTCCTCCTTCTGGAAGGAGGAGTCCCCGATAGGGGGAGGTGGTAGGTAAAAACATCACGCGTTGATTGATAAGCTCCCGCGAAAACCTACCACCCCGCCCGTTGGGAACCCCTCCTTCCCGAAAGAGGGGAGTTGGGATAGTTTCTCTTATTTTTGATATAATTCTCAATTTTCAATTAAAAAATGCTGAACAAAATACTTTGCCTGCTTGTTGCCCTTTGCATGGGGCAGGCAGCCGCCGCACAAGAGAATAACGAGGCCCGCCAGCTGCTGGACCGCGTGGCCGACACCTTCCGCCAGGCGGAAGGCGTGGAAATCGCTTTCGAGGTACGCGCACCCGAAGGAACGTCCGAGGGACGCATCCGCCTCAAGGGCGAGAAGTTCCGCCTCGACACCGAAGGCATCACGACCTGGTTCGACGGACGGACGCAATGGACCTACCTGGAGAACAGCGACGAGGTGAACGTCTCCGAACCCACGGCCGAAGAGTTGCAGAGCATCAACCCTTATGCCTGGCTGTCGCTCTACAAGGACGGCTACACGCTGAAGATGGGCGAGCAGGCCGACCCGCGCCTCCACAAGGTGATGATGACCGCCACCCGTCGGGGCAGCGAGCTGCAATGCCTGATACTCTATGTGGACAAACAGACGCTGCGCCCCTCGAAGCTGAGCCTTGTCCGCAGGGGCGACCGCGAGGCAGCCGTCGTGCTGGTGCGCTCCTATCAGACGGGGCAGAAATACGACGATACGCTCTTCACCTTCGACAAGCGCGCCTATCCGACGGCGGAGGTGATAGACTTGAGATAAACAAGCGAAAACAGAATTGAACATAAAGAAAACAGTAAACAGTATGGAAACAGAAAAAGTGAAATGCCTCATCATCGGGTCGGGCCCTGCCGGCTATACAGCCGCCATCTATGCAGGACGCGCCAACCTGGCTCCTGTGGTATATGCCGGCCTGCAACTGGGCGGACAGCTGACTACGACCACCGAAGTGGAAAACTTCCCCGGCTATCCTGCCGGCATCGGAGGACCTGAGCTGATGGAAGACTTGCGCAAGCAGGCCGAACGCTTCGGAGCCGACATCCGCTATGGCGTGGCAACGGCGGCCGACCTCAGCGCGAAGCCCTACAAGATAACGATCGACGAAGAGAAGGTGATCGAAGCCGAAACCATCATCATCGCCACAGGCGCCACAGCCAAATACCTGGGCCTGGAGGACGAGAAGAAATATGCCGGCATGGGTGTGAGTGCCTGTGCCACGTGCGACGGCTTCTTCTACCGCAAGAAGGTGGTGGCCGTTGTGGGCGGTGGCGACACGGCTTGCGAAGAGGCTTCCTACCTGGCCAGCCTTGCCAGCAAGGTATATCTCATCGTGCGCAAGCCCTATCTGCGTGCGTCGCAGGTGATGCAGGAGCGCGTGATGAACAACGAGAAGATCGAGGTGCTGTTCGAGCACAATGCCGTGGGCCTCTATGGCGAGAACGGCGTGGAAGGCGTGCATCTGGTGAAGCGCATGGGCGAGCCCGACGAAGAGCGCTACGACGTGGCCATCGACGGCTTCTTCCTGGCCATCGGCCACAAGCCCAACTCGGACATCTTCAAGCCTTACGTGGATACCGACGAAGTGGGCTACATCCTGACCGAGCCGGGTACGCCTCGTACGAAGGTGCCGGGTGTGTTTGCCGCAGGCGACGTGGCCGACCCGCACTACCGCCAGGCCATCACAGCAGCTGCCAGCGGTTGCATGGCGGCCATTGAGGCGGAGCGGTACTTGCAGAAGTAGCGGTGAGCGGGGTATCAAAAGCAGAAGTATTTGAAGCTCTCCTCCTTCGGGAAGGAGGAGTCCCCGAAGGGGGAGGTGGTAGGTGAAGGCATAAAGCAGGGATTGATAGCGCAGTGTAACAACCTACCACCCCGCCCGTTGGGCACCCCTCCTTCCCGAAGGAGGGGAGTTGAATTACTCTCACTTATTATTTGATACGGCCTTCATGAAAAGAATGGTTAATGGTAAATGCTGAATCTGCTCACAATTTACCATTAACCGTTAACCGTTAACCACTCTTATCCTATCTTGCTGATCTTCTTCAGCTTTTCTTCGTCAATGATTTTGATTTTTCGTCCGTCGATGGTGATGAGTCGTTCGGCGGCAAACTGGGAGAGCGTTCGGATGGCGTTTGAAGTCGTCATGTTCGAAAGGTTGGCCAGGTCCTCGCGCGAGAGGTAGATGCTGAGGGTGGAACCGTCTTCCTCCAGTCCGTAGCTTTCCTTGAGGAACAGGAGCGATTCGGCCAGGCGGCCGCGGATGTGCTTCTGGGTGAGGTTCACCGTTCGTTCGTCGGCCACGCCCAGGTCCTTGGACAGCTGCTTGATGAAGAACATGGCCAGGCCGTTGTTTTGCGTCACGAGGGTGGTGATGACATTCATGGGGATGAGGCAGATGACCGAAGGCTCGAAGGCGGCAGCGGCCGTGATGTAGTCTTCGCCCGAGAAGTAGGCGCGGTAGCCGAAGTATTCGACGGGCTTGATCATGCGGATAATCTGGCTGCGTCCGCCCACACCGTCCTTGTAGATTTTCACCTTGCCGCTCAGCAGACACATCAGGTGTGTGGGGGTTTCGCCTTCGCAATGGATCACTTCATTTTTTTTGTAATTCTGAAGGGTGAAGTGGCTGGCGAGGAACTCCCGTTGCTCGTCGTTCAGCGGAGACCACATGTCGGCGATGAGCTCCGGAACTTTGATATCTGACAAGTTTACTTTTACCATGAGTGCTGCATAACTGTGTTATATAGCACAAATGTAATAAGAAAAAATTAAATAGATACGCATTTGTCGGAAAAATGTGCAATTTGGAGGGGAAAATAGGGGATGTCTCAAAATAGAGGTATCTGAGACTCTCCTCCTTCTGGAAGGAGGAGTACCCGATAGGGGGAGGTGGTAGGTGAATACGTAACGCGTTGATTGATAAACTCTCGCGAAAACCTACCACCCCGCCCTTTGGGCACCCCTCCTTCCGGAAGGAGGGGAGTTGAATAGCCTCATCTCATTTTGACATATCCACTAAAACTTATTTCGTGAACAGCAGCTCACGATACTTGGGCAAGGGCCAGATTTCGTCGTCCACTTCCATCTCGAGGTGGTCGATGTGGTCGCGGATGCTTTCGAGGTAGGGGCGCACCGTCTCCTCGTAGGCGAAGGCCTTGTCCTTGTAGCTGTCCATGTGGTTGGCCACTTTGCGGGCTTCGGTCATCTGGCGCACCTGCATCTTGATGGCCGTCACGCGGCGCGAGATTTCGCGGATGAGTTCCTTGCGGTCGGCGCTGAGCTCTTCGTACTCTTCGGGCGTGAACGTCTCGCGCAGGCCGCGGAGGTTCTCCAGCAGGCGGTTCTGGTAGCTGACGGCCGTGGGCACGATGTGGTTGATGGCCAGGTCGCCCAGGACGCGGCTCTCGATCTGCACCTTCATGGTGAACTTCTCCAGCTCTACCTCGAGGCGGCTGTTCAGCTCCGTCTCGTTGAAGATGTGCTCGCCGATGAGGACTGAGCGCGACTGGTCGTCCACGTAGTGCATCAGCGCTTCGGGCACGTGGCAGATGTTGGTCAGGCCGCGGCGGGCAGCTTCCTGCTTCCACTCTTCCGAGTAGCCGTCGCCCTCGAAGCGGATGGGGGCGGAGGCGATAATCATCTCGCGCAGGATGCGGAAGATGGCTTCCTCCTTGCCGGTGCCGTCTTCCATGGCCTTGTCGACCGATGCCTTGAATTCGTTCAGCTGGTTGGCCATGGCGGCGTTGATGGCGATCATGGCCGCGGCGCAGTTGGACGACGAACCTGCCGCGCGGAACTCAAAGCGGTTGCCTGTGAAGGCGAAGGGCGACGTGCGGTTGCGGTCGGTCGTGTCGAGCAGGATTTCGGGGATGCGGCCGATGCCCAGCTTCAGGGTGGTCTTCTCTTCGGCGGTCATCTTGCTGCTGCTCATCTGCAGGGTGATTTCGTCGAGGATGGACGAGAGCTGGCGGCCCAGGAAGATGGACAGGATGGCGGGCGGCGCTTCGTTGGCACCCAGGCGGTAGCTGTTGCTGGCGCTGGCGATGGAGGCGCGCAGCAGGTCCTGGTTCTTGTACACCATCATCAGGACGTTGACCAGGAAGGTGAGGAACAGCATGTTGCTCTTGGGGTTCTTGCCGGGGCCGAAGAGGTTGATGCCCGTGTCGGTGCAGAGCGACCAGTTGTTGTGCTTGCCGCTGCCGTTGACGCCGTTGTAGGGCTTCTCGTGGAGCAGGACGGCGAAGTGATGCTTGCGGGCGATGCGCTTCATCAGGTCCATGACCAGCTGGTTGTGGTCGTTGGCCAGGTTGACGTTCTCGAAGATGGGAGCCAGCTCAAACTGGTTGGGGGCCACCTCGTTGTGGCGTGTCTTGACGGGGATGCCCAGCTTGTAGCACTCTATCTCCAGCTCCTTCATGAAGGCGGTGACGCGCGGCGGGATGGAGCCGAAGTAGTGGTCTTCGAGCTGCTGGTCCTTGGCCGAGGAGTGCCCCATCAGCGTGCGGCCCGTCAGGCAGAGGTCGGGGCGGGCGTTGTAGAGGGCCAGGTCGACGAGGAAGTATTCCTGCTCCCAGCCGAGGTTGGCATAGACGCGGCTGACGTTCTTGTCGAACAGCTGGCAGACGTCGGTGGCGGCCTTGTCGACGGCGTTGAGCGCCTTCAGCAGCGGCGTCTTGTAGTCGAGCGCCTCGCCCGTGTAGGCGATGAAGATGGTGGGGATACAGAGGGTGGTGTCTACCACGAAGGCGGGTGAGGAGACATCCCACGCCGTGTAGCCGCGGGCTTCGAAAGTGTTGCGGATGCCGCCGTTGGGGAAGCTGGAGGCGTCGGGCTCCTGCTGGATGAGCAGCTTGCCCGAGAAGCGCTCGATGACGCAGCCGTCTTCGCTGAAGTCGATGAAGCCGTCGTGCTTCTCGGCGGTGCCGTCGGTCAGCGGCTGGAACCAGTGGGTGTAGTGGGTGGCGCCCATCGACTTGGCCCAGCTCTTCATGCCGTTGGCGATGAGGTCGGCCATTTCGCGGCTGATGGGGGTACCCTTTTCGATGGCGTCGGTCACGGCCTTGTAGGCTTCCTTGGGCAGATACTCCTGCATCTTCTTACGGTCGAATACGTGGCTGCCGTAGTAGTCGGACAGCTTCTCGGAGGGAGGCGTGACTTCCAGGGGCTTGCGGTTGGCAAGCTCCTGCAAAGCAAAAAAACGCATTTTAGACATATCAGATTTTCTTTAGTAGTTGTTTTAATTTGCCTGCAAAAGTACGTGTTTTTTTCCATATACGGCAGGAGATGGCGAAAGGTTGGCGAAAAAAAGTGGGGAGCTTGTTTCATTTGCTCGCCCCTTTCACTAGATTTGTTGCACGAAAATAGGATGCGGCTCAGCAATAAAAATAAGCGGGCTTATTTTGTATTGCTTTCACCTTTCACTATATTTGTCCCCGAACTATCAAGAAAAATTGTAAAGTTGGCACGAACGTTGGGAACCATAGTGGGCATTCTGCTGCTGCTTTTCTGCGGAGGGAAGGCACGGGCGGAGTATGCTCCCTACCGTCATGGCGACCGTCTCGTGTCGGCCGACTCCATCATGGAGAAGGTGGTCTTCTTCGCCCCTCTCTACGAACGCATTGTTGACAGCTACAATGCGGAGCTCTACATCAAGGGGCACATCCACATCCGCAAGCAGAACCGGCTGATGCGCTACATCCCCACCTTGTTCCGCATGCGCAAGGGGGAGAAGGAGTATCTGATGGAGACCTACAACGAGCTGAGCTTCACCGCTCCCGACATCTACGACCAGAAGGTGACGGCCACGATGGGCACCGCCAGCGAGATGTGGGACCTCAACGGCCAGCTGCCCCAATACTTCCGCATTAATGTCTACTCGGCCTCGCTGCTCAACGACAAGCTCCTCTCGCCGCTGGCGCCCAACGCGAAGAAGTACTACAACTACCGCATCGACACCATCCAGGGGAAGCCCCACGACCTGCAGTACGTCATCCGCTTCATCCCCAAGAGCAAGAGCTTCCAGCTGGTGGGCGGCTACATGGTGGTGAGCGACAACGTGTGGAGCATCCGCGAGATACGCTTCTCGGGGCGGTCGGAAATCTTCCGCTTCAGCAACCACGTCCGCATGGGGCAGGTGGGGGAGGCGGACGAGTTCCTGCCGCTGTACTCCGACTTCGACGTGACCTTCAAGATGGTGGGCAACGTGATAGACGGCAGCTATACGGCGGCGCTGAAGTACAAGGACATCAAGCAGCAGAACCCCTCGGCCTACCGGAGGCGGGCGATGGAAAAGGATTCGTACGACCTCTCGGCCTCGTACACGCTGCGCTGTGACACCAGTGCCAGCGTGAAGGACACGGCCGCCTTCAATGCCCTGCGCCCCCTGCCGCTGACGAAGCACGAGGATTCGCTCTACTACTCATATTACCAGTACCTCGACACGGCCGGCCAGACGAGGAAGAAGCCGCGCAACAAGCGGCTGGAGTTCTGGGGAACGGTGGGCGACGCGCTGGTGAGCCGCTACACGCTCGACCTGGCCAACGTGGGCAGTGTGCGCTGTTCGCCCCTCATCAATCCGCTGCTGCTCAGCTACAGCCACTCGAACGGCATCTCCTACCGACAGGACTTCCGCTACAACCGCCTGTTTCCAGGCGACCGCTTCCTGCACATCGCCCCCCGCATCGGTTACAACTTCACGCGCAAGGAGTTCTACTGGTCGATGAGCGGCGACCTGGACTACTGGCCGCGCAAGCGGGCGGCCCTCCACTTCGAGATGGGCAACGGTAACCGCATCTACAGCAGTGACGTGCTGGACGAGCTGAAGGCCATGCCCGACAGCCTCTTCGACTTCGACCGCATCCATCTGGATTACTTCAAGGACCTGTATTTCCGCGTCCGTCATACGTGGGAGATCGTGAACGGGCTGACGCTGGACATCGGTTTGTCCATCCACCGCCGCACGGAGGTGCAGAAGTCTGAATTCCGCCTGAACCTGCCCGAAAACAACGACCTGGTGTCGAAACGTCCGCAGACGAAGGCGTCCATTGGAGAAAACCCTTATCCGCCCGTGCTCGATTCGGAGTTTCTGAAGCGCTTCCGCCATACGTACAGCAGCTTTGCACCGCGCGTGTCCGTACAATGGACGCCGGGGCAGTATTACTACATGAACGGCGACCGCAAGATCAACCTCTACTCCAAGTACCCCACGCTGAGCGTGGATTGGGAGCGGGGCATCAGCGGCATCCTGCCGGGGTCGGGCACCTACGAACGGGTGGAGGTGGACCTGCAGCACCATGTCTCCCTGGGCCTGATGCGCGACCTGTATTATCGCGTGGGGTGGGGAAAGTTCACCAACCAGGAGGAGCTCTACTTTGTGGACTTTGCCAACTTCACCCGCCACAACCTGCCCGTGGGGTGGAACGATGAAATCGGCGGTGTCTTCCAGCTGCTGGACGGACGCTGGTACAACTCCTCGCGCAAGTACCTGCGGGCCCATGCCACCTACGAGGCACCCTTCCTGCTGCTGCGCCACCTGATGAAGTACACGCAGTACGTGCTGAACGAACGCCTCTACCTGAACGCCCTCGTCGTGCCTCACCTGACACCCTATCTGGAGGTGGGCTACGGCATCGGCACGCACATCTTCGACTTCGGCGTCTTTGCCAGCTTCGCCAACTGGGAGTACCAGGAGATAGGCTGCAAGTTCACCTTCGAGCTGTTCAACCGTTAAAAGCCTGCGGCTTAACATCTTTTATGCCAAAGCCCTTGCCGATGACGGCTTTATTCCATTCATTTGCAAAACAACTTTTAAAAACGAACGTACATGAAAAATTGGAGATTGGAAGCTGCCATCATGGCAGTGGGACTGCTGCTGCTCGGCTGGATGCTGAGGGGCGGCATCAATGACTTCAGAGACAGAGAGCGTGTGGTGACCGTCAAGGGACTGGCCGAGATGGAAGTGCCGGCCGACAAGGTGGTGTGGCCCCTGGTGCACAAGGATATCGGCAACGACCCCGCCGTCATCTACGCCAACATCGAGAAGAAGAACGCGGCCATCGTCGCCTTCCTGAAGAACAACGGCATCAGCGATGCGGAGATCAGCATCGCCCCGCCCGAAATCATCGACATGGAGGCCGAGCGCTATGCCAACCAGAACGTGAACTACCGCTACAACGCCACGTCGGTCATCACCGTGACGTCGAAGAACGTGGACAACGTGCGCAAGCTGATGACCGAACAGGCCGAACTGCTGAAGCAGGGCATCGCCATCGCCGGCGGTGACTATCGCTACAACGTGTCCTACGAGTTTACGGGGCTGAACGACATCAAGCCTCAGATGATCGAGGAAGCCACGAAGAACGCCCGCGCGGCCGCTGAGAAGTTTGCCAAAGACTCGGACAGCAAGCTGGGGAAAATCAGAAACGCTTCGCAGGGGCAGTTCACCATCAGCGACCGCGACAGCAACACACCTTATATAAAGAGCGTGCGTGTAGTGACGACCGTCACCTATTATCTGAAAAACTGAAAGCACTGCTTTCTTTCCCCTAAAAGTGCCATTTCTGTCTGCCAAAGCACTGCTTTCGGCCGGCAGAGTGGCACTTGTCGTATGAAAAGTGCTCCCTGACCGGATTTCTGACGATAAATTTCGCACCGAACGTTTTGTCGTTCAAGAAAATACTCCTATCTTTGCGCCCGATTTATTGAGTCAACATAAAGTCTCACTTAATTAATTTATTAACAACAACTTATTTATTAATGGAAAAATTTGATAAGGTAGCTCCGGTTGAAGACTTCAACTGGGATGCGTATGAGAATGGCGAAGCAACAACCAATGTGAGCCACGAAGACTTGGAGAAGGCGTATGACAACACGCTGAGCAAGGTAAACGACCGCGAGGTTGTAGACGGTACCGTAATCGCAATGAACAAGCGTGAAGTAGTTGTGAACATCGGTTACAAATCAGACGGTATCATTCCGATGAGTGAATTCCGTTACAATCCCGACCTGAAGGTAGGTGATACGGTAGAAGTATACATCGAAAACCAGGAGGACAAGAAAGGACAGCTGGTTCTTTCGCACCGCAAAGCCCGTGCAACCCGTTCTTGGGACCGCATCAACGCTGCTTTGGAAAATCAGGAAATCATCAAGGGTTACATCAAGTGCCGCACAAAGGGTGGTATGATTGTAGACGTATTCGGCATCGAAGCCTTCCTGCCGGGTTCTCAGATCGACGTGAAGCCTATCCGCGACTATGATGTATTCGTTGGCAAGACCATGGAATTCAAGGTTGTCAAGATCAACCAGGAATTCAAGAACGTCGTTGTTTCCCACAAGGCTCTCATCGAGGCTGAGCTGGAACAGCAGAAGAAGGAAATCATCAGCAAACTCGAGAAGGGTCAAGTACTCGAGGGTGTTGTCAAGAATATCACATCCTACGGTGTGTTCATCGACTTGGGTGGCGTAGACGGTCTGATCCACATCACCGACCTGTCTTGGGGCCGCGTAAGCGATCCGCACGAAGTAGTAGAGCTCGACCAGAAGCTGAACGTCGTTATCCTCGACTTCGACGACGAGAAGAAGCGTATCGCTCTGGGTCTGAAGCAGCTCACTCCGCATCCTTGGGATGCCCTCGACCCGAACCTCAAGGTGGGCGACCACGTGAAGGGCAAAGTGGTCGTTATGGCCGACTACGGTGCATTCATCGAAATCGCTCCGGGTGTAGAAGGTCTGATCCACGTATCTGAAATGTCTTGGAGCCAGCACCTGCGTTCGGCTCAGGACTTCATGAAGGTGGGCGACGAAGTAGAGGCTGTAGTCCTGACACTGGACCGCGAAGAGCGCAAGATGTCTCTGGGTATCAAGCAGCTGAAGCCGGATCCATGGGAAACGATCGAAGAGAAGTATCCTGTAGGCAGCAAGCACGTTGCCAAGGTTCGCAACTTCACTAACTTCGGCGTATTCGTAGAAGTAGAAGAAGGTGTTGACGGCTTGATCCACATCTCCGACCTGTCTTGGACGAAGAAGATCAAACACCCCTCTGAATTCACTCAGATCGGTGCCGACATCGACGTTGTCGTTCTCGAAATCGACAAGGAAAACCGTCGTCTGAGCCTCGGCCACAAGCAGCTCGAAGAGAATCCTTGGGATGTATTCGAAACGATATTCACGGTAGGTTCCGTACACGAAGGTACCATCATCGAAATGCTGGACAAGGGCGCTGTTGTAGCTCTGCCTTATGGTGTGGAAGGTTTCGCCACTCCGAAGCACCTCGTTAAGGAAGACGGTTCTCAGGCTCAGCTTGACGAGAAGTTGCCGTTCAAGGTCATCGAGTTCAACAAGGACGCCAAGCGCATCATCCTGTCTCACAGCCGCATCTTCGAAGATGCTGCCAAGGCAGAAGAGAGAGCCGAGAAGAAGGCTGCCAAGAAGTCTAACAGCAAGAAGGAAGAAATCCCTGTAATCCAGAACCAGGCCGCTTCCACTACGCTGGGCGACATCGACGCACTGGCTGCTTTGAAAGAGCAACTGGAAGGCAAGAAGAAATAAGGTACTTCTGATATAATCTAATGAGAGGAGAGTGTGTCCCCCGCGGGATGCACTCTCTTTTTTTTGTGGGTGACAGGCGGCATGAATCGCGATTTATGCCTAAATTTGCGGCGTTATGGAGAAGTTTGAGTTACATATATTGGGCTGTGGTTCGGCCCTGCCCACCACCCGCCATTTTCCGACGTCGCAGATACTCAACGTCCGCGACAAGCTGTTCATGATCGACTGCGGCGAAGGGGCGCAGTTGCAGTTCCGCAAGTCGCGCCTGAAGTTCTCGCGTCTGAACCACATCTTCATCTCCCACCTGCACGGCGACCATTGCTTCGGCCTGCTGGGACTGATTTCCACGCTGAACCTGCTGGGACGCACAGCCGAGCTCCATATCCATTCGCCCCAGGGGTTGGAGGAGCTGATGAAGCCGATGCTCGACTTCTTCAACCGTCAGATGACCTATGCGGTCGTGTTTCATGCGTTCGATACCCGTGAGCCGTCGGTGGTTTATGAAGACCGCTCGCTGACGGTCACCACCATCCCCTTGCGTCATCGGATGCCTACCTGCGGCTTCCTCTTTGCCGAGAAGCCCAGTCCCCGCCACATCGTCCGCGAGATGGTCGACTTCTATGAGGTGCCTGTCTACGAACTGAACCGCATCAAGAACGGGGCCGACTATGTGACGCCCGACGGCGAAGTGATTGCCAACGAACGCCTGACGCGTCCGTCCGACCCTCCGCGCAGTTATGCCTACTGTTCGGACACCCTTCCGCTGGCATCAGTCGTGGAGCAGGTGAGGGGAGCGGACCTGTTGTTTCACGAAGCCACCTTTGTCGAGGAAGACGCTCCCCGTGCCAAGGAAACCTTCCATACCACGGCCGCGCAGGCGGCCGCCATTGCCCGCGAGGCAGGCGTGAAGCGTCTGCTGGTGGGCCACTTCTCGGCACGCTACGACAACGAAGACCTGTTGCTGGAGCAGGCCCGCGCCGTCTTTCCTGAAACCATGCTGGCGAAAGAAACGCTTTGCGTACCGATTTAATTAAACTTTTTGTATCTTTGGCCGTCTAAAATCTACAAATGCGGATAAAAGTATATGAATACTCCCTATAATGAGCGCGAAGTGCTGGCCTTGTTGCAGGACGAGAAGACACAACGGCGCGGATTTGAAATGATTGTGGCCCAATACAGCGAACAGCTGTACTGGCAGATTCGCCGTATGGTATATTCGCATGAGGACGCCAACGACCTGCTTCAGAACACGTTCATCAAGGCGTGGACCAACATCGACTATTTCCGCGGCGACGCCAAGCTCTCCACCTGGCTCTACCGCATCGCTCTGAACGAATGTCTGACTTTCCTGAACAAACAACGGGCACAGGCTACCGTCTCGCTGGACGACCCCGAGGCCGATGTGCTGCAGAAGCTCGAGAGCGACCCCTACTTCTCGGGCGACAAGATACAGACGACGTTGCAGAAAGCCTTGCTGACCCTGCCCGAAAAGCAGCGGATGGTGTTCAACCTGAAGTATTACCAGGAAATGAAGTACGAGGAGATGTCCGAGATCTTCGGCACGTCGGTCGGAGCACTGAAGGCTTCTTATCATCATGCGGTGAAAAAAATCGAAAAGTTTTTTGAAGATGAATTTTAAACCTTTGCCTCAAACCATAGTCTAATCTGAATGAAAGGAGAAAAGCTTATGAAAGAAGAAGATAATTTGCTGAAGAAAGTTGGTACGGAGAACCCGTTCCGTGTGCCGGAAGGGTATTTCGAAGGATTCACTTCAGACTTGATGAGCCGTCTTCCCGAGAAAGAAAAGAACGATGTCCGCCGTGAGCCTACCACGTGGGAGAAGGTCAGGCCCTGGCTTTACATGGCTGCCATGTTTGTAGGGGCCGCTCTGATCATACGGGTAGCTTCGCCGGGCGACAGCGCGTCGGAAGGCAGGCAGCAGATGGCTGCCGAGGATACGGATGTCGAACTGGAGTACATCAGTACGGCGATAGACAATACGATGATGGACGATTATTCGCTGTACGTCTATCTGAGCGATGAAAATGCAGAATAATCAATACTTGTAAAGAATAACAATGAAAAAGTTGAGTGTTTTAATGGTTGCCCTGTTCGGCTTGATGCTGTCGGTGTGGGCCAATGACGGCATCTGCCAGCGGCTGACGAAGGAAGAGTTTCGCGCCAAGCAGCAGGCTTTCCTGACTGAGAAGGCCGGGCTGACCCAGGCTGAGGCTGCCAAATTCTTTCCCCTGTATTTCGAACTGCAGGACCGCAAGCAGAAGTTGAATGACAATGCCTGGAAACTGTTGCGTCAGGGCAAGAACGAGAATACGACAGAGAGCCAGTACGGCGAAATCCTGGACGGCGTATACGATGCGAGGGTCGCTTCCAGCGAACTGGAGCAGACGTATCTGAAGAAGTTCCAGAAGATACTTTCCAATAAGAAGATCTATCTGATACAGCGTGCCGAGATGCGCTTCCACCGCGAGCTGTTGAAAGGCATGAATGGTAAGAAGAACGGAAAAGGGCCTGCTCCCAAGAAGTGAGAAGGACGTTTCCGACTATAGCAGACTGATTTCAGTTTTCAAGAGGTAGGCAGCCTCCCGATGTTGAAAGGGCTTCAGCGTCGGGAGGCTGCATTTTTATTGCTCCTTTTCCAGTTTCTTGGCTTCCTCCCAGATGGCATCCATCTCGGCCAGCGTCATGTCGTGCAGGTTGCGGCCTTCCTTGAGGGTGTGTGCCTCGAGGTAGTTGAAGCGGCGGATGAATTTCTGGTTGGTGTGCTCCAGTGCATTGTCGGGGTTGATTTTGTAGAGGCGGGCGGCGTTGATGAGGCTGAACAGCACGTCGCCAAACTCTTCTTCGGCTTTCTGCTTGTCCATGTTGGCCACTTCGGCCTGAAACTCCTGGATTTCTTCCTTCACCTTGTCCCACACCTGTTCGCGCTCTTCCCAGTCGAAGCCTACGTTGCGGGCCTTGTCCTGTATGCGGTAGGCCTTGATGAGCGAGGGCAGGGCAGCGGGTACACCTGCCAATACACTTTTGTTTCCACCTTTTTCCTTCAGTTTCAGTTGCTCCCAGTTCTCCACAACCTGGGCAGCCGTTTCGGCCTTTTCGTTACCGAAGACGTGCGGATGGCGGAAGATGAGCTTCTCGCACAGGCGGTCGCATACGTCCTTGATGTCGAAGTCATCCGTCTCGCTGCCTATCTTGGCATAGAAGGCCACGTGCAGCAGGACGTCGCCCAGCTCCTTGCAGATGTCCTGCTTGTCGTCGCGCATCAGGGCGTCGCACAGTTCGTAGGTTTCTTCGATGGTGTTGGGGCGCAGGCTTTCGTTGGTCTGCTTGCGGTCCCAGGGACATTTCTCGCGCAGTTCGTCGAGGATGTCGAGGAAGCGTCCGAAGGCTTCCATCTGTTCTTTACGGGTATGTTGCATGGTTCTTCAGTTTAAATTCTTTTTCGCAAAGGTACGAAGATTTTATGGATTTTCTGCGTTTCGTGCCGTTTCGTACGAGATGAGCAGCCCCACCACCTCGGAGTAGTTCTGACGGCCGCTTTCTATCTGGTTGCCCTTCAGGTAGAGGTCGTAGATCCAGTCTTGCACGGCGCCGACCAGCGGGCTGTACTTGGCCGACCAATAGGCTTGATGGTCCTTGGCCAGTTGGATGATTTCGGGGCGGATGTTCTCTACAAGTGCCTGGTAGGCAGCCTCGTCCATCAGACGGCGGGCGTTGCCCAACACGTGGAAGAAGATGGAGTAGTAGCCGCTGAAGCGCAGGGCGGGTACGCTGGAGCGGGTGCATACCTGATAGGCGTAGAAGTTGGCCTCCGCCTCGCTGGTGATGCCCAGGCGGTGGGCCAGCTCGTGGGCATAGGTGGCGGGATAGTCGGCAGGCAGCAGGTCGCCGTTCAGGGTGAACTCGCAGAAGAAGGGACCCATGCTGCCCGTGACGCCCACCATCGAGATGAAGGGGGTGAAGAGCATCGTCTTGGCCTGCGGGCGGTCGGTCGTGGGCGGAAGTACGCCCAGCGCGAGGCTGATGGCCCGATAGCCGCGTACTACCTCTGTGCGCACCACGTCGGTGTCGATGCTGTCTACAGGCGTATATGAGGCGTTCAGCCGTTCGATGTAGGCGTCCGTGAAGCGGGCGAAGTTCTCGGGCGTGTAGGCCGTGCGGGCGATGCCTGTCCGCTGGTAGAAGTCGGGTTGCGAGTAGTTCAGTCCCCAGGCCAGGTAGAACCAGACGTAAATCCAGAGCAGGTACTCCACTTCGCGACCAGCGATGCGCCGCCAGGGCTTCTTGCGGCGGAGGCGGGCGTAAAAAGGCCAGACAACGAGCCAGGCAATGCTGAGGGCAATGAAGAGGTCGCCCACGGCGAAGGGGATGAGGTCGGACACGGCGGTCAGCACGCGGGCTATGGTGGGGTAAATGTATCGGGCGTAGCAGGCTCCGGCGGCGGGCAGGAGCTGAACGAGCCACACTATAAGTATCAGTGCCATCAGTACAAAGTGGCGCTTCTTCAGACGTTTCCACCAAGGGCGTGCAGTCCTGTCGCCGCCTTTCGACGTATTTCTTAGAGTATTGAATGTCAGCATACTATCAGTTTATTTTAGTTTGCAGAAAATAAACTGCCGGTTTAATAGCGATAAACTGTCAGTTTAATGCTTTTAAACTGTCAGTTTAGTCCGTTTAAACTGAGAGTTTAAAGCCTTTGAACCGACGGTATACTCCGTTTGAACCGGAGCAAAACCGCCGTCTTTGCGCAAAGATAGACAAATCTTTCCGTTGCTTTTGCCGATGGAAAGCAATAAATTACTAATTTTGTGCCCATAATCGCAAACAATTTTAATTTTATAGATTTAAAGAGAAATGGAATTAGCAAGTAAGTACAATCCCGCCGACGTAGAGGGAAAGTGGTACCAGTATTGGCTGGACCACAAACTGTTCAGTTCGAAACCCGATGGCCGTCAACCGTACACCGTCGTCATCCCGCCTCCCAACGTCACCGGTGTGCTCCACATGGGACACATGCTTAATAATACCATTCAAGATATCCTGGTGCGCCGCGCCCGCATGGAAGGCAAGAACGCCTGCTGGGTGCCGGGTACCGACCATGCTTCCATTGCTACCGAAGCCAAGGTGGTGAACAAACTGGCCGCGCAGGGCATCAAGAAGACCGACCTGACGCGCGAGGAGTTCCTGAAGCATGCCTGGGAATGGACCGAAGAACACGGCGGCATCATCCTGAAGCAGCTCCGCAAGCTGGGCGCTTCGTGCGACTGGGACCGTACCGCTTTCACCATGGACGAGATGCGCAGCAAGAGCGTCATCAAGGTCTTTGTCGACCTCTACAACAAGGGGCTCATCTACCGCGGCGTGCGCATGGTGAACTGGGACCCCAAGGCGCTGACCGCCCTGAGCGACGAGGAAGTGATCTATAAGGAAGAGCACAGCAAGCTCTACTACCTGAAATACTACGTGGCCGACGACGACATGTCGGGCGAGACCGGTGCCGAGGGTGAAGTGGTTCACCGCGATGCCCAGGGCCGCCGCTATGCCGTAGTGGCCACGACCCGTCCCGAAACCATCATGGGCGATACGGCCATGTGTATCAACCCTGCCGACCCCAAGAACCAGTGGCTGAAGGGCAAGAAAGTCATCGTGCCCCTCGTAGGCCGTGTCATCCCCGTCATTCAGGATGACTACGTGGATGTAGAGTTCGGTACGGGCTGTTTGAAGGTGACGCCTGCCCACGACGTGAACGACTACATGCTGGGCGAGAAATACAACCTGCCGAGCATCGACATCTTCAACGATAACGGCACCCTGAGCGAAGCAGCCGGCCTCTATGTAGGCATGGACCGCTTCGACGTGCGCGAACAGATTGAGAAAGACCTCGCCGCCGCCGGCCTGCTGGAGAAGGTGGAGGCCTATACCAACAAGGTGGGCTTCTCCGAGCGTACCAACGTGGCCATCGAGCCGAAGCTCTCCATGCAGTGGTTCCTCAAGATGCAGCACTTTGCCGACATGGCCCTGCCGCCTGTCATGAACGACGAACTGAAGTTCTATCCCGCCAAGTACAAGAACACGTACAAGAACTGGCTGGAGAACATCAAGGACTGGTGTATCAGCCGCCAGCTGTGGTGGGGACACCGCATTCCTGCCTACTTCCTGCCCGAAGGCGGATACGTGGTGGCCGAGACGCCCGAGAAGGCGCTCGAACTGGCCAAGGAGAAGACCGGCAAGGCCGACCTGAAGCTGGAAGACCTGCGTCAGGACGAAGATTGCCTCGACACGTGGTTCTCTTCCTGGTTGTGGCCCATCTCCCTGTTCGACGGCATCAACAACCCCGGCAACGAGGAAATCAAATACTACTATCCGACGAGCGACCTGGTGACAGGCCCGGACATCATCTTCTTCTGGGTGGCCCGCATGATCATGGCCGGATACGAATACATTGGCGACATGCCTTTCCGCAACGTATACTTCACAGGTATCGTGCGCGACAAGCTGGGACGCAAGATGTCCAAGTCGCTGGGCAACTCGCCCGACCCGCTGGACCTCATCGAACGCTATGGTGCCGACGGTGTGCGCATGGGTATGATGCTTTCGGCTCCTGCCGGCAACGACATCCTCTTCGACGATGCCCTGTGCGAGCAAGGCCGTAACTTCAACAACAAGATATGGAACGCCTTCCGTCTCGTCAAGGGTTGGGAAGTGAGCGCCGACGTCGAAGTGCCCGAAGCTGCCGCCCTGGCCATGAAGTGGTTCGAGTCGAAGCAGAACGCCGTAGCCGCCGAAGTGGCCGACCTCTTCAGCAAGTACCGCCTGAGCGAAGCCCTGATGGCTGTCTACAAGCTCTTCTGGGACGAGTTCTCCAGCTGGTATCTGGAGATGATCAAGCCTGCTTACGGCCAGCCCATCAGCAAGGCCGTGTATGACACGACCATCGGTTTCTTCGACAACCTGCTCCACCTGCTCCATCCGTTCATGCCCTTCATCACTGAAGAGCTGTGGCAGCATATCGTGGACCGCAAGGACGGCGATAGCCTGATGGTGAGCCCCATGGCCGCTCCGGGACCGGTGGACGAAGCCCTCGTGCAGCAGTTCGAGGTTGTGAAGGAAATCATCAGCAACGTCCGCTCCATCCGCTTGCAGAAGAACATTGCGCAGAAGGAAGCGCTGGAGTTGCAGGCCGTGGGCGAGAACCCTGTAGCCGCCTTCAACGCCGTCATCACGAAGATGTGTAACCTCTCGTCCATCACCGTGGTCGAGGCCAAGGCCGACGGCGCCGCCGCCTTCATGGTAGGCACGACGGAGTATGCCGTACCTCTGGGCAACATGATTGACGTGGAAGCTGAAATCGCCCGCATGGAAGCCGAGCTGAAGCACAAGGAAGGTTTCTTGCAAGGCGTACTGAAGAAGCTCAGCAACGAGAAGTTTGTGAACAACGCTCCTGCCGCCGTCATCGAGCTGGAGCGCAAGAAGCAGGCCGATGCCGAAAGCATCATCAAGTCGCTGAAGGAAAGCATCGCTGCGCTGAAGAAAGCGTGAAGTAGTGATGAGTGACGAGCTACGAGCTACGAGTTTTCCGGCTTGTCACTCATCACTCGTAGCTTGTAGCTCGTAGCTAATAAATATAGAAACGTCGGGTGCGGCTTTCTGTTACAGGAAAGCAGAGCCCGACGTTTGTTTTGTATCATCTTAAAACCATTGTATCATGAGAAAAATCACTTCACTTTTGTTGCTGGCGGTCTTGTGTTGCCCCGCATGGGGAGCCATTTCCACCGTCACCGACACGGTATTCATCCGCGAAACCAATATCCCCGTTCTGATAGACCGTCAGGACAACGAACTGTTCCACCTGCGCATCGACAACGGCGAAGGCAAGAAGCTGGACCGTGTCCTTCTGGACCTGGGCGAAGCGGTCGACCTGACTCAGGTAGAAGCCGTCAAACTGTACTATGGCGGTACGGAGTGCGTGGAGCGTAGCGGCAAGGGATATTATGCTCCTGTGGCCTATGTGTCGGCCTATACCGTAGGACAGACCCGTGCGGCCAATCCTTCCTATTCTGTATTGAAGAGCGAAGTCCGTTCGCCCGGCCGTGAAGTGGTGTTTGACGTGAACCAGACACTCTATCCGGGCATCAATTATTTCTGGATCAGCCTCCAGATGAAGCCGCAGGCATCGCTGCTTTCCAAGTTCTCGGCCTCGGTGGCTTCGGTTGAAATCGACGGACAGGCCGCTCCGCTGAAGCTGGCCAACGGTCCGCGTGTCCATCGGATGGGCTTCGGTGTCCGTCAGGCGGGCGACGACGGTGTGGCCGCCTACCGCATTCCTGGCCTCGTAACCAGCAACAAGGGTACGCTGCTGGCCGTCTATGACGTACGCCACAATAACAGTGTCGACCTGCAGGAATACATTGAAATCGGTCTGAGTCGCAGTACCGACGGCGGGCAGACGTGGGAGAAAATGCAGATACCCATGAGCTTCGGCGAGTATGGCGGGCTGCCCAAGGCACAGAACGGTGTGGGCGATCCGGCCATCCTGGTGGACAAGCAGAAGGGTACTATCTGGATTATGGCGGCCTGGACGCATGGCATGGGCAACGCACGTGCCTGGAACAATTCGGGTCAGGGCATGACGCTGGATCAGACGGCCCAGCTGATGCTGGTGAAGAGCGATGACGACGGCAAGACGTGGTCCGACCCCATCAATATTACGGAACAGGTGAAGTCGCCCGAATGGTATTTCCTCTTGCAGGGACCGGGTCGGGGCATCTCGATGGCCGACGGCACCCTGGTCTTCGCCGGCCAGTTCATCGGTGCCGACCGCATCCCCTGTGCCTGCATCATCTATAGCAAGGACCACGGCAAGACGTGGCACATCAGCCAGCCGGCCCGCACCAACACCACCGAGTCGCAGGTGGCAGAAGTGGAGCCGGGCGTACTGATGCTGAACATGCGCGACAATCGTGGAGGCAGTCGTGCCGTAGCGGTGACCCGCGACTTTGGGGCTACGTGGGAAGAGCATCCCTCTTCACGCAAGGCGCTGGTAGAGCCCGTTTGTATGGCCAGCCTGCTGCATGTGGCGGCCGAAGACAATGTGACAGGCAAGCCGCTCTTGCTGTTCTCCAACCCCGACAGCCCGAAGAACCGCCACCGCATGACCATCAAGGCCAGTCTGGACAATGGCCTGACGTGGCTGCCCGAGAACCGGCTGATGCTGGACGAAGGCGGCAGCTGGGGCTATTCGTGTCTGACGATGATCGACCGCGAAACGGTCGGCATTCTCTACGAGAGCAGCACGGCCCATATCTTGTTCCAGGCAGTGAAGTTGGAAGATATTCTGAAATAAAAGATACCATGACAAAGAAAGGATTATTATGGGTGTGGGCACTCTCTGCCAGTCTGTGGTGCAGTGCCCAGCAGCCCGCGGAGCAGTATCCGTTGGGCGCTTATGAAGAATTGACGGATACGAAGCCCCACGACGGAGAGGCCGTTTGGAACAAGATGCAGCGTCCGACGGCTTTGGCTTGGGGCAGTGTCGATGTGCGTTATCCCAAGTTGAGCATTCCTGAAGGGACCCGCAAGGGGAGTACCCGGATGACAGCCTGGAAAGGCGAGCGGGTGCATGCGCAGGCTGTGCTTTGGACCCGACAGGCCCTGAAGAACGTGCGTGTGGAAGTCAGCGAACTGAAGAACGGCCGTTCGGTCATTCCCGCTTCGGCCGTGAAGACGAATTTTGTGCGCTACGTCATGACCGACGAGCTGAACAAGGACGGGAAAGGCGGTTGCGGCAATCGGCCCGACAAGACCCAGTGGGATTCCTCGTTGGTGGCCGATGTGCTCGACATCGCGCAGGAACTCGATATCAGGGAACGTTGTTCGCAGCCGATATGGTTGAGCGTTTGGGTTCCGGCTGACGTCCAGGCCGGTACGTATCGATCACGTCTAATGGTCAGTGCCGAGGGTATGGAACCGATGTCTCTGCCTTTCGAAGTGAAGGTGGTGAACCGTACGCTTCCGGCTCCGCAGGACTGGAAGTTCAATCTGGACCTGTGGCAGAACCCTTATGCGGTGGCGCGCTATTACCAGGTGCCGCTTTGGAGCAAGGAGCATTTCGACGCCATGCGTCCCATCATGAAGATGTTGGCCGATGCGGGCCAGAAGGCCATTACGGCCAGCATCATGCACAAGCCTTGGAACGGGCAGACGGAAGACCCCTTCGACAGCATGGTGACCCGCATCAGGAAGCTGGACGGCTCGTGGGAGTTCGGTTATGCTGTGTTCGACAAGTGGGTGGAGTTCATGACCGAGGACATCGGCCTTCAGGGACTGATCAGTTGTTATACCATGATTCCCTGGGCCTTGCACTTCGATTATTACGATGAAGCCACCAACCGTGTCCTGTTTGTGGATGCCAAGCCGGGCGATGTGGCCTATGCAGAGTATTGGGGAACTTTCCTGAAGGACTTTGCCCGTCATCTGCGCGAGAAGGGCTGGTTCGAGCGCACGGCCATTTCGATGGACGAGCGTCCCATGGAGGCCATGCGCGAGGCTATCAAGGTGGTTCGTGCGGCTGATCCGGAGTTTAAAATTACGTTAGCGGGTAACTATCATCCCGAAATAGAATCGGATTTGTTTTATTATTGCATTCCTTTGGGACAGAAATTCCCGGCTGATGTGAAGAAGGCCCGTGAGGCTCGAGGACAGGTCAGCACCTATTATACGTGTTGTGTGGAAGCATTCCCGAATACATTCACTTTCTCCCGTCCGGCCGAGGCCGTGTGGACCATGCTCCATGCGGTAGCCGAGGGATATGACGGTTACCTGCGTTGGTCCTTCAACAGCTGGACGGCCGATCCCCTGCGCGATTCGCGTTTCCGCACGTGGGCGGCAGGCGACACCTACAGCGTCTATCCGGGTCCGCGGAGCAGCATACGTTTTGAGCGGATGATGGAAGGCGTGCAGGTGTGTGAGAAAGTACGCATCCTGCGGGAGGAGTTTATCCGGAAGGGTGAGAAAGGGAAGCTGGCCCGTCTGGAGAAGTTGCTTTCCAAGTTTACGCTGGAGGCTTTGCCAGAAGGGCGCATCCGTCCGGAAGCCGATGTGGCGGCTTTGCACGACTGGCTGGGCCGTCAGTAAAAAACAGCTCCCCTCCTTGTTTCGCCATGCGGCGGATGGGGAGGGGAGCTTTCTTTTTGAGTATGCAGAAAAGTTTATTCCAATAGTTTCTTGAGGAACTCGTCCAGTTCCTCGTCCAGTCCCTTCAGCAGTTCATCGCTGACCATCAGGGTGTCGTCGTCCATCAGAAGCAGTTCGGCCAACGTTTCTTTGTCTTCGTCTACCAGTACAAAAGAGAAAGGCTTCAGGTTTGTCATCTGGTCAAAGTCGCCGGCGCTTTTCATTTCATTCAGCAGAGTCGACAGCGTACGTTCGGTATCGCTGTTGAAGTCTTCCCCTTCGTAGTTGATCCATTCTTCAATGGTGGTCCGGGCCAGCTCTTCGTCTTCATCGTTGAAGATAACCAGTTCGCCGGAAGTGGGGGTGGCTTGCAGGTGGATATCGGTCACAATAGTCTGTTCGCAGGCACAATTGTATCTGCTCACTGCTTTCTTGATGGTATTCCCGAGTTGGGACAGGGACGATTGACTCAGTTTCATATGGCAAATGTTCTGTTACACCTTTCAAAGGTAGGAAAAAAATGGCAACGTTGGCATATTTTCTTTAAAAATCGTCATTATTTCTATTCATTTGGACCTTCAGCCGTGTCAGTCCTTCCCGACGGGTCTTCAGTTCGTTTACATAAGCGCTGGTCATGAGATAGTTGGGAATGTCGCTGGCATAGAGGCCTTGGCTGCTCTTTTCACCGATGCCGTCCACTTGTTCGGCTATTTTCTGCGCTTTCAGTGCCCAGTCGTAGGCTTGGCTGATACTGTCCTGCATTTCATACCCCAAGGCAATGTTGTAGGCGGCATACATTTTGGACTTACCTTTCTTATGTTCATATTCAACTTTCCATAATTCAATGGCTGCGGGCCAGTTCTTTTCCTTGACGAAAACGGCTGCGTCGCGCATGTTGACGGTACCTCCTGTGAAGAGGTAGCGGGTGGCGGTAGTCCAATAGGGAATCAGATACTTGACCGGAACGCTGCCGGCAAACTCCGATGCCTGCTCTATCATGTCTTTTTCTGGAATTAGTTTGGTGAATATTTGTGTCTCACTGCTACCGGTGGCTTCCCAGAAGATGCTGTCTGTGGGAGTGACGGTAACCATCGGGGTGGAGCGAGTCGGGAGATATACTTTGACAGTCGGGTAAACCTTGGCATCGACGGTTCCATAGTACACCTGCCAGTCGGGCAGGTAGCTGACTCTCCTCAGGCTGCTCAGTTGGATGTTTTCCAGCGACAGGAGGAAGTCGACTCCCAGTTCGTCGGTCAGTTGGCGTACCTCGGTTTGCGACAGTGTGCTTTCGCGTGGGGTAATGTCCTGGCTTCGGAGCGCAGAATCGCAGATGACAACCAGGTCAAAGTAGTTGGCGTCTGCCACAGCTTTTGCCAATGACTCGGTAGTGAGTCGGGCATCTCCGTTGTAATAGTCTGTCCGTCGGGCAATCTCCGTTTCGGCTTTCCCCTTTCGTGTGTCGCTTGTGATGAGTTTGTTGTCCGGCGTTGCAGGCATATTGTTTACAATGCCTACCCGTTTCAGGTCGGCGGGAAAGCTGACTTCGGCCGGCAGCATATAGTCTATTGAAAGTTGCTCGATGCTTTGGCAGGCGGTCAGGCAAAGGATGCCTGTCATGGCCAGACAATAAAGGAGTCTTTTCTTCATAGTTCTCAAAATCTTTAATCCTGAACAAAAGTACTCTTTTCGTTGAAAATATAAAAGCCCCGAACGGTTTTTAACCGTTCGAGGCTTTTGTTAAGTGGGAGTAACGTTACTTCCTTTTACAGATTTCTTCCGTGGCAGTTCTTGTATTTCTTGCCGCTGCCGCAGGGGCAGGGATCGTTGCGTCCTACTGTCTTTTCTGCGCGGATGGGTTCCCGTTTGGGCTGTTCGCGGGTATCTCTTGCGGCGGCAGCCTGCTGGTTCGGGTCGTTCAAGTCCACTTTCTGTTCACGGTATTTGCTCATGTCCTGACGTTGCTCGGGAGCGGCCTGGCGCACTTCTACGTTGCGCTGGGGCGCCTGCTGCTGGCTTTCGGCCGGAGCTTCCTGTACAGGTATCTGGCCGCGCATCAGAATGGAGATGGTCTGGTTGTTGATCTTGTCGACCATCGCATCGAACAGGTTGACAGATTCGAGCTTGTAGATCAGCAACGGGTCTTTCTGTTCGTAGCTGGCGTTCTGTACGGAGTGCTTCAGGTCGTCCAGCTCGCGGAGGTTCTCTTTCCAGGCCTCGTCGATGACATGCAGCAGGATGCTCTTCTCGAACGACTTCACCACTTCCTTGCATTCGCTTTCATAGGCGGCTTTCAGATTGCAGGAAATGTTGTACATGCGCTTGCCGTCAGTGATGGGAATCAGGATGTTCTCGTACATGTGTCCCTGGTTCTCGTATACCTGCTTGATGACCGGATAGGCAATCTGTGCCATGCGGTCGGTCTTGCGCTTGAAGAGCTCCATTGCGGCATCGAAAGCCTTGTCGGCCAGCTTTTCTTTTTTCTCTTCCTTGAATTCGTCTTCGGTGAACGGGGCTTCCATGGCCAGTGTCTGGAGCATGTCCATCTTGCAGTTCTCGTAGTCGGGAGCTTGTACGGCATTGACACAGCGGTCCCAAATCATGTTCACGATGTCCATGCCGATGCGTTCGCCCATCAAGGCGTGGCGGCGTTTGGTGTAGACCACGGTACGCTGCTTGTTCATCACGTCGTCGTATTCCAGCAAGCGTTTACGGATGCCGAAGTTGTTTTCTTCCACTTTCTTCTGGGCCCGTTCGATGGACTTGGAAATCATGCTGTGTTCAATCATTTCACCTTCCTTGAAGCCCAGCTTGTCCATCACGCTGGCAATGCGGTCGGACGAGAACAGACGCATCAGGTCGTCTTCCAGTGATACGAAGAACACGGATGAACCCGGGTCGCCCTGACGGCCGGCACGACCACGCAGCTGGCGGTCTACACGGCGGGACTCGTGACGCTCCGTACCGATGATGGCCAGACCGCCGGCAGCCTTTACTTCCGGACTTAGCTTGATATCGGTACCACGGCCGGCCATGTTGGTGGCGATGGTCACCGTACTGCTTTGACCGGCTTGTGCTACAATCTCGGCTTCCTTCTGGTGCAGCTTGGCGTTCAGCACGTTGTGGGGAATCTTGCGCATGGTCAGCATCTTGCTCAGCATTTCCGAGATTTCTACCGACGTCGTACCTACCAGTACGGGGCGTCCGGCACGGACCATGGCTTCGATTTCTTCGATAACAGCTTTGTATTTCTCACGTTTCGTCTTGTAGACGCGGTCGTTCATGTCCTTGCGGGCAATGGGGCGATTGGTCGGGATCACTACAACGTCCAGTTTGTAGATATCCCAGAATTCACCGGCTTCCGTTTCGGCCGTACCGGTCATACCGGCCAGCTTGTGGTACATACGGAAGTAGTTCTGCAAGGTGATGGTGGCGAATGTCTGTGTGGCGGCTTCCACCTTCACGCCTTCCTTGGCTTCGATGGCCTGGTGCAGACCGTCGGAGTAGCGGCGGCCTTCCATGATACGGCCCGTCTGCTCGTCCACAATCTTCACCTGTCCGTCTATCACGACGTATTCGTCGTCCTTCTCAAACATGGTATAGGCCTTCAGCAACTGGTTGATGGTATGTACGCGTTCCGACTTGATGGCATAGTTGGTGAGCAGGGCATCCTTCTTGGCCAGACGCTCTTCTTCGCTCAGGTCCTTTTCATTTTCCAGTTCGGAAAGCTGGGCGGTGATGTCGGGCAATACGAAGAGGGTGGGGTCGGCCGAGTTTCCGCTGATGAGGTCAACACCCTTGTCGGTGAGGTCGACGCTGTTCAGCTTCTCGTCGATGACGAAGTAGAGCGGATCGGTCACTTCGTGCATGCGCTTGTTGTTCTGCTCCATGTAGATTTCCTCTGTCTTCAGCATACCGGCCTTGACGCCCTGTTCGCTCAGGAACTTGATGAGCGGCTTGTTCTTGGGCAGAGCCTTGTGGCTGCGGTAGAGGGCCAGGAAACCTTCTTCCTGCTCCTTCTTGTCGTTGGAGGCGATGAGGCGCTTGGCGTCGGCCAGGTATTGGGTAGCCAGTCTCTTCTGGGCTTCCACCAGTCTTTCTACCAGCGGGCGGAGCTGTTCGAACAGCTGGTCGTCGCCTTTGGGCACCGGACCGGAGATGATCAACGGCGTACGGGCATCGTCAATCAGGACGGAGTCGACCTCGTCGACGATGGCGTAGTTGTGTTGGCGCTGCACGAGGTCTTTCGGACTGATGGCCATGTTGTCGCGCAGGTAATCGAAACCGAATTCGTTGTTGGTACCGAAGGTGATGTCGGCCAGGTAGGCACGGCGGCGGGCATCGGAGTTGGGCTGGTGTTTGTCGATGCAGTCCACGCTCAGGCCATGGAACATGTAGAGCGGTCCCATCCACTCGGAGTCACGCTTGGACAGGTAGTCGTTCACTGTCACTACATGTACGCCGTTACCGGTCAGGGCATTGAGGAATACGGGGAGGGTAGCCACGAGGGTTTTTCCTTCACCGGTTGCCATTTCGGCAATCTTACCCTTGTGCAGCACGACGCCGCCGAAGAGCTGTACGTCGTAGTGTACCATGTTCCAGGTAATTTCGTTACCACCCGCCATCCAGTGGTTCTTGTAGATGGCCTTGTCGCCCTCGATGCGGACAAAGTCCTTGGTGGCGGCCAGCTGGCGGTCGAAGTCGTTGGCCGTAACCACGATTTCTTCATTTTCCGTGAAACGGCGGGCTGTCGACTTGACGATGGCAAAGGCGGCGGGCAGCACTTCGTCGAGTGCTTTCTCGTAGATATCCAGTATCTCCTTTTCGATTTTGTCTATCTGGGCAAAGATTTCTTCGCGTTTCTCCAGTTCCGTGTTTTCCACGGTGGCCTTCAGTTCGTCTACTTTGGCACGCTGCTGGGCTGCGGAGTTGCGGATGTATGCCTTCAGTTCTTCTGTCTTGGCACGCAAGGCGTCGTTGTCCAGACTGTCGATTTCCGGATAAGCGGCTTTCACCTTGTCGACCCATGGTTGGATTTCCTTCATGTCGCGGGTGGATTTGTTGCCGAAAATCGAGCTTAAAAATTCATTGAATCCCATTTTATAATTGTTTTTATTATTATTAGCTGTTTGATTGATAGATAATTTTACCTCTGCAAAGGTAATCATTTCAACACAGAGGACACAGCGTTCTGCCGAGTTTTTTCCTTTATTCCGTTCTTTCTTGCAACAGACGGGAGCGGAAGACGGGAAAGACAGGGGCAGGCGAGGGCCTTGTCATGAAAAATCAGAGGTTGAGCGGAGAGGCTTTGCAACCGTTGGGGGCGCGGATGCGCATCACCTTGGTCAGGGTGGGGGCGATGCGGTCGGTGCTGACGGGTGTGCGGATGATTTCGGCCTTGATGCCGCCGCCCATCAGAATCAGTGGAGCAGGTGTTTCGGCGGAACGAACCACGCGGCTGTCCGCGCCGTTGTCCCGGACGATGGTCCACCCCGGCAGCACTTCTACGACCAGGTCGCCCGAACGTTTGCGGTGATAGCTGTTGCGGACGGGGTCGATCTGGGGAGACCAGGAGCCGAGCAGCAGCTGGTGGGACGTGTAGACTTTGTCCACGCCGCTGAACTGAACCAGGAAGGCTGCCGATTTTTCCAGTATATCCGTCAGGTCGAGCTGCTTGTCTTCCAGCAGTTTATGGTTGAGGTATATTTGTTGGTCGTAGTAGGCTTCCACGTACAGCCCTGCACCGTATGTGGCCATGAGGTACATGTTGAGCAGCGTGGCGCAGCGGTTCAGGTGGAATTCGCCTCCGGGGATGCGGTAGATGCCCGTATCGGCCGGTTCGGGGTCGGCATAGCCCGTCGAGGTGATGCAGACGATGGTGTTCTGCAGCCCCACCTGCTTGTCGATGAGCTCGAGCAGGGTGGCGATGCTACGGTCCAGCCGCGTGTAGGTGTCCTGCATCTCCATGGCACATTCGCGGGTGCTGCGGTGGTTGTAGTTGCCGGCATAGTAGGTCAGCGCCAGCAGGTCGGGTATGCCGTCGCGCCCGATGCCGCTCTTTTCCAGCAGCCTGGCGGCCAGCAGATTGACTTCGTCGTTGACGAAGGGACTGGCCGAGAGACGGTAGAACTTGTTCTCGCGCTCGGTCTCAAAGATGTATTTGAAGGGCTCCGTACGCCAGTCGGACAGGTATTTGTAGTCGGCTACCGGACGGAGGGGGGTCCAGACGATGTCCTTGATGCGGAAATCGACGGAGCAGGAATCGTTGTACTGGTTGAGCCACTCGGGGAACTCCTGATAATAGGTGGTGCTGCACCACTTCCCGTTCTTGTTGTTGAGCCAGAAGGCACCGTCGGCCGCATGGCCGGCACTCAGGATAGCCGCGTCGCGGTAGGGGGCGATGGCGTAGACCTTGGCGTTGTTGCGGGTGGCTATCTTCAGCTCGTCGGCCACGGTCGACGTGAGCAGTTGGGCGGGCGAGCTGCTTTGGTTGGTATAGTTGCCCATGTAGTTGGGGTCGTCCACACAGCTGCGCGGCGTCAGGGTGGACATGTCCATCCACTTGCCTGCGATGATGCCGTGGGTGGCGGGCGAACAACCTGTGAAGAGGGTGGCGGTGGCCGACGCGCGGTCGGGCTTGCTGAAAGGCATCTCGGCCTGGCAGAACACCTTGCCTTCGCGCATGAGGCGCTTGAAGCCCTTTTCTCCATACAACGACGAGAACGCCTCCAGGTAGTCGGTGCGCAGCTGGTCGATGTTCAGGGTGACGACCAGCTTGGGCGTAGCGGGCAGCGGCTGTGCCTGCATGCTGCCGAAGGTCAGCACCAGTATGGAGGTAATCAGTCCTTTCTTCATTTCTTCTGTTTCGTAGCTTGTTTATGTGACAATATCAGGTTGCCTGCCGAACGTTCTAGCAAACACAGTGCCAAAGGTAATACAGCTAAATTGATTTTCTGCGGAATGAGCGCCCAAAGCACTATAAAAAGTGTTAAAACGGCAAGATTTGCCATCATATAGCGGCTTTTTTCCTTTCGGATGACCTTTTTCAGCATCCATGGCAGGCAGAAAAGGTGTAGCGGATGAAGCACGAAGAGCAAGTAGTTGGGGCTCACGGCGGGGTGTTTCGACAGCAGGACCAGGAAGGCGAGGATGCATCCACCCAGGCCGGCCGCGAGGAAGAGGACGAGGTCGATGCCCCACAGACTTTTCCCTTGGCAGATGCCGTACCATGTGGCGGCAGCAACGGCGGCCAGGAGTATCAGGGCACAAGTCATCGGGCTGGGAAGCGGAAGTCCCGTTTCCTTGTCTTCGGGCGAGGCGGTGACCACCTGCTCCGTATGGCTCACCAGCGGGATGGCGCGGGTGCCGGTCGAATCGGCGAGCATGGCGGTGGCAAAGAAATCTTTCAGGTAGAAGGGAGCAAACATCATCTGACGGCGGCTGATGGGGCGGTCGGCCTCGCTGCCCAGGCAGAGGTCTATGCCGAACTGCGACCACGGATCCCCCTTGCAATATTGGTGGACAATGTCGCGGAAGCTGCGGCCGGTGTCGGTCGTCGTCATGTCATCGGCATAGTGGAGGCGGCCTTTCACGGTACGTTCCACCAGGTCGCGCGGACGGGTGGAGCAGTTGTCGTGGAAGAAGTTGTAGAGATAGACGCGGTTCTCCGGACGGTAGTTCTCTTCCAGCAGGGCTATCAGCCGGCGTTTTTCCTCGGAGCTGAGGTTCAGCGTCTGCTGCCATACGTCGCGGTTGGTCATCTGGTATTCTGCCAGAAAGTATTTGTAGTCCGTCGCTCCCAGCTGGTAATACGTTTCGCCCAGCGTGAAGCGCAGGACGAAGTTCGGTGTGTCGAAGCTGAAGAGGCCGTAGTTGAACACGGCATCAATGCCCCGCCGGCGATCTTCGTAGCGGAGAGCCGTGTGTCCGAAGAGGGAGTAGATTTCCGTTCCCGGCCCGCAGGTCAGCAGGCTGAGGCGGATGCCGTCGTCTTCGGGAGGTGTCGTCGTTTCGGCCGCCCGCAGGCGGGGGCAGGCCAGGGTGCACAGAAGAATTGTTATATATATAATATAGGTATATAGAGTCCGTTGCATTTTCTTGGTGGATTTGCGGCGCAAATTTAATTATAAATCAGCATTTATCAGCCGGTGGCATCAGAAAAAATGGGGAAATCCGTTGTCTTTGGACACAAGCGGGCGGCTTGTCTGAAGAATGGTGAGGGGAAAGTGGCAGTACTTTCAGCGGATTACTCCAGTACTTGCGTACGAGTACTGGAGTACTTCAATGGAAGTACCGGCGGTCTGCTACGGGCATCGGAACGGTGCGGCCGCAGGAAAGCGGCAGGCCGGTGGCAGGACGGTTACGGGCGGGGACTTTGTTTCAGGCGCAATACCCGTACGCCCGTCCAGCTGTCGTTCTGGCGGAACATCTGGGCAAAGGAACCTTTGGACAAGGTCACCTGCTTGTAACTGGACGAGGCATGCAGCAGTTTCAGCTGGCCGTCGCGGTGGCAGGCAAAGCCGAGATGAACTACGTCCAGCCCGGCGATGCGGGTCGTGATGCAGAAGATGTCGCCGTCCTTGATCCAGTCGGGGCCTTCGTCGGTGATTTTGTCTTTGGGCAGGTAGTGGAAGGAGCGGCCGGAGAGCCGGGCCTCTATGTCCTGCATCTTTCTTACGTTTTCGGGCGAGGACTTCAGGTGGCGGTAGGCATCGGGATGCGTGGACATGAACGAGAGCTGCAGCGTCAGGATGTCCGGGCTGCAGGCCGCCGTCACGTCCTCGATGAATCCGTTCTTCACTCCGCTTTCCACCCATTCGGCGATGTAGTGCAGGCGCGAGGTATAGCCGTCGATGCGTCCGTCGCGGTAGCGGATGCGGGTCAGATAGTCTTTCATGTCCCCGCCTCGGGTGGCGGCCAGTGACTGGGCCAGCACGTATTCCACAAACGTGGTGCAGTCCACCTCATCGAGGTTGACGACCAGTTGCTCTTCATCGTTCACCTCCAGGGTATGGGCCACATAAGGCTTGCCCAGATAGGTGAGGGCGGTGTTCAGTACAAGCTGGCCGCCGGACTCCTGGCCGGCGGCTATCAGCGACAGGGAAGCTGCCGCGAGCAGCAGCATGCAGACGGATGATTTCATTTTCGGTCAATTTTAAGTTCTTCACGCAGCCATTTCTCCAGTTCGCCGGTCCATTGGCGCTTGTAGGCGAACGAGTCCTTGAAGCCCCAGCCGTGGCCTCCTGAAGGATAAATGTGTAGGGTGGCCGGTACGTGGTGTTGCAGCAGCGCTTCGAGGTAGTGGATGCTATTGGCTGGCGGCACGGAGCCGTCGTCGGCCGAGAGCATGATGAAGGCGGGGGGAGTCTGGGCGTTTACCTGCTTCTCCAGTGTGTAGCGGTCTTTCAGTTCCTGCGAGGGATGGTCGCCCAAAAGGCTTAGGCCTGAGCTGCCGTGAATAAAATCTAACTCCATGGAAATGACGGGGTAGAACAGAATTTGGAAGTCGGGACGCGTTTCGTCACTGCTGTAGAGCGTGGCGAGCGAGGCGGCCAGGTGTCCTCCGGCCGAGGCTCCCATAATGCCGATACGGTCCGGACGGACGCCCCATTCTGCGGCATTCTGGCGTACGAGGCGGATGGCCTGTTCGGCATCGCTCAGCGGCACTTCATGGTGGCCGTTGGGCATGCGGTACTTCAGTACGACGTAGGTGATGCCTTGCGTGTTGAGCCAGGCGGCCATGTCGTGGCCTTCGTGGTTCATGGCCAGGCGGGCATAGCCGCCTCCGGGACACATGATGATGGCCATGCCGTTGGGGCAGGCAGGCCGGTAGACGGTGATGGAGGGGGCGACTACATTGGCCACCCGTCCTCCTTCCAACAATTCTTCTGGTCCGGTCAGGCCGTTGCTGTTGGGAGCTCCGGCCGGCCAGAGCGGCAGTTCAAGGGTAGTTTGTGCAGATAACATGGTTGTTACAGACAATAAAACGGATAAGATGAAAGTTCTCATGGTATGTGCGGAATGTTATTTGATTTTCATGGATGCTTTGATGAAGTAGAATATCAGGATGGCATAGGCAACCAGTGCCACAATTTGTGACCACGTGTTGGCAATCCAGGCATCGTTGACCAGATTGATGCCTCCGAAACGCATGCCGGCACTGACCACACCCATCAACGCACCGCCGGCGATGAAGCCGGAAGCCAGCAGGGTACCCTTCTCACCGCGTTCGGTGTTGACCTTGGCGTCCTTGCTGCGGGTTGTCACATACCAGTTGATGGCACCGCCCACCAGCAGCGGAATGTTCAGTTCGAGCGGGATGAACATACCCAGGGCAAAGGCCAGGGCAGGCACCTTGAGCAGCGTGAGCACGATGGCCAGCACGGCGCCGATGCCGTAGAGCAACCAAGGAGCGGCTACACCGTTCATCAGCGGCTCGATGACAGCTGCCATGGCGTTGGCCTGCGGGGCGGCCAGCTGTCCGCTGGTGAAGCCGTAGGTCTTGTTCAGGATAATCATCACGCCGCCTACCGTGGCTGCCGAGACGATGGTGCCCAGGAACTTCCACGCTTCCTGCTTGACGGGAGTCGTGCCCAGCCAGTAGCCTATCTTCAGGTCGGTGATGAAGCCTCCTGCCATGGACAGGGCCGTGCAGACTACGCCGCCCATGACCAGTGCCGCTACCATGCCGCCCGGGCCTTTCAAGCCGACGGCCACCATGACTACCGAAGCCAGGATGAGTGTCATCAGCGTCATGCCCGACACGGGGTTGGTGCCCACGATGGCAATGGCGTTGGCCGCTACGGTGGTGAAGAGGAAGGCGATGCCTGCCACGAGCAGGATGGCTACGACGGTGTGCATCAGGTTGCCCTGCATCACGTCGAAGTAGAAGAAGAGGAACACCAGTACCAGTGTGATGAGGGAGCCGATGGCGATGAACTTCATCGAGAGATCGCGCTGGGTGCGGATGACGTTGGCCTCGGCCTTCGACTTGCCGCCCATTTCCTTAGCAGCCAGCCCCACGGCGCTCTTGATGATGCCCCAGGACTTGATGATGCCGATGATGCCCGCCATGGCAATGCCGCCGATGCCGATGCTCTTGGCGTAGTAGGTGAATATCTGTTCGGGCGACATCTGGCCGACGGTCTGGGTGATTTCAGGATTCCACTGGTTCAGCACGGCGTCGCCCCAGAAGATGGACATGCCGGGGATGATGATCCACCACACGGCCAGCGAGCCGAAGCAGATGATGGCGGCGTACTTTAGGCCGACAATGTAGCCCAAGCCCAGCACGGCCGCACCGACGTTCACCTTGAACACCAGCTTGGTCTTTTCGGCCAGCATCTCGCCCCACGAGCAGAAGCGGGTGGTGAAGTTCTCGTTCCACCAGCCGAAGGTGGCCACGATGAAGTCGTACAGACCGCCTATCAGGCCGGCTGCCAGCAGCGGCTTGGCCTGGCTGCCGCCCTTCTCGCCCGACACGAGCACCTGTGTGGTGGCCGTCGCTTCGGGGAAGGGGTACTTGCCGTGCATGTCGCTGACGAAGTATTTGCGGAAGGGAATGAGGAACAGGATGCCCAGCACACCACCCAGCAGGGAGCTGATGAATACCTGCGCGAAGGTGACGGTCACTTCCTCGGGATAGCTTTCCTGCAGGATGTAGAGGGCGGGCAGGGTGAAGATGGCGCCGGCCACGATGACGCCCGAACTGGCGCCGATGGACTGGATGATGACGTTCTCGCCCAGGGCCTGCTTGCGCTTGGCGGCACTCGACACGCCGACGGCGATGATGGCGATGGGGATGGCGGCTTCGAATACCTGGCCCACCTTCAGTCCCAGATAGGCGGCGGCAGCCGAGAAGAGGATGGCCATGCAGATGCCCCACGACACCGACCATACGTTTACTTCGGGATAGTTCTTGCCCGGACTCATCAGCGGGTTGTACGTTTCGCCCGGCTTCAGTTCGCGGAATGCGTTCTCCGGCAGACCGGTCACTTGTTCTTCTTCCTGTTTCATAGCAGAATGTTTGATATTGTTTTTAGAATAAAATGATTTCTTTCGCTATATTCCTTGTTTTGAAGGCCAAAGAAAGCAAAAAAAAGGGAGGTGTCAAAATAATCCATGTGATAAATGCGTGCAGGATATCCAGCCGGGCGAGTGTTGATGTTTCTTGGGACTGGATTTCGGGGGAGGGATGGAGTGTCTTCAGAGGTTGGCAGGAGTTCGCAGTGCTTTGTGGCTTCCTGACACGGTGCTTCGTGAGGGTGCGACACAGTGCTTCGTCAGGGTGTCACGAAGCACTTCCTGAGGGGGTGATGAAGCACTGTATGAGAACCTCACGAAGTGCTTCGTTATGGAGCCATCGTTCGGTGCGGTCTAAAAAGAAAGAGGATGCCATCGGTGGGATGGCATCCTCTTCTATTCTTTTTTGTCCGTATTTGCCGTTATTTTTCTTCCTTTGCGGTCATGTCTCCTTCGATGAACAGGCGCATCAGCTCCGTCTTGGCATTGGTACGCAGCGTGATGGACTTCTTGAAGTGACCGGGATATTTGCCGGTACCGTTATAAGTCACTTTGATGGTGCCTGTCTTGCCCGGGAGTACCGGCTCCTGCGTGTATTCGGGAACGGTGCAGCCGCAGGAAGCGACAGCCTGATGGATGACCAGCGGTGCGTCGCCGATGTTGGTGAACGTGAAGACACAGCTGACTACCGGCGATTCTTCGGAGAAGGTACCGACATCAGCCGTGGTCTTGTCGAACTTGATTTCGGCCTGTGCCATGGCATAGCCCATGCCCAGCACGGCAAACAGCATATACAAAAATACTCTCTTCATGTTTTCTACACTTTTTCAGTTGTTCTACGGCGGCAAAGATAAGCTATTTTCCTGTAAAAGGTCTGTCTTTCTGCCTATTTAGTATTTTTTTACCTCAAGCTGCCGCCGATGATGTCGAGCAGCTCGTTGGTGATGGCCTGCTGTCGGGTCTTGTTGTATTGCAGGGTCAGGTCCTGAATCAGTTCGTTAGCATTGTCCGTTGCAGCCTGCATGGCCAGCATGCGGGCGGCATGTTCCGAAGCGTTGGAGTCCTCCAGTACCGTGAAAATCTTCTGGCAAAGGACTTTGGGGAGCAGTTCGGCTATCAGTTCGCCCACCGACGGCTCTACGATGTAGTCGTTGTTGTACGCGGCCATGTCCTTCTTGTCGGGGTGCATGGCTACCTGCATGGCCATCTGTCCCAGGTCGAGGGGAAGATAGTTCTCCTTCAGCAGCACCTGCGAGCCCATGGACTTGAAGTGGTGGTAAATCAGGACAACGCGGTCTACAGCCTTTTCGGCATACAGGGCCATCAACTGTTCAGCCAGTTGGTAGGCTTCGGTATAGGCCGGCTTGTCAGCCATGGCCTGATAGCTGCCTTGGGGGGTGTATCCGAGTTTCTTGACGGCTTCTTCCACCTTCTTGCCTACCGGGTAGAGGAGGATGTTTTCCTTGCCAAGCGAGCTGTATTCTTCCAGCGTGCGTTCGAGCATCTTCACCACGTTCGAGTTGAAGGCGCCGCACAGCGAACTGTTGGACGAGAACACGGCGATGGCAACCCTGGCTACGGGACGCGTTTCCGTGTAGGGTGATTCCACCGTCACGTCGGTACCCAGGAAATTCGTCAGGATTTCGTTCAGTTTCTGCTGGTAGGGATACATGTTTTCAATCTGTCCCTGTGCCTTGTGAAGCTTGGCGGATGCCACCATCTTCATGGCCGAAGTAATCTGACGGGTACTCTTTACGGAATTGATTCTGTTTTTTACCTCTTTGAGTGAAGCCATTTCTGATTGGATTATGATGGATGTGATTCAGATTTCAGGCGGAGTGTACAGGGCCGCGAGGCCTTGTACACCTGCCTCTCAAAATCCTTGGTTTATGCAAACTGTTTGGAGACCATTTCGGCCGTCTCTTCCAGCTTCTTGCACACGCCGTCGTCGATGACACCCTTCTTCAGGACATCGAGAACATCTTCCTGATGATTTCTTTCGAGCGCATCGAGGAAGCTGCTTTCAAACTCGCTGACCTTGGCCAGCGGAACGTTTTTCAGCAGTCCGTGTGTACCGCAATAGAGGATGGCCACCTGCTTCTCTACCGGCATGGGGCAGTATTGCGGCTGGACGAGCAGACGGGTATTCTTCTGTCCCTTGTCGATGGTGAGGGCAGTAACGGGGTCCATGTCGCCACTGAACTTGGAGAAGGCTTCCAGTTCGCGGTACTGGGCCTGGTCTATCTTCAGCGTACCGGCCACCTTCTTCATGGCCTTGATCTGGGCGTTGCCACCTACACGGCTCACGGAGATACCTACGTCGATAGCCGGACGGTTGCCCTGGTTGAAGAGGTTGCTGTCGAGGAATATCTGTCCGTCGGTGATGGAGATGACGTTGGTCGGAATGTAGGCCGATACATCACCTGCCTGTGTCTCGATGATGGGCAGGGCCGTCAGCGAACCGCCTCCCTTGACTTTGCCTTTCAGGCTGTCGGGCAGGTCGTTCATCTGGGCGGCCACTTCGGGCTGGTTGATAATCTTGGCGGCACGTTCCAGCAGACGGGAGTGCAGGTAGAAGATATCACCCGGATAGGCCTCACGTCCCGAAGGACGGCGCAGAATCAGGGAAACTTCACGATAGGCCACGGCCTGCTTGGACAAGTCGTCGTAAACTACCAGGGCATGACGGCCGGTGTCGCGGAAATATTCGCCGATGGCCGCACCGGCAAACGGGGCGTAGTATTGCAGGGCGGCGGGATCGCCGGCAGTGGCGGCTACCACGATGGTATAGTCCATGGCACCATGCTGGCGCAGGGTGTTGACAATCGTGGCAACGGTAGAACCCTTCTGGCCGATGGCCACGTAGATGCAATATACGGGATCGCCTGCTTCGTAGTTGGCACGTTGGTTGATGATGGTATCGATGGCAATGGCCGTCTTTCCGGTCTGGCGGTCGCCGATGATCAGCTCACGCTGTCCGCGGCCGATGGGAATCATGGCGTCTACCGCTTTCAGTCCCGTTTGCAGAGGCTGGTTCACCGGCTGGCGGAAGATAACGCCCGGGGCCTTGCGCTCCAGGGGCATTTCGCAAAGCTCGCCTCCAATCAATCCCTTGCCGTCGAGGGGAACACCCAGCGGGTCGATGACACGTCCCAGCATACCTTCGCCTACCATGATGGAAGCGATTCGCTTGGTACGCTTCACGGTGAACCCTTCCTTGATTTTGTCGGTAGGTCCCAGCAGCACGGCACCTACATTGTCTTCTTCCAGGTTCATCACAATGGCTTTGATGCCGTTGTCAAACTCGAGCAGCTCGTTGGCTTCGGCATTGCGCAGTCCGTAGATACGGGCCACACCGTCGCTTACCTGAAGCACCGTACCGATTTCGTCCAGCTGGACGCGGGTATCGATGCCTTCGAGCTGTTTGCGCAAGACGTCGGAAACTTCGCTTACTTTTATATTTTCAGACAACATTGTTTTGCTATTTTACAAATTACTTACTTACAAACTTTCATGAATCAGTCGGTCTGTGTCAGAGTAGGGGAGGACTATACAATCCTGCGGTTCTTGTCGACAAACTGCTGCTTCACTTTTTTGAACTGGGTGGCTATACTGGCATCCAGCCGATAATCATTGATATCGAAGATAAATCCGCCTTCGATTTCGGGATTGACTTCCGTCTGCAGTTCCATGCGGGCATGCAACAGCGAGGAGGCGGTTTGGCGGATACGTTCCTCCACTTCCTGACTGACCGGAATGGCGGTTGTCAGTTTGGCGGTTCCGATATGCTTCTTCCTGCGGTATAATGTCTGGAAAGACAAACTGATGTATTGAAGCAGACCTTCGCGTCTGTTTTTCTGGATCAGTGCAATACAACGGTTGAACTCCTCGCTTGTCGGCTGATTGCCGGCTGCTGCCGTACATATCAGTGCGAATTTGTCCTTGGCCGAGAGAATGGGGTTCAGCAACGCTTCGCGCAGTTCGGGATGCTTCTCGAAACTATGTGCCAGTGTACTGAATTCTCTGTACAATACATCCTCCTTGCCACTGTTGTAGGCATAGTCGATCAAGGCTTTTGCATACCGCATTGAAACAATTCCTATATCCATCTTTTTCTTATTATCTCGTTAGTTCTTTTTGGGCGCAGCCAGCATTTCGTCGAGCATGCGGTCTATCATGCTCATCTGTTCCTGCTTTTCGTCCAAATTCTTTCGAAGCACTTTCTCGGCGATATTCACCGAAAGGACAGCTACCTGGCGACGGATGTCACGGATGGCTTCTGCCTTCTCCTGTTGGATCTGCATGCGAACTTCGTCCAGCTCTTTTTGTGCTGCCATTTCGGCCTGCTTGCGTGCGTCAGCGATAATCTTGTCACGTTCCTGCATCGCCTCCCGCAGGATGCGTCCCTGCTCCTTGTTAGCCGAAGCCACCAGTGCGTCGCTCTCCTCTTTCAGGCGGGCAAGCTGGGCGTTGGCCTCTTGGGCCACCTTCATCGACTGGTCAATATAGGCTTTTCGTTCTTCCACCATGCGGGTGATGACGGGAAAACCGTATTTGGCCAGAATGACGAAGACAATGCCGAAGGACAGGACCATCCAGAACAGCAGACCACTGTCGGGTAATAACAATGACATACATTCAATGTTTTTGTCAAACTGCAAGTACAGGCCGTTTTCCGTTGCAATGGAACTCGGCCATAACTTGCCGTTTGAAGGTTGTACAATCTATTAGATGAGGAATACCAGCAGACATACAACGACTGCCAGCAGGGCGACACCCTCGATCAAGGCTGCAGCGATAATCATGTTCATACGGATGTCTCCGGATGCTTCCGGCTGGCGGGCAATGGCCTCCATAGCCGAACCACCGATTTTACCGATACCTAAACCAGCACCAATCACAGCGAGACCGGCACCCAGTGCAGCTCCCAGTTTTGTAACTCCAATACCTGCCGTAGCAGCTTGTAATAATACAGATAGTAACATAACTTTCTAAAATTTTAAAGGGTTATTTTATTAATTGTTTTTCTTCTACGTTTGTTTCTTCTTTGTGTGTATGCTCTTCCTGGGCCAGTCCGATGAATACGGCCGACAGCATGGTAAATACGTAGGCCTGGATAAAGGCTACCAGCAGTTCGAGGGCATTCATGAACAGGTTGAACACAACCGATGCGAAAGTCAGTGTGCCGTTCAGGGCCGGTCCCATGCTGGCGGAGATGAAAATCAGTCCTGTCAGTACGAGCATGGCTACGTGTCCTGCCAGCATATTGGCAAACAGACGGATCATCAGGGCAAACGGCTTGGTGAAGATGCCGAAGAACTCGATGAACGGCATCATCGGTACCGGCACTTTCAGCCACCAGGGAACGTCGGGCCAGAAGATGTCTTTCCAATACGTCTTGGTGCCGAACAGGTTGACTGCCAGAAATGTGCAGACGGCCAGTACCATGGTGATGGCAATGTTTCCCGTAACGTTGGCACCACCGGGGAAGAAGGGCACCAGGCCCATCAGGTTGTTGATGAAGATAAAGAAGAAAGCTGTCAGCAGGTAGGGAGCAAACTTTTTGTATTTGGGGCCTACACAGCTTTTGATGATATCGTCATTGACCATCATGATGAGCATTTCCATCAGTCCGACAAAGCCTCCGGGTGCCGCGCTGTCTTTCGGATGTCTTTTGTACCACCGGGCCACACACAGGATAATGACTGTCAGCAGGACACTGTTCATCAGCAGAGCCAGGGTCACTTTGGTAATCGAGATGTCGAACGGTCGAATTTCATTGCCTGCCGCATCGTGCTCTACCAGTTTGCCTTCGTAGGGACTGCCGGCAGGAGCGATGGAAAGTCCTTCGTAGCTGCCGCCGTTCTCTTCCAGACGTGCAGACGAGAATACATGCCACCCTGTCGTATGGCTGTATACGATAATCGGCAGAGGGATGGTGAGGTGTGTGTCGCCCCACGAAGTGATGTGCCATTCGTATGAGTCACCAATGTGTCCGAATACGATTTCCTTGATGTCGACTTTCTCTTCAGCCGGTTGTCCGGTCGATGGCTCTTCGGCCGACGAAGCGGAAAGGGGACATAGGAGCAGAAGCACTGCCATGACGCACCATCCGGTCCATATTTTACGTAATCGTTTCATTTTTGTTTCTCTTTTTGTGACTTCTTGTTCACTTCAAAGGTGAAGAAGAACCAGGAGTCATACGTTAGATATATCAGATAATTGGCAATGAATGTCAGCAGGAAGGATTGGGCCTCGTTGCGGACAATCACGCAATAAAGTACCATCAGAATAAAAGAAGCGAGCATTCGCATGACGCGGAGCAACAAATACGTCTGCAACAGCTTTCCCGGCATTTTCCTCCGGCTCCATTCTACAATGTTGATCATCAGCCAACCGAACAGAAAAAAGAAGGAAGGTATCAGCGGATAACCGTCAAAATAGTGGTGTGGATTGGTCTTGAAATAGATCCATCCTCCCACACCTCCCAGCAAAATGGTCAGTATCGCTGTTTGTATCAGGTAGTTGCGCTTGGTCTTGCTCACGTCATTATCCGTTTTTTGATGTTCCTTATATAATAATGTAATGCTGCTTTATCAGTTGATGCAGACAGACACATTGTTGTCATTCATTTCAATGAATCCGCCTTTTATCTCTTGCTCCTGCGCTGCACCTTCGGTCGTGACGTACGAGAGTTTGCCTCGTGTCAAGGAGGAAACGATGGGAGCATGTTGTGGCAGAATGGTAAAGGAACCCATGACTCCCGGCAAAGTGACTTGCTTCACTTCACCTTCGAAGAGTTTCTTTTCCGGCGATACGATAGTCAACTGTAAATTCTTCATTGCACTTCTCATTTGATATTTGGTTCATTGCCGGCAGAAGTAAGCGATTTCTGTCGGACAATGTGTTATTGTTTGGCTTGCTCCAGCAGCTTTTTGCCTTTTTCGATGGCTTCCTCGATGGTTCCCACATTCAGGAAGGCCGGTTCGGGCAGATAGTCCACTTCGCCGTCCAGAATCATGCGGAATCCTTTGATGGTATCTTCGATATTCACCATCGTGCCCGGTACGCCGGTAAACTGTTCAGCGACCGCAAACGGCTGTGACAGGAAACGCTGGACACGACGTGCACGGTTTACCAACGTACGGTCTTCGTCCGACAGTTCCTCCATACCCAGAATGGATATGATATCCTGCAGTTCCTTGTTGCGTTGCAGAATCTGTTTGACACGTTGGGCTGTCTGATAATGCTCTTCACCGACAATATGCGGATCCAAGATACGTGAAGTGGATTCCAACGGGTCAACAGCCGGATAGATACCCAGCTCGGTAATCTTACGGCTCAGTACGGTTGTGGCGTCCAGGTGGGTGAAGGTCGTGGCCGGTGCAGGGTCGGTCAAGTCGTCGGCCGGTACGTATACAGCCTGTACGGAAGTAATGGAGCCGTTGCGGGTAGATGTGATTCGTTCCTGCATGGCACCCATTTCTGTTGCCAGTGTCGGTTGGTAACCTACAGCCGAAGGCATGCGTCCCAGCAGGGCCGATACCTCTGAACCAGCTTGGGTGAAACGGAAGATGTTATCGATGAAGAACAGAATATCGCGAGGTCCGTCTGTCTCCGAACCCATGTCGCGGAACGATTCTGCCACCGTCAGACCCGACAGAGCAACCGACTGACGTGCTCCAGGGGGTTCGTTCATCTGTCCGAATATCAGGGATACTTGTGATTTAGCCACTTCGTTATAATCTACCTTGGAGAGATCCCAGTGGCCTTCTTCCATACTTTTCTTGAATTCTTCGCCATAACGGATGACACCCGATTCAATCATCTCTCTCAGCAAGTCGTTACCTTCACGGGTTCGTTCACCTACACCGGCAAAAACGGAAAAACCGTGCTGCTTCTTGGCAATGTTGTTGATGAGTTCCTGAATAAGTACCGTCTTTCCCACACCGGCACCACCGAACAGACCGATTTTACCACCTTTGCTATAAGGCTCCAGCAAATCAATCACTTTGATGCCCGTGTAGAGCACTTCTTGTGTCGTGGTCAAATCTTCGAATTTTGGGGGCTCGCGGTGAATGGGATAGGCACCGGTACGGTCCAATTCGCGCATACCGTCAATGGAGTCGCCTACTACGTTCATCAGACGGCCTTTGATCTGGTCGCCTACAGGCATCGTGATAGGGCCGCCCAAGGGGTATACTTTCATTCCTCTCTGCAGACCATCGGTGCTGTCCATGGCTACCGTACGGACGGTGTTTTCACCAATATGCTGCTGCACTTCCACAATCAGGCGTTTGCCGTTGTGTCTTCTTATCTCGAGGGCGTCGTGGATGGCTGGAAGAACGGTCTCGGCTTCCGTACCTTCGAAATAAACGTCAACCACAGGTCCAATGACCTGGGAAATATGTCCGACAATTTGTGACATAAGCTTATTATTTTCTTCTAATTAGTAAATTTCCGCTTTTATTTGTGCAAGGGTTGGGAAAAACTTGTACATACGGGCCGTCTCTCTCTCTGCTTGCCATGCAAAATTAAAAACATTTCGGCATGAAATGTGTTTTTCAGCACTTTTTTTAAATTGATTATACTATTTTGATTGTTAAAACGTACTTTTGGAACAATATGTTTTAACTCCGGCAAGGTACATTAACATTCGTTGCATGCACTTTTTTACTAATCATGTTATCAAACATATTATCAGATGGTTTGTAAATGAAAATAGAGTGTTACTTTTACACTCAAAATAAAATGAACTTAAACTTCGTTATCATGAAAAAGCATTTTCTGTATGCTGGAGCATTGTTGATGATGCTATTAGCTTCTTGTGTGTCGCAAGTGGAAACGACACAGTCCGGTTTGAATCCGGAGAATTTTCGGACGAAAGTCGGAGATGCACAAACTGATTTGTATGTGCTGAAGAACCAACTAGGAATGGAAGTCTGTATCACAAATTTCGGAGGGCGTATTGTTTCCATGATGGTTCCGGACAAGAATGGGGAAATGAGAGACGTCGTGCTGGGTTTTGACAGTATTGCCGATTACATTCATATTCCCAGTGATTTCGGGGCTGCTATTGGTCGTTATGCCAACCGTATCGACCACGGCCGTCTGGTGCTTGACGGTGATACCATCCAATTGCCTCAAAACAATTTCGGCCATTGCCTGCACGGAGGGCCGAAGGGATGGCAGTATCAAGTATATGACGCTAAGCAGATTGATGGATCGACGCTCGAACTGACCCGTTTCTCTCCGGATGGAGATGAAAATTTCCCAGGTAATGTAACGGCCAAGGTCATTTATAAATTGACAGACGACAATGCCCTTAACATTAAATGTACTGCCACGACCGACAAGAAGACAGTCATCAATATGACGAACCATTCATATTTTAATTTGTCGGGTAATCCTGCCAAAGCAGCTACTGACCACATCTTATATATTAATGCTGACTATTATACGCCGGTAGACAGCACGTTTATGACGACGGGTGAAATTCTTCCGGTAAAAGATACCCCGATGGATTTCACTACCCCGAAAGTGATAGGTCAGGATATCGACGACTATGATTTCGTTCAGCTGAAAAACGGTAACGGATATGACCACAACTGGGTGCTGAATACACAAGGGGACATGACACAATTGGCTGCCCGTCTGACTTCACCAGAAACAGGCATCACGTTGGATGTGTATACCAATGAGCCAGGTATTCAGGTTTATACTGGTAATTTCCTTGACGGGACAGTGAAGGGAAAGAAGGGCATCGTGTATAACCAACGTGCTTCTGTATGTTTGGAAACACAGCATTATCCCGACAGCCCTAACAAACCGGATTGGCCGTCTGTAGTTCTGGAACCGGGACAAACTTATAACAGTGAATGTGTCTTTAAGTTTTCTGTAGAAGAATAACCTTGAATAGAGTACTAACAAAAACATAAAATGATATGAATTGGAATTCGCATGAATTTGTTTGGCTGGACTGGGCAGTTCTGGCCGTAGGAATTATTCTGGTAGCCTGGATGGTCTATCGTTCTGTACGGAAAGACAAACTGGCCATGAAAGGTGCGGACAGTCAGGACTATCTGTTTGGAAAGGGAGAACCCTGGTATGTAATTGGTGCTGCAATTTTTGCTGCCAATATCGGTTCGGAGCATTTGGTAGGACTGGCCGGTACTGGAGCTAAAGATGGAGTGGGAATGGCCCACTGGGAAATGCAGGGATGGATGATACTTATTCTTGGTTGGCTTTTCGTGCCTTTCTATCAGTTGTTGAACAATAAAATGGGCAAGATTATCACGATGCCTGATTTCTTGAAATACCGCTATACCAAAAAAACCGGTTCTTGGCTGAGTATCATTACCTTAATTGCCTATATCCTGACCAAGGTCAGTGTGACGGCCTTTACAGGCGGTATCTTTTTTGAATACTTATTTGGACTGCCGTTCTGGTGGGGAGCTCTTGGCTTGATTGCCATTACGGCCATCTTTACTGTAGTTGGCGGTATGAAGGGAGTAATGACGATGTCGGCCATCCAGACGCCGATTCTGATTGTCGGTTCCTTCCTGGTGCTTTTTCTCGGTTTGTCTGCTCTGGGACAAGGCAGTATTGTAGACGGTTGGACTAACATGATGGATTATGCCCGTTCTGCTCATGACGGATATGGCATCAACCACATGTTCCATTGGGAAGAGGGCGACCCCATGTATTCCAAGTTCCCCGGTTTTGCCGTGTTCATCGGTGCATCCATCATCGGTTTCTGGTATTGGTGTACAGACCAGCACATCGTTCAGCGTGTACTTGGTCAGCAGAAGGGGGAATCTGACGATGTGGTGATGAAGCGTGCCCGTCGCGGTAGCATCGCAGCCGGTTACTTCAAAATCCTTCCGGTATTCATGTTCTTGATTCCCGGTATGGTGGCTGTTGCCCTTGCGCAGAATCCGGATAGTGGCATTGTGATGGATCTCGCCAATCAGCACGATACGGATGGCGCTTTTGCCATGATGGTGAAGAATATTCTTCCGGCCGGTGTGAAGGGATTGGTTACCATCGGCTTTATCTGTGCGCTTGTCACTTCACTGGCAGCGTTCTTCAACAGTTGTGCCACTCTGTTTACGGAAGATTTTTACAAGCCGATGCGTCAGGGCAAGAGTGAGGCTCACTATGTGTTTGTAGGCCGTGTAGCTACTGTCGTTGTCGTGCTTTTGGGTTTGGCTTGGCTGCCCATCATGATGAATATGGACAATCTGTATAGCTATCTGCAAGATATCCAGTCCTTGCTGGCTCCTGCAATGGTTGCCGTATTTACTCTTGGAATTTTCTCGAAGAAAATTACTCCAAAGGCCGGAGAATGGGGACTTATCGGAGGCTTCCTTATCGGTATGCTTCGTCTGGTAACCAATGTCATCACCAAGAGCGGTAATGCTGTTATGGAAGGTTCTTTCTGGGAAGCAACTTCCTGGTTCTGGCAGACCAACTGGCTGATTTTTGAAATTTGGTTGCTTGTCTTCCTGATTGTCCTGATGGTAGTAGTGTCCTGCTTTACTCCGAAACCTTCTGTTCAGCAGATAGAAGCCATTACGTTTACTGGTAGTTACAAGGAACTTATCAGAAAGAGCTGGAACAAGTGGGATGTGATTGCTTCGTTGGGTGTTGTATTGCTTTGCGCCCTGTTCTATGCTTATTTTTGGTAATTTCTTTATTTAAATTTGTATTGAATGACTAAATATTATAGTGTAAATCCAAAGTTCTACATTTCGGTAGACTGCATCATATTCGGTTTCAGCGGAGGAGAGTTGAGTCTCCTCCTGTTGAAGCGAAACTTTGAACCGGCCAAGGGCGAATGGTCGCTGATGGGAGGCTTTGTGCAGGAAAACGAGAGCGTGGACGATGCCGCCAAGCGAGTGTTGGCCGAACTGACCGGATTGAATCAGGTCTACATGGAGCAGGTCGGTTCGTTTGGTGACGTTCACCGCGATCCGGGTGGTCGTGTCATCTCCATCGCCTATTATGCATTGGTCAATGTCGATGAATACGACCGCGACCTGGTGCATCAGCATAATGCTTTCTGGATTAACATCAATGAAGTGCCTCCGCTTATCTTTGACCATTCGGAGATGGTGGAGAAAGCTCGGGCGCTGATGCAGCAGAAGGCGTCGACCGAACCTATCGGATTCAATTTGTTGCCCAAGCTTTTTACGCTGTCGCAGTTGCAGAGTCTATATGAAGCCATTTATGGTGCTCCACTTGACAAACGTAATTTCCGAAAACGCATTGCCGAGATGAATTGCATTGAAAAAACGGACAAGATTGACAAGACTGGCTCCAAACGGGGAGCCGCCTTGTATCAATTCAATGAGAATGCTTATCGGAAAACTCCGAATTTTAAATTGTAATACAAACACTTCAATATGTTATTTATATGCTGGAAGAATTGAAAGAAAAAGTTTTTCGTGCCAATCTTGAATTGGTGAAACACGGACTGGTTATTTTTACTTGGGGAAACGTGTCGGCCATTGATCGTGCAAGCGGACTGGTAGTCATCAAGCCCAGTGGTGTAAGCTATGACACAATGAAGGCTGAAGACATGGTTGTGGTCGACCTCGACGGCAAAGTGGTGGAAGGCAAGTTGAGACCATCGTCTGACACACCTACCCATGTGGTACTCTATAAGGCTTTCCCTGAGATTGGTGGAGTGGTACATACACACTCCACGTATGCTACGGCCTGGGCTCAGGCCGGATGCGACATCCCCAATATCGGTACAACGCATGCCGATTATTTTCACGATGCCATTCCCTGTACGGCCGACATGACCGAAGCCGAGGTGAAAGGCGAATATGAACGCGAAACGGGTAACGTAATTGTAAAACGCTTCGAAGGATTGAATCCTGTACATACACCGGGCGTACTGGTCAAGAATCATGGTCCCTTTGCCTGGGGAAAGGATGCGCATGATGCGGTCCACAACGCTGTCGTTATGGAACAGGTGGCCAAGATGGCTTCCATAGCCTATGCGGTCAATCCCAACCTGACGATGAGCCCATTGCTTATCGAGAAGCATTTCAGCCGCAAGCACGGGCCGAATGCCTATTACGGACAAAAGTGAAAAATTTCCGGGTGACAAGCTGAGGACCGCAAGCATGTGAGGGCTCGTCGCTTGTCGCCCATAACCCCAATAACAACAACTTAATAATATTATAGTATTATGAACGCATTTGATCAATATGAAGTATGGTTCGTTACAGGTGCACAGCTCCTGTACGGTGGTGATGCCGTGATTGCCGTTGATGCACACAGCAACGAAATGGTAAAGGGTTTGAATGAATCGGGCAAGCTGCCTGTAAAAGTTGTATATAAAGGTACTGCAAATTCTTCCAAGGAAGTGGAAGCTGTGTTCAAAGCAGCCAACAACGAGGAAAAATGTATCGGTGTCATCACTTGGATGCACACCTTCTCGCCTGCCAAGATGTGGATTCACGGTTTGCAGCAGCTGAAGAAGCCTTTGCTTCACCTGCATACACAGTACAACAAGGAAATTCCTTGGGATACGATGGACATGGACTTCATGAACCTCAACCAGAGCGCCCACGGCGACCGTGAGTTCGGCCACATCTGTACCCGTATGCGCATCCGCCGCAAAGTGGTGGTTGGCTACTGGAAGGAAGAAGAAACCCAGAAGAAGATTGCCGTATGGATGCGTGTCTGTGCCGCTTGGACCGATGCACAGGATATGCTCATCATCCGTTTCGGCGATCAAATGAACAACGTGGCCGTAACCGACGGCGACAAGGTCGAGGCTGAACAGCGCATGGGTTACCATGTAGACTATTGCCCCGTGAGCGAACTGATGGAATATCACGCACAGGTGAAGGATGCCGATGTAGATGCTCTTGTTAAAACTTACTTTGCTGAATACGACCACGATGCCTCTCTGGAAGACAAGTCTACCGAAGCTTATCAGAAGGTTTGGAACTCTGCGAAGGCTGAACTGGCTCTCCGTGCCATCTTGAAAGACAAGGGTGCCAAGGGCTTTACAACCAACTTTGATGATCTGGGCCAGACAGACGGCAGTCACTTTGACCAGATTCCCGGTCTGGCATCGCAGCGTCTGATGGCCGAAGGTTACGGTTTCGGTGCCGAGGGTGACTGGAAGTCGGCTGCTCTCTACCGTATGGTTTGGGTGATGAATCAGGGATTGCCCAACGGCTGCTCGTTCCTCGAGGACTACACCTTGAATTTCGACGGACAGAACAGTGCCATCCTGCAGGCCCACATGTTGGAAGTTTGTCCGCTTATCGCCGCCAAGAAGCCCCGTCTGGAGGTTCATTTCCTGGGTATCGGTATCCGCAAGAGCCAGACGGCGCGCCTCGTGTTCACGTCTAAGGTAGGCATGGGTTGTACCGCTACAGTCGTTGACCTGGGTAACCGTTTCCGTCTGATTGTAAACGACGTGGAGTGTATCGAGCCGAAACCGTTGCCCAAGCTGCCTGTCGCTTCTGCCCTCTGGAAGCCGATGCCAAACTTCGAGGTAGGTGCCGGTGCCTGGATTCTGGCCGGCGGTACGCACCACTCCTGCTTCTCTTACGACCTGACGGCTGAATACTGGGAAGACTATGCCGAGATTGCCGGTATCGAGATGGTGCACATCAACAAAGACACCACCATCAGCGAGTTCAAGAAAGAACTCCGCATGAACGAGGTGTACTACATGCTGAACAAGGCACTCTGCTAAATCTGTAATAGAAGAAGGAAAGGCACACAGGAATGTACCTTCCTTCTTCTTTTTGTTTCACCTTATCACAATACCATTCCTATGAAATCTGATCCCAAATCAACCATAGAAGCCGGTCGTGCCGTGCTGGGCATTGAGTTCGGCTCTACCCGCATCAAGGCAGTCCTCATCGACGGGGAGAACAAGCCCATCGCGCAGGGTAGCCATACCTGGGAAAACCAGCTTGTCGACGGCCTTTGGACGTATAGTCTGGATGCCATCTGGAGCGGCCTGCAGGATTGCTATGCCGACCTGTGTGTCGACGTGCAGAAACAATACGGTGTCCAGATCGAAACCCTGGCTGCCATCGGCGTCAGCGCCATGATGCACGGTTACATGGCTTTCGGCAAGCAGCAAAATATCCTCGTGCCCTTCCGCACGTGGCGCAATACCAATACCGGCCCTGCTGCAGCCAAGCTTTCCGAACTCTTTGTCTACAACATTCCCCTTCGCTGGAGCATTTCGCACCTCTATCAGGCTATCCTGAACGGTGAGGAGCATGTACCTTCCATCGACTACTTGACAACGCTGGCCGGGTACGTGCATTGGCAGTTGACGGGCGAACGCGTGCTGGGCATTGGTGATGCATCCGGCATGCTTCCCATCGACCCCGAAACGAAGAACTATTCTGCTCCGATGGTGGAGAAGTTTGAGCAGCTGATAGCTCCGGGCTACGGCTGGAAGCTGAAAGACATCCTGCCCCGCGTCCTGATGGCCGGCGAAGATGCCGGACGCCTGACAGCCGAAGGTGCCCGCAAGCTCGACCCCACAGGCCGGTTGAAGGCAGGTATCCCACTCTGTCCGCCCGAAGGTGATGCCGGTACGGGCATGGTGGCCACCAACGCTGTGAAGCAGCGTACGGGCAACGTGTCGGCCGGTACTTCGTCGTTCTCCATGATTGTGCTGGAGAAAGAACTCTCACGTCCCTACGAGGCTATTGACATCGTGACTACTCCCGATGGCAGCCCTGTCGCAATGGTACACTGCAACAACTGTACTTCCGACCTCAATGCTTGGGTGGGCCTCTTCAAGGAATACCAGGAACTGATGGGATTGCCCGTCGACATGAACGACATCTACGGCAAGCTCTACAACCATGCGCTCGATGGTGATGCCGATTGTGGCGGTCTGATGGCCTACAACTACTTCTCCGGCGAACCCGTTACCGGACTGGCCGAGGGGCGTCCCTTGTTTGTGCGTTCGGCTACGGACAAGTTCAGCTTGGCCAACCTGATGCGTGCCCATCTTTATGCTTCCGTAGCCGTACTGAAGATAGGTAACGACATCCTGTTCAACGACGAGAAAATCCGGGTGGACCGCATCACGGGCCACGGCGGTCTGTTCAAGACCAAAGGTGTGGGCCAGCGTATACTGGCGGCAGCCATCAACTCGCCCATCTCCGTTATGGAAACGGCAGGCGAGGGTGGAGCCTGGGGTATCGCCCTGCTGGGCTCTTACCTGGTGAACAACGCCCAAGGCCAGTCACTGCCCGACTTTCTGGACACGCAGGTGTTTGCCGGATATGCCGGTGTCGAAGTGGCGCCAATGCCCGAGGATGTGGCCGGCTTCAACGCCTACATCAAGACCTACAAGGCCTGCCTGCCTGTCGAGGAAAAGGCGGTAGCCTGCAAAAAGTAAAAGAATTGCGATGGACGATGCCCGTCATCACGCACTTGATGCGAGATGACGGGACACCGTCCGTTTCTTCCATATTATATCCACATTCAAACCTTTATGAACCCCATGACAAACAAACTGTTGATCGGCGGTCTGCTGCTAACCGCTTCGCTTTCACTTTCCGCACAACGCAGCGCGATTCTTACCATCGAGGCCGACCGCGGCACTCAAATCATCCCAAAAGAAATCTACGGCCAGTTTGCCGAGCACCTGGGCACCTGCATTTACGGCGGCCTGTGGGTAGGCGAAGATTCTTCAATTCCCAACATTCAAGGCTACCGCACCGATGTGTTCAACGCCTTGAAGGAACTGCATGTGCCCGTCTTGCGCTGGCCTGGCGGATGCTTTGCCGATGAATACCACTGGCGGGACGGCATCGGTCCCAGGGAACAGCGGCCCAAGATGGTGAACAACAACTGGGGCGGTACCATCGAAGACAACAGCTTCGGCACGCATGAGTTCCTGAACCTCTGCGAGATGCTGAGTTGCGAGCCCTACATCAGCGGCAACGTGGGCAGCGGTACGGTGGAAGAACTGGCCAAATGGGTGGAATATATGACCTCCGAAGGCGACTCACCCATGGCCCGCCTGCGTCGCCAGAACGGACGCGACAAGGCCTGGAAGGTGAAATACCTCGGCGTGGGCAACGAGAGCTGGGGATGCGGCGGCAGCATGCGTCCCGAATATTACGCCGACCTGTACCGCCGTTACTCCACCTACTGCCGCAACTATGACGGCAACCGCCTGTTCAAGATAGCCAGCGGTGCCAGCGACTACGACTACAACTGGACCGACGTCCTCATGGACCGCGTGGGCGGACGCATGCAGGGACTTTCGCTGCATTACTACACGGTGGCAGGCTGGAGCGGCAGCAAGGGCTCGGCCACGAAGTTTACCGACGAGGACTATTACTGGACGCTGGGCAAGTGTCGCGAGGTGGAAGATGTCATCAAGAAGCATTGTGCCATCATGGACCGTTACGACCCCAAGAAGCAGATTGCGCTGATTTTGGACGAATGGGGCACATGGTGGGACGAGGAGCCGGGTACCGTTTCCGGCCACCTCTATCAGCAGAACTCCCTGCGCGATGCCTTCGTGGCTTCCCTTTCGCTCGACATTTTCCATAAATATACCGACCGCCTGAAGATGGCCAATATCGCCCAGATAGTCAATGTCCTCCAGTCCATGATTCTGACGAAGGACGACCGGATGGTGCTGACGCCCACGTACTACGTCTTCAAGATGTACCGCGTGCATCAGGATGCCACGTACCTGCCCCTGGAACTGAGCTGCACTACCGTCGACGTGCGTGACGGCCGGCGCTTGCCCCTGCTCAGTGCCACCGCTTCGCGCGATAAGAAAGGCCGTGTCCACCTCTCGCTTTCCAATGTCGACCTGAACGAGGCGCAGGAAGTCACCGTCCGCCTGTCCGGCATTACGGCCCGGAAAGCCGTGGGCGAGGTGCTGACCTCCGCCGCCATCACCGATTACAATTCGTTCGAGGAGCCCGACCGCGTACGCCCCGTGCCGTTCAAGGATGCCAAGATTGAGAAAGGTATCCTCCGCCTGACGCTTCCGGCAAAGTCCATCGTGACGCTGGAACTGCAGTAAAGCAGCTTTGTGGCGGCTTCCGGTCGAACGGACAAATTGATAGGAGTCTATGCGGAAATGGTATCGAAAAGATGCCGTTTCCGCATTTTTCGTATCTTGTCCTGTTGCTCGTTTGGGTCGAAACAGGAAGAAAACAAGGACGAAAGGCGGCTTTCAGGTGGAAAACAATGCTTTTCCTGGCCCTTCACATGCTACTTTTTCCCCTCAGACATCGGATGTTTTTCTTCTGAAACGTGTATGTTTTGCCGTTTTCCTGCCTATGTTTTGTTTCCTTTTAGTACATTTTTTGCCTGATGGGGTCGTTTGCCGGTTGTTTCACGGGCTTTTTCCCCGTTTTTTCTTCTATTTCAAATGTAAAGATTTTGCTATCGTGTTGTGGATTAGCGGATAAGATTGTTCGCTCTTCATTCTTTTCCATCGGCCGTGTCTTTGGTTTGAAACAAGCGATTCTCGCGCATTTCGGTCGTCAAAGTGTCAATCTGACAAACCGTTTCCGTTGTTTCTACTGCTAACTTTAGTTAATCTACTACTTGTATTAGTTGAATAACTAATGTAAACAGTTGTTTGTATGGAAATAATCACTATATTTGCAGCAGACAATGCCGATAAAGCGAAATGATTATGAAACGACTGACCGTAAAAGAAGAAGAAATCATGCGGATGTTTTGGGAGCATGGCCCCATGTTTGTCCGCGAGTTGCTGGCTTTCTATGAAGAACCGAAGCCGCACTACAATACCGTGTCCACGCTGGTGCGCGGGCTGGAAGAGAAGGGATTCGTGGGCTACAAGGCTTACGGCAATACCTATCAGTATTATCCGTTGGTGTCGGCGAAGGACTACAAGCGTTCGGCGCTGAACGAGGTCGTGGCCCATTACTACGACAATTCCTTTGCCAACGTTGTCTCCGCCTTTGTCGAAGAGGAGGGCATGCCGCTCGACGAGCTGAAGGAGCTGATTGCGCGGATTGAAAACAAACGCAAAGCCTGACAGGGATATGGGTGCCTTTCTGTTCTATCTGTTCAAGTCTACGCTTTGCCTGGTGGTACTCTATCTGCTCTTCCGGCTGTGCTTCCGAGGCGACACGCTGTTTCGCACCAACCGCTTTCTGCTGTTGGGCGGTACGGCTGGCTGCCTGCTGCTTCCTTTGGTACAAGTGGACGTACAGCAAGACAGTCTGTGGCAACGGCCCGTGGCGGCAGTGGAAGCTGTACTGACGGAACCCTTTGTGGAGGAAACCTCGGTAAGTGGGCCGTTATCGGAGACTGAGACAGTCTTGAAGGTCTCTGACGGAATCGGAGGGGAAGCAATGACACTCCGTTCGGAAACGTCGTTCGGCTGGGTGCATCTGCTGGCGGCGCTCTATGCAGGTGGGGCGGTGCTGACGCTGGGCTCCTTTCTGCTCTCGCACAGGCGGATGCGGCAGTTGGTGCGCCGTTGTCCCGTCAGGGAGTGTGGCGGCTGTCGGCTGGTCATCGGTCCGCGTGGACAGCAATCCTTCAGTTGGGGGCGGATCGTCGTCCTCTCGCAGGAAGACTATGAGCAGAACCGCGAAACGGTGCTGCTGCACGAGCGGATGCACCTGCACTACTGCCACACGGCCGACCTGCTGTGGATGGAACTGCTGATTGTGCTCCACTGGTTCAACCCTGCCGCCTGGCTGCTGATGCGCGAACTGCGCGAGGTGCACGAGTTCGAGGCAGACCGCGGCGTACTTTCTCATGGCATCGATGCCACTCAATATCAACTTTTGCTCGTGAAGAAATCCGTCGGCACAAGGCTCTACTCTATGGCCAGCGGATTTGGACACAGCAAGCTAAAACAACGTATTAACATGATGTTAAAGAAAAGAACCAACCGACTGGCACGACTGAAGCTGTTGCTCTTAGTGCCAGTGGTGTCGGGGACGCTCTATGCGTTTGCCCGGCCCGAAGTGAAGAACGCGGTGGAACAGGTGGTGAAGCCGCAAGTCTGCGAACCCTTGCAGGACACTGTCCGGCAGGATGAACGCGAACTGTTGGAGCAGTATTTCGCGCGGAAGTTCAGAGAAGGCGGAGGTACCGTGGTGCCTGCCCTGGGAGAGGTGGCACACACGCTCTTTGTTAACATGAGAAATCAGATTATGATAGACCAGCAAGGGGCAAAGACTGATTGTGTCGACTTTATCCGCAAGCATCTGGCCGATGCCTTGTGGAAAGATTATCAACAGGCAAAACAGTCGGGACAGCCGTTCCGCTCCGATTTGCAGATACGCTACGACCGCGGAACGACTACCGAAGCCATGCGCCTCTATCTGCGTACGGTGAAGGAAGTCTATCAGCAGCTTCGCCGGGAGGTCGCTGCCGAGCTGGGCACGGCGGATGAAGCTGCTTTGGACAAGGCGTTTCCCATCCTCGTCACGTTTGCGGAGCCGAAGCAATACAAGAAAATAGTGGTGGACGCTACGGAGAAGCTGCCGCTGGAAGTGACGCTGCTGGCTTCCGGCCAAAGCAAAACGCTGAAGAATTTCTCCTTGGACGAACTTCGGAAAGAAATGAATTCCTTCCGTTCCGGCAAGTCCGATATGACCATCTCGCTGAAGGTGGAAGGGAACATCCCGATGGGGGTGGTGCAGGATGTGAAGGAAGAGTTGAGGAAGGGATTTAAGTATTAGTCTTGGGCTATGAGGTATCAGGTATGAGGCGGTATGAAGTTTTCTTCTTTTTACCGGAAACCTCATACCTGAAACCTCATATCCGATTTCATTCCTTGATTCGTATCAGCGCATTCGCCACGATGGCGGTCAGGCCGCCCGTGGTGATGCCCGATGCGAAGATGTTGTGCAGCGTTTCGGGCAGTTGGCACAGAATGTCGGGCACCAGTTCGACACTCAGCCCCAGCGAGAAGCTGACGGCAATGACCAGTGTGGCTTTGCGGTTCATCTCCTGCGCGGCAATGATGCGGATACCTGCTGCTGCCACCGTGCCGAACATCAGCAGCGTGGCGCCGCCCAGTACCGGTTCGGGCATCAGCGAGAATACCAGTCCCACGGCCGGGAACAGTCCCAGCACGACCAGCATGCCTGCTATGTAGTAGCCCACGTAGCGGCTGGCTACGCCTGTCAGCTGTATCATGCCGTTGTTTTGTGCGAACACCGAATTTGGGAAAGCGCAGAGCATGCCCGAAATCATGGAGTTGAAACCGTCGGCAAAGATACCTCCCGACGCCCGTCGGATGAAGACTTCGCCCTCTACCGGTTCGCCCGAAATCATGGAGTTGGCCGTGATGTCGCCGTACGCCTCGATGGCTGTGATGACAAAAATCAGTGCCAGAGCCAGTACAGCAGACAGGCTGATGTCCAGTCCGAAGCGGAAGGGGTGGGGAACGGTGACACCACCGAAACTCTGTACCGAACCGAAGTCAATCATGCCCATCAGCCACGCCACGACATAGCCCGTAGCCAGGCCGATGACGATGGAACTCATGCGCAGATACCGGTTGCTGCTGCGGTTGAAGATCAGGATAAGTACCAGTACCAGGGCTGCCAGCCCCACGTAGCGCAGGCTGCCGAATGTCCCGTCGGCTTGGGCTGCCGCACCGCCACCGCAAGCCGTGATGCCCACCTTGATGAGGCTCATGCCGATGAGGGTCACTACGATGCCCGACACGAGCGGGGTGATAATCTTGCGCGTATATTTCAGCAGACGGCTGATAATCATTTCTACCGAAGCGGCCGCCATGCACGATCCGAAGATCAGTGCCAGTCCGCCCGTGGTACCCGCAGCGATGATGGGACCGATGAACGAGAAGCTGGTACCTTGTATGCAAAGCAGCCCCGTACCGATGAAGCCGAAGCGGCGGCATTGCACGAAGGTGGCGATGCCCGAGGCAATGAGGGCCATGGAAACCAGATAGCCCGTCGTTTCGGTATCGAGTTTCAGGGCGCCCGAAATGATGAGCGGTGGTGTAATGATGGCCACGAAGATGGCCAGCAGATGTTGCAGGGCGGCGAAAAAGGCTTCGCGGAAAGGCGGTCGGTCGTTCAGGCCATAGATGAGTCCGTTTTTGGGTGTCGTGTGGGCTTGTTCTTCCATGTGTCAAACCTCTTTTTAGGTTTATCTGATTTTGATTTCGCAGTTGTCCAAACTTTCGATGATGGCCAGGCTCTCTACGTGGATGCCTGCCGCACGCAGTTCATCGCCTCCGTGCTGGAAGGCCTTTTCGATGATGAATCCCATGCCGACCAGTTCGGCGCCGGCTTGTTTCACCAGTTCGATGATACCTTTGGCTGCATTTCCGTTGGCCAGGAAGTCGTCGATGAACAGCACCTTGTCGCCCGGGCAGAGGAAATCGCGGCTGACACAGACATCATACGTGCGCTGCTTGGTGAAGGAGAAGACCGAGGTGGCCAGCATATTCTCCATTGTGCTGGGTTTCTTCTTCTTGGCGAAGACGACGGGCAGTTCGAGCAGATAGCCCACCATGATGGCCGGAGCAATGCCGCTGGCCTCTACCGTGATGACTTTGTTGATTTGGGTCGATGCGAAGCGGCGTACGAATTCCACGCCGATGCTCTTCATTAGGATGGGGTCCATCTGATGGTTGATGAAGTTGTCCACTTTCAGGATTCCTCCGGGGAAGCAGCGTCCGTCGCGGAGGATGCGGTCTTTCAATGTCTTCATTGTCTTATTCTTTTTTTATTGTTTGATCTGTTTCGGATGTCCCGTCCGTCGTTTCCTGCTCTTCTTCGGCCGGCAGGAGGCGGGGCGAGATGCGTTTCTTGGGTGTCAGGCTCATGCCGCGCAGCTGTTCGGCCTGGCGGACAACGCTGCCCGCTCCGTCGGAGAGCTGGTTCAGTGCTTTGTCGTAGTCCTTCTGGAGGCTGCCCAGGCGGTCGCCCAGCGTGAGGAATGTGTCGGTAAAGCCGGCAATCTTCTCGTAGAGCGACGTGCCCCGCTTGATGATGGCCTGCACGTTCTTCACCTGGTTCTCGCGTTTCCACAGATCGAGCGACAGGCGCAGGGCACTAATGAGGTTGGTAGGGCTCATCAGCACGACTTTCTTGTTGTAGGCATATTCCCACAGGTTGGCGTCACTCTGTATGGCCAGCAGGTAGGCTCCCTCGGTAGGGATGAACATCATGACGAAGTCCGGCGCCTTGACATCGTAGCGCGAATAGTCCTTGCGGCTCAGCTCGTCGATATGGGCCCGGACGGATTGCAGGTGTGCCTTCAGGCAGCGTGCTTGTTCCTCCTTGTCCTCGGCAGCGGTATAGGCGGCGTAGGCCGAAAGTGATACTTTGGAGTCTATGATCATTTCGCGGTCGTCGGGATAGCGGACGATGATGTCGGGCTGCATGCGCTGGCCGCTTTCTTCGTTGGTCAGCACTTCGCCCCGTTCGTCTCGCAGGAACTCTTGACGGAAGTAATGCTCGCCTTCGATGAGTCCCGATGCCTGAAGCAGGCGTTCCAGAATGGCTTCCCCCCAGTTGCCCTGCATCTTCGAGTCGCCTTTCAGGGCACGGGTCAGGTTATTGGCTTCCTCGCTCAGGCGGTTGTTCAGCTCCACAAGGTCTTTGATGCGTTCGCTTAGCGAGAAGCGTTCCTTGGCTTCCGTGCTATATATCTGTTCCACCTTTTCACGGAAGTCTTTGAGGTTTTCGCCCAGCGGGCGGAGCAGGTTGCCGATGTGTTCGGCGTTGAGCCGTTTGAAGTCGTCGGCCTTGCTTTGGAAGATGCGGTTGGACAGGGCTTCGAACTCGGCATTCATGCGGCGGTGCAGGGCTTCGGCCTCTTCGCGCTGCTCGGCCAGCCGTTTTTCCAACTGTTGCCGTTGCTCGGCCAGTCGTTCGTTGAAGTGCCTTTCTTGTTCGGCGAAGCGTTCCTCGGCTTGTTGCCCGGCGGCTTTCAGCCGTTCGTCGGCAACGGCCTTCTCACGGGTAATCCGTTCTTCGGCGGTATGGTTCAGCAGGTCTTCACGTTGGCGGGCTGCTTCGAGCTGTGCTTTGACGGCGGCTGTTTTTCGGCCGGCGGCCAGCCAGCCGATGGTACCTCCCGCAACCAGTCCTGCGACGAGTGTCAGTATATCCATAGCTGAGGCGGGGCTTATTCGGTCAGCACTTCGTTCCCGTTCTCAGTAATCAGCACCATGCTTTCCCATTGGGCCGATGGCAGGCCGTCGTCGGTGCAGACGGTCCACCCGTCGGCCTCGTCGATGAAGACCTCATAACTGCCCATGTTGATCATTGGCTCGATGGTGAAGGTCATGCCCGGCACAATCATCATGCCCGTCCCTTTCTTGCCGAAGTGTTCTACGTCAGGCTCTTCGTGGAACTTGATGCCACATCCGTGTCCACACAGGTCGCGCACCACACTGTAGCCGTTCTTCTCGGCATGTTCCTGGATGGCGGCGCCGATGTCTCCCAAGCGCGTCCAGGGCTGTGCCATGCGTACGCCGATGTCGCGGCATTCGCGGGTCACTTCCACAAGACGTTTCATTTCGGGACTCACTTCACCGATCAGAAACATGCGTGAGGCATCGGAGAAATACCCCTTGTAGATGGTCGACACATCGACGTTGACGATGTCGCCGCTTTTCAGAAATTCTTTGGTGCTGGGAATGCCGTGGCAAACGACGTCGTTGATACTGGTGCATACGCTTTTCGGATAGCCTTCGTAGAGGAAGGGGGCAGGGATGGCATCGTGGTCGGTAGTGAAGCAGTAGACCATGTGGTCTATCTCAGCCGTAGACATGCCTTCGCGGATATTTTCAGAAATATAGTCGAGCAGGGCGGTGTTGATTTTGGCACTTTCGCGGATGCCGGCCAGCTGCTCTTCCGTGCGGAGCAGGTGGCGTTGCGGCAGGCGGACGCCTTCCCGTTTGTATTGTTGGATTTTCTCTTCCACTTCATCAGAATAGTTTTTGGGAGTGAAGCGGGCTCCCTTTATCAGTTTCTTCATGACGAAAACTCCTTTATTTATATTAAGTGTCATTAGTGTCCAATAAAAATGGACGAGTTAAAAATTTAATCAAATAGTCCTTCAAAAAGGGGACAATCGAGTTCTTTGACATCATTGAAATTAGTCTTATCGAACAGGTCACGTAAGTGGGTTTTGTCCGTTAGAGAGATACTTAGAATCTGCAAAACTTCGTAAATTGAGCGTTTCAATTGCATATCGTGTTGAACTATAGCTACGAGACAGTAAGTAATGATCGCCACACTGATTTGAATGCGGACAGCGTTTTCTGTTGTACCCCAGAACCTCTTTATTTTAAGGTGTTGCTTTAGCCATTTGAAAAAGAGCTCGACCAACCACCTTTTCTTATAGAGATTGGCAATATCCAATGCAGAGACATGTGTTGCATTCGTTAGGAAAGTAAACTCACGGTCATCCTCTTCATCGTAGTAACGAATGAGTAGGAATAACTCGGGATATTTCTTCTCTGAGAGATATCCGGTCAGTTTCACTTCAGCATCGGTCAGTACATACTTAGGCATCCTGCGCTTCCATTTAACCGTTGTACATTTCAAGTTCGTCTTAGCTCTGACAACGAAAAAGGAACCTGTCAGGTGAATCCGATATAATTCCTTAAAAGAATCATAAGCCCTGTCGAATATATAATAAGCATTTGGTTCATAATGGATTGAGTACATCGCCGTAGAGTCATGTTTCGATGCTGCGGTTACAGTATAGAAGGCAGGAACTTGTGCTTCAATGTCATATAAGACATGAGCTTTGACACCTCCTTTCTTTCTTCGGAACTTCGCCCATGGAAATGTGGCTAGACACAACGGAATAGTTGTTGAATCAAAAGCATACTTATTTCCTGGAATTTCCAAGATATTGGTTGCTCGCTTTTCGCAAGCTTCCTTCATCATATAGAATGCGAAGTCTTCAAAGATTCTGTAGTCACGATTCTGATTAGCATAAGCGAGGGTGGCTTTGGCTATTGGATTGCGTCCCAAGCCAAGATGATATTGCTTGGAACGATGCGCTTCAAAAGCTACAATTAGGTCGCGAAGGCTCTCACGATTGCTCAGTTGTCCGAACATCATAGCAAGTAACTGATTCCAGCAAGTGAATTGCTTCACGTAGCGATTACCATCATACTTGCGAACGAAGTTGTTGAACTGTGTTCTGTTCAGAAAAGCGGTAAGTTGAGCGAATACGTATTTATCTTGGTTCATAAGCGGTCTTCAATTTGACCGCTAAACTACAAATTCAAATCCGTTTCATTCAGAAATACTACTTAAAAGACTGTATTTCAATAATTTCAAAGACCGATTAGCCAACTTTTATTGGACAGTAGTGATTAAGTGTTGCAAAAGTACACAATTACTTTGGGAAACGACGGACTTTCGGCCGGAAAATGTAGAAGAGCCGGAGAGCGTCTCGCAGCCTGCGTCTTTTGCCTCGTCTTCTGTTTTTCTTAGCAAATTTGTAATGCCGCCTCAATATCCTTGCAACATGTAATGGTCATTTTTGCAATGCCAAATAAAAAAGGAGGAACTGATTATGAAATTGAATCCGAACGATTACACGGTAGAAGCTGCTGCCGGAGGTGGATATTTTGCCTATTATATGGACAATTTGTTGTGCAGCGCTTATGGTGAAACACCCGATGAAGCTTGCGAGAATCTGGAACGTATTGTAGACGATTTTGTCAGCGATATGTTTATGGTCGAAGAATATGTCTGACGCCTGTATCAGAAAACATTTCTTACGTAAATTCATATATTCTCTTGAAGTCCCGCATCTGCGTGATGCAGGTGCGGTTGGTTTTTGAATCATTGTGAAATACACCTTATATAATCATTGCAAGTCCTATGAAAGTACTGTTTGTCATTCAAGGCGAAGGGCGGGGACATCTCACCCAAGCCATTACACTGGAGAGTATGCTGCGTCGCAACGGTTACGATGTGGTCGAAGTGCTGGTCGGGCAAAGCAAGTCACGCCGTCTGCCCGGATTTTTCAACCGTAGCATCCAGGCACCCGTGAAGCGATTCTTGAGTCCCAACTTCCTGCCGACTCCGGCCAACCGTCGGGTGAGTCTTGTGCGCAGCGTGGCTTATAACCTGATGCACTTGCCAGCCTACGTCCGCAGCATGTGTTACATCCGTCGCCGCATTCGGGAAACCGGTGCCGACCTGGTCATCAATTTCTATGAACTCCTGACAGGACTGACCTATTTGTTCCTGCATCCTGCGGTGCCTCAGGTCTGTATTGGCCATCAGTATCTTTTTCTGCATCCCGGTTTCCGTTTCCCACACAAGAGCAGGATGTCTCTCTTCCTGCTTCGTTTCTTTACCCGGCTGACCTGCATCGGAGCTTGTCAGCGATTGGCTTTGTCTTTCCGTCCGATGTCCGATGTTCCGGTTTCTCGTATTCGGGTTGTTCCGCCCTTGCTGAGGCTGGAAGTTTTGACCAGTGAAAGCCGGAAGGGCGATTATTTGCACGGCTATCTGCTCAATGCCGGTTTTGCCGAGGATGTGTTGGGGTGGCATCGCCGTCATCCACGGGTGCCGTTGCATTTCTTTTGGGACAAGCCCGACGAGGATGATACTTGCAGGATGGATGATACGCTGACCTTCCATCAGATAGACGATGTGAAGTTTCTGCGCTATATGACCGGTTGCCGGGCCTATGCAACGACGGCTGGATTCGAATCTGTGTGCGAAGCCATGTATTTGGGCAAACCTTTGCTGATGGTGCCGGCCCATATCGAGCAGGACTGTAATGCCTATGATGCGGCTTGTACGGGGGCAGGAATCGTAGCCGATTCGTTCGACTTGCAGAAGTTGCTCGACTTTGAACGGAAGTATCGGCCGAATGTTGAATTCCGGTATTGGGTACGGAGCAGTGAGCGCGTCATCCTGAATGCCTTGGAGGAAGCCATACATTCCAGCCATTGTCCGCTGGACGCACCGTATGAGTATTGTAACGGAATTGAAATGTAAATGTAACAACCGTGGCCTATTTTTGCAGAAAAATTGTAAATAGACTATGGCTAACAAGACGGTCAATAAGAAAGTCCTTTCAGAAGCGTATGTGGAGCGGGATTTGAGTTGGATGTTTTTTAACCGCCGCATTCTTCAGGAGGCGACGAAGCATCAGGTACCTCTGTTGGAGAGACTGAGCTTTCTGGGTATCTACTCCAATAATCTGGATGAGTTCTTCCGTGTGCGTATGGCGACCTTGAGCCGCATTGCCGAATGTGAGGACCGGAGCGTGCGGGCCGAGCGCGAACATGCCCGGCAGCTCATCAAGCAAATCAACAAGCTGAACAACAAATATGCCAAAGAGTACGAGGAGACAATCCGCGAAGTGACGAGGCAGCTGCGTGCCGAGCACATCTGTCTGTTGAAGGAAGATGAACTCGACGACGAGCAGCAACAGTATGTCCGTACGTTTTTCCGTCAGAAGCTGAGCGGGTTTGTCAGTCCCGTATGGATTTCGGCTGTGAAGCAGTTGGCCGACGAGACCGACGAGAACATCTACCTGGCCGTCAAGATGCATGCCGATAGCCGGAAGAATAGCGATTACGCCCTGATAGAATTGCCTGTTTCTGTCTGCGGACGTTTTGTCCGTCTGCCCGACAAGAACGGCAACAATTACCTGATGTATCTGGACGATGTCATCCGCTTCTGCCTCCCGATGATATTCAGCGGGCTGGATTATGACCATTTCGAGGCGTATGCGTTCAAGTTCACGAAGGATGCCGAGATGGAAATAGACAACGACCTGCGCAACGGTATGTTGCAGAAGATTTCCAAAGGGGTGAAGAGTCGCAAGAAAGGTGATGCCCTGCGGGTCATCTACGACGCTGCCATGCCCAAGGACCTGCACAAGCGTGTGATGAACATGCTGAACCTCGACAAGCTGGATACGGTGCAGGCCGGAGGACGTTATCACAACCACAAGGACCTGATGTCTTTCCCCGATTGTGGTCGGAAAGATTTGAAATATCCGCAATGGCCCCCTCTGATACGCCCTGAACTGGATAAAAACGAAAGTCTGTTGAAGCTGGTGCAGAAGGGCGACCGCTTCATTCACGTGCCTTATCACAGCTTCGACTACTACATCCGCCTTTTACAGGAGGCTGCCATACACAAGGAGGTGAAGAGTATCAAGACCACGCTTTACCGCCTGGCCAAGGACTCCAAGGTGGTGCGTGCCCTCATCTGTGCTGCCCGTAATGGCAAGAAGGTGACGGTGGTCATCGAACTGCTGGCACGTTTCGACGAAGCTTCCAATATCAGCTGGTCGAAGAAGATGCAGGATGCCGGCATCCACGTCATTTTCGGCGTGGAGAACCTGAAGGTGCACTCCAAGATTACCCACATCGGCATGAAGAACGGCCAGGACATTGCCTGCATCAGTACGGGAAACTTCCACGAAGGCAATGCGCGCATCTATACCGACTACATGCTGATGACGGCAGCCCGCAACGTGGTGCGCGACGTCCATTCCGTCTTTACTTTCATCGAGAAACCCTATATGCCCGTCTCCTTCAAGGAGCTGCTCGTTTCGCCCAACGAGATGAAAAAACGGTTCATCAAATTGATAGATACTGAAATCAGGAATCGTCAGTTGGGCAAACCTGCCTATATTCGCATTAAAATCAATCACATTACGGATGTAGACATGGTGAAGAAACTCTATGAAGCGTCGGCCAACGGTGTCCCCATCGACCTGCTCGTGCGTGGCAACTGTTCGCTGGTTACCGGTATTCCCGGCGTAAGCGACACGATACGCATCTGCGGCATCATCGACCGCTACTTGGAACATTCGCGTATCTTTATTTTTGCTGCCGGTGGCGAAGAAAAATGCTTCATCGGTTCGGCCGACTGGATGCCCCGCAACCTGGACAACCGTGTGGAGGTGGTTACACCCGTCTACGATCCCGCCATCAAGGCCGACCTGGCTCGTGTCATCGACTACGGCCTGTGCGACACGATGCAGGGGCGTATCGTCGACGGTAGGGGAGGAAACGAACCCTGGACGACAGGTGAGGAGCGTCCTTTCCGTTCGCAAGAGGAATTGTATCGGTATTATGAAGAGATGAATCAGTCTCAAGAGAAAGAGAATAAGTAGATTTAATATGTGCAAGAAATGTTATGCCGCTATCGATATAGGCTCGAACGCCGTGCGGCTTTTGATTAAGAAAGAGGAAGAAAACGAGAACTTGGTCAGCCGCCGCTTGTCGAAGGTACTGATGCTTCGTGTGCCCCTCCGTCTGGGCTTTGACGTATTTTCCTTGGGTGAGCTTTCAGACAACAAGGCCGTGAAGTTGCGCCGCCTGATGAAGGCCTTCCGCCAGCTGATGAAAATATACGAAGTGACCGACTACCGCGCTTGTGCCACCTCGGCTATGCGCGACGCCCGCAACGGCAAGGCTGTCATCAAGAAGGTATTGAAAGATACGGGCATCCGCATCGAAATCATTGATGGGCAGGAAGAGGCTCGCATGATTTACAACAATCACATCGAATGCCTCGAAGACCGTACCGGCAACTATATCTACGTTGACGTGGGCGGTGGTAGCACCGAGATTAATCTCTTGACCAACGGTGTGCTGGTACAGTCACTTTCCTACAACGTAGGAACCGTGCGCATGCTGAGCAACGCTGTAAAGGATGAAGTCTGGGAACAGATGAAGGACGACTTGACCCGCCTGACAGCCGACTTTTCGGACATCAATATCATCGGTTCGGGCGGCAATATCAACAAACTCTACCGTCTGGCCGACAAGAAGGACAAGAAACTCCAGCGGATGTCTATTGCTTCCTTGCAGGAATTGTATGACCAGCTCAGCCCTCTGACGCCCGAGCAGCGCATGAAGGAGTTTAACCTCAAGGCCGACCGTGCTGATGTCATCGTGCCTGCCGCCAAGATTTTCCTGACGATTGCCGAAACGGTGAAGGCAAAATATGTTCATGTGCCTGTTATTGGTCTGGCCGATGGTATTATCGACAACCTGTATGCAGGCAATCAGCCTGTCGAATAAAGGACTTGTGGAGTATAAACATAGAAAAATCAGCTTTCACAGAGGCTTGTCGTCTGATGTGAAAGCTGATTGTTTTTTATAAAATCTCAAGCTTTAGAATACGTAGTGGAAACCGATGGAGAGGTCCTCGCTACTGAATGAGAATCCATAACCATCCTGACTGCCGAGCATATAGTCGTCTCTATACCCCAGAAAACCATACTTGGCAATAAAGTTGAAGTGTTTGTTCAGCTTGATGGCAATGCCGGGTTTGAACCCTAACTCAAATCCGGAAGTGGCATCTCCTCCGTCTTTTACTTTATAGGTAGAAACGCCGATACCTCCGTCGACAAACAGGCGTATGATTTTACTGTTAAAGAAGGAATATCGTGCATAGGGAGCGAAGGCAAAGCCATTGGTTATGGTTTTTATCTTTTCTACTTTCGTCTTGCTGTGTGTGAACGCCAGTGTCGCACCCACTGACCATGCTTCGTTCAGCTCATATCCCACTTCCGGGGCCAGTGTAAACGATGTCTTGTCGGCGTCGTCGTTGTGCCACAGTCCGAGTGAACCACCTACATACACTTGTGCTTTGACAGACAATGAAGCTGCCAGAACAAACAGTAAAATTATAAATTTCTTCATCATTGATTCTTTATTAGTTAAACATAATTTGGATTAGGTTCGTTTCTTTACAATCAATTCAGGTCAATGCAAATGAAAATAAAATGTTTCCATTGCAAACGTTGAATGACGGCACAAATTTAATGGCTCTTTTATGAACGGCAAAAGAATATTCTTTTTTTCAACTCGATACCATTACATTTTGTAGAACTGCGATAAGAATGCCATTTATTCTGGTCAAGGAATGGGTAGGAAACCTACAATCTTGAATTTTATTCCTTTGGGGTCGGGAAGCGGTTTGTAGAGAATATCGTCAAATACATACAATGTTTCCCCTTTCTTTTTGATTTTGTATACACCGTTGGTGGGAAGGAGGGGAACAACCATGCCGATTTTTGGACGTACCACGACATAACCGGTTCGTTCCGGCCTGTAATATATGCCACCGGCATAGAAATAGGGAGAATGATTGAACATAATCTCAATGCAATGGGCCGGTTTTTCCCTATAATGAGCCCCGATGGGTGGAGCGGGTCTCTTTTTATGATGTGGTCTGCGCTTATTGTCGGGTTTGTCAGGTCTGCCAGGCCTGTCGGATTTGTCGGGTTTATGATGCTTCTGATGTTTGGGGTGTTGGTCCACTGCCAAAGGGGGTTCGGTCACTTTCGGATTGGCGGCATAGGATATGTTTATCGTACAGATTGCCGCTAATAGAAGAATAAAGGTTACAGACTTTTTCATAATTTCATGTTTTAAGTTTCATGTTTTTTAGACCGGGCGATGAAACAAAAGTTTAATCCAACTGTTATTCTTTTTACTAAAATTTAGTTTATACCGACATTTTTCTGTATGTTTGTCGGCAGTAATAACGTAAAAAGAAAGAATATGAGAATTTTAGATTTTGTGAAAGTCTTGACACTTTGTATATTAGTCCCGGTAATGGCTTCCTGTGGTGATGATGTGGTGTATGAAACCATTCAAAATACCGATGAAGGTTTGTGTGCCCATACATGGACGGAGACGTATGAAATGACTAATGAAGAAAATCTTGCGGTAACCTGTGTCCATCAGCTGAAATTTGCGAAGCTTGATTATAGCGGTCAGGAAATCTATGAATATTATTATGTGGGCCAAAGCCGTCCTTACAGTTCGTTGACCCGTAATTTTGACTGGGAATGGATGGATAGTGCCAAAGAAGGTTTGCGTCTTGATTTCGGGGCAGGGAATATTGTCTATTTTGAGAATGTCTGGGTACGCGAGCACTATTTGTCTGGCAAGCTGGATGGTGTGGAGGTTACCTTTGCTGATGCGGACTACAAATGATACCTCTCTATTGAAACTATAGAACAAATGAAACGCGGAATGTTCAGTTGTGGCATTCCGCGCTTCATTTTTTTTGTAGGTTCTATTTCTTGAGAAGCAGGTTTTTGAATTCAGAAGGGTAGGGCGTTTCAAACTGCATCTTTTCGCCGGTAATGGGATGGTAGAAGCAGAGCTTGAAAGCGTGGAGAGCCAGGCGTCCGATTGGATTCAGATCTTCGATGCCATACCGTCCGTCACCGATAATCGGATGTCCCAGGTCTTGCATGTGGACTCGGATCTGGTTTTTCCGTCCAGTTTCCAGATGCAGTTCTACGAGTGAATAGCCGTTGGCCCGTTTGATGGTCCGGTAGTGGGTGATGGCTTCCTTTCCTCCATCGTCCGTCGGACTGGAGTATACGTATAGTTTGCGGTCGGTAAGCCAAGAATGTACGACACCCTGGTCTTTTTCCATCTCTCCGGCTACTACGGCTACATATCGGCGGTCGAAAACGATCCGATGCCAATTGTCACGCAGGGTGTGCTGGGTCTTTTCGTCTTTGGCAAACATCATGAGTCCCGATGTGTCCCGATCCAGGCGATGGACTACATATACCCGGTTGTTGCGTCCCGAGCGTTTGAGATATTCGTTCAGGATGGTGCAGGCTGTGCGTTCTTTTTGACGCTCAGTGCTGACCGAGAGCAATCCTTGCATCTTTTCTATCACAATGAGGTAAGCATCCTCGTAGACAATCTTCAGCAGCTTGTTATGGAATTCCTTATTGCCTTTATCCCGGCTTATCTGGACCTTCATGCCCAGTTTCAGCGGGAAATTGTATTGGGTGGTGATGACGTTGTCGACAAACACGACGCGTTTGCTCAGCAGCATCTTCAGTTTGGTGCGGCTGGCTTGCGGCATTTTGGCTGCCAGGAACTCCATCAGTTCCATCGGTTCTTTGACCAGATAGTCCGTATATTGGGTACGGGCCCGTGCGGTTATTCTTTCTTTTGCCACGGCAATTTCAGTTTATAGGTTTTCGGATGCAGGTTGTTCTCTCAATTCAAGGAGTACGACATTTTCTACATGGTGGGTATGGGGGAACATGTCGACCGGTTGTACGGCAGTCACCCGATACTTCGTGTCCAGCAGTTGCAAGTCGCGTGCCTGGGTTGCCGGATTGCAGCTGACGTAGACGATGCGTTGTGGCTGAGCTGCCAGAATGACGTTGATGACATCGGGGTGCATGCCTGCGCGGGGTGGATCGGTTATGATGACATCCGGCCGTCCGTATTGTCCGATAAAGTCCTGCGTCAGGATGTCCTTCATGTCGCCGGCAAAGAAGAGGGTATTGTCTATTCCGTTGATTGCCGAATTGACCTTGGCGTCCTCAATGGCCTCGGGTACATATTCGATGCCGATGACTTGTCTGGCTTGGCGGGATACGAAGTTGGCAATGGTGCCTGTACCTGTGTAGAGGTCGTATACCAGTTCGTTGCCTGTGAGACCTGCAAAGCTTCTTGCCACTTTGTACAGTTTGTAGGCTTGTTCAGAATTGGTCTGATAGAACGATTTGGGACCTACTTTGAAGCGCAGTCCTTCCATTTCTTCAAAAATATGGTCTTTCCCTTTAAATGTCAGTACATCGAGGTCGGTAATGGTATCGTTTACTTTATTGTTTACTATATATAGTAAGGAAGTGATTTCAGGGAAAGTGTCGGCCACATGCTGCAACAGCTTTTTGAACAATTCCATCTCTTCGTCTCGTTCAATGCGGCAGACAAGGATCACCATCAGCTCGCCTGTCGATGATGTGCGGATGATGAGGTTGCGCAACATGCCTTCGTGCGTACGGATGTTGTTGAAGGTATAGTTGTGCTCGTAGGCGTAGTCGCGTATGGCATTGCGGATGCGGTTTGAAACATCGTCCTGCAGCCAGCATTTTTCAATGGCCAGTACTTTGTCGAAGGCATTGGGAATATGAAATCCTACGGCGTTCATTTGGTCGTATACCGCATCTTTTTCCACTTCTTCGGCTGTAAGCCATCGTTTGTTGGAGAAGGTGTATTCCAGTTTGTTCCGATAGAACCGGGTCTTGTCCGATCCTAATATGGGGGAAATCTCCGGCAGTTCGATTTTTCCGATGCGCGTCAGGTTGTCAGTTACCTGTTTTTGCTTGTACTTGATTTGTTCCTCATAGGGAAGGACCTGCCATTTGCATCCGCCACACACGCCATAGTGCTGGCAGAAGGGGACGGCTCTTTTCGGCGAGTATTCGTGAAATTTTACTGCTTCCGCTTCGGCATAATGATGCTTTTTCCTCTTGATTTGCAAATCGACTACATCTCCGGGAACAACGTATGGTACGAATATGACGAGGTCGTTGACTTTTGCTATGGCTTTTCCTTCGGCAGCCACGTCCGTTATTGTTACTTTTTCCAGCAGGGGAAGTTCTTTTCTTTTTCTTGCCACTTTTACACCAGTCTAATAAATTCTGCTGCAAAAATAGCTATTTTTTGCTAATTATTGGTGTTTTGGTGAAATAATAAAGATTGCAATGTCGAAATTGCATTTTTGCATAAAATTTCTCTGCAAAAAGTTTTATAGTATGCGAAATATATTTAGCTTTGCGGGCAAGAAATGAAAAAGTCACAATCAAAACCTTTTCAATATTATGGATAGAAAAAGAGTTTATACTTTTGGAAATGGCCATGCGGAAGGCAAGGCCGACATGAGAAACCTGCTGGGTGGCAAGGGTGCCAATCTGGCTGAAATGAATCTGATAGGTGTACCGGTTCCTCCCGGATTTACCATTACAACGGAGGTATGTACAGAATACTATGAAATGGGACAGGAAAAGATAGTGGCCCTGTTGAAAGATGATGTCGAAAAAGCCATTGCACATGTGGAGACCTTGATGCGTTCCAAGTTTGGTGACGTCGAAAACCCGTTGCTGGTTTCTGTCCGTTCGGGTGCGCGCGCTTCCATGCCGGGTATGATGGATACCATTTTGAACCTGGGATTGAACGATGACGTTGTGGAAGGATTGGCTCGCAAGACTGGCAATTCCCGCTTTGCATGGGATTCCTACCGTCGTTTTGTGCAGATGTATGGTGACGTGGTGCTGGGTATGAAACCTACCAACAAAGATGATATTGATCCTTTCGAAGCCATTATAGAAGATGTCAAGCATGCCAAAGGCGTGAAGCTTGACAATGAGCTGGAAGTAGAGGATTTGAAAGAACTGGTAAAGCGCTTCAAGGCTGCAGTCAAGGAACGTACGGGCAAGGATTTTCCGACTTGTGCTTACGAACAGTTGTGGGGCGCCATTTGCGCCGTCTTCAATTCCTGGATGAACGAACGTGCCATCCTGTATCGCAAGATGGAAGGTATACCCGACGAATGGGGTACGGCTGTCAGTGTACAGGCTATGGTGTTCGGTAATATGGGCGATACTTCGGCAACAGGTGTATGCTTCAGCCGTGATGCCGCTACGGGTGAAGACCTGTTCAACGGTGAATACCTGATCAATGCACAGGGCGAAGACGTAGTAGCCGGTATCCGTACGCCGCAGCAGATTACCAAGATCGGTTCGCAGCGCTGGGCCGAACTGGCTGGTATCAGCGAGGAAGTGCGTGCTGCCAAATATCCTTCCATGGAAGAGGCCATGCCCGAAATCTACAAGGAACTGGATGCCCTGCAGACGAAGTTGGAAAACCACTACCGTGATATGCAGGATATGGAATTCACGGTACAGGAAGGCAAGCTCTGGTTCCTGCAGACCCGTAACGGTAAGCGTACAGGTGCCGCAATGGTGAAGATTGCCATGGATTTGCTCCGTCAGGGTATGATTGACGAGAAGACGGCTCTGATGCGTTGTGAACCTAACAAACTTGACGAGTTGCTTCACCCCGTATTCGACAAGACGGCTTTGAAGCAGGCCAAGGTGCTGACTCGTGGTCTGCCGGCTTCTCCGGGTGCCGCCTGCGGTCAGATTGTTTTCTTTGCCGATGATGCGGCCGAATGGCGTGCTGCCGGCAAGCGTGTCGTGATGGTGCGTATTGAGACGTCACCTGAAGACTTGGCAGGTATGGCTGTGGCCGAAGGTATTCTGACGGCTCGCGGTGGTATGACTTCGCATGCAGCCGTTGTAGCCCGTGGCATGGGTAAGTGCTGTGTTTCGGGTGCAGGAGCATTGAATATTGACTATAAGGCCCGTACTGTAGAGGTTGATGGAGTTGTTTTGAAAGAAGGAGACTTCATTTCGTTCAATGGTAGTACCGGTGAAGTATATAAAGGAAAGGTTGAAACGAAAGCTGCCGAGCTGTCGGGCGACTTTGCCGAACTGATGAAACTGGCCGACAAATATGCGAAGTTGAAGGTGCGTACCAATGCCGATACGCCTCATGATGCTTCTGTGGCCCGTAGCTTTGGTGCTGTAGGTATCGGTTTGTGCCGTACGGAGCACATGTTCTTTGAAGGTGAGAAGATCAAAGCCATGCGTGAAATGATTCTGGCGGAAGATGCGGAAGGCCGCAGTAAGGCTTTGCACAAGATTTTGCCTTATCAGCAGGCCGACTTCAAGGGCATCTTCAAGGCCATGGCAGGCTATCCTGTTACCGTTCGTCTGCTCGACCCGCCTTTGCACGAGTTTGTACCTCATGATTTGAAGGGACAGCAGGAGATGGCCGAAGCCATGGGTGTAAGTCTGCAATACATCCAGCAGCGTGTGGAAGCCCTTTGCGAACACAATCCGATGCTGGGACACCGTGGCTGCCGTCTGGGTAATACCTATCCTGAAATCACTCAGATGCAGACGCGTGCCATCTTGGGTGCCGCTCTTGAACTGAAGAAAGAGGGAGTGGAAACGCATCCCGAAATCATGGTTCCGCTGACAGGTATCCTTTATGAATTCAAGGAACAGGAGAAGGTAATCCGCGCCGAAGCTGCCAAGCTGTTCGAAGAAGTGGGTGACAGCATCGATTTCAAGGTAGGTACAATGATTGAGGTGCCTCGTGCTGCTTTGACGGCCGACCGCATCGCCTCTTCTGCCGAGTTCTTCTCCTTCGGTACGAACGACCTGACGCAGATGACCTTCGGCTATTCGCGCGATGACATTGCTTCCTTCCTCCCCGTATATCTGGAGAAGAAGATTCTGAAGGTCGATCCCTTCCAGGTACTCGACCAGAACGGTGTAGGTCAGCTTATCCGTATGGCTACAGAGAAAGGACGTGCTGTTCGTCCCGACCTGAAGTGCGGTATCTGCGGCGAGCATGGCGGTGAGCCTTCGTCTGTGAAGTTCTGCCACAAGGTTGGTTTGAACTACGTCAGCTGCTCTCCGTTCCGTGTGCCTATTGCCCGTCTGGCTGCGGCGCAGGCTGCTATCGAAGATTAATGTGGACGTTGGTCCGTTAAACATAGAGGGGTGCATCCATGGATGCACCCCTCTTTTAGTTTTCAGTCGGGTGAACGTTTCTTTTGAGCTGGGCAAATGGTTGCTTTAGGCTGGGCAAAGGTTGGTTTTAAGCTGGGTAAACGGTTGCTTTAAGCTGGACAAACGGTTGCTTTAGGCTGGGCAAACGGAAGGCTGTCCGAGGGCGTGATACGACGGCTTTTTCAGTCGGCCATTTCCTTCAAATGCTTGAAATGGCGGATGACTCCCGTATAGTCGCGGTCGGTACAGGCGTTGAACTTGTTCCACAAGTCGCCCATCACGACGGCTCCTCCAAATCCGAAGTCTTTCACTTGGAGGATGTTGTCGGGTGTAATGCCTCCGAAGGCCATGACCTTGTTGTCGATAATCCTCTCTTTGCCTGCGGCGCGCAGCTCTTCGGGGGTGAAGCCGGCAGTCACTCCTGCCTTGGTGATGCAGTCGAATACAGGACTCAGGAATACATAGTCGTAGAAGTGCTTCTTGTTTTTCAGCTCGTCGATGGAGTGGCAGGTGCAACTGACGTTTCCTGCATAGTCGTGTGGCTCCTTGGGGTTGCGGGCATTCAAGTGGATGCCCAGCAGGTTGAATTCGTTTTGCAGGTAGAAATGCTCGTGGGTGACGATGCGCCGATGATATTTTTCGGGAATGAGGGTCAGCAGACGTTCCGAGTACATGGCCGGCGTTTCCGGCTTACGCAAGTGCAGGATGTCCAGCCCTTCCTCGAAGAGGGCGGTGATGATTTGGTCTTCTTCCACAAAAAATGTGGGTGGTGTCACAACGATAAGTTTCATATCCTTTGCCGGAATTGTTAAGTTTAGCAAAGTTAATGAATCCTTGCTGGAGAAGCCAATCTTTTCCTTTAAAATATGTTAGATGGTATGGAAACAGAAACGCATCCGCCGCGTTTGTGCCCGGTGGATGCGTCAAGTGGGGATGGAAGTCCCGTAAGGACGGGGAAGTTGGTCATTTCAGTCTCTTTTCTACGGCTGGCCAGTCGATGATGTCCCATAGTGCTTGCAGATGGTCGGCTCGGCGGTTCTGGTAATCCAGGTAATAGGCATGCTCCCACACGTCGAAGGTGAGCAGGGGCGTGAGGCCCGCACGGAGGGGGTTACTGCCGTTGGCTTCCTTGGTGATGTGCAGTTTGCCGTCCTTGTCGGCCGAGAGCCAGGCCCAGCCGGAGCCGAAGAGGCCTGTGGCGGCCGCCGTAAATTCTTTCTTGAAATTGTCGAAGCTTCCGAAGTCGCGGCGGATGGCGTCGGCCAGCGTGCCTTCGGGTTCGTGGCGGGCAGGGGCGGGGGTGAACTGGAGGAAGTAGAACGTGTGGTTCAGTACTTGTCCGGCATTGTTGAAGATAGGACCGTCGGGGGCGGTGGCAACGATTTCCTCGAGTGTCTTGCCCTCGAACTCGGTGCCGGGGACAAGGCTGTTCAGGTTGTTGACATAGGTCTGCAGATGCTTCCCGTAGTGGAAGTCGATGGTGGACTGACTGATTACAGGTTCCAATGCGTTGTGGGCATACGGAAGTGTGGGCATGTTGAACATCATAAGCGTTGCGATTAATGTAATGAGTGTCATACGTGGTATGGTTATAAGGTTAATAATTCTTCTTTCGATACAAATATACGAAGAATGCTTTGTAATATCAACACTTCGGCGGGGGAAATGTTCGGGGCTTTTCCGTATCTTTGCACCAGCTTTGCATCACAGTATATAATAAGGAAGAATAAGACAACGCATATATATGTCCGACTATATCAACGAACTGAACGAAAGCCAGCGTGCCGCCGTGCTCTACAACGACGGGCCTTCGCTGGTGATTGCGGGCGCGGGCTCGGGGAAGACCCGCGTGCTGACCTACAAGATAGCCTGGCTGCTGGAGAACGGTTACCAGCCGTGGAACATCCTGGCCCTGACCTTTACCAACAAGGCGGCGCGCGAGATGAAGGCGCGCATCGCCCGCCAGGTGGGCCCCGAACGGGCGCGCTGGTTGTGGATGGGTACGTTCCACTCCCTGTTCCTGCGCATCCTCCATACCGAGGCCGATGTGCTGGGGTTCACGCATCAGTTCACCATCTACGACACGGCCGACAGCAAGAGCCTGATACGCTCCATCGTCAAGGAAATGCAGCTCAACGAGAAGGCCTATAAGCCGGGCTTGATACAGTCGCGCATCTCCAACGCGAAGAACCACCTCGTGTCGCCCGCCGACTATGCCCGCAGCAAGGAGGCATACGAGTACGATTGCGCGGCCCAGGTGCCCGCCCTGCGCGATGTGTACCGCCGCTACTGGGAACGTTGCCGCCAGGCCGATGCGATGGACTTCGACGACCTGCTGTTCTATACCTTCCTGCTCTTCCGCGACCATCCCGACGTGCTGGCCCGCTATCAGGAGCAGTTCCGCTACATCCTCGTGGACGAGTATCAGGACACGAACGTGGCCCAGCACAGCATCGTGCTCCAGCTGGCCAAGAACCACCAGCACGTCTGCGTGGTGGGCGACGACGCACAGAGCATCTACTCCTTCCGCGGGGCGGACATCGACAATATCCTCTATTTCACCAAGACTTTCCCCGGCACGCGCGTCTTCAAGCTGGAGCAGAACTACCGCTCCACGCAGACCATCGTGTCTGCCGCCAACAGCCTCATCAGCAAGAACCAGCGGCAGATACACAAGGACGTGTTCTCCGAGAAGGACCCCGGCGAGCCCATCGGCGTCCTTCAGGCCTACAGCGACGTGGAGGAGGGCGAGATGGTGGTGAACAAGATAGCCGCCCTGCGCCGCCAGTCGGGCTATGGCTATGCCGACTTTGCTGTGCTCTACCGCACCAATGCCCAGAGTCGCATCTTCGAAGAGGCCCTGCGCAAGCGCAACATGCCCTACCGCATCTACGGCGGCCTGTCCTTCTACCAGCGCAAGGAAATCAAGGACGTGATAGCCTACTTCCGCCTCGTGGCCAATCCCAACGACGAAGAGGCCTTCAAGCGCATCATCAACTATCCCGCCCGCGGCATCGGCGACACGACGGTGGGCAAGATTGTGGCCGCGGCTACGTTGAACAATGTCAGCCTGTGGGCTGTCCTCTGCGAGCCGCTGGCCTACGGGCTGAACTTCAACAAGGGTACGGCGGGCAAGCTTCAGGGATTCCGCGACCTGATAGCTTCCTTCATGGACGACTTGGGACGGAAGAATGCCAGCGAGCTGGGCGAGGACATCGTGCGGCAGGCGGGCATCATCAACGACGTCTGCCAGGACAATTCGCCCGAGAACCTCAGCCGGAAGGAGAACATCGAGGAGCTGATGAACGGCATGAGGGACTTCTGCGCCGAACGGCTGGAGGAGGGCAACGAACACATTGCCCTGGGCGACTTCCTCTCTGAAGTGTCGCTGCTCACCGACCAGGACTCGGACAAGGACGACGACGGCGAGAAGATTACGCTGATGACCGTCCATTCGGCCAAGGGACTGGAGTTCCGCAACGTCTTTGTGGTGGGCATGGAGGAGAACCTCTTCCCCAGCGCCATGACGGTCGATTCGCCCCGTGCCCTGGAGGAGGAGCGCCGCCTGTTCTATGTGGCCATCACCCGTGCCGAGGAGCATTGCTTCCTGTCGTACGCCAAGACGCGCATGCGCTACGGCAAGACCGAGTTCGGCAGCCCCAGCCGCTTCCTGCACGACATCGACGCGCGCTACCTGAGCCTGCCGCAGAACGCTTTATTGGGCCGGCGGGTGGACGAGGGAGCCGAACGCTTCCGCCGTTCGTCGGACGACCTGTTCCGTTCCGCCTCGCGTCCCCAGTATGGCACGTCGGCTTCATCGCCCGCAGGCGAACGGAAGTTCTCGCGCGAACCGCTCATCGCCTCCACCATGCCCCGCAAGCTGAAGCGGGTGGAGGCCGCGACCAGCGCCGCTCCGGCTCCGTCGGGCGGGGGAGGCCTGCAGGCAGGGCAACTGATAGAGCACGAACGCTTCGGCCGCGGTGAGGTGCTGCGGGTGGAAGGCGAGGGCGACAACGCCAAGGCTACCATCCGCTTCGAGCATGCGGGCGAGAAGCAGCTGCTCCTGCGCTTTGCCCGCTTCAAGGTTGTCGGATGAAGCGTGGAAAAGCATTGCTTTTCAAGGAAGAAAACATTGCTTTCTTTACCCGAAAACATTGCTTTCTCTGGGGCAAAACATTGCCCGGTTCCGGGCGGCGGAAGGCCGCTTTCGGATGAACTGGATGAATTGTTGATTATCAATGAAATAATTGAATTTCAAGAACATTAAATAAAGACAGATACATGATAGACTTTACCCTTTTCCCTTCTCCCTGCTACATCATGGAAGAAGAGTTGCTGCGCAAGAATCTGACACTCATCAAGAGCGTGGCCGACCGTGCCGGTGTGGAAATCATCCTTGCCTTCAAGTCGTTTGCCATGTGGCGCTCGTTCCCCATCTTCCGCGAGTATATCGACCACTCCACGGCCAGCTCCGTCTACGAGGCGCGTCTGGCGCTCGAGGAGTTCGGAAGCAAGGCACACACCTATTCGCCGGCCTATACCGAAGCCGACTTCCCCGAAATCATGCGTTGCAGCAGCCACATCACGTTCAACTCCCTGTCGCAGTTCCGCCGCTTCTATCCGATGGTGGAGGCCGGGGGGAGCGGCATCTCGTGCGGCATCCGCGTGAACCCCGAGTATTCGGAGGTGGAGACCGAACTCTACAATCCCTGCGCCCCCGGCACCCGCTTCGGCGTGATGGCCGAACAGCTACCCGACTGTCTGCCGAAGGGCATTGAGGGCTTCCACTGCCATTGCCATTGCGAGTCGTCGTCCTACGAACTGGAGCGCACGCTGGCGCACCTGGAAGAGAAGTTTGCCCGCTGGTTCTCCCAGCTGAAGTGGCTCAATCTGGGCGGCGGTCACTTGATGACCCGCAAGGACTACGACGTGGAGCACCTTATCGGCTTGCTACAGGGCCTCAGGAGGCGTTATCCCAACCTGCGTATCATCCTTGAACCCGGCTCGGCCTTCACGTGGCAGACGGGCGTACTGACGTCCGAGGTGGTGGACATCGTGGAGAACCGCGGCATCCGCACCGCCATCCTGAACGTGAGCTTCACCTGCCACATGCCCGACTGCCTGGAGATGCCCTACCAGCCTGCCGTACGCGGCGCGCAGATGGGTGCGCAGGGGCCGTATGTCTACCGGCTGGGCGGCAATTCCTGCCTGAGCGGCGACTATATGGGCGACTGGAGCTTCGACCATGAACTGCAAATAGGGGAGCGTATCGTCTTCGAGGACATGATACACTACACGACCGTCAAGACCAATATGTTCAACGGAATTCACCATCCGGCCATCGCCATGTGGACCGAAAAGGGTGAGGCCAAGGTCTTCCGAAAATTTTCTTACGAAGATTATCGTGACAGAATGGACTGATAATCAGAAGTCTGTTTGTCAACGTGAATTTATTTGCTGAAAAAAGTAGCTGGAATGTTTGCAGGTTTGCGGAAAATACCTACCTTTGCAACCGCAAACGCGGAAATAGCTCAGTTGGTAGAGCACAACCTTGCCAAGGTTGGGGTCGCGAGTTCGAGTCTCGTTTTCCGCTCCATTGAAATGATTGCAATAACCCAATGCCCAGGTGGCGGAATTGGTAGACGCGCACGTTTCAGGTGCGTGTGTCGAGAGGCATGCAGGTTCGAGTCCTGTTCTGGGCACCAGGTTTTGTAGTCAGTTCTTTGAAAGATTGAAAGGTCTGGAGAGATGGCGGAATTGGTAGACGCGCTACTTTGAGGGGGTAGTGACAATTATGTCGTGGGAGTTCGAGTCTCCTTCTCTTCACGTATCTTGAAACTGCGGAAATAGCTCAGTTGGTAGAGCACAACCTTGCCAAGGTTGGGGTCGCGAGTTCGAGTCTCGTTTTCCGCTCCATTTTAAGATTGCAACGACGAATGCCCAGGTGGCGGAATTGGTAGACGCGCACGTTTCAGGTGCGTGTGTCGAGAGGCATGCAGGTTCGAGTCCTGTTCTGGGCACTATTAAAGGTAATGCAATCGCGGAAATAGCTCAGTTGGTAGAGCACAACCTTGCCAAGGTTGGGGTCGCGAGTTCGAGTCTCGTTTTCCGCTCCACAAAAAAGAGGTCCGATTTCGGGCCTCTTTTTTATGTCCTTAGGATTTTAAAAATTCCCAGTTGGAGGAAAACATTTCTCCAACTGGGAATTTTTAGTTCTCCTTCTTTTCCAGTCCCAGTCCTACGAGCATGCCGTCATAGCTTTCGGCCAGCGATCCGATGGTCTGCAGTGTGCTGTTGTTGCTCTTGCTGGACAGGTAGGTGAGCAGCTGGAGCAGCTTGTCGGCGTTGAACAGCAGGTCCATGGAGCTGGAAGTGCAGTTCACCTTGGCATTCAGTCCGATGAGCTTGACGAATTTCAGGTTGACCTTTTGGGTCGATGCGTCATACGAGTAGGTTCCGTTCAGTGGTTTGGAGCCCACGGTAGCCGTAAAGGTACTGTCGGCGTCGAAAGTAAACGTGAGCTGTCCCGGCTTGATGCCGATTTTGGCCAGCTGTTCGTCCAGCTTCTTCTCTACGGCCGAGGAAGCCAGCGAGCCTCCTGCCTTCTGGAGCAGGTTGTCCGATTCGAATTCCAGGGCTGTACCTGTGAAGGTCCATGTGCCGGTCATGGAAGCCGTATTTTTGTCGGTGACGGCATTGACTACTTTCTCAATGTTGTCCTTGTTGAACAGGTCTTTCAACGATTGTGCATGTCCATTGGCAGGAATGGCCAACAAAACGAGGGCGATGCAGCCCAAAACATTCATTTTCTTCATAATTCTTTCTCCTCACATTATTTTATTTGTTGGTTGATCGTTTCTATATAGTCCAATAGTTCTTTTCGTCCCAGTCGGTTTTCCGAAGAAGTGACAAAGTAGGGAGGAAGTTCTTCCCATTGCTCTTCCAGTTTCTTCAGGTAGCCTGCTACGTTGGCTCCCAGTTTGCCGCTCTTCAGCTTGTCGGCTTTGGTAAAGACGATGGAGAAGGGGATGCCGTTCTCGCCCAGCCATTCGATGAATTGCAGGTCGATGGGTTGGGGTTCCAGCCGGCTGTCTATCAGGACAAAGAGACTGGTCATCTGGGGGCGTTGCAGGATATAGCTTTCGATGATGTTCTTGATTTGCTCCTGTCCCTTGAAACCACGTTTGGCATATCCATAGCCGGGAAGGTCTACGATGTACCAGTTCCTGTTGATGAGGAAATGGTTGATCAGCATGGTCTTTCCGGGAGTCGCCGAGGTCATGGCCAGGCCTTTCCGGCCGGTCAGCATGTTGATGAGGCTCGACTTGCCTACGTTCGAACGCCCGATGAAGGCGTATTCGGGCAGGTTGCCGGCCGGACATTTGCGTACGTCGGTGTTGCTGATAATGAATTCTGCACTGGTTATCTCCATGTTTTCTATCAAAATTTAGTGTTATACCCATTGCAAAGGTAGCACTTATTTCGTTATCTTTGCGCCCGCAATGTGAAAGTTTTTAGCTATGAACGGACAGTTCCCTTCAGTATTGTTGGAGAAGGCAGTGAGTGAATTTGCCAAATTGCCGGGAGTGGGCCGCAAGACGGCCATGCGTCTGGTGCTTCATTTGTTGCGTCAGGATACGGCGACGGTCGAAGCCTTCGGGCGGGCCATCGTCACCTTGAAGCACGAAGTGAAGTATTGCAAGGTGTGTCACAACATTTCCGATACCGACGTCTGCCGTATCTGTTCCAACCCCCAGCGCGACGCTTCGATTGTGTGTGTGGTCGAGAACATCCGCGACGTGATGGCGGTGGAGGCTACCCAGCAGTTCCGCGGGCTGTATCATGTATTGGGCGGGGTCATTTCTCCGATGGACGGCATCGGGCCGGGCGACTTGCAGATAGACAGCCTGGTGGAGCGGGTCAAGGCCGGTGGCATCAAGGAAGTGATTCTGGCGTTGAGTACGACCATGGAGGGCGATACGACCAACTTCTACATTTACCGCAAACTGGAGAAGCTGGATGTGAAGCTTTCGGTCATCGCCCGGGGTATTTCGGTGGGCGACGAGCTGGAGTATGCTGACGAGGTGACGTTGGGACGCAGCATTGTGAACCGTACTCCGTTCAATGGGACTTTATAATTTAAAAAAATAGCGAAATAGATAATGGATGAACTGATCAGAAAGGCGGCCCGACTCCTTCGGACCCTCTATATAAGTTTCTGGCTTGTGCCGGTGGTTGTGGTGTTTTTGGGTGAAACGACCGAAGGCTGGGTTGGATATTATGCCGGTGACGTGCGGACCACTTACTTTGCCGAAGCGCTTTGCATCCTGCTGGCGGCGATTTGCGTACCGGTATCCTTGAAATTGTTTGCCTGGGTGTTGAAGCGCAGGATAGATGTTGCCGCCATGGGGCGGGCCTTGCAGATGTATGTATTCTGGAGCGGCATGCGGATGGTGTTGCTGGCCCTTCCCGTGATAGCCGGCTTCCTTACATATTATGCAATGTTGAGTACGACAGGACTTTTGTGTGGACTCATTGCCTTGACGGCATCGTTGTTTTGCCTGCCGGGTGAGGAGCGTTTACGCCGGGAGCTGCACATTGAACGCGACGTGGAGGAAAAGTTATGAAGCCGGTTTTTTTTCAAGGGGAGCTTGTGCGCCTCAGGGCAATGGAACCTGAAGATTTGGAGGTGCTCTATTGCATGGAAAACGATCCCGAGACGTGGGATGTATCCAATTTTACGGTGCCGTATTCCAAATATGTGTTGAAGCAGTACATGGAAGATTCCCAAAGCGATATGTTTGCCGACAGGCAACTTCGGCTGATGATTGTTCGTTGTGAAGACGGGCAGGTAGTAGGTACGGTCGACGTGACCGACTTTGTCCCGATACATCGAAGGGGAGAGATTGGCATTGCTATCCGTAAGATATTTCAGGGAAAAGGGTACGCCCGTGAGGCTTTGTCGTTGTTGTGCGATTATCTTTTCGGTTTTCTGTTCATGCACCAGCTGACAGCTCATGTGGCGGTCGACAATGAAGCCAGCCGCCACCTTTTTGCATCATGTGGCTTTGTGGAATGTGGCGTATTGAAGGAGTGGTGGTTCGCAGGCGGCCAATATAAGGATGTAGTGATGCTCCAGCGTCTTCATCCTTAGTTCAGGCCGGGCCTTTGTGGAAAGCGTGACCATATTTTGTACTTGCCGCCCAGTCTGTCCAGCGATGTACGCCATAAGTCGGAAGATTCCTTTTCGTCCATCAATGAGGCGTTGGATGTCTGGCTTACAATCCATGTATTCATTTGGATTTCCTCATGCAATTGTCCTTTCTCCCATCCGGAATAACCTACAAAGAAACGGATTTTTCCTTCAATCTCTTTTCCTTGTCTGATGTATTCCTTGACAGATTCGAAGTCGCCGTTCATATAGAGCCCTTTCCCCAAGGGGAGAGAGTGGGGAATGTCGGTCAAGGTATGGATATAGAAGATGGTGTCCGTGCCAAGCGGTCCTCCCCAATAAATGGGGATGTTCTCCTTTCCGTCGAGGTCTTCGAAGATTTCTGCCAGTGACAGGGAGGACAGCTTGTTCATGACAAGTCCCATGCTCCCTTCGCAAGTATGGTCTATCATGAGGATGACAGACCTGCTGAAGAGCTTGTCACACAGGAAAGGTTCGGAAATCAGAATCTTTCCGCGCGTCGGGAGTACATGGTTACTCTCTATTTTGAATATATCTATACTTTCAGGCATGCCCCTAAGTTACAGATAATTATTCGAAATCCAAAGGTATATGCCATCTTTTTTTACAAAATATTATCGATATGCCCTTGTGGCGTATCTGGGGCGGTTCTCTCAGATGGGATGGTTTTCGGCAAACAACGCCATCCGTTCGTCCAGCAAAGCATATTGATGGTCTTGTATAAAGGAGGTACATGCCCGCAGTCCTTCCTGAGAACTTCCGGTTGTCACCAGTGAGATGGCACTTACACCATAGTACATCAGCTCCTTGGCCAACTCTCCGCTGGTCATGCCCGGATATCCGATGGTAAAGTAGAAACCGTCGGCTATGGGTTCACCCAAATCGTTGTCATATACGAGATGGAAGCCGTGGCGCAAGAAAATCTCTTTCAGTTTCCGTGCCCGTTCACCATACACCTTGACTTCGTTCAGGAAATTGTATTGTCCGTCGTTGGCTGCTTTCAGCATGGCCGCCATGGCATATTGTGCCGAGTGGCTGGTACCCGATGAAAGGGCATAGAGTACCCGGTGGATAAATACGGTGCCGAAGGTGCCTCCTCCATATCGTTGGGTTAGTCCCGGGTAGGCGCGGTGATACAACTTGTCCGATATACAGCTCACTCCGATGCGTTGTCCTGCATAGCTGAAGGCTTTGGACCCTGAAATGAGCAGGATGTAGTGGTCCGTATAGTGGGCTACCGAAGGTTGGTAGGGAGGTTGGAACGGCCGGCTCATGTCTTGTCGGAAGTCCATGGCAAAATAGGCCAAGTCTTCCAGAACAATGGTGTCGTATTGGGTGGCCAGCTCACCGATGATGCGCAATTCCTGGTCTTTCAGGCAGACCCAGCTGGGATTGTTGGGGTTGGAATAGATGATGGCAGCTATATTCCCCTTGCTCAGATAACTTTCCAGCTTGTCTTTCAGCTTGTCACCGCGGTAATTGTAGACATCAAAAGTTTCATATTTTTGTCCCATGACGACCAGTTGCTGTTTTTGGACAGGGAACCCCGGATCGATAAAAAGGATGGTGTCTTTCTTGGGGTCGCATTGGCTGCAGGTGAGGAACGAGGCAAACGTGCCTTGCATGGATCCGGTTACCGGTACGCAGCCTTCGGGCGCGATGTCGACGTTGATGAATGCCTTTACAAACCGGGATGCCTCCGTTTTGAGGGAAGGGAGTCCGTTGATGTCCGGATATAGGCTGGCTATACCGTTTTTCAAGGCCTCGATTTCGGCTTCTACGCCGACGGAGGAAGGAGGAAGTCCGGGTACGCCCATTTCCATCTTGATAAACTCTACTCCAGACAAGGCTTCTGCCTTGGCAGCAATGGCTTTCACTTCCCGGATAGTGGCTTTGGCGAAATCTGCCAGGTGGAACTCGTCGATGGTCTGGTCGATGATATTTCGTTCGATAGGAGTTGCTTTCATGATAATGTTTTTTTAGGATTCAAGTTACTTTGGCAAAGTTAGTATAAAAGTGATATAATCGGCTTTTATCTGAAAAAAATATTTTTTTCGCTTTAGCTATTGCAGATTTCAAAAAAAGACGTACCTTTGCAACCGCAATCGAGAGAGATAGCAACGAAACAATAAAAATCTGGTGCGTTAGTTCAGCTGGTTAGAATACATGCCTGTCACGCATGGGGTCACGGGTTCGAGTCCCGTACGCACCGCAATAAACATTGAAAATCAATGTTTTGTGAAATAGACACCCGATTTTACACCCAAGAATGTAAAGTCGGGTGTTTTTCATTAAGAAGCAAAAAGAAAGGGCTAAACTTACTTTGAAGTTTGCCCCTTAATCTCATTATTGCGGCTATTGCTATTTTTCTCCACGTATAAACATGTTCTGATAGTTAATAACCAGCCGTTTGAATGATAGTACGAAATCCGCTCCTAATGAGCCGGAAAATAACTGACTGCCGGATTCCGTATTTTTAACGACCTCCGTATTATATAATTTAACAGTGGAACCTGCTACTTCAAAACGGAATTCGGGTAATACAACTGCTTTTGTTTGTGATATTCCGCCAAAGCCTCCACGGGAGGTTGTCTGTTCAGCGAGCCCCTCTATTGCGTCGGGAAATGTTTCTGCAAATTTATTTCCCAAATCAGATTTTACATTTCCTGTATCAAAAATCAAATCAAAAGGATGTCCACTGTAGCTAATTCTCACTTGAGGTGTATTTGATGACAAATACATATTCGGTTCTCCATCAGATGTTTTCTGTGGAAATACAAATCTGCCTGCTTCATTGTCTATGATTATTTCTCGTGCGTCCCTGATAAAGTGATAGCCCAGCACTCCGTCAAATGCAAACACCGAGTCCACTTCATTGTCAGGAGGTGCAACCATAAAAATAGGATGATGATATACCAGTTCTCCAATTTTCAACGAATCCGCCATAGCAAGCTTTACAAAGCCTATTTCCATACCCGATACAGGAATTGAATCTGCCAAAACCTTCAAGCCTACTTCTTCCGCATACTTTTCTGAAACGAAGTTGCCAAATGAACAGCCTGTATCGAAAATATAGTTTTTCGTTATACCGTTTACTTCCACAGGAATATAAATATGTTTGCCTCTTCCTACTGTTTCCACAATTGACGGTACAGTAATGTCCCGGTCAGGGCGTTCAAGATAAGGCTTAGGTACATTAGCAAGTGCTTTGCCGACTTTCTCTATAAACACAAAACTATAAAGAGCTTCAAACGGTACAGAATTTTTAAGCGCATTAACCAAGCCTTCTCCAACTTTTCCAGCTTGCTCATACATTCCCAAATTCAAGAAATTCATACCCTGCAAGGCTACCATTCCTATTGATGTCTCCGCACCAAGCTCTGCCTGATGGAACTGCAACAGACTATCCAATGCAACACCTGATCTTTCCAATTGATTGAAACCTATACCAAGTTGCGCTTCAGACACAAGATTCAACATTTCTATGCTGACAGAATCCTTTAATATCGGATATTGCTCCCTAATTTGAAATAAATCACCGTTGTTCAGAACTTCACCCATTTTCACATCCGCCAGTGTTTGTGAATAGACAGAAGTATAGCCAAACAAAATAGCTATTAGAAGAAAAGACATTCTTTTAATAATTCTCATAATTGAATTGTAAATGATAAATTGAACATGGATGCAAAGATAGTATAAGATAGGAAAAAAGGAGCAAGCCAAATACTATTTGATTACTCCTTTCTGCTTAATTAGAATAAATTAGCGATTACACCCTAAGTCCTCTATTCCTTTTCGGTTCTTCTATTGGTTCACACAAGTTATGTTTTAGTTTGCCAAACTGTTCTTTGAACCATTCTCCAATCGGCTGCCTGTTTATGGTCAGTACCAGTTTACTGTCATTGGTCGGACTTCTCTCTACCTTGAAAATATCGTTTCTGATGTTAAACTTCCGCCTGTGTTCTTCGGAATAAATCATGCCATTGCACCTGATAGCCTCTTTCTTCGTCAGAAGGCTCTCTATCATTTCTTTGGTGAAGCCGATGGCAGCGCACAGCTTTTCCATTCTCAGCATCTCTTTGAGCATCGGGAACCATTTGAACGCTTTTTCAATAATAGCATTCAACCGTGATATTTCCTTGTCTTTGGCTTCAAGTTCCTGATTGTGTATTCCTTGCAGGTTACGTATCTGCCTGCCGTGCTGTTCCTGCATGTGCCGCATTTGGACTTTCAAGTCATCAATTCCCTTATCCCGTTTGGCTATTTCCTGACGCAATTCTTCATTGGATTGTTCCAGTTTCTTCATTTTCCCGCTACCGAAAAGAGAACCCACTCCGCTTACTATGACCGTAGCGGCATCGGTGGCTGCGCCTTTGAGCTTGTCCGTGCGTATCTCCGATTTCACCTGACGGAGTTCCTGTTCGGCAAGGTTTACCTGCTGTTCCTTATGCCGCTTGGCGGCTTCAATGCGTTGGAGTTCGGCTTTCTGCTTCTCAATGATGAAGTCGTTCCGCTCCAGATGCTCCTTGCCTGTTACCGCCTTTGATTGTCCACGCTCCATTAGCAGGATATCGGATGCCAGACTCTGCATTTCGGTCATATCCTCGTCATTGAGCTTTCGGCTCTTGCCTGTATCGTGGTTCATCCAGTCGAACACGATATGGGCATGGTAATTGGGCTTGAACCATCTTTCGCCTACTTGGAAACTTTCCCTGTCCTCCGGTGCAGGCTGTCCGTTCAGCCAATGTCCTTCGTCCTTGTGCAGGAAGATTTGGAGCGGTGTGATGCCCCAACGCCTTTGGCACTCCTCGCCAAACCTACGCACATCAGCCAAAGTGGTGTCCGGTCTGATGAGCAAGACTCCCTCACGGATGGGTGAACATCCCGCCACTTTGATAATCTTGCCGTTCTTCCCTTTGCGCTCACGCTCCTTCTCCTGCATGGCACGGCCTGTCTTTTCCTTGACCATGCGTTTGATGTTCTCATAATGCGTCTGCAATTCGAGACTGCCGAAATCCGGATTTATCCACTGTTCATTATCGGCTGTGAGTTCGGGCACGATGTAGATTTTGGACTTGCCGATGTTGCGCATATACTCGGCAGTCCTCCGGTTATGAGCCTCGCTTGATGCCACGTTGCAAGGCTTAACATGTATGCTTGATTTTGTTGCCATCTTTTCAACTTTTGATTCGGTTATTGACTAATTTTGTTTGCTGCTTTCCGCTCATAACCGCAAGGGGTTCTTAGGGGTGCAACCCATGAGCGGAGTTTCCAAAGAGAGGGTCACTCTTTGGTCGGGTTGCATAGGGCAGAAAGCCCTTGCCGGGTTCTTAGGGCAGCGTCCTAAGCCCCTCGGGAGAGCCCACAACTACGCAAGCGAAGCGTGTAGTTATAGTGAGCTATAACCGGAAGCCTTTCGGTTTCTTGGATAGCGTGTCATTTCTCTTTCTGACGGATTGCATTTGTTCTTTTCCATCAGCCATGCGCTTCTGCAAATACTCGTTCAGGTCTTTGCATCCGCAGTAGATTTGGGAAGCGTCCCGTATATGCCGGGTGCTGTCGTATTCCTTGCGGATTTGCTGCAAGGCTTCCATTCCTGCACGGTCATTGTCAAGAAAGCAGTGGATGCGCTCATAACTTCCCAACGGGTAGAGTGCCTTGGAAACATTGGTGACAGAGTTCAGCACCATGTAATCCTGCCTGTCGAAATCGGGGTATTGCGGACAGCTTTCAAGCCGCAGGGTAAGAAAGGAAAGGTAGTCCATAAATCCCTCAAAAACGTAACACGTGTTCCTTTGCTCTCCCGATTGCCTGATATGGGATATTTCTTTAGGTGCAATGCAGCCTTTGAAATATCGGTTGCGTATCTCATAGCCGCCCGATATGTTGGGAAACGCAATGGCGAAGTACCGCCTGCCGTTGTGCGTAAACCGTGCCTCCCTGCATTCTCTTTTCGCCAGTACCGGATTGATACCCCTTTCCTGCAAATAGGCGAGCAAGTCAGGGGAAGATAGCGGCACGGTTTCCAACTGCTGGAAACTCGGCTCCGTAAAGGACTGCTTGCGAAAAGAGAAAGAAACGGGGCGCACGTGCGGTGCCTGTTCCTCTATGCGTCTCAGAAGGTACGGCACGCTGTCCGTTGCATAGAGGTGCGAAGCCAACGCGATGATGTTGCCGCCCTTGCCGAGTGCAAAATCATACCATTGGTTCCGCTCAGTATTCACCTTGAACGAGGCTTCGGTTTCTTCCCTGAACGGCGATTTGTACCAGAGATTGATGCCCTGCCGCTTCACCGGGCTATATCCCAAGCTGTGCAGGTATTCTTCCAGCCTGATTTGTTTTGCTGTCTGTATGTCCATAAATGATTGTCTTTATCGGTTATTGTTTGTTTTTCTTTTCGCCAGTACCTTTTCATATAGGTTACTGGCCGTATAACCACTTCACTTTATTGTCGTATATATAGGATACGGCTTAAAGTGAAGCGGTTTGATACTTCCCAGCAACCACTTCGCTTTATCCTAATATATAGACCCTGAGAATAAAGTGAAGTGATTGCGAGGATTGTGCTAATAGTGGAAATCCGGTTCGTACCTGTACTTTCTGCCGTTTTCCTGCACTATCATCCGCTTGCTCTTCAACACAGTGATGAGTTTGACCAGCTTGTTGTCGCTTAACGGAACGCCCACCAAGGCATACGATTCTTTCAGCGCCTTGCCCAGTTCCTTATACCCATACTCGTCCTGCAACGAGAATGCGGCTTCCAGAGCTATCCGGTGCTGTTGCTCGGAAATGTCCTTGCAGGCATCGAACCTTTCACCTTGGGGTCTGCCGGGTGCTTTGGTTTCTGTCTGGTAGTCCTCCATCAGTTCGGGCAATGCCCTGTCATTGATGCGGAAGGCAAACGGCTCGAAGTCCATCGCACGGATGTGCATGGCGGAAACCTTGCTTATGTCCCCGTTGCTCTTGTCCTTTTCAACGAGCAGCACGGTTTCAGCCTTGTTGTTCAGCTCCGTGCCGATATGTCCCCTTGCGTTCTCATCGCCCTTGTTCTGGTGGAGTATCGTGTGGATATGTATCTGCCTGTCGTCCGTCCACTGCATCAGCTTTGATATGATGCGTGTCGATTCACTGGGGCTGTTGATGTCATATACCATGTCACGGATGCCGTCTATTATCACCAGACCAAGGTTTAGCGTATGGTAGATTGCCTGTTCGACAATCCTTATGCGCTGCTCAGGCGTGTACTTCCGCAGGGCAAGGAACTCAAGGTTCTCGTTGTCCCTGTCATCGGGCAGCCCTGCCATACGCATGATGCGCTCCATCACATTCAGACAGTGGTGGGGGCTTTGCTCCGTATCCACATAAAGCACTTTCCGTTTGGCTTCGGGAAGTTCCGCAACATACCGCAGTACCGTACCGTTTTTCAATGCGGCGGCTACGATAGCCGATACATTGAAAGTCTTTTTACTCTTGGCTTTGCCGATGGATGCACTGAAATTGCCCAGTGTACCAATGACCGAACCTTGCACTTTTAGAATCTCAGGTGCTTTCTCGTAGATTTTCGACAGGCTCAGGCGTGAAGCTTGCCAAAGGATTATTGCCTGTTCTGCCGAAATCTCCTTTATTTCTTTCATATAGTCCATAAGCATACCTCCCATTATTTCCGTCCTCCTGTTTTCTTCCCGGCAAGTTCAAGAGCCAATTCTGCATCTACGATAATCTTGCGCCCTATCTGGGTAATAGCCTTGTCTATCTTACCGCTTTTCTTTATGCGGTTGGCAGTGGGCAGACTGCACCCGAACAGTTTGGCTATACCGAGTATTCCGTACACATACTTCTTTTCCGTGTCTGTAACGGGTTGCGGCAATGCTTCGGCCTGACCTGAAGCGTGCTTACTCAGGAATATGAATTCTTCTCCTGTCATCTGCCAGACGGGTTTTGATAATAATTCTTGGATATTTGTCATCGTCCAATCTATTTAGTCGTTAAACAATCAGCCCTGCGCACTGGCTGCTATTTCTGTTCTCGAACGATGCAAAATTAGGTAGGGTTATGAGTGGTAAGGATGGGGATGATATAAACCGAATATCATTGTATCTTATTGAATGTCAGAAAATAAAAATACCACTCAAAAATTATTTTGAGTGGTAAAAGTGGAACTTTCGTAAAGTATCAGGATATATCACGGATTATCTGAATATATGTTCCATTTCCTTGGCGAATTTCTGGTTGCTGTCACTTGGAAAATCAGAAACCGGCTCCTTGTATTTGGATTTGTAGTAGCTGTCGTCAATATCCAGCAATTCCAGTATTCCGGCCTTCCATTTGTCCTTGTCCTGCTTGGAGAGTTTCTCGCCCATCAGGAATATCAGATAGCATACACGGATTTTCTCTCTCGGTTTGATTCTCAACTTGCAGTTGCAGGGTTGCAGGTTCATATTGGCATAGAAATCCAGTGCGGAAATTTCCTCGAACTGTTCTCCAACACATACCTCATGAATGAGCGAAAGCAATTTCATGCTGAAATATTCTTGTTGTCCGTCCGTCGTTTCCTGCTGGCTGATGGGGTTGCCCGGCTCGTCCTGTCGTTTCCCGTCAGGAATGTATTTTTTCAATATGTCCAGAAAAAGGCGGCTTTGGCGGTATATGTCCGTACAACGGTTCTTCATATATTGGAACGCCTCTTTCCTTGCAGCCTTTTGCTGGTCATAGAGTTCGTTCAGTATGGCTCTTTCCTTGTCATATTCAGCCTTGCAGCGTTCATATTCTTTCTCCGCCTGCTTTTCCTCTTCGGCGGTATGTTCCCTATAGCCAATGGAATCATACTTGTTGTTGGCTTCATTCAGCGGCTTGCTCAGACTTCTTGTAACATCCAGTTGGGCTTTAATTTCAGGGGAATACCTTTCCATGTGCTGATAGCAAACACGTTCTATCACACTGTCACTTATGGGGTGCGTTTCATAAGACTGTATGCTCTTTTCTATTTCGGTTCTCAGGCTGCTGAGTATCAAGGTGTATTGTTCTTTTTGCCTGTCAAGCACCAGTTCAAGGATAGCGGCTTCAAAAGACTTTGTGTCACTATACTGCCGATAGAAATCCGAAATGAATTTCTGCCTGTCAAAAGAGAAAACGTGATTGTCTATATAGTCCCTGTATATTCTGTTGAGTTCTCCGTACCGGGGGATTATCGTCTGTATCTTGTCTGCCATAGGTGTCTTACTTTTGTTTGTTCTTTTCATTGTCAAGAAGCATCGTCAGTTCTTCTTCCACCTGTTCTATGCTCGGCAATGCCGATTTCAGGTTCTCTGGTACGGCCTTGCTGAGTTGGTAGTCACTGATGCCGATAGGCTGGTCATAGCCTGTCAGTGCATACTGCGCAACAATCTCATCCTTGCCCTTGCACAGCAGCAGCCCGATGGTCTTGTTGTCATTTTCTCCCCTCAGTTTGTCGTCCACCACATTGATGTAGAAATTCAACTGTCCGGCGTATTCCGGTTTGAACGGGGTGGCTTTCAGTTCCACAACCACGTATGCATGGAGCTTGATATTGTACAGAATCAGGTCGGCATAGAAATCGCTGTCGCCAATCTGGAAATGCTTCTGCCTTGCGACAAAGGCGAATCCGTTGCCCATTTCCAAAAGATAACGGGTAACGTGCTTCACCAGTTGTTCCTCTATGTCCCTTTCGTCCGCACGTTCTTTGGCTCCCGCCAAGTCAAAGATATACGGGTCTTTCAACAGGTAGTTGGCAAGGTCGCTTTGGGGCGCAGGAAGCGTGGCGGTAAAATTATTGACCTTGTGGCTGTTGACTTGCCGTTCAAACAATTTGCTTTCAATCTGCATTTTAAGAGTATTGCTGCTCCAGCCCATTTCCACGGATTGCTTCATATACCAGTAATCGACACCCAACGGAAGGGAACTGTTCAGCAGAATCACATGGCTTGCCCAATTGATTTTTGCAACAGGTGATGCCAGGAACAGTTTTTCTATGTCCTCAATCGCTATTTGGTAAGCGGCAGCGACTGTTTGGGCTACATCCTGAATTTGTGCAAGAGGTTCTTGCACAATTGCAACTTCCTTGTTGTCTGAGGATTGAATTTGCGCAAGAGGCTCTTGCGTAAATGACACATTGTTCAGGCTTTGAAGTTCATCCGTGATTTTCTGCACACTTGGAGCAAGTAATTTCACATCGGTTTCTATGAAACTCCGTAATGCGCCCAATGGATAGGAGCGTGCGAACTGGCACATATAAGCCAAGTTCCTGACCGAATACCCTTTCTTTTCGGGATAATTGAACCGTATCGCCTGCGCCAGTCTCTTGATGACCTTGCCGCCCCAACCTTGCAGTTTCTGGTGGTATAAAATGTAATTACCCATCTTCCAGTAATGGAACAGCATCTGCGCATTGGCGGCACTGATGAGCCGGACTTGCGCCTGCTCTATTTCCGAGCCGATGGCATTGACGAAAGCCTCGAAACTTCTTTTTTCTATATTGTTATCGTTGTTGCTCATTGTTATATGTATTGAAAGTTACAAAGATAAGCCCAATAACAGGCATCCCGTGAAACTTGCTGATTGTTTTTATAGTTGGTTGAATTTGTTCATCGCACTGGCTTTCACATCATCGGCAATGTCGATGTAGGGTTTCATAGCCTTGTAGTCGCTATGTCCCGTCCATTTCATCACTACCTGTGCCGGAATACCGAGAGCCAGAGCGTTACAGATGAAAGTCCTTCTCCCGGCATGGGTACCCAGCAATGCGTATTTGGGTGTAATGGTGTCTATACGGCTGCTTCCTTTGTAGTAGGTTTCACTTACAGGTTCGTTGATTTCGGCAAGTTCGCCCAGTTCCTTCAAATAGTCATTCATCTTTTGGTTGCTTATGACAGGGAGAGCCTTGTGCCCCTCAAATTCCACACCCTTGTATTTGTCGAGTATTGCCTTGCTGTGGTTGTTAAGTTCGATGATGAGCCTTTCTGCGGTCTTTACGGTAGTAATTTCTATATATCCGTCCCTGATGTCGCTTTTCTTCAGATTATGCACATCCGAATACCGGAGTCCGGTAAAGCAACAGAACAGAAAGACATCCCTCACCCGTTCAAGATATTGCTTTGTGTCGGGTATCTGATAATTTTTGAGTTTGTTCAGTTCCTCCCAAGTGAGGAATATCACCTTTTTCGGAGTGCTTCGCAATTTGGGATTGAAATCTTCATAGGCATTATTCATGCAATACCCTTTCTTGGTACACCAACGCAGGAACCATTTCAGATAGGCGACCTGTTTCATGATGGATGTGTTCCGCATATCTTCGGTATCTTTCAGGAAATTCACATACTTCGTCAGCTTGGGTTCATCCAACGATTCAAAGGTCAGCCCCTTGTCAAACTTTTCAAGATGCTTCCTGACTGCGGCAAATTTCTCATAGGTGGCATCAGACCAGCCGTTTTGCGTGCCGCATTCCTTGATGAACTCATCAAACACCTCCAAAGGCAGAAACACCACCGGAGCCTGTTCCTCATCTTCCTTTTTCCCATCGTGCAACCTGTTGAACGCATCTTTTACCTGTTCGGTTGTGGGCATGAATCCCTGCACCTCAAACTCTTTGAATATATTCTGAATTTCGGTGTAGTATTTCAGCAAGTCCGCATTGATTTCCGATGCGCTTTGCTTCAGCTTGTTGGTGCATCCGTTCTTTACACGCTGCTTGTCGGCATCCCATTTGGCGACATCTATGCGGTAGCCCGTTGTGAACTCGATGCGATGGCTGGCAAAAACCACACGCATACGGATAGGGACATTCTCGACGATTGGCACTCCGTTTTTCTTGCGGCTTTCCAATGAAAAGATGATGTTTCGTTTGATATTCATAATTGGGTGCGTTTGAAATTCAACACCCAAATATACACCCAATAATTGAAACAGCAAAAGGTATTTAATGATATTTAGTAATATAGTTGGTTTGTAATAACTTGATTATTATCAGTATATTGCAATCTTATGAGATTTCTTGATTCTTTAAGTTAAAGTCCCGTACGCACCGCTGAGAAATTAGTCTGATGTTATAAAGCCTGCAAAATTAATATTTGCGGGCTTTTTTTGTATAACGATATATTATAGCATGCATTCCTATCAAGTTCACTCCGCCAAGTAATATTCCCAGTATTGTGCAGAGAAACAGTTCGTGTGAGGAAAAGAACTGGTGCGTGTCGCGTATTGCCCAAATGCAGTAGGGCAGGCATAATGTTGTAGATACAATGGCTGGAATATATCTACGCTATACGATAAATTGGGCGATATGGACGATAAGATGGACGCTGAATGCGGCCATGCAGCAATACCATGCCGTTAGGTCCCCTGTCTGCTGGCTCACAAACGTGCAGGCGGAAACAATCAGAAGTTCTTCAGAAGCAATTATTGTAAAATGGGGTCTTGTTATTTGTTCCATTTTTCGGATAATTCGTTTGGCCTTAGGGAAGCGTTTTTGCATTGTAGTACTGTTCTTTTTTACCCACGGGTATACCATAAGGATTTCTTCCAGTTCGTGGAGCAGAAAGAAAAAGGGTAGGAGGAAAAGTATTATCACCGGATTTATTCTTCTTAGCAGTTGAGGGTTAAGTCCTTCTGAAAATAAATCATGTCCTTCAGCTCTTTTCTGTCCTCCACAATCGGGTGGTCGTAGTTGAGAGTGAAGAAGTCGGCGACAGTATGTGAGTAGGTGAAGCCACAGTTCTCGTAAAAGTCGATTGTCTGTCTGCTTTCGCCCGTGCCGACGAGTAGCCTGTGACATACGTCTGCGTAATGTCGGCAAAGGTATTCCACCATCTGCCGCCCGTATCCTTTTCGCTGGCAGGCAGGTGTAACAGCCAGGTTTTTCAGTTCATATACGCCATTTCCTTCGTTTGTCACAACTGCTACGGCAATGACTTCAGCTTCTTGCATGCTGCGCATGACGAAGAGTTCTCCCCGCTCCAGGTAGCGGTCGATCATTGACTCCTGTTCGTCGGCCAGAAGAAGGAGGGAGAGGAAACGTTTCTTGTCGTTGGTGATAAGTTGGATGTTCATACAAAATCTTCTTTCAGCAATTCAAAATAGTGTGCATTTATAAAGCAATCGTTTTTGAAGCAGGCTTTGTGGAGAATGCCGACTTTGCGGAAACCGACTTTCTCGAGTATCCGCATGGAGGCAATGTTGCTTTCATACACGTTGGCAAAGATGCGGATGACGTCTGTCGCAGCCAGATAATGTCGCAAGGCTTCGTACAAGGCTTTGCTGGCAATGCCCTGGTTCCAGAAGGGTTCTGCCAACCAGTAGCCGGCTTCGGCATTGAAACGTTCCACATCCGTTCCCCGCATAAAGCTGATATTGCCGGCGGCTTCACCGTTTATTTCGATGCAATATTCGCTTGGCTCTTGCAGGCTTGTTGCATGGTCGATAAAAGAACGGGCATCTGCTTCCGTATAAGGGAAGGGGAGACGGTCGCGGCAGTTATCCCAGATTTTTTTGTTATTCAGATATTTTGCCAATGAGGGCGCATCGGATGTTTCCCATGGCCGCAGACGGTATCGGGGTGTGACGCAGTTTGATTGCTGTGCAGTCTGTTGCTTATTCTCAGTTTGAGTAGTCAGCGAAGAAGGCAGGACTTTTCTCATTACATAGTTGGTCAGCTGTAGTCGGTTGGCCTGTACCTGTTGCTCACGTTCGACGGTATAGCCTCGATGCTCAAAGAAGGGGCGGGCGGTGATACTTACTTCGGAGGTTATTTCGCGGATACCGTGCTCCTTGGCGTAAGCTTCTATCTGTTGTAGCAGGGCGGTGGCGATGCCTTCTCCTTGATGGTCTTTGTGGATGAACATGGAGTGTAGATAGCCGTCGTTGCGGATAGAGGTGAAACCGACGATGCGGCCTTCGGCATCGCAGGCTGCAGTGAAGTGTAGGGTGGCGATCAGTTCTTCCCAACGACTGGGGCGATTGCCACACGAAGCCCAGTCGACTACTTCTTCGGCAGTATAATCACGGGCATTGATTGTCAGCACTGTGTTGTGGAAGAGCTCTTTCAGTTCGGGTATGTCGGCCGAGGTGACGGAGCGGTAGTTAATAGCAGAAACTTCTGTGGGGATGCAGTGCCCCTGACGGGTTGATAAGTTATATATCATGATATACTCCTCTTCCGTCTCTTTTACGGTTTCGAAACCGAGGCGCGCGTAAAGGCAGACGGCCGGGTTGACTTTCTGCACCGAGAGCGATACTTGCCGGTAGCCTTTATCATGCAGCAGGTCGAGCATTTTTTTCATCAGGCAGGTGCCGATGCCGTGCCCCCGAAAGTCTTTGTAGAGGGAGATGGCGAGTGAGGGGGTGTGGTCGTCCACGTGGCCATAATCGTTCATCTGTCGAACCCAGACGGCACCGACAATGTTATTCGAGGCTTCGGCCACTAAGCAATGGTCGTCGGGTTGGGTGCCGAAATCACGTATATAGACTTGTAGTTCGGGCAGATGGATGATGTTACGCGGCGGAGACGGGATACCTTCGGGCAGGTAGATGGCTTCGTAAAGGAAGTCGCGTAGCAGATGTGCTTCTTCCGGACGCAGGGGGCGGATGGGCAAGGCTGGTTCTTCATCTTTTGTCTGTTGAAATGGTGGATAAAGATAAATAACTTTTTTCCTTTTATGTAGAAAAGGAGAATAAAAATTTCATTATGTGCGCGAGGTTTCATGCCGGTTTCGTTAATTATAGATTTTCTCTATTGCCCCATAGAAATAACCGTTTGGAGGATAATGTGCGGAGGTTTACCTTTGCAACATCATCGAGAACAAAACCTTAAGTATCATTTTTAAACTGTTATTATCATGGAAGCAAATCAAGTAAACGCAATGCCGAGAATCGGTGACCAGGCTCCGGCCTTTACCGCAAAGACCACTCAGGGTGTCATCAACTTTCCGACTGACTACAAGGGTAAGTGGAAAATCCTGTTCAGCCACCCGGCAGACTTCACTCCGGTGTGTACATCCGAATTCATGACCTTCGCCACCATGGCGGCCGATTTCGAGGCGCTCAACTGCCAATTGGTAGGCCTTTCGGTGGACGGGCTGTACAGCCACATCGCTTGGCTGCGCACCATTAAGGACAAGATAGATTATAAAGGTATGAAGAACGTGGAAGTGAAGTTCCCGCTCATTGAAGACATTACGATGGAGGTGGCCAAACTCTACGGTATGATTCAGCCGGGCGAGAGTCAGACGTCGGCTGTACGTGCGGTATTTTTTATCGATCCGGAGGACAAAATCCGTACCATTCTTTACTATCCGCTTTCGCTGGGGCGTAACTTCGACGAGATCAAGCGAGTGCTCATCGGCTTGCAGACGGCCGACAATTTCGGCGTGGCCCTGCCTGCTGACTGGCGTCCGGGCGACGAGGTCATTGTACCCACGGCTGGTTCGTGTGGCGTAGCCAAGGCCCGCATGGATGGCGAGGAAGGTGAAATGAAATGCTATGACTGGTTCTTCTGTACCAAGCAGTTGAGTAAGGAGGAAGTAGAAAACAAGCTGGGAATGAAATGATAGTTACTTTCGACGTTGTATGACGTCTGGTTGGATATCGTGTTATGAGACGGGATGTATGCAGGTGATGCTTCATCCCGTCTTTGTTCGTATTCTTAATAAAATAACGTGAGTTCGATATAAAATTAGAAAATAGACAGTTGTCCGTCATTGACAAAGTTTACATCAATGGCGGGCTTCTTTTCAAAAAAGCAATATGCTGCTATAGCCGACAAAGAGTTGGCTATAAAGTTATTGAACGAACGATGTCTGGAGTGTTCTATCTGTGCAATGTTCTTCAGCTCGTCATTAACCGTTTCAATCAAGGCCCTTTTTCTGAGCAGGATCTTGTCGGCGATGCTCATCAGCGAGTTCTTCATATTGTTTTTAACTTTAGTGACAGGCTGAATGCCATTAAGGAAAAGGTTCTCGAAGAGAGCCTGGCCAATATATCCCTTGTCTGCACATAGTTTTCCTTTGATGTTTTCCAGAAACTTACCCTGCTTCAAAGGCTCCCGGTCATCCACGTTTCCAGGAGTAAACATAAAATTGAGAATTTCCCCTTTGTCATTGATTATCAGATGTAGTTTGAATCCGAAGAACCATCCCATAGAACATTTTCCACGCTCGGCAAGTCCTTCAAATGTCTTATGAATAAGGATTCTTTGGTTACGGCAGACACGTAAAGGAGTGGAGTCGACAAAACTGATGCCGGTACATGCCCCCAAAAGAATCTTTTTGATAAAAATGGTCAGAGGAAGCAGCACTTCCTTCTCCAGTTCTACGAAACGGTTATAGGATACCAAACGTGGGAAAAGGTGTTTCAGATGTTTACAGACATATTCCTTGTAGTAATGCTTGAAACAGCGGAAACCACCGGAGTGAAACAGGATTAGAATAACCATAATCTCAGCATCATTCATACGGTTAGGTTTGTTACGATGCCTGGTTTTCTTATCCTCAATCATATATTTTTCCTGTTGCAATGCAAATTCCTTGCAAAAATCATCGGCCATACAATAAATCTCTGTAACTTTAGACTCTGGAAACATAGTGGTAATCGTTTAAATCTTATAATTCAGCACTATAAATTTAATACTTTTATCGCTATGTTTCTAATTATCACTGAAATATATTTATTATTATTTCGAACTCACGTTAAAATACAAAACTGGGGCGGTTACCAAAGGTCGTGTTTCTTATTTGTCAGAATATTCGGTCAAAATGTTATTTTTGCAATCAGAGTATCAGAAATAATGGTTATGAATTTGAAAAACTGAAAGACAATGAAAAAAGGATTGGTTTTGTTTACTGCTCTCCTGGCATTGGTGGGCTGTAACTCGCAGAAGAAAAACGCGGCGACGGACGCTGCTCCGAAGGCGCAGAAATACTTGGTAGTTTACTATTCGCAGACGGGAGCTACGCAGCAGGTGGCACAGGTGTTTGCCCGCTTGCTGGGTGCCGATACGTTGCGTATCGAGGTCGAACAGCCTTACGACGGCACATATCAGGAAACCATCGAACGATGCCAGAAAGAAATGAAAAACGGTGAACTGCCTGAATTGAAAGCATTGAAGAGCGACTGGTCGGGCTATGATGTTATCTTCCTCGGCTATCCCATCTGGTTTGGTACATACGCCTTGCCGATGGCTTCACTGGTAAAACAGACGGACTTTTCGGGTAAGAAGATTGTTCCCTTCTGTACCTTTGGGAGCGGTGGTCTGGGAGCTAGTATGAAGGACCTGAAGCAGGCGCTTCCCAAGGCTGAGATCTTGCCGGGCTACGGTGTACGCAATGCCCGCCTTGCCAAGGCTCCTGCCGAAGTAGAGCGTTTTCTTATAGAGAGCGGCTATCTGGAGGGAAAAGTAGAAAAACTGCCGGATTATTCCGCCCAACAACCTGTCACAGCCGAGGATGTGAAGATTTTCGATGCTGCTTGCAGCAACTATCAGTATCCGCTGGGTACCCCTGTAACTGTGGGTAAGCGTACCACTTCGGGCAGTACCGACTATCGTTTCACTGCCCGGAGCAAGGATGCTGGAGGTAATGACATCGAAGCAACTATTTATGTGACGGTAGGCAAGGGTGAGGATGCCAAGCCTGAATTTACCGAAGTGGTGAGATAGTCGAATTATCGGCGTTCTATCAAATGTAAAATGGGTGGAGGCCGCTGTAGAGGCCTTAGATTTTATGACGAAGGTGTGTCAACATTGAGAGATATTATCTTTCATTTTGACACACCTTCTCTCTTTAAAACAGGAATAGCAGGAAATGTGCTGCGTCAGTCCTGGCGTCGATGATCTTATTTCTGCCGATAGCAGACTGTTCCTGTGGCCTGATAGGTAGGCATTACTAATACTTCGGCTATCTGTACGTGGGCAGGGGCTGATGCGGCATAATAGACTACGTCGGCAATGTCGTCACCCGTCAATGGGCGGATACCGTCATATACAGCATCGGCTTTCTGCCTGTCGCCGCGGAAGCGGATGACGGAGAAATTGGTTTCCACCATGCCGGGCTTGATGTTTGTCACTCGCAGAGGCGTATCCACCAGGTCGATGCGCAGTCCGTCGGACAGGGCTTTGACGGCAGCCTTCGTAGCGCAGTAGACGCTGCCGCCGGCATAGGCCGCATCGCCTGCAATGGAGCCGATGTTGATGATATGTCCGCATCCGCGTTCCACCATGCCAGGCACTATCATGCGTGTCATGGCCAGCAGGGCCTTGATATTGGTGTCGATAACCACGTCCCATTCGTCCAGCGAACCTTCGTACTCCTTGTCCATGCCGATGACCAGTCCGGCGTTATTCACCAGCACGTCGATGTCCTTCCACCGGCCTTCGAGGGAATCTATGGCTTGACACATGGCCTGTCGGTCGCGTACGTCGAAGGGCAGTGTGAGCACTTCCACACCCAGCGTAGTGAGTTCTTGTTTCAGGGTTTCCAGCTTTTCGGTGTTCCGTCCGTTCAATATCAGGTTGCTTCCCATGGCTGCAAACTTGCGGGCGCAACCTTCACCGATGCCGCTCGTGGCACCGGTAATAAAGATCAGTTTTCCTTTCATATCTTATTGGTATTGCTTAATGTTTTTTGGGGTAAATGAAGTTATTTCGATTCGTCGAACTGCTTGCGGTGCGAAACAATCTTTTGCATGTTGGCCAAAGCCCATTCCGTCAGTTGGTTGATGTGCGGGATGAGTGAATTGCCGATGTCCGTCAGCCGGTATTCTACTTTGGGTGGCACGACGGGATAGGCTTTTCTGGAAATCAGTCCGTCTGCTTCCAGCGTGCGGAGTGTGCCCGACAGCATTCGGGGAGAGATGTCGGGTATGGCCCGACACAGCTCGTTGAAACGGACTACCTGATGTTCGTTGATGGTAAGCAAGACAAGGAAAGACCATTTGTCGCCGAAACGGGCTATGACGTTGCGCACCGGGCAAAACTCTATGATTGAATTCTTTTCTTCTTTTTTCTGCATGGCCGATAAGTTTGGTGGAGTTTTGCAGGCAAAGCTAATACTTTTTTCCGATTGTATGTCGTGAAGCGGCATGATATTTTTTCGTTTTATTATGCTGACGCAACAGCCTGATTTTCTGCAAAAGAGAGGAAAAGGTTAGTATAGGATGAAAATGTAACTTCTTGATAAATAGATTTTTAATGGATAACTTTGCACTCGAAACAAATGAACCGTTTAAAATAATGTAGTATGAAACAGATTGAGAAAATTGCAGAAGCAAAGAATTTTAGCGCTATCAGCGTAGGCAAACTGAATGAGTTGGGCGAATATGTATTGCAGTTGGGGCCGGATGTGAAGATTCCCGGCAAAGTGTTTGGAGGGGCGGCGTTGCAGGCCACTGGAGCCGAGTTCTCCTTCCAATCGTTTGCTCCCGGGACGGAGACCGGTTTCCTGCACACCCACAAGACCCATGAGGAATTGTATTTCTTCCTCTCCGGCAAGGGTGAGTTTCAGGTAGACGGACAGATATTTCCGGTGGCCGAAGGTAGTGTAGTAAGGGTGGCTCCCGCCGGACTGCGTTCAGTCCGTAACAAAGGTACGGAACCGCTTGTGATGCTTTGTGTGCAGTACAGGGGAGCTACCTTTACGTCTGAAGATGCGGCAGACGGTGTCATTTCCGATGCCAAGGTAGTCTGGTGACGGGTTGTCAGCCTATTACTACCTCACCGTCGGCTGTCACCTGGTCGCCCCAGGCACCAATGGTTGCGCCTTCGATGGTAATGCCCTCGCGGCCTACTTTCAGTGTGAGCGAGCAACGCTTGCCTCCCTGCAGTTCCGTCTGCTGGGAACCCAATTGCTGGAGCAGGTTGTCGAGGGTTATTTTTTTGCTTTCATTCTGTATGCCGATGGTCAGGCTGATGGCATCCGTAGCCTGCGGTACCAGGTAGAACGAGGCTGTGTTTCCTGTAGCCTGGTAGTCGCCAGTTTCTTCGTTCACTTTCTGGATTGTTCCCTGAGCAGCATCCACCACGCAGGTGGTTTTGGCTTGGCAGGCGAGTGTGAGCGAGCGGATGTCACTGTCTGTATAGCCGTTTCCCGGTACGAAGTTCAGGTTAAGATTGTGTAGGGCATGTCCGAAGGTGAGGCGGACAGTTTCGGCTGTACCGACCGATACCGGTTGTGCCGGTGCCAGCAACAGGTCTTTCTCAGGTGCCGTAAGGGTATTGAATTCGAAGGTTCCATCTTTGACAGTGGTGGGCTGTGGGTAGCAGGCGGCAAATGTCACTTGTTTCACGTCTTCCGGCAAACCCAGTTGGCTCCAAGTGAGGAGGTCCGAGGCATAGGCATAGTTGGCGGTAACTGTTGTTCCGTTCCCGGCTACAAAGATGGACAGTGCGTCACCTTTGGCGAAGGTACCGCTTCCGTCGCTGTCGAGCTGCGGTGAGCGGGTTTGGGGAGATACGTTGGCTTCGATGTGGATTACTCCGTCTGAGGCGGGTACATTTTCCGGTAATTCATTGGAGCAGGATGTGGCCGTCAGTGATGCGGCCAGCAGTACGTACAGATAATTCTTTCTCATTGTTTTTTTATTATTTATTCATTCTGGTTTTTGTATCTATTTCGGGAAAGGCAGTCTGCCAGATGTCCTGTCGCAGGTCTACTTGGGTGACGGAGCAGACTGGGGACTTGATGGAGGGTAGCGTTCCGTCATTATAGTCCAATGGCATGATGTAAGTGCCTTGAATGTCTGAATCCGTATAGACTACCTTGTACCTCCTGAGTGAGCCATGATTAGGCTCATCCTCGCTTTGGTTATTGTCGCAGAAGTATATAAAGGCTACGTTTCCTTCCTGGTCGAATTCTGCTCCCCAAATGGTCATGGCATGAAGTCGGCCGTTAGGGCCTGTAAATCCATAGACAGAGAAACCGATGGCATTGTTTTTGCGGAAAGCGTCCTTTATCCATTGGTTGAAATTCTTTTTGGAGGTATTCTTGGTTTCTTTTGCGACAGGTGTATCTTTGGAAAACACTTCATGGAAGTATCCGGGAAATGTTTCGTTATAGCTGTAGTTGAGGTTCGTTTTGTCACCGTTTATGAACCAATTCACACCTCCTGTTTCCCAACTTCCGAGATTGGGGTAACATTGTTTGAAAAAGTTGAATACGTCGCTGTGTTGCTGGTCTTGTTTGGTCATTTTCCTGTATCCCTTGGGGCAAGGTTCACCGCCATACTTCTTTTCGTAGGCTTCGACGTATGGACGGTTGCGATCCAGCCACCAGTGTATCAGGTTGGAGGCAGTTGCTGCCCAGCACATTTGTCCGTCTCCGTCGTAGTTGAAGGTCTTGTTGCAGTCGAACCAGCCACAGCCTTCTTTCCATGTCAGGTAGTTCACCTCGTTGGGTAAATCAATTTTCTCATAATCATAACGCAACCATTCTCCTTCCGCAAATTCACTTGCCCATACCGGGTAGGTTTTGATGTTTTCTTTTCCGGGAAATACAGGTGAACTGATGCCATATACCCAGAATTTCTGGTTACAGAAGTCCAGGTCCACTTCTTCTCCGGGTTTCAAAGTCAGGTTCAGCTGGGTCTGCATGCCGGGCAGAAAATTCTGTATGCTTGCGTTGAGCGGATATACGACGCTTTTTCCACTACTGGTCAGGCGGAGCAAACCTTCTGTACCATGATAGACAGAGGCATCCTGGGGCAGGATAATAGCCGTATAGGTAGTGGCGTTTTGCTTCAATGGGGTTATCCAGTTTATGGTATGGTTATCGTTCGGTATAACGGTACCATTTATTAGGGAAATGACGCCTTCCGTGCGGCTGCGGACTTCGATTTGGAGGTCGGCGGGGATAGTACCTTTCAGGTTGATGCACAAGCGGTGTAGGGCATGTCCGAATGATAGGGTGGCCGATGACTGCCCGGCAGATACCTCCGTTTGTCCGAAAAGTATGTCAGCCGTTTCGTAATAGTCTATACTGTTCTGGTCTGTCGGCAGGCTGAGGTAGCGAGCGGCATCATCATTGCCGTCGGTCGGCAGGACGGGAAAGAGTGCGGACAGTGACAACGCTTCTTGTCCGTAGTCGCTGCGGTTCAGCGTGGGAGTCCATTGCCCGTTGCTGTATTCCATATCACGGACGGTAGAAGCCTGTCCGGAAGTAATTCTTACTTCGATGCGGTCATTCTCCGAAAAGTTTCCGAGGCCAGTTTCGTCCGTCACGGCACGGGTATTCGAGTCCCATGCCGATTTGGAACAAAACAAATGAAAAGAATTTTCGTTGCCGATAGTGGTGTACTCGTCGGTTTCGTTGCAGGCAGTCCATAGCAGCATGCAACAGGCAGCCATGGAAAATAGTTTTGTAAATTGGGTCATCCTCCTTGTCTGGGTTTTAGTTTCTGCTTTCTAAACACACAGAATGAGGAAATTTTGTTCGATTGAGTGGATAGGAATTTGTCGTTTTTTGTATTTCTTCACAATTGAACGGAAGAATGTAGTGTTGCGCATTATGGAGTGACTACGGATAGAACAAGGAAGGAGGACGTTCGAAAACTTTTGTTGGAACGTCCTCCTTACATGTAACGGGGGCTTCTTTTACAGTTCGATGACCAGCGATTCGCGCGGCGCCATCTTCAGGTCTTCGGAGAAGCTGATGGTGCGGCCTGTCAGAATGTCTTTACCTTGTTTCGCATCCTTCAGGATTTCCTTATAGAATTTTAGCGGCAGGGTAGTTTCGCTGTCCGTACCGTTCAGCATGACGAATACAGTCTTGCCTTCATACTGGCGGGCGTAGGCATAGACTCCGTGCTGTACCATGAATTGTGTCATACTGCCTTTGGCGATGACGTCGTTACCTTTACGCCAGTTCAAGATAGTCTTGTAGAAATTGTAGCACTCATTTTGCAGATCGGTGCGTCCTTCGGCGGTGAAAGCATTCTGCTTGTCGTTTGCCCATCCGCCGGGGAAGTCGCAACGTACGTAGCCGTCACTCTTGGTCTTCACACCGTTCATCATGATTTCCGTACCGTAGTACAGCTGTGGGATACGGCGTGTGGTGAGCAATAGGGTAGTGGCTTGCTTAAGCATGGCCAGGTTCTGCCCTTCACCCAGGAAACGGTCAGTGTCGTGGTTTTCGATGAAAGCCAGCACACTGGCAGGGTTGGGGTAGAGGAAATCATAGACGAAATTGTTATATACGCGATCCAGTCCCTTGAACCAGGTTTCAGTTTGTTCGTTCTTGGCGATATTTATCTTATCGAAGAAGCTGAAGTCCATCACAGTTTTCAAATTGCTGTTCTTCGGAGCCGAGAGTTTGGAGTCTTTCTGCCACCACGCGGTATAGGCGGGTTCGGTAACCCATGTTTCACCCACGGTGTTGTAATTGGGGTATTCTTCGTTTAGTTCCTTCATCCATTGGCTCATGCTGTCGTAGTCAGCATAGGGGTAGGTGTCCATGCGGATACCGTCGATGTTGGCGTATTCAATCCACCAGAAACTGTTTTGGATGAGGTATCTCAGTACATGCGGGTTCTTCTGGTTGAGGTCGGGCATGGTGGGAACAAACCAGCCGTCGTTCATCTGGTTGAAGTCGTACTGGGAAGTATAGGGGTCAACGTGTGAAGTCAGTTTGAAGGATGTCTGCACAAAGTTGTTCTGATAATCGGAGTTATTGAACCAGTCCTTCGAAGGCATGTCTTTGATCCATGCATGGTCTACGCCGCAATGGTTGAAAATCATGTCCATCACAATTTTGATGCCACGTTGGTGTGCCTTGGATATCAGTTGGCGGTATTCTTCGTTGGTGCCGAAGCGGGGGTCTACCTTGTAGTAGTCTGTCGTGGCATAGCCGTGGTAGCTGCCGCCCTGCATGTTGTTTTCCAGTACGGGGGTGAACCACAGGGCCGTCACGCCCAGATCGGTGAAGTAGTCCAGATGTTGCTCAATGCCGGCCAGGTCGCCACCGTGGCGGGCATTCGGATCGTTGCGGTCCACTTTGGCATCGAGCATGCCTTCCACTTGGTCGTTGTCCGGATTGCCGTTGGCAAAACGGTCGGGCATCAGCAGGTAGAGGGCGTCCGAAGCGTCGAACCCTTTGTGCTCGCAGCCTTTCATGGCGCGTGCTTTCAGCTCATATTCTTGTATGGTCTGTTTCTTGCCCTGGCTGAAGGTGAGTTGCATCTTGCCGGGCTTCACATCTTTGTCCAGGTTCAGGTATACCAGCAGGTAGTTGTTGCTTTCCAGTTTTACGATGCTGCTCACCGATACGCCGGGATAGTCCACCGCTACCCGTGCGTCGCCGATGCCTTCGCCATAGACCATCAGCTGCAGCTCGGGGTTCTGCATGCCTGTATACCAGAAGGGTGGGTCAATTTTGTTGATGTGGGGTGCTGCATAGGCTGTGAGTGACAGCAGCATGGTTCCGAGGAGTGAAAAAACTTTCTTTTTCATGATAGTAATTTTACGGTTGTTTTCGTGTGGCTAAGATAAAACAATTGGCGGAGAAACCCGATGTCTCTCCGCCAGTCACTTTCTTTTATATTATGCAAACGTTTGCTTTCTTGTTACTTGTCGGTTGTCTTGTTTGTCTTTATAACCGTTTTCCCTTGGAAGAAATCTTCCACTTTCTTATTCTTCTTCAGCTTTTCCAGCCAGGCTTCGGCGGAATCGTAGCGGTTGTTTTCGTTGTAGACGACGTCTCCATCTTTCGTCATCTCCTGCGGTTGGTTTTTGCTTCCTTCGGGGCGGGTTTTGAGGTAGGCTTCCAGATATTTTTCGGTTGCCTGTAGGTCTTTCAGGTGATAGTAGGATGTGAAGGCTGCTTTGTAGAGCACGTAGTGGGCTTTCGGGTCATATTTGTATTGCTGCATCAGGGCTGCTATCTGTTTGCGGGGTTCGGCAGCCTCTCTACAGCAGTCGGCCAGTCCTCCGTAAAGCTTTGCCATGACGCTGTCTTTTGGTAAGGAGAAACGGATGGCTTCCTCCAGATATTCTACTCCTTTGTCTTTCCAAAGTGTCTTGGAGCAAGTTTTTCCTAGGAAATAGAGTACGTCCACATGTTCGGGTGCCAACTTGCGGGCAGCTTCCAGCAAGTCATGGGCTTCGTAGGGCTGGTTCAAGGCATAGTGGCTGATGCCTGCGTAGTAGCAGTTGTAAAACGAACTGTCTCCTTGGGCCAACAGAGGGCTGTACCGTTCCAATGCCTTTTCATATTGCTGGTTCAGGCAGTAGGCCTGGGCCTCCAGTCGGTTGACGGTTGCGTTGGTTGTGTCCGTTTTCCGGTAGTTCTCGCAGGTTTCGATGGCGTAGTCGTAGTAATTGCTTCGGATGTAGAGACTGGCCAGCTTCGAGGCTGCCAGGTAGTCATCCGGATAGCGGTCGTGTATCTCCAGATAGGCGCCTATCTGGATGTTGGGGTCTGAGTAGAGTCCTTCCATACTTTGGGCCTTCAGATGGAGCACAGTGGCCGAGCTGTCCTGTTCGGCCAGGGCGCTACTTTCACCCAATGCTTCTTGGTATTTATGAAGGTTCAGCAGCTGGCCGATGTATTGGATACGGGCATATTTGTTTTGAGGATTCAGCTCAATCACCCGTCCATAGCATTGCAGGGCCGGCTGAAACTTGCCCAGTGACTTGTAGCATTCAGCGGTTTCAATGTAGGCTCGTGGATTCAGTGAATCTTGTCGGGTGAGTTGTTCGAATACGGTGAGGGCCTCTTTGTCCCGTCCCAGTTCTTTCAGGGCTTTGCCTTTCTGATAGAGTAGGGTCGTGGAGGGTACTTCCTTGTCTATCAGCAGGAGGGCCTTTTCGTAGTCGTAGTTGTTCATGGCTTCCCGGATGTCATTATAGGCGTTTGTTTGCGCTTTTGCCGCTGTCAACCCCATGCACAGCAGGCAGAAAAAAAGGATTTGCTTTACCATAGGAATATCTTTAAATGTTTTATGCTACGAATATACTTAAAAATCGTAGAATTGTGATTTTCTCGTAGATATTTTGAGTTTGATTAACAATCATAGAAACAAAAAGAGGATGCATCGTATGACGCATCCTCTTTTCTATCGATTGGAATGAGTTGCTTTACATCAGGAAGCCCAGCAAGATACCGGCGGCTACAGCCGAACCGATGACGCCTGCAACGTTGGGACCCATGGCGTGCATCAGCAGATAGTTGGTCGGGTCATATTCCAGGCCGACAATCTGTGAGATACGGGCTGAGTCGGGTACGGCTGATACACCGGCGTTACCGATAAGCGGGTTGATTTTGTTGCCTTTCTTCAGGAAGAGGTTGAAGAACTTCACGAAGAGTACGCCTGAAGCGGTGGCTATAAAGAATGATGCCGCACCGAGTCCGAAAATCCACAAAGAGTCGGTTGTCAGGAATTCAGACGCTTGTGTAGAGGCACCTACTGTCAGACCCAACAAAATGGTGATGGTATCAATCAGCGGGCCGCTGGCTGTATTGGCCAGACGGCGGGTCACACCACTTTCTTTCAACAGATTTCCGAAGAACAGCATACCCAGCAAAGGCAGACCGGATGGTACCAGGAAGCATGTCAATAACAAACCGATGATGGGGAACATCACTTTCTCCGTGTGAGAAACTACACGAGGCGGTTTCATGCGGATCAGACGTTCGTGCTTTGTGGTCAGCAGACGCATGACGGGGGGCTGGATAACCGGCACCAGTGCCATGTAAGAGTAGGCTGATACGGCGATGGCACCCATCAGGTTAGGAGCCAGCTTAGACGACAGGAAGATAGCCGTAGGACCGTCTGCACCACCGATAATACCGATGGCACCGGCTTGCATGGGGTCGAACCCGATGGCCAACGCAATCATGTAAGCTCCGAAGATACCAAACTGGGCAGCTGCGCCGATCAGCATCAGCTTCGGATTGGAAATCAGCGCCGAGAAGTCCGTCATGGCACCGATGCCCAGGAAAATGAGCGGCGGATACCAGCCGGATGTCACGCCTTGATACAAAATGTTGAGTACAGAGCCTTGTTCATAGATGCCGACCTGCAGTCCGGCCTCCATGTTGAAAGGTATGTTGCCGACCAGGATACCGAAGCCGATGGGGATAAGCAGCATCGGTTCGAACTCCTTGGCGACGGCCAGGTAGATGAAGAACAGACCCACCAAAATCATGATGAGGTGTCCCGCTGTGGCATTCGCAAAACCAGTATAGGTCCAGAAGTCGGCAAGGTTGTTTCCAATAAAATCTATAAATTCTCCCATATTATTCGATGATTACGAGGTCAGTACCTTCGAGAACAGAGTCCCCTTTGTTTACATTGATGGCGGTCACCTTTCCGTCACGGTCGGAGTTGATGTTGTTTTCCATCTTCATGGCTTCCAGGATGATGATAGTCTGGCCTTTCTTCACCGTATCACCGACGTTCACCTTGATTTCAAGGATGACACCGGGCAGCGGTGACTTCACGCCCGACTTGCCGGCAGAGGCGGCGGCGGGTTTCACCACTTGCGTGGTCGGTGCGGCCGGTGTGGTGGCGGCTTGTCTTACGACGGGCTTGATGACGGTTGTTTTGGGTTGAGGCGCCTTCTCCATTTCTACCTGGTAGTGGGTGCCGTTCACTTCAACGTGGGCAATGTTGCCTTCAATGTCTCCAATGACTACTTTGTAGGGGTTGCCATTGATTTTGTATTTATATTCTTTCATTGTTCAGTCTGTTAAGGGTGATGTTACTTTTTATGCGGTGTCTCGCGCAGGGTATATATCTTCGAGCTCCACGGCGAGTAGCTGCGTTTCACGCGGGTGATGGTCAGTACGGTCTCCTCCACGTCGTGTACGTCGCTCTGCATCTCGTGCAGGGCCATGGAGATGGCGGCGAATACTTCGCCCGGAGCCTGGCCGAGTTCTTTCTCCTTGGCTTCTGCCTTGTCCGTAATGCCTTTGGCGGCCATGGCTCTCTTCCGGCTCATGGCTACCGAGGCCTTGCCGATAAAGCGGAAGGAAACGTAGAGCAAGATGAGGCCCACGAATACCACCAGCATGGCTGTGATAGCCATACCGATGCCTATGCTGTCGTGTTGCTCGAATTTCTCCATCTTCACGTTCTTGTCCAGCGTCTTGTTGTTGGTGCTGGGCGTAACGTATTTTTCGGGTGACTCGTCTTTCACTTCCCAATTGGCGGAAGCATCGTCCACACGGGCATACGATTGGTCGGCTTTCAGCAAACCGGCAGGGACGGTGATCTCGTCCAGCAGTTTCTTCCCGGAATCATACAGGCCTATCCAGTTGGAACTTTCTTTATCCAACAGGAAATTGGTGTGGAAGGTACCGCGGTTGGGTTTGTTGTCCGCCCAGAACAAGGCGTGCTGGCGCGGTGCGATTTTGGTCAGCACGTCGCCTTTGGGAATGAAATACACGGCCGTGTCGCCGGGCTGGCTGGAGTGCTTCAGGTAGCATCCTGCCAAGTCGGCCGAGCCGTATGACTGGTTGAATATTTCTATCCACGCGCTTTGTACGCCGTAGTCGTCCTGGAAATTGGTCTCGTTGTCTACCAGCACTTCGTTCAGTATCAACTTGCTTTCCCCTTCGACTCCGCATGAGGAGCAAATCCCCAACGTCAGCAGCAATGAAAAGAATATTCCTATGTTCACTTTTCTCATTGTAATGTTCTTTATAAGTTAGGAATTAGAGAGGAATGTTGCCGTGCTTCTTGGCCGGGTTCGTCAGCTTCTTGGTCTGCAGTTGCTGCAGGGCACGGATGATGCGGAAGCGCGTGTTGCGCGGTTCGATGACATCATCGATGTAGCCATACTTGGCCGCATTGTACGGGTTGGCGAACAGCTTGGTGTATTCGGCTTCCTTCTCTGCCAGGAATTCGGCCGGATTTTCATGCTCTTTGGCTTCCTTGGCGTATAGTACCTCTACGGCGCCCGCACCGCCCATCACGGCGATTTCGGCCGTAGGCCAAGCGTAGTTCATGTCGCCGCGCAGCTGCTTGCAACTCATCACGATGTGCGAACCGCCGTAGGATTTGCGCAGGGTGACGGTTACCTTGGGCACGGTGGCTTCGCCGTAGGCGTAAAGCAACTTGGCTCCGTGCAGGATGACACCGTTGTATTCCTGGCCTGTGCCCGGCAGGAAGCCCGGTACGTCAACCAGTGAAACGATAGGAATGTTGAAGGCGTCGCAGAAGCGGACGAAGCGTGCGCCTTTGCGTGAAGCGTTGCTGTCCAGTACACCGGCCAGGTACTTCGGCTGGTTGGCCACGATGCCCACCGACTGGCCGTTGAAGCGGGCGAAGCCGATGATGATGTTCTTGGCATAGTCCTTTTGGATTTCCAGGAACTCGCCGTTGTCCACGATGGCGCCGATGACCTCATACATATCGTAAGGCTTGTTGGGGCTGTCGGGGATTATCTCGTTCAGCGAGTCCTCCAGACGGTCGATGGGGTCGGTGCAGTCAATGTAAGGCGGTTCCTCCAGGTTGTTCTGCGGAATGTAGCTCAACAGCTTGCGTATCAGGGCCAGGGCTTCTTCTTCCGTAGCGGCTGTGAAGTGTGTTACACCCGATTTGGTGGAGTGTACGCTGGCTCCGCCCAGGTTTTCCTGGCTCACGTCTTCGCCCGTCACGGTCTTTACTACCTTCGGACCGGTAAGGAACATATAAGATGTACCTTCCATCATCAGTGTGAAGTCGGTCAGGGCGGGAGAGTAAACGGCACCGCCGGCACAGGGGCCGAAGATACCGGAGATTTGCGGGATGACGCCCGAAGCCAGGATGTTGCGCTGGAAGATTTCAGCGTAGCCGGCCAAGGCGTTGATACCTTCCTGGATGCGTGCGCCGCCCGAGTCGTTCAATCCGATGACCGGTGCGCCCATCTTCATGGCCTTGTCCATGATGTGGCAGATTTTCAGAGACATGGTCTCGGACAGCGAGCCGGCCGATACCGTGAAGTCCTGCGCGAAGATATACACCAGGCGGCCTTCGATGGTGCCGCAACCGGTTACTACGCCGTCGCCGGGGTAGTGCTTCTTCTCCATGCCGAAGTTGGTGCAACGGTGTTCCACGAACATGTCCATTTCCTCGAAGCTGCCTTCGTCCAGCAGCATAGCTATACGCTCACGGGCTGTATATTTACCTTTATCATGTTGCTTGGCAATAGCCTTTTCGCCACCTCCCTGACGCGCTACGGCGCGACGGTCGATCAGCTCTTTAATCTTCTCTAATTGATTGCTCATCGTTATTAGAATTTTAGTAATGTATGATTTTGGGTTAGTTACAAGTTGCGGGCAGCAAGCTGCAAGTCTCAACGGTTGTATAAAACTTACTCGTCATTTGCAGCCTGTGTAGCTCGTCACTCTTTTATTCCGGTTTCTCGCAAAGTTCTGTCAGTACGCCCAGCGTGGATTTCGGGTGCAGGAAAGCGATGTGCAGTCCTTCGGCACCTTTACGCGGAGCCTTGTCTATCAGGCGGATGCCGGCGGCTTCGGCCGATGCCAGCGCGTTGGCCACGCCGTCTTCGATGGCGAATGCCAGGTGGTGCATACCGCCGTTACCGTTGTTCTTTTCGATAAATTTGGCAATGGTGCTGTCCGGTGAAGTCGGTTCCAGCAGTTCGATTTTTACTTCACCCACTTTCAGAAAGGCCGTTTTCACTTTCTGGTCCTCGACAGTCTCGATGTTGTAACACTTCAGACCCAATACGTTCTCGTAATACGGCAGGGCTTCTTCAATGCTCTTTACGGCAATGCCCAGATGCTCAATGTGTGAAATCTTCATAACTTTATTTATTTAATCGTAGGTTATACTTTAAAACATGCTACAAAGAAAGCGAATTCTTGCCGAATAGAGAAATATTTCCGCAATTAATTTAAGCGGGCAAGTTCTCCTTTTACGTTGTAAAAGTCCCTTGGAAGTATGGAAGGCTGCAGTCTGATTGTCACATTTTTCGTGTCGTAAATTAAGTAGTAGCTTTAATGGTATAAGATGTTTGCTTTCTCCGTTTTTATCTGTACTTTTGTCTGCAGAAACGGAATAAAAACACGTATTATGTCACATTTGGCTACATTGATCAGCGACCTGGCCCTGATATTGGTTTGCGCGGGGCTGATGACGCTGCTGTTTAAGAAACTCAAACAACCCTTGGTGCTGGGGTATGTCGTGGCGGGCTTTCTGGCCAGTCCGCACATGCAATACACGCCTTCGGTAATGGATACTGCCAACATCCAGACGTGGGCCGATATTGGTGTTATCTTCCTGCTTTTTTCGCTGGGACTCGACTTCAGCATCAAGAAGATTGCCAAGGTGGGCGGGGCGGCCATCATTGCTGCCTGTACCATCATTTTCTGCATGATTTTGCTGGGTATGGCCGTTGGTTCGGGTTTCGGATGGAAACGGATGGATTGCCTCTTTTTGGGCGGTATGATTGCCATGTCGTCCACCACTATTATATACAAGGCTTTCGATGACATGGGCTTGCGCAAGAAGCAGTTTGCAGGCTTGGTGCTCAGTGTGCTGATTCTGGAAGATATCCTGGCCATCGTCCTGATGGTGATGCTTTCGACGATGGCCGCCAGTCACAATTTCGAGGGAGCTGAGATGATGGAGAGCATTCTGAAGCTGATGTTCTTCCTGGTATTGTGGTTCGTAGTGGGCATCTACCTCATTCCGGGTTTGTTGAAGCGTTGCCGTAAGCTGATGAGCGACGAAACGTTGCTGATTGTCTCGCTGGGGCTTTGCTTTGCCATGGTGGTCATTGCTTCGCAGACGGGATTTTCGCCTGCCTTCGGTGCCTTTATCATGGGTTCCATTTTGGCAGAAACGGCTGAGGCCGAGTCCATCGAACGGTTGGTCAACCCGGTCAAGGACCTGTTTGGTGCCGTGTTTTTCGTGTCGGTAGGCATGATGGTCGATCCCGGCATGATTGTCCAATATGCCGTTCCTATTCTTGTCATCACGCTGGCTGTCATTGTGGGGCAGGCCGTTTTCGGTACCTTGGGCGTATTGCTTTCAGGGCAGCCGTTGAAGATGGCCATGCAGTGTGGCTTCAGCCTGACACAGATCGGTGAGTTTGCCTTCATCATCGCTTCGCTGGGCGTGTCGCTCAAGGTTACGAGCGATTTTCTGTATCCAATCGTTGTGGCGGTGTCGGTCATTACCACTTTCCTTACTCCTTATATGATCCGGCTGGCAGAACCTGCTTCCAACTTCGTGGACAGCCATCTGCCCAAGCGCTGGCACATGTGGCTCGACCGTTATGCCAACGGTTCTCACACGGTAAATCATGAGAGCTTGTGGAAGAAGCTGATCATTGCGCTGGTCCGCATTACGGTGGTCTATTCCATTGTCAGTGTGGCTGTCGTGGCGATTGCTTTCCGCCTGCTGGTACCTCTGCTGCGTGAAGCTCTGCCGGGTATCTGGGGCTCACTGACAGCCGCCGTCATCATCATTCTCTGCATTTCTCCCTTCCTGCGTGCCATCATGATTAAGAAGAACCATTCAGTCGAATTTACGACTTTGTGGAAAGAAAGCCGTTCCAACCGTGCTCCGCTGGTGGCCACTGTTGTATTGCGCATTCTGGTAGCTGCAGGTTTCGTGATGTTTGTCATCGGCGGATTGTTTAAGCTGTCCATCGGTTTGGTGTTTGGTGTGGCGGCTTTGTTGCTGGTATTGATGATTATATCACGCCAACTGAAGAAACAGTCCATCCTGATAGAACGCACTTTCTTTCAGAACCTGCGCTATCGTGACATGCGGGCAGAGTATATGGGTGAGAAAAAACCTGAATATGCCGGCCGTCTGTTGCCGCGCGACCTGCACTTGACGGATTATGTGATACCCGCCGAGGCTGATTGGGCCGGTCGGACGTTAGGGGAGTTGAAGTTCGGCAGCAAGTATGGAGTGCATGTCGTCTCCATCCTGCGTGGCAGGCGGCGTTTCAACATTCCTGGTGCCGATGTGCGTCTGTTTCCACAGGACAAGATTCAGGTGATTGCTACAGACGAGGAACTGGTGGCTTTCAGTAAAGACATGGAGCAGGCGGCTGCACTCGATACGGATGTGGTAGAGAAGAGCGAAATGATTCTCCGTCAGTTTAAGATAGACGACGATTCTCCCTTCCTCGGGCTGACGCTTCGTGAAGCAGGCATTCGGGAGCAGTACCATTGCCTGATTGTAGGGGTGGAGCGTGGCGATGAAACCCTTCATGCCCCTGATCCTCATGAGCGTTTCATGGTCGACGATGTCGTATGGGTAGTGGGTGAGAATAACGATGTATATAGGCTGGTGAACAGTAGCGCTGAGACGGAAGATGATTAATCCGTGAGGGGCTATAACAAAAAGTACTAATCTATTGTCATTCCGCACTTGATGCGGTATCCATATTTTGCCTGTTGCTGGTAAGGCAATAGATCCCGGCTCGAGGCCGGGATGACGTTGCATTTACTTCCTTTTTCTAATTCGATACATTCTTTACAGACAGCCTTTCCTTAGATTTTCCCTAAGATTTTGTCCATTACCCAGTTGGTCAGTGTGGCACTTTCGCCATCGCAGGTGCAGATTGACTTGCCCAACAGGTGGTCTACCACGGCTTGGATGAGTGGTTGTTGGACGTAAACAGGGTTTTCGACCGGAATTTCTTCGCGTCCTCTTTCTGTATGGAGGGCAATGGGATCGTAGGTGAAGACCGAAAAGCAGATCATGCCTTTGTCTCCGATGATTTCGATGCGGTCTTCACGGGCGGAGTCATGAGCCACGAAACACCACGAACCGCTTCCTACCAAGCCGCTGTCAAACTGAAAGCAGGCACTGATGGTATCTTCGGCCTGATAGAGCCCGCCACGGTTGCTCTTGAATCCGCTGGCTTCAAGGATGTATCCGAAGATTTCCTGCAGGAGGTCTATCTGATGAGGGGCCAGGTCGTAGAAATATCCTCCCCCGGCAATGTCGGGCTGTACGCGCCACGGCAAGTTCTCGCGGTTGTAGTCCAGGTTGCGCGGAGGTTGTGCGAAACGTATCTGGATGTTGATGACGTTGCCGATGGCACCTTCTTCCACGAGCGATTTCACTTTCTGGAAGTAAGGCAGATAGCGACGGTAGTAGGCCACGAAGCAGGGCACGCCTGTTTCTTGGGAGATGCGGTTAATACGGCAACATTCTTCGTAGGTGACGGCCATCGGTTTTTCGATGTAGACCGGCTTGCCGGCCTTCATGGACATGATGGCATAGGTGGCATGCGAGGAGGGGGGGGTGGCGATGTAGACGGCATTGACGTCTTCGTCGTCAATCAGTTCCTGGGCATCGTCGTACCATTTGGGTATGTTGCGTTCCTGGGCATAGGCTTTGGCTTTGGCACCGTTGCGGCTCATGACGGCCACCACTTCCGATCCTTCTATCTTCTGGAAGGCAGGGCCGCTTTTGTATTTGGTCACTTCTCCGCAACCGATGAAGCCCCATCTGATTTTTTCTCTTTTCATTGTATAAGACGTTTTAGGGTTCAGTTACAATTACAGTAGTTATTCATCGTCTTCGCTGTCGTCAAAATCGAATTCGAAATCGAAGTCGTCCATAAATTCGGGTGTGGTAAATTCTTCAAGGCTGCGGCGGTCTTTCTTGGTGGGACGACCTGTACCTTTGGCCCGATTGACAAAGCCACTGACGCGGCTCATTTCCAGCAATTCATATTGGTCGGGAGTCGTGACATTCTCCATCATTTCAGATACCAGCTTGGCTCCGACCCGTTTTTCGATAGGCTGGAGGACCTTGAACGAATAGGTGACTGGCGGTTTGCGCACCTGCACGATGTCGCCCGGCTTCACCATGCGGGCGGCTTTGGCCTGGGCACCGTTGATACTGATGCGACCTTTTTTGCAGGCTTCGGCGGCGATGGTGCGTGTCTTGAAGATGCGTACCGCCCACATCCATTTGTCTATTCTTGCGTCGTTCATTTCTTGTTGAATTGGTTCATGGTGATGTCGATACCTGCCAGGCAGAAGCTTTTCACGATTTCGCCGGCGGTCTTCAGACGTTCGGGCATGGTCTTCCAGTCTTCGTCCGTGAAGTGTCCCAGTACATAGTCTATCTGTCCGCCGCGTGGAAAGTCGTTGCCGATGCCGAAGCGCAGGCGGGCATAGTTTTGCGTGCCCAGCGTGGCGGCAATGTGCTTCAGTCCGTTGTGGCCGGCATCGCTTCCTTTTCCTTTCAGGCGCAGGGTGCCGAAGGGAAGCGACAGGTCGTCGACTACAATCAGCGTGTTCTCCAGCGGGATGTTTTCCTTTTGCATCCAATAGCGCACGGCGTTTCCGCTGAGGTTCATATAGGTGGACGGCTTGAGCAGCAGCAGCTGGCGTCCCTTTATCGACAGGGTGGTGGTGAAGCCGTAACGTCCGTCCTTGAAGGTGGCGCCTGCTTCTTGTGCCAGGGCGTCTACCACCATGAAGCCGATGTTGTGGCGGGTTTCGTGATATTCGGGGCCTATGTTCCCAAGGCCTACGATCAGGTATTTCATCTTGTTTTCAAATTTGCAGGGGAAGGAAAAGCATTGCTTTCCTTGGCGTATCCCATTGTTTTCCTTCGGACATTCCGCCGTTTTCCTTGGAGGAGCTTCGTGGTATGTCCGAGAACTGATAAAAAAGTACGCGGATTATCGCAGATTTCCGCGGATTGTGTAATTCAAATCTGCGTCTCTGCGTTAATCCGCGTACCTTATGAGGATTGTCCCTTTTTCAGGGCAGCACTTTTATTGGTTGTTTGCGGCGGCAGCACCTCTTGCGGCACGTGTCAGCTTAACGGCGCAAACCACGGCTTCCTTGGCGTTCAGCAGCTCCAGACCTTCGTAGCTCAGTTCGCCAACCTTTACTGTCTTGCCCAGACCCAGGTGAGATACGTTTACCACCAGTCTTTCGGGGATGACGTTGTAGAGGGCTTTCACTTTCAGCTTGCGCATCTGCAGGGCCAGCTTACCACCGGCCTTCACACCTTCGGCCAGGCCTTCGAGCTGAACGGGAACTTCCATGACGATAGGTTTGCTTTCGTCAATCTGATAGAAGTCTACGTGCAGGATGGTGTCTTTTACAGGGTGGAACTGGATATCTTTCATGATGGCGTTGTATTTCTTGCCGTCGATAACCAGGTCTACTACATAAATGTGCGGCGTGTAAACCAAGTTGCGCAGACCATCGGCGGGTACAGTGAAGTGGATGTTTTCACCACCACCATAAAGTACACAGGGTACACCGTTGTCTTTACGAATGGCCTTCAAGGCTCTTGCTTGTTCCGAAGAACGTTCTGCAATGGTTCTTGCAGTTCCTTTTACTTCAATTGATTTCATTTGGATTAATGTTTTTGTGTTACTCTAAATTAAGTAATTGTTTTTGCTTAATTCACCATCACACGATGCGGCTTGGCCACACATGCTGTAAAAAAGCGGTGCAAAAGTACTGCTTCTTTTTGAATTATCAAAGGGTTGCGGTTAAAAATCGATGTCAATCTTGATTTCGTCGTCCAGCGTCGAGGCGGATGTCTCGTCCTTGGCTGCTGTTGGCGTACCCTCCTGCAGGTTCTCTTTTTCCGCATAGCGGGGAGCGACGTGATATCCCTGCTGGCTTTGGATGAAGTGGATGGATTGCTCCAATCCGTTCATGAACTTGTCAAAGTCTTCCTGATAAAGGAAAATCTTGTGCTTTTCGAAGCTGACTTGTGAATCCTCTCCTTCGCCGCTGACGATTTTCTTGCTCTCCGTGATGGCAAGGAACATTTCGTCTTTTCTGTTTTTCTTTACATCCAGGTAATAAATGCGCTTTCCAGCCTTGATGGCTTGTGAAAATACTATTTCCTTGTCGTTAGACTCTCCTCCGTTTTTCTTTTTCCACTCTTCTTCCATAATCTACTACTTTATATATAATAAAAAAAGGTCTGATGTTATGTTTTCCCAATTTTTGGTTTCGGGGGTCAAAATTGACGATTTTTTTTCAACTGTCAAAAGAAAACGGGCGGATTATCAACTTCTGCAATAAAAAAAGCGATTTATTTATGTCAAGTCATTAAAAATGCCTACTTTTGTGCCCTGTTAAACAACCGTATTTACTGAACACATTATGATTAACAGAGTTCTTATTCGTCTTAAGATTATACAGATTGTATATGCTTATTATCAGAACGGCAGTAAAAATTTGGACTCAGCGGAGAAAGAGTTGTTCTTCAGCCTTTCCAAGGCTTATGACCTGTACAACTACCTGCTGATGCTGATGATGGCAGTGACGAACTATGCGCAGAAGCGCATTGCGGCCGGCAAGGCCAAGCTGGCTCCTACGCCGGAGGATTTGCACCCAAACACCAAGTTTGTGGAAAACAAGTTTATCGCCCAGCTGGAGGTGAACAAGCAGTTGCTCGACTTCATGTCCAACCAGAAGCGCTCGTGGGACAACGACGAAGATTTCGTGAAGGGCCTTTACGAAAAAATTACGGCTTCAGACATCTATAAGGAATACATGGCTTCGGACGACCGTTCGTATGAAGCCGACCGTGAATTGTGGCGCAAGCTCTACAAGACTTTCGTCTTCAACAACGCCGACCTCGACGCTCTGCTCGAAGACCAGAGTCTGTATTGGAACGACGACAAGGAGATTGTCGACACCTTTGTGCTGAAGACCATCAAACGCTTCGACGAAAAGAACGGAGCCGACCAGCCCCTGTTGCCTGAGTTCAAGGACGACGAGGATCGCGAGTTTGCCCGCCGCCTGTTCCGTCGTACCATCCTGAACTGCGACTACTACCGTCATCTCATCAGTGAGAATACCCGCAATTGGGATCTGGATCGTGTGGCTTTTATGGACGTCATCATCATGCAGTGCGCGTTGGCCGAAATCCTGAGCTTCCCCAACATCCCTGTCAGCGTGTCGCTGAACGAGTATGTGGATATTGCCAAGGTGTACAGCACGCCCAAGAGCGGCAGTTTCGTGAACGGTACGTTGGACGGAATTGTTAATCAATTGAAAAAAGAGGGCAAGTTGTCGAAAAACTGATAACTTTGTCCGACACTAATTAAAAACTAACAGAAGAACCTTTATGAATTTAATGACCGTATTTCTCTTGCAGGCTTCCGTATCGGGAGGCGGTGCTGAATGGACGTGGATCATGCTGATTGCCATGTTTGCCATCATGTATTTCTTTATGATCCGTCCGCAGAACAAGAAACAGAAAGAAATTGCCAATTTCCGCAAATCACTTCAGGTTAACCAGAAGGTAATCACTGCTGGTGGTATCCATGGCGTGATCAAAGAAATCAACGATAACGATGTAATACTGGAAATCGCTTCGAACGTCAAGATCCGTATCGACAAAAATTCTATTTTTGCCGCCGCTGCCGATGCCAACAGCAGCCAGGCCGGTAAATAATCTAAAGTGAAAGCTCATGTTCGAACAGAGGAACATAAAGCGGCTTTATATAAGAATCAGAAAACAGACAAAGGACTTCCTGCTCAGTGACAAGAGCCGGGAGTTCTTTGTTTTTTTGGTTTTCTTCTTTATCGCGGCCGGTTTCTGGCTGTTACAGACCCTGAACAACGACTACGAAACGGAGTTTTCCGTCCCTGTACGTCTGAAGAACGTACCCGAGGACGTGGTCATCACTTCGGAACCCGTTTCGGAATTGCGTGTAAGGGTACGCGACAAGGGAACTGTCCTGCTCAACTACATGCTGGGCAAGAGTTTCTATCCCGCTACCCTCGACTTCTCCGAGTACAAGTCGGCCAATACTCACGTCAAGATACTCACCTCGCAGATTCAGAAGAAGGTGACGGCCCAGCTGAACGCCTCTACGACTCTGCTCTCCATGAAGCCCGATACCTTGGAATACTATTATTCTACGGGCGAGTCCAAATGGGTGCCTGTCAGGCTGCAGGGGCGGGTAGAGGCCGGCCTGCAATACTATCTGCCCGATACCGTCTTTACTCCAGATTCTGTAAGGGTATATGCTCCAGCCGGTGTGCTGGACACCATCACAGCAGCCTACACGCAGGCCTTGCAATTGGAGAACATAACCGATACCCTTCGTCGTCAGGTCAGTTTGGAGGTGCGACGGGGAGTGAAGTATGTGCCTGCTTCGGTCAACCTTATGCTGCCGGTAGACATGTATACGGAGAAAACGGTGGAAGTACCTTTGAAAGGCATCAACTTCCCGGCAGGCAAGGAGCTGAGAGCATTCCCTTCCAAAGTGCAGATTTCTTTCCAGATTGGCGTGGGGCGTTTCCGTCAGGTTACGGCCGACGACTTTCATCTGGTTGTTTCATACGAAGAGCTGGTTGGTTTGGGCGACAACAAGTATACGGTCAAACTGAAGAAACTGCCCGAGGGGATCAGTCATGTACGGTTCAACCCCGAGCAGGTAGATTTTCTGATAGAACAGGTAGGTACATCGGATTATGGCAGCTATTAGAATCGGAATTACCGGCGGCATTGGCAGTGGCAAGAGTGTCGTCTCCCGTCTGTTGGAGTTGATGGGCGTGCCGGTCTATATCTCGGATATCGAGACCCGTCGGCTGATGGTGGAAGATGTTCAGATCCGTCGGGAACTGGTTTCCCTTTTGGGAGAGGACGTTTATCAGGGCGGTCGGCTGAACAAGCCTTTGCTGGCCTCCTATATCTTTGGCAGTGCCGTCCATGCCGCCCGTGTGAACGGCATTGTGCATCCGCGGGTCAAGGACGATTTTCGCCGCTGGTGTCGGTTGCATGCTTCCGACAGGTGGGTCGGTATGGAGTCGGCCATCCTGTTGGAAGCCGGTTTCCGTCGGGAAGTGGATGTGGTGGTCATGGTCAGTGCTCCCCTCGAAGTGCGCATCCGTCGGGCCATGGAGCGCGATGCTTCTTCGCGCGAGTCGATAGAACAGCGCATTCGCAGCCAGATGGACGATGGGGAGAAGTGCCGCTTGTCCGACTTTGTCATTGTGAACGATGGCGAAAAGCCCCTGATACCACAGGTTTTGTCTCTAATTTCTTCACTATATAAAAATATTGATTACCTTTGTCGCCGCGAATGAAGCCTGCGGGCCGCCGGCCCGGCAGGACGATTTCAGGCATTACCTAATTTATTTTTGTAACATTCAAGTTTAAATAGAACAAAGACTATGTTGAAGACTATTTTGTCTATTTCTGGGAAGCCTGGTTTGTACAGACTGGTTTCCAGAGGAAAGAATATGTTGATTGTGGAGTCGATTGCCGACAAGAAACGCCTTCCGGCCTACGGCAACGAGAAAATCATCTCCTTGGGTGACATTGCCATGTATACCGATGGTGACGATGTTCCCTTGCAGCAGGTTCTGCAGGCCATGAAAACCAAGGAGAACGGTGCGGTGGCCGCTTTGGATGTCAAGAAAGCATCTGCTAAGGAGCTGGGTGCCTATCTGGCCGAAGTACTTCCCAACTACGACCGCGACCGCGTGCATGTGTCCGACATCAAGAAGCTGATTTCCTGGTACAACCTGCTGGTCAATGCCGGTTTGACTGATTTTGAGGAAGAAGCTGCAGAAGAGGAAGAGAGTGATAAGTAATTGATTAGATATATAAAAAGAAAACCCCGAAGGACAATTCCTTCGGGGTTTTCTTTTTATAGAAGATTGGTTCAATTCTTAAATACGAGTCCATCCTTGGTAGCGTTGACGTCTACAATAATGGGCTTATTGCGGTCCACTTCCTGCGCCAGTAACTTCTTGGAGAGGTCGTTGAGCAGGTAGTGCTGGATGGCACGCTTGACAGGACGGGCACCGAACTCGGGATCGAAACCGGCCTGGGCCAGGAAGCTGATAGCGGCATCGGTGAGCTGGAGCTCTACGCCATTGCCTTCGAGCATGCGGCGAACGTTGTTGATCTGCAACGTTACAATCTGACGGATCTGCGATTCGGTAAGCGGCAGGAACATGATGGTCTCGTCGATACGGTTGAGGAACTCGGGCCGTATGGTCTTCTTCAACATGTTCATCACTTCGCGCTTGGTCTCTTCCACAATCTGCTCTTTGTTACTGCCGTTCATCTTCTCCATCTGGCTCTGGATGTAGGAGCTACCCATGTTGGAGGTCATGATGATGATGGTGTTCTTGAAGTTCACCGTCCGGCCCTTGTTGTCGGTCAGACGTCCGTCATCGAGTACCTGCAACAGGATGTTGAATACATCGGGGTGGGCCTTCTCGATTTCATCGAACAGAACAACGGAGTATGGTTTCCGCCGAACAGCTTCGGTCAGCTGTCCGCCTTCATCGTAGCCGACGTATCCGGGAGGCGCTCCGACCAGACGGGAAACGCTGTGCTTCTCCTGATACTCGCTCATGTCGATACGGGTCATCATGGTTTCGTCGTCGAACAGGAATTCGGCCAAGGCCTTGGCCAATTCAGTCTTACCGACACCGGTCGTACCGAGGAAGAGGAAGGAACCGATAGGCCGTTTGGGGTCTTGTAAACCGGCACGGCTGCGGCGTACGGCATCGGCTACGGCCTCGATGGCCTCGTCCTGACCGATGACACGCTTGTGGAGCTCTTCTTCCAGATGGAGGAGTTTCTCCTTTTCGCTTTGCAGCATCTTGCTGACCGGTATACCCGTCCAACGAGATACGACGTCGGCAATGTCTTCGGCATCGACTTCCTCCTTGATCATGGCGTTATCGCCCTGCATCTGATGAAGCTTCTGCTGGGTTTCTTCGATTTCTTTGTTCAGGGCCTGCAGCTTGCCGTAACGGATTTCGGCTACCTTGCCGTAGTCGCCTTCGCGTTCGGCCTTCTCGGCTTCGAACTTCAGGTTTTCGATTTCGACCTTGTTCTGCTGTATCTTGTTGACCAATGTCTTTTCGCTCTGCCATTTGGCTTTGTAGGAGCTTTCCTGTTCCTTGAGTTCAGCAAGTTCCTTGCCGATCTGTTCCAGTTTGGCCTGGTCGTCCTCCCGCTTGATGGCTTCACGTTCGATTTCAAGTTGCTTGATCTTACGTGAAATTTCATCCAGTTCTTCGGGGACAGAGTCTACTTCCATACGCAGCTTGGCGGCAGCTTCATCCATCAGGTCGATGGCCTTGTCGGGAAGGAAACGGTCGGTGATGTACCGGTTACTTAACTCGACGGCGGCAATGATGGCATCGTCTTTGATACGCACGTGGTGATGGTTCTCATAACGCTCCTTCAATCCACGCAGGATGGAGATGGTGCTCAGCGTATCGGGTTCGTTGACCATGACGGTCTGGAAACGACGTTCGAGGGCCTTGTCCTTCTCGAAATACTTCTGGTATTCGTCAAGCGTCGTGGCACCGATGCTACGTACCTCGCCACGAGCCAAGGCCGGCTTCAGGATGTTGGCGGCATCCATGGCACCTTCACCCTTACCGGCGCCTACCAGGGTATGGATTTCATCGATGAAGAGGATGATGTTTCCTTCGGACTGTTTCACTTCGTTGATGACAGCCTTCAGACGTTCCTCGAACTCTCCTTTGTACTTGGCACCGGCTACCAGTGCACCCATATCCAGGGAGTAGAGTTGCTTGTTCTTCAAGTTTTCGGGCACATCCCCGCGAAGGATTCGTTGTGCCAGCCCTTCTACGATGGCGGTCTTACCGGTACCCGGTTCACCAATCAGGATAGGATTGTTCTTGGTACGACGGCTCAATATCTGCAGAACCCGTCGAATCTCCTCGTCACGGCCGATGACCGGGTCGAGCTTGCCGTTCCGGGCGGCATCTATCAGGTTGATGGCGTACTTTTCCAGCGACTGGTAGGTGTCTTCGCTCGACTGTGAAGTGACCTTCGAGCCTTGACGCAGTTCACTGATGGCTGTACGCAGTTCCTTTTCGGTCATACCGGCATCTTTCAGAATGCTCGATGCGGTGCTCTTGACGGTGAGCAGGGCCAGCAGGATGGGTTCCAGTGAAACGAACTCGTCGTTCAGTCCCTTGGAATAGTCCAAGGCTTTCTGCAGCACTTCGTTGGTCTCACGGCTCAAGTAGGGTTCTCCGCCCGAAACCTTGGGCAGCGATTCGATCTGCTTGTCCAGAACCAGCTCTATCTGCTGGGGATTCATACCCAGCTTCTGGAAGATGAAGTTGGTGACGTTTTCGCCCACCTTCATCACTCCCTGCAGCAGGTGTACCGGCTCGATGGCTTGCTGCCCCCGGCGTTGTACCAGGTTCACAGCCTCCTGTACGGCTTCCTGCGCTTTGATGGTAAAGTTGTTAAAGTTCATATCGTTTCTCCTTTCTTTTTTCTTGGTTAGGTTTGACATCCATAGATTGGCAAATAACTTGCCATCTGCAATAAGTAGACAAAGTGTCTTGATTTCGTTGATTTTACGTGACAATATGACATTCAATCGGCCTTTATGTCGTATATTATCTTTATTTGTGTTATCTTTGTCCACCTGATTAACCAAACGGACAATGAATAAATAAATATGGATAGAAATACAGAACTGAAGTTTTCGGAACGTGTGATATTGTTGGATGTGGCTTTCCTGAACCGTACGGTCGGGATGGTACAGGAGGTGATGTCTGCCAGGTTGGGGCGTCCCTTGCCCAAACTCGACCTGGCGGCATGGCTGGACTGCCTGCTGCTGGATGCGGGTATACGTGATTTTTCTTCGGCAGAGGTGCAGGTGCTGCTTGCCCATGGAACGGAGGGGGATGCCTTGAACACCTGTTTCCCTGCATCGTTGTCGGATTTGGATGGAAAGGCCTGTCGTACGGCTTTGGCGGAATACGTCTTTTCGGTGGTACCGACTGAGAACATGGCTACGGCCGAAACGTTGTATCGGGACCTGATGGCGTTGGTCTTGAACAATGTTGCCGTGCGTCAGGTATTGATGGTGCCTGCAATGACTGCTGACGAGGCGAAGATGAACGAAGTGATGGGGGAAGTCCTTCGTGAAAGGAGAAAGAATGCAGAGGGGGCGGATGTTCAGGCGGTGTGGTTCGGTTTGGAGAGACCTTCTTGCCCTGTTGTCAGCCAATGGTGTCCGGTTGTGCCATCACTGGCCCATGTATTAGGCATTCGGGAAGAGGAACTGAGATGACGTTGCTTTCTATATATTATAGGTATAATAGGGAATGGACCCGCTTCTGGAAAGAGGCAGGCCCATTCTATATGTGAAATGGTTTCTGTTGTCAAGCCATCAGGGGAACCAGGTATTTTACCAGGAGGTAGCCACCCAGCAGCAGCCAGATGAAGAGTCCGAAGGCCAAAACGAAAGGCTTGGCTCCTGCCTGCTTGAACTTGTCAATGCTGGTATCTGTACCCAAGGCTGTCATGGCCATGGTCAGCATGAAGGTATCGATGTATTCGATGGCTCCGTTCAGGGGGATGTCCTTCACGGTCGGGGCATCGAAGAGGTACTGGAGCAAGGAATTCAGGCAGATGATGCCGATGAAGCCAAAGGCAAACCAGGGAATGGTAATCTTGCTCTTGGCTACTGTGCCGTCGGCCGATACTTTTTTACGTCCTGCAAGGGCGAAGCTCATGATGACCAATACGGGGGCCAGAAGCATGACGCGGATCATCTTGGTGATGGTGGCTGTACCGGCAATACCCAGCGTATCGGTGGGGTCCATGGCATTGCCTGCACCGGCGACGTGGGCCACTTCGTGCAGGGTGCTTCCTGTATAGATGGCCACCTGGGTATCGGAAAGACTGGAGAGCAGTCCCGAGCGGTACATAATGGGGTAGAGGAACATGGCGATGGTTCCGAAGATAACCACGGTAGAAACGGCGATGGCAGTCTTATGGCCTTCGCACTTGATTACCGGTTCGGCACCGAGTACGGCAGCCGCACCACAGATGGCACTACCGGTAGAGGTAATCAGGGCGGTGTCTTTGTCGACCTTCATCAGCTTGCCCAAGAAGATGCCCAGGAAGATGGTTCCGCAAACGATGATGCTGTCTACCACGATGGCGGGGAGACCTACGGCGGCCACTTCGGTCAGCGTCAGGCGGAAACCGTAGAGCACGATACCGGCACGGAGAATCTGCTTGGTACAGAACTTGATGCCCGGTACCCACGTTTCAGGCAGGCGGTTGCGAAGGCTGTTGGCATAGAGCATACCCAAAATGATGCCGACAATCAGTGGGCTGAATGACAGACTTTTTACGAAAGGAATTTCAGCAATGTAGAAAGCTGAGAAGGAGAATAAGGCTATGAGCAGAATGCCATGAAAGGTGTTGCCTCTGTTTCCACGTTCGAACATAACATTTATTTTTTGTTGGTTTAACTTTTTCTTTTCGGATGCAAAGGTACGCATTTCCTGTGGAGGCCACAATTCTTATATTTTTATCAGCTATAACCAAAAGTAATAAGGAGGGGAGGAGAGTGCAGAGTTGGTACCGGGAATGGCGACGGACGGTCAGCGCCGGGCAAATTGCATGAAAACCTGGCTGAGGCCGCTTTCCTGACCCTGCAGTTGGGCAAAGTTGAATTCCCGTTTCATTTCCAGTCCTTTGACCTCGACTACACGCAAGCGGCCGGCATACAATTCCCGGCTGACGGAACGGATGGAAACGACACCCAGGCAGTCGGTATGCTCCAGAAACAGCTTGATGCTTTCCGTGCTGCCCAGGTACATCAGTACATGCAGTGTTGATAACTTGATGTTATGTTGCAGCATGGCCCGCTCGAAAACATCCAAAGTGCCCGAGCCTCGTTCGCGCAATACCAGCGGCAGACGGGCCAGTTGCTGGGGAGTGATTTCGTCGTCCACCGGAAGGCGGCTGCCTGTCCGTACCACTACCACCAGTTCGTCTTCCAGAAAGGGAGTATAGCGGAGGTTGGGCAGGCGGGTCACTCCTTCGACCATTGCGAGGTCGATGCGGTGTTCCTGCAGGGCAGCTTCCATTTCGCGTGTGTTGCCGTTGAGCAATGACAGTTCCACTTGGGGGAATTTGCTGATGAAGGTTTCCAGCATGGGCGGCAGCACGTATTGGGCAATGGTGGTACTGGCTCCCAGCCTCAGTTCGCCGGTATACTGGTTGTGCAGCAGGTGCATCTCGTATTCCAACTTGCGGTATTCTTCCAGAATGCGTTCGCAATGTTCCAGCAGCAGTTGGCCGGATTCGGTCAGCGAGATTTTTCCTCCTTGGCGGTCGAACAGGCGGGTCTGGTAGGTGCTTTCCAGTTCCTGTATGTGTTTGGTAATGGCCGGTTGGCTGATGAACAATTCTTGGGAAGCCTTGGTGAAGCTCAGGTTTCTGGCTACGGACTGGAATACTTTCAGGCGGAAATCGCTCATGGCTGCGGTGGTTTTTCAGAATAGTGATGCAGGTCTTGTCAGATTAAGAAAGGGGCAAAACGAGTAAGTCTGTCCGGCTTCTGTTTTGCCCCATCCATATTATTTTTCTTTCTTCAGTTCTTCGGAAATCAGGCCTTCAAGTTCTTCGGCCAGTTCGGGGTTGTCCAGAATGACCTGTTTGGCGGCATCGCGACCTTGGGCCAGCTTGGTGTCGTTGTAACTGAACCAGGAACCGCTCTTCTTGATGATGCCCAGTTCGGTACCCAAGTCGATGATTTCGCCGGCACGCGAGATGCCTTCGCCGAACATAATGTCGAACTCGGCACGACGGAAGGGAGGAGCCACCTTGTTCTTGACAACCTTTACCTTGGTCTGCTTGCCGATGACTTCGTCACCGTTCTTGATGGCCTGGCCGCCGCGGATGTCGAGGCGGACGGAAGCATAGAACTTCAGCGCGTTGCCGCCGGTGGTCGTTTCGGGATTGCCGAACATGACACCGATCTTTTCGCGCAGCTGGTTGATGAAGATGCAGCAGGTGCGTGTCTTGCTGACGGCCGACGTCAGTTTGCGCAGGGCTTGTGACATCAGGCGGGCCTGCAGACCTACCTTGTTGTCGCCCATATCGCCTTCGATTTCGGCTTTCGGTGTAAGAGCAGCTACGGAGTCGACCACGATAATGTCGATGGCCGAGGAGCGAATTAGCTGTTCGGCAATCTCCAGGGCTTGTTCGCCGTTGTCGGGCTGGGAGATGAGCAGGTTGTCTACGTCTACGCCCAGCTTGGCGGCATAGAAGCGGTCGAAAGCATGTTCGGCGTCGATGAAGGCGGCGATGCCTCCGGCTTTCTGGGCCTCGGCGATGGCGTGGATGGCCAGCGTGGTCTTACCGGAAGATTCGGGGCCGTAGATTTCGATGATGCGGCCGCGGGGATAACCGCCTACACCCAGGGCCACGTTCAGTCCGATGGAGCCGGTGGGGATGACTTCCACCTGCTCGATGTTGTCGTCGCCCATTTTCATGATGGAGCCTTTTCCGAAGCTCTTTTCTATCTTGTCCATGGCGGCCTGCAGGGCTTTCAGCTTTTCGCTGTTGGGCGTTGCGGCACCTTCGTTTTCAAAATTCAGTTCGTCTTTTTTTGCCATACTTGTTCGTTTGGATAAGGGTAATTGGATTTAAAGGATTTGTGCCGCATGGTCTTTGGTCTTGATTTCCTTCGGACCGATGATGCGCTCTACGATACCTTCTTCGTTGATGATGAAAGTTGTGCGGAAGGTACCCATGTACTTGCGGCCGTACATGCTCTTCTCACCCCATACACCAAACTGCTCGACCAGCTTCTTGTCTGTGTCGGCAATCAGAGGGAAGGGGAGAGAGTTCTTCTCGATGAACTTCTGGTGCGACTTCTCGCTATCCACGCTGACGCCTACCACTTCGTAGCCTGCCTGGCGCAGGGTGTCGTAGTTGTCGCGCAGATTACAGGCTTCTGCAGTGCAGCCGGACGTGCTGTCCTTCGGATAGAAGTAGAGCACCAGTTTCTTTCCTTTATAGTCGCTCAGGCGGATTTCTTCGCCTTTCTCGTTGATGCCCAATGTTTCAGGGGCTTTATCTCCTACATTCATGTTCGTTAGTGGTTAACGGTTAGTGATTAACGGTCAGTGGTTGTCGGGGCGGCATGTTCGCCGCTCACCGTTCACCACTTACCGCTGATATTAAAGTTCCAGATCGCCGTCGATAACTTCGTGCCAGGGCAGGCCCTGTTTGTTGAGCTGTTCCATGAACGGATCGGGATCGAATTCTTCCACGTTCCATACGCCCGGCTTCTTCCAGATGCCCTTGAGGAACATCATGGCACCGATCATGGCCGGTACACCTGTGGTGTAGCTGACGCCCTGCATGCCCGTTTCCTTGTAGGCGGCCTGGTGGCTGCAGTTGTTGTAGACGTAGTAGGTGTGTTCCTTGCCGTCCTTCAGTCCGCGGATGCGGCAGCCGATGGACGTTTCGCCTTCGTAGTTTTCGCCGAGGTCCTGCGGGTTGGGGAGCACGGCTTTCAGGAACTGAAGGGGAACAATCTTCACGCCGTTATAGTCCACTTCGTCGATGCGGGCCATGCCGATGTTCTGGATGACGCGCAGGTGGGTCAGGTATTCCTGGCCGAAGGTCATCCAGAAGCGGGCGCGCTTGATGGTGGGGAAGTTCTTGACGAGCGATTCCAGTTCTTCGTGGTAGAGCAGGTAGGAGTCGCGCGGGCCGATGTTCGGATACGTCAGATCCTTGTGGATTTCCAGCGGTTTGGTGGTAATCCACTGGCCGTTCTCGTAATAACGTCCGTTCTGGGTGATTTCGCGGATGTTGATTTCGGGGTTGAAGTTGGTGGCAAAAGCCTTGTGGTGGTTGCCCGCATTGCAGTCCACGATGTCCAGATACTGGATTTCGTCGAAATGATGCTTGGCTGCGTAGGCTGTATATACGCCGCTTACGCCCGGGTCGAAGCCGCAGCCGAGGATAGCGGTCAGGCCAGCGTCCTCGAAGCGTTTCTTGTAGGCCCATTGCCAGCTGTATTCGAAGTGGGCCACGTCCTTGGGCTCGTAGTTGGCTGTGTCCAGATAGTTGACGCCGGTCTTCAGACAGGCTTCCATGATGGTCAGGTCCTGGTAGGGCAGGGCCACGTTGATGACGATTTCGGGTTTGAAGCTGTTGAAGAGTGCTACCAGTTCGTCCACGTTGTCCGCGTCGACCTGTGCTGTCTGGATATTAGGATTGCCGATGGCCTTCACGACGGCGTCGCATTTGGACTTCGTGCGGCTGGCAATCATGATTTCGGTGAACACATCCGGATTTTGAGCAACTTTGTGTGCAACGACGGTTCCTACACCGCCTGCACCGATAATTAGAACTTTACCCATTTTGTTTCTTATTAATAATGTGATTGATAAATATGCAAGTTATTTGTTTCAGTTTTTTCGTCAGCAAATATACTGTTTAATTCTTAGATAAACATTAAAATACGGCTAAATACTTTGACTTTTCGGGTGCGATTACCAAACAAAATGTTTGTTATGCTGTTATTTTATTCTATATTTGCGGTTGATAATTTAACTTAAACTACGAGACAATGAAGAAAATTTGTGTTTATTTGGGTATGGCAGCTGCGGTGGCAGTTCTGTCGTCGTGTGCTTCGACCAAGAATCTGACTCCGGTTTCGGACCTTGGCGGAGAGTGGAACATCATTGAAATCAACGGGACGGCAGTCGTTCCGGCACCTGGGCAGGCTTTTCCCTACATAGGCTTTGAGACGAATACCGGCCGGGTTTATGGAAACAGCGGATGCAATCGCCTGATGGGCAGCTTTGATACGGGCGGCAAGCCGGGTGAGCTGGACCTGAGCCAGATGGGCAGTACCCGCATGATGTGTCCCGACATGACGCTGGAGAAGAATGTCCTCTCCGCCCTGTCACAGGTAAAGAAGTTCACGAAGCTTGGTGACGGTCAACTTGCCTTGTGCGGCAAGTCGTTGAAACGGCCGATTCTGGTGTTGCAGCATCGGGCTTCCGATACCAAACTGGCTGAATTGGACGGTCGCTGGAAGATTGAACAGGCCGGCGGTGAGATGATTCCCGACAGTCTCGAGAGCCAACCTTTCCTTGAATTGAATGTCAACGAGAAGAAGGTGCATGGCAATGCGGGCTGTAATGTGCTCAACGGAACCTTTTCGGCAGGCGAGGGCAGCCCTTCGGCCATTACCTTCTCCAATCTCATCAGCACGATGATGGCCTGTCCCGATATGGAGGTGGAAGGACGGATTACCAAGGCTCTGGGTGACGTGAAGGCTTTTGCCCGGCTGGAAAACGGGGGCTTCGGCTTCTATAGTGCTACGGGCGAGCTGGTGCTGGTACTCGTCAAGGAATGACATATATATAATAAGGTGTAGAGCCGCCTTCCGAGGAACAGAGTTTTCCTTCGGAGGCGGCTTTCTTGTTGTCTTCTATCGGGCATCCCGCCTGTGGTTTCCTTCGTTGATACCATCGGTTTCCTTGCTTGGAAACACCCGTTTCCTTGCCGGGGAACGCTCGTTTCCTTGTCGGGAAACGCAGACTTCCTTGCTTGTGGTCCCTGCTTTCATCCGATGAAGCCTTTCGGAAGCAATGGACTGTCCGCGTCTGTGTAGCTGTCTGCTTCGTCAGCTCTTCGAATGTAATTCTGCCAAACTGGCATATTTTGTCAGACTTCTGGCATGGAAATGCGGTCGTCCGGTGTTTGGCACAGCGTTTGTCCTTTAATAGGCGTCTGCCGATGAGGCGGACAGAAATAAACTGAATAATAACAAATAAAAAAATAACGATCATGGGAAAGATTATTGGTATTGACTTAGGAACTACAAACTCTTGTGTGGCCGTATTCGAAGGCAACGAACCTGTAGTAATCGCCAACAGCGAAGGCAAGCGTACAACTCCTTCAGTAGTGGCATTTGTAGACGGTGGTGAACGTAAGGTAGGTGATCCTGCCAAGCGTCAGGCCATCACGAACCCGAAACGTACGGTGTACTCCATCAAGCGTTTCATGGGTGAAAATTGGTCGCAGGTACAAAAGGAAATAGCCCGTGTACCTTATCCGGTAGTGAACGACAACAACATGCCGCGTGTCGACATCGACGGACGTCACTACACTCCGCAGGAAATCTCCGCTATGATTCTTCAGAAGATGAAGAAGACAGCCGAAGACTATCTGGGACAGGAAGTAACGGAAGCCGTTATTACCGTTCCTGCCTACTTCTCCGACTCACAGCGTCAGGCTACGAAGGAAGCCGGTCAGATTGCAGGTCTGGACGTTAAGCGTATTGTAAACGAACCGACCGCAGCCGCCTTGGCTTACGGTGTGGATAAGGCCAACAAAGATATGAAGGTCGCCGTATTCGACTTGGGTGGTGGTACGTTCGATATCTCTATCCTGGAGTTCGGTGGCGGCGTATTCGAAGTGCTTTCTACCAACGGTGATACTCACCTGGGTGGTGATGACTTCGACCAGGCTATCATCAACTGGCTGGTACAGGAGTTCAAGAACGACGAAGGTGCCGACTTGACAACCGACCCGATGGCTATGCAACGTCTGAAGGAAGCTGCCGAAAAGGCCAAGATTGAATTGTCTTCTTCTACTTCTACTGAAATCAACTTGCCGTACATCATGCCGGTAGGTGGTGTGCCCAAGCACTTGGTTAAGACATTGACCCGTGCTAAATTCGAGCAACTGACTCACGACTTGATTCAGGCTTGCTTGGAGCCGTGTAAGAAGGCCGTCAGCGATGCCGGTTTGAACACTTCCGATATCGATGAAGTCATCTTGGTAGGTGGTTCTTCTCGTATACCGGCCGTTCAGAAACTGGTTCAGGACTACTTTGGCAAAGTTCCTTCGAAGGGTGTTAACCCCGATGAGGTTGTAGCCGTAGGTGCCGCTATTCAGGGTGCCGTATTGAATAAGGAAGCCGGTGTGGGCAACATCGTCTTGCTGGATGTCACTCCGTTGACCCTGGGTATTGAAACCATGGGTGGTGTCATGACCAAGTTGATTGATGCCAACACGACTATTCCGTGCAAGAAGAGCGAAGTCTTTTCGACAGCTGCCGATAACCAGACCGAGGTAACCATCCACGTCCTGCAGGGTGAGCGTCCTATGGCTGCTCAGAACAAGTCCATCGGTCAGTTCAATCTGACTGGTATTGCTCCGGCCCGTCGTGGTGTTCCTCAGATTGAGGTTACCTTCGATATCGATGCCAACGGTATCTTGAAGGTATCTGCCAAGGATAAGGCTACCGGTAAGGAACAGGCCATCCGTATCGAGGCTTCCAGTGGCTTGAGCAAGGAAGAAATCGAGCGTATGAAGGCTGAGGCCAGCGCCAACGCTGAAGCTGATAAGAAGGAGCGTGAGAAAGTAGACAAGCTGAATCAGGCTGACTCGATGATATTCACGACCGAAAATCAGTTGAAGGATTTGGGCGACAAGCTTCCTGCCGACAAGAAGGCTCCTATCGAGGCTGCTCTTCAGAAACTGAAAGATGCTCACAAGGCTCAGGATCTGGCTGCCATCGACAGTGCAATGGCCGAACTGAACACGGCCTTCCAGGCTGCCAGTGCCGAGATGTATGCACAGACTGGTGCTCAGGGTGGCGCTCAACAGCAAGGTACCAACAACGCCGGCCAAGACAACACTCAGAGCAACAACGGTAAGCAAGGTGACAATGTTCAGGATGCTGACTTCGAGGAAGTAAAGTAACCTCCTGAAATAGATATGAAAAAGCGTACAATCCGCAAGGATTGTACGCTTTTTTTGTTTCAACGGTTTAGAGAAGATGGTTCTCTGCAAAATATTTCCATAAAGGAGCGGCCATCAGTGCTTGACGTATCTGGTCGCCTGTAAGCAGGGAGCGTACTTCTTTTTTTGTCATCAGATGGATGCTGATGTCTTCTGTCGGTTCCAGGTGTTGGGTAGAGACGGGTTCTACGTCGGTTGCTACGAAACAATGGCACAAATTATTCATCGTACTGGTATTGGCCGAAATGGTCATGTGGTGTGTCCAATGTCCTCCTCCGTAGCCTGTTTCTTCGTATAGTTCGCGGCGTGCCGAATCAACGGGTTCTTCACCCGGTTCACATACTCCGGCACAGATTTCGTATCCCGTATACCGAAGTCCGTGTCGATATTGTCTTTCCATGATGAAGTGTCCGTCGCGGGTGATGGCGATGACATTGACCCAATCAGGATATTCCAATACATAATATTCGGGATTTTCTACTCCATTGGGCAGGCGTACATGGTCTCGGCGTGCTGTCAGCCAAGGGCGGCGGATGAGGTATTCACTATGAAGCACTTGCCATTCTTTATTGTTATTGTCCATAAACGTTAAAAGTTTGATGATGTAAAAAATGGCAGAATATCGGAAGCAATTTGTCAGTTCCGGCATTTCTGCCACTTCTTTTTATTTCAGTTCGTCTTATTCGAATGTACCGTAGCGGGTAGGCAACAGTTTGCGGTCGCCCAATGTATTGTCCACACGGGCTACGTTAATCCAGAATTTGTTCTCGCGGACCGCTTCGGTGGGGTAAGCAGCTTTCTGGCGTGTGTAGCTGTGATCCCATTGGTCAGCAACCACCTCATATTCGGGATGGGGTGCATTGAGCAGAACGTTGTCAGTCTTGTCGGCACGTCCGTCCTTTACTTCTTGTATTTCCTGCCAGATGTGAAGCATTACATCCACAAAATTGTCCAGTTCGGCCAGGCTTTCGCTTTCCGTAGGTTCTATCATCAAGGTACCGTGTACCGGGAAGGAAAGAGTGGGGGCGTGGTACCCATAATCCATCAGACGTTTGGCAATGTCGTTTTCACTGATACCGGTCTCTTCGTGTATCTTGCGGCATTCCAGAATCATTTCGTGGCCCACGAATCCTTGGGCTCCCCGATAGACAATGCCGTACGTGTCTTGCAGGCAAGCTGCCAGATAGTTGGCGTTCAGAATGGCCGTGCGGGTGGCGCGTGTCAGTCCTTCGGTACCCATCATTCGGATGTAACCGTAGGTAATGGGCAGAATGCCGGCACTGCCGAACGGGGCGGCAGACACTTCGTTGGTCGAATTGCCGAACAAGGCATGTCCGGGCAGGAACGGAACGAGGTGTGGAGCAACGCAGATGGGACCTACACCGGGACCACCTCCGCCGTGAGGTGAAGCAAAGGTCTTGTGCAGGTTCAAGTGGCAGACATCGGCACCGATGAAGCCCGGATTGGTGAGACCTACCTGGGCATTCATGTTGGCTCCGTCCATATAGACTTGTGCTCCGCAGGCATGGATAATCTTGCAAATCTCCACGATTTCGGTTTCAAAGATACCGTGAGTGGAAGGATAGGTGATCATCAGGGCAGCCAAAGAGTCCTTGTTCTCCTCTGCTTTCAGGCGGAGGTCATTCATGTCGACATTGCCGTGGTCGTCGCAGGCACAAGTTACGGTTGTGAATCCGGCCTGAACGGCACTGGCCGGGTTGGTGCCGTGGGCCGATGCAGGAATCAGTATCTTGTTGCGGTGTCCCTGTCCGATGCTTTCCAGGTAGGCACGGATGACACGCAGACCAGTATATTCACCAGCTGCACCCGAGTTGGGTTGGAGGCTCACTCCGGCCATGCCTGTAATGACTTTCAGCTCTTCGCAAAGGTTATGGATCAGTTCTCTGTAGCCTGCTGCCTGGTCTTCGGGTACCAGCGGATGCAGGTTCATGAATTCCGGTCGGCTGAGCGGAAGCATTTCTGCTGCCGCGTTGAGCTTCATGGTGCACGAGCCCAGTGAAATCATGGAGTGGGCCAATGAGATATCCTTACGGTCCAGGCGCTTGATGTAACGCATCATTTCAGTTTCCGTGTGATAGCGGCAGAATACTTCATGCGTCAGATAAGAAGTTTGGCGCTTCAACTCTTTGGGTAATGTGCAGGCATTGGGAACATCGGAAATCTGCGGAGCCTCTACGCCGGCTGTAATGGCAAAGATGGCCAGCAGGGTATTGATGGCCGCTATGTCGGTCGTCTCATCGATGCTCATACCTACATCGCCGTTGTCAAAGTATCGTAAGTTCACTTCTTTGCTGAGGGCGATGGTACGTATCTGTTGGGCCGAGATGGTGCCTGGCAGTGCAAAGCGGAGGGTGTCGAAGTAGGTCGCGTTTACTTGAGTGTATCCCAATTTACCGATAGCTTTGGCCAGGAATGCAGCGATGCTGTGTATGCGGCCGGCAATGGTACGGATGCCTTCTTGTCCGTGATAGACGGCATAGAATCCGGCCATGGTGGCGAGCAGTGCCTGTGCGGTGCAGATGTTCGAAGTTGCCTTCTCACGTTTGATGTGTTGCTCGCGGGTTTGGAGTGCCATGCGGTAGCACAGTTTGCCGTATTTGTCTTTGGACCATCCGATGATGCGGCCCGGCATGTTGCGCTTGTATTCGTCGCGGGTAGCGAAGTAAGCGGCGGAAGGACCTCCATAGAACATCGGAGTGCCCAGCCGTTGGGTCGATCCGAAAACGATGTCGGCTCCCCATTCTCCTGGAGGCGTCAGCAGGGCCAGACTCAGGATATCCGCTGCAACGGCCACCTTGCATCCCGCGGCATGGGCTTTCTCGACAAAAGCCCGATAATCCTCGATGCAGCCGTTGGCATTGGGGTACTGGAGTACGCAGGCAAACATGTCGGGAGTAAACTCTATTTCATTGTATTTGCCTGTACGGAGCACGATGCCTTGGGGGATGGCACGGGTCGTCATTACAGCCAACGTTTGTGGGAAGATGGCTTCATCCACAAATACCACATTGGCTCCGTCCTTCTGTTGCTGGCGCGAACGCAGGGCATGCATCATGGTGACCGCTTCGGCTGCCGCAGTTGCTTCGTCCAGCAGGGAGCAGTTTGCCAGGGGCATGCCGGTAAGGTCGGACACGGCGGTTTGGAAGTTCATCAGCGCCTCCAGACGTCCTTGCGAAACTTCAGTCTGATAGGGAGTATAGGAGGTATACCAAACGGGGTTTTCAAAAACATTGCGCTGGATGACGGCCGGTGTGATGGTCCCATACCATCCCATACCGATATAAGTGGTATAGAGCTTGTTTTTGGAGGCGATTTGCGCAATGTGTTGCGCGAATTCGTATTCGGTCATGGGCTGGGGCAGGTCAAGCGGCTTTTTCAGGCGTATGTTCGAAGGAATGGTTTTGTCAATCAGCTCATCGAGGCTGCCCACGCCTATTTTGCGGAGCATGATTTCCTCGTCCTTCGGGCTGATGCCGTTGTGACGGTTGGATAACAAGTCGTTTATCATGGTTGTATTATTTAATAGGAATTGTACAATTGGTTGTCTTCGGGGAGAGGCCCGTCATTCCTTATATCTGAAGAACGGGTTTTCTGCCTTTTCGATGCCGATGGTTGTCGGTGCACCATGGCCCGGATAGACAATGGTATCATTGGGAAGGACGAAAAGGCGGCTGCAAATGTGGTCGATGAGGTCATCGAAATTGCCTCCGGCCAGGTCTGCCCGTCCGATGCTGCCCTGGAAGAGCACGTCGCCCGAGAACATGCAGTGGTCGGCGGCACAGTAATAGACCAGGCTACCAGGCGAATGTCCCGGCACATGGATACATTCCAGTTGGGTGTGGCCGAAGGTGACGATGTCTCCGTCGTGCAGGTATTTGCCCAGCGGCACAGGCTGCTCTTGCAGTTGGAAACCGAACATCCGGCTCTGCTTCGGAGCGTTTTCTATCCAATATTCATCTGCCTGGTTGGCCTCGGCTTTCAGACCGAATTCTTTCAGCATAAAGGGGTTGCCGAAGATGTGGTCCAGATGGAGATGGGTGTTCAGCAGATGTTTCACTTCCAGGTGATTGTCCTTGATGAAGCCTTTCAGGGCTTGCTTTTCTTCTTCGTAGAAGCAGCCGGCGTCTATGACTGCCGCTTCGTTGGTTTCATCCCATAAAACATAACAGTTTACGGGAAACATATTGAATTCAAATCTTTTTATCTTCATGGCAGGTCTTTCTATGTGTATCTTGATTCCTGTATTCTTCTTTGCTTATACCACCGGTACATATACCACTTTCTTGGTTTGGAAGAACTCCTCGTCGAAATAGTCGCTGAGGTTCCAGGTGGTAGCCTTGTGTCGGAAAGGCATGGTTTCGTTTGCCAGTTCTCCCCCTTTCAGGCAGATAAGCCCGTTGGGCAGGGCATTCTGTTGGTGGCTGGAGATGTTTTTGCGGATGATTTTCATCAGGTCGGCCAGCGGCATGACGGCACGGCTCACTACGAAGTCGTATGTGTCCTTCACTTCTTCGGCGCGGGTGTGGCTGAATGTGGCATTGCCGAGGCCGATGCTGTGGGCCACTTCGGTGGCTACGCGTACCTTCTTTCCGATGCTGTCTACCAGGTGGAAATGCACTTCTGGAAAGAGAATGGCCAGCGGAATGCCTGGAAAGCCTCCGCCTGTCCCCAAGTCCATGATGCGGCTTCCTGGCGTGAAGCGGATCACCTTGGCAATGCCCAGTGAGTGGAGCACGTGGTGCTCGTACAAGTTTCCGATGTCCTTGCGCGAGATGACGTTGATTTTGGCATTCCAGTCGGTGTAGAGCGCTTCCAGGGCAGCGAATTGTTGCTTCTGTACGTCGCTGAGTTCAGGGAAATATTTCAGGATAATGTCCATGTTCAGTTCTTCTTTAGAAATGTGGAGTGAGCGGGGTGTTCCTCATTTTTTTACGTTGTTCTGGAGGAAGGTCTCGTCGTTCAACAGATGGCTGAGGGCATCGTAGGGCAACGTAATCTGGATAGCTCCCATGACGTAGGGGGCAATCTCGTATATATTGTAGTGGAAAGTGATGCCGTCTGGATTGAGGCAGAAGTTCTCTGTCGGGACAAGCTCGCCGGTACTGGTATATCCCATGTCTTCCAGTTCTTCGTGGGTAGCTACGTGGTTGTCGGCCATCAGTTGGTTCCATAGCAGGTCGGTCAGCGCTTCCTTGTAATTGGGTACAAAGAGATCATCCAGCCGGATGGGAGTCAGCGTTGCCAGGTTCAGGTTCAGGTACGTGGTCATGTAGATGCCGTGGGCTCCTCCCGTGTATTCGTTATAGTCCATGCGATAGACCAGCAGGTCCTTGTGATAGAACTGCACGTGTCCTTCTATACCTTTATAATAAGAATACCACGCGCCTATGCTGGCGGTGTCTTCCTTGGATTCCTGCTGATACATCGGCTCCAGATCCTTGCGGTAGTTGGTTACATAGGCTTCCACATAGTTCTTTATCGCTTCGGCAGGTGTCTGGTTGATGTATTTTTCGCCCAGGCACAGGGAGAGCACGTAGCGGTTGACGCTGTCCTTCAAATTCTCGTTGTCCGAGCCGGTGATGCTGGTCAGGTTGATGCGGATGTTGCAGGACGGCTTGGCTGTATCTCCGAAGAGGTGCTCCGTGCGGTCTACCTGAAGGCTGTCGAATACGAACTTGCCCGTATCGGGCTGCATCTTGTTGTTGCACGAATAGAAAAAGCAGCTTGTTGCAAGCAAAACCATCAGCAGGATGACAGAATGTTTTTTCATATCAATTTTTGTTGTTAGAATATTAAAATAGAACTCAATCATTAGCGACAAATATAGGATTAATTCATGAACCCGAATAGAAATGGAAGAACTTTTTTCTTGCTTTCTTTACAGGGACGGCCGTCAGCTGTTCCTGTATTCTTGCGGGCTTACGCCGGTGTGGCGCTTGAAATATTTGCCGAAGAACGACGCGCTGGGAAAGTTGAGCGAATAGGCTATCTCCTGTACAGTCATGTCCGTAGACTTCAGTTTCGATTTGGCGTCTATCAGTATGATGTGGGCGATGATGTCGAGAATGTTCTTCCCCGTCACCTGCTTGATGGTGGTGCTCAGGTGCTGGAGGGAGATGCCCATCTTGTCGGCATAGAACTGTGCCCGCCGTTCGTGGGTATAGTTTTCGGTGACAAGCTGCACCAGTTTGCGGCAGATTTCTTCCTTGCGGCTTTGCGGATGGATTTCCATATGCGGGCTTTCGCTGTACAGCTTGTCGATGCCGTAGAGCATACCTTGCAGGATGTGGCGGTTCATCTCCGTATCCAGCGTGTAGGGGCCGGTCGTGACGCGGCCCAGCAGGGCGAAATAGTCTTGGAAATAGGAGGCCAGTGTCGGTTCGATGTGGAGCACGGGCGACCGCAGGATGGAGGAGAACGAGTGCAGGGTCGACTGTACGACGTTCACTTTCGCGATGCATTGTTCGGAGAAGCCCACGAAGCCGATGCGCACCTTCTCGTTCTGGGAATAGAACTGGATGATGGTGCCCGGCAGCAGCGCCACGAAGTCGCCCTGCTTGATTTCCGTATCCATCAGGTTGATGGATACGGTGATGGAGCCTTCGAGGCACAGGGCGAAGATGCAGGCCTTCAGCCGGCACGACTGCTTGTATATGTTCAGAATGTCCTCGGTCACATCCGTCCAGGCAATGATGTCTACCGGGAGGTCTACATGTGGAAAATCCATAATGGCAATGCTATATTTTGGTGCGACAAAGATAATCTTTTTCCCGAAATATTTTACCTTTGCAGGCATGAAAACATTGGTTGAAAATTGGGGAACGATTCCCTATGACGAGGCCTGGAAGAGACAGACCGAATATTTTGATGAGCTGGTTGAAGCCAAGAAGGCCGGCAGCGGGTATGTGAACCGTATCATCTTCTGCGAGCATCCGCACGTCTATACCCTGGGGCGGAGCGGCAAGGAGGGCAATATGCTTTTGGGGGAAGAGCAGCTCCGGCGGATAGGAGCCTCTTACTTCCACATCGACCGTGGGGGCGACATTACTTATCACGGCCCCGGCCAGCAGGTGTGCTATCCGATTGTGAATCTCGAAGACTTCGGTCTGGGGCTGAAGGAGTACGTCCACTTGCTCGAAGAGGCCGTCATCGGCGTATGCGCTTCCTATGGAATTAAAGCCGGCAGGGTAGACAAGGCGACGGGTGTCTGGCTCGAAGGCGATACTTCCCGTGCCCGCAAGATATGTGCCATCGGTGTGAGGAGCAGTCATTTCGTCACCATGCACGGCCTGGCGCTCAATGTCGATACCGATCTGCGCTATTTCAGCTACATCCATCCCTGCGGCTTTGTAGACAAGGGAGTGACTTCCCTGCAGAAGGAACTGGGACGCGAAGTGCCGATGGATGAAGTCCGCCTGCGTCTGGAAGACTGGTTGCTTTCGCTTCTTTCGGCCCGTCTGTAGGTCTGTTCATGGCCGCCTGCGGGCTTTTTGCGTATTTTCTTGGAGGAGAATTCCCGACGATACAAAAAAACTTATTAACTTTGCAGGTCACTTTTGGAAACAATAAAAACATTACGATATGAATATCTCTTATAACTGGCTGAAAGAGTATGTCGATTTCGACCTGACGCCGGACGAAGTTGCCGCCGCGCTTACCTCCATCGGACTGGAGACGGGCGGTGTGGAAGAAGTGCAGACCGTCAAGGGCGGACTGGAAGGACTGGTGATTGGCGAAGTGCTGACATGCGTTCCTCATCCGAATTCAGACCACATGCACGTCACCACCGTCAACCTCGGTTCGGGCGAACCCGTACAGATTGTCTGCGGCGCTCCCAATGTAGCTGCCGGACAGAAAGTGGTGGTCGCCACGCTGGGCACCAAGCTCTATGACGGAGAACAGTGCTTTACCATCAAGAAATCAAAGCTTCGCGGAGTGGAATCCAATGGAATGATTTGTGCGGAAGACGAGATAGGCATCGGCACCGACCATGCCGGCATCATCGTATTGCCCGCCGACGTAGTTCCCGGCACGCTGGCCAAGGATTACTATCAGGTGAAGAGCGACTATGTGCTCGAGGTGGACATCACGCCCAACCGTGCCGATGCCTGCTCGCACTACGGTGTGGCCCGCGACCTCTATGCCTGGCTGATCGAGAATGGCCGTACGGCTACCCTGAAACGTCCGTCGGTCGAGGCTTTCGCCGTAGACAACCACGACCTGGACATCAACGTCAAGGTCGAGAATACCGAGGCTTGTCCCCATTATGCAGGCGTCACCGTCAAGGGTGTCACCGTCAAGGAAAGTCCCTCCTGGTTGCAGGACAAGCTCCGCACCATCGGCGTGCGTCCTATTAATAATGTGGTCGATGTCACCAACTACATCGTTCACGCATTCGGCCAGCCTCTTCACTGCTTCGATGCCGATACCATCAAGGGTGGGGAAGTCATCGTAAAGACCATGCCCGAAGGTACGCCTTTCGTGACGCTGGACGGCGTGGAGCGCAAGCTGAGCGAACGCGACCTGATGATTTGCAACCGCGAAGAGCCCATGTGTATTGCCGGTGTGTTCGGCGGATTGAACTCGGGTTCTACCGAGGCCACCAAGGACGTGTTCCTCGAGAGTGCCTATTTCCATCCCACTTGGGTGCGCAAGACGGCCCGTCGCCACGGCCTGAGCACCGATGCTTCCTTCCGTTTCGAACGCGGCATCGACCCCAACAGTGTCATCTATTGCCTGAAGCTGGCCGCCCTGATGGTCAAGGAACTGGCCGGTGGTACCATCTCGTCTGAAATCAAGGACGTATGTACCGGTCCTGTTGCCGATTTCCGCGTGGAACTTTCCTATGAGAAGGTTCATTCACTGGTCGGAAAGACCATCCCCGTCGATACCATCAAGAGCATTGTAAAGAGCCTCGAGATGAAGATTGTCAGCGAGACGGCCGACGGCTTGACGCTGGACGTTCCTCCTTACCGCGTGGACGTACAGCGCGATTGCGATGTCATCGAAGACATCCTTCGCATTTATGGTTACAACAACGTGGAGATTCCCACCGCCCTGAAGTCCAGCCTGACGACGAAAGGTGCCTGCGACGAATCCAACAAGATACAGAACCTCGTGGCCGAGCAGCTGGTAGGCGCCGGCTTCAACGAAATCCTGAACAACTCCCTGACACGCGCCGCTTATTATGACGGACTCGAATCCTATCCGGCTTCCCGTCTGGTGATGCTGATGAATCCGTTGAGTGCCGACCTGAACGCCATGCGTCAGACCCTTCTCTTTGGCGGACTGGAAAGCATCGTGCGCAACGTCAACCGCAAGAATGCCGACCTGAAGTTCTTCGAGTTCGGCAACTGCTATCACTATACTGCCGAGAAGAAGAACGACGAGAAACCCCTTGCCGCTTATTCGGAAGAATATCACATGGCCTTGTGGATGACCGGCAAGAAGGTTTCCAACTCTTGGGCCCATCCCGATGAAGACAGTTCGGTCTACGAGCTGAAGGCACATGTAGAAAATATTCTGTCCCGTATGGGGCTGCACATGCACGACCTCGTGGTAGGCAATCTGTCCGACGACATCTATGGGGCTGCCCTGTCGGTCAACACCCGCGGCGGCAAGCGTCTGGCTTCGTTCGGCGTTGTAAAGCGTAAGTTGCTCAAGATGTTTGACATCGAGAACGATGTCTATTATGCCGACCTCAACTGGAACGAGCTCATGAAGGCCATCAAGAACATCAAGGTCAGCTATACGGAGATTTCCAAGTTCCCCGCCGTGAAGCGCGACTTGGCCCTGTTGATCGACAAGAAGGTCCAGTTTGCCGAAATCGAAAAGATTGCTTACGAGACCGAGAAGAAGCTCCTGAAGTCAGTCGAGCTGTTCGATGTCTACGAAGGCAAGAACCTCGAGGCCGGCAAGAAGAGCTACGCCGTCAGCTTCCTGTTGCAGGACGAGAACGCCACGCTCAACGAGAAGCAGATCGACAAAATCATGCAGAAGCTCATCACGAACCTGCAGAACAAGCTGGATGCCAAACTGAGATAATCCAGGCTGGAAAGTAAAGAGAACAATTATTAAAAACAAAATAAAAACATTACTCCAATGGGAAGAGCGTTTGAATATAGAAAAGCTACCAAGCTGAAAAGATGGGGCCACATGGCCAAAACATTTACACGTCTGGGTAAACAAATCGCCATTGCCGTGAAGGCAGGCGGTCCCGAACCCGAAAACAACCCTACACTGCGTTCGGTCATCGCGACCTGCAAGCGCGAGAACATGCCGAAGGACAACATCGAGCGCGCCATCAAGAACGCCATGGGCAAGGACCAGAGCGACTACAAGGGCATGACTTACGAAGGCTACGGCCCCCACGGCATTGCCATCTTCGTAGATACACTGACCGACAATCCTACCCGTACCGTGGCCGATGTCCGTTCGGTTTTCAACAAGTTCGGCGGTAACCTGGGTACCATGGGCTCGCTGGCCTTCCTGTTCGACCACAAGTGCGTGTTCACTTTCAAGAAGAAGGACGGCATGGACATGGAAGAATTCATCCTCGACATGATCGACTTCGACGTGGATGAAGACTATGAGGAAGACGAGGAAGAAGGCACCATCACCATCTATGGTGACCCGAAGAGCTACGCTGCCATTCAGAAGCACCTCGAAGAGTGTGGTTTCGAAGATGTCGGCGGCGACTTCACCTACATCCCCAACGACCTGAAGGACATCGAGCCCGAGCATCGCGAAACCATCAACAAGATGATCGAGCGTCTGGAAGAGTTCGACGATGTACAGACGGTGTACACCAACATGAAGCCCGAAGAGGAAGCATAATGGCTGCGGTGACCTATCATTATAAGACGAAAGGTACCTGCAGTACCGACATCAACCTCGAGGTGGAAGACGGTGTCATCAAGGACATCGAATTCTGGAGCGGCTGTAACGGCAATCTGCAGGGCATCTGCCGGTTGGTGAAAGGTATGCCGGTGAAGGATGTCATTGCCCGTCTGGAGGGAATCCGTTGTGGCATGCGTCCCACCTCGTGTCCCGACCAGCTGTGTCAGGCGCTTCATGAAATGGGATACTGAACAATATAGCTCTATCTCTTGTTAAGCATGTAGGAAGAGGCTGTATCAGAATGAGAAAGTACTAACGTTTGGTCATCCCGCACTCGATGCGGGATCCACATTCCGCCGGTTGTTTATGCGGCAATGGTTCCCGGCTCAAGGCCGGGATGACGTTATTTTCTTCTGTTTTGATACAGTCTCTTTTTTATCGCGTGATTTTTAGACGAAAGGGATATGAAGAACATTCTGAAGGACCTCAGACGGAGGGACCACAAACGTTATCTGGGCGGACTCGATGTGTTCAAGTACATCGGGCCGGGCCTGCTTGTGACAGTCGGCTTTATCGATCCCGGCAATTGGGCTTCCAATTTTGCGGCCGGGTCAGAGTTCGGTTACGCCCTGTTGTGGGTAGTGACCCTCTCTACCGTCATGCTCATCATCCTGCAGCACAACGTGGCCCATTTGGGCATCGTCACCGGCCTCTGCCTCTCCGAAGCGGCTACCAAGTACACCCCCGCGTGGGTGTCCCGTCCCATTCTGGCTACAGCTGTGCTGGCCTCTATCTCCACCTCGCTGGCCGAGATACTGGGTGGAGCCATAGCCTTGCAGATGCTCTTCGGCGTCCCCATACCGTGGGGAGCGGTGCTCACTACAGCCTTTGTGCTGCTGATGCTCTTCACCAATTCCTATAAGAAGATCGAGCGGGCCATCATTGCCTTTGTCTCCATCATCGGGCTTTCGTTCATCTACGAACTCTTTCTGGTGAAGGTCGACTGGCCGTTGGCGGCCGCTTCGTGGGTCACCCCTTCGTTGCCCCAGGGCAGCATGCTCATCGTCATGAGCGTGTTGGGTGCGGTCGTCATGCCCCACAATCTGTTCCTCCATTCCGAGGTCATCCAGAGCCACGAGTACAATAAGCGGGACGACGCTTCCATCCGCCGTGTCTTGAAGTACGAGCTGTTCGACACCCTCTTCTCCATGCTCGTCGGCTGGGCCATCAACAGCGCCATGATTCTGCTGGCCGCCTCCACCTTCTTTCAGGCAGGCGTTCCCGTGGACGAACTCCAGCAGGCCAAGTCCCTGCTCGAACCCTTGTTGGGCAGTAATGCCGCCGTAGTCTTCGCCCTGGCTCTGCTCATGGCGGGCATCTCGTCTACCATCACCAGCGGTATGGCGGCCGGTTCCATCTTTGCCGGCATGTTCGGTGAGTCCTATCACATCAAGGACAGCCATTCGCAGGTGGGTGTCGTGCTTTCGTTGGGTGTGGCCCTGTTGCTGATCTTCTTCATCGGCGACCCCTTCAAGGGCTTGCTGGTTTCCCAGATGGTATTGAGCCTCCAGTTGCCCTTTACCGTCTTTCTCCAGGTGGGGCTGACGTCCTCCAGGCGTGTTATGGGCAAGTACGCCAACAGCCGGTGGAGCAGTGTGGTGCTCTATCTGATAGCCTCCGTCGTGACGGTGCTCAACGTCTGGCTGATTGTGTCAGAATTGTTATAAGACAAAAAGAAAAACAGATATGGAAGAAAATGAGAAAAGAATAGAAAAGGCCGTAGCCCTTTTCAAGAGTGGTTTCAATTGTGCCCAGTCGGTCGTGACAGCCTTTGCCGACCGCTATGGCTTTACCGAAGAGCAGGCCCTGCACATGTCCGCCTCGTTTGGCGGAGGCATCGGCCGTATGCGTATGACGTGTGGGGCTGCCTGTGGCCTGTTCATGCTGGCCGGGCTGGAGAAGTGCGCCCTCGAAGGCAGTGACCGCGAGAGCAAGGCTGCCAATTATGCCCTTGTGCAGCGGTTGGCCGAAGAATTTAAGAAGCGCAACGGTTCCCTGATTTGTGCCGAACTCCTGGGACTGAAGAAGCCCGAAGGAAGCTCAATGCCCGAAGAACGTACCGCGCAATATTATGCCAAGCGTCCCTGTGCCCGCATGGTCGAAGAGGCCGCCCGCATCTGGGTAGAACATCTGGAAGGTAAGAACGGCCTCTGATGAGGCCTTCTTCGCTTTGCCCGGAATGACCGGACGTCCGTGTTCTCTCTTTCCGGGTTTTAGTATTCCGGCTCCTCCCTTTACGGTTTCAGCTTCACCGTCTGCGTCTTTCCCGGCAGCAGGGTCAGGCGGGCCGTGCCGTCCGTTCCAATTTCTACGTTCAGGTATTTGGCCTCTACCACCACCTGTCCGTCCAGGGTGACCACTCCCCATTGGCAGGGATTCATTTCGAAGGCACAGTAGGAACCCACAGGTTTCTCTATGTGCCGGTAGATGGGAGGGATCAGGATTCGTTCTCCCGCTTTCAGTCCCCATTTCCGTCCCGATTGGAACGGTGCGGCGTTCGCCAGGCTCTCCAGTCGCGTCTGCCGCATCTCCTCCTGTCTCCTCCGGTCCTCTTCCAGCCGTTGCCCGGCGCGTGCTTCCGCTTCCACCTGCAGCCGGGCTGTCGCTGTGGCCGGGTCTTCTTCCGCCGTTTCGGCGTTTTCCCGGGCGATGTACCGCTTCTCCTTTCCCGCCTCCGCGTGGTAGTATCTGCCTTCATCGTCCGCCACCACGATACTTCCGTCGGCCAGCTGTCCCTCGAAGCGATATGCCTCTTCAGGGTCGTCGGCCAGCAGGCAGATGCACCCGTTCCGTCGCGTTTCCGTTCCGTCCGCATTCCTGTCGGTCAGTGCTGCCAGCCGGTCCAGTATTTTCAGGTAGAAGCCCTTGCATACAATGTCCGTCCGGTTCAGTCCCGGCGGAGTCCGGTAAACCTTCCGCGTCCGCGTGCAATACCTGTTCCCCGCTTTCAGCAGTTCCAGCCCTCCGAAGTCCATGACCGTCGGCCGTTCTTCGTACACGCAGTTGTTCCTCAGGTCTACGTATCGTTTCCGTCCGTCCTTGTCCGTGGCTTCCAGCAGATCGTGCTTCAGGCGTCTCGCTTTCCGTCCGCTGTCGGTTCTCAGGACGAGGCTTCCCCTTCCGTCCACCAGTCCCCTGCTTCCGTCGGCCCATTCCACCTCGGCCACGTCCTCCGTCGTTTGGATTACCTTTCCGTAGGCAGCCGGTGCCGTTACCGTTTCCCCCCGTTTCAGTCCGTACAGCCTGCTCCTCCGGTCCTTGAATGCCTTCAGCGGGTAGGGCAGTCCCTCTTTCCTCCGGTTGTGACGTGTCGCGTCCAGGTATTCCAGCAGCTCCCCGTGCTCCACCACCACCTCCAGGTCATAGTCCGTAGTGTCGTCCTCCCTTTCCCTTCTTCCGGCTACTTCCTCCGTTTGGCCGTGCGTTCCGGCTGTTGCATAGCCTTTCCCCGCCAGCCTTCCTTCGAACGTGGCCTGCCAGTCGCGTTCCGCCACCGGCAGTCCGAACATCCGGTAGAGGCCCACGTGGTCTATCAGCACGCACGTCTCCTTTCCCTCCGCCTTCCGCAGGCCCCGGCCCGCCTGTTGCAGATACTTCGCCAGCGACAGCGTCGGCCGTGCCATCTGCACGAACTCCACGTCCGGGCAGTCGAACCCCTCGCTGAACACGTCCACGTTCACCAGCACCCGGATGCGTCCCGCCCGGAACTCCTCCACCAGCCTTTTCCGCAGCGGTGCGGGCGTGCGGCTGTCTATCGCCTCCGCCCTGACCCCCTGTGCGCTGTAGTAGGCCGCTATGTTCCGTGCGTGTCCGATGCTCACTGCATACACGATGCCCTTCTTCCCCGCCGCATACCGCCGCATCCCCTCGTACAGCCTCCCGATGCCCGGACGGCGGTTCAGCACCGCGTCCATCTCCTTCACCTGGTAGTCGCCGTCCGCCCCGCGCTTCGTCAGCCCGTCTATCAGCCGCTGGTCCTCGCTTTCCGGACGGATCGAGATGTAGTCGAACACCGACAGCCATCCCTTCCGGATGAAGTCCGCGATGCTGTCCGATGCCACCAGCCGGTCGAACAGGTCCGTGAATCCCCGGCCGTTCAGCCGGCACGGTGTGGCCGTCATTCCCAGTTTCGGCGTGTCCGGATACCGTTTCCACAGCTCCCGGTACGTCTCCGCCAGCGCATGGTGGGCCTCGTCTATCACGATCAGCACCGGTTTCTCACCCGTGTCCTCCCAGTGTCTCGCCAGCCACTGGATGGAGCAGGCCCGCACCCTTCCGTCCGTTTTCTCCAGTCCGTAGCGTGCCACCGTTTCCTCAATCTGTTCCACCAGCTCCCGCCGGTGTGCCACGATCCACACGCAGCCCCTGCCGCCGCCTGCCTCCAGCACGTCGTGTACCACCGCCGCCAGCAGGTGTGTCTTGCCCGTACCGGTGGGCATCTGCACCATCACGTTCGGGTGCAGCTTCCACGCCTCAAAGATTTTCGCTTTCGTGGCCAGCTGGTAGTCACGAAGCCCGGTCGACTGCATGATTCCTATGAAAAAAAATGGAAGAAGCGAAGCATTCAGAATGAGAAGCTCCGCCAAAGAAAAAGAGAAATGCTCTTGTTACAGTTCTGTCAGACCGCCGTCACGCTCAAGAACTCCATGTATCCCATTACTCAATCGGGCAGTTTACAACACATCAGACAACATGTCTTTAATGAACGTTTTTTCCTGTTGTAAGATGTATTGACTCCGTTCTTTGATAAAAGTTTCGGCTGTGTTCTGTTTAAAGCAATGGGCTAAACTTGCTGTCAGACCAAACTTGGCCAACTTGTCAGACCATTCATGCCGTTTGTTCAGCCAGTTTGAGATTTCGGCTATGTCTTTTTTGCTGGTACAGATAAATGAGTTACCGGGACATTTTCCTCCCGAGTGCGGAATGGTTATAATTTCCAATGCCGCATCGGATTTGTGCATATTATGCTGTAAAATGGTTGTGATGACGAAGGCGCATGCCCTTACCCCTCCTAAGTTGAGCGAATCAGGCAGTTTGAAATCCATATTGTCCCGATTGTATGCAATAGGAGTCTTTTCTATTGTTTTTGCATAGTTGGTAAACCGTTTGATGTCCTCCCTTATCACCGACAGGGATGAATTGGTGAAATATGCACTGTATGTGGTATAAAAGAACCATTGCTTCAGTTCTTTGATTTGTTGCGGATTGGGTTGTCTGTTCCATCTGAAGAACGAGGCCAGCATGATGAGCTGATAGGAGTAGGGCAACAGTCTGTAGTCTATGACCCCACATTCTTTATACAAGAATTCCACCGCCTGGCTCACATCCTTTGCTACATTCTCCATCACATCCTTCAAGTTGTTTTTCTTCTTCAGCAGATCTTCCACTTTGCCGTCAATGAATGGAATTTCTGCATAAGTATATGCACAATTCAGGATCAGTTCCCTTTTCATCTTGTTGAAATTATATTTCCACAGGTTCTGTAGGATGGTCGAAATTTCATTGGCAAAAAGGAATCCCGTATTGGGGTCATACGCCAGTGCCTGCAGCATATAGTCTGCACTGATAGGCGTCGATTTGGAATTGAGTCTGGAGAAAACTTCCACAGCTTCGTTGATGTTTCCTCCTGTTACCGAAATATATCCCAGTTCATAGGAGAGCAATGTCTTGTTGATTTTCTTGGCTCTTTCCGCGTATATTTTCTTCTGTGTATCGTTTAGCGGACTGGCTTTCAGTTTTTCGAGGAAATCCACCAGCTCATAGGTGTCATAGGCCATTCCCAGCTTCAGCATGTTTACTTTTCCCGTATGTCTGTTGGCCGGAGCCTGTATGATTTGCATTTCCTCCAGGTCGATATATATTTTGTTGTAGTATTCTCCGCCTGGATATAGTACACTGATGAGTGCGGTTATCCGTTGCCTGCCGTCCAGAATATACATCTTTTCGTATTCCTGTTGTTTTTGTGTTACGCTGATTCCTCCGATTTCATGCAGCGTTCTGAAGCTTTCCGATTCTGGTTTCCATAGGATCAACGTTCCGATCGGATATCCCTTGATGATACTGTCGAATAGCTCTACGATTTGTTTGCTTGACCACACAAAGTCCCGTTGGAATTCCGGTATGGCATATTCTCCGGACAATATTTTGTCCAGCATAATCGTAATATAGTCTCTATTTGCCTTTATTGTCATTTTAGCCATAACAGTCAGATGAATTTTGCAAGGTGAAAAATGATTCTTTGGATTTCATCTGTTCCGGAACTTTCTTCCACTCTCTTTTTCAGATCTTCTTTGGTCAGATGGTCGCAGAGGTCCTTTATGTTTTTCTTTTCGATTTTCACGACGTCGCTATGGCCGGTATCGTGGAAGTCCCATTCCTCTTTACTCATTGTCATTGCCCTGTTTTCGTTCGTCATGAATCCGGCTTTTTTATATGTTTCAGGTGGAAAATAGTTTTCTATTTCCCTTTTTTCCAATTCGTGCCATTCAATCTGCAGTCTCTTCAGTGAGTCTTTCAGGTTTTGGTTATGGTCCTTGTCATTGGCTGCATTCTTGTCGCTGTCAAACAAGGTGGTCAGTCGGTAGGGCGACAGATGGCGGGTTGTTTCCATCAACGTCCTTACTGCGTTGAGGATGCTTCCGTTTCCTCCTCCGCTATTATATATTCTGATTCGTCCTTCGGATATGGCCTTGTGTACATCTTTGTTTATATTTCCAGCCATTTTTTCCTTTCGGTAGAGTTGTACCCATCGTTTGACGGCAATTCCGTCATACCCATCCGTTTTCCAATACCAGTGTAGACGCTTCTTTAGCCAGGAAAGCCATATCATCTACCGTTAGCATACCTTCCCCATATCCTATTGTGACGGACGTCTCATGCAACCTCATCATGCTGGTAGGCTTCCATAGTCCCGTATTGCTGGTCAATTGTTCCCGTACCAGTTTTCCCAGATAATCATCTGTCAGCAGAATCGTTTTTTCGGTCCAGTTCCATACCTGTGGTGTCAGTTCCACGCAGTGTTGGTTGTCGGCAGCGGTCTGCAGTGCCTTTGCAAAGTTCAGGACAATGTCCTTCCCTTGCCCCATGATGCTGTTGTCTATGTGGAAAATCATTCTGCTTTGGTGGCTTTGCTTGCTATGTCTTTCAGTAGCTCATACGATTCGTTGAATACCCCTTTGGGCCAGTCGGTCAGTGTGCCGTCCTCTTCGATAAATATTTCCTCCATCGATACCCCATCTTCCTCTTCATCCAGGAAATAGATGACGGCATCATCCGCCTTGAAATCTATATTTTCATCCACGACGGCATCCCTCAGTCCCAGCAAGATGTTCTCCGAGTGCGTTTCTATGATGTAGCGTTGTTGGCTGGTCTTGCTACTTGTCGCAAACAGGCGTGCCAGTTCGGCGTGTGCCGCGGGGTGCAGATGCAGTTCCGGCTGTTCCACTACCACAATTGATTGTGGCACTTTGTGCAGACATCTGGTTACGATGGGAAGCACCTGGCTCATACCCATACCTTCGTCAGCGATGTTCACCCAATAATCTCCGTTGTCCGGCTTGTTCATCTGTACAAGATAGGCTCCTTTTTCTCCTCCCGGTTCGATGCGCAGACGGCATCCGTTGAAGTTCTTTTCGAACCATTCACTTGTTTGTTGGACCAGTTTTTCGTCGGCACATAGCAGTTGGTAGGCGTTTTCTCCTTTGGGTCCCACATTGTCAGACAATTCTCCTCCTGTATAATAATAGCTTCGTTGGGGCTCGTTCCTCAGCGGTCCTATATAGTCTACGTTGAAGTTCAGTTTGGTATCCACCCCGATGTCATTCAGGAAGTCCTTGTGTATGAATCCCGAGAAACCGGTGCTCAAATATGTTTTTCCGTTTTCCTCGCAGTAGTAGTTCACCCGGTCTTCAGCCAGCTTTATGGAGTGTATTTCTCCCTTTGTCCATACCGTATATTTTCTGATTTGAATTTCATTTTTGGGCGAAGCCATCAGCTCGATTATTATCTGGGTTCCGTCCGTATATTCCACTCCGAATTCCAATCCAGTCGTATTTCCGTTGTGGCAAAGGCTTTGGTAAGATACGCCTAATGATACACCTTCCGTTTCCAGCACCAAAGTGGATTTTTTCAACGTTCCGGAAAACGATTTGGCCAATATACTCAACAGTTTTGTGATTGAACTTTTTCCGCTGCTGTTTTTGCCCACCAATATGGTGACAGGTCTGATGGACAAACATTCATCTCCTCCAAATCGTTTGTATGCAGAGAACAAAACTTTATTTAATGTTGCTTCTTCCATATTCAAAAATCCTGTTTGCTAAATATGATGGATACAAATATACGATGAATTTATCAATAAATTCCTTCGAAGAACATTAAATTTAGGAAACGTAGCCATTTACTTTCACTTCCTCCCGTCACCACATTCAAAACAGCATGTTCCCGATAATTCCTCCAATACCTCAAACCTAATCCCTCTCTCTTTCTCACCACAGATTACACAGAGTTCCACAGATTCATGTCATCCCGCACTCGATGCGGGATCCATTACACACACAGTGTCATGCCCTATTAGCGGTTAACGGTGAGCGGTTAGTATCATTAACCATTGAAATCTGAAATCTAAGATCTGAAATCTAATATTTTATATTTAATATTTTATATTTGATCTCAGTCTCTTTGGAATAGGTCCCTCGTATACACCTTCTCCTTCACGTCGTCCAGGCAGGCGTCGTAGCGGTTTGCGATGATGGCGTGCGACTGCCGCTTGAAGGCCTCCAGGTCGTTCACCACCAGCGAGCCGAAGAACGTCGTTCCGTCCTCCAGCGTCGGTTCGTAGATGATGACCTCCGCTCCTTTGGCCTTCACACGTTTCATCACTCCCTGTATCGAGCTTTGGCGGAAGTTGTCGCTGTTCGATTTCATCGTCAGGCGGAACACCCCGATGGTACACGGCTGTTCCTTGTTGGCGTTCCATTGCGAGTTGGCCGTATAATATCCTGCCTTGTTCAACACCTGCTCCGCGATGAAGTCCTTGCGCGTGCGGTTGCTCTCCACGATGGCGTGAATCAGGTTCTCCGGCACGTCCTGGTAGTTGGCCAGCAGCTGCTTCGTGTCCTTGGGCAGGCAGTATCCCCCGTAGCCGAAGCTCGGGTTGTTGTAGTGCGTCCCGATGCGCGGGTCCAGGCAGATGCCGTCGATGATGGCCTTCGTGTCCAGTCCCTTCATCTCCGCATACGTATCCAGTTCGTTGAAGTAGCTCACGCGCAGCGCCAGGTACGTGTTCGCGAAGAGCTTCACCGCCTCCGCCTCCTTCATCCCCATGAAGAGCGTCGGGATGTCCTTCTTGATGGCCCCTTCCTGCAGCAGCGCCGCAAACTCCCGTGCCTTCTCCTCCAGGTGCTCTCCGGCGATAGTGCGTATGGCCTCGTTTTCCTCTCCGAAGCGTCCGTCGTCCATCATCTTCGGATAACCCACGATGATGCGGCTCGGGTACAGATTGTCATACAGCGCCTTGCTCTCCCGCAGGAATTCCGGCGAGAACAGCAGGTTCAGCCGCTTCCCCTGCAGCGCCGGTGTCTCCTTGAACACCTGTGCATACTTCACGTACAGGCTCCGGCAGTATCCCACCGGAATCGTGCTCTTGATCACCATCGTCGCGTCCGGGTTCACCTCCAGCACCAGGTCTATCACCTCCTCCACGTGGCTCGTGTCGAAGTAGTTCTTCACCGGGTCATAGTTTGTCGGTGCCGCTATCACCACGAAGTCCGCGTCGCCGTACGCCTTCCGTCCGTCCAGTGTCGCCGTCTGGTTCAGTTCCTTTTCCGCCAGATACTTCTCGATGTACTCGTCCTGTATCGGGCTGATGCGCCGGTTTATCTTCTCCACCTTTTCAGAGATCACGTCCACCGCCGTCACTTGGTGATGCTGTGCCAGCAGCGTCGCTATTGACAGTCCCACGTAGCCCGTTCCGGCTACTGCTATTTTGTAATTCATATCCACAAATTTGAATTTAATATTTATAAATCTTTCATTATTATCCAATTACCTGTGACAATTCGTCAATCAAAGATTGGCTTGCAAATTCTCCTAATTTATGTAACGGCTTTAAATCCTTTTTTGTCAACAATTCTTTCAGTTCTACATCATCGTTGGCTACATATGCATACCCTAATTCTTTCATTTTCTGTGCAGTAGCAAGCTGATGCTCGTTGCGGTGTTCTCCTAAAGCTGCAATACGTGGAAAGATAATAATCGGTTTATTTTGTCGCATGGCTGAAATGATGGTTCCCATTCCGGCATGGGCTACTATTAAGCGAGCTTTACAGAATAATTCATTAAAAACGTCTGGTGCCAAAAAGTCTATTGTGCGAATATTCTTTGCCACATACTCGCTTTTATAGACTTGTGCTATAATTTCCTCGTCAATGCAAGCGGCCGCTTCATCTATAATCTTCACAAAGCGGTCAAAAGGAGCTTGTGTCCCTATTGTACAAAATATCATAAGTTTAAATCAATAAGTCAAAGAACTAATAGGAGGGAATATTAGAGAAACGTCAATCTCCAAATATGTTCCCTGCATAGTGCACCCGTCCAGTGGCAAGTTCAGGCCACTGAGTATAAACATAGTTTGCTAATTTACGCGCTAGTTTCCCTGAAGTGCTCATTGTTGCTACATTTGCGACAGAATCTATCCAAATCGTCTTAATCCCTAATAAACGACCTAAGGCAATGGTTATAAGTCCTGGAGCAGCTCCAGTAGTAATAATAGTTGATGGTCTTTCTTTGATCAGTATGAAACAGATATTGAAAGAAGCTGGTATTATTTTCCAGATATCCCAACGACTAAAATCTATGATGGTATGAAAACGACAATTTTTAACCATAGACTTACATTTAGGATGGGTTGACATATAGACTACTTCATATTGAGCTTCCAATGGTTTGACAATACGTAACAATTGTATCCAATGTCCTCCAATAGATGCTACAGCTAATATTGTTTTCATAGTAATTTATAAATTGATTAATTTTCCTGTTTCGTTTAAAAATTGTTGAGAAAAATAGTCCATACAACCACTTTGTGATGTAAACGTTAATTCTCCAAAATAGACTTTCCCATTAACTTCATACAGGTCTACGCGTAGAATTGGGAAATCTGTAGCTAGTTTGCGGGAAATTTTTAACATTTCGTCAAAACAAACCGGTTTAGGAAGTTGTTGTTTGCTTTCTTTGTAATGACTTGTAAATATGGAATATTCTGGGTGATATTGCCAATGGAGATCATAGACACCTACGTTGGCATGATATTGTTGTCTGTTATAGCAAACCATTACACTATGAGGATTGCCATTGAAACACCAAATCTTATAATCAATCAAAGAAGTCGAATTCCCTGCTTGGTTTGAACTATCTAAAAGTTCTTCCGCTATAATACATGGTTTGATCAGTGCATAATGTGGTTCACCGCTTGTCAAGCCGAATTTCCGATGTAACATCTTGTCAAAATATTGTTTGGTGCTCTCTATGTTGAGAGTGGATTTATCCTTACATATCAGTACATCACCACTCCCATTGTTGCATTTCATGACAAACTGATTGGGTAACATATCCCAATCGATTTCATTTACATTATCCCATTTGCCATATAGCTTTACTAAGATAGAACCTAATCCCATGTCTGAAATATATTGACGAACAGCATATTTATCTGCCAAACGGGGCCATTTAGACGTGTCACCGTAAAACTTCAAATAATTGATTTTTTCATTTAAATCTCGTGGATTTTTGAAGTGCGGCCACTTATGCATAATGTATAAGAATCTAAGTTTTGCTACATTTATTGGGGTAAGAATCTTTATATTTGCCAATAAGTTGACTACAAACAAGATGATTTCTTTCATATTTTCAATTTGGAAAATTCCTATATTGTATTATATAATTGTGATAGTTCTTTAGATACTTCAACTGGAAGATGTTTCTTTATTTTTTGTTGAGATTTCTCACCCATTGATTTTATCAATGATGGATTAAAAAGAAATTTATTGATGCCATTTTCTATGGCCTCTTTATTGCCAGGATTTATTAGATAACCATTGATCCCATTTTCCACTATTTCAGGGATTCCTCCTACATTCGTTGCAATAATGGGCATTGAATAGCTCATTGCTTCCAGTATTGAGATGGGAAGTCCTTCGTAATAAGAGGGTAGGATGTATACGTCAGATTGATTGAACAAATCGATTTTACTATTGCCGCTGACCCAACCTTTGAAAATAACGATATCCTCAATGCCATTTTCGTGAATTTTCCTTTGAACAGATTCTATTTCACCATTGCCTCCCAAAAATAGGCGTAGTTTGTTCTTGTATTCAGACTTGTTTTTGATGATTACGTCCAATAAATCGTATACTCCCTTATTCTTATTCATTTTGCCAAGAAACAATAAGGTGAACAGATTACTTTTCTTAGGATTGATTTGGGGAGTCTCTATGATGTTGCTTATCACTGTTACCTTTTTACATGAAAACTCTTTTTCAAAAAACTCTTTCCAATTTTCGGAGAGTGCGATAATGCAATCTGTTTTTGATAAAACATATCGGACGGCATTGGGATGTTCTTTGCTGAATTTTTTAAATCCTCCCCCATGGATATGATAAACAATTTTCTTTCCAAAAGCCTTGCCGAGTAAGATAAAGACACTCTTTCTCCAAAAACTAACATAAGATGCTCCGTGAATATGCACTATCTTTATATTATGCTTGACAAGCATGTAGTACATAAAAACAAATAGAGCTTTGATAAAGACTATCAGTTTGAATAACTTGTTAGAATCATTAACAGTCCCAATGAAATGGAATGGTCTTATCATTTTACTGTAAGATGATATGACAGCAGCCACGCCACCACGGACAGGATGATGCTGAATGCCTATGGTAAGCAAATTATTACCATTGATGTAATCCATTTATTTATGTTTTAATTGATTATACTTCAGAAGTAAAAATTCAGGAATTAATTTTCGCATGGCCCTTTTGATATGCCATGTTAGCCCTCGATTTGCCCATGATCCCATATAATGATGGATTGTTCGTGTATTTTGCGTGATATGTATTTTTTTTGTGATGATATTAATCGGACAAAAATACTCAGACGGGTAAATGTAAATGTCATTTATTTTTTGTATACCGGGTTTGTTACTTAGACCTTCTTTTATTAACAATTCAGATGTATATTCAACGACTGTCTTAAGATTTAAACTACTGTCGGCATGCTTGAAATGTAACGTTTCATATCGGTCTAAAATTTTTTTATATTGATTTAGGTTTGGAGCACAACCTAAACCTAATCCAGGATTACAATTCAAATTACTCTCCAATCCCATAAAGCCTCCTCGCTCTATGATATCATTTAATGGCTTGATAACCTCAACATCAGTATCAAAATATACCCCTCCGTAACGATATAGAATCCAAAAACGGGCATAGTCACTAACAAAAGCATATTTCTTCGCTTCGTATGCCTCTTTTGTATAAGGAATGATGTTAACATCGAAATTGTCTTCATTTCATTCTTTGATTTCATAGTCTGGAAAATACTTTTTCCATGATGCAATGCATTTAGTAGCCAGTGGTGGAAGTGGATTTCTTCCAAACCAACAATAATATCTATTTTTGGAATAATCTCATAATCCGCTAAGAATAAAAAGTTTATGCGGAAAGTTCAAGAACGAGGTAATGAGTTGGCAACTGTTCTGATTTCTACATACTTGCGTGATTTGCATTGATGTACAACTCATCTTGGAACAAAGGTACAACTTTTTTATGAACGAGCAAAAGGACGGTGCATTTTTCATTGTTCAGGGTAATATTTGAATTTGGTCTATCATCAATCTGCGATATATATGAGTTTCCCGATTCCGTCATTCGCCCCTTTCCTTTGCTCGTCTGCGAAGGTAGTACATCAGCCCTTGAAAGTTGAAAGGTCAGGCGGCAAGCCGTTTCGGACTGAATCTTCCTCCTACGGAGAGTATTCACCCCGAAAACCTTTCCCCTTTCAATGTCTGTACTTAGGAATGCAGACGGCAACGGAAATGAACGACTGACGAAAATGTAGATAAAGATAAACAGACAGCATACAAAAGGATTCTTACATTGATAACCCATTTGTATGCTGTTCTTGTTTCTATCCATAGGAGCACTATTATTTTACATCATAGATATATAGGGCAAGCGGTAAATTTCACTCCCTCCAAAAATATAGAGAGGTTTATCCGCTGCTATTAAGCAGGTGCTTGCCGTTGTACTCCCGTTTCAATGCCTGCTCAATCTCACTTCGCTTGTAAAGGACTTTGCCACCGAGCACATAGTAAGGGAGTGTTCCGTTACTGCGATACTCGCTCAATGTTCTTCGGCTCACTTTAAGCATATATGCCACCTCCTTGTCGCATAGATACTCATCATCGTTTTGTAAGGTTGTCCCGTCTTTTGGCATACTATCGAGAATCTCCGATAGCTGGTCGATACTCTCGTGAATGGACTGCATCCACGCATCGTCTTTGGTTCTCATCTCTTGATACATATTCAAATTGGTTTCAGTGTTATACATTGATTAGATTTCTCGCCCTTTCCACTTGGCTTCTTTTCGCCTGTCCTCTACCTTTGTTACAATGCTCTCTACATCTTCGGGCAGGTAGTATGTGCGGTTGCCGATTTTGGTGTAGGCAAGCGTACCATTATCACGCAAGGTCTGCAATGTACGCTTGCTTATCTTCAACCGCTGACAAACATCCTGATGGTCGAGCCAATTGTTTGTCTTTTTCTTCCCGCTCTTGACAACGGGTGAATTTGATACTCGCAGAATGAACTGCTCAATCTTCGTGGCAAATTCCTCGAATGCCTTTCGCTCAAAAATGATTAAATCCATACGCTTTATTATAATTTATTACACTTGTTTTCTTGTTTCGCACTGCTAAATAAGGAAGAGATTTTTATACTTCAATGGCACTAACAATAGGTGTCATTCCTTGTCATATCGTTTCATCATAGACACGATAATCAGTCATATAAATAGCCTCTATCCTCATATGCAATTCCGTTTTGTTGGTACAAAGAAATATAGGAGTTACCACACTCCAATGGCTTATCGGACTTGTTGCAGTATCTGGCGTAGTTCGTGGCACTTTAATCTGTATTTTCACTGGATATACTCATATATTCAGTAGAGTTATCACACTTACACACAGATTCCGTTTCAAGTGGCTGTCCGTTTCGGATCTTGTCCGGTACATTGTCGTTTGACAGACCGATGCCTATCAGTCTGCCAAACCTCTGCTCCGAACAGCCGAAACAGATAGTCGCTAATTCTACGATAGCAGTATAGCGGATAGACCAACTTCCGGTGTTTCGGCAGTCCGTCTATCCGCTATCGTATTTAAGCCCTTAATTTCCTCAATTAAGCATTTCGTCCTAATCCATAATTACCCGTTCAACTTGGGAAGAATTATGCAATCAGCACCGCTTATAAATCACCCCGAAAAGCAATACAATTCATAATTGCCTACATAGACCTAATTAGTTGTGGTAGAATTGTATGCACATTTTCTTTGCAGCAGATAATCGGTCATAATTGTGCACAAAGACCATATGTTGAACTAAAAAACATTCAAAAAATGAGTAAAAAACAGACTTTAAGTAAAACAGAGTTGCAGGAAATGACAGGTTTGGATTTCTCTGAGCATAACTCGCAAATAGAAGAGAGTCGAAAGAAGAGTATTGATGCAGCATTGGAGGATTTCTCTATTGAGAACATCAAGCCACTTCCTCTACCATCAGTAGCGGAGCAAGCCCAAACGGAAGCAGTGCCTTCCGTTACAGGGGTGACAGATGAAGTTCCGCCTACCAATGTAGTAGAGGAACAGCCACCTACACCACCCATCCAACGCCGAGTGAGTAGCAAACAACGCAAACTCTCGCTGGAAGAGTACCGCAGCACCTTTATGCGACCTTACAAGATTGAAGACCGCAAGCCGGTATTCATTAGTGGCAAGTTGCGTAAGATGCTCGACAAGTTCGCCTGCAAAATCGGTGAGGATAGAATGAGTATGTCAGGACTATTGGAAAACATCGTTCGCCATCACATTGAACTCTATGCCGAGGACTTCGAGCATTGGAAAGGGATGTAAGTAGAACTGCATTCCAGCTTTCTTGCAATCTCGAAAGCGAGAATCATGGAAGCATTAGGTTGTGGTCACTTATGACAATGAACAGTGGCTAATCAAGGCTGAAAAAGCAATCGAAGCCATTGAAAACCGTCAATGACGGTGGACGTAGCAAGACCTCAGTCTTGGGGTGTAGCGAGGTTATCTTTCGGGATGCCGAAAAATGTCGGCGGGGCCGCCATTGCACCCGAAAAACCTCGCTCCACCCCGAAGGTGGAGGCAATCAGCTCCCGATGGTCGCAGATTGTAAAAAGCCAAATTGAAAATCAATAACCAAGTAAAAATCGCAATGATGAATAAAAAGAAAACACAGAAACCCAAGCCCAGAGGCAGACCACAGGTAAGCACTCTGAAGCGACTTACAAAGTCTGTAACGGTGAAGTTCTCAAAGCCCGACTATGAGAAGCTACGCCATCGTAGTAAGAACGCCAATCGCACGCTTGCCGAGTACATTAGAGATGCGGCTTTTGACGCCCGAATAGCACCCAAACATTCGGCTGAGGATGCTGCCGCAATCCGCAACCTTACGGGTATGGCAAACAACCTTAATCAACTGACAAAGCTATCGCATCAGACGGGATTCTATCGCACGAAGAATATAGTGATGGAAGTTCTTGAAAAACTCAAGTCGATAATGAGCGACTATAAAGCCGAAGAAAGGAGGTGTCGATGATAGGCAAAATCAAGAAGGGTAAATCCTTTGGTGGATGCATACGCTATGTGATGGGAAAAGACAATGCAAATATCATTGCATCGGATGGCGTTTTGCTCGGAACAAACAAGGAGATGATTGACAGTTTCAACTGTCAGTGTCTCTTAAATCCGAAGATTAAGCAACCGTTAGGACACATTGCAATCAGTTTTAAGCCAGAAGATACACCACGATTAACCGATGAGTTTATGGCTAAAATCGCATTGGAGTATATGCAACTTATGGGGATTAAGAACACTCAGTTCCTCTTGGTAAGGCATCATAATACCGACAATCCGCATTGTCATTTGGTCTATAATCGCATCAACTATGATGGTAAAGTAATCTCTTCGCAGAACGATTTTAAGCGAAATGAGATTGCTACGAAGAAGCTGAAAGATAAATACGGATTGACATACGCAGAGGATAAGAGCAAGACCAATGTGAAGAAACTTCACGATCCTGAACGGGTGAAGTATGAGATTCATAATGCAGTCAAGGCTGCTTTGAAGCGCAGTCGTACTTGGTGGGACTTGGGTAACCAACTGCGAAAGCAAGGCATTGGAATGACCTTCAAGATTAACCGAAGAACGGGTAAGAATGAGGGGTTGAGTTTTACCAAAGATGGCTACACTTTCAAGGCTTCCGATGTGAGCAGACAGTTCAGTTATTCTAAACTAAACGCACAATTAAGTTGGGATATGCCGAAACAACAGACAGAAATTGAGCCTAAACAGCGACCTATAAGGCAAGAAGTTGAGCAAAATTACAGCGTTATGGATAACCTTATTGAGAACAATGGATTGGGCCTACTGATTCCATCGGATGCTCCATCAGAGGATGAACAAGTACCTTCTTGGCAGAAACAAAAGAAGGACAAGAAGAAAAAGAATCGAGGAATAAGATTCTAAGCAAACAATTTTTTCACACTTAAAACAAATTGATATGAGCAACAAAAATTTTAACCACAACGACAATGAGTCGTTTATGGAAGGCATCTACGGATGCTTGGAAAGAATAGAAACCGCAGTAATTGAATTGCAAAAGTCTCAACCGAATGAGGGTAATTCGGCTGTTCCTAATGTGGACAACACTGCATTAGTTCAAGAAATTAAGGCTCTTGTAGAAAATGCTACAGGTGCTAACTGTAAGTACACAGAACGCAAGATTCAAGAACTTACAAAGACTTTGAGTGAGAATCTCGGTGTTGTCAATGATAATGTAAGGGGTGTTTCAGGTAAGAATAAGCCCGATTTTGTAGCCATACAAAATGAGTTAGAGAACCTTAAAAAGTTGACGACATCACTTATACCGATGATTGAGGAGTCCAAAGTTCTCCATAGAGAGAATGACTATAATTTCAATTTAAACTTCAATTCCAAACTTGATTGGTTTGTGATTACACTCAATACTATTGTCATCGCATTCTTTGCTTCCGCATATTACTTTGAGTCGCAGCGGAACAAGGATGAAGAGGATGATTCTCTCAAATACCGCTACATCAAGATGAAAGGTGAAGCATCGGCTGAGCAGATAGCCACATTGGAGAACATATTTGAACTCAACCGAGATAACCAAAAGATTGAGCAGATGCGTGAAGATGTAGAGACCTACGAAGAGGCTGTCCGCAAACAAGTAGCCCTTGCCGAGCAAGCACGATTGAAAGAGCAAGCAGCAAAGGAACAGGAAAGCAAAGCGAAGTCCATTAAGAACAAGCAGGATAATAGTAAGGTTAAACAAAATAAATCAAAACCCTGATTGTGATATGGCAACAGTAAAGATTAAGTTCCGACCATCAACGGTTGATGGCGGACAAGGCTCAATTTTCTATCAAGTAATCCATAATCGTGTAGCCCGTCAGCAAAAGACGGGCTACCGTCTCTATGGCTATGAGTGGAACAGTCACTCTTCGGAGGTGGTGTTACCCAAGTTCAACGAGAACAGAAAACGCTATCTATCGGAGATTGGCGACAAAATCCGAATGGATGTAAAGCATTTCCAGAAGGTCATCACAGATTTTGAGCATAGCGGTTGTGATTATACCGCAGATGACGTGATAGCGGAATTTGCATCGGACAACCCCGAAAATTTTCTCTTTCCATTTATGGAGGGAGTCATTGCCAATCTGAAAACGTTGGGTAAAATCCGCACTTCGGAAACATATGCTGCGACCCTATGTAGTTTCAGACGCTTCCGAGAGGACAAGGATGTGCCATTGGATGATATGGATTCCGATATGATGATGGCATACGAGGCATATTTGAAGAATAACGGAGTGAGTCCAAACTCTTCATCATTCTATATGCGTAATCTTCGGGCTGTGTATAACCGAGCCGTAGAAAAGGAATTGACCTCACAGCGTTTCCCGTTCAAACACGTCTACACAGGAGTAGACAAGACCGTCAAACGAGCCGTATCTCTGAAAGTCATCAAGCGAATCAAAGAGATGGATTTTTCGATGAATCCGACCTTTGATTTCGCCAGAGATATGTTCCTCATAAGTTTCTATACTCGTGGTATGTCATTCGTGGATATGGCATACCTGCGAAAAAAGGATTTGCAGAATGGGGTACTATCCTATCGCAGACGAAAGACGGGACAGCAACTGTTCATCAAATGGGAGAAGTGTATGCAGGAGATTGTGGATAAGTACGACACTTCACAATCCAATTACCTGTTACCCATCATCAAACCATTCAACGATATTGAAGAACGCAAGCAATATATATATGCGGCCCACAACATCAACCGTTGCCTGAAAATCATCGGTAAGGAGTTGGGATTATCGGTTTCGCTCACTCTGTATGTTGCCCGTCACGCTTGGGCAAGCATCGCCAAGAGCAAGAATGTACCGTTATCGGTAATCAGTGAGGGTATGGGGCACGACTCGGAGGCTACCACACGCATCTACCTTGCATCGTTAGATACCGTAGCCATCGACAAGGCGAACAGTATGATATTGAAATCTCTATGAGGAGGTATTGTTGAGCGAATGAAAGGTCTCTTTGCAAGAGAAAACTTATCTCTTTGCAAGAGAGATTATTAGCTGTGCAAAATTACACATTTTTCGGCAAATGGCACCTAATTATACTAAAAAAATGTCACGCAAGATTCTGATTTTGTTAGGACTAAAGGCGGATTGTTGAGCAAAGCACATTATACCTATTCAAATAACCTGCTTGTAATCAATAGGAATATGCTATATAAATCACTCTTGCAAAGAGAAATTAAAGTAAAAGATAATATAAATCATTGTTAAACAGATAAATAAATGTTAGATTATGGCTAAGGATGGAGACATTATTGATGTTATGTTTGGTTGGATATTTGAACTTATAGGTTGGATATTCAATATGCTAATCAAACTTGTATTTGCACTCATAGGAGGTTTATTTAGTCTTATAGGCAGTGGCTTTAAGGCATTATTTAGTAAAAATGGTAGTACAGAATAATAAACTTATATTAACCAATTAAATTAATCATTATGGAATACAAAGTTCTTCCTTTTAATGCAAACCTTAACCAGAAGGATGCATCACAAGTAGCAGTTAATCAATTACAGTCATTAATTGATGGGGAGTTGGCTAATGGCTTTGAATTTATCAGTATGGGTAGTATTGAAACATCTGTAGCTCCAACTAGTGGATGCTTAGGTATCGGAGCGAAACCTGGTTACAATACATCAGTTGCCGTAGCTATATTTAAGAAAAAGTAAGCCTTCAATGAAATACATTCTTCTATTTATAATACAGGTTTACTGGAGGGTTATTCCACCATCCAAACGGAAGCAATGTATTTTTAGAGAAAGTTGCTCGCATTATGTATGGCGTACAACGACAGAAGATGGTTTCATTGCAGGAATAAGAGCTTTACTATTTAGGAATAAGCATTGTTGTCCTGGATTTGTCATATATAAATACCAGAATCAGTATGAATTAAAAACAGTCAATGGAATTATTCTAAAAGAGAATGATATTGCAGAACGATTATTAACACCAGACAATCCTTCATTAATTGATTTTGATAATCCTCAAATATTGCAATCAAAACATTTAAAACTAAAATTATAGTGGAATGGATTTTATATATAATAGGTGGTTTTATAATACTTTCGATATTATGGCATAGCGGAATTATACCCGAATTTATTGGGATGATTGTGATGTGCTTGATGTTTGGATGTCTAGGAGGTTTTATTTCTTGGCTTTTAGACTTCGGTTGGGATGCAGGTTTTGGTATTGGGATTATAGTTGGTTTAGTGTTCTATGGAATTTATTGTATCGCTAGGATTCTAAATCCCGAAATAAGAATAGATTTCTATGAAGATGGAACTAAAGAATATCACTCTGAACGAGGTAAAGGTATTATTGGATTACTAGTATTGATAGGTTCAATTTTATATGCTGTTCTAAAATAAGTAATTAAAAAAAATAAGTATAGGCGGAATCCGAAAAGCCTTAAACGAGTAGGAACAATTTAATATCTGTATGATATGAAAGCTATTAATTTCCAAGTTGTAGCAGCTGCTCAAGATGCTAATTCTGTATTTGGTTACAGCAATTTCTGCGAGAGTGGACCATGTGACATGTGTTGGGGTGACCTCAGCCTTTAACCAGAAAGGGATGAGGGTGGCCTGCAAGGGTCGCCCTCATTCCGTATTATCAGATAAATAAAAAGTATAATAAATGTTTTGGTCAAAATATAATATCCTGTCAAAATCCAATAAGTATGGATACTTGTTGTTCAATACAATGTCATTGGCATTCATCAGAATATTGGAGAATGACATAAATATGTGGTTGGAACTTAAAGAAAACCCAGACAGTTACAAAGATTTCAGCAATAGCAACTTCTTGCTTAAAGCACGTATAATCGTGGAGAATCAAGAAGATGATTTGAATGTTTATCTGGCTGACATACTGAAAAATAGGTATAACTCATCGGATATGGCGCTTACCATTTTGCCAACCCGAGGATGTAATTTCGGATGTATATATTGTTATGAGCAAGATCGTCCAAATATTGCTATGTCGGAACAGACTGAAGATGCAATTGTCCGTTTTGTAAAGTCCAATTCAAATCTGAAGAGATTAAGTGTTGTTTGGTATGGAGGTGAGCCATTGTTGAATTTTGATTCCATCGTAAGACTTACAAAAAAGTTCCAGCAGTTAGGTATTGAATATTCTGCAAAAATTGTCTCTAATGGCTATCTGCTTACAAAAGATAAGGCTGAGAAGATGAAAGGCCTATCAATAAGGAATATACAGATTACTTTTGATGGTTCTGAACAAATACATAATCAGCGAAGAGCTTTACTTGGCGGACAGGCAACATACAGAACTATTATGGAGAATCTCAAATATCTGTTAGAGGTAAACAAGGAGATTACCGTAGACATTAGGACAAATATAGATCGACGAAATAAAGATGATTATAATACCTTTTATCGTAGTTTCAAGTCTGAAATAAACGATAGCAGGGTTACAATGTATCCAGGATTTGTTTCGGATCTGCTTTCGTCAGAGTGTGTGTCGCCAGAACATAATATTAGTGAGGGCGGTTATAAAGCCCAGTTTGTCCTGGATATTTTTGACAAATATGGAATAGAAATAAAGTCATTCTTGCCCAAATACAGAAGACATAGCTGCGTTGCAAGCAAATATTTTGCTTTTGTCATTGGACCAGAAGGTGAGATATACAAATGCTGGCGAATGGTTGGGAATGCAAAAGAGACCATTGGGAACGTTAATGACGGAACATTTGACATGGTTAAATTCTCAAAATATCTGACTGGTGCAGACTATACTTTTGATCCTAAATGCTTGAGTTGTGAGTTTATCACACTATGCGGAGGTGGTTGTCCTCTGACCCGAATGCGCAATAAATATGAAGGTATCAGTATCAATCATTGTTGCCCAGAGAAAACGCATATGGAAGAGTTAATGGAATTGAGATACGAAATGTTCCTGAAATCGTCACAGCAGAAATGATGAAAACCTTCTATATTGAAACATATGGTTGCAGAATGAATATTTGCGATAGCGAAGTCATTATAGCAATATTGTCTAATAATGGATATCAATATACTGAAGATATCAGTTCTTCGGATATAGTTATCCTCAATTCGTGTTCGGTAAGAGAGGATGGGCACAATAAAATATATGAACGGTTGGCATATTTTGAGGCTGAAGATGACATTAAAAGAAAAACAATAGTTATTACAGGATGCTTCGCATCATTGCTTGAACAGACCCTCTTTGAAAAATATCCATATGTGAACATCATTGCCAATCCGAATTGTTATAGGGCACTGCCTACTTTATTAGATAAAGTAGGCAAGGGTGACAATCATCTGATTGCAGTTGTTGACGGCAATGATGAATTGTATGAGGATATATTGCCCATTCGGGAGATTGAAGATGCTACCACTGCTGCCATTAATGTAATGAAAGGGTGTAATCAGAATTGTTCATATTGCATAGAGCCGATAACGAGAGGGAAAGAACACTGCAGGAGTGTAAAATCCATTATTGGCGAAGCTCTCGATATTGCAGACAAGGGGTACAAGGAACTTACTTTGGTTGGACACTTGATTGATAAATATAAATGGTTGGATGCTTCTGACGGGAAGGTATATGACTTCGCTATGCTTCTTGGAATGGTGGCCGAGACATGCCCGAATTTAAGAATCAAGTTTCTCTCTTCTCATCCTTCGTATCTATCAGACGACATCGTTCAAACAATTTTGGATTATCCTAATATAATGCATGTGCTCCATCTGCCAATTCAATCTGCATCAGATGAGGTGTTGAAGCGGATGAATAGAGGATACACTGCCGACATGTTTATAAAAAGAGTAAAGCGTATCCGTTCTATGATTCCAGATATATCTATCATAACAGATATAATGGTGGGATTCTGTGGTGAGACATGGAAGGATTTTCAGAGAACGGTTGAACTTGTCAAGCTCCTGCAATTCGATGATATCAATGTATTCCGTTTTTCAATGCGTTCAAAGACTATAGCCTCAAGAATCTATGTAGATGATGTTTGTGAGGAAGAAAAGCAAAAACGATACGAGATTATCAAAGAACTTAACGATTCCATCAAATTGGATAAGATGCAGGAACTGATAGGCAAACAGCTAGATGTGATTGTGGAGGGAAAGAATAGTCTGAATCAATCATTTGGTAGGGATATGAATCATCGTACTGTCATTATTGCTGCTGATGACATAGAGATAAATCAGTGCGTTAAGGTGGTAGTAGATAGTGTTTCGCCCAAATATCTTTATGGGCATTGTTCAAATAGACAATCTTGTTGCTGATGAGAATCAATGTTATTAATATAGGCTGTTTCAAGAATCTTGTTGATTGCGAGAAACTGATGAAGCAATTATTGATGGCTGGGCACGATGTCGTGTTTGGTGAGAGTAATTCTCTTTTTGATATAGCCATAATAAATACTTGCGGGTTTATCGGGAATGCGGATAGTGATTCTCTGCAATTACTCAAACTGTATGCGAAGAGAAAGTCGGAGTGTAAAATTAAAGAACTTTGGGTAATGGGCTGCTATTCCCAAAAACGTGGCGAAAAGTTAAGGATAGATATTCCTGAAGTGGATAGAATATATGGTAATTTCGATTGGGGAAACATATTGGTTGAGTTAGGAAGTAAGTCTCTGATTACGCATGAACGAACCTTGACAACTCCTATCCATTATGCGTATCTTAAAATTTCAGAAGGATGTAATTCGCCCTGTTCATACTGTATTAAACCTAAAATAAATGGTCCGCTGACATCGTATGACATTAAGGAACTGGTGGACGAAGCAAGGTATTTGGTTAAGAATGGAGTAAAAGAGCTTCAATTTGTTGCGCAGAATCTTACGGCCTATGGTTTAGATATATATAAAGATAAGCGAATCGCAGAACTAGTGAACAGAATTGCTGATATAGATGGTGTAGAGTGGATTAGACTGCATTACGCCTATCCAGTAGGTTTCCCATTGGATCTGTTGGATACTATACGGCAACGAGAAAATGTTTGCAACTATTTGGATATGGCTATTCAACATTGCAATACCAAAATGTTGAAGTTGATGCGGAGAAATATGACAAAGGAGCAATTGACAGAATTGATTGCCACTATCAGAGATAGGGTTCCCGGTATTTATCTTCGTACGACTGTAATGACGGGACATCCAGGTGAAACACAATCAGATTTTGATGAATTGTATGAATTTGTCAAAGAACAGCGTTTTGAGCGCATGGGCGTATTTGCCTATTCGCACCAATCGGGTACATATTGTGATAAGAATTATGTGGATAATATTCCTCAAAGTGTTAAGATTGAAAGAGCGTTGTCACTTATGTCTTTGCAGAGTTCAATCTATGAGAGCCTAAATGGTTCTTTAGTTGGAACGTTCGAGAAAGTTATTATAGATGAGAAGTATGGAGAGTATTATATTGGACGAGGAGAACATAGTACTCCAATGGCTGATCCTAAGATATATGTGTCATCCAATCTCAGCTTGAATATTGGTGACTTCTACAATGTCAAGATTACTGGTGTGAGAGGAAAGGATATTAATGGAGAAATTATCAATTGATTATGGAAACGTTATCATTAACTTGCAAGGATATTTATCCTATTGAAATCACTTATGGTAAACATGTAGGGAACTGGATCATTTACCTGCCATTGGTCGGTTATGCCCAAATAGTGCCGTTAGAAGTCATTGATGAATTGCGAAATGCAATAGAGGGCAGAGAGTATAAGCATAAAGACAAGGTGGATATCATATTGCAGCACTTGAATGACCCGATAAAAAAGGTGTATTATACATCAAAGGATGAAAGAGGACTTCTTAATATGATGATACTGCCCAATAACAAATGCAACTTTCACTGTAGCTATTGTTACTCCGCGCATGGACGCTCAGGTATGGAGATATCTATCAATAAATTGTATTCGGCTCTTGATTATTTCTTGGATACCCAAAGAGCGGTCAATGAACGTTTGACCATATCTGTTTTGGGTGGTGGGGAACCATTACTGTCTTGGGGAGTACTGAAGCCAGCATTGGACTATGCGTATCGTAAGAATGCAGATAGAGGAAAAGAATTGCCAGTATCATTGGTGACTAATGGCTCCATCATCTCCGAGGAGATTATGCATTATTGCAAGTCAAACAACATCAGCCTATCTGTTTCATTTGATATACTTGAGGATATACAGAACAAACAGCGCGGGAATTATGAACTTGTGAAGAATAATATCAACAAGTTTGCTGAGTATGGTTTAGATGTGGCATTAAATACTGTAATTACGAATGAAAATGTAAACAGGATGGATGAAATGATACATCATATGGCCGATGTAATGCCGTTAGTGAAAAAGGTCTCGTTCAAATCCTTAATTTCGGACAGTTATTTCCCGACTATTGAAAGCAGAAAACTATATTATAAACAGTTCGTAGATAACTTCTTTGAAGCACAAGAAATTGCGAAAGAAAAAGGCATATACCTTATTTGTCCTTATTGGAATGCCGTAATATGCCTTGCAGACAGATATTGTCCTGGAAAGTTCGTTTTGACAGCAGAGGGGACTTTGTCTATATGTCATTGCGTCTCATCGAGTAAGGATGTTTTGTATGATAAGTTTATTTTTGGCAATGTCAGTGAAAATGGTGAAATCATAATTGATGAAGATAAATTAACAGAGATTCTGGGCTATAATCAGCATAAGTTTGATAGATGTAAGTCTTGTGCATGCAAATGGCATTGTGCGGGAGGATGTTATACAGATAATTGCACCATGGATGAAGATGCACGTTGTGCATATTGCGTTTCAATGCGATATTTTCTAGAAAGGTTTATATTAAAACATTACGATATATAAAACGGTGACACATGGATTATAACGAATATATTGCAGGCCTAATGAAGATGTTGGATGATTCCCCATCCAAGTATTTGGTAGTAAAAAACACATCTTCCATTCTTGATAATGCAGGATTTAAGAAATTGGACCTATGTAAAGAGTTCCCAGCCTTATATCCAGGAGATAAAGTGTATGTTACTAAGAACAACTCCACGTTATTTGCATTTGCCATTGGCGAGGATTTGCCTGATAATGGATTGAAAGTCATAGCAGCCCATAGTGACTTTCCATGTTTGCATTTGAAGTCATTGCCAGAAGTGTATGCAGAAGGCGGTCTCGTTAAAATAAATATTGAGCCCTATGGTGGACCGCAACTTTCCACATGGTTTGATAGACCATTATCAATAGCTGGACGCGTATTCATAAAAAGCGATGACATATACAGTCCTATAGAGAAAACTGTAAAAATCAATGAACCGATAGCTGTAATACCTTCCACACCCTTTCATAGTAAAAAAACAGGCAAAGAGGGAGGCGGAATCAGTGCGCAATATGACATGATGCCGATTGTCGGAACAATAGACAGAGACGCCTACCAGAACTTTGTCCATACTCTTGTCGCAGAGTCTTTGAGTGTATTACCTGAGGATATCTTAAGTATGGAGCTCTGTTTTTATAACACTGACAAAGCGACAATAGTAGGACAAAATAAGGATTTCTTGTTGTCTTCTAGAATAGATTGCGTTGCATATGTTTATGCAGGGCTTATGTCTATAATAAATGCAAAACTGCAAAAAAAGACCTTGTCGCTTGCTATATGGGACAATGAAGAATGTGGCAGCATTTCAAAGCAGGGCGCAGCTTCTAATATATACCATAGTGTTGTAGAGAGAATTCTCAAAGCTATGGGACATGAAATCTATAAAACATCACAATGTATGGAAAACAGTTTTTGCGTTAGTTTGGATTTTGCATCGTCCGTACACCCGAACCATCCAGAACTGAGTGATACTACTAATCGTCCCATCATGTGTAAGGGACCCGTTATTAAAACCGATACTCGTCTTCGTTATGCTACTGATGCCGAGAGTGAGGCTATAATGGTTTCTTTGTTTCAAAAAGAAAATATCCCATATCAATATCAGATGAGTAACAATGATGTAACAGGTGGAAATACACTTTCAACTATTGCTGCGATGGGGGCTCCGATTAAATGTGTCGACATAGGAGTTGCGACCTGGGCTGGACACTCAATAAAAGAAACAACATCATTGTCTGATATGTATACTCTCCATAGGGCTTTGAGTGCTTATATGCGAAGTTAAGAAATTAATTAATCATAATCAGGTTTGTCGTCAGATGAAAAAGATATTAGAAGAAAGGCTCTTTCTTGAGAAACTGATGAATTCATATAGTGTTTCTGGATTTGAGGAAGATGCTTTGGTGCTGTACGAAGAGTATGTTAAGCCATTCTCAAAAGTTTTCAGAGATAGTCTCAATAATTGTTATGCTGTTTTGAATTCATCATCAAGCAAACGGATTCTTATTGAAGCGCATATTGATGAGATTGGCTTTCAAGTAACTTATATTGATGATATGGGTTTTTTGTATGTCCGTCAAAATGGAGGAATTGATTGTGCAACATTACCTGGTTCAATAGTTGAAATTCATACGTCGGATAATAAAGTGGTTCCAGGTGTTATCGGCAAAAGACCTATCCATGTTCAGAAACCCGACGAAAGGGCAAAAGTGGTAGAGTTGGAAGAGTTATGGATTGACACGGGATTAAGCAAGGAAAATGTCTTGGAAATGATTTCGGTTGGAGATGTCGTATCGTTCCGTCCAAATTACTTTTTTATTGATGAAAACCGTATCGTATCCAAAGGATTGGATGATAAGATTGGGGTATTTGTTATTGCGGAAGCAATCAGACGGTTATCAAAAGAAAATTTACATATAGGTGTCTGTGCTGTAGCAACAGTTCAGGAAGAGGTCGGTTGTAAGGGTGCAAAAGTCTGTGTTGGCAATATTGAACCACAGATGTCCATATCTGTTGATGTCGGCTTTGCAACAGATGTTCCCAATATCAGCAAAAAGAAATATGGAGACATTGCATTGGGACGAGGTCCTGTAATAAATTGCAATACGGATTGTAATAGGGAAATGGTGAATATTGCAAGGAGTGTTGCTAAGGATGCCGGCGTAGATGTTCAACTTAATGCAAATTCCATATCTACTGGAGGTACGAATACTGCTTCACTTCAAGTTTCCAGCAAAGGAGTCAAGACCTTGTTGTTGAGTATTCCCAATAGATATATGCATACTCAAGTCGAAATGTGTGATTTAAGGGATGTTGAATCTGCAATCGAACTGATTGTTGAAACAATATTGTTCATAAATACAAACAAACTGTTATGAAAGTATATATAACATCAAATGGCTGTGCAGTACTTAAGCACGAAACAGAAAGGATTGCCAAGTTCTTTCAGGTTAACTCATGGGAGCGTATTATGTGTGTACAGGATGCAGATATTGTTGTAATGACATGTTGCGGTGTTACTCATAATGAAGAAAATCAAGCGATAGAAATAATTGGAAATATCGAAAGGAATAGAAGTCAATCGGCCAAGTTCGTCATTGGAGGCTGTCTGCCAGCATTTGCGCAGAAACGTATTTTGGAGGTCTCTCCATCTGCATTATTATTAACCTATCAGCAGTTGGATAGATTGAATGAACTGATTGGAGCTACGACACCATTAAGTGAGGTGTATTATAATATCCACCCGACATTGGATGCCGAGCTAAATGAGTGGATCCCCAATGAAGAGGAGAGAGTGTTGCTAAAAATAGATGAATTATGCGGTACAGGCAATTGTAAGGAACAATACGACCTGTGTACCCTCCGAAAATACATTTGGCAAGATAAGGATGTGTACCAGATCAAGGTATCATATGGCTGTCCCGGGAATTGTAGCTATTGCGCGACAAAATTGGCTATTGGCAATTTTAGAAGCGTCTCAAAGGAGCTTGTAATCAGACAGTTTAAAGAGGGTGTAGAAGCTGGGTATAAGAACTTTATGATGGTAGGCGATGAAGTTGGTTGCTATGGTTCAGACTTTGGTGAAAATATCATTACACTATTGAATGAGATTCACTCCTTTGCACCAAATATATCAATTGCGATACGTTATATACACCCTGATGTATTTGTAAAGCATTACAATGAATTTAAACCATATTTTGCAACTGGTTTTATAAATTACTTCTGTTGTGCGATTCAGTCTGCAAGTCCAAGTGTCCTGAAAGCGATGAACCGTAATCCGAACATTGAACCATTCATTCAGTGTATGGAAGATATGAATAAAGAGGGATACAAGGTCAACAAACACACTCAGATTTTGGTCGGATTCCCTAATGAGACCGAAGCAGATGTGTTAGATACCATTGACTGTCTTATACGGTGCAATTTTGATCATATAAATATTAATAAATTCAGTCCAAGACAGGGGACAAAGGCTTATGAGATGAAAGATAATATCCCTGAATCGATAAAGGTTAAACGCTGCTCAATATTTAGGAAACTAATGATGATGAATAAAAAGGAGAAGTTGTATAATGCAATTTATGAATCAGTAAGTAAAAGTCTCTAAAGTAAATTTTGAACATAAGATGAAACGTAAAATCTTTATTCCATACCCATTAACGCCAAATCAAGAATTTGGCGTTTTTAAATATGATTTTACTCCGTCTATAATAAAACAAATGCGGTGTGATGAATATGGGTTCTATCACTCAAAAGGTGAAGAAATAATATTGAAATCGGAAAAAGACAAACTAACTCATCTTGTTCAAGGATGGGATTTAGGGAATGGCAACATATTATCTCTACATAAAAAAATAATAGAATGTGCTGACTTTTATTGTGAATCAAACCAGACATATTATGTAGCATACACATCTCCATGTAGTTTAGGCAAAGAAGAATTGTATACCATATACCTCTACTCAATTCCTATAAGCGACAAGAACGAAGAAGTATTTCTGAATAGAGAAAATAATGTCTTCGACTGCTATGAGCCACAACAGGTATTCAATTTAGGAGTTAATGGGAATTTGTCATTTAGCCAAGTTGGAGCAGATGTTTTCTTAAAATGGCAGAGTAAATCTTACAGCAGTGCTGCAGGCACGAAATCATACTCATATAATCTTATTGATGGCAGTATATATATTGACAGTTCAAATTTACGGGAATCTACATGTCGTTGCATCAGTAAGGTAATTGCTGATAATACAGCTTCTCATATTCACTTTCATAAATTTTGCAATGATGAAGATTTATATGTCTGTGTAATAGAGCCTGTTGCAAAGGAACGGATATCGCCAGCTATTGTGGTTTGTCTTGGCGGACCGAATATCCCAATACCCAATTTCGCAGATTCCTGTTCCATTTATGAAAGATTTAGACAAGAGGGGTTCTTTGTAATAATTCCATTAAGAAGAGGTATTATTGGAATCAGTCCTGAGTGGACCAATGGGATTAATAACAATGTGGGAACAATTGATGTTGATGACATTCTTAGAGGAGTCGTGTTCGCTACAACGGAATATTCAAAGGTTATGGATATCAATAGAATTGGAATCTATGGCGCGTCATATGGCGGATTCTCAAGCCTGCTGATTGCTGGTAAACATAATGAGACTTGTAAATTCAAGGCTATTGTTTCCCATTGCGGAATGTCTGATTTAGAACGTTATCCATATGAATGTTATGGAAATCCTTCGGATGTCATGGATTACTATGCTGGGAACGAAGATTTTTTACAAAAGACAAAAGACATTTCTCCATATAATTACATTCGTAGATGGGAAGTTCCTGTATTGCTTGTACATACAATTGACGATACAAGCGTATGGTTTGGTCAGTCCGTTAGAGCATACAATGAAGGTATCAAGTATGGCAAAAAGGTTGATTTAATTTTAGCACCTGGCCCCCATTCTTATGATATTCAAAATGGCAAACATCTTATTAATCTTATTGTTGAATTCATTAGTGTCCCGTTAAAATGGGACGAGTTAAACAATTAATCAAAAAGCCCCGGAATCAGGGGATCATTTAGATCTTTGACATCATTGAAATTAGTCTTGTCGAACAGGTCACGCAAGTGGGTTTTGTCAGTCAATGATATACTGAGAATTTGCAAAACTTCATAGGTTGAACGTTTCAACTTCATATCATGTTGGACAATAGCCACAAGACAGTACGTGATAATAGCCACACTGATTTGTATGCGAACAGCGTTCTCTGTTGTGCCCCAGAATTTCTTTATCTTGAGATGCTGCTTGAGCCATTTGAAGAACAGCTCGATTAACCATCTTTTCTTATAAAGATTGGCGACATCCAGTGCAGAAAGTTGTTTTGCATTCGTCAAGAAAGTGAACTCACGGTCATCCTCTTCGTCGTAATATCGGACGAGTCTGAATGACTCAGGATATTTTTTCTCGGAGAGATATCCGGTCAGTTTCACTTCCGCATCTGTCATTATGTTCTTTGGCATTCTTCGCTTCCATTTGACTGTCTTATACTTTAAGTTCGTCTTGGCTCTGACAACAAAGAAAGAGTCTGTAAGATGTATCCTATAGAGTTCTTTAAAAGAGTCATAAGCCCTGTCGAATATATAATAAGCATTTGGTTCATAATGGATTGAAGACATTGCTGTGGAATCGTGCTTTGATGCAGTGGTTACAGTATAGAAGGCAGGAACTTGTGCTTCAATGTCGTATAAGACATGAGCTTTCACCCCTCCTTTCTTGCTTCGGAACTTTGCCCATGGGAATGTTGCAAGACACAACGGAATCGTTGTTGAATCAAACGCATATTTCTTTCCGGAAATGTCAAGGATGTTGGTCGTCCGCTTCTCGCAGGCTTCCTTCATCATATAGAATGCAAAATCTTCGAAGATTCTGTAATCACGGTTCTGGTTCGCTGTCGCAAGAGTTGTCTTGGCTATCGGTTCACGACCTAAACCAAGATGATATTGCTTGGCCCTATGCGCCTCGAAAGCAACGATTAAGTCTCGCAGGCTCTCACGGTTACTCAGTTGTCCAAACATCATCGCGAGCATCTGATTCCAGCAAGTGAAATGTTTCACATATCTGTTGCCATCATACTTGCGAACATAGTTGTTGAACTGAGTCCTGTTCAGAAAAGCGGTTAATTGAGAGAATACGTATTTGTCTTGGAACATAGCAGCCATTTGTATTAGACTGCAAAGTTGCAAAATCAAGTCCGTTTCATTTCAAAAGACCGTGTAATTGACTATATTTCAATAATTTCAAAGAACTATTTATCCACTTTTACGGGACAGTAGTGTGTTGAATTCTTTTTTAATAATTTAACTCATTAAATAGCAAGAATGAATAAACTTCTCAAACTGATATATAGTATAATAAGTAGATTCTCTGGAAATCATAACAATCAAGCATATATTAGAAATAATCAATATTACGATGAATATGGAATGCTACATATGAAACGCTATCTTGATTATTTAGATGGATGCGATGGGTATAATAGTTATGGAAGTTCATTTTTTGAGAACTCGGATTTTGGACTATCTGAATTTCCTAATTCTCAAATCTTCAAAGAATTGTCAGGTCCAAGATATGATAGCAAGATCATAGAAGAATTGTATGGACCAACAACATATATTGGAGGCCTTGAGCATTACAAAGTAGAAGAGGGTATTTCAAAAATAGGGAATTGGGCTTTTGCATATAATCTTAATTTAACAGAGATACATTTACCTTTTTCACTTAAGAAGTTAGGTAACAATGTCTTTACTATGTGCCTTAAATTAAAAACTATTTCAATTCCAGCAAATGTTGTTAAGATCGGGAAAGAGGCTTTTGACTCTAATCTCGAAATCTGTACTTATACGCAGAACACCCTCCCAAGATAAACATTTTGGGTATCTCAAATAAATGTAACATCTTCATACCACAAAAACATCTTCATCTATATCTCAATAATCCAGAATGGAGAAGATACAATAAACAGATGATTCCGATATAAATATAAAGTGGTTAGTATATGAGAATACAAAATAAAATAATTTACAAAGAGATTGTATTATCATCATCTAATAATAATGGGTATGATAATATTGAAAAGGACAGAAATGTTGGATTATTACCATTCCCAATTAAAGGTTTTCATTACAATATACCGACTAAAATATTCAATAAATCGTTTGTATTGGAACAGATACACCTATTCTATAGGTCCGATGAAAACAAAGTCACTCTCACAAAAGAGAAGAACGACTATCCGCTAATATTAACAGAGTCAAATGAAACCGTATATGATTATGGCCATGACCAGTTCTTGATAAATATAGAACTTTCAAAAATGGGGAAAGGGTATGTTAGGGTTTCATTGTACGAAGTGGGAAAGTTAATCCAATCAGGATAGATAAATTCAAGCCTTGGAGAATGTGTAATCCACGTTTGACCTTTGGATATGACTTTTCGTTGAAAGCTGGAGATTACTTTCTACTTTTCGACAATATAAAAGTTGATGAGAATGAGTTTAATAAATATACATCATTGATAGGGGTAAATAATGACATCATTTTTAAATGGAGAGGAAGCGGAAGTTTTAGCCCGTCTTATTATCTTTCAAATGGAATGTTAGTCCTTCCATTTCGGATATATTAAGTATTATCAAAGTCGGCACTATAAAATATTTTGTGTAAATGGAAATACGGGATTCAGAAAAGAGTCTCGTATTTTTTATTTTATACATTTGCAAAATGAAGAAGATTATGAAAGAAAAGAATCAAGTAGTGCCTGATGAGGTGTTAAGCAAGGAGTTCCTTAGTCAGTTCAAGACAGAATCCGATGTAAGCAAGTTCCTGAAGCAGTTGCATGCCCAGGTATTGGAAAAGATGCTTGAAGGCGAAATGGATGCTCATTTGGGTTATGAAAAGAATTCTGTGGCCGGTAATAATAGTGGTAATTCACGTAATGGCAGCTATCCAAAGAAAATCCAGACCGAACATGGAGAAGCTGTCATTTCCATACCCCGTGACCGTAATGGCCAGTTTGAACCGATAGCAGTGCCCAAACATGAGAGTCGTGGACTTTCTATAGAAAAGCTCGTTATCTCCCTATACGCCAAAGGAATGAGTGTTTCTGATATAGAGGAAGAGATGCGTGAGATTTATGAAATAGAACTCTCTACATCAGCCATTTCCATCATTACCAACAAGGTAAACCAGGCTGCTCTGGAATGGCAGAACCGCCCTTTGGATCCTGTTTATCTCATTGTCTGGATGGACGGCATTGTCTTCAAGGTACGGGATAACGGCAAAATCATAAACAAGACCGTTTACCTTTGCGTCGGACTGAAACAGAACGGTCTGAAGGAAGTCCTTGGCATGTGGGTCGGCAAATCGGAAAGTTCTTCTTTCTGGATGGGCGTCCTGACCGATTTAAAGGCCCGTGGAGTGCAGGACATACTGATTACCTGTACCGATAACCTGAATGGATTTACAGATACCATCCGCAGTGTATTCCCTCAGTCATCCACCCAAATCTGTGTGGTGCATCAAATTAGAAACTCCTGTAAATATGTCGTTTACAAGGACAAGAAAGAGTTTACGGCGGATATGAAGAATATCTATAATGCACCCAACAAAGAGGTTGCGGCCACAGAACTTGACAATCTGGAAAAGAAATGGGGAGGAAAGTATCCATACGCCATACTTTCATGGAGAAACAACTGGGATGATTTGACAGTTTTCTTCCAGTTCCCGCTGGAAATCAGAAAAATAATCTATACTACAAATCTCATTGAAAATCTGAACGGGAAAATCAGAAAGTACACAAAATCAAAGCTCTCATTCCCTTCGGACGATGCCGTAAAAAAGACCGTGTATCTTTCACTTATGGAGATTGAGAAGAAATGGACAATGCCTATTTCAAACTGGGGCTTGATTATGAACCAATTTATGCTTATTTTTGAAAACAGAATCCAGATATAAGAACAAACTTACAACTGAATCCTGTTTCCATTTACACAAAATTTTGGACAGTGTCAAACTTACAACTGAATCCTGTTTCCATTTACACAAAATTTTGGACAGTGTCTCAAAGTCTATACGATAAAGACGATTACTTTAATAGCAATCGTCTTTATATAGTTAGTTACCTTGCTTTCTTGATTTCATCAGTTACCAAATCTTGTAACTCTTGCTTTGGCAACAGATATTGATATTCAGCTACTCCTATTGGCTTGTTAACATCTTGCAGAGCCAATTCGACTTCTAAATGGTCTTTTTCGGCACAAAGGATGATACCTATAGATGGATTTTCATCGGGAGCCTTTTCCAACTTATCCAGCAGGGAAAGATAGAAATTCATCTTACCCACATATTCAGGCTTGAACTCCCCAATCTTCAGTTCAATAGCTACCATAGAACGGAGGCGGCGATGGAAAAAGAGCAAATCAACACGATACTCCTTGTCGTTACAGGTCAGTGTATGTTGATTGCCGATAAAACTGAAACCGCTACCCAATTCCATTATAAAGGTCGTGATTTTCTGAACAAGACGGCGTTCTAACTCCAATTCCTTCAATGGTTCAACTGCGTCAATGAATCCGAGATTATAACTGCTACGGAACACTTCATTGGCGTAATCAGCCTGCGGAGCAGGCAATGTAGTGTCAAAGTTGTTGGACTTCTCTACAGCTTGTATTGAAAGATGATATTCAGATTTAAGTGCGTGGCGCAACATATCACGTGACCAACCTTTAGAGACTACTTCATTGGAATAAAATACGATATGCTCAGGAGACAGATTGTGGCTCATCAGAAGCAAATTATGGCTCCACGGCAAAACTGCGACAGCCTGTCGCAGTTTTGTATCTCTTTCATTATAACGGAGATAAAACTTTTTCATATCCCATAGGTTTCTTGGAGATAAACCCATATCGGGATATTTAGACTTCAAATCAACCGACAATCTTTTGACAATGCCATCACCGTGCTTGCTGTCAATTTTCTTTCCTTCCAACAACTTGCCTATCTCCCAATAGGAAGACATAGCAACCGTATTCAGTTGCTTTGCTATCTGTAATCGAGAAGTCTCGATTACTGCGACAGCCTGTCGCAGTAATTCGTTATACTCATCTTCGCTGAATGGCCTTGAAACGGTTAAATCCTTCATAGTCATATCTCTTTATTGCTTAAACCTTATGCAAAGGTATAAAAGTTTTCTGGTTGTAATGTAACATGAGCGGACTTAAATGCCTTTTGCCTATTGAATTATGATAATATTCTGTTCATTGGGGTTTGGCATCCTAACGATATGAATAGGTTGATTCCGCTCTCTTTTCGCTGGCATAGACTCTCCAACACCTTTTGCCTTATTTTGCTTGCCTCGTATGTGTTCAATCTAAATGCAAGAGCAATGACCATTTCGAGATTATAGAATGTCGCCCAACTTGTAGGTGTAGCCAAATCGCATCGTTGGGTGCTTACAGGGCAAAGCATTCCACTCTTGTATATCGCTTTTATAGCGGCTCGAAGTGTCGGGGCTATTACCCCGAACAACTCCACCAACTCCATTTCAGACATCCAAACATTACCGCTTGGGATATTCACTCTGCCGTTTTCACTGATTGTTATAATTGCTCGTACCATAATTACATTGCTATTGAGATTTCACTAAACGATTGATTAAGCCTGTTGCCGAACATCGTCAAATCCTTGTCGATTTTCTCGGTGGTAATCTTCGCATATCGCTGTGTCGTGGTAATGTTCGTATGCCCCAACACTCGGCTTACACTTTCAATGGGAACACCCTTGCTCAGAGCCAGCGTTGCGAACCCATGGCGAGTGCAGTGGAAGGAAATATCCTTTGAAATTCCACACTCTTTAATCATCTTTTTCAGAGGTTTACAGATGTTCCAATAGTTGAGATTTGGAAACACCAATTTATCCTCTTGGAATCTCTCGTAACGCTTGATTATCTGCAATGGAATATCAAGCAACTTCACTTGGAAATTGACCTTTGTTTTGTGTCGCTTGGATAGAATCCATTTCTCTCCGTTAATCTCTACAATATCATCGGTAGTCAGTTCTTTGATATCCACGAATGACAAGGCTGTGAAACTTGCAAACACGAACAAGTCTCGGATATAAGCTAATTTCTTATCCGCAAACTCATGTGTCATTACAGTCTTGATTTCATCTTCGGTCAAGTATTGTCGCTCCTTGATGTTCTGATTAACCCTATACTGAGCAAACGGATTTCTCTGTGTTAGTCCATTGTAATGCGCCTTAGAAACAATTGTTTTCAGCCACATACAATGCGACCACACACTGCCATTGTGTAGTCCGGCATCAGTAGAGAGATAGATTTCATACTCCTTGATAAAATCGGGAGTAAGCTCAAGCATGGAAATATCACTACGCTTGTAACATTTCTTAATGAATGCAGCTAAATGGTTTCTTGACCTTATGCGCACCTTGTAGGAACTTGCTGCACGGTCTATCCCGATACGCTTCTTGAAACTCTCGTTGTCTTTATCAAACGCCCCGAGCAATGTTTCATACTCAGTTCCTATTCCTTGATAGGCGTTACGTACCATTTCGGCAGTTACAAACGCTTCTCTATCAGAGATGCGCTGATAATGCTTGATGATTTGAGCCTTGATATTATCCAAAGCCAAATTGATGTCTCGTGCCTCCTTACTCTTACCTTTTGCACGATTGCCCTTGGCATCCCACATTGTTTTTGCAATGGTTAGTTTGCAACTGAATTGTGCCACCGAGCCATTGATTGTAACTCGTCCCATAATGGGGACAATACCGTTTTTCTCCTTGCTTCCGTTCACATAGAACAGCACCTTAAATGTACTTCGCATAATCTAATTCTTTTTTGGTTACAAAATTAGTTATCAGCGAGTTGTACATTGTTATGCAGAATATGGCAGAGAGTAGAAATAGACTCCAACGACCTATAACCTTACCTCGTTATCGGGTAATGATTTGAAAACCGTTCGCCCTCATTACCTTTCATTTCCTTGCACTTTGGCATTGGAGAGGCTTTCATCAAAAGTCCTCATAAGTCATTGAACACCAGTGCTGCCATCATTATTTTTCCTCATTCGTTAGATTTTTCCAGAGATAATGAATAACTTTGGGAATCATACTTCTGTTTATTTCACTCGTTTTTTTAGTATGTTGTATTTAAATTTTAGATAGATAGTTAATGTAATTCTGAGTAAATTACCCAATCTTAGATGATAAATTATTTTATAAATAGGTCTAGTGGATGGTAAATCTGTTGCGATAATCCTGTGTGCCTTTTTGTAATCCTCTAATAGAAGAAGATTTTCAAGAAGGCTTTGGTAGTTTTGATATAGTTTGTCTGTATAGCCATATTTTTTCAAGTCATTGCCATACCATTGAATATATAGTTCTGTAGCAATAGCTTTTCGAGTTATAATATCTTTACTTGTCCTGATGGTGGTGCGTGTTACACTGTCTTTACGACTTCTTTCTCGAATCGTTATAATTTTATTTGTGAATAAAATGTTTTGTGCTTCCCGATAGAACCTTAGGAAAAATACGCCTTCGTATATGCGAAGGTATTCATCAAAAGGAAGAGCTTGGAGTATATTGGTCTCTATTACATGGATGAAATCTCCTGACACTTTCCCTGTGAGAAAATCTTGATATGTAATGATCTGCTCTTCTTTGCCCTTCAACAAGGGATTCTTTTGATATGCATCTAACATATCATTGGGGGCAAATAGATAATGCCTGTATGATGGATGCGACTGAATGGTTGCGGCTATGTCCTTAATTGCTGTATCTGTGAAATAATCATCACTATCCAAAATAATGCAGTATTGACCGGTAGCATTTTTTATAGCTGTATTCCTGGCTGCATTTGTACCTTTATTTTGAGGAAATTTGATGAACTTAATGTGTCTATTATTGGAAATATAGGTACGGATATATTTTTCAGTTCGATCTGTAGAACCGTCATCTACAATGATATGTTCAATAGGAATTTCCCATTGCAAATTTCTTATGACGCTATCAATGCATCTGCAAATCGTATCTTCACGATTGAATATTGGGGTTATAATTGAGAATTTCATTGATGATAGTTGATTTTGAGTTCTTCTATGGCAGATGTCCCTTTCAGTATGATATGTTCAGGGTATTGTTGGAATTCTGTAGGATGTTCAGGTATTGGGTAGATTAAGTGTTTTCCGTGCAAGAAATATTCATTTAAAAGCGTCTCAGATACTCCTAATGATTTATTGTTCACTATTGTTTGAACCATGTTGATTGGGTAGCTCAAAAGATAGGGTTCGGTTCCTGTTTTACCCTTATTGAGTAGATTGTGTATGTATGTATAGTTATGAAGATGGGCTTCTAATGTAGATGGATTATTAAAAATAATGTTGTTTATCAATTTTAATATTAATTGTCTGCTGTAAATATGCCCATCAACAGAAAAACGGTATCCCCAATTATTAGATTTATCATAGTCCGAATAATTCCAGCTTATGATGTTGCGTATAGGGGATGGTAATTGTTTTTGCGGTGTATTGATGGATTGACCTAAACGTAAGGAAAAAGAATTTTGATTAGGATCTTGATTTATCCATTCTAATATATCATCGTTTATTTCAACTTCCCGGATAAATATGGAATCATCCGTAAGAAACATTATTTGTTTACAGGGACTATCCGTTATAATTTTAATTAGCAAATCTCTAAAATTGGATTTTTCATATCTACAATGTTTGTACTTTATGATTTTCTTGAGGTTGAATATTGATAGATAATTTTTGATTGGATAGTTTTTTCTACCTGATATTTCTTTAATGAATGTATATTGTGAATAGTTTTGCTGCAATATTTGATATCCCTTTTGAAAATCAGTATTACTGGTGTTGTATAAAACAATCAATTTATATTCTGTGTGAACCCAGTTTTTTTGTATACTAGCTAAAAGAGCATCAAGTTGAAGTGCCCGATTGAATGAAAAAATTATTATTTCAATCATTTTTTTGAAATATTATTAAGTGAATTTGTAATATCTTTTAACTTTATTCTTTTAATATTAAATTGTAAAAAACTTATTGGGATAATATAATTACCAATAGTTCGTTAACCATTAGCCTAGCCTAAGCGGCTTTGGCAGTAAATAAAATGAGTTCTTTGAAAAGTCTGTCAATTAAATGCGTGTCTGGTTCAATCCCAGACACGTGAATAAATCGTTCAAGCATGTAAGCATTGTGTATGACTGACTTGCATGATGATATGGAATATTTTATTCCCATCCTCTTACAGGCAGCCTTGGCAAGGTTTATCGCTGCAAGTGATGCATTAAAGTGAAATGCCAGTTTCCTGAAGTCTGTAGACTGACAGTTTGTTATTCCGGCATATTGCTTGGCATCACGAAAGCAAAATTCGAGTTGGAAACGTGTCCTGTAAAAGTCCAGAACATCCTGTGCGTTCTGTGTTTCGTCCGTAGAGAAATACAGCTGCCATTTGTCCGTTCTTCCATCCATAGGATACCATACAGCCAGGCTCACAAAGCGTTTGAGCGCTTTGGAGTATGCTTTCAGTCCGTAAAGTTTACCCTTGTTCACTTTGTACTCGGTACATCTTGTGATGTCCAGATTTTCAAAGTCAATTTTCTCGTCATGTAATTTTGGACGTCCGCGTTTTCCTGTCCTATTTTCTAAGGTGGGATAAAACAATACGGCATCATTCCTGAAACGGCTTATTACGTGGAAACCGTTATCGTACAATGGTTTGATGAAAGTTGCCTTTGAAAAGAACGCATCACATACGACTGTGCCAGAAATACGTTTCAGCTGTTCCTGTATGCTGATAAGGTAAGAGCTGTACCAGTCAACAAGATTCTTCTCACAGCTTTCCAGCGTTGCGTTGTCAGGTGTCTGTACAGAACCCAAAGTCATACATTCATGGTTGTCAACGTCTATAACTCCAATACCGGTTATTTCCAGTCCGCGTTTGTATTCACCGGCACAACCGGACCAGAAATAGCCAATCCATGGCGTTTTGCTGCCTGATTTTGGAATGAAAGACGGATCAACGGCTATCGCCTTACGACCACCTTTAAGGTGTTCTCTAATGATGGCTTCATTGAAGGAAAACCAGTCAAAGCCATCATTCTCAAAATTGTTTCGGTATGTCTGTTCTGAGAAACATCCATATCGTCCCATTTGTAGGAAATTGATGCGGTCAGGTATGGCCATGAACAATTTTATTGCATCCATGAATACTTTCTGGAAAGATTTGCTTATATTTACAACTGATTCGAGAGCATTCCTGCACTCGGATTGGTATTGCATAAGGAGTGATTCTTTGGTCATAATTAAAAGTGGTGAGATACTTCTAATTTACTAATAATCAACAAATTATGCAATACTTTCATGCTTTATTTTCAGCTATTTATCATATATTTTTCATCACTTTTCTTACCCCTTAACGATTCATTCTTGACAGTATTTCAATGATCTCTTTAATAATATTGAACTGGCTAACACCGATTCTATTATTTAATTAAATTTATCGGTAAAAATTTACCGAAGTATTGAATTACAGAACTTGGGATCAAATATATGGCAGAGAAAAATGAATATAAATAGTGGTAAGAAAGATGTAGACAATGAGTTATTTGTAGAGGCAATCAATATAAATGTACCAATTATACATGCTTTATTTAAGAATTTGTAGTGTTTGAAAAGTTGGGTAAATAAAACCATGTATAGGATTGTATAAATGCATAGGAATACGAATCCAAATGAGAATAAAAAGTCTATCTAAAAATTTTCGGTAGCTAAAATTCCTGTAGAATATAAAATCATTTGGATATGGTTATAATCAATACCCCATAAGAAATCTTCCAATTTAAAAAAATTAAAAATAGACCATGTATCTATTCTAACTTGAGCACTGCCTTCGTCAAGTAGGCCAAGTTCAAACAATCGACCTCCAATTTGTGTAGTCGTTATAACTATTATTAAAGCAAGAAATATGCATAAAGATAAAAATATAAGTATTTTTTTCTCTTTATGTTCTATAGTTTTATCTATGAATAATGTATAAAGAAAGTAGGTTGCAAAAATCATTGCATTCCCAACGATTGAACTTCTGGTGTTGAAACAAAGGATGGCCAAGTAGCCCAATACCCATAGGATGAGCTTTAAGCGTACCTTAATCTGTGAAAATAAAATGAAGGACATAATCGTAGAAACAATTAGGGCATTGCTTAATGGATGTCCTAAAAGTGCTGTACTCCTGAATCCGCCGATGTTTTGATTGGACAATTCCATGATGCCACCTGACCATCCAAATATGTTATGCCCAATAATACGTTCATGAATAGCCATTCCTGTTTCTGTGATGTAAAAAATGAAAAAGACTATTGAAAATTTCCGCCACAAAATCACGTTGATTTTATTTAACTTATAATTCAATTTAGGTATTGCGGCATAAATTATTGGAGCACCCAAAATTTGCAATACAGCCATTCTAGCCCCTTCTCCAGTGTCTACAATTAATTTGTGAAAAGAAAAAACACCTACAAGTAGAAGAATGCCGATTAGAGGCTTGTTGGAAAGCACTTCATTTCTTCTTATGACAATAAGTGGAATAGATATACCTATGATAAGTGCATGTATAAGTTTTATATCTATGCCAATATAGTTCAGCAAGTTGGGGGAAAGAAACAATGTAGCTGATAATAATATTATATAAATGTTGTTCATGGTGAAGAACAATGTAAGCACTCAATTTAAGGCATACCCCTTTGAAAGGGCACTTTTCAGTGCCCTAAACCGAGTTTCGTTAATTAATTAGCTTTGAATTTAACATTGGCTGGTAGCCAAAGTGATTTTGCCAGGAACCATGTTAACATAGTCCCTGCATCCGTTAAAGATATTTTTGAAAAAAGTGCCGATGAAGTTCCAGACAGAACTGCCATGAAGCTTTACCGTTCCTATTACACTATGATAAGTGGCAGCCATCTCAGCACCCGCATCACTGCCATAATGAAGTGAATTATTGCGTTGAGTAGTCAGCTTCCGGATGGTTCGCTCGGCAAGATTGTTGTCTATCGGGAGTTCGCCGTCATCCAGGTAAGCAAAGATCTTTTTCCAGAACCGGTTCAGATAATTAAGAGCCTCTGTATAATACTGACTTCTAAATTCTGAATCCTTCGACAGTTCACTATCCAACAGGCTGCGCAATTCTATCAGGTGTTCTTTCGTTTCCAGGCTCTGCCTTTCCCGTAGAGCCTCTCTTCCGGAGTAAGACCGGCTTCATCATAAACATGTTCTTTCGAAAAGAACCACTTTAAAAGGTTTGAGAAACGTTCGGCCATCGGTTCGCCTCCTTGATTACCGGCTTTAACGAACTTATTGTTCACATGAGACATACAAACCTGATGGATAGTATCTTTAAACCGAGCCGATTTCAACTCATTACCGATAAATACATAAGCATTGTACCCGTCGGACATGATACTCTTCAATTCCGCATCACCCAGGAAGTCGGTAAGTACCTCACGGCCGCGGGAGCCATTCTCATAGAAGAAAATGGCTGTTTTCTGAGCCTTGTTGACCAATACCCAGATATAACACTTCTTGTAGTGGTCATATTTGCGCACTTTACACCAGGTCTCATCGCAGTTCACAATCGAGTCCTTTTCCAAAGCAACAGACTTCAATACACGAACCAGTTCATCAAGGTATTTCTTGCCTTTCTTTAGCCAGTTGTGCAAGGTGTTTTTAGAAATGGTCATGCCCATATCTGTCAGCCATTGGTGAAGATGACCGAAGGTCACATTCTTTACATAAACTTCATAGGCTATGGCCTGCAGAAATTCAGGAGTGGCTTTAGTACCCTCGAATTTGGTTATTACCTCCGGATGACCTTCAGAGGGAAAATAACCCCACCTCGGCTTTTTGCCCGGCTCCGCATAATGAACCATCTCAAAACATTCTTCCGTAAGGAAAGTGCGGAAACTGAATACACGTACCATCCTTCTTTCAATGATACGTCCGGGAACCTTTGACAAATCAGAAGGATGCTCTATCGGTTCACCCGCTACTCCCATCGTTTTATATCCGTCGGGACGATTGCTCAGGTCACGTTCCTTTGGGGGAAGAGCCGCCTCATTCCGAGATTCGTTATTGGCTACAGAATCCGTACGGAGTGTATCGTCCGTGCCGTCATAATCATCTTTCTCCTTTTGTCGGTCAGAAGCGCTCTTTTTAGCTTTAGAGTTTATCCGTTGACGTCTGTCGCCAAAAAGTTCCTGATTGGCAAAATCAAGTTTTTCCTGAAGAGACTTTGCCTTACGTTCTGCCGATTTGCGAAGCTTACGCTCTTCCGATAACTGATTTTCCAAATTAGACAGTTTCGCCTGAAATAAGGCCATTTGTTCGTCATGAGATTTCTGATTTTTCATGAAATCCTCCAAGACAAGTTTCATCGCCTTGATGGTCAACCCATCCTCCTGATGTTGTTCCGCCAGGTACTGAATAAAACGGTCTTTTTGATCGTCTGCCATACCTTCACTATAATTTATAGGGTTCCGTGAGTAGGTTTCCCTACTCAACAACTCCCTTTTTGAGTCGATTATATGTTGCAGTTCGATCATCTTTAACACCTTGATTTACAGGTATAAAGGTAGCAAAATAATCGGAAAACAACAAGTAAATAAGTATATTAATTATCTGATTTTTAATACTTTAACTACTGGATTTTCCAGTATCAGAAGCACATCTTTCCAGTCAATCCGATAAACAGTGTCTGACCCATTTCGCTCCACTTTCATGAACTGATAACCTGCCACAAACTTCTTTTCGAACAGGCTGTATGAACGATTGTCAAATGAAAACATACGGACTATTCTTCGATTTCGAGACATGACAATAAAGACATCACCATCACACGGTTCCCTGTGAAGACGTTCACGAATGATAGACAACACACGGCTGTGCTTGCAACGCATATCGGTAAAGTCACGCACATAATAAAAATGATTCAGACCGGTAACACTCAGCATAAACCCTCCAGCTTCTCTACCATACGGACCAAATCCTGGTAGCTTAAATTCTTTTGGGACAAGTGTAATCCATTACTGATACGAATATCTATCCATATGCGGACAGGATAGTCAGTACTGCTTTTTGATACTGGTTTAGGTTGATCACCGGTCTTGTCTTTTTCCTCATGAGTAAGCCCAGGAGCACCATCAACTTGAACTTCAACTACTTTTTTGCGAGTATCCTTAAACCATTTTTGGAAAATGTTATAAGGAACTTTGTTCTTTAAACAAAACGATTGAAGAGATTCTCCATGAGGCAGAGCCTCGCTCTGGTACTGAAAGTAAAACCTTTCAAGATCTTCACTGCTATACATAATTCCATAAATTTTGCTTGGCAGCGAAGTTATCTATTTCAATTAATAGCCATTTTTTGACTGCTTACAAGAACAATATGTTACAGAAGTTTTTTAATTAGGTGTTTAATAGGTGATCCGATGAAACGTATTGCTTGAAAAATATTGAAATATGTACTTCCCAATGCTATTTGTAGTGCGGCAAGTATCATAGTGATGGATGGTGGATTGCATTTTAGTAATATTTTGTATTGTGTTATTGCTTCCTTTCGTTGATTGAGCATACTATGATTTGTAATGAGATCTTTTGCAAAACGGCATTCTGCGTCTTTAATTTCTGTAGGCTGTAATTGTAAATAATATTTTTTTGCCCAATTATGATAGTTGGTGATTCCGGCAATATTCCGTTGCGGGTTGCCACTGATTTTTCCTTGTTGATGTACAGTATAATTACTAAGAATTTCATTAACACACAAAGGTTTCAAACCTCCGCCGATAATTTTTAGCATCATAATGGAATCTTGTTTGCATGGTGTATCCTCAAACATTCCTACTTGCTCAAAAGAATATCGAGGAACAATCCATTGTGATGTAGCTGCAATACAACTAATCCTTAATAGTTGAGCTAAAGGATTTTTTTCTAATAGATTTATATGTTCTCCTAATTTATTCCCATCTATTGTTACGGATTGACTGTGATGGAAAATAATTCCAATGTTTTCATTTTTATGATTTATATAAGCTTTGACGCATTTTTCAATGCGCGTAGGGAAATAAGTATCATCATCGTCAAGGAAGGAAATTAACTCTCCTCGAGAGGCTTTTATGCCTTCGTTTCGGGCGAGACTTCCTCCTAAATTTGTCTTATTGGTAACAAGGATACACTGAGGATATCGTGAAACTATTGTTTTGACTTCTTTACGTATATTTTCTCTTAGAGCATTATCATCAACAATTATGATTTCTATCACTGCTGTCCGGAGAAACTTTACCACAATGTAAGCTGCCTAGGACCATCACCCTCCGGAACATTAGCAGTGAGGTCGGTTTGATTAAATATATCTTTGATGTCGCCTCTTTTGAAGAGAACTTGACCAATAGAATTTGAAATAGAATGAAGACTTGGGTTCAACATATAATGTTTCTTCGCAATGATAAGCAGAAGATAGTCACAGATAGCTATCCATATCTGTGTGTACACGGCGTTTTGGGTGGTTCCATAGAATGTCTTTATGTGCAGATGCTGCTTTATCCATTTGAAGAACAACTCAATTTGCCATCTTTCCCTGTACAACTCGGCAATGGTCAATGCCTCAAGTTTGAAGTTATTGGTGAGGAAACGGTAAACTGTATTTGTGCTGAAGTCTTCATATACAACAAGTCTAAGAGAATCAGGATACTTCTGAGAAGTAAGTGGCCCAGTCAATTTGATGGTTTCATCAGAGGAAAGTCCGGCAGATTGATCTACCTCTCTACTATCAATAACCTTATAAAGCATATTTCCTTTTGCTCTAGTTACAAAAAAGGCATTGTTAAGATGAAAATGCTGGTACAAGGAGTCAAACTTGACATATCCTTTGTCCATAAGATAGTAGGAGTTTGCTTCTACAGGTATCTTATCCATAATTTTGGAATCGTGAACCGCTCCTTCTGTCAGATGAACAAATGTCGGGATGGAACCCCTAAAATCCATCAAGGTATGCATCTTGATTGCTCCTCTCTCATGATGAAACTTAGCCCATGGACAAAGCTTCAGACACAGCTCAATAGTGCTGCTGTCAAAGGCATAGACCATTTCATCCAGGTCAAGTCTAAGTTTCTGTCCCTTATATGCTTCCTTTGCTTGTCGTATCAGAACTTGTGCAAAGTCCTGATAGATACGCCAATCCTTCTTTTCGTTCGCTTCGGCCAAGGTGGATTTGGGCATTACCTTGATACCAGAACGGTAAAGATCAGGAGAACAAAGGTTAAGTGTAGTCTCTATGTCTCTCAGCCCGGACCTGTCCGTGAACTGGGCAAAGCTCATTACCATGAACTGGTCACGGCAAGTGAATTTGATGGAGTGTCTGTCACCCTTATAGCGGTTGACGCACTTCTTAAATTCGTATGTGTTTATAAGAGACATAACCTGTGCAAATATTGTTTTTCCTTTGTTCATAGTTTGCAGAATTGGCTGTTTATACCTTCTTGCAAAACTATGATTTCTAATCGAAAAATTTTATTATCCTCGTAACCAGTTGAGTATTAATTAATAATAGCTGCTTTGGAGAATCTTCTCCGGACAGCAGTGAATCACTTTATCTAAAATCTCTATTGAAATGATCAACTATTCTACTTACATGAAGGCGAATCCGACCGACGAGTCGGCACCCTTGAAAGCGTATGCGAGAGTACAGATGACGGAACTGATGACGTTCGACAAGTTCGTGAAACACATTGCCGACCACAACGGGGTATATACCCGGGGGACGGTGAAAGGGGTGGTATCGGACATGTGCGAATGCCTCGTGGAGATGCTGCTCTCGGGACGGAAAGTGATGCTGGGCGACCTGGGCGACTTCTGGATCTCCATCAGTTCGGTGGGGGCCGACTCGCTCCAGGAATTCACTGCGCAGAACATCAAGGAAGTAAACATCGTATTCACACCGGGTGAGGATTTCCAGAATCTGGCGGGACGCGCCACGTTCAACCTCGTAAGCAGCCGCCTGGCACAACAGGCGACGCTGAAGGCGGAGAAGAGCGGACAGACGACCGTAGACCTGGAAGCGGCCAAGAACAAGAAGCCCTCGGGAGGCTCGCAGGGCGGCTCTACAACGACGGAGCCGGACGACAACCAGGAGGGTAATCCTTTATTGTAACCGCCAATCTGTTGTGAAGGATGGTACTGCTGATATTGTTTTACTTAAAAACCAAACGTATGAAACTGAATTGGAAAAAACTGCTGACTTATCTCGTCCGTTTTGTTGAACTGCTGCTGACCGGTGCCATCGGGGGTGCGGCAGGAGGTAACATGCTGGGATGATGAGACGCATTACACTGATCATCGTGCACTGCTCCGCCAACGGGGCGGGATGCACACTCCGCTGCAAGGACATCGACCGCTACCACCGATCGCTGGGCTGGACGGGCTGCGGGTATCACTACGTGATTCCCACAGACGGAACCGTGGAGACCGGACGGGAGGAGGAGCGCGTCGGAGCACATTGCAGAAACCACAACCGGCACAGTATCGGCGTGTGCTACATCGGCGGACTGGCTGCGGACGGCCGGACACCGACGGACACGCGCACACCCGAACAGCGGGCCGCGTTGAGGAAGTTGCTGGAGGCTCTGCACCGGAAGTATCCCGAAGCCCTGATTGTGGGGCACAGGGACCTGGACGCGCGGAAGGCGTGTCCGTGCTTCGATGCGGCGGCCGAGTATGCTGACTTGCAACCCTGATGAGGGGATGCGGGTAATCTGAAACATTTTTTCCCTTCCTCCTGTCTCTTGTAGTTCCGATTAAAGAAGCTGTATGAAGTCCGGCTCCACTTCGACGGACGCTGCCAGAACCGTGGGAAGCTCCACCAACAGACGCCTGACGCGCGAACCGCGGACGGAAAGCAGATGGCCTTCCATGCCGTCCAGCTGGCCGCCGATGATGCGGATGGGACGCCGGCGCATGTCCGAGGTGACCTCGTCCGGACGGTAATAGCGGGGAAACTCGGTGGCAGACACAGCCCGGATGAAACGTTCCATATCGGCCTGACGGACGGTCATGGGGACACGCCCTTTCTGGTACCGGTACTGGAAGGTGGGCACGCTGCCGACGATCGGGTCGAGGGTGCCGCGGGTGTCGAAAACGAAGAGAAGGTCCGGCAAAAAGGGAAGCAGACGGCGTTCCCTCTTACCGTGGCGGACCAGAATCCTGGTGACCATCGGGGTGAAGCAGCGGATGTTCCTCTCTTCCAGCATCCGGTAGGCGGGGAGCTTGGCGTTGCTCCGCTTGAGGTCGCGCATGACAAACCATTGGGGGGTATCGTCCATCTGTTCGGCTTGAGACAATTCTTCTAATCCTGCAAGTGGCTGTAAGGTGTACAGAAACAAGCAGTTACGTTACTGGCTGGCGTAAGTTCGCTACAATACCGTCGTTTCATTTTTCTCCGTATTGTACGGATGGGGCGGGCGCTGCATCAGTGCCTCTTCCGACACCCGGCTGATGACGGTCTCCTAAAATGAGACGGTCATCTCTCTGCTTCACCGTTGGTATACAGACGACGCAGATTTCACGGATAAACGCAGATTTTTTATATTTACACCTTATTTATATACATTCATCTGTGTTAATCTGTGTCATCTGTGGTTCCATACCTCTTCAGGACGGGGCGGTTTTGCAACAGAAAGCATGAATTAATCAATAAAATACTTGTAAAAGAAAATTTTTTTGTACTTTTGTCCCCCGAATGACCGTCTCATTTTAGGAGACATTCATTTTCCTTTCTGTAATTATTCTCATTTACAAATCTTTCAGAATGATGTGATTGGCCTTGTTGACCTCGCAAGACTGGATGGAGTCCAGGTAGATTTGTGTGGTGGTTTCGGAATCGTGGCCCAGCCCCTCGCTGATGACAGAAAGGGGAATGGACTTGCAGCGGGCGATGGTGGCCCAGCTGTGGCGGGTGTAGTAGAGCGACAAGGGGACGGAAAGACCGGCCAGACGGGCCAATGACTTGAGGTGGCGGTTGATTTTCAGCAGCTGGTTCTGGTATTGGCGGCGTTCGGTGCCGTCTTCTTTCCCGATGATGGGGAGCAGGTATTGGGTGGGATTGGGTTGCCGCTTGTCCAGGATGTCCTGCATCTGGCGGGTCCACTGCACGGTGAGCAGTTGCCCCGTCTTCTTCCGGCGGTAGGTGACATAACCGTTGAGCAGGTCCTTTTTGCGGAGATAGGCCATGTCGACAAACGACATGCCCCGCATGCAGAAACTGAAGATGAACATGTCGCGCGCAAAGTCGAGGCGGGGGAAGGCGGAAAGGTCGAGCTCCTTGAGACGCTTGACCTCGGCGAAGGAGATGCTCCGCTTGACCGTCTTGTCTATGCCGCAATAGACGTGCCTGAAGGGATGGCAGTCGGGGGTAAGCCCACGGGCGACGGCCATCCGATAGTTGGTGCGGAGGATGCGCATGTAGAAAGAGGTGGTGTTGCGCGACAGGCCGCGCCCGAGCAGGGTGGCTTCGTAAAGCTCCAGAAGGTCGGAGTCCATCTTGTCGAACGTGAGGTCCACGCCCTGCCGGAAGCTGATGAAGCTGTTAAGGGTGGAACGGTAGGTCTCGCTGGAACGGAGTTTGCCTACCTGCCTCTTGTGCAGGATTTGGGAGTGGATGAAGTTGAAGACACTGCAGGTGTTTTCCCCGGTAGGGACAGACGATTGGGGGGTGAGTCGGATTGAAGTCATATCATTCATTTGTTTTAGGGATGGCTACTGAACGGCCGCAAAAATGCGGACGAGGAGGATATTTGGCCTTTTTTCTTACATGAAAAGGAAAAAAATACTCAATAATGTGTTATGTAACATAAAAATAACTATCTTTGCACGCAAAATAAAAGCTGATTCCGCACAGGTGGAAGGCTTTTATGGCATGTCTAACTTAAATTTGAATGAAAATGTTGAAGGAAAAAGCTGGCGAAACTGCTGGAAAAATTTGGAACGCACTGAATGAAACGGAAGGCTTGACTGCTAAACAGATCAAGAAAGCAACAAAATTGATTGACAAGGACCTGTATCTGGGACTTGGCTGGTTATTGAGAGAAGACAAAATTTCTACTTCGGAAGTGGAAGGCGAACTGTTTGTGAAGCTGAACTAAGAAGAAATATTTATCTGACTATAAAAGGGATGCGTTGACCGGGAACCGCTGTCAACGCATTCTTTTTTTGTGGCGATGTGCATCGGGTAGAAGATTCGGATGATGCAGACAAGGTTAGGCAGATAGAGTAGGGGCGGGAGAAGACAGGACGCGGCTCGGGATAAAAAATATCTGAAACAAGTTTCAATATTTTGTTCTCCGCTCGCCTTTCACTATCTTTTGATAAGATAGGATGCGGCTCGGCATAATCAAATTGAAAATTTCATTTTCATTTGCTTCTGCTCTCACCTTTCACTATCTTTGCACCGCTTTTATTTATAACACTATCCAATGAAGAATATACGAAACTTTTGTATCATAGCCCACATCGACCACGGGAAATCTACGCTGGCAGACCGTCTGCTGGAATTTACACATACCATACAAATCACCGAAGGACAAATGCTGGACGATATGGACCTGGAACGTGAACGCGGTATCACCATCAAGAGCCATGCCATCCAGATGGAATATGAATACAAAGGCGAAAAATATATCCTGAACCTCATCGACACGCCGGGACATGTGGACTTCTCGTACGAAGTGTCGCGCTCCATCGCGGCCTGCGAAGGGGCCCTGCTCATCGTGGATGCCTCGCAGGGCGTGCAGGCACAGACCATCTCGAACCTCTACATGGCCATCGAGCACGACCTGGAGATAATCCCCGTCATCAACAAGTGTGACATGCCCAGCGCCATGCCCGACGAGGTGGAAGACGAAATCGTAGAACTGCTGGGCTGCAAGCGCGAAGAGATTATCCGTGCATCGGGCAAGACGGGCATGGGCGTGGAAGAGATTCTGGCAGCCGTCATCGAGCGCATTCCCCATCCCGAAGGCGACGAGAATGCACCGCTCCAGGCTCTGATCTTCGACTCGGTGTTCAACTCCTTCCGCGGCATCATTGCCTACTTCAAGATAGAGAACGGCATCATCCGCAAGGGCGACAAGGTGAAGTTCTTCAATACGGGCAAGGAATACGAGGCCGACGAGGTGGGCGTGCTGAAGATGGACATGGTGCCGCGCGACGAACTGCGTACGGGCGACGTGGGCTACATCATCTCGGGCATCAAGACTTCGCGCGAGGTCAAGGTGGGCGACACCATCACCCACATTGCCAATCCGTGCAAGGAGGCCATTGCGGGTTTCGAGGAAGTGAAGCCGATGGTCTTTGCCGGTGTCTATCCCATCGAGGCCGAGGACTTCGAGGATCTCCGCTCTTCGCTGGAGAAACTCCAGCTGAACGATGCCTCGCTTACCTTCCAGCCCGAATCGTCGCTGGCCCTGGGTTTCGGCTTCCGCTGCGGTTTCCTCGGCCTGCTCCATATGGAGATTGTGCAGGAGCGTCTGGACCGCGAGTTCGACATGAACGTCATCACCACCGTGCCCAACGTATCTTACAAGGTATTCGACAAGCAGGGCCATGTTATGGAGGTGCACAACCCCGGCAGCATGCCCGACATCACGATGATCGACCACATCGAGGAACCCTACATCCGCGCTTCGGTCATCACCAGTACCGACTACATCGGCCCCATCATGACCCTCTGTCTGGGCAAGCGCGGCGAGCTGGTGAAGCAGGAATACATTTCGGGCAACCGCGTGGAAATCTACTACGACATGCCGCTGGGCGAAATCGTCATCGACTTCTACGACAAGCTGAAGAGCATCTCCAAGGGGTATGCGTCCTTCGACTACCATGCCAATGGCTTCCGTCCGTCCAAGCTGGTGAAGCTCGACATCCTGCTCAACGGCGAACCGGTGGATGCGCTCTCTACACTGACGCACTTCGACAACGCTTATGACCTGGGCCGCCGCATGTGCGAGAAGCTGAAGGAACTGATTCCGCGGCAGCAGTTCGAGATAGCCATCCAGGCTGCCATCGGTGCCAAGATCATTGCCCGTGAGACCATCAAGGCCGTGCGCAAGGACGTGACGGCCAAGTGTTACGGCGGCGACGTGAGCCGTAAGCGCAAGCTGCTCGAGAAGCAGAAGCGGGGCAAGAAGCGCATGAAGCAGATCGGCAACGTGGAAGTGCCGCAAAAGGCCTTCTTGGCAGTGCTGAAGCTGGATTGATGTAAGATTTAACCCCGGGGAGGATGCTCTCTTTCCATAGGACTGTCTTGGTGTCCTCCTCCTTAATACTATTTATATATAATGAGAAAAGTTCTATCGTTTTCGGCCTTCCTGATGGCCGGACTGCTGGTCAGCCAGTACCTCCCCCTGTGGGCGGGAGGAAGTTATGATGCGGTGAAGACCGTGTCGAATGTGTTGCTTTACGTCTGCCTCGGCTTCATCATGATCAATGTGGGCCGTGAGTTCGAAGTCGACAAGTCGCGATGGCGGGCGTATGCCAAAGACTACTTTATCGCCATGGCCACCGCCGCCATGCCGTGGTTCCTGATTGCTCTCTATTACATGTTCGTCCTGTTGCCGTCTGCCTACTGGGGCAGCTGGGAGGCGTGGAAGGAAAACCTGCTGTTGAGCCGTTTTGCCGCGCCCACGTCGGCAGGCATCCTCTTCACCATGCTGGCCGCCATAGGGCTGAAGCAGAGCTGGATGTACAAGAAGATACAGGTGCTGGCCATCTTCGACGACCTGGACACCATCCTGCTGATGATTCCGCTGCAGATTATGATGATCGGGCTGAAGTGGCAGTTGCTGGCCATCATTGTCATCGTGATGCTGCTGCTGTCCTTCGGCTGGAAGCAGATGGGGCGCTACGACTGGCGGCAGGATTGGAAGGCCATCCTCTGCTATTCGGTGCTGGTATTTGCGTCCACACTGGGCATCTACCTGCTGAGCAAGCATTTCTATGGCGAGGAGGGTAGCATCCATGTGGAGGTGCTGCTGCCTGCTTTCGTGCTGGGCATGGTGATGAAGCACCGTGAACACGATTCGCCGGCCGAACGCCGGGCGGCTACGGGCATCTCCTTCCTGTTCATGTTTCTGGTGGGTATGGGCATGCCCCGTTTCCTGGGTGTGGACTTTGCGGAAGCGTCGGCCGGCAGTCATTCCGTCACCGGTTCGCAGGAGATGATGTCGTGGGGCATGATTGTGGTCCATGTCCTGGCCGTGTCCCTGCTGTCGAACCTCGGCAAGCTGTTTCCCGTCTTCTTCTACCGCGACCGTCAGTTCAGCGAACGTCTGGCACTGTCCATCGGTATGTTTACGCGCGGCGAGGTAGGGGCCGGCGTCATCTTCATTGCCCTGAGCTACAGCCTGGGCGGACCAGCCCTGCTCATCTCGGTACTGACCATCGTACTCAATCTGGTATTGACCGGCTTCTTTGTGCTGTGGGTCAAGAAGCTGGCCCTGCGCAGCTATCAGGCTGCAGAAGAGTGATCCGATAGGATAGACAGTCTGTTCCCCTGCTTTTTACTGCGGATGTGCCTTCTGTACAATCAGCAGTGAGAAGTAGGGGAATTTTGTTGCGGCAATGCGGTGGGTGTCGCAGGTATAGACTTCTTCCGGTGTACCTACGTTTTCAAAATAGTGGTAAGCGTATTCGGGATGCCGGCCGATGCAGCGGTGCACTTCGTCGGTGCATTGCGACAGCTTCATGATGACGACGGTCCCGCCGTCTGCTATCAGGCGTTCCAGTTCTTCGGCGGTGGCATTGCCTGGCATGACGGTGAGCCGCTGCTCCTGACTGGCCACATGCAGTCCGCCCAATGCTCCGGCGGCAATGAAGGCCGGAATGCCGGCGATGTGCGTTACGGGAACACCTGCGGCCTGCAGCTTCTCATATATATAATGTATGGACGAATAGAAGCCCGCATCTCCTTCGGCCACGATGCACACGCGCTTTCCCCGGGCTTGCAGTTGCCGGGCTTCCGCGTAGACCCGGTCGTAGGCTTCCAGTGCGCGTTCGCGCTGTTTGCTCATAGGAAGGTGGAAGCGGCGGATGGCGTCTTCGGCCACGCCGAGCTGCAGCAGGATGTCGGCAGCCCTTGACAGACGGCGCCCGTCGCGTGTCAGGGTTTCGGGGCAATAGACGGCATCGGCTTCCTTCAGCTGCCTCCAGCCTTTCAGGGTAATCAGTTCCGGATCGCCCGGACCCAGGGAAACGAATTGGATGGGGTGTGACATAATGTTCGGCTTTCGTGGGTTAAGTTGCCTGCAAAGGTATGGAAAATATGTTATTCTGACGCCTCGGATAGGGAAGTTTCACATACGTAAGTTGTGATATTCCCCCGTTTCGGTTAACTTTGCGGCATAGTTTTAAAAATGATCCCGATGAACAAGATACCTCTGGCCGGCCTGATGCTGGCCGCCTCCTGTTGTCTGCCCTCGTGTGGCTCCAAGTCGGCCCGGTCGTCCGAAGCGGCGGCTGTCGATACGGTGGCCTGTGCCGAGCTCGATTCGGCTGCCGTTATCCGTCCGGCTTATGCCGAAGGTTATGAAGTGCGCTACCTCTCCGGCGGCGTGCGGCTGGTCGATGTGCAGGACCCGCAGAACCCGAAGGCTCCGGTCTACCGCTTTACCCTCGTGCCTCGCGGTACCCGTCCGGCAGGCATTCCCCAAGACTATACCGTCATCGAGACGCCGGTGCGCAGCGTCATCTGCATGACGTCGCTCCAGCTGTCCAACTTCATCGCCCTGGACGCCTGTCCGTTCGTGGCGGGCATCACCAGCACGCGCCATCTGTTCAACCCCACCATGAACCGCCAGGTGGAAGAAGGCAAGACGGTGAAGATAGGCATCGAAGGCAACTTCGACAGCGAAGTCATCATGAGCGTCAATCCCGATGTCATCTTCATCTCTCCCTTCAAGCGGGGGGGCTACGATGCCATGTACGATACGGGTATTCCGTTGGTGCCCCATCTGGGCTACAAGGAAATGACGCCGCTGGGACAGGCGGAATGGGTGAAGTTCATCGGCCTGTTCATCGGTCGCGAACGCGAGGCCAATGCCAAGTTTGCGGCCATCGAGGCGCGCTACAACGAGCTGTGCCGCCTGGCGGCGGGCGTGAAGAAGCGCCCCGTGGTGTTCAGCGGCGAGCTGCGTGGCGGCAACTGGTATGCCGTGGGCGGCAAGAGCTTCCTGGCCCAGCTGTTCCGCGATGCCGGGGCCGACTATTTCCTGAAGGACGATCCCCGTTCGGGAGGCGTGACGCTGGACTTTGAGACTGTCTACAGCCGGGCCGAGGAGGCCGACTTCTGGCGCATTGTCAACAGCTACGACGGCACTTTCTCCTACGACGCGCTGAAAGCTACCGACGCGCGTTATGCCGACTTCCGTGCTTTTCGGGAAAAAGGCGTCATCTACTGCAACATGCGTACCACGCCTTTCTATGAGAGCATGCCCATGCAGCCCGAGGTGGTGCTGGAGGACCTGATACATGCCTTCCATCCCGACCTGCTGCCCGACTATAAACCTACTTATTACGAACGGCTGAAATGATTTCCGTATGCTGAAACGTCCCATACTTCCCCTGATGCTTCTGATGACGGTGCTCATCGTCGTGTTCTTCCTGCTGAACCTGTTGCTGGGTTCGGTGCACATCCCCTTGCGTTCGGTGTGCAGCATCCTGGCCGGCAGTACCGACGAGTCCGTCGTCTGGCAGAACATTATCTGGAAGTCGCGCGTGCCGCAGGCACTGACGGCACTGGTAGCCGGTGCGGGCCTGTCGGTCAGCGGCCTGCAGATGCAGACGGTGTTCCGTAATCCGCTGGCCGATCCGTCGGTACTGGGGGTAAGTTCGGGCGCCAGCCTCGGTGTGGCCTTTGTCGTGCTGCTGTCCGGGGCGGTGGGAGGCGTAGCCCTGAGCCATCTGGGATATCTGGGCGAGGTGGCTTTGTCGTTGGCGGCCATCGTGGGCGCCATGTCGGTGATGGCCCTCATCGTCTACGTGTCGATGAAGGTGCGGGGCAACGTGACGCTGCTCATCATCGGCGTCATGATAGGCTACGTGGCCAATGCCATTATCGGTGTGCTGAAGTTCTTCAGCGTCGAGGAAGACATCCGCGCCTACGTCATTTGGGGGCTGGGCAGCTTTGCCCGCGTCTCGGGCGACCAGATGCTGCTCTTCGTGGGCATCATGGCCGTGCTGCTGCCCCTCTCGTTCCTGCTCATCAAGACAATGAACCTGCTGCTGCTGGGCAACGGCTATGCGCGCAACCTGGGACTGAACATCCGCCGGGCCCGCCTGCTGGTCATCCTCTGTGCCGGTGTGCTGGTGGCCATCGTGACGGCCTATTGCGGGCCCATCATGTTCATCGGACTGGCCGTGCCCCACTTGTGCCGGGCCATCTTCCGCTCGTCCGATCATCGGGTGCTGATGCCTGCTACGCTGCTGGTGGGTGCGGCCTTGGCCCTGGTCTGCAACCTTATCGCCCGCATGCCCGGACTGGAAGGTGCCTTGCCCGTCAACTCGGTGACGGCCCTCATCGGTGCTCCGGTTGTGGCCTCGGTACTCTTCAAACGTAGAAAAAATGAACTCAATGAATAATACAGCTGTCCATACCTACACCCGTCCCACCGTCCACATCGAGGACCTGTCTATCGGCTATGCCCCCAAGCATGGCGTGAAGGTGGTGGCCTCCGGTATCTCGGCCGACATCTACGGCGGCGAACTGACCTGCCTGTTGGGAGCCAACGGGGTGGGGAAGTCCACCTTGCTTCGCACCCTCTCGGCCTTCCAGCCCAAGATGGGCGGCAGCATCTGGCTGCAGGGCAAGGAGATTGGCAGCTACACGGACAAGCAGCTGTCGCGCGTGCTGAGCGTGGTGCTCACGGAGAAGTGCGACGTCCGCAACATGTCCGTCTTCGAACTGGTCAGCCTGGGACGCAGCCCGTATACCGGCTTCTGGGGAACCCTGTCGAAGGCCGACAAGGAAGTGGTGGAGCGTTCCATCGGCCTGGTGGGCATCGCCTCCCTGCACGACCGCATGGTCGACACCCTGAGTGACGGCGAACGGCAGAAGGTGATGATAGCCAAGGCTCTGGCACAGGAAACCCCCGTCATCTACCTGGACGAGCCGACGGCTTTCCTCGACTTCCCCAGCAAGGTGGAAATGATGCAGCTGCTCCATCAGCTGAGCCGCCGGACGGGCAAGACTATCTTCCTCTCGACCCACGACCTGGAACTGGCCCTGCAGATTGCCGACCGGATCTGGCTGATGGACAAGACAAACGGCGTAACCATCGGCACGCCCGAAGACCTGGCCCTGGACGGCAGCCTGAGCGGTTTCTTCGCCCGCAAAGGTATCGTTTTCGACCTGGAAACCGGCCTCTTCCGTGTGGACAACGAATATACGTCGCAGATACGCCTCGTCGGTCACGGACAGCGTTACGCCATGGTGCGCAAGGCCCTGCAACGGGACGGCATCCTGGCCAACCGCAACGTGGAGTCGGACATCTTCATCGAGACGGGCGACCTCCGGGGCGACGGCACCTTTCTGCTGCATCGGCCGGATGGTAGTCCGGTGGTCCTGCGGAGCATCGGCGAACTGCTGCTGAAGGTCCGCGAGACATTGACAACAGGAAACGATTGATTATAGAACGATATGCTGATACATCACCACACCGCAAAAGAAAACTACGAGCAGCTGACCACTGCCCCCATACCGGGCGTCATTACCCGCCTGGCCATACCGACCATCATCAGTATGCTGGTGACGGCCTTCTACAACATGGCCGACACGTATTTTGTCGGGAAAATCAATACGCAGTCCACCGCCGCGGTGGGCATTGTGTTTTCGCTGATGTCCATCATCCAGGCCACGGGGTTCTTCTTCGGACACGGTTCGGGCAACTTCATCTCGCGCCGGCTGGGAGCCCGCGACGTGGACAGTGCCGAGAAGATGGCGGCCACGGGTTTCTTCATGGCCTTCTTCATGGGGTGCCTGCTGGCGGTGCTGGGACTGATATTCCTTACTCCCCTGTCGGTGATGCTGGGCTCTACGCCCACCATTCTGCCCTATACGGAACGCTATCTGGGCATCATCCTGATAGGTACTCCCTTCATGGCTTCCTCGCTGGTGCTCAACAACCAGATGCGTTTTCAGGGAAATGCGGCCTATGCCATGGTGGGCATCGTGAGCGGAGCCGTGCTCAATGTCCTGCTCGATCCGTTGTTTATCTTTGTTTGCGATATGGGAGTGGCGGGAGCCGCGCTGGCGACGGTCATCAGCCAGTTCTGCAGCTTCGTGCTGCTGCTTTTCATGGCCCGGAAGGGCGGTAACATTGCCATCCGTTACCGTAACTTTACGCCCACGTGGTCGTTCATCAAGGAAATCATCGGCGGAGGCACTCCTTCGCTGGCCCGTCAGGGACTGGCCAGCCTTTCCACCATTCTGCTGAATGTGGCCGCAGGCGCCTATGGCGATGCAGCCATTGCGGGCATGTCCATCGTGTCGCGCATCGGCATGTTCATCAATTCTTTCCTTATCGGGTTCGGCCAGGGATTCCAGCCCATGTGCGGTTTCTGTTACGGTGCGGGCCTTTATGCGCGTGTGCGTCAGGGCTTCTGGTTCTGTGTGCGCATCGGGTTCGTCTTCCTGCTGGTATGTGCCGTGCTGGGCTTCGGTTACGCTGAAGAGATTGTCGAACTCTTCCGCAAGGGCGACCCGGCTGTAGTGTCTACCGGTGCGGCGGCGCTGCGCTGGCAGCTGGTCACCTATCCGCTGGGGGCTTTCATCATCATCAGCAACATGATGTTGCAGACCATCCGCAAGTCGGTGCGTGCCACCATCCTGTCGTCTGCCCGTCAGGGATTGTTCTTCATTCCGCTCATTTTTGTCTTGCCCAGTCTTTTCGGACTTCAGGGAGTGGAGATGTGTCAGGCTGTGTCCGACATGTGTACCTTCCTGCTGGCCATTCCGCTGACTTTCAGCGTGCTGTTCGAAATGAAGCGGCAGGAAACTCTGCAGCCTTCGTCCAAAAAATGATATTTCGTTTCAGTACTTTCGCCTGAATAAACTTCTTTGAGAAGCGTTCCACAAAGGCTGCATCCGAATCCTTCAATGCCAAAATAAAGAGCTTTCGTTCAAAGTTCAGAGGAGTGAAGGACAAGGCGTTCTTCCTGTTCAGACTGGCTAAAATTTATGCTTAATCCAAGAATCCCTCAGGTTTTTACGTTGATCCTTGTTTTTGTTCAAATAAGTTGCGACAATTCCAATAGCCGAAAAATGCTGTCCGACAATTTTCCGACAAGTGTTTTTTGCAACCTGTTGCGAAGCTTTGGAAACGCTTGTTTTTGTAAGTGCCTGTATGGTAGGAAAAAAATGAGCACTCCCGTCGTTCGCATAACGTGGAAGTGCCCAACAAAAACTAAACTAGACTTAACTAAACTATTCTATTGAGAGTTTCACAACTCCGTTTTCTATTCACGGGCAAAGATAGACGGTTTTTCCTAAAACTCCAAATTTGTGGATTAAAAAGTTGATAATGTGGCCCATTTAGCTTCGGCGGTCCAAGTATTCCTGAAAGGCGGCTTTATAGCTTTCGCTGACGGGGATGCTGGTCTTTCCGAAGATGATGCGACCGCGGTCGATGATACGTATTTTGCTTTTTTGGACAATGTAGGAACGGTGGACGCGCATGAAGCGCGAAGAGGGGAGCAGCTCTTCCATGGCCTTCATGCTCATGAGCGAAAGGATGGGGCGCTGGCTGCCTTCCTCGTAGATCTTGACATAGTCCTTGAGCCCTTCAACGTAGAGGATGTTGTCCAGCTCGATCTGTACCAGCTTGTAGTCGCTCTTGACGAAGATGGAGGTGATTTCGTCGTGGGGCTGATTGAGCAGTTCGAACCACTGGACGGCCTTGTTGGCCGCCTGGAGGAAGTCGGTGTAGGAAATGGGCTTGAGCAGGTAGTCGAGGGCATTGACCTTGTAGCCGTCGAGGGCGTATTGCTCGAAGGCAGTGGTAAAGACGATGCGGGTGCGCGAATCGACCATCCGCGAGAATTCGAGCCCGTTGAGTTCGGGCATCTGGATGTCGAGGAAGAGGAGGTCGACCTGCTTTTCGGGCAGTTCCTTCATGGCTTGAACAGCACTGGAGTATTTCCCTGCCAGTTCGAGGAAGGGAGTCTTGGCTACATAGCTCTCAAGCAGTCCGAGGGCCAGGGGTTCATCGTCTACAATGGCACATTTCAGTTTCATATCAAGTTCTTTTGTTTGGAAAGTTCGGAATGGGGTGGATTTTCACATTCGATGGTGAGCAGGGAGCGGTACTCCTTGCCGGAGGGGTCGACTCCCTGCTGCCACGTGTATCGTCCGGGGTAGGAGAGTTCGAGGCGGCGGCGCACCTGTTCGAGGCCGATGCCGCTTCCGCTCTTGTCGGCCGGCGACTTGGGGTGGTAGCTGTTGGTGATTTCGCAGCTGACGCGATTACCCGTCTGGCTGAAGCGTATGCGGATGTAGCTGGGTTCGGTGGGCGAGATGCCGTGCTTGAAAGCGTTCTCGATGAGCGAGATGAAGATGAGCGGAGCTATCTCGGTGCGGCTTTCGGGACGGATGTCGAAATGGGTCTCGACGGTTACGTTGGACGAGAGCCGGATGCGCATCAGGGCGATGTAGTTGCGGATGAAGTCCATCTCCTTGTCCAGCGGTACGAAGTTCTGCTGGTTGTCGTAGAGGACGTGGCGTAACAGGCGGCTCAGCTCCTGCACGGCCTGCTGGGCCTTGTCGGCGTCGAAGGCGATGAGGGCGTAGATGTTGTTGAGCGTGTTGAGCAGGAAGTGGGGATTGAGCTGGCTGCGCAGGTTCTTGAGCTCGGCTTCGGTGCGCTGCTGCTCGGCTTCGCGGCGGGCGGCTTCGTTGGCGGCCCAGCGGCGGCTCATGCGGATGGCAGCGCTGAGACCCACGGTGAGCACCATGGAGAAAACGTCGCGCAGGAAGAACATCCATTTTGGGGGACTGTCAGGTCGTCTGTTTGGCCGGGGAATGTCGTTGTAGGCGATGGAAAATTCCTGCCAGAAGTGCGAACCCAGGGCAATGATCAGGATGCAGACAAGATTGAGTACAAGGTAGGTCTTGACGTGGTTGCTGAACAGATAGCGGGGGATGAGCAGGCAGTAGTTCAGGTAGAAGATGATGAGGAAGGAGAGGGGGACGATGCAGCCGTGGCGCAGATAGTCGGGCCACGTGATGTTGAATCCGCTCCGGCTCATCATGAGGAACGGGAAGCCGAAGACGATGCCCCAGCCGATGATATGGGTCAGGACTTCGACCAGGTAGGCACGTTGTGACAGGTTTTGTTTCATCATAGTGGGACAAAGATAAGATTAAATGCAGAATTAATAATGAAGAATGAAGAATTATTTGAAAGCAGCATGGATGATACGGATTCTCACGGATAAAGTCCCTCCTTTATCGTGTGTATCCGCATCATCCATGCCCGAAAGAGGGGGCTATTCGTAGCGGATGGCTTCGATGGGGTCGAGGCTGGCAGCCTTCTTGGCCGGGTACCATCCGAAGAACACGCCGGTGACGGTGCAGACGGCGAACGAGAGGATGACGCTCCAGGGCTGGATGAAAATGGGCCAGTGGGCCACGTTCTTGACGATGAACGAAGCTCCGCATCCGATGAGCACGCCGATGATGCCACCCGTGATACTGATGAGGATGGCCTCGATGAGGAACTGCGACAGGATGTCGATGCCGCGGGCGCCGACAGACATGCGCAGACCGATTTCGCGGGTACGTTCGGTGACGGAGACGTACATGATGTTCATGATGCCGATGCCGCCCACGACGAGCGAGATGCCTGCGATGCAGGCCAACAGCGTGGTCATCAGGTCGGTGGTGGTGTTGAGCATGGAGCTCAATTCCTGCTGGCTGCGGATGGTGAAGTCATCGTCGTCCGTATCGCGCAGCTTGTGGTTGCGTCGCAGGATGGTGCTGACCTCTTCGGTGGCATAGTCGGTCATGTCTTCCGAGAGGGCCGAAGCAAAGATGCCTTCCAGATAGGTTTGGGCCAGCAGTCGCTTCATTACGGTGGTGTAGGGAGCCAGTACGACGTCGTCCTGGTCCATGCCCATGGAGTTGTAGCCTTTGCTCTTGAGGACACCTACCACGCGCAGGGGTACCTGGTTGAAGCGGATGATGCGTCCGATGGGGTCGGTACCGTCGGGGAAGAGGTTGTCTACGATGGTCTTTCCGATGACACAAACCTTGGCAGACACCTGGATGTCGGCTTCGGTGAACATCTCGCCCTCTTCGACCGTAAGCTGGCGTATCTCCAGATACTCCGTGCCTACGCCGCTGACAGAAGAGGGGTAGTTGTTGTTGCCGGCAATGAGCTGGCCGCTGCTCGACACGTTGGGGCTGATGGCCGAGAGGAAGGTCGTCTCGTTGCGCAGCGATTCATAGTCGGACAGCTTCAGGGTCTGCATTTCGCTGGGATCCATCCGCACACCGCCCCGTCGTTCACCTCCCGGATGTATCATGATCATGTTGGAGCCCATTTCGGAGATTTGTGCCTGGATACTCTTTTTCGAGCCCTGGCCGATGGCCAGCATCGTGATGACGGAGGCCACACCGATGATGATACCCAGCATGGTGAGGAAGGCGCGTAACTTGTTGTTGGCAAGGGCGCGCAGGGCTATTTTGAATAAGTTTGTTCCGTTCATAAGGGTTGTTTTTTCTGTTTCTTCCATCACTTTTCAGTGGCGGAATTCTGCGGTTGCATTTAATGGTCCGTTAAGCGCTCGTTTAACGGGTCGTTAAGCGAGTATTTAACGGCGTATTAAGCGAGTATCTAACGGTCCGTTAAGCGAGTACTTAATGGTCCGTTAAACGGGCGCTTAACGGTCTGTTAAATTTTCCCCCTTCTTTAGTCCTCCTCGGGCACGGGGAGGGCGGCCAGCGCTTCGGCTGCATTCAGAATGTGAGGGTTCACACGGTCGTCCTTTACCTGCCCGTCGCGCAGGGTGATGTTGCGGCTGCTGTATTGGGCTATTTCGGGGTTGTGGGTGACGAAGATGATGGTGCGTCCCTCGGCGTGGAGCTTCTGGAAGAGGACCAGAATCTCGAACGAAGTGCGCGTATCGAGGTTACCTGTCGCTTCGTCGGCCAGTATGACGGCGGGGTTGTTGACCAGTGCGCGGGCGATGGCCACACGCTGCATCTGTCCACCGGACATCTGGTTGGACTTGTGCTCCAGGCGGTCGCCCAGGCCGACGGCTACCAGGGCTTCAATGGCCCTGCGGCGGCGTTCGGCGGCCGATACGGAGGGGTTGTACATGAGCGGCAGTTCGACGTTCTCTACAGCCGTTGTCTTTGGCAGCAGGTTGTAGTTCTGGAACACGAAGCCTATCTTGCGGTTGCGCAGGATGGCACGCTGTGACTTGGACATGGTGCGCACGGAGATTCCGTCCAGCAGGTACTCACCACTGGTGGGGGGGTCGAGGCAGCCCAGCGTGTTGAGCAGGGTGGACTTGCCCGACCCCGACGTTCCCATGATGGTGACAAACTCGCCTTCGCGGATGGTGAACGAGACGCCGCGCAGGGCATGCACGGTCTCGTCGCCCACCTGGAAGTTGCGTTTGATGTTCTGAAGTTCGATGACAACTTTGTTCATGACTGTCTGCTGTTATTTTTTGCTACTACTATCGCTGCTACTGCTGTTTTTCTTCTTGTCGCTTCCCGGAGGGCCTGGCATGAAGGGGCTGCGCTCGCCGCCGGCTTCTTCGGCCTGGGGTGCATTGCTGCTGATTTTTGCGTCGCTGATGACTTCGGTGCCGGGTTCGATGCCGCCGGTGATTTCAGTATAGCTGCCGTTGCTGATGCCGGTGGTGACGGCGTGGGCGGTGAAGACATTGCCTTGCTTGGTCCAGAGCTTATGCTCGCCCTCGCAGTCGTTGATGACGGCATCGGAGCCCGCGATGGGCAGGGCGGGAGTGAAGCGCAGGGCAGAGGCAGGTACGCTGTTGACGCCACGCTTGTCGAGCGTATAGATGGTGATGTTGGCCGTCAGACGCGGTTTCAGCTTCAGGTCGGGGTTGGGGGCGGAGATGACCACTTCGTAGGTGACTACGGTGCTGGAGCTGCTGCTGGTGCTGCTCGACGACGAGGAGGCTTCACCCAGACGGATTTGGGTAACTTCACCCTCGAATGTGTCGCTGGGATAGGCATCGACGGTAAACTCTACACGCTGGCCCAGTTCGACGCCGCCTATATCGGCTTCATCGACGTCGGCCACTACCTGCATCTGCGTCAGGTCGGCGGCAATGGTGAAGAGGGTAGGGGTCTCGAAGCCTGAAGCTACGGTCTGTCCTTCCTCCACATCCTTGCTGATGACCACGCCGTCTATGGGCGAGGTGATGGTGGCGTACGACAGGTTGCGCTCGGCTTTGGAAAGGGCAGCCTTGCTGCTGTCGAAGGCGCTCTTGGCTTTCAGGTAGTTATATTCGGATTGCTCGTAGTCGGTGTCGCTGATGAGGTTCTTGGCCTTCAGTCCCTTGTTGCGTTCGTAGTTCTTTTTCTGATACTCGTATTCGGCTTTGGCGCCGTCGTAGGTGGCCTGCGAGGAGGCCAGTTCGCTTTCGAGTGTCACCTTATCCATCTCGGCGATGAGCTGTCCTTCCTTGACGACGGTGTTGTAGTCCACATAAATCTTGTCGATGATACCGCTGACCTGTGTACCGACTTCGACTTCGGTTACTGGCTCGATGGTACCGGTGGCGGTGACGAAGTTCGAGATGTCCGCAGGACCTACCTTGACCATCTCGTAGCTGACCTGCTGCTTGCGGGTGCTGCCTCCGAACAGCCAGAAGGCTGCTCCGGCCACGATGATGACACCTGCCGTGAGGGTGATGATTTTCTTCTTGTTCATAATATAAATGTATTTTTGATTGTTTTCTTGTGGGTTATTCTTCTCAGAGTTCAAACTTCTCGCCCTGGTAGAACTGGAGCAGGCCGGCGTTGAGCAGGGCCATGTACTTGGCCTGGAGCATTTCCTGCTGGGCGTTGAGCAGGTTGTTCTTTTCAGTAAGCAGTTCGACGGTGTTCTTCATGCCGAGGTTGAACTGCTCGCTGACGAGGTTGTAGCTGGTCTGCGTGCTCTCCAGCTTCTTGCTGGCGGCTACGTATTGCTGCTGGGCGCTGTTGGCGTCGAGCCAGAGGTTCTCGATGGTCTTGTAGAGCGTCTTCTGCTTGTCGAGCAGGTCCAGTTCGCTGGTCTGCTTCTGGAGCTTGGCCTTGTTGATGGACGACTTGGTCTGGCGCTTGTCATAGAGAGGGATGCTCAGAGTGAGGCCCAGCGAGTTGTTCCAGTTCTGCTTGATCTGCTCGGTGAAGGTGAAGTCGTTGCCGTTGGCATTGGTACTTCCGATGCCTGCACTGAGGCTGATGGTGGGCAGGTAGCCGGCGCGGGCTATCTTGATGTTGAGGTCGGAGGCTTCGACGTCGAGCTTGCCCGACTCAATCTCGGGCCGCATCAGCAGGGCGGTGCGGTAGACGTCGGTCTTGGTGGGCAGGGGCGAGAGTACCTGCGTGTCGTTGGGCATGGTCATGTCGAGCACCATTTCGTCGCTGCCGTCCAGCTCGAGGAGCTGCTTCAGCTGGAGCTTGTAGTCCTGCAGGGTGGCCTGCGAGGTGACGAGCTGGTAGTTGTCGCTGCTCACCTGCGCTTCGAGCTGTGCCAGGTCGCTCTGGGCGATGCTTCCTGCCTCGAAGAGCTGCTTGCCCCGTTCGTACTGGGCCTGGCTCACTTCTAGGGTCGCTTCGTTTATCTTGACCGCTTCGGCAGCGTAGAGTATCTGTACATAAACCTGCATGATGCTTTCCTCGATGGAGTTCTCGCTTTCGGCTACGGCCAGGTCGGCGATGCGCTGGTTCAGCTGTTGCTGCTTGATGGTGTTCAGCCGCTTGCCGCCGTTGTAGAGAGTCCAGTTGGCATCGATACCATAGGTACCGTTATAGGATGTCTTGCTCTGGCTCGAAGTGATATTATCACCGCTGATAATGGTACCGTTAGTGGTATTGGGGCGGTTTACGACACGCTGGCTCACGCTGGCGTTGAGCGAGGGGAAGAGTTCGGCCTTGGCTGTCTTTACATCCTCCTGCGTGCTTTGTGCGCTGATGCGGTTGCGACGGATGGTGATGTTGTTCTGCAAGGCATAATCGATGCACGTCTGCAAGTTCCATTGCTGGGGCAGGCGGGCGGCAACGGTGCTGTCGGCCTGTACGGCTGGCGTCGGCTCGGCGATCTGTGCTTTTGCGCAGGTGATGCCTGCCAGGCAGAGAGCCGTCAGGGTGAATGTTCTTAGATTTGTCATATCGCTTGAGAATTTGGAGTTATCGTTTTCTGTCAAATCAATCTGTTCTCTCTTCTTTTTTCTGTGACAAAAGTACGGGGCTTTCGTCGGATGTGGAAAAAAGATGGACGTTGGCCGTACAGACAACGCTTATCCGGCAGATTTTGCCGACCAATCAGAATGGTGCTTTGGGCGGGGTGGAGCGCAGATTATGCGGCCGGAAGCAGGGTTCTTGTCGGCCTGAAGCAACACGCGTGGCAGATGTTTCTATCTTTGATGGCATAAGATGCTGTCTTATGTTGCACAAGATGCCATCTCATGCTGCTCAAGATGCCATCTTATGCAATCAATGAAGGAGACTTGTTGCTGCTGTGGTTGTACTCTTGTCTTCGAAGGCCAGGATAATTCATTTTTGGGAAAGCTTTCTTTTGCATTTCTCAGGGTTTGTACTATCTTTGTGTCTTTGGAACCTTGGATTATGAAACATCTTTTCCTGAACATCTGGCAATTCTATCGCGACGGCTTCCGCGGCATGAAGCTGGGGCGGACGTTGTGGCTGATTATCCTCATCAAGCTTTTTGTTATGTTCTTCATCCTTAGGATTTTCTTTTTCCCCGACTTCCTGAAACAGGCGGCCGACGGCGGAGAGAAGAACGGGTACGTGAGCCGTGAACTGATTGAGCGGATGCCTCCGAGGTAGATGGCTTTGCAGAACATTATTCCTTTACTATTAATAATTGATTTATGATTGAACACATTGATTCTTCGCTGATCGACTGGTCAAGGGCACAATTTGCGCTGACCGCCATCTACCATTGGATTTTTGTGCCGCTGACCTTGGGACTGGCCGTGGTCATGGGCCTCATGGAGACTTTCTATTATCGGACGGGCGATCCCTTCTGGAAACGGACCGCCCGCTTCTGGATGAAGCTGTTCGGCATCAACTTCGCCATCGGCGTGGCCACGGGCATTATCCTGGAGTTTGAGTTTGGTACCAACTGGAGCAACTACAGCTGGTTTGTGGGCGACATCTTCGGAGCGCCGCTGGCCATCGAGGGCATTGTGGCCTTCTTCATGGAGGCGACGTTTATTGCCGTGATGTTCTTCGGATGGCAGAAGGTGAGCCGCGGCTTCCACCTGGCTTCCACCTGGCTGACGGGTTTGGGCGCCACTATCTCGGCCTGGTGGATACTGGTGGCCAATGCGTGGATGCAATATCCTGTGGGGATGAAGTTCAACCCTGATACGGCCCGCAACGAGATGGTGGACTTCTGGGCCGTAGCCACTTCGCCGATGGCCGTCAACAAGTTCTTCCACACCGTTCTTTCAGGTTGGGTGCTGGGAGCCTTGTTTGTGGTGGGCGTCAGCTGCTGGTATCTGTGGAAGAAGCGCGAGCGCCGCTTTGCCCTGAGCAGCATCAAGGTGGGAGCGTCCGTAGGTCTGTTTGCGGCACTGATGGCCGCTTGGACGGGCGACGGGTCGGGCTACCAGGTGGCCCAACACCAGCCAATGAAGCTGGCCGCCATGGAAGGTTATTATGAGGGGCAGGAGGGAGCCGGCCTGGTGGCTTTCGGTATACTGAACCCTGACAAGCAGACGCCCGACGACGGCGTGGATCCTTTTCTCTTCCGCATGGAGATTCCCAAGATGCTTTCGTTGCTGGCCGAGCGCAAGGCCGATGCTTTCGTGCCTGGCATCAACGACCTGCTGGAGGGCGGATATGAGTTGAAGGACGGCACGAAGGCCCTTTCGGCCGCAGAAAAGATGGAGCGCGGACGCAAGGCCATCGAGGCCTTTGCCACCTATCGGGAGGCGCGTGCCGAGGGCGACAGTGCAGCGGCCGAGGTTGCTGCCGTCGAGCTGAAGGAGAACATGCCCTACTTCGGCTACGGCTACATCAAGGATGCGCAGGAGCTGGTACCCAGCGTGCCGCTGACCTTTTACATGTTCCGCGTGATGGTGCTGCTGGGCGGATACTTCATCCTGTTCTTCATCGTGGTGCTGTTTGTGGCCTTCAAGAAAGACCTGAGCCGCCTGCGCTGGCTGCAGATGGTGGCCATGCTCAGCATACCGCTGGGATATCTGGCCAGTCAGGCAGGTTGGGTGGTGGCCGAGTGCGGACGCCAGCCGTGGACTATTCAGGACATGCTGCCCGTAGGTGCGGCCATCTCGAAGCTGGAGGTGGGGTCGGTGCAGACAACCTTCTTCCTCTTCCTGTTCCTCTTTACCGTCCTGTTGGTGGCCGAGGTGGGCATCATGCTGAAAGCCATCCGAAAGGGACCTGAGAATTCAAATGTAAACATTCATTCTTCAAATTATTGACGTTATGGCATTACTTCAACAATATTGGTGGTTTGTGGTCTCCCTGCTGGGAGCCATTCTGGTGTTTCTGCTTTTTGTGCAGGGGGGCAATTCGCTCCTGTTCTGCCTGGGCAAGACGGAAGAGCAGCGGCGGATGATGGTGCTCTCGACGGGTCGCAAGTGGGAGTTCACCTTCACGACGCTCGTCACCTTCGGCGGCGCCTTTTTCGCCTCTTTCCCTCTGTTCTACAGCACCAGCTTTGGCGGTGCCTACTGGTTGTGGATGATTATCCTCTTCAGCTTCGTGTTGCAGGCCGTCAGCTACGAATTCCAGCTGAAGGCGGGCAATCTGCTGGGCAAGAACACGTATCGCGCCTTCCTGGTGCTGAACGGCGTGGTGGGGCCTGTCCTGCTGGGCGGGGCGGTGGCCACGTTCTTCACGGGCTCGGCCTTCTATGTGGACAAGGGCAGCATGACGGAGACGATGATGCCCGTCATCAGCAGTTGGGCCAACGGATGGCATGGGCTCGACGCGCTGGCCAACCCCTGGAACGTGGTGCTGGGCCTGGCGGTGTTCTTCCTGGCGCGGGTGCTGGGTGCCCTCTACTTTGTGAACAGCATTGCCGATGAAGAGCTGGTAGCGCGCAGCCGCCGTTCGTTGTGGGCCAATGCGGGCTTGTTCCTGGTGTTCTTCCTGGCCTTCCTGGTGCGCACGCTGCTGGCCGACGGTTATGCGGTGAAGCCCGAAACGGGGCTTGTGTGCATGGAGCCCTACAAGTATCTGACGAATTTCCTCGAGATGCCTGTGGTGCTGGTGCTGTTTCTGCTGGGCGTGGTCAGTGTGCTGTGGGGCATCGGACGCACGTTGTGGAAGAAGGGCTTCGACAAGGGCATCTGGTTTGCGGGCATCGGCACGGTGCTGACGGTGCTCTCCCTCCTGCTGGTAGCGGGCTACAACAACACGGCCTACTATCCCTCGACGGCCGACCTGCAAAGCTCGCTCACGTTGCAGAACAGCAGCTCCAGCGAGTTCACCCTGCGCACCATGGCCTATGTGTCTATCCTCGTGCCCTTCGTGCTGGCTTACATCTTCTATGCCTGGCGGAGCATCGACAACCGCAAGATAGAGCGGCAGGACACGGCCGGCGGTGAGGAGGATTGAGGCTGAGGCTTCTCTCCGCTCTGTGCATAAGCATAAGAAAAAAGAGCGCATCCCCACGCGGGGGGTGCGCTCTTTCTGTATATGGTGTGATTTTCAGTCGTCCGTTCAATAGGCGAAGAGGGGATACTTCTTCATCGTCTCGTTGACGCGGGCACGAACCTGTGCGATGACGGCTTCGTTGTCTACGTTGGACAGGACGGTTTCAATCATCTCGGCAATCTCGTACATCAGGTCTTCCTTGGCGCCGCGGGTGGTGATGGCAGGCGTACCCAGGCGGATACCCGATGTCTGGAAGGCAGAGCGGCTGTCGAAGGGTACCATGTTCTTGTTGACGGTGATGTCGGCAGATACGAGGGCTTTCTCGGCCACCTTACCTGTGAGGTCGGGGTACTTCGTGCGCAGGTCGACGAGCATGGAGTGGTTGTCCGTACCGCCGCTCACGATGGAGAAGCCGCGGTCGATGAGCGCCTGTGCCAGGGTGGCGGCGTTCTTCTTCACCTGCATGGCGTATTCCTTCCACGAGGGCTGGAGGATTTCGTTGAAGGCCACGGCCTTGGCGGCAATGACATGCTCCAGCGGTCCGCCCTGAATGCCGGGGAACACAGCCGAGTCGAGCAGCTGCGACATCATCTTCACTTCGCCCTTCGGTGTCTTCTTGCCCCAGGGGTTGGGGAAGTCCTTGCCCATGAGGATGATACCTCCACGCGGGCCGCGCAGGGTCTTGTGAGTGGTCGAGGTGACGATGTGGGCATACTTCACAGGGTTGTCCAGCAGGCCGGCGGCGATGAGGCCGGCGGGGTGGGCCATGTCGATCATCAGGATGGCGCCTACCTTGTCGGCAATCTCGCGCATGCGCTTGTAGTCCCACTCGCGTGAGTAGGCCGAACCTCCGCCGATGATCATCTTCGGATGTTCGCGCAGGGCGATTTCCTCCATCTGGTCATAGTCGACGCGGCCGGTTTCCTTGTTCAGATTGTATTCGCACGGATGGTAGATGATGCCCGAGGTGTTGACCAGCGAGCCGTGTGACAGGTGTCCGCCGTGAGCCAGGTTCAGGCCCATGAACTTGTCGCCGGGGTTGAGGACGGCGAGGAAGACGGCTGCATTGGCCTGTGCGCCCGAGTGGGGCTGTACGTTGGCCCATTCGGCGCCGAATATCTTCTTGATGCGGTCGATGGCAATCTGCTCGCTCTGGTCCACCACTTCGCAGCCGCCGTAGTAGCGCTTGCCGGGGTAGCCTTCGGCGTACTTGTTAGTGAGGCAGGAGCCCATGGCCTGCATTACTTCGTCACTTACAAAATTCTCGGAGGCTATCAGCTCGATGCCTTTCAGCTGGCGCTGGTGCTCCTTTTCGATGATGTCGAAAATCAAGTTGTCTCTTTCCATGTGCTTTTATTTTTTAGTGCATCTCGTTTAAATGTTCGCAAATGTAAGCATTTAAATGGAGATACGTTACATTCTGTCTCAAAAAAACACGCCGAACGAAAAGCTCAGCACGTTGTCGCGTCGGTGGAAGCGTATTTCGCTGTCGGGCTTCTCGCCGTCGGGCGAGGGGGGAAGGTCGGGCAGGGCATACGAGATGCGCTTCGAGATGTTGTGCAGCCCGATGTCGTAGCGGAAGTCGAAGAACACGCGCGAGATGGTGACCGCCGCGCCCACCGTCAGGTTGACGTTGAAGGGGAAGAGTTCCTCGCGGATGTCGTCCAGGTTGAAGTTGTCGAAGGTGGTCTTGCTCTTGTGTGCCCACAGGTAGCGCAGCTTGGGCCCGCCGAAGACGGCCAGACTGTAGGGGCCTTCCTTGATGAGGTTGTAGCCGTAGATGACGGGGACGTCGATGCTGTGGATGGTCGAGGTGATGCCGGCCGGTTCGGGCACGGTGCCTTCGGCGGCATCAGCGGCCAGGGGCTTGGTGAAGGTGATGTTGCAGCGGTTGATGTTGTACGACACTTCGGGCTGGATGAAGTGGCGCTCGAAGTTGATGCGCATGAAGAGCGACGCGAAGTAGCCTATCTGGTAGTTGTTCTGCACCTGCTCAATGCGCTGGCCGTTGATGCTGAGGTCGGACACGAGGAAGAGCGAGGCGGTGAAGCCGCCCTTGATGCCGAAGTTGACGGGGGCGTTGTCGGGGTTCCTCTGGTGCGTGCTTTCCTTCTTCTGCGGCTGGGGCAGGACGTTGTGGGCCTCGGACGCGGCGGGGGCTTGTCCCCAGGCCAGGGAGGCGGTGAGCAGGGCTGCCAGCAGCAGGAGGACAGGCTTTCGTTTCATGGCGTTCTCTTTTTCGTCTTTTCAATGATGGGGTGAGTGTCTTCAGGATTTCTTCTTTTCCACGCTCCAGCCGAACTTGCCTATCTTGGGGCCCAGTTCGTAGTAGCCGCCGTGGACGTAGACCAGCGGGTTGGTTTCGGCCAGTTCCAGCTTGCCCGTCTCGGGGTTGAGGTGGTTGTTCTCGGCGCGTACGTTCACCACGTCGGCGATGAACATGTCGTGCGAGCCCAGCGACACGATTTCCTTGACGCGGCACTCGATGCAGAGGGGCGACTCTTCGATGAGCGGCGCCCGCACCACGGTGCACCGTCCGGGCGTCAGATGCATCTCCTTGAACTTGTTGTAGTCGCGACCCGAACGCACGCCGCACCAGTCGGTGGCGCGTGCCATGTCCTTTGTGGTGAGGTTGATGACGAACTCCATGTTGCGGCGGATGATGTCGTAGGAGTGGCGTTCGGGGCGGATGGAGATGTAGCACATGGGCGGGTTGGTGCACAGGGTGCCCGTCCACGCCACGGTCAGGATGTTGTATTCCTCGGGCGTGCTGCCGCAGCTCACCAGGACGGCGGGCAGGGGGTAGATGAGGGTGCCGGGTTTCCAGTCTTCTTTCATTTATTTAATTGAAAATTGAAAATTGAGAATTGAAAATTATCTGTTTTGAACATTGTTTTATTGGAAATTGAGAATTGAAAATTGAAAAATTATCTGTTCAGACTGGCCTTGGTCGTTTTTACGATGCTTGCCAATAGTTTGACGATTTCTTCGCAATCTTTATGAATGGAGGCGAATTCGTTGTCTTTCAAGTAATGGGTGCTGTGCAACAAGCGTATCCAATACATGGTTTCGTTTGCCTCTTTCAGCGAGACATTCATCTTGTTCAGAAAATCGGCCTTGCTCTGTGCATGAACGGCTTCTTGAATCAGCGCTCCGATAGCGGTGCCGCTTCGAAGCATCTGATTGGACAAGGAATGAATCTCTTTCTGTCGGTTCAGATATTTGTGAAGATTGACAATGCGGATGGCGAAATCATAGCTCTTTACCTCAATGGTGTTGAACTTCAAGATATGGTTTTCGCTCTCCATTTTCAATTAAATGATTTCGATTTCCTCCCTCGTCTGCTCCTTCTCGCAATAGTGGCACTTGATGACGCAGCGTTCCTTGTCGATGACGTGGAAGCGGGTGGGCATGGGCTCGTTGTTAGTGATGCACTTGGGGTTGGCACATTTCACGATGCCGCGCAGCTCGTCGGGCAACACCAGTTCGCGCTTCTCCACCACCTCGTAGTTGCGGATGATGTTCAGCTTCACGTTGGGTGCCACGACGGCGATGCGGTTGATTTCGTCGTCGCAGAAGAACTTGTCGGCAATCTTGATGATGCCCTTCTTGCCCAGCTTCTTGCTGTTGAGGTTGAAGCCGATGGTGATGTTGTTGTTCATGTGCTCCAGGCCCAGCAGCGACACCACGGTAAACAGTTTTTCGGAGGGGATATGGTCGATGACGGTGCCGTTCTCCAGCGCGGCTACCTGCAATTCTTTCTTGTCGTTCATTTCTTTTAATTGAAAATTGAAAATTGAGAATTGAGAATTTTAGCTAATTGAAAGTTGAAAATTAAAAGTTAAAAAATTGGCGAATCATTTTCCATTTTCAACTTTCCATTTTCACTTCCTCCAGCGTGATGCCCAGCACGTCGCAGAGGATGGCTTCGCGGGCGTAGAGGCCGTTCTGAGCCTGCTGGAAGTAGTAGGCCTTGGGACTTTCGTCCACGTCGTAGGCAATCTCGTTCACGCGCGGCAGGGGGTGCAGGATGCGCAGGTTGGGGCGGGTGTACTCCAGCATCTTGCGGCGCAGGATGTAGACGTTCTTCACGCGCTCGTACTCCATCAGGTCGGTGAAGCGTTCGCGCTGCACGCGCGTCATGTACAGGATGTCCGCCTTGGCGATGGTCTCCTCGGTGAAGTCCGTGTGCTCCACGTAGCGGATGCCGTGCTCGCGGCAGTATATCTTATACTCTTCGGGCATCTTCAGTTCGTCAGGGGCGATGAAGTGGAAGGTGGGGTTGAAGTGGCGCATGGCCATCAGGAGCGAGTGTACGGTACGTCCGTATTTCAGGTCGCCTACGAGGAAGATGTTCAGGTTCTCCAGCGTGCCCTGCGTCTTGTAGATGGAGTAGAGGTCGAGCATCGTCTGCGAGGGGTGCTGGTTGGCGCCGTCGCCGGCGTTGACGATGGGCACGTCGGTCACCTCGCTGGCATAGCGGGCGGCTCCCTCCAGGTAGTGGCGCATCACGATGATGTCGGCATAGTTGCTCACCATCTTGATGGTATCCTTCAGCGTCTCGCCCTTCGACGAGCTGGTAGCCTTGGGGTCGCTGAAGCCGATGACGCGTGCGCCCAGGCGGTTGGCCGCCGTCTCGAAGCTGAGGCGTGTGCGCGTCGAGGGTTCGAAAAATAAGGTTGCCACGACCTTTCCGTCCAGCAGGTGGCGGTTGGGACGTTCTTCAAACTGCTTTGCCATTTCCAGCATGTAGAGGATTTTTTCCTTGCTGTGCTCGGCGATGGTCACTAAACTTCTGTTTTCCATATTGTTGTTGTTTCTTGTTAATCTTCGAGAGTGTAAAGGTAGGCAAAAACTGCGGTAGTTGGAAGTCTGTGCCCCGTTTTTTTTCCTTCCGCCGCCATTTTTCCTCCCGTCCCTACAAAGGTAGGCATCTCCCGCCGAAGCGCCAAAAATGGGGTGTCAATAAAGTCTGAAAATCTGTTAACCGGTCGGGCGTTTTGTGTTAATAAAACTAATGCATTGCTTTCCAGTTGGGAAAGCGATGCTTTTCGCGCGGGCGGGGGCGGTGTTTCCTTTAGCTGTTGTAGCTGTTTGCGGTTATCGGTCGGTGCCTGGCTGCTCAGTTTTTATAGCCATAGATTTTCACATTCGTTAACTTACGCAATTACAAATTACAATTACAGTTAGGTCAATATCGTTTTTTTGCGTGCTTCTCCTATGCTCCTTATATATATTTATTATATTATATATTATATATATAATTAAAATATATATATAATATATAATATAATAAAATTATAATATACTATTTAATCTGAACGATGCCGAAACTCACTTTCGTCTAACTGTAATTGTAATTTGTAATTGTGTAAGTTAAAAAGTGTTTATCAGAAGGGCTGCCGGACAGACGTGCGTTTCCGGCCTTGAAAAGCCGCCGAAAAGTGATGCTTCCTCTTGTGTAATTGCGCCGGAAGTTGTATCTTTGCATGTTATTAAATCAAAGTAAAAACGAAACGCTGAACATGATAAAGAAAGTCATCATAACCCTCTGGATACTGCTGGCCGTCATGCTGCTGGCATGCGTGCTGGTGTTCACCTCCATCTCGAAAGGCTGGATAGGCTACATGCCGCCCGTCGAAGACCTAGAGAACCCTAACTACAAGTTTGCCACACAGGTCTTTTCGGCCGACGGAAAGACGCTGGGCACCTATTCGTACAGCAAGGAAAACCGCGTCTACGTGGGCTATCAGGACCTGTCGCCCCACATCATCAACGCCCTCATCGCCACGGAAGACGTCCGCTTCGCCGAGCATTCGGGCATTGACGTCAAGGCCCTGTTCCGTGCCGTGGTGAAGCGCGGCCTCCTCTTCCAGAAGAACGCCGGCGGCGGCAGTACCATCACCCAGCAGCTGTCCAAGCAGCTCTATTCGCCCAGTGCGGAGAGTACGCTGGAGCGACTCTTCCAGAAGCCCATCGAGTGGGTCATCGCCGTCAAGCTGGAGCGCTACTACACGAAGGAGGAAATCCTGACGATGTACCTCAACAAGTTCGACTTCCTGAACAACGCCGTGGGCGTGAAGACCGCCGCCTACACCTACTTCAACTGCGACCCCAAGGACCTCAAGGTGGAAGAGGCCGCCACGCTGGTGGGCATGTGCAAGAACCCTTCGCTCTTCAACCCCGTGCGCCGCAACGAGCGCACCCGCGGACGCCGCAACGTGGTGCTCGACCAGATGCGCAAGGCCGGCTACCTGACCCAGGCGCAGTGCGACTCCCTGCAGGCCCTGCCCCTGAAGCTGAAGTACAACCGCGTGGACCACAAGGAAGGCCCCGCGCCCTACTTCCGCGAATACCTGCGCACGGTGCTGACGGCCAAGAAGCCCGACAAGTCCGACTACCGCGGCTGGCAGATGCAGAAGTTCTACGAAGACTCGCTCGACTGGGAGACGAACCCCCTCTACGGCTGGTGCGAGAAGAACACCAAGAAAGACGGCAAGAAGTACAACCTCTATACCGACGGACTGAAGATATACACCACCATCGACTCGCGCATGCAGCAGTATGCCGAGGAGGCCGTGACCGAGCACCTCAAGGAGTTGCAGGGCTACTTCTTCAAGGAGAAGAAAGGCCGCAAGAAGGCTCCCTACAGCTTCCGGCTGACGCAGGAGCAGGTCGATGAAATCCTGTTGCGCAACATCCGCCAGACCGACCGCTACCGCCTGATGAAGAAGGGCGGCGCTTCGGAGAAGGAAATCATGAAGGCCTTCAACACCCCGCAGGAGATGTCGGTCTTCAGCTGGGCGGGCGAAGTGGACACCGTGCTCACGCCGCTCGACTCCATCCGCTACTACAAGCACTTCCTGCGCGCCGGCTTCCTGTCGATGAACCCCCGCAACGGACACGTGCTGGCCTATGTGGGCGGTCCCAACTACCACTACTTCCAGTACGACATGGCCATGGTGGGCCGCCGTCAGATTGGTTCGACCATGAAGCCCTACGTCTACGCCCTGGCCATGGAGAACGGCTTCTCGCCCTGCGACGAGGCACGCCACGTGTCCTACACCCTGCTCGACGAGAACGGCATCCCCTGGACGCCCCGCAACGCCAACAACAAGCGCATCGGCGAGATGGTGACCCTGAAGTGGGGCCTGGCCAACTCCGACAACTGGATTACTGCCTACCTCATGAGCAAGCTCAACCCCTACGAACTGAAGCGCCTGGTGCAGACCTTCGGCGTGCGCAACCGCGAAATCGTGCCCAGCGTGTCGCTCTGCCTCGGCCCCTGTGAGATATCCGTCGCCGAGATGGTGAGCGCCTACACCGCCTTCCCCAACCGCGGCATCCGCGTGGCTCCGCTGCTCGTGACCCGCATCGAGGACAACGAGGGCAACGTGCTGGCCACCTTCTCGCCCGAGATGAACGAAGTCATCAGCACCTCCAGCGCCTACAAGATGCTCGTCATGCTGCGTGCCGTCATCAACGAAGGTACCGGCGGCCGTGTGCGCCGTCTGGGCGTCAAGGCCGACATGGGCGGCAAGACGGGTACCACCAACTACAACGCCGACGGCTGGTTCATGGGCTTCACCCCCTCGCTCGTATCGGGCTGCTGGGTGGGCGGCGAAGACCGCGACATCCACTTCGACACCATGCTCCACGGACAGGGAGCCTCCATGGCCCTGCCCATCTGGACGAAATACATGAACAAGGTCTATGCCGACAAGACCTTGGGCTACGACGAGACTGAGACCTTCCAGCTGCCCGAGGACTACGACCCCTGTGCCGACAACGGCGAGGTGTACGAGGAGGTGGAGGAACCCACACCCGACATGGGGCTGGACGACCTCTTCAACTGACGCGCCGCGATGGAATACCTCATCAGTATAGGCAGCAACGAACGTCGGGTCGAGAACATGGCCCTGGCCCGCCGACGGCTGGCGCAGCTCTTTGCGGACATCCGCTTCTCGGCCGAACGCGAGACGGACCCCCTCTGCCTGCACCGCCCGTGCCGCTTCTCCAACCAGGTGGCGTGCTTCCACTCCGGCCTCTGTGCCGACGAGGTGCGCTCGCGCCTGAAGACCATCGAACGCGAAGCCGGCCGCCTGCCCCAGGACAAGCCCCGCGAGATCGTGCGCCTCGACCTCGACCTCCTGTCGTGCGACGGCCGCGTGCTCAAGCCGGCCGACATGGAGCGCGGCTACGTCCGCCAGGGCATGGAAGAATTGAAAATGGAAAACGGAGAATTGAAAATGAAAAACGAAGCTTTGAAATTTATAGGAATCATACCCGCCCGTTACGCTTCCACGCGTTTCCCCGCCAAACCTTTGGCCATGCTGGGCGGCAAGACCGTGATACAACGGGTGTACGAACAGGTGGCAGGCGTGCTGGACGACGCCTGGGTGGCTACCGACGACGAACGCATCGCCGAGGCCGTGCGCGCCTTCGGCGGGCAGGTGGTGATGACCTCCGTCCACCACAAGAGCGGCACCGACCGCTGCTACGAAGCGTGCACCAAGGTGGGCGCCGGCTACGACGTGGTGGTGAACATACAGGGCGACGAACCCTTCATCCAGCCCTCCCAGCTCGAAGCCCTGAAGGCTTGCTTCGACGACGAAGCCACGCAGATAGCCACGCTGGTGAAACCCTTTACGCCCGACAATGGCTTCGAGGCGCTGGAGAACGTCAACTCGCCCAAGGTGGTGGTGGACAAGAACCACAACGCCCTCTACTTCAGCCGCTCCATCATCCCTTACCAGCGCAATGCCGACAAGCACGACTGGCTCAAGAACCACGTCTACTACAAGCACATCGGCCTCTATGCCTACCGCGTCGACGTGCTTCGTCAGATAACCTCCTTGCCCCAGTCGTCCCTCGAGCTGGCCGAGTCGCTCGAACAGCTCCGCTGGCTGGAGAACGGCTATCGCATCAAGGTGGGCACCACCGACGTTGAGACCATCGGCATCGACACGCCGCAGGACCTGGCGCGTGCGGAAGAATTCCTGAAAACACACGCCGCCCGATGACCGACCGTACCCAACAGCCCCCTATACGCAAGCCCGGCCCCATGGCCGTGCGCCGCCCCGAGCGGGTGGTGTGGCCCAACGGTGTGCCCCTCAGTGTGCTCCATGCGGGCGACAACGAGGTGGTGCGTGTCGACGTCCTCATCGAAGGCGGACGCTGGCACCAGCAATATCCCCTCCAGGCCCTCTTCGCCAACCGCATGTTGCGCGAAGGCACCCGCCGCTATACCGCCGCCCAGATAGCCGAGAAGCTCGACTATTATGGCGCGTGGCTCGACCTCTCGAGTGCTGCCGAGCATGCCTTCGTTACCCTCTATTCGCTCAACAAGTACCTGCCCCAGACGCTCGACGTGCTCGAGAGCCTCGTGAAGGAACCTGCCTTCCCCGAAGCCGAACTGGCGACGGTGGTGGCCAACAACGTCCAGCAGTTCAAGGTAAACCAGCAGAAGGTCGACTTTCTGGCCCATCGGGGGCTGGTGAGTGCCCTCTACGGCGACGCCCATCCCTGCGGACGCGTGGCTTGTGAGGCCGACTACGGGCGCATCACTCCCGAACTGCTGCACTACTTCTACCGCCGCCACTATCATGCGGCCGGCTGCTCCGTCTACGTCTCGGGCAAGGTGACCGACGAATGTCTGCGCCGGCTGGAGGCCTGCTTCGGAGCGGAGCCTTTCGGCGAGGGCCTGCAACGTCCCTCGCGCGCCTCTTTCGAGCCCTGCACCACCTCGGACAAACGCCTCTTCATCGAGCGTCCCGATGCCTTGCAGAGCGCCGTGCGCATGGGACTTGTCACCATCAGCCGCCACCACCCCGACTTTGCGAAGCTTCGTGTGCTGGTCACCCTGCTGGGCGGATACTTTGGCAGCCGCCTCATGTCCAACATCCGCGAGGACAAGGGTTACACCTATGGCATCTCTGCCGGCCTCGCTTCCTATCCCGACGACAGCCTGCTGGCCATCTCCGCCGAGACGGCCAACGAGTATGTGGAGCCGCTCGTGGCCGAAGTCTACCACGAAATAGACCGCCTGCAACACGAGCTGGTGCCTCTGGACGAACTTCAGATGGTGAAGAACTACATGATGGGCGACATCTGCCGCAGCTATGAGTCGGCCTTCTCCCTGTCCGACGCCTGGATTTTCCTCCACACGTCGCACCTGCCCGACACCTATTTCGACGAGGTACAGGCCGCCATCAGCGGCGTGACCCCCGAAGAACTCCGCCGTCTGGCGCAGGAATACTTGTGCAAAGAGAATTTAAAAGAAGTGGTGTCGGGTAAAAAAATGTCCTAAAAAGCCATGGGGCATTCCCCCTCTTTGGCGGATAAATTGTAAATTTGTCACTTAAAGTGAAAAGAGAAATACGAGCAGACAATGAAAGCAAGATACATCTATATAGCATTTGCGATGGCCTGTCTTTGTCAGAGCCCCGCCGTTTCCGCACAGGAGAACGGAGGCTTTCTGGACAAGGTGAAGAACGTCTTCTCCTCGGAGGTCCGCATTGGAACCTATACCTTCAAGGATGGGGCGGTCTACACAGGCGAAATGAAGGGTCGCAAGCCCAATGGAAAAGGCAAGACGGTCTTCAAGAACGGTGATACCTACGAAGGCGAATATGTGAAAGGCAAGCGTCAGGGATATGGCGTCTACACCTTTTCAGACGGCGAACGCTACGAAGGCCAGTGGTTTCAGGACCAGCAGCACGGGCAGGGCGTCTACTACTTTGTAAACAACAACCGCTACGACGGCTTGTGGTATCAGGACTACCAGCATGGCGAAGGCACGATGTACTACTACAACGGCGACGTCTACGTGGGCAACTGGGTGAACGACAAGCGCGAAGGCCAGGGCACCTATACGTGGAAGAACGGTTCGAGCTACACGGGTTCGTGGAAGAACGACAAGAAGAACGGCAAAGGCAAGCTGGTGTGGAACGACGGAAGCAAGTACGAAGGCGAGTGGAAGGACGACTTCCGTAGCGGCCAGGGTACGTTCGAATATGCCAACGGCGACAAGTACGTGGGCGGATGGCGCGACGACATGCAGCACGGCCAGGGCATTTACTTCTTCCACACGGGCGACCGCTACGAAGGATCCTACGTGCAGGGCGAACGCACGGGCGAAGGCATCTACTACCATGCCAACGGCGACAAGTATGTGGGCGGTTTCAAGAATGGCATGCAGGAGGGTAAGGGTACCTTCACGTGGGCCAACGGCGCCGTCTACGAGGGCGAGTGGAAAGACAACGAACGCAACGGCAAGGGCGTGTACAAGTGGAGTGCGGGCGATTCGTACGACGGCGAATGGAAGCACAATAAGTTCGACGGCCGCGGTACGCTGGTGCAGGCCAACGGCACCCGCTATACAGGCGGTTTTGTAGACGGATTGGAAGAAGGCAGCGGCATACAGACCGACAAGGACGGAAACACTTTCGAGGGCTTCTTCAAGCAAGGCAAGAAGGACGGCTCCTTTGTGGAGAAGGACAAGTTCGGCAAGGAAATCCGCAAGGTGACCTATAAGATGGGGCGTATCGTGTCCAGCAACTGAGAGGCTGGGACACGTTCTCGTGCAAGAAATAAAGAAGGGAGTGCATCGCGTCGGATGCACTCCCTTTTCTGTTTGTTTCCAGGCCTTTCGGCTTAAATCAGATATTGCGAGCTGATGGATTCGTTGTTCACTACACGCTTGATGGTCTCGGCAAACATGTCGGCAATGCTCAGCTGTTTTACCTTGGCACACTTCTTGGAGTAGGGGATACTGTCGGTGAACACCATTTCAGTCAGGCCGGACTCTTGCACGCGGAAAGAGGCAGGGTCGGACATGACGCAATGGCTGGCGATGGCACGTACCGACTTGGCACCTGCGGCCAGCATGATGTCGGCAGCCTTGGTGATGGTACCGGCGGTGTCTACGATGTCGTCAACGAGTACTACGTTCTTGTCCTTCACATCGCCGATGATCTGCATGGAAGCCACTTCGTTGGCTTTCTCGCGCGACTTGTTGCAGAGTACCAGGGGCACACCCAGATACTTGGAGAATGTGCTGGCACGCTTGGAACCGCCTACGTCGGGCGTGGCGATAACCAGGTCTTCCAAGTTGAGTGACTGGATGTAGGGCAGGAATACGGCCGATGCATAGAGGTGGTCTACAGGGATGTTGAAGAAACCTTGGATCTGGTCGGCGTGCAGGTCCATCGTAATCAGACGGTCGATGCCGGCTACAGAGAGCAGGTCGGCCACCAGCTTGGCGCCGATGGATACACGCGGTTTGTCTTTTCTGTCCTGACGGGCCCAGCCGAAGTAGGGCACAACGGCATTGATGGTCTTGGCCGATGCGCGCTTGGCGGCGTCAATCATCAGCAGCAGCTCCATCAGGTTGTCAGAGTTGGGGAAAGTGGATTGAACCAGGAAGACATTTGCTCCGCGGATGGATTCTTCGTAAGACACGGCGAACTCACCGTCGGCAAAGTGGGTGATGTTCATTTTTCCCAGCGGGCAATTCAGGCTTGCGCAGATTTTCTCTGCAAGGTATCTCGAATTTGTTCCTGAGAATACCAAAAAGGGTGCTTTTTCGCTCATTGTTATTGTAATAGATGTTACCTATTTATTAAACTTCAGCAAAGGTAGGCATTTCTTGCTGATTTCGCCAAGACTTATTGTATAAAAATAAGACGGAGGGGATGGAAAGCAGGAAAAGCCCTCTTTTTCTCCTCGGAAAACGGGCGCCTTTCCGTCCGAATGATAATAAACGTTTTTTCTTGGGGGCGAACGTCTGTTTTTTACTGATTTATTCGTAGCTTTGTTAGCATGAGAACAGTGAAATGTGTGGCATTCAAGCTCGTCTGTGCCTGCGCGTGGTGCGTATGGCTGGCACTGGCTTCGTGTGAGGGCCTGGCGCCTTCGGGCGAAGTGGGGCGGGTAGACTCGCTCAACGGGGAGGCCTATGCCTGGCGCTATCGCGACCTCGACTCGTCGCGTGTGGCGGCCCGTCGTGCCTTCGAGGAGGCGCGTTTTTATCGTTCGGGCAGGGCAGAAGCCTGCAACAACCTGGCCTTCTGCGCCTTCATGGAGATGGATTTCAAGGAGGCCGAAGCCTTGTACCGCTCCGTCTACGAGCTGACGAAGAACGAACTGGAGCTGCTGGTGGCCGATGTAGGCTTGATGAGGGTCTACCAGCGGACGGCCATGAACAAGGAATTCTACGACTACCGCAACAGCGCCCTGCGGCGTATGAGCCGCATTGCCGAAGACGAGGACCTCTTTGCCGAGGGTCACGAGCGGAGGCGGCTTGCTTATGCCCGTTCGGAATTCTATATCGTGTCCGCCGTCTACTATTACTATCTGCAACAACGCCCCGAGGCGTTGGAAAACATCCGCCAGGTGTCCGACGAAGGGATGGCCGACACCGCCCAATGGCTCTATGCCCACTACGTCCGCGGAGCGGCTTCACTGGTGGAGGGACAAGGGGACGAGGCGCAGAAGCTGCGCGACTTCGACGAGCTCTTCACCACGTGGCGGGTAGCCTTGCGGAAAGATTTCCCCTATTTCGAAGGCAGCTGTCTGCAAGGCCTGGCCGGGCTGATGGCGTCGGCCGAAGATTACGACTACTTTCGCGAACATCGCCGGCATGCCCTCGACCTGCTGGGCATGTCGGCCGACACGTTGCTCCCCCTGCGCTTGGGACAGGAGGCCTTGCAGAAGTTCGCCCAATATAAGGATGTGTATCAGACGGTGGGTACCTACGTCGAAATCAGCCGCTACCTGAACGAGCACGGCCGCTATGGAGAGGCGCTCGACACGCTTCGGGTGGCTCTGGATGCGGTGAATGCTCACCACCGCCACTACTACCAGTGCGAGGACACCCTCGACCTGCTGAAGATGTACGACCATCGCAACGCCCCTGCCGTGGAAGCCCAATGGATGGCCGGCCAGCTGAAGACTCCCCCCGAATGGATATCGCGCATCCGCGACCAGCTCAGTGTGTCGTATGCAGGCCTGGGCATGAAGGAGCGCTCCGACTACAACCGCAACATATACCTCGACATCCTCGAAGACACCCGTCAGGACAAGGAGCTGGAGAGCCGCTACGAGGCCTTGGAGCGGGGCATGTACGTGCTGAACCGATGGTCGCTGGCCGTGGTGGCGGGCATCGTGGCGGTGCTGGTGTTCTT
>NZ_LT635836.1:0-138270 GCF_900128475.1 Mediterranea massiliensis | reverse complement strand
GGTCGCTGGCCGGGGGGGCGGGCATCGTGGCGGTGCTGGTGTTCTTCTGTTTCTTCAACCGCCGCTCGAAGAAGCGCAACCTGACGCACCTCCGCCGCCTGCGCCTTGTGCTCGACCTCTGCCAGAAGATTACCGCCTCCATCCCTGCCGAAGCGCAGACGCAGGAGGAAGTGGCCGAAGCCATCACCGCAGCGGTGGCCGACGACGTGGAGCGCCTCTTCGGCACGAGGGACTTCCTGGTGGAGGACGGGCAGATTGTCTTCCCCCATCTGCACCTGAAGCGCGACGAGGAAGCCTTGCGCCGGCTCATTACCCCCTACATCCAATGGGCGCTCGAGAACGGCAGGGCCACCATCGCGTTGGGCGACGAACGCCGCCGGCTGGAGAAGGAACGCTACGTCAGCGAGCAGCACATCGCCGCCCGCAAGCGGAGCAATGTGGAGAAGAAAGCCTGCCTGGCCATTGTCAACGGCATGCAGCCCTACATCGACCGCCTGGCCAACGAGGCCGGCAAGATGGCGCAGGGGGGCGATATGCTTCAGGCGGAAGTCAAGGCAGGAAAATATCAGTATATGGACGAACTGGTGGCTACCATCAACGACTACAACGACATCCTGGCCCTGTGGATCCGCATGAAGCAGGGGGCCTTGAGCCTCCATGTGGAGAGCTTTGCCCTCGGCGACCTCTTCGCCCTGCTGGGCAAGGGCAGGAGGGTGTTCGACCTGCGCCATCAGACGTTCGAAGTTGTACCCACCGACGCATGGGTGAAGGCCGACCGCGCCCTGACCCTCTTCATGCTGAACACGCTTGTGGACAACGCCCGCAAATACACTCCGCAGGGCGGACACGTGAAGGTATACGCCACCCGTGGAGCCGACTACGTCGAGGTGTCGGTCGAGGACAACGGTCGTGGCCTCTCGCCCTCGGACGCCGCTTCCCTCATGGAGGCGAAGGTCTGCGACTCGAAAGCCATCGGCCTGAACGACGCCGCCGACAAGGAAGAGCTCCTCAAGAGCAAGGGAAGCGGCTTCGGCCTGATGAATTGCAGGGGCATCATCGAGAAGTATCGCAAGACCAACGCCCTGTTCGGCGTCTGCACCTTTGGCGTGGAGAGCCGCCTGGGCAAGGGGAGCCGCTTCTATTTCCGCCTGCCCGTGGGCGTGCGCAAGGCCCTGATGGGGCTGGGCGCGCTCTGTCTGATGGTCCTTGCTTCGTGTGCAGGCCGTCCGATGGCCGATGGGGCAGGTGGCGGAGCCGACTCGTTGTCGGCCGTGACGGGGCAGGACACCCTCCGCGCCGGGCAGATGGACGAGGCGGACGAGCTTCTGCTTTGGGCCTCCGACTATGCCAATGCCGTCTATTACAGCAACATCGACCGCAACTACCGCCAGGCGCTGGCTTATGCCGACTCGGCCCTTTGGTGTCTGAACGAACACTACGTCCGACGGAGCGGGCAGACGACGCCCCTGATGTCGCTCGAGGGCGAGGGCGTCGCTTCGGAGCTGCAATGGTGGGGCGCGTGGTTCGATACGGACTATCATGTGATATTGGACATCCGCAACGAGGCGGCCGTGGCTTTCCTTGCCCTGAAGCAATGGAAGGCCTACCGCTACAACAACGAAGCCTATACGGCCCTCTACAAGCTGCTGGGCGAGGACCAGTCGCTCGAAGAATATTGCCGCCAGCTGGAGCGTTCGGCGGGCAACCGCAGGGTGGGCATCTGGCTGGCCGTGCTCCTCTTCTTCCTGCTGTGCCTAGGCTATTATTATCTCTATATCCGCCGTCGGCTGGTAGACCGCTGGAACCTCGAGCAGGTGCTCGACATCAACGGGCGCATGTTCAGGGCGGCCCGCCACATGCCTCAGGAGACTTCTTCCGAATGGGTGGACAGCGGGGAGGACACGCTCGGACAGATACCCCAGCGGATGGTGGACGAGGCCTTCCAGTCGGTCAACGAGCTGGTGGGCATCGACCGCCTGGGCATTGCCGTCTGCGATGAAGATACCGGCCGGCTGGACTATGTGTGCAGCCCCCGCCTGGCAGCCGGCGAGGAAAGCAGTGCGATGGAGGAGATAAAGCAGTGCTTTGCGCAAAGGAAAGCATTGTTTTCCGACCACGCCCAAATCCTTCCCCTCCTGGTGGAGGCGAGTGGCGGAAGCCGTTGCGTGGGCGTGCTTCACTTGGAGCGCCGTCAGGGTACGGAGGCCGAAGGCGACCGCCTGCTGCTCGAGCTGGTGGCGCGCTACACGGCCATCGTCCTCTTCAACGCCGTGGTGAAGCTGGCGGGCAAGTACCGCGACATCGAGCTGGCGGGCGACGAGGCCCGACGCGCCTCCTACGAGGACAACCAGCTCCATGTGCAGAACCAGGTGCTCGACAACTGCCTCTCGACCATCAAGCACGAGACCCTCTACTATCCCAACAAAATCAGGCAGCTCGTGGGCAAGCTCCGTTCGGGGGCGCTGACTGCCGACGAGGAGCGAGAGACGCTGGCCGCCGTCCGCGAGCTGACCGACTACTATCGGGCGGTCTTCTTCCTGCTCAGCTCGTGCGCCTCGCGCCAGCTCGAGGAAGTGACCTTCCGACGGACGACCCTCTCCACATCCTCCCTGCTGGCCGCGGCAGAGCGATACTTCCGCAAGGCCTCGAAGGGCAAGCGTCCGCCCGTCAGCCTCTCTGTCGAGGCGGAGGAGGCGCAGGTGGTGGGCGATGTGTACCAGCTGAATTTCCTCTTCGAAAGCCTGCTGGACGAAGCCTTGTCCGTCCCTCTGGAAGGCGCTCTTCTACTTTCTGCCCGCGTGGACGGTCCTTTTGTCCGCTTCAGCCTGGCCGACACCCGCCGCGACAAGTCGCAGGACGAGCTGAACCACCTGTTCTCGCCCAGCCTGGAGCGCATGTCGGGCGGAGCGGGCGGTCGCCTGCAGGGCACGGAGTACCTCATTGCCAAGCAGATCGTCCGCGACCACGACGAATATGCCGGCCGGCGAGGGTGCCGCATCTATGCCGAGCGGCTTCAGGAGGTGAAGGGCTTCGTGGTGCACTTCACCCTCCCTCGGAAGATGAACGGAAATGAACGCAAGTAAACAAACAGATATCAATCAATGGAAAAAGAAATGAAACACAAAGTGATTATCGTGGAAGACGCCAAGCTGGAGCTGAAGGGGACGGAAGAAATTTTCCGCCACGAGATACCCGACGCCGAAGTGATAGGCACGGCCATGACCGAGCAGGAATTCTGGCCGCTCATGGAGAAGCAGGTACCCGACCTGGTGCTGCTCGACCTGGGGCTGGGCGGCTCCACAACCGTAGGCGTGGATATCTGCCGCCGCATCGGGCAGAAGTATCCGGGCGTGCATGTGCTGATTTTCACAGGCGAGATACTGAACGAAAAACTTTGGGTGGATGCGCTCGACGCAGGTGCCGACGGTATCATCCTCAAGACGGGCGAACTGCTCACCAAGACCGACGTGCAGGCCGTGATGGATGGCAAGAAGCTGGTCTTCAACTATCCCATTCTGGAGAAGATTGTGGAGCGCTTCCGCCGTTCGGTGCTCAACGATGCCAGGCGGCAGGAGGCCTACATCAGTTACGACATCGACGAGTACGACGAGCGTTTCCTCCGCCACCTGGCCCTGGGCTACACCAAGGAGATGATAGCCTCGCTCAAGGGGATGCCCTTCGGCGTGAAGTCACTCGAAAAGCGTCAGAACGACCTGACCAGCCGCCTCTTCTCCGAGGACGAGCGGGCGGCGGGCGTCAACGCCACGCGCCTGGTGGTGCGCGCCATCGAACTGCGCATTTTGGACATCGACAACCTGGAGCCCGATGAAGAGTAGACACACCTTTTGGCACCCTGCCACGTTGTTCTTCGCGCTGACCTGCCTCGTGGTGCTGTTGTCGTGGATATTGGAAGTCTACGGCGTGCAGGCCGTGTGTGCCGATACGGGCGAAGTCTTCCGCCTGCGCAGCCTTTTGAGCCCCGAGGGCATCCGTTGGATGTTGCGCCACGTGGTGTCCAATTTCATGGAGTTTCCTCCCTTGGGCCCTGTCCTGATGGTGTTGGCGGGTGTGGGCATCCTGATGCATTCAGGCTTGGCGGATGCCTGCCTGCGTCGATGGTCTTGGTTGGGCCGTGGGGTGGGCAGGATGTCGTCAGGAGGCGGACGTTCCCTGTCGCGCAAGGAGCGCAGGGCGTTGCAGAGCGCGTGCGTGGCGGGCGGCATTTATGTAGCAATTCTTCTGTTTGCCACCTTCTCGCCTTGGGCCATCCTGCGTAGCATCAACGGCGGCTTGTCCCGTTCGCCCTTCCTGGAGGGCTTGCCTTTTTTGTTTGCGGCCGGCCTGGCCCTGATGGGACTCTTTTATGGCTTCATCAGCGGGCGTTATCGTCGCGATGCCGACGTGGCCGACGGGCTGGCACACTTGGGCCGTCTGGTTGTGCTCTGCCTGACGGTTGGCTTTTTTGCTTCCCAAATGTTTGCCTGCGTGGACTACTCCCATTTGGGCGATTGCCTGCGTGTCTGGACCTCTTTTATGGGGGACGGCGGGCAGCATTTTGTCGCCCTCTTTCTTTCGTATGTCCCCTTTCTGCTGGCCTGGGGCTATTATTTGCATCGCTCCAAGGGCTAATTTTCATGCTTCGGCCGAAGATTTATCCTCCATTTGTTTGCAGTTCCGATAAAAAAGCGTACCTTTGCACCGCAATTAAGGCTGGTTCCGTAGCTCAGCTGGATAGAGCAACGCCCTTCTAAGGCGTGGGTCTTGCGTTCGAATCGCAACGGAATCACAGAGAAGGAAGTTCTTAAAACACTGATTATTACAGGTTTTAGACTTCCTTTTTTGTATATATATGCCTGTCTTTTATACAAAATAAAATACCTCAACTCACCTGAAAGAGGTCCTATTGGATTAAGCGGATGAATGAGAATGAAATAAAATAATCTCCAGTATTCTTTCAATCCGCACCATCCTACTTCACATCCCCCAACCGAACTATGCATGCGGTCCGGATGACAATTTCCGGTTTGAAAAAAGAATGAGATAGTGAATCTGATTCTATAATCCCTTTCATCAAAGATAAATCACAATCCTGATTTGCCTGCTTCATTATTAAAATACTCCAGTATTGAATCTCGTATGTGGACTGCATTGATGTTTTGCCTGAACGATGCAGAGAATTACTACATAGACGAGATGGAATGAAATTTTTAACTAATATTCACGGTTGTGGAATAGTGGTTTTTGTGTCAATTTCAGTTATATGGATGAGAAAATAAAGGAGCAGCTATTAAAAACAGTGGAATTACTCGTAGTGAAACATCTGGTAATTACAAATATGATCTCGAATATTCAATTGTCAAAAGATGAAAGAGACATCTGAAGGCTATTGAAACTTTGGAATTTATCAATGTATTTTTTCAAAAGAAAACAAATACCTTATAATATAGAAAAGAAAGATGAAAACAACAAAAAATGGAAATACCGAGAAATTGACATTGCCTTTCCCTCATTTCTTGTGGATGATTGGGATTAGTGCCGGTGCCATCAAAGGAAAAACAGTGCTGCATGAACCGAAAGCAGAACAAGAAAATGTAAACGGAGAATATGAAGAAGAAAAATGATGCAGATATGCTGGCAGTTATAGCCCAGGCATCAATTTGTCATGCCATGCGTCCGGCACTGGTCCTTGACGACCGGACTTATACCTATCAGGAATTGTTCGGATTGGCAGGAAGTATTTGTGAAACGCTGAGAAATCTCAAGGAAGACATTATTGGCATTACGGCTGAAAATTGTATCGAAACCTACGCATCCATCTTGGCTGTGATGTTTTCCGGGAAAATCCGATGTTAAAATAGGAATATATTAGAAATGAGCTACTTATGAGCTTTTCTCGAAGAATGAGGTAATGACTTGGCAACAGTCTCAAACTCTGTGATTTGCGGTATTCTTCTGCCAAACAACTCTTTGTTGCAAAGGTACATGTTTTATTGGTATATACAAAAATGCAGTAACATATCTTGTGAAAAAAGTAATGTTAACGTGAGTTCGATATAAAATTAGAAAATAGACAGTTGTCCGTCATTGACAAAGTTTACATCAATGGCGGGCTTCTTTTCAAAAAAGCAATATGCTGCTATAGCCGACAAAGAGTTGGCTATAAAGTTATTGAACGAACGATGTCTGGAGTGTTCTATCTGTGCAATGTTCTTCAGCTCGTCATTAACCGTTTCAATCAAGGCCCTTTTTCTGAGCAGGATCTTGTCGGCGATGCTCATCAGCGAGTTCTTCATATTGTTTTTAACTTTAGTGACAAGCTGAATGCCATTAAGGAAAAGGTTCTCGAAGAGAGCCTGGCCAATATATCCCTTGTCAGCACATAGTTTTCCTTTGATGTTTTCCAGAAACTTACCCTGCTTCAAAGGCTCCCGGTCATCCACGTTTCCAGGAGTAAACATAAAATTGAGGATTTCCCCTTTGTCATTGATTATCAGATGTAGTTTGAATCCGAAGAACCATCCCATAGAACATTTTCCACGCTCGGCAAGTCCTTCAAATGTCTTATGAATAAGGATTCTTTGGTTACGGCAGACACGTAAAGGAGTGGAGTCGACAAAACTGATGCCGGTACAGGTTCCCAGCAGGACTTTCTTGATGAAGATGGTCATAGGAAGCAGCACTTCCTTCTCCAGTTCCACAAAACGGTTATAAGAAACCTGACGCGGAAAAAGGTGTTTCAGATGTTTACAGACATATTCCTTGTAGTAATGCTTGAAACAGCGAAAACCACCGGAGTGAAACAGGATTAGAATAACCATAATCTCAGCATCATTCATACGGTTAGGCTTGTTACGATGCCTGGTTTTCTTATCCTCAATCATATATTTTTCCTGTTGCAATGTAAATTCCTTGCAAAAATCATCGGCCATACAATAAATCTCTGTAACTTTAGACTCTGGAAACATAGTGGTAATCGTTTAAATCTTATAATTCAGCACTATAAATTTAATACTTTTATCGCTATGTTTCTAATTATCACTGAAATATATTTATTATTATTTCGAACTCACGTTAATGTTACTGCATTGCAAATACCATTGTCGATTATTCGTTCGGTTTATATATTGTTCAAATTCCAAATTTCTTTTACCGCACTGACAATCTTGTTGAAACGTCTTTCTATACTTGACTTGTCCCAAACGGGATGTTCTTTGTCTGTTACAAATTCTATAATCTCTTTTTGTTGATTCAATAGATTGTCCCGACCATATACTTGTAATTTATCCGCAAATGGACGATTTCCCAAAGAACTATTTTGCCGTCCAGCCATCAACATCAGGTTTCCAACGCAATTCATCCATTCACCTGAAACGATTCCTTCTTCAGGATTTTTCTTATCCTCATAAACGCCATAACCATTTTCTAAAGGATTAGCTTGTGTCTGTGGGGCTATATGTTCAATACTTTCGTTGGAAATGACATCCGAATAAGAAACCTTAGGAGTTGGATAATTATCATTACACAAATACTGTTCATATCTCCATAGTAAGTAGTTATCCACACGGTTGCCATAAAACCAACCACTCCTAACGTGATTGAGCATTTCCGTATCGCTCCAATACCCCCACCACCAATCGTTGTTAAGTTTCCATTTCACAGAATCTATCTGTTTATTAAAGCTTTCAGTATCGTTCGCATTTTGTATGACATTCTGCAACCTACTTGTTATATCAGCTCGTCCGCCCCTAATCAATGAACGGAACGTTAGATTTTCCAACAGCTTTATAAGGCGCATGAATACTTCATCGCTAACATTCGACAGTTTCGCTTTAATGAGCATAGGATATGAAAAAGCCATGTTATTCATGCACTTCAAGTTTGCAGTATTGAAGGAGTTGTCCTGCTCTATCTGTTTGATAAGGCAAAAGGCTTTGGATAGTCCGTTGACAAAACTTTTTATATGTTTTGTCTGTTCTTCTCTTGAAATGGATTTAAGCCAATCCTTGACTTCGCCTACAACTTTCTCGCTATAATATCCTTTTGGACCTACAGCTCTCCAATAGTAGTTAAGGACATTATCTTCATCCACAGATACAAGGACGATGTTATGATATATTTCTTCAAAAGCCTTTTCTATATAGTGTATGTCATCCTCATTATTTCCTATGCGGAAAATCTGTAACATGAAATAGGCTTTGAGAACTTCCAAATTGGTAAGTTTCTTACCTCTGTCATTTTGGTATGCGAAAATCTGTGCTGCCTGCAACTTGTCCTTGACAATAAAAGTGGTAATGGATGCGTTCTCCAACGTGTTAACCCAAGAAAGCATTTGCTGTACAGAGGATTCCTTTAATTCCGTTTCAAAGTATGTGCGAGCTTTATACATGGCAACTCTTGACTTTGAGGTCAAATCTTCTTCTGAAACAGACTCTTTGTTTTCAATGACTGCATCCACAAAGAAATTGTTGTCATAAGGTACAGTCATGAATTTCTGCTTATTGCGTCTTATATCTTTCAAATAGTAATCAGTAATGTCCTCCAATAAGTTTTTGATGTCATCTGCGTTTTCGTTATTGTCCCATTCCTCATGCCGATGCTTTAAAGCATTCACTAATGTACTGAAAAAGATGATACATGTAGTTAGACGTTGCTGGCCGTCAATGACATATAAAGTATCATCACTTTGTTCAAACAGGAAGTGTCCCAGATAGTAATTCTCTTCACATTCCCTTAAATCCTCAACGAACTGCGAGAATTGCCTTTCTCCCCAAGCGTAAGCACGTTGGTATTCTGGAATAACAAATCGGATATTACGTCTTCCGAATAAGGCTTTAATTGTCGTAGATTCCATAATATTACAAATTAAAATTCAATATTTTTATGGCTATTTGTGCGCAAGCTTCAGCATCAGCCAACGCATGATGATGGTTTTCCAAATCATAGCCACAGTATTGTGCCACGGTTTGGAGTTGGTGATTTGGAAGTTTATTGCCCAAAATAGTTCTCGAAGCCCTGCATGTGCAGTAGAATGCATAATTCGGGTATGGCATTCCATAAGCATGAAAAACCGCTTTCAGGCAACTTTCATCAAACGAACTATTGTGTGCGACCAATGGCAGATCTCCTATCAGTGGACTAACCTTTGCCCATACATCAGGGAAATTGAGAGCCGATTGAGTGGAATCAATCGTCAAGCCATGGACTTGCGTGTTCCAATATGAGTAATAATTGGGTGCAGGGTGGATAAGACTATAAAACTTGTCTATAATCTTATTGTCCTTTACGACAACAACTCCAACGCTGCATACGCTTGAACGATACTGGTTGGCAGTTTCAAAGTCAATTGCCACAAAGCTTTTCATCTTGATTTCCTGTGTCATGTTGGGCAGTCAGCCGTTTATTTTCTCAATCCAATATTTTACTCTTTCAGAAACTACACTTGCGTCTGTGGATTTCACTTCTTCCAAGACAACATATCCGTCTGCATTTATTTCTTTGTCTTGACATCCCATCCGCTTTAATGTATTCTTCAACAATTCCATGTCTTCATTTCTATTGGCGAATTGTATCAGAACATTTCCACTGTTCCCATCTTCAATAATATCCATATAAAGAGTTCTTTCTCCGTTTGAATATAGTTGGCAAGCCAACATATCCCAATACCAGATAAATATATTCCAATTCTCATAAGAACCTACACCATTTTTCCAAGTCGTAGTACGATGATGCCGTTTTATTATATCTTTCAGTTGCTCCACATTATCTATTATATATTGCTGCAACTCCTTGTCTGACTTAAATGTTTCTACAAATTTTCCTTCAGCTATATTGTAATAAGGCTCTGCAAAGTATTGCCACCATTGACCATAACTTCTACGTCCTCCTTTTTCCCATTTTAATGGTTTTGAGAAATCAGAATCTCCGTCATACGTAGCTTGGATATAATAGTGCCCTTGCCAAAAACCAACGTCAATGACTCCGGGATTACCATTTGTATTCGTCATTTTGAACCCGTCATATTGGTCAGACATACCTTCAACATGCCAACATTCTTCTTCCCATTTCGACAAAGCTTTATCCCACATACTTGTATCTTCCGCATAAGCTGTTTCTGGCTGTTGTTCTAAATCTTGTTCATTTGGTTTCTTTTCAGAAATAGTATCAACGCCTCTTGCATTGGCAAGTGAATTGGAAAGCACATTCAAGTCAACGGTTATGCGCTGCTGTTCTGGTACCGCATCTGCACCGTTAGGACTTTTGGCATTGCGATAGGCATTAGAGAAATTTTCGAGCGTATCTTGCTTGTGCTTGTCATCAAATTTGAAATCATCCCCATACAAGTCCTTTCTGAAGGCTTCCACTATACAGAAAAGATTGTCTAATAAAGGGTCAGGAGAACCACTCTTATTTTTACGGCTCAAGTTTTCGCTGTCCTCATCAGGACAGCAATATTCAATAAGTTCTTTGACTGCATTACTGACTGTTGCTATGTATTTCGAATCACAGTGCATTGCCACATAAGATGTCTGAAATTCAAGACGGATTTTTTCTTCATCCGAAAGGCTGTGGTCTTTGATTACATCACATAAGGTATGAAGGTAGTCTTGATAAATACGAAGCTTCTCTCCAAAAATTTTAGCGGCTCTCTCACGTTCCACATCATCATCGCTCTGACCTCTAAGAAGTATCATTGTGATAACGGCTGTAATGATAACGCCCAAAACTGCCGCAAACATTTCATACCAAAGTTCTTTCCCAGTGAAAAGTCTTAGGTAAACGGCAAAGAAACATGCAATGACCACCAATATAGCCACAACCAAAATGGCTTTTCTTTGTGTTAGTTTCATAAGAAATGTCACTACTGTCCACTAAAAATGGACAAGGTTAAAAATTAAATAAATTCGGTTCACTTGAATCATATCGGTCTTTGACATTTTTGAAATTCGATTTGTCGAACAAGTCACTGAGATGTGTTTTGTCGGTCAGAGAGATTCCGAGGATTTGAAGAACCTCATAGACGCTGCGTTCTAATTTCATATCGTGTTGAATTATTGCTACCAAACAGTAAGTAATTATCGCACAATAGATTTGTATGCGTACTGCGTTTTCCGATGTTCCCCAAAACTTCTTAATCCTGAGGTGTTGTTTTATCCATTTGAAGAACAGTTCAACACTCCATCTGTTTCGATAAAGCGATGATATCAACTCCGCAGATGCGTCAAGATTGTTTGTCAGGAAGATATATCGTGTACCGTCTTCAGGATTTTCAACGATGAGTTTTCTAAGTTCCTCAGGATAATCCTTAGAACTTTTATAAACCGTAAAGCACCCGATTGCATCCGAAACTACACCTTCCGGCAATCTTCGTTTCCAGGTTTTAGGCTTGATCCGTACGTTTGTTTTGGCTCGTACAACGAAGAAAGCACCTATACGATTTATCGTATTAAGATTGCTGAAGTCGTTATATCCGCGGTCGAATATGTAGTGCGCTCCAGATTCGTATGGTATCTCAGGCATAGCCTTTGAATCGTGAATGTTGGCAGGTGTAATATGCACAAATGCAGGTACTTCCGCTTCAACATCATAGAGCGTATGCAACTTTATTCCGCCTTTATGTTTGCGAAATTTGGCCCATTCAAACACCGACAGGCACAAATCAACCGTTGTAGAGTCAAATGCGTAAACATGACCGTCAAGTTCGAATATTTTATTGATTCTACGCTTGCGGGCCTCGGCAATCATGAATGTTGCATACTCCTCGAAAATATGGTAATCACGTTGCTCATTAGCCTTACTGAGATTGCTTCGTGTTACAGATTTCCCGATTCCGAGATGGTAGAGTTTCCCAGCATGTGCTTCCATAGCCACAACCAGATCTCGGAGGCTCTCTCGATTGGATAGCTGACCGAACATCATCGTAAGCAACTGATTCCAACAGGTATAGCTTTTGATATACTTGTTGCCATTGTATTTCTTCACAATGTATTTGAATTTCTCGTAATCAAGGAATTTAACTAATTGAGAGAAAACGTACTCGTCTTTAAACATAACGGTCTGATTTTGACCGCAAAGTTAAATTCAAGTCTCGGGAATCTAAAATTACCTATAACAAATTGAATTTCAATAATTTCAAAGAACTTCTATGATTTTTTAGTGGACACTAATGAAGAAATGTATTTAATTTATTCGCAAATACACAAACGTTTTATTATATTTAAAGCCATGTCGGAACGATTTTCATCACATACCGACATGGCTTATCCTTTAACGTACCGGACGTGTGCTTATTTTCTTTCCAAATATATCATAAGTATCTAACCAAGAACCCTTTCTTATTACAAAAGTATCTCCTGCTATACTTACAAATGAGCCTATTGATTCAGGAAGAGTTTTATACTTCTTACCTGATTCATCATACAAATCATACCACGCCCCCTTTTGAACGATAAAGAAATGTGTACTCCATCCAAGCATCGTCCCAATACTTTCAGGCATTGTTTTTTGTTTTTTTCCACGGTCGTCAAAGATGTCATACCAACTTCCATGACGTTCAATTATTGAAATAGCCATAATGTTAATATACATGGTCTTACAGTCCCTTTTGACCTTTTAATTAAAACCACGAAGCGTGGAACTGCAATGCTACCACGTCTTAAGTCGGAGGTCGTAGGAAAAACCTTTATTCAGGATATGGTAATAACAGCCTACGCTATAGCGTGAGAACCACTATGCCGTCTCTCTGAATAAGTCTTGAATTTCCTACGTTCCCGACTTAGAGATAAGCATAACGCTTTTTCTTTTTTCTCGTATGTCTTGGAAAGAGTTGCCTCAATCCAATTACAAAGATAGAGGATTTTTTCGGTAATCCCCTATCTTATAATGTTTTTATTTGATTTTGGAGTGTTTTTGAGCACATCCTATATTTTTAGTCCCTTATCCTGCCTTGTAGGTGTAATCCCTAAACCGTTTCTCCATTCATTCGCTTTCTGTCTGAACCATTGGACAAGCGAAATATCATTCACGCATATATGGTAGTGTTCTTTCTTGGTCTTGTCCTCCTCAAATGAGAAAGCCGCATTCTCGTCACGGAACTTTCGGTTGAATTCAGGGGAATAGAAATCGCCTTTCAGCCTTACTTTCTTCAACTTGCACAATTCTTGGATTAGCCTTTCAGAGAAATGCAAGGTGTTTCGGCAAAAGTCAATCAACGGAAGCAGCTTCTCCACATAAGGGAAATAACGCTGTATCCTGTCCATATACTCATTGAACTTGGTGCGTTCTTCCCTATGTGTCTGTTCCATTGTCTTGATATGCCGTACCAATTCTTCGTTCTGACTTTCAAGGGCGGATATGCGTTGCTGCAATTCCTCCCTTTCCGCTTTCAACTTGCCGCTGCCCAAAAGAGAACCGACCTTTGCCACGAGTGCCGCTTTCGCCTCGGTCTTGGCGGCTTCCAACTTCTCCGACTTGATTTCTTTCCGCACTTCGTCAAGCTGCCGTTCCGCCTGTTGCTGTTCGGTCTGCAACTGCTGTACGTTGGCTTCAAGCTCTCCCGTCTGCCGTTTCAGGTCACGGTAGTATTGGGCGGTTGTCATGTGCCGTGCCTCCGAACCTCGGACACCACGCTGCAAGCCGTACTTCGCCATCGCTGCGGCGTAGCTGTCATGGTAGGCGACAAGCCTTTCACGGGTCAGGAGGTCATCGGCGCACAGGCGCACGGCGTTGGCTTTCTTTCGGTAGGTGCGTCTGCCCTCCGCTTGCTTCTTCCTTGCTTTCCTGCGTTCGCCCGTCACTATCGGCACGACCGTGGCGTGGATGTGCGGCGTATGCTCGTCCATGTGCAGCACTGCCGATACGGTGTTCTCCCTGCCGAATGTGCGGTGCAGCCATTGCAGGTTGTCATCGCACCATTCGGATAGTCTGCCCTCGTCCTGCACTCTCATCATATCCTCGTGTGTACCCGAAAGCACGATGCGGATTGCCCGCACTTGGTCGGGTGTTATCTTCCGTTTGATGCCAGCCGTGTGGATGCGGTGGCTTATCGCTCCGGTGCGGTCTGCCACACCGTCGGGAAATTCCACCAATTCACGGTTGAGGTGGGTGCGTGTGGGGTCTGCGTTCTTGGGCGTGGTCTTGCGTTCTATATGATCGGATGCGCCCGTGTCAGCCGACCCTTTCGCCTTGTTGATTTGGATGCTTATGTATCCCATGTTCGTTTCTTGTTTTGTTAGGTTCTACAAACTTGTTTGTCGGTATCCGTCCGCCTGCGGTCGTGCCGCACGGGGCAAACGGGGGTGTCCAGAGGGGTGCAACCCCGCTGGCTCATTGGGGTGTTTTTAGCATTAGCGTCAGCGGTGCGTGAAGAAAACGCCCTAATAAGCTATGGCTTTTTGCTTCCCAAAAGCCTGCGGCGGTGTCGGCGATGTTGTCTGTGGGTATCTTACGCCTTTTTCTTTTCGCCAGCGACATCGGCTTTCCCTTGTCGGTCGGTAGGATGGAAGTCCGTCCGACCTGCCTGCGGATGGCGGTGTTCGCCTCTGTTGCTTCCCCGGCGGACTTGTTGAGGGTGAAAAAGCGTTGAATTGTTGATGCGAGTAGATAATATACTGATATACTGCAAGATATACTCTAAACAATCTCTCAACAAAAGCATGTCACCCAACAAACGGATGTGAAAAGAAAAGGCAAGTTCGGAGAGGTGTGCCGATGCTTTTTCTTTTCATCAGCCGTTGTGTGTTGTTGGCGGTTTGTTGAGGTTGTATGTTATTATATACCAATACTTTTCTATCTTTATTCAACAATTCAACAGAATATCAAAGCCTTTCCAGCAGACCTTTCGTGACGGTATAGTACCTGCCCACGCATCTTCGGGTTTGGTAACGGTCTGTGCCGCCGTATTGGTAGGCGGTATAAGTAAGACCATTGGGAGCTGGTGTTAGTTTCCAGCACTCCTGCACCACTTTCCGAACCTGCGACTTCTCCACCTTGACTTGTGAGCAGACAAGCAACGGGATGATGTCGTTAAGGCAGAAAGACACCGTTTCCACTTCCATCTTCGCCATGATGTCAAGCAGCAGTTCCGCCATCTCTATCTCCAATCGGTTGCGGTTGCTTCAGATAATCTTCCGCAGGGCATCCGTCTCCAGCTGCTTCGGGTTGAACCACATGCGGCTTTCCTTCTCAGTGGATAGCTTTCGACCAGCAAGGAAATGCAGGAAAGCGGGAATTTCCGCTTTTAGCTTTTGCAGGAAATCGGTATCATCGCTTTGGAGCGGCACAATCTTTCGCACCCAATAGCGTGTCTCCCCTGCGTCAATGATAACGGGCAGATGCTCGTTGTTGGAGCAAAGCACGAACTTGGCGAAGAAGCCTATCTCGTCACGGTCTTTGCCTTTCGCCTCCACCTTGTAGGAAAGCGTGGTGCTTAGGTTCTTCAACCTCTCGCTGTCCTCACGGCGGTTGAGCAGCACCTCGTCCACCATGATGAGCAACTTGCCCGCCCAGTCGGAATTGAACTGGCTGCGGAAGTCCTCGTTGGTGTTGAAAGTCACGTTGTTTTGGAATACGGCTTTCAGGAAGTTCAGGAACGTGCTTTTGCCCGTATTCCTCTCTTCGGACACGAGCAGGAGGATGGGCAGTTTCTGAACGGGATAGAGGTAGAGCAGCTGCAAGTAGTCCATGCCCAACTCGTACTGTTCGCCGAAGATGTGTTCCACCAACGAACGGATGCAGGGGAAGTCGCCCTCCTGCGGCTGGTGGCTTATCGGCTCGTAGAGGTTGAGGAACTTGCCGACAACGGGCTGGTAGCCCACATGGTCGGGAACGGTGCAGAAGCCGTCATACTTGGGAACGCTCGCCATATAGTCCTTGCCGTAGTCCTGCCGCAGGGTCTCGGAGTTCCATGCGATGCGTTTCCTCACATAGCCGCCGTCAATACGGGGCTGGTTTACAATCTTGTAGAGCGCGGTGCCTACTCGGATGAATGTTTCTTTCTTTTCCATGTCTTTAATACAGATTTAGTGCCGCCGACACCTTGTCGGCAGGCGGATTAAACATGGCTGCAAAGCTACGACAGGGCGGCTAAAGCCTTGATACGTAAAACTATGCAGAACGACGCAAAAGAAACTAACGGACAAGAAAATGCAGCGGAATGGGTAATGCCAGCTGTCAAAAGACGAAAAGAAAAGCCCGGAGAAGCGGAAAATGGTACTTCTTCGGGCAAAGGGATTGTGTGAGTGCACGGGCGTATTGACACGCAACTGCACCCGCTAACACTTACACGATGTGCTGTTGCCTAACGAAAGCCAAAGCATTTGTCTGTCTTTTCGCAAGCACAGCCTTTCCAACAGGGCATTGCGCACCCTTGCGGCGTTGGGCGTGTTGATGCGGAAAGCGAGTGCCACGACCATTGGCAGGGCATACGTTTCTGCATAATAGTCGTTTGGTAACTTGATACGCCTTTCCACACCGTAAGGCTGCAATACTCCGCTCTTGTACACGGCTCGGATGGCTGCACGGAGTGTCGGGGCGATGACACCGAACAGCGTCACCAATTCCATTTCACACATCCACACGCTGGCAGTATCAGACGGCACGACAATCCTGCCACACCCGTCCATCGTGATAGTTGTCCGTTTCATAGGCTGTACGTCAAATGGCGAAACGTCCGCTTATCTTGCTCTCAAAGGCGGATATGTCGTTTTCAAGTTTAGCGTTGGTCACTTGTAGGCTCGGCTGTCGGCGCCATGCCACCTTACGGTGGTAGGTTTCCGACAGCCTGCCTCCGAACCGTACGTACACGTCTCCATGTATACGGCTCTCCGCCCATAACGGCATTTTAGCTATTCTCCGCATGAATCATGTTATGACATTCTGCACAGACGATTAAAGATTTTCTATGCATTTTGAGCATTTTACGTTCCCATCCGGTTTTGCCTCTTAAATCTGAGAGTTTCCTGACGTGGTGTGACACAACATTTCCTACTTTTCCGCACAACTCACACTTATTTGCAGTCAGTCTTTCGACCAGACTCATAGATGGAGTGTTGAACAAGTAGGGCAAGTTATCACATTTTTGAGTTCCCAAGTCGGTAATACGCTTGAAGCCCTCATTGTAAAACACCCTTGGTTTGCGTTCGCCTTTCTTGTCCGTATACCACACCACAAATTTATCATCTTCACGATACTTGTCTGTTATGGTTCTGACGGAACTGTTAAGTTTTTGCGCAAATGTCTTTAGCATACTGAACCTCATGATACATCCAAATGAACGTCCAAGTGCCGATGCATTGTTTGCAATGGAGTAGTAGTTGTAGAATCCTCTGATTTCTGTGTTGAAACGTGCTACTATGTCTTGTGGCTCATTGTCTATCAGGTATGTTCTACCTTTAGACCTCCACACTTCTTTGCCATTTTGTGTTTTCACATTCATGGCTTCAAGACTCAGTAACTTCTTCTTTATTACTTCTCGTGATACGTGTAGTATCACATTACCATTACGATGTCTACGAGTTTCTCCTCTTGCATTTTTCTGCGTTGTGTAATCTTTACGGACTGATATTTCATAGCCGAGAAATTTTGCACTGTCTTGTGCGTTGGTTATCAAGGTCTTTTCTTGTGACATTTCCAATTTTAGCTTCTTTTGCATAAATTGTGTGACATCCGCCTTGATTTTCTCGCACTCTGCTTTATTTCCAATGACCCCTATAAGGAAATCATCAGCGTAGCGTACATAATTCAATCTACGGAAATTCTCATCCATATCGTTACCGCTCGGCATAGTCAGTATTTGCTGTTGCTTATTACGAACTTCCTCCCGCATTGCTTCCAATTTATCAACGTCCGTCACCTCCTTCATTCTCTTCTTTAGATAGTGAACTCGATTGTTCAGTCTGCCGATATCCTTGTTGCGGTGTCTAACTTTACCCTTATGGAAATCTTGTGCATACTTCTTCATATACTTATCGAACTTGTCCAGGTAGATATTAACCAGTATTGGACTGATAATTCCACCTTGAGGCGTACCCGAATAAGTTCTATTGAAGTGCCATTCTTCCAAATATCCAGCGTTGAGAAATTTACGTATTAACCGAAGGAAACGTTCGTCAGATATGCGTTCCCTCAGAATTTCTATCATCACGCCATGGTTGATATTGTCAAAGAAACCTTTTATGTCTCCCTCAATGAACCACTTTGTTCCGTTGAAATTATTCTGTAGACTCTTAAGTGCCGTGTGGCAGCTTTTGTGTGGTCTGAAACCATGTGAAGTCCGTTCAAAATATCCTTCGTATATGGCTTCGAGAACCATTCTCACTACCTCTTGCACTAATTTATCTGCAAACGTAGGGATACCGAGCGGACGTAACTTTCCGCTCTTCTTCGGTATGTAAACCCTCTTTGCCGGTTTAGGCCTATAGACTTCGCTTTTGAGACTGTCTATTAATGCGTGTATCTTGTCAATGCTCATGCCGTCCTCCGTCTGTCCATCAGTACCGGGTGTCATATTGCCTGGTTTTGCATGAATGCGCTGATATGCGACTAAGAACATCTGCTCATTGAACAGAATACGATAGAGTCGTTCGTATTTGTAACCTGACTCGTTGCTGTGTTCAGCTAAAATGTTTAATACTTGCTCGGGATTTCTCATACGTCTCTCACGTTTTCCTTTGTTTGTACTAAAGTTATGGACTGTTCCCCTTCGCCATGTACAAGCCGTTAACTTGCTCGGACTACTATGGGAACTCCGTTGCCATATCAGATATTCAGAGACCAGCTCTCATAGCCTTTGAGGCGTTCTGACTTAGGCAATCCCCAGTTAGTTTCACTTGATAACTATTAGCGTGACATATTGTCGGATGCGACTTTCGTTCTTGTCCGCTTATTGCGGCTGTGTCATAGTCGGTTCTTAATGCTCTGAACTAACGCACAAAATAGCCAGAGTACTATGAAATAGCGTATATAAAAGCCTTCCGCTATTGCAAGATGTGGTACCACCGAACTATCGTTCAACCAATCAAGGCTTCATCCTTGTATATGTCGTTTCGTCTTGCCCTTCAGTCGCTACTTGGCTATTAGTAGACTCAGGGCTTTAATCAGCATGCTACACTCCCCGTTAGGTTTCCCCGTCGGATAAGCTGATTGACGATAGGATTATATTGAACCCAATCCTAACTTCTTGCTACAGAAGTATTTATCAAGCGACCAGTCTGGGCGCACTCGCGTAAATTTGCGTGGTGGTTATGTTCGTATGCCCCAAAATCTTGCTTACGCTTTCTATCGGCATACCGTAATTCAATGCCAAAACAGCGAATGAATGGCGGCTTAAATGGAATGAAACCGGCTTTTCTATCCCGCATTTCTTCGCCACAGCCTTGATACGCTTGTTCACCATGTCAAGCGAGCCGATATTGAAAAGCCGCTTGTCAGTCCTGAACGGCTCGTAACGCTTGATAATCTGCATCGGGATGTCCATCAGCTTGATTTGGAACGGTACTCCCGTCTTTTGACGTTTCGACACAATCCAAGGTGTGCCGTTTATTTCAACGATGTTGTCGGTGGTCAAATTCTTTATGTCCGTGAACGAGATGCCCGTCCAGCACCCGAACAGGAACAAATCCTTCGCCAATGCGAAGTTGGGATTGTCCAGTTTGATTGCGCCCAATGCCCGCATCTCGTCCTCCGTGAGAAAGCCGCGCTCCTTGTGGTCAGGGTCAACGTGGTACATCGCAAACGGGTTTCTCGGTATCTTGCCGTTGTAGTGAGCCGTGGTGACGATGTGTTTCAACGGTATGGAGTATATCCACACGGACGATTGCGCCAGCCCGACCTCGTTACGCAGGTACAGGCAGTAGTCACGGATGAAGTCCTCCGTCAGTTCGTTCATCGCCATGTCTGTCCGCTTGTATTGACGCTTGATAAACTCCGCCACGTATTTGCGGACGGTCAGATACTTCTGATACGTGCGCTTAGAGCGGTCTTTGCCCACCCGTTTGGCAAACGCCTCGTTCTCCTTGTCAAATGCTCGTAACAATGTTTCATACTCCGTGCCGATGCCCTGATAGGCGTTGCGTACCATTTCAGCCGTGACATACGCCTCACGGTCGGAAAGCCGCTGGTAGTGCTTAGTTATCTGCGCCTTGATGTTGTCAAGCGTATAGTTCACAGCCACCGCCTCGCGGCTCTTACCTTTTGCCCGGTTGCCTTTGGCATCCCACAAATCCTTGGAGATGCGCTGTTTGCAACTGAACTGCGCGATAGTCCCGTTGATTGTAACCCGTCCCATGATGGGGACAATCCCATTCTTTTCCTTGCTTCCGTTTACATAGAAGACGGTCTTGAAAGTACTCCTCATAATCCTACTTTTTGTTTGGTGCAAAATTAGTTTACGGGAGTTGTAAAGGCAGAATGTAAACCTACGCAGAACGCAGAAATAGAGACTGTTAGTGTTAAATGTGCATTCGGTGTCGGGTAATGGTTTGGAAGTACATCTGTTACTGCAATCCGCCTAAATCCGTTTTTCCGCCCTTGTGCCATTCTGTGCCACCCGAAGCCAAACTCTCTGACCGTCAGTGAGAATGCTCAAATTCGCTTTATTCTGCGTTTTATCCTATTATTTTCCGTTAAAACCTATGTCATGTTGCATCCCGATTATCCTGCAGAGCGCAACTCTCGGATTGCCAGGCAATCCGGTATTGGCCTGTTGCTTTACAGTGGGGAGAATGGCAATATACTTCCCGCTGACATCAGTGCCAAACGTGTGTCTCTCTCCTCACGTCGGTCTGCTTTGCCGTCCGGCATTGTGCTGTATGAGGTTAATCCCGACGTGCCCGCTTACATTATCTTCACGTCAGGAAGTACGGGAGAACCCAAGGGTGTTCCGATATCTCGAAGGAACCTGAATGCTTTCTACCAGGCTTATCGTGCTTTAGGATGGAAACTGGACGAAAACGACCGTATGCTCCAGATGTTTGAACTGACATTCGATGTCTCCGTCGTGTCGTTTCTTTATCCACTCACCCTCGGAGCGTGTGTCTATGCTGTTCCGCAGAAAGGAATGAAATACCTGAACGTATTGGATCTCATGGAGCGCCATCGTCTCACGTTTGCGGCAGTAGCCCCTTCCGTACTTCGGTTATCACGTCCTTATTTTGGGGAAATCAGTTTTCCGGACTTGCGCTATCTCATAGTCACAGCCGAAGCCACCGATGTGAATCTGCTTGATGAATTTCGCCCTTGCATTCCCAATGCTACGGTAATCAATCTGTATGGACCTACCGAAGCTACCATCTACTGCACTTCGTATGTTATTCCGGCTGAAGGAGCCAAGCACCATAACGGTATGGCCGCAATAGGAAGACCTTTTCAGGGTATGGACTATGTGATTGCCTCCCCTTCGGGCAAACGACTTCCGATTGGCGAGATCGGGGAATTGTGGATTGCCGGGCCGCAGTTAATGAGCGGATATTGGTGCGCTCCCGAAAGAACTGCGGAAAGTTTTGTTACAGATCCCTCCGGAAAGCTCTATTACCGTACCGGCGATCTTTGTCTGGCAGATTCTGATGGAGATATTATTTATTGTGGTCGTAAGGACACGCAAGTAAAGATACAAGGTTTCAGGATAGAATTGGGTGAAATAGAACACCACGTTAAGGCGTTTTACAGGCATACTTGCAACGCTTTGGTTTTGCCGGTTTATACTTCTGACGGAAATTGTGAACTGCACCTTGTTATAGAAAAGGATGCTGAAAACACGGAGGAACTTGAACGATATATGCTAAGCCATGTGCCGTCTTATATGTTGCCCCGTCGCATTCACTTCATCCCTTGTTTTCCACAAAACAACAGTAACAAAATTGACCGGAACCAACTATTAAAGAACATCACTCAATAAATAAAAAAGCAATCAAGTATATGGAAACAACAGAATTATTGGAAATCTTGAACGGAATATTCAGAAAAGTATTAAAGAGAGACGACGTCACATTGACCGAAAGCACTACTGCCCAGGATGTGGACGGATGGGATTCCCTGACCAATATGATACTGCTCACCGAGATAGAGAAAAAGTTCGGTGTGCGTTTTTCGTTTCGCGAGATAGTGAAATTGAAAAATGTGGGCGATCTTTGCCATACCATCATGAATAAGGCCCAATAGGATAGGAGGAAAAAGCAATGTCATTCATTTCCCTTGAATTTGTCCTGCTGTTCCTGCTCTGTTTCACATTATACCATTTTGTCAGTGATAAAGGACGGAAGTTTGTTTTGCTTGCGGCAAGTGGAGTTTTCATCGGATACTTCAATCCCGCATTTCTTGTCACGGCACTGGTCGTAAGCCTTTTTACATACGGTGCGGCGATACTTGTCGAGCAAGCCTGCGAAAAGGAAAGAGGATCCAGTTTGATTTACTGGAGCAGCATATCCTGCCTTGTCCTCTGCTGGATTGGTTTCCGTTATGCCAACCGCTTAAACGGAGACTCTGGTTTTATTTTTCTATTGGGAATGTCGTTCTATACCTTTCAGGCCATCGGCTACTTGACGGAAGTCTATTGGGAGGAGGAAAAGACAGAACGTAGTCTGATTGATTTCCTGCTTTATATGCTTCTGTTCATGAAGTTCCTGTCTGGCCCGATTGAACGGTCCGCCGATTTGCTTCCGCAAGTCCGAAGACTCTCTCCTGCATCCTATCCCATGATAACCTATGGCCTGAGGCTGATTGTGGTGGGCTTGGTGAAGAAACTGCTACTTGCCGACCATATAGGACCCTATATTGACGGGGTGTTCGATTCGATGCACACCGTCTCAGGCGTGCAACTGCTTATGGCCTGCCTTCTCTATCCCATTGAACTTTATGCCGATTTTTCCGGCTACACGGATATGGCGATTGGAACAGGAATGCTGTTTGGCTTGAAACTGTCGCCCAACTTCGCGCATCCCTTTGCCGCCCAAACCACGGCTGAGTTCTGGCGTCGCTGGCATATTTCCCTTTCCTCCTGGGTACGGGATTACCTTTTTCTCCCTTTGTCGTCGCTTACACGCCGTTGGGGGCAATGGGGTGTGGCTGCAAGCCTTATGGTAACCTTTATTGCCTTGGGTATATGGCATGGTGCGGGATGGACATTTGCCGTCTATGGATTCATACAGGGACTTGTGATTGCATGGGAACTGAGGACTGAAAAAATACGGAACAAGGTAAGGAAGCGTATCGGCAAACGGCTGTTCGCCACGCTTTCAATTATCCGCACCTACCTCATCTTTGCCGTATCGCTGGTGTTTTTCAAGGCACAGTCCGTTTCAGACGCATTCTATTTCCTGCGGAGTATTTCTTTTCAGACCCATGCGAGCTGGAAAGAAATTAATATCGGTATGTCCGACCACATCTGTATCGTGGCAGGCTCCACCTTGTTGTTGATACTGCTTTATGACTTTTTTATGTCCAAAGGCGACTTGCACCTTCGTTTTGAAAAGCAGCCTGCCTTATTTCGCTGGACAGTGTATTATTTAATTGTGTTTGCCGTGTTTGCCTATGGCAAGTTCGGTACGGAAGACTTCATATATCTGCAATTCTGATGGAAAAAAATCTGGATACTATTATTGGTGCAAACATCCGTAAACGGTCTGCTTTCCTACACTTTGTCCGAAAGTTAGTCCTGTTCACCATACCATTTTGGGCTTTGATTGCCCTGTACGTTTACGATGATCCTTTTATGGTACTTCACAAATATGACGTATATGATTCTGATGTCACACTGAACGAACATCATGTAGGTTGGCAAATATACAAGAACCATAATGACAGCGTGCATTTCAATTCATTTATTTTGGGTAATTCCTGCACGATGGCATTCCGATGCGGGGAATGGGAAAAATATCTTGCTCCCGGCGATCGTGCCATCCGCCTTTTCGGCAATGCGGAGAGCATAAAAGCGATAAGCCTCAAACTCCGTGCCCTTGACCGTGAAGGTGCAGAAATAAAGAATGTGCTGATAATTCTTGATCGGGCTTCCCTTTCACATTTTGAGCTCCTGACGGGTCCCAGTAATATTCTTCCGTCTGCCATATCAGGGCGTAATCCGTTTACGGTTCAGTTGGCGTTCATACAGGGATTCGCAACACCTGATTTTTTGTTCCCATACCTGAAATACCGCATAACCGGAAAAGTAGAACTGAAAATGAAACGAATGAATCCTTATGGAAGGATACGTGATTCGAAGAATAATGACGCATTCAACCCTCGTGAAAAGCAGATTGAACAGGAAGGCGAGGCGTATTGGAAAAATCGTAAAAAAGAGTTTCCCGAACGGGATGGCACGGTCACCATAACTGCTCCCGCCATATATCAAAAGCAACGGAAGGTACTGGATGAAATCATGGACGTGCTGCGTCGTCATAACACCTCAATACGTGTCGTTATCAGTCCGGATTATAACCAGAAAGAACTGCACCCGGATGATAGAGAAATCTTGCAAAGCATTTTTGGAAAAGAAAATGTATATGATTTCAGTGGTATTAACGAGTTTACAGAAGATTATCACAACTATTATGAATCAGGACACTACCGTCCCTTGTTAGGCAATAAACTACTGGAAAGAATTTATAAATTTCAATGATATCAGATAACTCCCAAAAGATTCTTACGGGTAGCAGGATGAATCCTTTCGTTTCAATAACATAAACATTATCACAGAATATAATCCTTCACATTCTCAATATTTTTTGTCCCCTCAGTTGTAAAACAATCCTACACGACATCTTCTGCATATTCTACTATATGCGGGTAATGAAAAACTATACAGTAATGTTGATTGCATCCGGGACATGGCCATGATGACCATGTCCCGAACAATGTATGTGATGAGTTATTCTCAGTATTTTTGTTTTTTCATTTGTAACTCTATCATACGCTTGAAATATCCATCCTTTTGGATAAGTTCATCAGAAGTGCCTACGTCTGTTACCATACCGTCTTTCAATACTACAATTCTATCCGCATGGGCAATAGTTCTCATACGATGGGCAATAATGAGGACCGTCTTGTCACGCACCAGTTCTGAAATCGCCGTTTGTATTTTAGTCTCATTTTCAACATCCAGTGATGCCGTAGCTTCATCCAATAGAACGATAGGAGCATCCTTAAGTAAAGCACGGGCAATAGAAATACGCTGACGTTCGCCTCCGGAGAGTGTATTTCCGTTTTCTCCGATAACAGTACGGTATCCGTCAGGCATCTTGGTAACGAACTCATCACATTGCGCCAAATGTGCCACACGCAAGACTTCTTCATCCGTTGCGTCACGGCGACCGATACGAATATTATCTATAACAGATGCATTGAATAAAACCACATCCTGAAACACAACAGAAAAATAACGTAGCAAAGTTTCCGGCTCTATCTGGCTGATGTCAATTCCACCAAGAGTGATTGATCCCTGTCGTATGTCCCAAAAACGCGCGGAAAGTTTAGCAGCTGTACTCTTACCGCTCCCCGAAGGGCCTACCAATGCTGTAATTTCCCCCTGACGGGCAATAAAACTCACGTCATACAATACTTGCTTACCCGTTTCGTAAGCAAAATCTACATGATTGAACACTATGTCAAAATTTTCAGGCGTGAACTTTGTGGTTCCATGCTGAACAGGCATGTCCTGCATCTCGCGCATACGTCGAATACGTACATCAAGATAAGAAAGGGCAGCAAGGTTGTTCATCACTTCATCTATAGGAGCGTAAATCCGGGAACCAAGAACCAGAAAAACAAGATAGACAAAAAGATCAAGCCTGCCTGTTGAAAGCATATCAGCTCCAACTATGATAACAGAAGCTATGCCTAACTTAAGCAAACTTTGAGCTCCATGCACCAATACGCCAAGCAACAGTTCATTACGGGTCAGTGCCTGTTCGTAGGAGTCAATCTTGTCGGTAAGGGTCTGGCGGTAGTTTGTCTCTTGATTATATGCTTTTATTTCTTGAATATTGTCCAATCCTTCCTGTATAGCTTCACTTACCGCCCGTTTGTTCAGATAATTTTCACGATTACCCGTTCTCATTTTTCGTTGAGAAAATATGAGTAACGCCATTGCTGTCGGAACTACCCAGAAAAGAGCCAAGGCTAACTGCCAGTTATAGAAAAACATGCCAATTGCTATTAACAGGATAGCAATTAGAGAAGCAAAAAGCTGTGGCACAGCATGTGAAAAAGTATGTTCCATGTCCGAACAGTCATCCATAATGGTAGCTGTAAGGTCTGAAAGATTCTTCTCTCCGAAAAAAGCCAATGGCAATAAACGTAACTTCTCTGCCAATGACACACGGCGTATTGCACTCTCGTCATAGACCGACGTATAAGTACTGTTATACTGGAAATAACCTATAACATACATTACTCCCATGAAACCTAGGCCAAGCAATCCGTAGTATAACAATCCGTGAGTTGTCGATGTTCCTGAAACAAGTAAAGGCCTCAGCCAATCATCCAAAAACAGGAAAACATAAACAGCCGGCAACATCAGTGCCAGATCCAACAGTGTAGTAAACAATACACCTCTCAGAAAATCCTTAGCTCCCTGATACGACAGGGCAAAGCGTTGTTGTATGGTTTTAATCATGATTATTATCCTCCTTTCTGCCAATAGTCCAGCTTGCGGAACGGTTATATTCATTCCACATTACCGCATAAATTCCCTTCTTTGCCAAAAGTTCCTGATGAGTTCCTTCTTCTGCTATTTCCCCATTATCTACTACAAGAATACGGTCAGCATCAACTACAGTTGACAAGCGGTGAGCAATCTTCAGAACAGTTTTTCCACGAGTCAATTCTTTCAGAGCATGTTTAATAAGCACTTCATTTTCTGGGTCGGCAAAAGCCGTAGCTTCATCAAGTACCACAATAGGTGCATCTTTCAGAATGGCACGTGCCAGTACAATACGCTGCTGTTCACCACCCGACAAGTAAGTACCTTCAGCCCCGATTTTTGTTTGCAATCCATCCGGCAAACGGTCTATAATTTCCCTGCATTGTGCCGCATCAATCGCACGGCTTACCTCTTCTTTTGTGGCGTTTGGTTTGCCGTAAATGAGATTATCCCATAAGGTAGTTTTAAAAAGATGAGCCTGCTGGAAAACAAAGGCTATGCTGTCCATTAATGATTCTTTAGAAATATCTCGTACATCTACGCCGCCTATACTAATCCGGCCTTCCTGCACATCCCAGAAACGTGGAAGCAGACGGGCTATTGTCGTTTTCCCACTGCCGGAAGCCCCCACAAGAGCATAAGTCTGACCTTGGGGAAGTTTAAAACTGATATTGTCTATGGCCTTTTGTCCGGTACCAGGATAAGAAAAAGAAACATGTTCGAACATGATATCAAACCGTTTGGGCTTTTGTGAATTATCCGCTTCTTTCAGCACTTCATAGTTCAGCAGATCTTCCAACCTGTTTATCGCTTCTCCAGCTTGCCCTGTAGCTTGTTGGAGATACATGCTTTTCATAATACTTTGTGAGAAAAGAGGGGTAAGCAGAATAAAAAGGAAGAAATCTACCAGTACTGATACAGGCTCATTACCATGCCCTATCATCAGTATGGAGACAGGAGCGAGAAAGAAAGCGAAACCATTGATAATTACCGTATAGAATGTCATAGGGTGACACCACATACGTGTATATGCCGTTACCATTCTATTATAATTCATAATACTTCGATGAAAATTCTTAAATGAATAAATGGTCTGTTGGAATACTTTTACTACAGGAATACCACGTACGTATTCTACAGCCTCCGTATTCATTTCTTCCAAAGCGGTCATGTATTTACTCATGAATTCCCGTCCATTTCCGTTCATCATGTAAGTCATTAATCCCATCGCTACCAGTACGGGGACAAGACAGGCCAATCCCAACTGCCAGTCAAAAACGAAAATAAGCACCGTAGTCAACAGAGGCATCAATACCGTAGCTGCCAGATCAGGCAACTGGTGAGCCAGAAAAGTATGCGTAATGCTGGCATTGTCATCAATAATCTTACGGATTCGTCCGGATGTATTTTGATCAAAAAAACCAAGCGGCATAGCCACTACACGTTCCATCGCATCACGTCGGATATTGCTTTCCACACGGAAAGCAGCCAGATGTGAAGCCATCAATGCAACAAAGTAAAGCACAACGCTTCCTATGGCCAGACCAGCTGCCCACCAGGCATAAACCATCATGTCCGTATCGCCGACGGTATCCGGTACAAGTAATTCTTTTACAATAAGCCATATCAATATGTACGGCACCAATCCTGCCAACGCACTAAGTGCCGACAGAATGAGGGACAAAGGAAAGAGAATCCGTCGCTGTCCCATATAGCCCTGTAATTTTTTTAAAGTTCCCATTATTATATTGTTTTCTCGTAACTATACATATATTCTTTTTCTTTTTTATCTACTTTCACTTCATCAAGTCCTGCAGACAATAGACAAGATTTCCTTTTAATGAACTGGTAGATTCTATTTATGCTATTTTATATCCCAACATTGAACTGAATTTAAAACATAACCAGGGTATCTGTCCCAGCACATAACCAAAGAAAAATCCCCAGCGTGAACGGAAAAACTTCATATAATTGGCTTGCTCAATAAGTTGCAAAGTTGGTTCCCATTGTTCGACCAAACGCCCGTCACTCAGTCCGAAGCGGATTTGAGCCTTATGCTTGCGAAGCGAGTCTGGCTTTACCCCGTGCCGGCTCATTATCGTACCGCATACGTCAAACCACAGTTCGCCTCCCTCGAAACGGCTTGCCACGGCATGCAGGAAGGCTTTTACCTGCTTTTCATAAAAATACATCAGCACTCCTTCCACAATAAAAATAAATTCCGCATTGGGATGTTTCCGACAGAGATTGTCCATCCAGTCGGTTTCCAGCAAGGACGCAGCGATATAGATATTACCCAGCTGTTCAGGTATCAGTTTCCGGCGCAACGCAATGACTTCCGGCAGATCCATATCATAAAAGATAGTCTTTCCGTTTCCGATACGCTGGAAACGGGTATCCAGCCCACAACCCACATTCACCACGACCGGATTTGGATGCGTTTCGATAAACTGCTGTACGGCACGGTCAAAATACCATCCTCGCACCACACATCCCACTTCACTCAGTTTTGCTCCATCAAATTGGGAATAATCATATTCCAAATTGTCCGCCAGCTGTTCCGCAGTCTTGTCATTCAGAATGGGGTTATCTCGACGGCTTTCTTTTGCTCGCATGTATAGCGGAATAAGTAGTGTTTCCGCCACGATGCTCTTAAACTCATGTTTCTGTTTCATATCTTTAGGTGTTTAATAGTGAACGATATTCAGATTTGTTCATAAAAAAAGGAGGAAACCTCTATGAAGATTTCCTCCTTGCCAACCGCTCTAACGCAGCTGTCTTTTTATATTTAAGCTGTCTGTATCTCATATCTTGATGATTGCCCTCCAACCTTGAATTTCAAACAAAATATAATCATGTAAAATAGCCTCCATTTCCTGTCGGGGTATGGCGTGCATCAACAGTTCCTCGAACATCGTGAACATCCATACCGTATGCAAATGGATGATAAAATCAGACACTGCCGTATTGATTTCAGGATGCTTCCGCCGCATGGACGCGAACCAGATTTTGACCAATTCGGTAGAACGATCTGTATAATTCTCGCGAAAGCTCTCCAACGAAGAACCTTGCGCATGAAACAGCAGAATCTTCATCAATGTGCTATGTTTGTCAATTAGCGAAACATATTCGTCTATACAGGATTTCAGGTATTCTTCCGACCTCATCATCATAATATCCTCTCCCCGTATGCCGTGATGCTCTTGCAACATAGCTTCCAAAGCGTATAAAACCGGACGCACCACCTCACGAAACAAATCATCTTTGTTCGTGAAGTAGTTATAGATATTCCCGACACCAATTCCTGCTAAATCTGCTATTTCGCGCATGGAAGTCTTGGAATAACCTTTTTGCTCGAATTGCTGTCTGGCTACTTTCAATATAAAACTCCGTATGTTTTCTTTTAAAATTTGCATATAAAGAACATGGTCCCTATTTGATGGTGCAAATTTACAGGTCATACTTTACCTTATCAATACCTATTTTTAGTGATTTTAGGAGAATTTTCCTTATTACTTACGCCATGAAAAATCACCTGAAAAGAACTATGCTCTTCATTTTTTTGATGGTGTAGAAATACATGTTTTAGGAAGAGTTCTTTATATAAAACGCTAATAATTAGTGAAATATAATCCAGGTAGGTGGACTTGTTCTTAAGTGGAATTCAAGTCCACCTGTTTCACCTCCTTTTAGATGCCATATTCTGCTTCAATTTGCAGTATGGATAAAAAGAAAAACCGCCGATAATGATTGATTATCAGCGGTTTTCGTTGTTTTGCTTTTTGTTTGAGTGATCCGCTTGGGGCTCGAACCCAAGACCCCAACATTAAAAGTGTTGTGCTCTACCTGCTGAGCTAGCGAATCAAACCTTATTGCCGTTAAGCGGGTGCAAAGATAGATAATTTTTTTGAAGTTGCAAAGTTTTTTGCTTTTTTTCTTATCTTTGCGCATAGGTTTGCAGGAGGATGTGGAAAAGCTCTTCGGAGGTTGTATGCATCGTGCCTGCAGATTGTGTACGTCATTCATACCAGATTATCTACATTATTAATATATATTATATGGCAACAGTTGACGATAAGAAAATTATTTTTTCAATGGTAGGTCTGAACAAGACCATTCAGCAGAACAACAAGCAGGTGCTGAAGAATATCTATCTGTCGTTCTTTTATGGAGCGAAGATTGGTATCATCGGTCTGAACGGTTCGGGTAAGTCTACCTTGCTGAAGATTATCGCCGGGTTGGATAAATCCTATCAGGGCGAAGTGGTGTTTTCACCCGGGTATTCGGTGGGATATCTGGCGCAGGAACCTTATCTGGATCCTACGAAAACCGTGAAGGAAGTAGTAATGGAAGGCGTTCAGCCCATCGTGGACGCGCTGAACGAATACGAAGAAATCAATCAGAAGTTCGGCCTGCCTGAGTACTATGAGGATGCGGACAAGATGGAGAAGCTCTTCGCCCGCCAGGCTGAATTGCAGGATATCATCGATGCGACGGATGCGTGGAACCTGGACAGTAAGCTGGAGCGCGCCATGGATGCTTTGCGTTGTCCGCCCGAAGACCAGTCGGTAGAGCATCTGTCGGGAGGTGAGCGTCGCCGTGTAGCCCTCTGCCGCCTGCTGTTGCAGAAGCCTGACATCCTGTTGCTGGACGAGCCTACCAACCACCTCGATGCCGAGTCCATCGACTGGCTGGAGCAGCACTTGCAGCAGTATGAGGGTACGGTGATTGCCGTGACGCACGACCGCTACTTCCTCGACCATGTGGCCGGATGGATTCTGGAGCTCGACCGTGGGGAGGGTATTCCCTGGAAGGGCAACTATTCCAGCTGGCTGGAACAGAAAACCAAGCGCATGGAGATGGAAGAAAAGACGGCCAGCAAGCGTCGCAAGACGCTGGAGCGCGAGTTGGAGTGGGTGCGCATGGCGCCCAAGGCCCGTCAGGCCAAGGGAAAGGCCCGTCTGAACTCGTACGACAAGTTGCTGAACGAAGACGTGAAGGAGAAGGAAGAAAAGTTGGAAATCTTTATCCCCAACGGTCCGCGTCTGGGCAACAAGGTCATCGAGGCCAAGCATGTGGCCAAGGCTTATGGTGACAAGTTGCTTTTCGACGACCTCAACTTTATGCTTCCGCCCAACGGCATCGTGGGCATCATCGGGCCGAACGGTGCAGGTAAGACTACATTGTTCCGCCTGATTATGGGATTGGAGAAGCCCGACAAGGGTGAGTTTGAGGTGGGCGAGACCGTGAAGGTGGCCTATGTGGACCAGCAGCACAAGGATATCGATCCCAACAAGAGTGTTTATCAGGTCATTTCAGGGGGCAACGAACTGATTCGTATGGGCGGACGTGACATTAATGCCCGCGCCTATCTTTCCCGTTTCAACTTCTCGGGTGCCGACCAGGAGAAGCTTTGTGGAGTCCTCTCGGGCGGTGAGCGCAACCGTCTGCACCTGGCCATGGCCTTGAAGGAAGAGGGTAACGTGCTGCTGCTCGACGAGCCTACCAACGACATCGACGTCAATACCCTCCGTGCCTTGGAGGAAGGTCTTGAGGACTTTGCTGGCTGTGCCGTGGTCATCAGCCACGACCGTTGGTTCCTCGACCGTATCTGTACGCACATTCTGGCTTTTGAGGGCAATTCGAATGTGTTCTTCTTCGAAGGTTCCTATTCGGAATACGAAGAAAACAAGCTGAAGCGGTTGGGCAAGGAAGAGCCTACCCGCGTGCGATATCGCAAACTGATGGCTGATTGACGGGGTTAGGTTTCGAATTGACAGCAAATCTCAATTTTGAAGCTCGGGAAAATATTGTTTTTCCTGAGCTTCAATCTTTTTATATTCCGCGTTTCTTCTTGTTGCAAAAAAAGTCTTATCTACTCTGAAAAAATGTAGCATGCGTGTAATATTTATATGAATTATATTCATTATCTTTGCACGAGGAAACAAAATTTAATGTTTAATTAACACTATCTACTAACTAAAAACAGAATTATGAGAAGAAATCTAATTCATTTCCTGTTAATTGCTGTGATGGCTGTATGCAGCGTGTCTGCCTTTGCCCAGACCACTACAGTGAAGGGTCAGCTTGTTGATGCTGAAACAGGCGAGCCTTTGGTGGGTGCTGCCGTAATGGTGGAAGGTACTTCACAAGGTTCCGTGACCGACGTGGACGGTTATTTCAAGCAAAGCGTTGCTGCCAATGCGACATTGGTATTCAAGTATGTGGGTTACAAGGACCTGAAGCAGAAAATTGCTCGGAAGGGAGCCTCCGTAGATTTGGGCGTCATCAAGATGCAGCCGGATGCGGTGATGCTGAACGACGTGGTTATCACTTCTTCCGTGGCCATTGCCCGCAAGACTCCGGTGGCTGTGTCGACGGTTGAACCGGTATTCATTGAGGAAAAATTGGGAACGAAGGAATTTCCGGAAATTCTGAAATCAACTCCGGGTGTTTATGCGACCAAGCAAGGTGGTGGTTTCGGCGATTCGCGTATCAATATGCGTGGTTTTGAATCGGAAAACATTGCTGTTATGATTAATGGTGTGCCGATGAACGATATGGAGTGGGGTGGTGTTTATTGGTCCAATTGGGCAGGATTGTCCGATGTGACCCGTAGTATGCAGACCCAGCGCGGTTTGGGTGCATCCAAGGTTTCAGCTCCTTCGGTGGGTGGTTCTATCAACATTGTGACCAATTCGGTTGAAGCCAAAAAGGGTGGATCCATTTCTTACGCCATGGGAAATGACGGTTACAATAAAATCATGTTCAATGTATCGACCGGCATGAGCAAGTCGGGTTGGGCCTTGACACTGCTGGGCGCCAAGACTTGGGCCGACGGATATATTCAGGGAACGGAATATGAAGCCTACAATTGGTTTATCAATGTAGCAAAACGTATCAATGAGAACCATCAGCTGTCGTTCACGGCCTTCGGTGCTCCCCAGTGGCACAACCAGCGTAACAATAACGATGGTCTGACTATCGAAGGTTGGCAGACTCTGGCCAAGAAATATATGAACGGCGACAGTCCTTACAAGTATAATCCTACTTTCGGTTACGGCCTGAACGGTGAAAGAAAGACTTCCGCCCGCAATGCCTACCACAAACCTCAGCTTTCGTTGAACCACTTGTGGCAGATTGACAGCAAGTCTTCGTTGAGTACGGCTCTCTATGCTTCTATCGGAAACGGTTACGGATATTCCGGCCAAGGTTTGGAGTCAACAGACCGAAGCCAGTGGTATGGCGCGTCTTATGGCACTTTGAACACCACTTTCCGCCACGAAGACGGTACATTTGCTTACGACGAAATTTATAAGTTGAATCAGGAAAGTGAGAATGGTTCCCGAATGGCCATGTCCAAGTCTTACAACAAGCACACTTGGGTGGGTTTGCTTTCCACTTATACGACCAAGTTCGGTGAATATGTAGATTTCTATGGCGGTATCGACTTCCGTTATTACAAAGGTGTACACACCAATGAACTTTGCGACCTCTATGGTGGCGACTATTTCGTAGACTCTTCTTCCCGTGAGAATGTGTTGGTGGCCAACAATGCTGCAGCAGCAGCCGGTGATGCTTTTGTCAACCAGAAACTGCAGGTGGGTGATGTAGTTTATCGTGACTATGACGGTTATACTCTGCAGGAAGGTGTGTTTGCACAGGCCGAATACAACAAGGACAAACTGAGTGCTTTTGTTGCCGGTTCTCTTTCGAACACAGGCTACTGGCGTTATGACCGCTTCTACTATGATGCCGCACATGCAAAGTCGGAGACCGTTAACTTCTTGGGATGGACTGCCAAGGGTGGTTTGAACTACAACCTGACTGACAATCACAATGTATTTGCCAATATTGGCTATATCAGCCGTGCACCGTTCTTCTCGGGTGGTGCTTTCCTCCAGTCTACTACGAGCAACTTGACCAACCCGGATGCAGTGAACGAGAAAGTGTTCTCAGCTGAATTGGGTTATGGATTCCGTTCCAGCTTCTTGACTGCTAACTTGAACCTGTATCACACGAAGTGGATGAACAAGACCATGAGCCGTGGTATTGATTTGAACAATAGCGAAGGCGTGTTCGTGGACCGCATCAGTATCAACATGAGTGGCGTCAATGCCATCCACCAAGGTATTGAGTTGGATTTGGTTGCGAAACCTTTCAGATGGCTGGATGTACGTGGCATGTTCTCCATGGGCTTCTGGCGCTGGGATTGCGATGCCAAGGGTTACTTCTACGATTCTACCGGTCAGCCTGTAAAGAGCTGGACAAACCAGGGACAGATTACTCACGCTTCGGGTATTCAGGCTGAAGACCATGCTTCGATGACCATTCACCTGAACGGAACGAAGGTTGGTAACTCTGCCCAGACTACAGCAGCTTTGGGACTTGATGCCAAGATTACCAAGGATCTCAGTGTTGGTCTTGACTGGAACTATTTCGGTCGCAACTATGCAGAATGGTCCTTCAGTTCAAGTGACTTGGTTGCCAATGGTGAGAAGTCTTATGATGACCCTTGGAAGATGCCGGATGCAAGCGTCTTCGACTTGAGTGCAAGATATCGTTTCAACATCGGCAAGATTGGAGCTACACTCTATGGAAACATCGACAACCTGTTCAATCAGGAGTACATTACCGATGCCATCGACGGTTCTTCACATACTTGGAAAGATGCACGTGTATTCTATGCATGGGGCCGTACTTACAGCGTGAGACTGAAACTGAATTTTTAATCTCTAAAGTTGGTAGAATTTATGAAAAGAAAATATATAATTCCCGTAATGGCATCGTTGCTCGCATTGGGCGCCTGCGATTACAATGAAGATAATTTTGAAGGACTGGAAGAGATGACTCGTCCTACCAATGTCACAAAGATTGCTTATACATTGACTGATGCTGATTATGAAGAAATGGGAGGCGATGTAAAGTCTGATAAGTATTTTTCTGCAGATAATCAGCCAGACAATTTTATTCCTAAGTGGTTGGCAAAAAAATATTTTACAGTAGATCAAGGCTCCTCTGCTAATATCACTTATCGTATTCAGATTCGAAATAGTAAATATAGAAATATACCTTATTTATCTTTAGTCGATGATGATTATACTATAGTTCATGGTGAGGGATTTTATGCACCGTATTTGAATAAGAATACAGAAGGTAAAATGTATAAGATCCTGAACGAGAAGATGGCTGATGCAGGTACGGGGACTTATGCCTTTGTTGAATATCAATATAGTGAAAATGGTGTTCCTCAGCAGATGGATGCTCCGGTAGCTCAATATGACTTTGAAGATTTGTCTACAGGTGATGTTGAGAAGTTGGATGGCTGGTATGTCAGTGCAACCGGTGATTTGTGGGAAGCTAAGGAATATAATAAAAATAAGTATTTGCAATTTACAGCTAATTATGCAGATGGTGTTGCTGAAGCTTGGCTTGTTACTCCTGCTATTAAAATAGAAGATGCAGAAAAACAATTGGCTTGGGATGTTTGTGTTGGATATTGGAACGCTGATTGCTTGGAAGTTTATATTCTGGAGAACTTCGATGGCAAGGATCTCGCTACTGCTAGCAAGACTAATGTGACGGCTAATTTCTCAATTCCTCAGGAACCAGCAAATAAATATGGTACTATGGCTTCAGCTGGTGCCATGTCTTTAGCTGCCTACAGTGGTAAAACGATAAATGTAGCATATCATTATTTGGGGGATAAGAATAATAAGAAGACAACAACTTATCAGATTGATAATATCGTTATTGGTAATGATATTCCGACTCCTGTTAATACAGAGCTTCGTTTTGCTTTATATGAAAAGACAAGTAAAGGTTGGTATGTATTCAGTAATACGGGAAAAGCATTGTCAGTTCCTTATGATGCTTATGCTGATATGGGTGATGCTGCTGAAGATAAATCGTTTAGTTCTAGTGTAAAGGCAGAAAATTATATTCCAAATTATCTGTTGAAGAATATTGAATATCCTTTGAATGGCGATACATGTACTGTTATTTATCGTTATTATGCAGGAAGTGGTAATTACAAAGCTTATTCAGATCAGTATGTTTATAATGATACGGTAAATGTTTGGAAGTATACGGATAATGTATATGTTGAGACAAGACCTTATGGATTTGATGGTTCTGAGTGGGTATATTCTCCAAGCGTAACTATTGATTTGCCTGTACAGAAGGGTAATGCTGAAGTTGCAGCGTTCTATCAGGCTATAACGGATTGGGTAAAGGAAAACCATCCTGAGTATGTAACGGGTTATGGCAATAATGATTATTATTATGGTGGTTCTGCTTATCAGAATAATTTCGATTTCCGTGTAAGTGCTTGGAAGGGACAGGGAACATACAATGATATGAGTGATGCCGACATCGAAAATTTGATGTGGGAGCGTTTGCCTGAGGCTTTCCCGCATGCATTAGAGAAATTGTATGCTGATGCAGCTCCTGCGGAGAGTGGAGTACCTGTTATTTATACAATTAATTTTGGTATTTATGATGGTAGCTCTACAACAACATGGACGATTCAGTATGAAGTTGTATCGAAAGGCAAATTTGAATATGTTAAAGATTCTTTGAAGCAAGCTGAATAAGCATTTTTAAGTCAATAGTCAAAGGGGATGTCACCATGCCTGTGATATCCCCTTTTTCGTCCATTATAAACCTGATATGATTATGAGAAAAATCGATTCTTTTTTTATAATGCTCCTGAGTTTGTTATTGGTAGGGTGCAGTGGCTCTGATTCTTCAGTCAATCCGGAACCGGAACCTCCAACTACAGGAGAAAATACCAATGCCAATGATCCGGTAGAAGGAAAATCGTTTGTGACTGATTATTCCATGCCCCATTTAAATCCTGAAAATTATTATGTAGAGCATACGGTAACTTATGATGGCAAGAAAATCTTGAATTATGCCTATGAGTGGGTGAAGGATAAGAAACATACGGCGTGGGTGGCTTTCAGCTTTGACGAAACGACTTCACAGAAGAATGTCAGTCGGTCGGATGATGCATGGGCCACGGACTTGGAACTGCCGGGAGGCTGGTGTCCCGAAGAAAGCAACCACAAGAGTGACGGGTTCGATAAAGGGCACTTGTGCGCATCTGAAGATCGGGTCTATTCGAAGGAGGCCAATGCGCAGACTTTCTATTACAGTAACATGAGCCCGCAGATGAGTTCGTTCAATGGCGGATTCTGGGCTTCGTTCGAGATTCTGGTGCAGAAATGGGCCCGTTCCGGAGGGTATACCAAGCTGTATGTCACGAAGGGAGGAACTGTGGACCAGCTATTGGTGAACTTTACAGGTACCCGTAAGGGAAACGACGGCGTTCTGCCGCAGACGGATGCCAATGGTTTTACCAAGAAGGGACTGGCCTGCCCCAAGTATTACTACATGGCCATCTTGGCGGAAAAGGGGAATGAATATCATGCCATCGGTTTCTGGATGGAGCATCGCGATGACTATGGCTACGAGTACGACAACTTTGCCCCTTCGGACGTGATGAAGACCTACGCCCTCAGCATCGACGACCTGGAGAAGAACACAGGCCTTGATTTCTTCTGCAACTTGCCCGATGATGTGGAGAACAGTGTGGAGAGCACTTGGAATGAAGCAGACTGGGCCTGGTAGCCGAAGACGTGCTTCTTTATAAGAATGACAATCCCTGGCATCTTTGATGGAAGGATGCCAGGGATTGCTGTTTTATGTCTGTCGGTTCGACGGTTTATTTGTTTACCACGTGGATGGGCTTGCCTTCCTGATAGGCTTTCAGGTTGTCCAGGGCAATCTGCATCAGACGCTCGCGGGCGGCTGTGCTGGCCCAGGCGATGTGGGGGGTGATGTAGCAGTTGCGGGCCGTGAGCAGCGGGTTGTCAGCGCGGGGAGGCTCTTGTGAGAGGACATCGACACCGGCGGCATAGATGCGTCCGCTGTTCAGGGCGTCGGCCAAGTCCTGTTCGTTGACCAGCGGGCCGCGTCCTGTGTTGATGAGGATGGCAGTGGGTTTCATCAGACTGAGGCGGCGGGCATTGACCATCTCACGGGTCTGCTCGGTGAGGGGGCAGTGCAGGCTGACGACGTCGCATTCGGCAAACAGTTCGTCCAGTTCCATTTTCTTGATTTCGTGTGGCAGCTGGAAGTGCGATTTGGAGGTATAGGCACACACCTCCATGCCGAAGCTGATGGCGATGCGTGCGGTTCTCATGCCGGTGTTGCCCAGGCCGACGATACCCATTTTCTTGCCGGCCAGCTCGATGAGCGGCGTGTCCCAGAAGCAGAAGTCGGGACTGTTGGTCCAGCGGCCTTTGTGTACTTCCTCGGAGTGGTGCTGTACCTGCTGGGCGATGTTCAGCAGGTGGGCAAAGACCATTTGGGCCACGGAGTCGGTACTGTAGGCGGGAATGTTGGTCACGGTGATGCCACGTTCTTTGGCGGCAGCAGTATCTACGATGTTGTATCCGGTAGCCATCACACCGATGTATTTCAGCTGGGGCAGGGCGGCCATGTGTTCGGCTGTAATGACCACTTTGTTGGTGAGAAGTACGTCGGCACCTTCGGCGCGTTCCACTACTTCTGCGGGGGCGGTACGGTCATAGACGACACATTCGCCCAACTTCTTCATTTCGTCCCAGGAGAGGTCTCCGGGATTGGCGGCATAGCCGTCGAGCGCTACAATTTTCATGTTATCCAAATATTAAATATCAAATATCAAATATTATTTTTTTTCTTCATTGTAAGTATGGTTGCGGTTAGTAGCTTGATAAGTTCTCTACAATCATTATCTATAGATAGAAATTGTTTCTCGGTCAGATAATTGGTCTGTTTTAGAATTTGTAACCAATATAATGTTTCAGAGCATTCTTTTTGGGCGATAGCAAGTTTATGTATATAGTCAGAGGAAGATTCTGCATAAACAGACTCACTGATGTTGGCGCCTATTGAAGTACCGCTCCGTAAAAGTTGTTTGCTCATGACTTGTTCGTTCTTGTCTTCCTTTAAATATTTGTATAATTTGATAATCCTTATAGCAAACAAAACAGATTTGTCATTCAGTATATAAACCTTTTCCCCATATATTTAATATTTTATATTTGATATTTTATATTTAATTAAACCGTTCTTTTCCCCACAACGCCTGCATCCGTTCCTTGTGTTTGGCTTCGGCCGCATTTTCCTGCGGATGCCAGATGCTGTGGTCTTTCAGTTCGTCGGGCAGGAACTGCTGGCGGACGAAGTGCCCCGGATAGTCGTGGGCATACTTGTAGTCTTCTCCGTAGCCCAGTTGTTTCATCAGCTTGGTGGGGGCATTGCGCAGATGAAGGGGGACGGGAAGGTTGCCGGTCTGCCGGACCAGTTCCAGCGCATCGTTGATGGCCATGTAAGCGGAGTTGCTCTTGGGGCTGGTGGCCAGATAGATGGTCGTTTCGGCCAGGGGGATGCGGCCTTCGGGCCAGCCTACCTTCATCACGGCGTCGAAGCAGGCGTTGGCCAGCAGCAGGGCGTTGGGATTGGCCAGCCCGATGTCTTCCGAAGCGGATATCACCAGGCGGCGGGCGATGAAGGCCGGGTCTTCGCCGCCTTCCACCATGCGGGCCAGCCAGTAGATGGCACCGTCGGGATCGCTGCCGCGGATGGACTTGATGAAGGCGGAGATAATGTCGTAGTGCATCTCGCCGTCCTTGTCGTAGGCCAGCGGGTTCTGTTGCAGGCGTTCGGTCACCATGTCGTCGGTGATGACGATGCTGTCGCCCGTCTCCGACTCGACAACCAGTTCCAATATGTTGAGCAGCTTGCGTGCATCGCCTCCGCTGTAGCGCAGCATGGCGGTGGTTTCCTTCACTTCGATGTGGCGTTCGCGCAGGATGTGGTCGGTGGTCAGCGCCCGCTGGAGCAGTTCCAGCAGGTCGTCTTTTTCGAGAGGCTTGAGAACATAGATCTGGCAGCGCGACAGCAGGGGGCGGATCACTTCGAACGAAGGGTTTTCCGTCGTGGCGCCGATCAGTGTCACGATGCCCTGTTCGACGGCACCCAGCAGAGAGTCTTGCTGGGACTTGCTGAAACGGTGTATTTCGTCGATGAAGAGGATGGGATTGGCTTGCGAAAAGAACCGGTTGTTCTTGGCACGCTCAATGACGTCGCGCACGTCCTTCACGCCGCTGGTCACGGCGCTCAGCGTGTAGAACGGCGTTTCCAGCTTGTTGGCGATGATTTGTGCCAGCGTCGTTTTTCCCACTCCCGGAGGTCCCCACAGAATGAAGGATGAAATGTGTCCTGAATCAATCATTTTGCGGAGCACCGCTCCCGGGCCGACCAGATGTTTCTGGCCGATGTATTCGTCTAATGTTTTGGGCCGAAGCCTTTCTGCCAGTGGTTGCACGTTCGTATGTTCTTAAAATATCATCATGATCATGAAGCGGATACCATCCTTCTTCACGCCGGGGATGTCGGTGTAGGTGAGGCGGCGCACGTATTCGATGTGCAGCAGCTTGAAGATGTTATAGATTCCCACACTGGCCTCCACATAAGGTGTCTTGCCCATGACGTAGCTGGTAGGCACACCGTTGCGGGTAGGGAAGAGGAAGAGGTCCGGGTCATGGCTCTTGTAAGGGTTGTTCTTGTCGGTCAGTGTTCCCCACAGGCCGCGGATGCGGAACATTTCGCGCCACTTCAGCTTCTTCAGCAGCGGGATGCGGTTGAAGAGCTTGCCGTTCATGTCGTAGCTCAGGGCCAGCGAGCCGTAGCGGTCGTTCAGGAACTCCATGTTGTTGATGAGCGAGAACGATTCGTTGTGCTGGGTGATGTACGACAGATTGGCCATGGGGAGGTTCAGCAGGGGGAAGGGCACCTTGTTCCACTGGGCACCGGCACGGGCGGTGATGTCAATCTTGCCCCACGAACCGAACCAGAAGCGTTTGCGCAGGCCGATTTCGGTGAGGTTGAAGTTGTATTCACCTCCCAGCACGCCCTTGAAGCCGGCTGTGTGCGACAGGGTGAACTGGGGTGCGTCCAGCGATACGGGTACGCGGCGCTGCTTGGTGTTGACGAAGGTCTCGCCCGGAGCATATCGCAGGGTCACACCCACTTCGGCCGTGGTGATGTCGTGGACGAAGGTGTTCTTGTCGCCCTTCACGCCGGGTGTCTCACCATCGTTGCGCCAGTATTGCAGGATGCCGGCGGGCTGGTCGTTGCGGTGGCGCAGCATGGCCTTGACGGAGAATCCCGTATTGGTCTCCAGTTCGTAGTTGATGGTGGCGTCGCGGATGTAGGACAGCTGGTCGACGGTGGTCCATTTCCAACCCACGAACATGTTGTCCTTGTCGGTCTCCAGATACTTGTCTACGGGCGACATGACGTCGTAGGTGTATTTGGCGGAGATATAATGTTTGGGGAACTCCCACAATACATATTCGCGCTTGTTGAACGAATAGGCCACCTGTCCGGAGTAGAACCATTTCTTGTCGCGCGTACCGTAGGCACCATATCCGCTGAAGTTCCAGTGGGGATCCAGATTGCCGGTGGTCATACCGCTCAGACGGAAACGGGCTCCGTTCACATAGTTGCTGGTAATGATGGTGTTGATGGGGCCGAAGTCGAACTTGCTGGGATGGTCCTTGTTTCCTGTCTCCACAAAGTTTTCAATCAACGCCTTGGCACCGAAGATGATGATCTTGAATCCCGGTATCTGCTCGATGCGGTTCATGAAGATGTCCATGGTACTCTCCTTCTTGGTGAGGGGCACCTGGCGTACTTCCGCCCAATACTCGTCGCTCTTGGCCAGCATGTTGGCTTCCTTGATGACTTTTCCTTTCAGACGGAAGAGGCGGGGCTCTATCTCGTCAAAACTGTATTTCGAATATTTGGTGGTACGTTGCACTTCCAGTCCCTGGATGCCCTTCATCAGAGCCAGTTCGACGGTCATGTCGTCGTCGGTCAGCACCCAGTTGCTGTCGGGCAGCTGTTCGAACTGCTGGACGATGTCCAGGTTCTCCACGAAGTTGACTCCCGTCTTTTTCGGCAGGTTCATGGTACACTTCTTCACGGCGTAGGTGGAGTCCTTCACCACATACAGGTGGCCCGTAAAGCCGAAGTCCTGCGGGTTGTTGGGCACGAACGTCAGGTGCACACATTCCTGCTGGTCCACCATCAAGGTGTCCATCAGATAGTATTTGTAGAACGAGATGGCGCCGCGCCCGATGGGGCTGACGAAGCGGCGTTGCAGCAGGCGGATGTCGTCGTCGTAGATGTTTACGTCCGAGAAGACGTCGTTCAGGATGGTGCCCAGCATGTCGCCGGTACTGAAGAATTCCTCGATGCCCGTCGAGTTCATGCCTTCGATGATGGTCTTTTCGCTGCGCGGACTCTTGCGGTAGATGGTGCGCGAGGCCGTTTCCTTGATGGAGATGGGCAGAATCTGCTTGCCGGTCTTGGGCGACGTTTCCACTTGGTCCTTGAAGAAGGAGAACTTCTTGTAGAGGCCTTTCTCCATCTTCTCCGGCGTGACGTCGTTGAGCGACATCTTCATCTTCTCGTATTTCTGGTATTGGTAGAAGTCATTCTCCTCCAGCTTCAGCTGCTTCTTGTGGTCGATGACCTTGCGCATGAAGTCTACGGCCGGATTGTTCTTCCGGGAGTATTTTTCTTTCTTCGGCTTTACCACCACTTCGGCCAGCATGATGTCGTCGGGCGACATCTTGACGTTCAGCACCTTCTGTCCCGGCTTGATCTTGATTTTCTTGGTTATGTAACCGATGGTGGAAAAGGTCAGCTCGTCCCAGCCTCTGCGGGTTTCGACTGTATATTCTCCTTCGCCGTTGGTAATGGCTCCCACGCCTTTGCCTTCGTACTGGACGGTGACGTAAAGCAAGGGTTCGTTGGTGATGGAGTCGGTTACGACGCCTTTGATTTGTGCGGATACCCCCGTGAGCTGGGTGAAAAGCATCACTGCCAGGAGGGTGAGGGTTATATAAAGTTGCTTCATATCTATTATAATGGAACTGCAAAGGTAGTAATTTGCAAGCAAATAAGAAGCAAATTTGGATTATTTGGGAATTGAGATTATAAAAATATGGAAAACATCCCTTGGGTATGTATCTATTTCTTAATTCTCAGTTCCCAAATACTAATAATTATTTTTTCAGCAATACCTGCACGATGCGTTCGGCCGTGCGTCCGTCCCAGCGTTCGGGCAGGGTGCTGTGCTTCCATTCGCCTTTCAGCATCTTCTCCAGAGAGGCCGACAGGGCGAAGGTGTTTTCGCCTACCAGTTCGTTGGTGCCGATGCGCCACGTCTCGGGATGCTCGGCATAGGTGTTCAGCGTGATGCAGGGCACGTCGAGGAAGGTGGCTTCTTCGGCAATGTTTCCGGAGTCGGTGACGATGCCGCGTGCCTGGTTGATGAGGAAGCCGAAGTGCAGATAGCTTTGCGGCGGCAGGATGTGCAGGTTGGGGGCGTTGATGCCCGTTGCCAGGATGGCCTGCTGCACGTAGGGATGCAGGGGAGCCACGACGGGAACTCCATTGGCCCGGTCGAGGATGGTCTGCAGCAGGGACTGGAGCACGTGCCGCTGCTGGATCAGTTCGCGGCGGTTCAGCGTGAGCAGCAGGTAGCAGCCTTTCTTCAGTCCGAGGGAGTCGAACCAGACGGGTTGCAGCAGGCGGTGGCGGTTGTAGCGGATGGTATCCATCAGGATGTTGCCCACGTAGTGGATGTATTCCGGTATCATGCCTTCCTGGTTCAGGTTGCGGTTGGCGGCCATGCTGGCGGCAAACAGGTAGTCGGAGATGGCGTCGACAATGGTGCGGTTCACCTCGCGCGGCATGTTCATGTCGAACGAGCGGGTACCGGCGATGACGTGTGCCACCTTCAGTCCGCGCTTTTTGGCCACGATGGCGCAGCTCATGGTGGCTGTCATGTCGTCGACCACCAGCACTGTCTGTGCCGGGTGGGCGTTGAGTTCCTTTTCGAAAGCCAGCATGATGTCGGCCGTCACCTGCGAATGGTCGGTGCCCGTGACGCCCAGATAAGCGTCGGGTTTCTTCATGTCCAGGTCGGAAAAGAGGGAGGGCTCCAGGGCCGGGTCGTTTTCCGGACCGGTATAGACCACCCGGTAGGTAATGTCCTGACCCGCTTCGCGTGCGGCGTCCATGGCGCGGCACAGGGGAGCTATTTTCATAAAATTGGGGCGTGCGCCCGCTACAATGGTTATTTTCATGAGTCGAACCTTTTAAATCTTTCACAAAAGTACGTTTTCTAATGGAATTTTATTCGTTACTTTGCAGGAAATTTCATGTATATGCCTACATTTGTTCAGATACTCGATTTTGTGGGGACGTTTGCTTTTGCTATCAGCGGCATCCGTCTGGCCTCGGCCAAACGCTTTGACTGGTTTGGCGCTTATGTGGTTGGTTTTGCCACGGCTGTGGGCGGTGGTACGCTGCGCGACTTGCTGCTCGACGTGACGCCCGGCTGGATGACCGATCCTATTTATCTCATCTGTACGGGTCTTGCCCTGATCTTCGTGACCATGTTCGGCAAGCACCTCATCCATCTGAACAACACGTTTTTCTTTTTCGATACCATTGGCCTGGCCCTGTTTACGGTCGTAGGTGTGGGCAAGAGTCTGTCGCTGGGTTATCCTTTCTGGGTGGCCATCATCATGGGCAGCATGACGGGTGCTGCGGGCGGCGTTATCCGCGACGTGTTCATCAACGAAATCCCGCTGATATTCCGTAAGGAGATTTATGCGGTGGCCTGCGTGGTAGGCGGATTGGTCTACTGGGTGTGCGCGCTGGCACAGGTGGACGATTACATCTGTCAGATAGCCTGCGGTATTGTGGTTTTCCTGACGCGCATTCTGGCCGTGAAGTACAAGATTTGCCTGCCGACGCTGTCGGGGCATGCCTGACAGTTTCTTTATTTATGGTATCCCGACGAAGTGCTTTCTCAGGGTCTGACGCAGTGCTTCGTTACCCCCTCATGCAGTGCTTCGTCACCCCCTCACGAAGCACTTCGTCAGAGGGTCATGCAGTGCTTCGTGAGGATGCCATCCGGCGGGTGGTTGCGGGCTGTCCCCGTCAGAACAGCGTGTCTGTCGTGTTGAACAGCTTCTTGTCGTTCAGTTTCACCACCTTGCCATATTTCTCCAACTTCTTCAAGTCTATCATCTTGGGGTTGCCCATGATGGCGATGGCATAGGGCTTGCCCTGGATGTTTTCCTTGTAGAACTTCACAATGTCGTCGAAGGTCAGGGCATCGATTTGCGGCAACTGCTCCTTGGCCGGGTCTTCGGTATAGCCCTGGTAGCCGAGGTTCACCAGATACATCGCTTTGGTGCGGAAGTCGGGATGGTTGGTCAGGGCCGACTGGCGCAGGTAGCTCTTGATGTTGTCGATGCGGTCGGCGTTCTGCGGCATGTCGTTGATGAGTCCCATGAACACGTCGACGGCATCGTTGGCCTTGTCGTTCTGCGTACCGATGCTTCCGTACAGGTAGCTGGCTTTGCCGGCTATTCCCTGCGTGGCGGCGTAGGCATAGGCCGTGTAGGCCATGGAGCGTTTCTCGCGGATTTCGTTCAGTACCAGTCCCGTGAAGTCCAGGCCGAAGTACTGGTTGAAGGCGTCGCGCAGCACGTCATCCTTCTTGTCGGCCGTCTGCATGGGCAGGTAGAAGTGGATCTGTGCCTGTTCGGCATCGCTGTTCGGCAGGAAGTAGATGGTGTTTTCGCTGACGCTCTGCATGGGCTTCACGCGCGGCGATTCGGACGGGCGTTCGTTGGCTACCAGCGGGAGGTTCTGGCTCAGGATGGTGTAGACGTTGTCGAACGGCAGGGTGCCGGTATAGAAAATCTTTGATTCGAAGTTGGAGGCGCGGTTGATGTCGCCGGTCAGTTCCGAGATTTGCAGCTCCAGCACTTCCTTGTCGGTCAGTTCGTCGATGTAGTCCGACTTGTCGCCGTAGAGCAGGTACTGGCGCAGGGCTTCGTTCAGGGTGCTGACGTTCTCCTTGCGCTGCTGGCGGGTACTCAGGATGTTTCCCTTCAGCTGGGCCAGCTGCTTGTCGTCCAGTTTGGGCATCAGTATCTGTCGGGACAGGAGCTGGCAGGCCTGGGGCAGCGTTTCCTCGAAACCTTCCATCACGATGGTCAGGTAGTTGGAGCTGGCCGACACGTAGCAGGTAGCGTTCAGCTTGCTCAGTTCCTCCTTCAGCTGTTGCGGTTCGTAGAGGCCCATCACGCCGGCATTGTTCATCAGGCTGGCGGCAATGTCCAGTTTGGGGAATTCATCCGTTCCGGCACCATATTGCAGGACGAGCTGGAAGATGTTGTTCTCCTTGTTGGGCGTATAGTACACCTTGGACCGGTCGTTCAGCTGCTTCACCTGCACGTCGCTGAAGTCGAGGAAGTTCTCGGCCACGTGGCCGATGGGCAGGTTCTTGAACTGCAGGGCGTAGAGCGACTGCTGGCCCACGGGCGGTTCTACCGGCTTGTAGTTGGGCTTGGCTATCTTCTCGTTCTTCTTGGCTTTGCCCTGCTCGATGTAGAGGGCCAGGTAGTTCTTGGACAGGTATTGCTTGGCCACACGCTTCACGTCGTCGTTGGTCACGGCCATGATTTTGTCCTTGTAGTTCAGTATCTCGTTCAGGTCCTGTCCGTTGCAGAAGGCGTTCATCAGAATCATGGCTTTCTGCTCGTTCTTCTCCATGGCCAGGTCGAACTGGCGGCACATTTCCGCCTTGATGGCGTTGATTTTCCAGTCTTCGAACGCTCCGTTCGCAATCTGCTCGATGGCTTCCACCGCTTTCTTCTCGGCACTCTTGTTCGACTCGAAGCGGCGCTGGTTCTCGTCGTAGAGCGGGATGCTGACCACGACCGAACGTCCCTGCTCGCGGAAGGTCTGCGCATAGGCTCCGGCGCTGGTCAGTTCGCCGTCCAGCACCAGCTTGTCCAGCGCACCCGTCTGGCTGCTGTTGCTCAGCAGGGACAGGGCGATGTCGAGGGCGTCCTCATCGGGGTGTCCGGCAGGCACGCCGTTGAACACCATGGCCACTTGCGGATAGTAGCCAATCTTTTCGGTGTACTGCTTGCGTCCCTGGATGCTGGTGCCCGTATATTCCTTGCGTGCCGGCATCGGTTTCCTGGCGAGGCGTCCGAAGGTGCCTGCGATGCGTCCTGCTACCTGCTGGGCGTTGACGTTGCCCACCAGCACCAGTACCATGTTCTCAGGCACGTACCAGGTATCGTAGAATTCGATGAGCTTGCTCAGCTGCGGGTTTTTCAAGTGTTCGGGCAGGCCGATGATGTCGCGCGAGTAGGGGAAGCCTTCGAAGGCCTTGCTCATGAAGAAGCTGCTCACGGCCTGGTTGGGGTTGTCCTGCGCGCGGTTATACTCTTCGTACACGTTTTCCAGTTCCGGCTGGAAGGAGCGGAACACGGGATGGATGAAACGCTGCGAGGAGATTTCGAGCCATTTGTTGATCTGATAGGCCGGGAAAGAGCTGTGATAGAACGTGTAGTCGTAGCTGGTGGCGGCATTCACACCCTTGGCTCCGATGCTTTCCATCAGGCTGGAATATTCCGTCGGCAGGCTGATTTTACCGGCCTTCAGGGTCAGTTCGTTGATTTCCTGGTTCAGGGCGTCTTTCTTGACGGGGTCGGTTTCGGCGGCCCGCTGGTCATATTTGGCGATGATTTCCTTATAGATAGGTTCTTCTTCGGCCCAGTTGAGGGCACCGATGTTGTCCGTTCCCTTGAACATGACGTGCTCCAGGTAGTGGGCCAGTCCCGTATAGGCTTCCGGGTCGTTGATGGAGCCGACGCGTACGCCGACCAGTCCGAATACGTCCGATTTGGACTCGTCTTCCCATATATATACGGAAAGGCCGTTTTTCAGTTGGAATGCCTTCAGGCCCTGGCTGAATGCGGGCATAGCTATGACGGCTATAGCCAGACATAGCAGCATTTTCAGTTTCATGAATTTCATAACTTTACATTTTTTTTCGGTTGATGTGTCTTTGATAGTTAATCTGTATACAAAGCTATAAAAAAATCACAATCGGTACCGGGAAGTGGTAGAAAATTTATCTCCGGAACGGATTTTTATATCCTAAATTGACGCGGGCTGGTGACAATATGATATATAACATATCTTTTGCACGGAATATTTTCGGTATATAAATATCGATATGTCAAAAGAAACCGCTATATTTGTAATTGTTAAGTTAACCCAACAAAAATCACTAATACCAGACTACGATGAAAAAAGGAATTAAGTTCAGTCTCGTCTATCGGGACATGTGGCAATCTTCCGGCAAGTATCAGCCGAGGGTGGACCAGTTGGTGCGCATTGCTCCGCTGATTGTCGAGATGGGCTGTTTTGCGAGAGTGGAAACCAACGGCGGTGCTTTCGAGCAAGTGAACCTGCTGTATGGCGAAAATCCGAACAAGGCCGTGCGTGCCTTTACCAAACCGTTTCATGAGGCAGGCATACAGACGCACATGCTGGACAGGGGATTGAACGCCTTGCGTATGTATCCCGTACCTGCCGATGTGCGCCGCCTGATGTACAAGGTGAAGCATGCACAGGGCGTGGACATCACCCGCATCTTCTGCGGATTGAACGAGACCCGCAACATCATTCCCTCCATCAAATATGCGTTGGAGGCGGGCATGATTCCGCAGGCTACGCTGTGCATCACCTATTCGCCGGTCCACACCGTAGAATATTATACCGAGATTGCCGATAAGCTGATTGAGGCCGGTGCGCCCGAAATCTGTCTGAAGGACATGGCCGGCATCGGCCGTCCAGGCATGCTGGGCCGGCTGACCAAAGCCATCAAGGAACGCCATCCCGAAGTCATCATCCAATATCACGGGCACAGCGGTCCGGGCCTCTCCATGGCCTCCATCCTGGAAGTCTGCGAGAACGGTGCCGATATTATAGATGTGGCCATGGAACCCATGTCGTGGGGCAAGGTGCATCCCGACGTCATCTCCGTACAGGCCATGCTGAAGGACAAGGGCTTCCAGGTACCCGAAATCAATATGAAAGCCTATATGAAGGCACGTGCCATGACGCAGGAGTTTATCGACGACTTCCTGGGTTACTTCATGGACCCCACCAACAAGCACATGTCGTCGCTGCTGCTGAAGTGCGGACTGCCCGGTGGCATGATGGGTTCGATGATGGCCGACCTGAAGGGAGTGCATTCGGGCATCAATATGATATTGAAGAGCAAGAACCAGCCTCCGATGAGCATCGACGACCTGCTGGTGATGCTGTTCGACGAAGTGGAGTACGTATGGCCGAAGCTGGGCTATCCGCCGCTGGTCACTCCGTTCAGCCAGTACGTCAAGAACGTGGCGCTGATGAACGTCATGCAGCTGGTGAAGGGCGAGGAGCGCTGGACCATGATAGACAACCACACGTGGGACATGATTCTGGGAAAGAGCGGACGCCTGCCCGGCAAGCTGGCGCCCGAAATCGTGGAGCTGGCCAAGGAGAAGGGATACGAATTCGTGGATACCGACCCGCAGTCCAACTATCCTGATGCGCTGGACCAGTATCGCAAGGAGATGGACGAGAACGGCTGGGAGTATGGCGAAGACGACGAAGAGCTCTTCGAACTGGCCATGCACGACCGTCAGTACCGCGACTACAAGTCGGGAGTTGCCAAGAAGCGTTTCGAAGAAGAACTGATGCGCGCCAAGGATGCCGCCCTGTCCAAGGGAGCCGTGTCCGAAGAGGAAATCAGGAAACTGAAGCGCGCGAAAGCCGATCCGGTGGTGGCTCCGTCCAGGGGACAAGTGCTGTGGGAAGTGTCGGTCGACGGACCGTCGTCTGCCCCGTTTGTGGGTCGCAAGTACCAGCACGACGAGGTGTTCTGCTACATCTCCACGCCGTGGGGCGAATACGAAAAGATTTATACAGGATTTACGGGCCGTGTGGTGGAAGTATGTGCCCAGCAGGGCGCCGTGGTGAACAAGGGCGACGTGATAGCCTACATCCAGCGCAGCGACATCTTTGCATAGTCTGTTGCTTCCCGTTCGGTTTCGATAGGTATGGGCACGCTTGCGTGCATGCGGTAAAAGGCTTGTAGAAGCAACGGGTCTGGGGGGATGCATTCCGCATGCATCCCCCTTTTATAGGATAGAAATGGTCGGGCCGGGTAGGGGGATGCTCAGAAGGCTTCCGTCATGTTGAAGTAGAAGAGCGTCTGCTTGTTCACCGTGTTCTTGCCCAGGTCCAGGCGGACGTTCATGCGCGGCTGCACCTCGATGCGGAGGCCGACGCCGTAGTTGGGCAGTACGCCCTCTATCTTGCCGGGGGTGGGGCCCATGAAGCCGCATCCTCCCCACACGACGAAGCCCAGGTGGTTGATGATGCGTTTCAGCCACGTCTCCTGGTCGGTGTTCAGCATCTGGCGGTATTCGGCCATCACGATGTGCGAAGACTTGTCGCGGTACTGTCCCTGGTAATATCCGCGCAGGTCGAAGGGAGTGCCGGTCAGTGCGTACTGGGTCAGCGGAATGTTCTTGCCGAAGACGTTTTTCGTCTGGGCGGTCCAGGCGATAACCTTGCGTTTGCCCACCTCCTTGTATTGCCGGTAGTCCAGTTCCAGTCGGTAGAAGTTCCGGTCGCTGCCGAAAATCTTGTGGTACATCATGCCCCGGAAGTCCAGGTAGATTCCCTTGTAGGCGTTGGCCGGCACGTCGCGGCTGTCGTATGTCAGCAGGAAACCGATACCCGAGTTGAAATTCTTGTATCCGTCGGCATCACCTCCGGCCGCCTGATAGCTTTCGTTGTTTACCAGTCCCTTGGCCGGCTGGGTGAAGTGGTCGTAGTTGATGTCAATCTGCGGGCCGGCAAAGAAGTCGCTGTTGCCCAGGCGGAACAGAAACCAGGGATTGATTTGTACGCCGCTGTAGCGGTATCGGCTGGTAGAATCGCTTCGGATGTAGTCCCGGTTGGTGGTATATCCGATGTCATAATAATTCTCCACCGTATTCTTATAGCTGAATTTTCCGAAGATGCGGAAACGGTCGTGCTTGAAGAACAGCTGGGGCTTGGAGAAAATGTTGACTCCACCGTCGAACATGAATGCCAGGGCCGCCGGCACCACCGAGCGTCTCAGTGTCGTGTCCTTGGGAGCCATGCTGAAGGTCATCAGGGCGCTTCCGCCAACCAGCAGGCCGAAGTCGGGCGAATAGCTGGGACCGCCCAAGATGTTATAATGAAAATTCCGATTGGCTTTCTTCAGCTTTTTCAGCTCCTTTTTAGTCAGAACGGGCGTGCTGTCGTTGGGAACGGCAGTTTCCTTTTGCTGGGCCTGCAAGCCGGTCACCACCAGTGCAAGTATGAGCAGAATGAATGTAAATTTCTTCATATGGTTGGAAATGTGGTGCAAAGGTATTAAAAATCTCAGAAAAAGCTTTTATATTTGTAGCTATTAACACTAACCATACTAAAATTTGTCATTAATGAAGAAGCAATTTTTATCGGTCTTTGCTCTGACGGCGGCCTTGTTCAGTGCACAGGCACAGGACAATATGGGAGGCATCAGCCCGGATATGCTGGGACAGATACGTCAAACTTATCAGGGAACGGCTTCCGACAAGGCCTTGCGGAATGCCATCGGCAACAACAGTATCCGCAACCTGGCCCTCAATCAGGAAAACATGCAGGACATGGATACCCATTTTTCCGTTCGTGTCAACTCGAAAGGCATCACCGACCAGCAGTCGTCGGGGCGTTGCTGGCTTTTTACGGGACTCAACGTGATGCGGGCCAAGGCCATTGCCAAATACGGCATGCCGGCATTCGAGTTTTCCGAAATCTATCCTTTCTTTTGGGACCAGCTGGAGAAGTCGAACCTCTTCCTGCAGGGCATCATCGACACCAGTGACAAGCCGCTGGAAGACAAGACCGTGCAGTGGCTGTTCCAGCATCCGCTGAGCGACGGCGGTACGTTTACCGGAGTGGCCGACATTGTGGGCAAGTATGGCCTGGTGCCCAAGGAGGCTATGCCCGAGACCAACAGCAGCAACAATACGTCGCAGATGGCCGAACTCATCTCGCTGAAGCTGAAGGAATACGGCCTGCAGCTTCGCGAACTGGGAACCAATGGCGCAAAACGCTCGGTCATGCTGGAAGAAAAGACGAAGATGCTGGGCACCATCTACCGCATGCTGGTGCTGAATCTGGGCGTTCCGCCTACGGAGTTCGACTTCGTGCGCAAGGATGCCCAGGGCAATCCGGTGGAGACGGAGCATCACACGCCGATGTCGTTCCTGGAAAAATATGGCGACAAGAATCTGCTGACCAATTACGTCATGCTGATGAACGACCCCAGCCGGGAGTATTACAAGTGCTATGAGATCGACTACGACCGTCACCGTTACGACGGAAAAAACTGGACATACATCAATCTGCCGGTAGCTGACATCAAGGAGATGGCCATCGCCTCGTTGAAGGACAGCACGATGATGTACTTTTCATGCGACGTGGGCAAGTTCCTCAATTCCAAGCGCGGCCTGCTCGACGTCAACAACTACGATTACGAGTCGTTGATGGGCACCACGTTCGGCATGGACAAGAAGCAGCGCATCCAGACCTTCTCCAGTGGTTCGAGCCATGCCATGACGCTGATGGCGGTAGACCTCGACAAGGACGGAAAGCCCTTGAAATGGATGGTGGAGAACAGTTGGGGTCCGCAGGCCGGTTATCAGGGACACCTCATCATGACCGACCGCTGGTTTGACGAATACATGTTCCGCCTGGTGGTAGAAACCAAATATGTACCCGAAAAAGTGAAGGAGCTTCTCAAACAGAAACCCATCCGGCTTCCGGCCTGGGATCCGATGTTTGCGGAGGAAAAATAGATCCTTAAATGAAGAGAGAGACGAGGAGGCCCGTGCGGGCCTCCTTTTTTTGTTGTTTTTCAGGCCTCTGAAAGCCTGCCGGAGGGCTCCGTGTTCGTTAACGCTGGCCATTACGGAAATTTCTCCTTAATTCCTTTCTTATTTACTCTTAAATCACATTCTTTTTTGCTAATTTTGCAGGCAAATTAATGAAACCATTATTTTAATCAACACATGGCAAATGTAATTAAGTTACGCAAAGGCCTTGACATTAACCTGAAGGGCAAAGCTGCCGAAGAGTTCTTCTCTGTGAGAGAACCGGGATTTTATTCACTTGTTCCCGATGATTTTACAGGAATTACTCCCAAAGTGGTGGTCAAAGAACAGGAATATGTGATGGCCGGAGGACCCTTGTTTATCGACAAGAATCATCCTGAATTAAAATTTGTTTCACCCGTGAGTGGTGTAGTGACGAGCGTAGAACGAGGTGCACGCCGTAAGGTGATGAACATTGTCGTTGAGGCTGCTACAGAACAAGACTATGAGGAGTTCGGCAAGAAGGATCCGTCGAAGATGGATGCCGGGCAGGTGAAAGAACTGCTGCTCAATGCCGGAATGTTTGCTTTCATCCGCCAACGTCCCTACGATGTTATCGCAGATCCGACAGTGGAGCCGAAAGCAATTTTTGTTTCCGCTTTCGACAGCAACCCGTTGGCGCCTGACTTCGAATTTGCGCTGAAGGGTGAAGAAGCAAACTTCCAGACTGGTCTTGACGCTTTGGCTAAAATGGCCAAGACTTATCTGAGCATTAGTGTGAAGCAGAAAGCTGCTGCCCTGACGCAGGCCAAAAATGTGACTATCACTGCTTTCGATGGTCCGCATCCTGCTGGTAATGTCGGAGTGCAGATCAATCATATTTCGCCCATCGCGAAAGGTGAGACGGTGTGGACTATTGGAGCTGAAGCCGTTATCTTTATCGGTCGTCTGATGAATACCGGTCGTGTGGATATGACCCGTACGGTGGCCGTTACGGGTAGTGAAGTGAAGAAACCCGCTTACTGCAAGCTGAAAGTCGGTGCTCTGCTTACCAACGTATTCCAGGGTAATGTAACGACTGGCAAAGAACTGCGTTATATCAGCGGTAATGTACTGACGGGTAAGAAAGTTTCTCCCAACGGTTTTCTGGGTGCTTTCCACAACCAGCTGACCGTGATTCCCGAAGGTGACGACGTACACGAAATGTTGGGTTGGATCATGCCTCGTTTCAATCAGTTCAGTGTGAACCATTCTTATTTCAGCTGGCTGATGGGTAAGAAGGAATATGTGTTTGATGCCCGTGTGAAGGGTGGTGAACGCCACATGATCATGTCCAATGAGTACGACCGTGTATTCCCGATGGATATCTATCCCGAATATCTGGTGAAAGCCATCATTGCAGGTGATATCGACCGTATGGAAGCTTTGGGTATCTACGAAGTGGCTCCCGAAGACTTTGCCCTGTGCGAGTTTGTATGTTCGTCCAAGGTGGAAGTTCAGCGCATCGTACGTGCCGGACTCGACATGCTTCGTGCTGAAATGGCATAAATTGTAAGTTGTAAATTGCTAAATCGAAAATAAATTAAATGAAAGCGTTAAGAAATTATCTCGACAAGATAAAGCCGAACTTTGAAGAGGGCGGCAAATTCCACGCGTTTCGTTCGGTGTTTGACGGCTTTGAGACTTTCCTCTTCGTGCCCAACACCACTTCGAAATCGGGAACGCATATTCACGATGCCATCGATAGTAAACGCATCATGTCGATGGTCGTTATTGCATTGATACCGGCTTTGTTGTTCGGCATGTATAATGTGGGCTATCAGCATTTCCATGCCACTGGTGCCGAAGGCGGTTTCTGGGCCATGTTCTTTTATGGCTTCCTGGCCGTGTTGCCTAAGATTATCGTTTCGTATGTAGTAGGTTTGGGCATTGAATTTGTTGTAGCTCAGTGGAAGAAAGAGGAAATCCAGGAAGGTTTTCTCGTTTCGGGTATCCTTATCCCGATGATTGTGCCAGTGGATTGTCCTTTGTGGATGCTGGCCATTGCCACAGCATTCTCTGTAATCTTTGCTAAGGAAGTATTTGGTGGTACGGGTATGAACGTGTTCAACGTGGCTCTTATCACTCGTGCTTTCCTGTTCTTTGCTTATCCTACGAAGATGTCCGGTGATGCCGTATGGGTTTCTGGTGACTCGATCTTCGGTCTTGGCCAGACGGTAGATGGCTTGACCGTGGCTACTCCTCTGGGCATTGCCAAGACTTCGCCCGTTGCTCCCGATTTCTCTTGGGACATGGTGACGGGTTTGATACCGGGTTCTATTGGTGAGACAAGTGTGATAGCCATTGCCATTGGTGCCGTTATTCTTTTGTGGACAGGCATCGCCAGCTGGAAGACCATGCTTTCTGTATTTGTGGGAGGGGCGTTGATGGCTTGGATATTCAATGTGGCAGGTCCTGATACGGCTGTGGCCCACATGCCTTGGTATGAGCACTTGGTGTTGGGCGGTTTTTGCTTTGGTGCCGTGTTTATGGCTACTGACCCTGTTACTTCAGCTCGTACGGAGACGGGCAAATATATCTATGGTCTTCTTATCGGTGCCATGGCCATCATCATCCGCGTGCTCAATCCGGGTTATCCTGAGGGCATGATGCTCGCCATCCTGCTGATGAACATCTTTGCCCCGCTCATTGACTATTGCGTGGTGCAGAGCAACATCAACCGCCGTGCCAAACGTGTGGCCGCCAAATAAGTCTAACCATTAAAACCGAACGTTTGATATGAATACTAATAGTAATAGTTATACTATGATTTATGCTTCGGTAATGGTTATTATCGTTGCATTCCTGCTGGCATTTGTCAGCTCTTCGTTGAAAGCTACGCAAAACAAAAATGTGGAAATGGACACGAAGAAGCAGATACTTGCCGCTCTGAACATACGTGGCGTGGCCGATCCTGACGCCGAATACAGCAAATACGTGAAGGATATGCTGATGAACGAGGACGGTACGCTGACCGAGAATACAGGTGCCTTTGCCACCGGTTATGAGAAAGAAGTGAAGGAGAACAACCGCCTGCATGTGTTTGTAGCCGAGATTGACGGCGCTAAGAAGTATGTTTTCCCTGTATATGGTACAGGCCTTTGGGGAGCCATTTGGGGGTACATCGCCTTGAATGACGACAAGGATACAGTGTACGGTACTTACTTCTCACATGCTAGCGAGACTCCGGGTTTGGGAGCCGAGATCGCGGGTGAGACTTTCCAAAACGAGTTCAAGAATAAGAAGACGTTAGAAAATGGCGAGGTAACTCTGGGGGTAGTGAAGTTTGGTAAGATTGAGAAACCCGACTATCAAGTAGACGGTATCTCCGGAGGTACTATTACCTCTGTGGCCGTGGACGCCATGATAAAGAATTGCTTAGGCAACTACAAGAAGTTTTTAACCAATAATGAGGGGGAGGAATAATAGACTATGGGACAATTGTTTTCAAGTAAAAATAAAGAAGTGTTCGCCACACCGCTGGGCATGAACAATCCGGTTACCGTGCAGGTGTTGGGTATCTGCTCCGCATTGGCCGTAACCGCTAAGTTGGAGCCGGCTATTGTGATGGGACTTTCCGTAACCGTCATTACGGCATTCTCCAATGTAGTGATTTCGCTTATCCGCAAGACCATTCCCAACCGTATCCGTATCATCGTGCAGTTGGTAGTAGTGGCCGCGCTGGTAACTATCGTGAGTGAGATTTTGAAGGCGTTCGCTTATGATGTGAGCGTGCAGCTTTCTGTATATGTAGGTTTGATTATCACGAACTGTATTTTGATGGGACGTTTGGAAGCTTTTGCCATGATGAACGGTCCGTGGGAGTCATTCCTCGATGGTTTGGGTAACGGGTTGGGCTATGCCAAGATTTTGATTATTGTGGCGTTTATCCGCGAGTTGCTTGGATCGGGCACGTTGCTCGGTTTCAACATCCTGAACTATGAGCCTATCAAGAATATGGGTTACGTGAACAACGGCTTGATGCTGATGCCTCCGATGGCGCTTATCATCGTGGCATGCATCATCTGGTATCAGCGTGCCCATCATAAAGAGTTGCAAGAGAAATGATTTCTTGGATAGAAAACGAATAAAATAGAAATATCATATTATGGGAGAATTTTTTAGCTTACTCGTCCGCTCCATTTTCGTGGACAACATGATATTCGCCTTTTTCCTCGGCATGTGTTCATACTTGGCTGTGTCGAAGACGGTGAAGACATCCGTGGGCTTGGGTATCGCCGTGACTTTCGTGCTGGTGGTGACCCTTCCCGTCAACTATTTGTTACAGACCAAGGTGCTGGGTCCTGATGCTATTATCGAGGGGGTTGACCTCAGCTTCTTGAGCTTTATCCTGTTTATTGCGGTTATCGCCGGTATCACTCAGCTGGTGGAAATGATTGTAGAGCGTTTCACTCCTACGCTTTACGCCCAGCTTGGTATTTTCCTCCCGCTGATTGCTGTAAACTGTGCCATCATGGGTGCTTCGCTCTTCATGCAGCAACGCATCAACTTGGGCGCAAGTGATCCGAAGTACATTGGTAGCGTTTCCGATGCTATCTCCTATGCCCTTGGCTCAGGAATTGGCTGGGCATTGGCTATCATTGGGTTGGCTGCCGTGCGCGAGAAGATGGCTTACTCCGATGTTCCTGCTCCTCTGAAAGGTCTGGGCATCACGTTCATCACCGTGGGCCTTATGGCTATGGCGTTTATGTGTTTCTCTGGTTTGAACATTTAATTAAAGAAAGGAGCGTAACAAATGGATATGAATTTGATATTGGCAAGCGTGGGGGTATTCCTTGTGGTAATCCTGCTGCTTGTGGTAATCCTGCTGGTAGCCAAGAACTATCTGGTGCCGTCAGGTAACGTGAAACTAACTATCAATGGCGAGCGTGAATTGGAAGTGGCTTCTGGAGGCACGTTACTCAATACATTGGCTGTCAACGGTGTGTACCTTTCTTCCGCATGCGGCGGCAAAGGCTCGTGCGGGCAATGTAAGTGTCAGGTACTTGAAGGAGGTGGGGAAATCCTCCCCTCTGAGGTACCCCACTTCAGCCGTAAGCAGCAAAAGGATTATTGGCGCTTGGGATGCCAGGTGAAGGTGAAAGGCGACATGAGTATCAAGGTGGCCGAGAGCGTTCTTGGCGTGAAGGAATACGAGTGTACCGTCATTTCTAACAAGAACGTGGCTACGTTCATCAAGGAATTCAAGGTACAGCTTCCCGCTGGTGCCCACATGGACTTTATCCCTGGTTCGTATGCGCAGATTAAGATTCCTACTTTTACGATGGACTATGATAAGGACATCGACAAGAGCCTGATAGGAGATGAATATCTGCCCGCATGGCAGAAGTTCAACATGTTCTCGTTGAAGTGCGTCAATCCCGAACCGACTGTCCGCGCCTATTCTATGGCCAACTATCCGGCCGAAGGCGACGTGTTCATGCTGACAGTCCGCATCGCCACTCCTCCGTTCAAGCCCGACCGTAGCGGCTTTATGGATGTGAATCCGGGTATCGCTTCGTCTTACATCTTCACCCTGAAGCCGGGCGACAAGGTAACGATGAGCGGTCCTTACGGAGACTTCCATCCGCATTTCGACTCGAAGAAGGAGATGATTTGGGTCGGTGGTGGTGCCGGTATGGCTCCGCTGCGTGCACAGATCATGCACATGACGAAGACGCTGAACACCCGCGACCGCGAAATGCACTATTTCTATGGCGCGCGTGCCTTGAACGAAGTGTTCTACCTGAACGACTTCCTCCAGCTGGAAAAGGAATTCCCCAACTTCCACTTCCACCTGGCTCTGGACCGTCCCGATCCTGCTGCCGACGCTGCAGGCGTGAAGTACACTCCGGGTTTCGTTCATACAGTGATGTACGAAACTTATCTGAAGAACCACGAAGCTCCCGAAGACATCGAGTACTACATGTGTGGTCCTGGCCCGATGTCCAAGGCCGTGGTCAACATGCTCGACAGTCTGGGTGTAGAGTCGTCCAGCATCATGTACGATAACTTCGGCGGATAATCTGTCGCTGAGCATAAAAAAGAAAAGCCTCTGTTCTACAGGGGCTTTTTTTTTTAAGGATGTATCGTTGTTAATGCAAGGCTTTCTTTGCCTGGACAAAAAGGTTCAAATAATTACATATTCCGGAGCATACCCGTTCACTTTCCGACAGCCTATGAAGCATAAAAATAGCCTTTAAACCCAAAAAGTTTGTTCTAATCGGATTAATTTCGTAGTTTTGTATTTGTAATATTCATTATGATGAAGATTAATGTATGAAAACGCATTTAATTATCATCATAATGATATATAAATAGGGAAAATATGGCAGACTTTTATGAATACTCTACTCCTGAGATTGTAAGGCTATTAGGTGCCCGGTTTAAGGAATACAGAATACGCTGTAATTTTACTCAGAAAGATGTTTCCGAGCAATCGGGAATTGGACTTACCACCATTCACAAATTTGAGAATGGCACAGCAGGCAATATTTCATTGTCCACATTTATTGTGTTGCTGAAAGTGGTCGGGCAGATCAACATGATAGACCATATTCTTCCAGAGCTGCCAGAATCTCCTTACTTGATGCGTAAAGATGATAAAAAGGCACAGCGCGTAAGACACTCTAAATAATACGAACGATGGTACCATCTTTGAAAGTAATGCTATGGGGCGAAGAAATAGGCCGGTTGGCTTGGGATGCCAAACGCAGATTGTCCTACTTTACGTATAACCCCGCCTTCCTGAAGAAAGGTCTGAATATATCTCCATTAGCAGCACCTGCAGATGGGGTAAGGGGACTTATGCCTATTTGGGGAGAAGATGCTAAAATTTATCAGAAACTACCTGCTTTTGTGGCCGATTCATTGCCTGATGCCTGGGGTAATCAGTTGTTTGATTTGTGGCGCCAACAGAACCATCTGTCCAATGCAGATATCACTCCCCTTGACAAGCTCTCGTTCATTGGAAAACGTGGCATGGGAGCCCTTGAGTTTTTACCTGAGGTTTCGCGGGAACGCAAGACTGAGAAAATAGATATCAAGTCTTTGGCTACTCTGGCAGAACGCATATTTACAGAAAGAGAAAATGCACGGATTCTACCCGAAGAGTCCATTACCATGCAATCGTTGCTTACTGTAGGTACTTCTGCAGGTGGCCGTCAGCCCAAAGCCATTGTAGCCATCAACCGAAAGAATGGAGAGATACGTAGCGGACAGATTTCCGGCTTGGATGACTTTGATTACTGTCTGATTAAATTCGGCAATTCTCAATATAGTTCGGCAGAATTGGAGATGGTCTATTATGAACTGGCTGCTATGGCAGGAATCAATATGATGCCATCTGAACTCTATCAGGTAGATGGAAATAATCATTTCATGACCAGACGTTTCGACCGTAAGGATGGAAAGAAAGTTCATATCCAGACTTTGGCTGCCATCAGTCCCGAAGCCGACAGTTACGAACAGCTGATAGCCGTATGTCGGAAACTTCATCTGCCTGAGACTGACTGTTCTGAGGTGTTCCGTCGGATGGTATTCAATATCTTGGCCAACAATACGGACGACCACAATAAGAATTTTTCATTTGTCATGAGTGAAGATGGCTTCTGGCGTCTGTCTCCGGCATATGATATTACTTATATATTCGACAACGGAGGATTTTTGCCCAATGAAGATCATTGCATGTATATTAGGGCAAAACTTAGGAATATAACACGGGATGATGTAATCCTGTTCGCTAAAGACAATGGCATACGCCGGCCTGATGCGGTGATCCGTGAAGTGGCAAGCAGTCTGAAACAATTCCGCACGGTCGCTTTAAAATATGGTGTTAGCGAGCAGTGGATAGGACGTGTTGAAAACACTATCGTTGACCATCTGAAATCATGGGGAGAGTTAGAAGAAACGGCTCCTGCAATATGCGAATTTGTCATAAACGGACATATCGTAAAGAACATCCGTATGGAGCAGGCTTTTAAAGGAAATTTCCATCTACTCGCCGAAATAGACGGTCATGAACGTAAGTTTGTTATAGGTAAAAGCAAGGAAGAGTTTTCTCTTATTGAATCGATTGGAATAGCAAATCTGTCATCTGAACAGCTCAAAGATATGGTTGAGAAATATATTGTCTGTAAATTTGTTGTGAATGATAAGTTGTAAAAATCAACATTTCAATAACTCCGAAACTTATGAAAAAATTTCTGATGAAGCTGATATATCTCCAAAGTCAAATGTATCCTTGTTCTTTTGCGTCATTTGATCTTCAGGCCCGGTATCAGGGGCTTCACGTCCACCAGTTCCAATTCCTTCACCATTGACAGTGTACCTTGCTTGTACTTCTGGAAATGCGGAGTTTTCAGATGGCTTTCGTAGGCAGCCCGGTCGGCATAGATTTCGAGGATGGTCATTTTGTTCGGATTGTCTTTTTCAGCAGTGGCATAGAGTGTCAGTACACCCGGTTCCAATCGCATGGACGCTTCAATTTCCTCTTTCAGGAAAGCATTGTATGCATCCAGCTGTGCCGCATCTACGGTTATTTTGGACAGGCGCACCAGGTTATTTCCGGCAGAAACCGGCCTGGCATATTCCTGTTTGATGATGCGCAATGCCTTGATGGCGGCCGGAAAGCCAATGTAGGGCAGGCACTGGATAACAGCAGCGGTCAACGTTTCGGGCGTATTGCCCACGTTCATGTTTCCGTGATAGTGCGACTGGAGCTGGCTTTCCGCTTCGAGGGTTGTCAGCACACAGTAGCCCAACAATTCGCGTGTCTGTAAATCAATAGCGCCACGGCTGTATATCTCGCCAAAGAAATAATCCGTGAGAAACCGCTCCACGTCCTTGCCCATGCCGTCGGGCAGTCCTTCCATTACCGAAGCAATGCCGCCGGGATAGAGCTTGTCCTGAATGGCTTTGCCCGTCACGTGGCGTGTATCCTCTGTCACCGTGCCTTGCTTTTCCAATGGCAGTGGGATGCCGCGTTCCTTCAATACTTCATTCACCGTAGCCACGGCATTCAGCATCTTTGGAAAACCGATGAATGGTGCGGTGAGATACATCACCTCGCGAAGCTCTTCGGGAGTAACCCCTACATTCAGTGCTGCTCCGGCGTGGGCTTTTAGCTGCGGAAGTGTCTGCATGGTAGCCAGGGTGATGCAGGTAATCATTTCACGCTGCTTCATTGTCAGTTTGCCCGTTTGGAATACTTCTCCGAAAATGAACTTCTGCAGGATGTCCATCATTTCCGGATCCGTCCCCTGTCCGGTGAGTGCTTCACTGCCGAACAGAGTCCGGTAATTGTCTTTACATGTTTCTATCCGATTCATACTTTCTGTTGTTGTTTGTGCCATCGTGGACAGACTTCCTGCCAGCACGAGAGCGATGATTCCTGTTATTTTCTTCATATCTCTCAACATAATAAGATTATCTGCTTTGCCCAACAGAAGGCCCTGTTCTGGATGCCTCCTTTATCTGATGCAAAATTACAGGGGATAGTGCAGGAAGGCTGTAACCATAAGTCGGCTAACAATACCATTTTTACAGAATTTGCGGCCGGCGTAAAACATTGTCGGCAGAATATTTTATCTTTGTAAGGGCCTAACCGGACAGAATATGAGCAAGATATTGAAAGTAAGAAATGTAAATGACTACGGAAGTTATCTCGGTTGCGCCGTGAGGCATCCGTTGGTCTGCGTGGTGGACTATGCCGAAGTGTCCCCCATACGTCATAGTCTGAACGACTACAGCGTGTACGCGCTTTTTCTCAGGGACGATGCCGATGTGGATCTGGATTATGGCTGCGGCAAATATGACTACAACAAAGGCACGTTGCTGTGTGTGGCCCCCGGACAGGTGGGAGGCAAGGAAGACAACGGCGAACGGGTGTCTATTACGGGCTGGGCGCTGCTTTTCCATCCGGACCTGCTGCATGGCTTCCCGCTCGAAAGACACATGAAGGATTACTCCTTTTTTGAATATCGAGTCAATGAGGCCCTGCACATGACCGATGAGGAGCATGACATACTTGTGTCTTTCATGCGCCAGATACAGGACGAGCTGTGTAAGAAACCGGACCAACTCCAGAATGCCATTCTCGTGGGCTACATCGAACTGATGCTTAACTTCTGCCAACGGTTCTACAACCGGCAGTTCCTGACCCGCAAGATGGAGAATTCCGACATTCTCGTCCGTTTCGACCGTCTGCTTCGTGACTATTTCGAGGACGAACTGCAGCTCACCCTCGGTTTGCCTACCGTGCAGTATTGTGCGGACAAGCTGTGCCTGTCTCCCAATTATTTCGGTGATGTCATCAAGAAGACCACCGGAGATACGGCCAGCAACCACATCCGTCGGTTTATCGTCCGGCTTGCCAAGAATGGACTGGCAGCCGGTGAAACCGTGTCGCAGGTGTCTGACCGGCTCGGTTTCGAGTATTCCCAGCACTTCAGCCGCATGTTCAAGAAGCAGGAGGGTATTACTCCGTCGGAATACTGCCGGCAGCTGCATTCTTGACTTCTTCGCTGCACGCCGTTGTCATCATAAGCGTCACCAGCAACATCAATGGGACCTTTTCATCGTCCGTTTTTCCTATAAAAAGAGAGGCTCAAAAAAGGTTTCATCCTGTCATTTTGAGCCTCTCTAACGTTTGGGAATAAAGAATCTGCTATTTATACGATTCCTGATAGACGTTTACGATGTCCTCGTCCGTCATCTGTACACGGTCGCTGGTGAACATGATGCCCATCACTTCGCGTGTGTTGTGCATCAGCGTTTCAAACTCGTCCGGTGTGATGCCATAGTCGGACATCTTCAGGTCTGCCACGCCGCAAGCCTCCTGCAGACGGGTGAGGGCCGTGAGGAAATCTTCGGGCTTCGTGGCCTCGGGCATTCCCATGGCCTGCGCCATGCGGACGAAACGGTCGTCGCAGGCGTGGTGTTCGATGAAGTATTTGTAGTACGCCTTGCTGATCATAATCAGGCCTGCGCCGTGAGGCAGTGCCGGGTGGTAGGCGGCACGCTTGCCATCAGTTCCGGGTCGACGATGGAGAGTGCCGGAAACAGGGAGGCATCGCCCACAAACGCTTTCTCGAACGTGTCTTCTTTGGTGATGACACCCGAACTGTCCGTTTCCGAGCCCGTACCTGCCGTAGTGGTAATGGCGATGATGGGCAGCGGCTTGACGGCAATCGGTTGTCCTTTGCCCGAACCGATGGGCACATAGTCCCAAAGTTCTCCGTCATTCGTCGCCATCACGGCAATTGCCTTGGTGCAGTCCATCACGCTTCCGCCGCCAAGGGCCACGAGAAAGTCGCATCCCTGCTCACGGGCGGCTTTTGCTCCTGCATTCACATTTCCGACGGTGGGATTCGGCATCACTCCGTCGAACAGGAACGTTTCCACGCCAGCCTTGTGCAGTTGTTCCATTGTATCTTTATCTGTCTATTGTTACCTCATTTGTCTTGTTTTCCTTGGAAGATATCGATCCGGTAAAGAACCTGTCCGATGTCTGTCATGGTTCCAGATGCTTCCAGAGCGTGGTCGGTCGGAAGCCTGTTTCAGAAATATCATTCATTCCATATCTCCTGTTTTTATTTCGATGCAAAGGTAGCGGGGAATGGGTACAATGTCCGTAACGATTCCACGGAGGATTGTGACGGTTTTACAGATGATGATGGAATTGAAGAGGTGAAATAGGAGAGAGCCTCGATGACAAAGTTCCCTCGGGACAAATTAGTTTTATTCGAAGGAATTGCATTGATAATCTTCACAATAATGAAGATTAATGTGTGTAATTATCATTATAATGATATATAAATTCAGGTAATATGACTAATCTTTATAAATATTCCACGCCTGAGCATGTAAGACTGTTACGCACTTAATTCAAAGAATACAGAATCCGTTGAAATCTCACTCAGAAAGATGTTTCAGAGTAATCCGGCATTAGACTTACAACCATCCATAAAGTTGAGAATGGTACGGTCGGTAATATTTCGTTATCAACATTGATGATGTTGCTGAAAGTGGTCGGGCAGATTGATGCGCTTGTCATAAACGAGCATGTGTAAAGAAGAACCGCATAGACAAGCATTTGGGGAAATTCTACTTGCTTGCCAAAATAAATGGTCGGGAACGTAAGTTCATCGTAGGTCGGAACAAAGAAAAGTTTTCGCTGATTGAGTCGGTTGAATAGCAAATCTGTCATCGGATAAATGCAAAATTTTGTTGAGAAATATTTTAGACTATAGATTGGATTCAGGATATTTCCCTTTAGGGCAAATTGATATCAACCGTTTTGGTATAGTAAATATGAGTTGAAAATATAAGATGATTTTCAAACGTTGAAATAGTACATCCAAAAAAATCTGTTACCTTTGTAAATAAAAGTTTTTGATATGCAAATACCTCAATCTAATATATTGACAACCAAATACCTGAACAGGGTATTCGACAAGACCGTTGCGACCTATAAATATTATTGGTTTCTTGGTATCCTTGACTTGTGCGTAAAGCATGGGAAAACAAGGTTGAATGTATGGGATATTATGATTGCGATGGTGGCGAACGCCTGGTATCCTGTAATCTATTTCCGTCTCTCGTTCGGAAAGTCGGAATCCCTTTACGAGGCGATATGGGCTTTGCAAAAGGAATACAATATTCCCATCAACATCAGTATCCGAGATTTGACGGACTTGTTGCATGAACTTGTCCAAAGGGCAGATGTACGGAAACGGTTGAACTTTCTGCAAATGAACGTCCCTTTTCGTTTCCTGCGTCCTTGGATTGATACGTCCGATGACCGCCAGACGGTGGTTCGATCCCAGTCGTTCGAGAACGGCTGCCTCTATAAATTGGAAAAGCGGAACGGGACGTTATGGGTAGAGATGAACCCTGCATGGCTGGATTATCTGAGGGAGAATTACGATATTCTGAGCGCTTTTGCCTATTGGGGATTGGCGGGCTTCTTGCAGACAAGAAATCCGAACGTGCCGGCTATACCCGCTAAGTTGGTGAAGAGGGAAGAAAGGAACTCCTTGACCGCTCAGCATAAATTCTGGAATGCGGCCATAAGTCATGGGATGGAAGTCAGATGTCTGTACACCAATAACTTGCTGGAGGAACGTACATACGAGTTGGACCATTTCATCCCTTGGAGTTTCGTCTCCCATGACCTGCTTTGGAACCTGATGCCAGCCGATCCGAGTATCAATAGCTCCAAGAGTAACAAGCTGCCCGACCTGAATCTGTATCTTCCGAAGCTGGCAACAGCCCATCAGTCCGCTTTACGTATCAATCTGAAAATGGGGAGGCAGGAGAAGTTGTTGGAGGACTATCTTTCCTTGGGGCATACACCACAAGAAATTGCTTCTATGGACAGAGAACATTTGTTGGATTGTTTCTTCCAGACGTTCACGCCGATGCATCAGATTGCCTTGAATATGGGGTTTGAAATATGGAAATACTAAACGATTATGGCACTTGAGAAAATAAACCACCCTTACCTGACGGCCATCAGGCGCAAGGACCTGTCCGTCCCTGTCCGTTACCTGTTGCAACACGGTTTGCTGAAGGGGCGCATCCTCGATTTCGGTTGCGGCTTCGGGTATGATACGGATGAGTTGAAGCGGCGCGGATATGACATTACCGGGTATGATTATTATTATCGGACAGAATACCCCGAAGGCAAGTTCGACACCGTCGTTTGTGTCTATGTGCTGAATGTGCTGGAGCCGTATGCCCAGGCCGAAGTGATGATGAACGTCTCCCATCTGCTTTCGCCCTTGGGAACCGCCTACTTTGCCGTGCGCCGCGACGTGGAGAAGGAAGGTTTCAGGCTTCATGCCGTCCATCGGCAATACACCTACCAGTGCAACGTCCGCTTGCCTTTTCCGAGCCTGGAATGCAATGCAAGCTACGAGCTGTATCAATACAACCACTTCAACAAACTTCCACGTCAAGAAGGAGAAAAGTGTCCCTTCTGCCGCCTGTCGCGCAGGGTGGAGGTGATTTGCGAGACGGCCACGTGCGTGGCTTTCTATGACGGTTATCCCGTTTCGCCCGGCCATGCCCTGATAATTCCCAAACGTCATGTCGCTTCCTACTTCGATTTGACCAATCATGAACGCGAAGCGATGAATGTGATGCTCCAGTTCGTGAAGCAGAAGGTGGACGAGCGGTATCACCCCGACGGGTATAACATCGGAATCAACGTCAATGAAGCTGCCGGCCAGTCGGTGTTTCATGTCCATATGCATCTGATTCCCCGCTATAAGGGGGACGTGGAGAACCCCAAGGGAGGGGTGCGTGGCGTAATCCCCGCCAAGCAGAAATATTAATTTTGGTATTACTGATTCTTATTAAGGAATTTACGATTATGTATAGAAATTATTTTTTTTTCAGAATAGGAGATACCTTGTCACAAAATTAAGAACCGTATGAAGAAGTTCTTGGCGAATATGGCTAACAGAATTCCTTTCGAAAAAGGGGTGGAAATGATTAATGATAAAGTAGATGGTAGTTATATGCAGCTTTCTGACCTGTTTGTTGCATACTCTGTTCAGCCCGTGCACGCCCTGCTTATTTCCCACGCACGTCCCGTCCTGAGCCTGTGCATGTCCAGCCCAAAGCTTGTGTATGCCCCGCCTAAATCAGTGGTTTGCCCAGCCTAAAGTTGGTGTTTGCCCAGCTTGAATGCCTCGTTTGTCCAGCTTAAACGGAGAGTGGCGCGACTCGATGGGGGAGAGGGCATAAAAAAATCCCCGCAACTCGTCCGAGCTACGGGGATTGTCATTATGAATAAATAAAATGAATAGATTACTTGTTCAAAGCCAGCGCTACGTTTACGGCGCAAGCTACTGTACATCCTACCATCGGGTTGTTACCGATACCCAGGAAGCCCATCATTTCTACGTGAGCAGGTACGGATGAAGAACCGGCGAACTGTGCGTCGGAGTGCATACGGCCCATCGTATCTGTCATACCGTAAGAAGCAGCGACACAGCATCCCTGTAAGTCTTTGCAAGCTGTTATTAATCAATGCTATAATAGCAATGGGTAAACTCCTTGTTAGTAAATAAAAGAACGAATTATCAAAAAGGGCTGCATCATGGGCAAATGCTTATGCGTTACCCTTTAGATGAGAGTACTCCTAATGGAGTTAAGACCGTAATCTAATTTGCGTGTCAATGAAGTATAAATCTCCGTCTATGCCATAAAGCACATTATTGGGAACTGCATCAAACACTTCATAATCCGAATTATGGTATTCGTCGTAATAGTCCATTTCAAAGCCTAATGCTTGCATATAAGCAGCTATCTCGTCTTCCGTAGCTTCTCGTTCAGCTAATATATAAGGTTGTACGAGAGCTGCGCAAAATTCTTGCTGACTGTTATAAGCGAAGCCTATCATTTGATAAGGCACATTGCCAAAGAACTTGTTATGTGCAGCAATGCGGATGAAGAAGTTCTCTAAATCATCCCCTGCGTACTCAAAGTTATTTAATTTTACAACAGACACATTACCATCATGGAACACTTCATTCTCACCACCTCTATCCATATAAGTAATATTGAGGTGTGATAAGTCAATCCATAGACCATTGTCATTGGCAAACTTTATCAGTTCTTCTGTTTGTCTTCTCTTATAGCCCTCTGTTGATTCAGTTTCTCCTGCTGCTTCCTTACTTCTTCTGGCGATGCAGGTCGCTTGCTCCAAGAGGCTATTGATTGACGAGTGCGTTCTATCCATTCTTTGTGAAATTCGTTGATGTATTCCATAATTTGTTTGATTATGAGTTTAAGACAAAGGTAATCATTCCTCTTTTAATAGCAATGCTTTGGTTGTTATATTCTTGCGAATGGGGTGTTGTGGAACATTCTATAAAAGAGAAGCAGCATAAGAGTTCCCTCAAATGCTGCCCTGCCTTAAATTAGTTTGGCAATTAGTTAATCTTCTTGTAGGTGGTCGTAGTAATATCGTCTAACTCTAAACCACCGTCATCCGTATTATCCCAATCCTCAAAGGCGAGAACCAATTTATTAGCTGTAAGCTCATTGATAGTAAGGACATCCGAATAACCGTCATCGTAAGAGATAGTCAGCTTATTGCCTTTCAAAGACCAGCGACTTGTTTCTGTATATCCACCGTCCGCATAGCCTTCTGTGCAAGTACCGTCAGCTTTGAACTCCCATAAGCCATTGGTGTAGGCTTCATCAGAGGTGACAACTTCCTTGCCATTCTCCACTTTGTGAACCTTCTCCCAAGTGGACTGCCATTTACCTATAAGGTTGGCTTGGTCAATGATTGTCTGTTCTTCTTCATCATCGCTACAAGCTGTAAAGTTTACAGCCAACATGACCATTAACAAGGTCATTCCAATTAATCTTAAAGTTTTCATTATTAAATTGTTCTTTAGTTAGTAATATGTAAACTTTTCTCTCAATCGCTCTCATTTGTACTTATATTGACATAAATGTAAGTTCACGTAGTTGCCATCATGATATTCTTTACATTCTACCCAATTATTATGATTGTCGTATTGATATTCAAACTCTTTCTTTATTCTCTTGCCATTCCACCAAGAGTCATATAAGATTATATGTCCTAAATGATTATATTTAACGATAGCTTGTTTCTTTACACCGTTATCATCCCAATCAGATACTATTGTTCTGCCTGCTAACTGTCCTTCCTTTTCTGTGTCTTTAATATAACGAGTTATATTCTCAATAGTAGAACCTTCATGAGTTGGAGCTGGCTGTGGATTCATATATCCTTTAAGCATATATTCTTTAATATGTACTTTGCTGCCTTCAAATGTTCTTGTGTAAAGTCTTGATTGAAATCCATTTAGATAGCTTATTGTGTCACAACTCGCAATCTTTCCATTAGTAAAAAGCAACTTATGTTCAAGGTGTAATCTTTGAGTTTCCTGCATATTGTTATGAGGTGAGTACCATTTACTAATATCTTTTCTCTCAATAGTAAATGTTTGTGCTATTAATCCTTGAATAAGTTCTTTATTATGCAAACTGCCATATAGTCTGCTGATATGTATTGAGTAAATGTCTATAACTGAATGCCACATGATGATTTATTCTAATGAGAAACCTCCTAATTGCGTATAACTTTTTAAACAATATTGCATTCCCTTTCTTGAAGTTTTACCTGTTACGATAAGAGTATCAAATCCTAAAGTCATCAGTTGTCTTATGAAAGGTTTGTTTGATAATATGTATTGAGATATATCTCTAAATTCAGAATCCTTTATATTATTATCGTTCTCTATGGAGATTTTAAACCCACTTCTTAAAAAGAATGCACTCATTTCATGCGCATAGTTTGTATCTCCAACTGTTATAGAGACTTTGCAGAATCTATCTAACGTACCAGAACAATAGCTGTCTTTGAAAGTTTGATTCATCGTATTTATCAACTTCATTCGCTCCAATGAAGTACCTACTAAAGAATTGAGTAAGTTTTTAAAGAAATCGACAATATTCATATTACACTAATTTATCATTTACTAAATCCTTAATCTTTAAGAGTTCTCTGTAATTGAATCTGTTGTTATTAATCATTGCTGTTAGTTCCTCTGCTACATCTTTATTGTTGGGGTGTTTGTCTGGGTGAGCTTGTTTGATAAGCTCTTTGTATAGCGGTTTTGCTTTAGCCATGCTCTCAACAATATTGTATGCTTCATCACTTGTTGAATGATTCTTAGAACAGAATAGTCTGGCAAATATATTATTCATAGTATGCCTTTCAATTATTAAGAGAACAGCCATGCTGCTATTCCAATTACTACCAGAACTATAAGGATAACAAAGAATTCTGATAATTTGGGGTCTTCCCCATTATATTGCATTTTAGTCATAATTAGGATATTTGCGCTCATCTGTTCCCAAAGATGAGCATAAATAAAAAAGATGTGGGAACACTATTTGCTTTATCTTACTGACGGGCTTCTCGCATTGCCTTTGGAGTAGATAAAACAATAGCGACCCACACCAAAGGGCATATAGAAACCTCGCAACTATGAGGTAGGTATATATCCAAGTGTGGGTGCTACTGCTATCATCTTCACTCCATTTCAAATTTTGCGAGAATTTGTCAGTAGAAGATAATTTCAATAACACCTTTCGTTAACTATGTCCTTCCAACTCCCTAACGCATTAGTTCATTGGAATTGATGCAAAGATAATGAAAGGTTCTAAATTAATAGGCATGAAGTGTGGATTAATAGTAAATTCTATGCCCTCAAACATAGTCTGAATAAGATATTTAAGCAGAATTGCATCTGAACTCTCTAAATCCATGTGGGTATCAAATTCACTTCTCCCCATATAAGGACTAAATTCTGAATATTCTTACCTACCTTGAATTATTATCTTTAGGTCAGCATATTGTTGGATATTCAAGAAGTGCTACCTGTAACATGATTAATAAGAGTTGAGATAGTTATAAACTCTGTAAACTAATGGAATTGCATTACTTCTATAAGGCTGAAATGCCAAACTGTCAAGATTGGGCTTTAGATGTATCTAAGCTCAATATTTCATTGATTTGGGACAGAACCATTCAGACCACTATAAAGATGTATCTTAATAATCCTGTCCCAATCAATTAGAAGCTCAAACAGTCATAAGTCTGTAAGATTTCTTCCTGCCTTAATCCCAAGTATCTTTTAGTAATGGCAACAGAACTATGGTTGAACAGTTCCATCAGCTTTACTAAAGCAAGTTCAGCATTATCACTGTTCATGTTATAGACCTGTCTACCAAAAGTCTTTCTAAGAGAATGGCAGCTAAAGTTCTTAATCTTTAGCCTGTACTTCTTCTTCACCTCTTTAAGAATGATATTGATTCTCTGAATTGTGAAGATAGTGCCTTTCTGACTGATAAGGATTGGCGCATTGATTCCAACTGGATTTATATGCTCGTAGCACTCTTTAATATGATGTTGTAATTGTGGGTTTAGTCTGATAGTCCTTACCTTGCCTGTCTTTTGCTCAATTACTGTAAACTCGTCAGTACCTAATATCTGCTTCCACCTTAGAGATAGAATATCAGATATTCTTAATCCTGTGAAGCATCCTAAAGCTATAAGGAGTGAGATTTTATAATTCTCGTCTTTGGCTAACTTCCTTATGAGGTTCATTGCATCAGACCAAACAAGATAGTCTGCCGTTGTGCTTGAATATTTAAGTGACATAATGTTCTGTTTTATAATGAAATGAATAGAAGTGAATATTAATTCTGAGTTGGATTTACTAACTCACTGATTACTAAAGGAACATTCACTAATTATCAAAGTGAATATGATAAGGACACCCAACTTAAAAATTGAGTGCCATTTACCTTATTATAATTCTCCCTCGTCAGAGAAGCTGTAATATCCTGCATCTGTTAATATGAGGTGGTCTAAAACTGTAATCCTCATAAGTTGGGCTGCATTCTTGACCTGCTTAGTAATCTCCATATCCTGCCTGCTTGGTTTCAGATTACCGCTTGGATGATTATGTGCAAGGATAATGGCTACTGAATTGGTGAGCAATGCAGCTTGTAGAATTACTCTTACATCAGCACAAGTTTCAGTAATTCCACCCTCTGATATAAGAGTGTAACCTAAAACTTGCTTGGCTTGGTTAAGAAACAGTACTTTGAAGTATTCTTTGTAACAGATTGTACCCTCCTTATAGGTAGGAAGCAAGTATTTATAAGCATCCTCTGAACAAGTTACTTGATGCAGACTTTTAAATTTTGGTTTGTAGGATAGTTCCACTTCACCCACAGTATAATCTATATCCATAATGTACAATGTTTAATAAGTTGGTAGAAATAAAGAAAGGACACCAACTTAATGATGTCCCTTCCTCTCTCAATCAACAATCCACTCAGCCCAAGAACCAAGCGTATTCACTATCTCCTAATTTGGCACGTTGAATGCCTTGTACAAACTCTGTACAGTTAAGATTCCTCTCCAAGAAGTTATCAATGTAACTTGACTTTACAGAACCATTGAGCAGGTTTAAGAGCTGCCAGCCTGTAATGCTGTCCCCAGTACTCTTGAAATTCACATCAGAAACGAATGCTCTACAAGCTGCATTAATTTGACTGTCTCCCAACAATAGACGAGGTAAGCGTTTCTGTTGGTTGGGTGTAAGAGCTTGATATAATCTCATCCTGCCTATTATCTGGCAGAACTCACTCGTTGAGATTGACATCTGCCCAAGTGTCCTTAACAGATGCAGGTCTTTGGATGGGTTGTAAGCATGGAACAGATTCAATGCTGCTGCATATAGTTCCTGTACGCTTAGGACTTCTATCTTATCCTGCAAGCCGTCAGTAGTAAGCATTAAATTTGAGCACACACGATTACGAAAGCCTATGAAGATTTTAAATCTCTCAACAGACTTCTTACTGTATAGGTTAATCTCGTTATATGCTCTCACTCCACCAATGGATAACGCTAAACGATTACCGTATTCATCATGTACAATGGATGGAATTTCAAAACAGAAACACATTCTCTGATAGAACAAAGTTTTCTCTTCGTCTGTCAATTCAGATGCTTTCTTACCTAATGCACTTGGTATTCTGCCATTGATAGGGTGTGAGATTCTAATCTCTGGCATATCAAACTGTTCTCCATGAAAGTAATCCTTAGCTGCATCTACTACTGCACCTATAAAGGATTGGTGGCTTATGGTTTCCTCCATTGATGCAAAACTTGGAATGATGCAGTCTTGCTGTAAGTGCTGTAAGGTTACTTCCTGCGTGTTGGCTTCAATGAAATGGTTTACTCTCTTGGGTGCTGCTACTTCTTCCACAATGATTGCTTCTTCTGCAAACTCACCCATGTTTAATGATTCTCTACGCTGTGCCATAGCTGGCATAATTACTAAATCTCTCATAATGAAATTGAATTAAATGGTTATTGATTGAATGGACTAAATAGGAACGAGCCTAAAACACAAGTGAATTTCTTCACCTGTATCTTAGGCTGTCCTATGTCTTTCCCTAAAGATTCTTTCAAAGGAAATGAGGAGCATTAGTAAATTATTGGTAGGCTGTGGCAATAGTGCATCGTGCCTACTCTTAGATTAATAAGAATGCTTATTCCTGCCAACTATCAGACTGCATTTCTAAAGCATTCTTTTTATTTAAGAGCTATGAGGGGGTGTTTATGTGGGTAGGGGTGTCTTGTGCATTACTCTGATGGTTTAAAATTGTCATTACGAAGTAGCATTCATAAGGGCTGCTTACCCTTATCGTAGAAATTCAACTTTAGATGCTTCTAAAGTCAGAATAAGACAGAGTGGGGATTATTCGTACTATCTCTTAATATATTAATAAACAGTACGAAAAATCCTACTTGCCTGTTATTTGGACTTGAAAGCTATCTTAACCACGTTTTTTGAGTTGGTTGGATTCCACTCCTTGCGCTGTTTGGCTATGTTGTTGTCTAATAATAGTTCATTGGGAGTAAGCTCTATCCCTTTGGGTATATATCTTAACAAACCTGCACTATATAATTCCAGATTGTAACTCTCTACATTCTTCTTACCCATTCCCAATTTGTCAGCCAACTTATTAGGAGTAAGCAGTATCTTGTTGTTCTCTGCTATTAATAGGAGCTTGATATAATATCCTTTCACTTTAATATTCAAATCCACTGTCATAAAGAGGTAGGACAGTGTTATGAAGTTGGGATGTTCAATGGGTGGAATGCAGTAAATGCTCCTCATTACAAATTCTATAAGAGGATGGTTGATAGCTTCCCTATATCTCTTTCTAATCAGCACTGCCTCTATATCCTTATTGAAGTTCTTTAATGCGTCCTCTTTCTCTCCAGTTCGTTTGGCTAAGTCTTTGATTCTCCATCTGACCTTATAATAGTCGTTTCTATATAAGGACAGACAGAAGAACCTGTACAAATTGGGTGGATTGAGTTTATCTACAATAGACTTGTTAATGGTAGCATAATCCTGCCTAATGTTACTTGTCCTGTTTTGCAGGTATCTTTGAGGTATCTTCATATTCATTAGTAGCTGATTGAATAGTATTGGTAAACATTAAATCTTTCTTCTCTCGTTCCATCCTGTAATAGTAGGCAGTTCCAAAGTATATCTTGGCTTCCTTTCTGTTGTGAAACTTCTTTCCTGTTGGCAGATGAATTATCATATCAGTTTAAATATCAGTGAATTAATAAGCCAACTTCTGCAATGAGATATAATAGGTAGCAACCTTTCCATTCTTCTTTCTCCTTGTCTTTAGATAGTTATTAAGATTAGCCCACAATCCAATGTGAACCTTGTTATCTTTTACTCCCTGTTTAAGAGCCTTAACTCTTATCTGCTCATAAGTAAATTCTTCCATTTTAGATATTCTGAATAGTTTGTAAGTCCGTCAATCTATGTGGTGGGATTATCTGCTTGTAGTACTGTAAAGATAGTAACTCCATAAGTGAGAAACTAATGATAAGACCACACATTTAGTAATCAGACTTTAGACTATTCAGAATTTCTAAGAACTTGGGGAGAACAAGCCCACCAGTCACATGGGCTTTGCTCCGTAGTATGTATTATGCTTCTAAAGCATTTTGTAGCATTGCTTGAAAATCATCATCTTCCTTTATTTTCTTTAGTTTGTCATCATTAAGTTCTAATTGTTTTAGCTTATCCAAAGCCTTGAATGCTTGTTCTTCGCCATGTACTTTAGCATAACTGTTAAATCCTTTAATGAAGTAACGTTTAGTGAGAAATGTGACGCTGATTTTGGCAGCTTTGCATAGAGTTATAAAATCGTTACCTCTCTTGATGTCAACTATGGCATCTTTTGGTAGATTGTATTCTTCTCTTCTTAAAACCTTGTTCAATATCTTCTCTGGAATGTTCTTCTTGGTATAAATCAGACCTGCTGTCGTAGGATTGAATCCCTGTTGGATTAGTTCAGCCATATTCTCAAAGAGTTCATCTTTGGATGTCAAGGCAGCAACCCCTATCTTGGCTTTCATATCCCAATTACCAACTCTGTTGATTTCTTCCAAATAAGTTCCTATATCCTTAATATCCTTAACAAAGACATTGGGGATAGTCATATTACCTTTGACAGAGTTTAGTTTGGCAAATGCTGTGCTTCTGTGTTGACCGTCCAAGATTACAAAGTAGCCTTCTGCCTCTTCTTCTGTCAGAACTCTACCGTTTACATCTGTTACGACATATCCTGCCTTTATTAGTTTTGAAGCTTCTATCACGATGATGGGATAGGCTTCTTCATATTTGCCATTGTCAATAATAGCAATGAACGTATCTACTTTCTTTGAATCAATGCTTCTGTTATGTTTTACAAAGGCAATCTTCTTAGAGACCTTCTCCTCAGTTTTAGTTAATTGGAATGTAATAGGTTCGTCTTTAAGTGTGAGGGCTTTACTATTCTTCTCTTCAATAGCCTGCTTTAATTGTTTCACAATTAACTCTTGGGCGTGTAGAACGGTTTCTCCCAACTGTCTGTTAACTATGTTCTTCAAATCTCTTTCAGCTTTAATCAACTGTTGTTGTAAGCTGAGAGTGCGCACTGCCTTTCCTGCTTTAGCATTAGCTACTGATTTGCTGGTTGCAGTCTTTCCTGCTGTCTTAGTCATTGTTTTCATTGTCATCTTGTTTTTAATTATCAAATTAAGTTCTTTGTAACCGTCCAACCTATGCGCACTTGGCTTTCTGATTACGCTGCAAAACTACTTGCTTCTGGGCTGATTAAAAGAGAGAAATTAATGGGTGGTTTTACTTCCCCTCTTAATTGTCAGCTCGTCCGCTATCGTTTTGACGCTGCAAAGATGGGATATAATGGCAGGATTAAAAGAGAGAAAAAAAGTCCTGCTCTTATGTACCCTCTTAATGGTACGGAGCAGGACTGTATTAATTATCAGAAGTTTATTAGAAGTATATGCTGTTCGCAGTATCAATTCTCTTGTCTTTATATTGCTTGATGTAACCTTTTAGGACATCTTCATCATCTGAGAATTTACTATGTTTAGATAGCTTAGTGAAGTAGATAAGCCTTGATATGAGCAATGTCTTACTAAGTGATATGGTGCTTCCTTTCTTCTGTCTGACATTAAACAGCTTATTATATGGCTCTAAATTGAAGAAGTCATTGAACATCTTATAGAACAGCCATATCTGAACGGATTCCTTTTCTTCTGCATGGGTGCTTATGCTGACTTGTTGGTTCTGCATCCAAGGATGTTCCTCTATCTCTTTTAGGTTGTTGGCAATGATAGTAGCCAAGTAACCTATTGCATTGGCATTGTCAATTACTATCTGATGCTTGCCTTCAATCTTTACAGAGACGGTAATAGGCTTTTTAAAACTTACTCCAAATTGGTTAATCTCCTTATGGTTGTCAGCTATGGCTTTGGCGAATTTGATGAGTTGTTCTATTCCAATGCCTGTAGCTTTCATTCCGTCCAAGCACGTTCCACAAGTATAGTCAAAGATGAACAGAAGTAGAAACCAGAACTTATCTATATCAACTCCCAAACCTTTCAATGTATTCTGTATGTCCTCATTGGCTATATAATCTTCGTATGTGAAATTACCATATAGTTCATTCTGATTGTATCTTCTTATGAATAGGGGTAAGGCGGTAGTGCCGCAGACGTATCTTTCTCCTGTGGCTGGGTCTATATCTACGTCTGGAACATATTTAACGGCTATGGCTTCCATGTATTCCAAACGAGTATCAATGCTTATGTAATCTTCCTTTAGCTTCTCCATAATTATTAGTTTAAGGCAAAATTAAAAAATAATCCCCACCTGCATTGCTACAAGTGAGGAATTTGTGGATAGGATATGCTTTAGTAATCAGAAGCTCCTGTAAACGTATCCATGAGTTTATCCATCTGCTCACCTATGCACTTGTCTATCAGCTTTGCATAGTGGGCAGTCATTCGTGTATTGGTATGTCCTAACATCTTAGAAACAACTTCCAGCGATATGTTATTGGCTAAAGTAATTGTACTTGCAAAGGTGTGCCTACTTGTGTGGAAGCAAATTCGTTTATTGATTCCACAAAGTATAGCTATATCCTTTAGATATTTGTTGATGTCCGCAGGGTCTTGAATAGGGAGTAATTTCTCTCCACCTTTGTACTTATCCAATATCAGCTTGGCGATAGGGAGTAGGGGGATTCGTGATAGAACTCCTGTTTTAACTCTACGCTTCTTTATCCATATTCTGCCTGCACTGTCTTTCTCAAAGTGTTCTGGTGTCAAGGTCTTAATGTCAATGTAACTAAGCCCAGTGAAGCATCCAAAGAGAAACATATCTTTAGCTCGTTCCAATCTTGGTAGGGGAGTATCAAAGTTGATAATCTTCCTCAGTTCTTCTTCATCCAAGAAATCAATTTCCACAGGTTCACGTTCTACTTTATAAGCATTTACAGGATTGTAGGATATATAAGAGTTGGCGACAGCTAAATTTAGTAACTTCTTTAAGAACTTTAAATGCTTGGTGCAGGAGTTTTGTCCCATCTTCTTCTCTCCTAAAAGGTAAGCATGGAATCCTTGAATGAAACCTAAGTTTATCTCTCTTAAATATAAGTCCTTACGTTCATATTTCTTCTGAATAAACTCTTTGAATAGTCTGCCTGTATATTCAAACACCCAATAAGTAGCAGGGGCAACAGTTTTACCTACCATTGCTTTGTGCTCTGTGTTATGTTCGTTCAGAACATCCAATAAGGTCTTTTCGTTCAGAGCTTCCACCTTATCTGTGATAGCTTCTTTTAATAGTTCAGCAGTGATAAGGTAGCCCTTTTGAAGCAGCTCAATTTCTTTCTGATATATCTTATTCCGTAGTTGAATCAGATAACCGTTGATTAGCTGAGCTTCTTCACTCTTGCCTTTTACAGCTTGCTTCTCTTTGTTCCAATCGGCAGCAGGTACATGTTTACCTGTACTAAAGTAGATTCTCTTTCCGTTAGTGGTGATTGAAACCTCAATAGGTGATAGACCTTTCTTGTTTTGCTTACTTTCTCTTAATGAAAAGTAAACCATTGTACAATGTTTCTCCATTTTAAATTAAATGTTATATGGAGTGTATCGCATTGTATTATAGTTGATTATGCCAATTCTTGCAGCCGTTTTTTAAGAATGGCAAATTCGGCTGCAAATCGGCTGCAAAAGTAACCTGTTTATGGCTTGATTTGAGGGGTAATTGGCTACTCTTTACATGAGTTGTTTGGACTTAAATAAAGCAGGATTTATCTTGTTATCTCCTTACTGATTCACCATTCATTCACTCTGAATAATGAGTGATGCAAGGTGCTTCAATCTGTTATCTAAGTCAAGTTACCATAAATAAAAAACTCCTGCAACCACAAGGATTACAGGAGCTTATCTATATTAAGTAACTTAAATTACTTGCTCAAGGCAGTAGCCACGTCAACCGCACAAGCCACTGTACATCCTACCATCGGGTTGTTACCGATACCCAGGAATCCCATCATTTCTACGTGAGCAGGAACTGATGAAGAACCAGCGAACTGAGCGTCAGAGTGCATACGGCCCATTGTATCGGTCATACCGTAGGAAGCAGGACCGGCTGCCATGTTGTCCGGGTGCAGGGTACGTCCTGTACCACCACCGGAAGCTACTGAGAAGTAGGGCTTGCCGGCGAGAACACGTTCCTTCTTGTAAGTACCTGCAACCGGGTGCTGGAAGCGGGTCGGGTTGGTAGAGTTACCCGTGATGGATACGTCTACGTTCTCGTGCCACATGATGGCTACGCCTTCGCGTACGTCGTCTGCACCGTAGCATTTTACTTTGGCGCGGGGACCGTCGGAATACGGAGTTTCCTTCACGATCTTCAGTTCGCCTGTGTAGTAGTCAAACTGAGTCTGAACGTATGTAAAGCCGTTGATACGGGAGATGATCATGGCGGCGTCCTTGCCCAGACCGTTCAGGATGCAGCGCAAGGGGTTCTTGCGTACCTTGTTGGCCATTTCGGCAATCTTGATGGCACCTTCGGCGGCTGCGAACGACTCGTGGCCGGCCAGGAAGGCGAAGCACTGAGTCTCTTCGCGGAGCAGACGGGCTGCCAGGTTACCGTGGCCCAGACCTACCTTGCGGTCGTCGGCTACTGAACCGGGGATGCAGAATGCCTGCAAACCGATACCGATGGCTTCGGCAGCGTCGGCGGCGTTCTTACAGCCTTTCTTCAGTGCGATGGCGCAACCTACTACGTAAGCCCATTTGGCGTTCTCGAAGCAGATACCCTGAGTTTCCTGACAAGTCAGATACGGATCAAGGCCGGCTGCGTCGCAGATTGCATTAGCTTCTTCAATGTCTTTGATACCGTTCTCATTCAAAGCAGCCAAAATCTGCTTGATACGACGGTCCTGACTTTCAAACTGTACTGGTCTAATCATAATCTGTATCCTCCTTATTATTCTTTACGTGGGTCAATATATTTAACTGCGCCTTGTTCGGGTTTGAAGCGACCGTAAGTGCCGGTAACTGCCTTCAATGCTTCGTTAGCATCTACACCCTTCTTGATCTGTTCCATGAACTTGCCCATGTGAACAAATTCGTAACCGATTACTTCGTTGTCCTTGTCCAGGGCCATACGGGTGATGTAGCCTTCGGTCAATTCCAGGTAACGGGTACCTTTGGCCTTCGTGCCATAGAGTGTACCGGTCTGGCTGCGGAGACCTTTACCCAAGTCTTCCAGACCTGCACCAATCATCAGACCTCCTTCAGAGAAAGCCGACTGTGTGCGGCCGTATACAATCTGCAGGAACAATTCACGCATGGCTGTGTTGATGGCGTCGCAAACCAAGTCGGTGTTCAGCGCTTCCAGGATAGTCTTGCCCGGCAGGATTTCGGAAGCCATGGCGGCAGAGTGAGTCATACCGGAGCAGCCGATGGTTTCTACCAGACACTCTTCGATAACACCTTGCTTAACGTTCAAGGTCAGCTTGCAGGCACCCTGTTGGGGAGCGCACCAGCCGATACCGTGTGTCAAACCAGAGATGTCAACGATTTCTTTTGCTTTTACCCATTTACCTTCTTCGGGAATAGGAGCCGGTCCGTGGTTGGGACCTTTCTTTACAACACACATGTGTTCCACTTCGTGTGAATAAGTCATAATTAGCTCTTTTTAGTTAGTTATAATTAAAAAAACGTAGTTCCACATCGTAAAACCGATGGCAAAGTTAACCGTTTTCTTTCATCCTGCCAACCCTTCAATTTGACTTTTTTATTAAAAATAGGTAATGGCACGACAGAAGGCCGGCCGTTTGCTATGTAGACATTGCAAACGACCGGCCTTTCCTGTTCGATGGTATCGGGCGGGAAGTGGCTTTAGAAATCCTGGGAGCAGGGCGAACCGCTGCTGCCTTCGCATCCGCCTTTCATGATGTCGGCCACGAGGCTGTTGATGTAGAGCTCCAGGTAGGAATATCCGCTGGCGGGGTCCAGGTCGCGGTAGGTCTTGCCTTCGGGCAGGTTGCGGGCGGCCCATTCGTCGGGGATGCCGTCGTTGTCGCTGTCCTGCGGCTTGGTGGCGCTCTGGTAGGCGGGCCATCCGCCTGCGTCGGCCTGCGAGTCTATGAGGCCGTTGCTGCTCCCGTTGCTGCCTTCGTATTCGTAGGTGCCGTTCTGCACGTCGCCCACGATGCGGGTGTCGACGGCGTCGCGCTTCAGGCTGGCGCCGGCATAGGCCAGTACGCGGTCGTAGGCGTCGGCTGCGGTGTGTGTGCCTACGGCTTCTACCGCAAATTCGGTGTTGCTGCGGATGTTGTCAATCCGGCCGTCGGGCAGGTCGCCGTTGTTGGTGTTGGGCTGGATGCCCTCCCAGTTGTCGGCGTTGACGGCTTCGATCAGGCCGAGCACCTTGCTCTTCTTGGTATGGTTCTGGATGGCGGGGCAGGTGTTGTCGAAGTGGTTGCCGCTGACGTAGAAGGTTCCCCAGATGCCCTTGACGTTCTTTTGCGAACCGTCGTCGGCATTGGGCTGGAAGATGCGGTTCACCAGGCTTTCCTTGGTGGCGGTCGACGGACCGGGCTTGTAGTAGTTGTTCACGAAGTTGTAGCTGCCTCCTTCGCCGGCATAGCCTCCGTTGGTGGGGCCCCAGTTGTAGAAGACGTTGTTGCGCAGGTCCACCCGTTCGTCGTCCGGACGGCCCGAGAAGCGGCTGCCGCAGAGGCGGGGCGTACGGCTCTTGTGGTGGGCCATGAGGTTGTGGTGGAAGCTGGCGCCTTCGCCTCCCCAGATGCCTCCGTAGCCGTGGCTGCCCTTGCCGTGGACGGAGTTGGTGAGGCTTTCGCTGAGGATGCACCACTGCATGGTGAAGTTCTTGTTGCCGTAGAAGGACGAGCATTCGTCCGTGCTCCAGCTCATGCTGCAATGGTCGATGATGACGTTCTGCTGGTTGCGTCCCCACATGGCGTCGTCTTCGGTCTTGCGCTCGTCGCCCATGCGGCTGCGGATGAAGCGGATGATGACGTTGTCGGCTTTCACCACGAACGAGTAGTTCTTCAGGCAGATGCCGTCGCCGGGGGCGGTCTGTCCGGCGATGGTGACGTCGCCGTTCTTTATCTCAAGTGTCTTCTCCAGCTCGATGATGCCCGAGACGTCGAACACGATGATGCGGGGCCCTGTCTGCCTGAGGCCGGCGCGGAGCGAGCCTTCGCCGTCGTCGTTCAGGTTGGTCACGTGGTAGACGGTTCCGCCCCGTCCGCCGGTGGTGGTGAGGCGTGCATAGCCTTCGGCGCCGGGAAAGGCGGGGGCCGTTACGTCGACGCTTTCGTCGGGCGTGTCCGAGGGTTCTTCTTCGTCGGGCGTTTCGGGGGTGGTGACCGGGGGAATGGGGTCTTCGGTGGCGGTGGCGGGCGAGTGGCAGGCCGCCGTCAGCAGAAGCAGAAAGAGTGCGGTGTGTGCGATTTGCTTTTTCATGATGTGTGTAGATATATTCTTTAATAGTTGGTTAATTGCTGGCAAAAGTAGGCAAAAACCGTTTCTTCGAGGTGTAGTTTTTCTTTTTCTATGTGGAAGTTTCGTTCTTTTTCTTTTATTTTATAGCTTTGCACCATCGTTTTTCCAAACAGACAACCGAAATGATAGAAATCAGTGACGAAGCCTTGCGCCGGGCCGCAGGCGAAGGCATGGACGCCTTTATAGAAGTATTTACAGACGCCTACCTGGCCGAGACAGGGGGGCAGTTGACGGCCGAAACCATGCCGTTGCTCACGGGCGAGCAGCACAGCCTGCTGGCCTACCGGATTTTCCGCGACGAGGTGATGGAAGGGGGCTTCTGCCAGCTCATCCAGAACGGGTACGGCGGCTACATCTTCGACAACCCCTTTGCCCGCGTCATGCGCCTGTGGGGAGTGGCCGACCTGGCCAAGCTGGTCTATGCGGCCCGCAAGATCTACGAGGAACACCGGGAGGACCTGGAACGCGAACGTACGGACGAAGAGTTCATGGCCATGTACGAGCAGTACGAGGCCTTCGACGACCTGGAGGATGAGTTTCTGGAGAAAGAAGAGATGTTCACGGCGCAGGTGGCTGAATATGTGGACGAGCATCTGGAGCTGTTTGCCAAGGTGGTGTAGTGAGGGGAGGCTTCGGCCCGAACTTCTGAACAAACGTTAAATGACCACGGCCGGACGCAGTATTTTAGCTTTCTTGGCATTTACCTTAAAAACACTGAAAAAAGGGAGGGAGAGAAGTGCTACTCCATTCTTTATACTTAATTTTGCAAAACCTAATAACAGAAATCTTAAAAAATGAGACAAATTAAAACTTTGATGGTAGCTGCCCTGACACTGGTGATGGGCATCATGATGACTTCTTGTTTGAATTCCGAAGGGAACGGAGCGGCATTTGATGGTGCCTTTCTGGCAAAAGTAGTAAGTGCCGGTGGACTCTATGGCGGTGCTATTTTCGAGGATGCTGGCGGCAACCGCTATGAAGCCAGCTATAAGTCCGTCACCCAGCTGGAAACGGGAGGATATAGCTTTACAGGTGTAGAAGTGGCGTACATCTATTTCAAGTTCTCGGTCGATGAACTGGGCAACCAGATTACTCCGCCCCAGCAGAACGCCACGACTCCCCAGACGTACCAAATCGAACTGGTAGCCATCCAGACGGCTCCTACGACTGATGCCGAAAGAGTGGAAACCGCTACCGAACTGAAAGACAATGAGTACGAGACATCGCCGATCGGCATTTCTCGGATGAAGGGAAATGACAACAATGATGTAAGATTCGACTTTTATGATGAAAGCATGATTTACACGTATCTTCAGTGGTTCCTGACCAACGGACAAGAAGAGTTCAAGAAGCACAACATCCGCCTGGTGTATGCCTATGATGAAATCACATCCGGTTCCACTGAGCTTCGTTTCTACCTCTGCCATTCCAACGGCGGTGACGAGGGAACAGGCGCCATGTATCAGAACTGGTACTGTTTCAAGGTGAGCAATGCCCTGGCCGATTTCGAACGCATAACCGGGCACCAGCCTTCTACCGTTAAGATTTCCTTGTATGAGGACATCAGCTCTATGGGCGCCATGCCTTCTTCACGGACGGATTATACCATCAATTATAAGAAGAACTAAGCGTTGGACTATAAAGAACTGATACATATCACCCTGCGACTGATTTCCTCCCCGGCGCAAGCCTGGGAGGAAATTCGTTTGGAAGAGGATAGGCGGAAAGTCTTCACGGCTTTTGTCTATCCTATGATTGGTTTATGCGGGTTGTCGGTCTTCATCGGCTCGTTGCTGACGATGGGGTGGGGCGGCCCGCAGAGTTTTCAGTACGCCATGACGCGGTGCTGTGCCGTGGCGGTGGCCCTGTTCGGCGGTTACTTCCTGGCGGCCTATCTGATTAACGTGATGGGGGTGCGCTGGATGAGGATGCCCGACCAACTCCCGCTGGTGCAGCAGTTTGCCGGCTATGCGCTGGTGGTGGTCTTCCTGCTGCGCATTGTTTTGGGCATCCTGCCCGATTTCCAGATCATCGCCATCCTGCTGCAGTTCTACACCGTCTACATCGTGTGGGAGGGCAGTGCCCGCCTGCTTCGGGTGACTGATGCCAGCCGCCTGCGCTTCACCCTAATGACATCCGTCGTGCTCATCGTCTGCCCGATGGTGATCGAGTGGATTTTCAATGAACTCACGGTGGTGCTGAACTGACGGCAGGCAACCGAACTCAAGAACTTAAAAAAAGTCATCAACTCAAAAATACGCAAAGATGAAACAGGCTCCTGTAAACATCAAGAACAAGCGTGCAACGTTCGACTACGAACTGATAGACACCTATACGGCCGGCATCGTGCTGACGGGGACGGAAATCAAGTCCATCCGCCTCGGCAAGGCCAGCCTGGTGGACACTTTCTGTTATTTCTCGGGTGGCGAACTCTGGGTGAAGAACATGTACGTGGCCGAGTACTTCTATGGCTCGTACAACAACCACAGCGCCCGCCGCGAACGCAAGCTGCTCCTCACCCGCAAGGAGCTGGAGAAGCTGGAGCGCACCTCCAAGGACCCGGGTTTCACCATTGTTCCCGTCCGCCTCTTCATCAACGAAAAGGGGCTGGCCAAGCTGGTGGTGGCCCTGGCCAAAGGCAAGAAGCAATACGACAAACGCGAAGCGCTGAAGGAGAAAGCCGACAAGCGTGACATGGCACGCATGTTCAAGCGATAGTGCTCAAGAGTTAAAACTTACAACCTCAAAAACTCAAATACAATGACCTTGCAAGAGCTGGTGCGCCGGCGCATCCTGATCCTGGACGGTGCGATGGGCACCATGATACAGCAATACAACTTGACAGAAGCCGATTTTCGCGGCGAGATTTTCCAAGATATACCCGGACAGCTGAAGGGCGACAACGACCTGTTGTGCCTCACCCGTCCCGACATCGTGTCGGACATCCACCGCAAGTATCTGGCTGCCGGTGCCGACATCATCGAAACCAATTCGTTCAACGCCACGCGCGTCAGCCAGGCCGACTACCATGTGGAGCATTGCGTGCGCGATGTCAACCTGGCCGCTGCCCGTCTGGCCCGTGAGGCAGCCGATGCCTTCTCGACAGCCGAAAAGCCCCGCTTCGTGGCCGGTTCCGTAGGTCCTACCAACAAGACCTGCTCCATGAGCCCCGACGTGAGCAATCCCGCTTACCGTGCCCTGACCTTCGACGACCTGGCCGATGCCTACCGTGAGCAGATGGCAGCCCTGCTGGAGGGTGGAGTCGATGCGCTGCTCATCGAGACCATCTTCGACACGCTCAATGCCAAAGCCGCCCTCTATGCGGCCGGGCAGGCGATGGACGACACGGGCCGCCGCGTGCCGCTGATGCTCTCCGTCACCGTTTCCGATACGGCCGGCCGTACCCTGTCCGGCCAGACGCTGGATGCTTTCCTGGCTTCGGTTCAGCATGCCGACATCTTCTCCGTGGGCCTGAACTGCTCGTTCGGTGCCCGCCAGCTGAAACCCTTCCTGGAGCAGCTGGCCGCCCGTGCCCCTTATTACATCAGCGCCTATCCCAATGCCGGCCTGCCCAACAGCCTGGGCCAGTACGACCAGACACCCGACGAGATGGCCCGCGAGGTGGGCGAGTATGTGAGCGAAGGGCTGGTGAACATCATCGGCGGCTGTTGCGGTACGACCGAAGAATACATTGCCCGCTTTCCGGCCCTGGTGGAAGGCGTGGCTCCCCACGTTCCGGTAGCTCCGTCGGAACACCTTTGGCTCTCCGGCCTCGAACTGCTGGAGGTGAAGCCCGAGAACAACTTTATCAACGTGGGCGAACGCTGCAACGTGGCCGGTTCGCGCAAGTTCCTGCGGCTGATCAATGAAAAGAATTACGAGGAAGCTCTCGGCATTGCCCGCCGTCAGGTGGAAGACGGGGCGCAGGTGATTGACATCAACATGGACGATGGTCTGCTCGATACCCGCCAGGAGATGACGACCTTCCTTAACCTGATTGCTTCCGAACCCGAGATTGCCCGTGTGCCGGTGATGATCGATTCCTCGAAGTGGGACGTCATCGTGGCCGGATTGAAGTGCGTGCAGGGCAAGGCCATTGTCAACTCCATTTCGCTGAAGGAGGGGGAGGCCCTTTTCCTGGAGCATGCCCGCCTCATCCGTCGCCTGGGCGTTGCCGTGGTGGTGATGGCTTTCGACGAGCAGGGACAGGCCGATACCTACGAACGCCGCATCGCCGTCTGCCAGCGGGCCTATCGTCTGTTGGTCGACGAGGTGGGTTTCCGTCCTTCGGACATCATCTTCGACCCCAATGTGCTGGCGGTGGCCACCGGCATGGAGGAGCACAACAACTATGCGGTCGACTTCATCCGTGCCACCGGCTGGATACGCCGCAACCTGCCCGGTGCCCACGTCAGCGGGGGCGTCAGCAACCTGTCGTTCTCTTTCCGCGGCAACAACTATATCCGCGAGGCCATGCACGCCGTCTTCCTCTATCACGCCATCCGTGAGGGGATGGACATGGGCATTGTCAATCCTGCCTCGTCTGTGCTCTATACAGACCTGCCTGCCGATGTACTGGAACGCATCGAAGACGTGGTGCTCAACCGTCGTCCCGACGCGGCCGAACGGCTGATTGAGATGGCCGAACGCCTGAAGGCTGAGAAGGAGGCCGAGAAGGCAGCCGGTGGTGCTGCCACTGCTTCCGCCCATCTGGCCTGGAGGGACGGTACGCTGGAAGAGCGCCTCACCTATGCCTTGACCAAAGGCATTGCCGACTACCTGGAAGAGGATCTGGCAGAGGCGTTGGCAAAGTATCCGAAGGCGGTGGACATCATCGAAGGTCCGCTGATGGCGGGCATGAACCATGTGGGCGACCTCTTCGGAGCCGGCAAGATGTTCCTTCCCCAGGTGGTGAAGACGGCCCGCACCATGAAGAAGGCCGTCGCCATTCTGCAACCGGCCATTGAGGCCGAAAAACCGGAGGGTATGGCTTCGGCGGGACGTGTGCTGCTGGCCACGGTGAAGGGCGACGTGCACGACATCGGCAAGAACATTGTTTCTGTCGTGATGGCCTGCAACGGCTATGAGGTGATCGATTTGGGCGTGATGGTGCCTGCCGAAACCATCGTGCAGCGTGCCATCGCCGAGAAGGTTGACATGATTGGGCTGAGCGGCCTTATTACTCCCTCGCTGGACGAGATGGTGCATGTGGCTTCGGAACTGGAGAAGGCGGGGCTGGACATTCCTCTGCTGATAGGCGGTGCTACGACTTCGGCCCTGCATACGGCCTTGAAGATTGTTCCTGTGTACCATGCGCCGGTGGTCTACCTGAAGGATGCTTCGCAGAATGCCGCTGTGGCTGCCCGCCTGATGAATCCCCGCCAGAAGGAGTCTTTTGTCCGCGAGCTGGACGAGGAACACCGGTCACAAGTGGCACGCAGTGCCGCCCGTCCTCAGGAAAAGCCGGTTTCCCTCGATGAAGCGCGCCGAAACCGTCTCGACTTGTTCGGAGGCTGATGACAGAATTTTTAAAGTGCAAATCCTAACAGATATATGATGGCTGGATTGCTTTTGTAATCCATGCCATTCCTGTCTAATGAAAGAGAAAATCTTTTATCCCTTGATTTTCTTCTTGTACTGTTCGTAGCGTCCGGTAATCTCGCGTACGAAGTTGTAGGTCTCCGTGCCGCGGAAGTAACCATTCTTGCAGACAGGGTCGGTGAAGTACTCTTCGTTGGCTTTCAGCACGATGTATTTCTCTACATTGTCTTTCCACACATGCGGGTCCTTGCCATACTTTTCTGCCAGAGCCATGGCGTCCTGTACGTGTCCGATGCCCGAGTTGTAGGATGCCAGGACAAAGTTCACCTGTTCTTCCTTCGGGAGTTCACTGAAACTTTGGGCTGTCATGCCGATGTATTTCACGGCCGCCTTGATACTTTCTTCCGCGTTCTGTTCCTTCCCGTCGGGCAGTCCCATGGCACGGGCGGTAGACGGCATCAGCTGCATCAGGCCGCGTGCGCCGGCCCACGACACGGCGGTGGTGTCGAAGTTGGACTCCGTATAGGCCAGTGAAGCCAGCAGCCGCCAGTCCCATCCGATTTCTTTCGCGTACTTCTTGAACAGGGCGTCGTAATGAGAGATTTTCCCCTCGCGCAGTGATAGAATAGGGGTGTGGGGGGTAGCTTTGCTGATTTCGAAATAACGCTTGGTACTGGCCTTATAGTCAGGAGAGGTCAGGTTGGCTTTGTGCCACTCGCTGGCGGCACGTGCCAGTTGGGGACAATCCTTGCGGACAGCCCATGATGAACGCTGGTCGAAGCTGATTTTCAAGTTGATATCCAGGTTGGGGTAGTAGGTGCGGTTCAGGCGTGCGATGTCATTGTCGGCCACCGTATAAGATATCTTGCCTTGTGCCAACTGGGTGATAAGGTCCTCGGCACTGATGCTGTCACTCCGGACGAGGTGGATGCGGATGCCTCCTCCCAGCTCCTTGTCCAGGTTGACCAGCCGTTCGTAGTATTTTCCCGGATTGACATAGATATCCTTGCCAATCAGTTCGGTGACATCTTTAAGAGGTTTGTGGCGTCCATTTTTGCGTTGGACCACTACCTGGTGGGTGATGACGTCTTCGCCGCAGTACAGCAGGCTGTCTTTCCATTCCTTGGTGACGGGCAGGGTATAGGCTATCAGGTCGCCTTCGCCGGCCTCCAGCTTGCGGATGAGGTCCTTGACGTTTCGGGCTACTTTCACCTTCAGCTTCACGCCCAGGCTTTTGGCAAACTGTTCGCTCAGTTCGTACTGGAAACCCATGTCCTGTCCGCGGTAGTTGAAGTACGACGTTGAACTGTAGAGAGTGAGCACCACCAGTTCGCCGCTGTCCTTGATCTGCTGCAGGTCGTGCGCACGTTCTTCTCTGCTGTCCGTGCGGTTACCGCGGCAGCCCGCAGTGACCAGCAGGCACAGCAGCATCGTTCCCAAAATAGATGTCAGTCCGCCCTTCCCCATTTACCATTAACCATTATCATGAATATGCTTCTTGATATACATCGTCAGGATGTCGATGGCCACCTGGTTGTTTCCGCCTTCGGGCACGATGAGGTCGGCATAGCGCTTGCACGGTTCGATGAATTGCTGGTGCATGGGCTTTAAGATGCGCGTATACCGTTCCATCACTGCTTCGGCCGTACGTCCACGCTCCACTACGTCGCGCTGGATGACGCGTATCAGCCGCTCGTCCGGGTCGGCGTCTACAAATACCTTCAGGTCCATCATGTTGCGTAGTTCTTCGTCACACAGAGCCAGGATACCTTCGATGATGATCACGTCCCGCGGTTCGATGTGGATGGTTTCCGGCTGGCGCGTGCAGGTCAGGTACGAGTAGGTAGGCTGTTCGATGCTCTTGCCCTCGCGCAGCATGGCCACGTGTTTGGACAGGAGGCTCCATTCGAAGGCGTCGGGGTGGTCGAAGTTGATGTTCTGCCGTTCTTCCACCGGCACGTGGCTGCTGTCCTTGTAGTACGAGTCCTGGGGCAGCAATACGACTTTGCCTGCGGGCAGGCTTTCGATGATTTTCTTGACGACGGTGGTCTTTCCCGACCCTGTACCGCCTGCAATTCCTATAATTAACATCCGTTTACATGTATTTTTGAAACAAAACGAGTACTTTTGCAATCACATAATAGGACTGCACATCTGGCAGCAAATATAGTATAAATCATTAAAATGACAAAGTTATGGTCAAACACATTGTATTGTTTAAGTTGAAAGACGAAGCTCCGGCCGAAGCACGCCTGGCCGCTATGAACGCCTTCAAGGCTGCCATCGAGGCACTTCCGGCCAAGATACCTTTTATCCGTAGCATAGAAGTGGGGCTGAACATCAATCCTGCCGAGACGTGGAGCATCGCCCTCTACAGCGAGTTCGACAGCCTCGACGACGTCCGTCGCTATGCCGTTCATCCCGACCACGTGGCCGCCGGAAAGCTGCTGGCTGAGGTTCGCGAGAGCCGTGCCTGCGTCGATTATGAATTATAATGACTTGCTAACTTGAACTAATATCGTTTTCAACTAATGAAGAAAATTTGGTTTTCTCTGATTATCTCTTTTCTGGCCTTCGCCGTGCATGCCCAGATTCAGGAGCCGGTGAAGTTCAAGACTGAGTGGAAAAATGTTTCCGCCACCGAGGTGGAAGTCGTGTTTACCGCCACCATCGATCCCGGCTGGCATGTCTATTCTACCGACTTGGGCGACGGAGGTCCCATTTCGGCCACGTTCAATACCGACAAGCTGGTCGGAGCCGAGCTTTCGGGCAAGCTCCGTCCCGTGGGCAAGGAAGTGTCGTCGTTCGACAAACTCTTTGAGATGAATGTGCGCTACTTCGAGCATACGGCCCAGTTCGTCCAGAAGCTCCGCCTTACCGGTGGCGACTACCAGGTGACGGGCTATCTGGAATATGGTGCCTGCAACGACGAGAACTGTCTGCCGCCTACACAGGTGGAGTTCAGCTTTTCCGGTAAGGCCGATGGTGCTGCTGCCGCCACTCCGGCCGGTGATGCCGCTGCTCCGTCCGCAACGCCCGTCGATACGGCTACAGCTGCTGCCACAATTGGCGTCATCGGCGGTGCCGACGGTTCCACCTCCATCCAGGTTTCCGACAACGGCTGGTGGAGCCCCGTCATCGATGAGCTGAGTGCCCTGGGCGAGCCTGTTTCACAGGAAGACATGTCCTGGCTCTACATTTTCATCACCGGTTTTGTGGGCGGTCTGCTGGCCCTGTTCACTCCCTGCGTGTGGCCCATCATCCCCATGACCGTCAGCTTCTTCCTGAAGCGCAGCAAGGACAAGAAGAAAGGCGTCCGCGATGCCTGGACCTACGGTGCCTCCATCGTGGTCATCTACGTAGCGCTGGGTGTGGCCATTACCGCCATCTTCGGAGCCAATGCGCTCAACGCCCTTTCCACCAACGCCATCTTCAACATCTTCTTCTGCCTCATGCTGGTGGTGTTTGCCGCGTCGTTCTTCGGTGCGTTCGAGATTACCCTGCCTTCCCGTTGGAGCAATGCCGTCGACAGCAAGGCCGAGGCTACTACGGGCCTGCTGAGCATCTTCCTCATGGCCTTCACCCTGTCGCTGGTATCCTTCTCTTGTACGGGTCCCATCATCGGCTTCCTGCTGGTACAGGTATCCACTACGGGCAATGTGGTGGCTCCGGCCATCGGTATGCTGGGCTTTGCCATCGCCCTGGCCCTGCCTTTCACGCTTTTCGCCCTCTTCCCCTCGTGGCTCAAGTCCATGCCCAAGTCGGGCGGATGGATGAACGTCATCAAGGTGACGCTGGGCTTCCTCGAACTGGCATTCGCGCTGAAGTTCCTCTCCGTGGCCGACCTGGCCTACGGTTGGCGCATCCTCGACCGTGAGACCTTCCTCGCCCTCTGGATTGTGCTCTTCGCCCTGCTGGGCTTCTACCTGCTGGGCAAGATCAAGTTTCCCCACGACGACGACAATACCAAGGTCAGCGTGCCCCGTTTCTTCCTGGCGCTGGCTTCGCTGGCTTTTGCCGTCTACATGGTTCCCGGCCTGTGGGGTGCTCCGCTGAAGGCGGTCAGTGCCTTTGCTCCGCCCATGCAGACGCAGGACTTCAACCTTTACAACAACGAGGTGCATGCCCAGTTCGACGACTACGATGCCGGTATGAAGTATGCCCGCGAGCACGGCAAGCCCGTGATGCTGGACTTCACCGGCTATGGTTGCGTCAACTGCCGCAAGATGGAGCTCTCCGTCTGGACGGATACGCAGGTGGCCGACCTCATCAACAACGACTACGTGCTCATCACGCTTTATGTGGACAACAAGACCCGCCTGCCTGAACCCATCAAGGTCATGGAAAACGGCAAGGAGCGTACCCTCCGCACCGTAGGCGACAAGTGGAGCTACCTGCAGCGCGTCAAGTTCGGTGCCAACGCCCAGCCCTTCTACGTCCTTATCGACAACGAAGGCAAGCCCCTCAACAAGTCCTATTCCTACGACGAGGACATCGATCTCTACATCGACTTCCTCCAGACCGGACTGGACAACTATAACCGGAAGAAATAAACGCAGCTTTCGGTAGATATTTTCTGGCACAGAGAATGCGGATGGTTGTGGAGGTTCTTTTTTCCCACAAGACAAATCCCTGTTCTCTGTGCCGTTTTTTCATATGTACAGGTAATGCATGATATATGATATAAATGTATGGATATGGATGCGAACAAACTGGATACCGGAATGGCTCCTCAGGCGTCTGAGGTTTCGATAGAATCTAATCCCGAACTGGAACTGGCCTGGAAGCTGGCGGAGTATACGGGCGTCAATCTGTTTCTGACCGGCAAGGCCGGTAGTGGAAAGACGACTTTTCTGCGCAGTCTCCGTGAGCGGTCTACCAAGCGTATGATTGTACTGGCTCCCACCGGTGTGGCGGCCATGAATGCGGGAGGCGTCACCATCCATTCCTTTTTCCAGTTGCCTTTCGCGCCCTTCGTCCCCGAGTCCCATTTCGGAGGAGAGGCCCGATACCAGTATCGCTTCAGCAAGGAGAAAGTCAACATCATGCGTAGTATCGACCTGCTGGTCATTGACGAAATCAGTATGGTGCGGGCCGATCTGCTCGATGCCGTCGACGACGTGCTGCGCCGGTACCGTGACCGTCACAAGCCTTTCGGCGGAGTGCAGTTGCTCCTGATAGGCGACTTGCAGCAGCTGTCGCCTGTCGTCAAGGAGCAGGACCAGCAACTGCTTTCGCCCTATTATCCTCACTTTTATTTCTTCGGCAGTCATGCGCTGGAGCAGGCCGGTTATGTGACGGTGGAGCTGACCAAGGTCTATCGCCAGAACAATGCCGAGTTTCTCGATCTGCTGAACTGCATTCGCGACAATCGGGTGGATGCTTCGGTACTGGAGTGTCTCAACCGCCGTTGCCTGCCCGATTTTGCTTCCCGCCAGCCGCGTGGCTATATCTATCTGACAACTCATAATCAGAAGGCCAACGACCTGAATGCTTCCCGCTTGAAGCAACTCCCTGGAGCCGAACGGGCATTTCGTGCTGTGATAACGGATGATTTCCCTGCCTACATGTATCCTACGGAAGAGGAGCTGGTGCTGAAAGTCGGTGCCCAGGTGATGTTTGTCAAGAACGACCTTTCCGGGCAGCACCGGTATTATAACGGTATGCTGGGACGAATCGTGTCGCTTTCCGAGGAAGGACCGTTGGAGGTAGAAACCGAAGACGGACAGCTGATAGCCCTCGACCGTGAAGAGTGGACCAACTGCAAGTATTCTCTGGACCCCGAAACCAAAGAAATTACGGAAACTCTGTTGGGCACCTTCCAACAATTCCCTTTGCGCTTGGCGTGGGCCATTACCATTCATAAGAGCCAGGGACTGACGTTCGACAAAGCCATCATTGACGTCGGCCAGGCCTTTGCTCCCGGCCAGGCTTATGTGGCCCTCAGCCGTTGTCGCAGTCTGGAGGGGTTGGTGCTGAGCGAGCCGGTCCGGCCGTCATCGGTCATTTCCGATACCGTAGTCACCGACTTTGTACACCACATACCCGAACAGATTCCCAATGCCGCCCGTATATCCACCCTGGAGCAGGCGTATTTTGAAGATCAGGTGTCGGGCCTTTTCGGCTTCTCCCGCCTGGTTCGTCTCTTCCATGTCTATCTCCGTCTGGTGGACGAACACTTGTACCGCCTCTATCCGCAGTTGCTCAGTGCGTTGAAAACACAGGCCGAAGGTCCGGTCAAGGAACTGGGTGAAGTGGGGCAGAAGTTCGTGTCCCAATGCCATCGGCTAATAGCGGCCAGTGCCGACTATACCCACGATGCTTATCTGCAACAGCGTTTTCATGCAGCGGCCGTCTATCTGCACAAGCCGGTTGCCGCATTGCTTTCGCTGTTTGAAGACCATCCGGTGACGACCGACAACAAGACACTCAAGAAACGCTTGGACGAGGCCGCTGCCGAGTTGCTCATGGAGCTGCGTCTGAAGAGCGGCCTCCTGGCATGGACGGAAGGCCATGACTTTGTCGTGGCCGATTACCTGACCTGCAAGAACCGTCTGACCATCGAACTTTCCGAAACATCCAAGACTGCGCGGAAGAAATCCGTGAAGGAAAAGAAGGCTGAAGTTCCTCAGGATATTCTCCATCCCGAACTCGTTGAAGCGTTGCGTTCCTGGCGTGCCGCCAAGGCTGCCGAGCTGGGATTGCCGGCCTATACCATCCTTCAGCAGAAAGCCTTGTTGGGCATTGCCAACCTGCTGCCCGATTCGCCGGACTTTCTGCTCACCATTCCTTACGTGGGGAAAAAGGCTGTGGAAAAGTATGGAGAGGAATTGCTGGAGCTGGTGGCCGATTATCGACAGACTGAAAAATAATGGTGAAATAAGCCTAAGGGGGCTGATAAATATCTTTGCAAATGGCTGGTGGTATTTTATTTGTGGATGCTTATCATTACCTTTGCACCCGTTAAAATGCAGAGCTGGGGCACAGCTGTATTCATGAAACGGATGGTGCGTATCCCGGATTGCAAGACAATGAAGTGTAAATGGAAGAAGTCTATCAAGCTGCCTCCGGTCGCTACGAGGCAGGAATGAAATATCGGAGGGCAGGACGTAGCGGCATTTTGCTGCCCGAAATTTCACTGGGATTGTGGCATAATTTCGGTGATGTGGACACGTTGGCCGAAAGCCGCCGCAAGCTGCATCATGCGTTCGATTGCGGCATCACCCACTTTGATTTGGCCAACAATTACGGTCCTTCGGCCGGCAGTGCGGAAGAAACCTTTGGGCAGATTATGAAACATTCCTTTGCTCCCTATCGCGACGAGCTGTTCATCTCGACCAAGGCCGGACACGACATGTGGCCCGGTCCGTACGGAACGTGGGGCTCCCGCAAGTCACTGATGGCCAGTCTGGACCAGAGCCTGCGACGCATGCATCTGGAGTATGTGGATATTTTCTATTCCCATCGGTACGATCCCGAAACACCACTCGAAGAGACCATGCAGGCTTTGGTTGATGTGGTCCGCCAGGGCAAGGCTCTCTATGTGGGCATATCCAAATATCCTCCCGAGGTGGCACAGCAGGCCTACGATTACCTCAAGGCTCATGATGTCCCCAGCCTGCTTTATCAGGGCCGGTACAATTTACTGGACCGTTCTGTCGAGGAAAAGGGCCTGTTGCAACAGGCCGAGGCCAACGGTACCGGTTTCATCGCTTTCTCTCCGTTGGCCCAGGGGCTGTTGTCCGGGCGTTATTTGGACGGAATTCCTGCGGATTCACGTGTGGCACGCGGCGGTTTTCTCAAGGCCGAGGCGTTGACCGGCGAGGTGATGGGACGGGTGAGGGCTTTGAACGAAGTGGCCCGCCGGCGCGGACAGACATTGGCCGAGATGGCACTGGCCTGGCTGCTGAAGGACCGTCTGGTAACGTCGGTCATCGTTGGTGTCAGCTCCGTCGCACAGTTGGACGACAACCTGGCAGCCTTGCGTTGTACGGACTTCAGTGAGGACGAATTGGCCGAGATCGAAAATATAATAAGCAAATAAGAGGAACGGATCAAGAAAACCATATATCAATGAATCATACAAAAATGACAGGAAGGGCCGCCCTGGTGGGGGAACAATATCTGGTGCCTTTCGTACTGATAATCTCGTTGTTTTTTCTGTGGGGCTTTGCCCATGCCATATTGGACGTACTGAACAAACATTTTCAGGAACTCCTGCACATCAACCGGTCGGTGTCGGCCTTGATACAGGCTATGATGTACATGGGCTATTTTGTCATGGCCATTCCGGCCGGACTGTTCATCAACCGTTTCGGCTATCGTCGGGGAGTGGTGTTCGGACTGGTACTTTACGGTATCGGTTCGCTGCTCTTCATTCCCGGGCAGGAATGGATGTCCTACCGCATGTTCCTCTTTGCCCTGTTTGTCATCGGTTGCGGACTGACGTTTCTGGAAACGGCCGCCAATCCCTATGCCACGGAGTTGGGGCCGCGTGAGACGGCTGCCAGTCGTCTGAACTTTGCCCAGTCTTTCAACGGCCTGGGGTGCATCTGTGCTCCCATTCTGACGGGGTTGCTGCTGTTTTCCGACGACGGCAGCAGCGGTTCGGGCAATGTCGCATTGCCTTACGCCTGTATGGGCATCGTGGTGCTGCTGGTGGCCATTGTCTTTTCCCGCGTCAAGTTGCCCGAGATAGAGCATGTCGATGAAGTCGATGCCGAGGGACATAAGGTCGGCCTGTGGAAGCATCCTCTTTTTGTTTTTGGTCTGGTTGCTTTGTTCGCCTACGAAATCGGTGAGATTTCCATCAACAGCTTCTTCATCAACTACGTGGTGGAGCAAGGTTGGATGAATGCGCGTGACGCTTCCTTCGTGCTGTCGTTCGGCGGACTGACGCTTTTCATGCTGGGGCGTTTTGCCGGCAGTTGGATCATGCGGCGTGTTCGGGCCGAGAAGATGCTGTTCGTCTGCGCCACCGGTACGGTCATTACGACGGCGGTTGTTTTGCTCGATGTGGGTTATGTCTCCCTGGTTGCCTTGCTGTGTGGCTATGCGTTCGAGGCCATCATGTTTCCCACAATCTTCGCCCTTTCGTTACGGGGCTTGGGCAGTCACACCAAGCGTGCTTCCTCTTTCCTGATGATGTCTCCGGTAGGTGGTGTGGTAGGTCCGCTGCTCATGGGGTTTGTGGCCGATCATTCTTCGATGGTCCTGTCTTTTTCCGTCCCGTTGGTAGCCTATGTGGTCGTATGGCTGTATGCCCGTCGACTTGTTACCTCCCGCACAGCCTCCTGAAGTCGCAGTACTCGCAGGTCCGCGTCTGTTCCGTCTGGCTGAAGGGCACCTTCGGGTCGAATATCTCCTGCAGCAGCGCCTGAAGCCGTTCGCGGAACTCGTCCTCGTACAGGGCGAAGTTGGTCACCGGCAGCTTGGGTTGTCGGGCCGCTCCCATCTCGATGACGGGTGAGTACGTGTCCTGTGCCGCGCGGTGGATGTAGAGCAGGGCAGGGGCCACCTTCTTCGGCTGCTTGCGGCACATCATGGCCGCATACAGGAAGGTCTGGAAGATGTAGTTGGGCCTTCCTTCCGCCGGGGTGAACAGTTGCCCGATGCCTTCCGGTGTCTTGGGCTGTCCTCCCGTCTTGTAGTCCACGATGCGCAGGGTGTCGTCCTTGCTGTCCATGCGGTCGATGGTACCCCCTATCTGCATCGTCAGTCTGCCTTCCGGCGTATCCACGTCCAGGGCTTCCCTCACCTCCTGTTCCATGCCTTCCATGCAGAAGGGGGCATAGTGCAGGTCGTTGCGCAGCAGCTGGCGCAGGTACGAGCCGATGACCTTTGCGTGTATCAGCTGCGTCCCGTTGTATTCCGGTTGCTCGTCCTCCTTCACGTGGAAGAATTCCTCCTTGAAGGCCCGGTCCACGTATCCCTGCAGCTTCACCTCGTTCTTCAGCAGCCGCTCCAGGTCCTCCTTGCGCACTTCCTTCCCGTGTTCCGTCAGGTCGGTGTACACCAGTTCCGCCGATCGGTGGAAGATGGTGCCGAACAGGGCCGAGTCAATCTCCGCCGTCACCTCGTCGGGCAGCTTCAGGCCCGCCACGTAGCGGTAGTAGAAGCGCAGGCGGCAGTCCAGGTAGGCATTCAGGGCCGAGGGCGAGAAGAAGGCCTTCGGATGCCGGCCGATGTCGTATTTCCGGCACATCCGCTCCACCGTCTCCGGTGTCTTCTCCACGCAGATGGTCCGTTCCGTCTGGGGCGACTGTCCGGCCTCCAGATACTCCAGCCGGATGTCGTGCGGCCATTCCACCAGAAACTGCAGCATGAAGCGCGACATCTCTCCCCGGTTCAGCCCGTCGGTCGAGGTGTTGTACATCAGTGTCACGTTCTCCGCCCGCTGCATCAGGCGGTAGAAGTAGTAGGCATACACCGCGTTCTTGTGCTCGATGGTCGTCATCCCGAACGCCTTGCGCAGGTTGTAGGGGATGAACGACGACTCTCCTCCCGCCTTGGGCAGCTGCCCCTCGTTGAGCGACATCACTATCAGGTTCCTGAAGTCCAGGTTTCTCGTCTCCAGCACGCCCATCACCTGCATGCCGATGGCCGGTTCGCCGTGGAAGGGGATGTTGGCCGCCGTCAGCAGGCGGTTCATCAGCCGCTTCAGCGTGTCCGTCCGTATGCCTGCCAGTTCGCCTGTTTCCATCAGGTTCAGCAATCGGTTCACCAGCGTATATCCCTTGAACAGCGACTCCCGGTACAGCTGCCCGAAGATGTCCTTTTCGTCCTCTTCCTGCGGTTTCCGGTACAGGACCGACACATCCTTGATGCGTTCCGTCAGCCAGGCGCACAGGGCTTCTATGCCGTTCTGCGGGGTGAATACCTGCTCCAGGAAGGCGTCCGCCTTCAGTTCCGAGGGTAGGGGATAGAAGCGGTTGTCCTGCGTCAGCCTCCGTTCCAGCCGTTCCGCTTCGGCCGACAGCTGCCTCACGTACGGATGTTTCAGCACGGCCGTCACCGCCTCGTAGGTATAGCGTCCGCTGTCCGCCCGGTATCCGTCCGTCTGCAGTTCCGTCAGGGCGTTGATGTAGCTGTACACCGGTGTCTGTGCCAGCGGGAATCCCATGGTGATGTTCACGTCCTTCACCTCTTCGGGCAGGGTGTGCAGCACCGGCACCAGCAGGGCCTCGTTGCACAGCACCACGGCGTTCTCCTTCTGTCGGGCTCCTTCCGGCAGGTCCAGCTCTTCCATCCAGCGGGGCAGGAAGCGGGCCTGTGCGTTCTCCGTCGGTGCCGAGAGGAAGCGGATCCGCTTGGGCCGGCTCATCACGTCCAGGCAGCTCTCCGGCAGCTGGTTGGGAAACAGCTTCAGGTTGCGCAGGATGAATTCCCCCGCCTCGTGCCGGTAGGGCGGGTCAGCTTCGGCCGGACGCCGGGTGTAGAACACGTCGTAGTCCCAGTAGAACCACGCCTTTCCGGCTTCCTGCAGCCGTTGGAAGAAGGCCTGCTCCACGCGGTTCAGCACGTTGAAGCCCACGAACACATACCGGTCATACGCCAGCCGGTCCGTGTCCAGCTCCTCCATCACCCGGCGGTACATCATGCCCTCGTAGGCGATGCCCAGTTCCTCCAGCCGGCTGCGGTAGTGGCGGTAGATGTCGCCCAGCTTGTCCCACAGGCTGATGAAGCGTTCCTTCAGCTCCGTCCGCCGTTCGATGGAGAAGTTCTCGAAGAACTCCCGTATCGCCTCCTCCTGTTCCGGTTCCAGGTAGTCGGGTATGTCCAGGATGTTCTTCAGGTCCTGCAGGTTGCTGAAGAGCCGGTCCGCGTCCACCAGGTTCTTGTCCACGTCGTCAAAGTCGCTGATCAGCAGTTCGCCCCAGAAGTAGAAGTCGTCCAGCGTCTCCTCGCTCTTCGTCTCCTCGCGGAACACCCGGTACAGCTCGCACACCAGCCGGATGGGGTCTCCCGCCTTCCACGGCGACAGCTGCCTGAACAGGTCGCTGATGCTCACGTACGCAGGCGACCACAGCGGCCGGTCGCTCTGTGCCGCCAGCTGTTCGTTGAAGAACAGGCTCGCGCGTTTGTTGGGGAATACCACCACCGTACGGCTCAGGTCGTTTCCCACCTTCTTATATAAATCCTGTGCTACCAGTTGCAGAAATGTTTCCATATTGAGAATTGAGAATTGATAATTGAAAATGGAGAATTGAGAATTAATATCTGATATTTGATATTTGATATTTAATATTTAATACTTAAATCTTCTCTGTCCTTCCCTCCGTCACATACCACAGATATCCTTCCATCTGTTTCGGGTCATACCCCATGCGCGTCAGCAGCTGCATGTAGTCCTTCACCTGCCGGATGTACTGTTTGCTGGGCTTGCCGAACTTGAAGTCCACCACCACCAGCCGTCCGTCCTTCATCATCACGCGGTCCGGACGCCGGTTCCTCAGCTCCCCGTTCTCCGTCCAGATGATGTCACATTCGTTGAACAGCCGCCACGTCCCGTCGTACCACTCCTTCACCTGCGGCAGTTCGAAGGCCCGTTGCGTCAGTGCCCGTATTTCCTCCTCCGTCTCCTGTCGTCCTATCACCCCCTCGAACACCAGGCGGCTGATGGCCTCGTCGATGTCCGCTTCCGTGCGGATGGCCGAGAACAGCGTGTGCAGCAGCCGTCCGCGGTCGATGAACCGTTGTTCCGATTCCTCCTCGTCTACGCCCGCGATGAAGTCCGCCGAGCGGTTGGACTGTCTGAACTCCACCTCGTGCTTCAGGCTCTCCATCACCACCGGCCGCTTCGTGGCCTTCCGGGCCAGCCGGTTCGTCACCTCCCGTTCCGCCTTCTCTTCCGAGGCACACAGCTCGCCCCGTTCGTAGCGTCCCGCATCCTCGTCCCAGGTCCCGTGTCCTCCGGCTGCCAGGCGGGGCAGGGCATAGCCCAGCAGTTCCGCCATCGTCCCCCGCTGGTCCTTCCGGCTCCACACCAGCAGGTTCTTTCCCGCTCGCGTAAAGGCTACGTACAGCAGGTTCAGGTTGTCCACCCACAGCTGCAGCCGTTCCTCCAGGTAGTCCTCCCGGTACACCGATTCCGCCATCGCCGGCGAGTAGTTCACCGGCACCAGTCCCAGCCGGTTGTACGGTCCCTCCTTCGGCGAGCACCACACCAGCTGGCTGTTCGTCTCGTTCTCCGTCTTCCAGTCGCAGAAGGGGATCAGCACCGTGTGGAACTCCAGTCCCTTCGACTTGTGGATGGACAGGATGCGGATGCCCTCCAGCTCTCCGCTCGGGATGGTCTTCATGCACAGCGTTTCGTCCCAGTAGTGCAGAAATCCGTCCAGGTCCGACGAGTGGCTCTGCAGGTAGTCCGTCACTGCGTCAAAGAAGGCAAACAGGTACGCATCCTGCTTCTCCAGCCTCTTCATTTCCAGCAGCCCGAACAGCTCCTCCAGCAGTTCGTACAGCGGCATCAGCCTCAGTTCCTCGCGGCGGGTGGCCAGCTCCCCGGGCAGGTAGTCTGTCAGCCGTTCCGCCGTCAGGTAGTCCGGGCTTTCCGCGATTCCCTTCACCCCCGTCCGGTAGTTCATCACCAGGGCGGCCAGGGCCACGCTGTCCGTCTCGTCCGTCAGGTAGCGCAGGGCGTCCACCAGCATGCACACCGCCTGCGAAGCATCCAGCCTGAACGCCTCGTCCGACACCACCGGCACCTTCAGCTCCCGGTCAAAGTAGTCCGCTATCGTGGCGATGTTCCGGTTCTTGCGCACCAGGATGGCCAGGTCGTTCATCTTCACCCCTCCGGCCAGCAGCTCCTTCACCGCTTCGCCCAGTGCCTCCAGCGTCACTGTCGCATAGTCGTTCTCCTCGTCCGGTTCCAGGAAGTCCACGCGCACGTAGCCCCTGGCCGTCTCCTTGGGCGATTCCTGAGCCACGTCGCTGTAGGCCACCTTCAGTTCCGTGCATTCCGTCTGCAGTTCCTCCAGGTGCTTGCCGTTCAGGTACTCCACCGCCTCCTTGAACACCCGGTTGTTGAAGTCTATCACGTTCGTCTCGCTCCGTCGGTTCACCTTCAGCGTCTCCAGTCGGATGGGGAAGTGGTCCAGCTTCCGGTCCAGCCCGTTCAGGATGCGCCAGTCGCCGTTTCTCCAGCGGTAGATGGACTGCTTCACGTCGCCCACGATCAGGCTGTCCTCGCCCTGAGCCAGTCCTTCCAGCAACAGCAGGCGGAAGTTGTCCCATTGCATGCGGCTCGTGTCCTGGAACTCGTCAATCATCACGTTGCGGATGGTCGTACCAATCTTTTCGAAGACGAACGACGGGTCCCCCTCCTTCACCAGCCGGTGCAGCAGGGCGTTCGTGTCCGACAGCAGGAAGCGGTTCTGTTCCCGGTTCAGCGTCTTCACCTCCTCGTCTATGTGGTTCAGCAGTTGCAGCTTGTTCAGGTGCTGCCGTGTCAGGCGGCAGCTGTTCACCGTCCGGTTCCGTTGCGGTCTCAGGCGTTCCGCCTCCTGCAGCAGCGGCATCAGGTTCCTTTCCGCCAGGTCCGTAATCTCCTTCCGCTGCTTCGACGTCTTCGCGCTCCAGTTGTCCGCGCTGGCCAGGCATCCCTTCAGGGTGGCGTTCACCACGTCCTTGTCCGTCAGCTTTCCGTCCTTCAGTTTGCGGAAGTAGCTCCCGATGCCCCGGGCTCCCCCCTTCAGGTCCTCCGGCATCAGTCCGTGTCCCTCCAGTTCCCCTTCAAACTGTTCCCCGAACGCCTTCATCTGCTCCAGCGCCTCCGTTTCCAGTTCCTTCAGCGCCTCCTTGTACAGCTTCATCATCTGCGGTTCGCCCAGGCATTCCCTCAGTCGGTCTCCCTTCTCCAGGTAACTCTCGTCGAAGATGTTCCGTCCGAAGCTCTTGATTTCGTCCGACACGTTCCAGCGCTTGTCGTCGGCGATGCGTTCGTTGATGTAGTCCAGCAGCCAGCCCATCACCGGTGCGTCCGGCGTCAGCTTCTCGATGAGGCTGTCCACCGCCTCGTCCAGCACCTCCGCGTTGTTCAGTTCGATGTTCAGGTTCGGGCTCAGCTCCAGTTCGCGGGCCAGGTTCCTCATCACCGACTGGAAGAACGAGTCGATCGTCTCCACCCGGAAGCGGCTGTAGTCGTGCAGCATGTACAGCAGGGCCGTTCCCGCCCTCCGTCTCAGTTCCTCGGTGGGGATGCGGTCCTTCAGATCCTCGCGGATGCGGTTCAGGTACGCTTCCGAGTCCCGGTCGCCCTTCCAGATGCCGTACAGCTGTTGCACGATGCGTTCCTTCATCTCCCCCGTCGCCTTGTTGGTGAAGGTCACGGCCAGGATCTGCCGGTACGCCCTCGGGTTGGCGATGAGGTGTTTGATATATTCCACGGCCAGGGTGAACGTCTTTCCCGATCCGGCCGATGCTTTGTAGACAAGTAGTTCCATAGTCAGTCTTCAGATGGATGATACGCAAAGGTACAAAGAAGGCACGGATTACGCGCCTTTTCCGTCCGGAAAAATCCTTTCCGTCCCTTGTCGGTTCGTCCCGTTGGAAAAAGAAAAGTCCCGGTCCGGAACGTGCTTGTTTCCGGATCGGGACCATTGGGATACGTATGGGATGTTACTCCGATAGATTTTGTGTTTCTGTTTTTTACATATCCGAGCCGCTTGTACCTCCCGAGTGCTCGTTGGCGTCAACGACAACATAGGAAAAGTCTACGCCGGTATATTTGGTCAGTTCCACCGTATAGTTTCCAGTGTTCAGTTGGAACGTATACGAGATGTTCTGATAGTTGCCCACTGCTTTCCAGTACAGGATGCTTCTTCCACCGAGGTTGGTCGTGAGGTTGCGGCTGACGGTGAACATGTTTTCGCTTCCTTCATTGGACTCGATGGCTTTTTTGATGAGCGATGCCAGTTCCGAGTCGATGGTGGCGTTGAAGCTCCAGCCCATTCTGGCTTCGTAGGTCAGGGGAATGTTGTTCATGGCCTCGTAGCTTCCGCTGTTGTCCACAGTACCTTCGTTGAGTACTTCCGTGCCTTTCTGTCCCAGTGTACGGTTCGAGTTGACGTGGAACTCATACGAGCCTTCCAGTTTGCCCGAAGTCAGTACCAGCTGATAGCTGTTGGTCGCAGCATCATAGGTAGCGTCTCCCAGGCTCTGCAGGTTGTTGGCTCTGGTTGCCGTTGTACCGACTTTGTAAACAGTCATCTTGCTGAATCTGGTCTCTGTATTGCTGGGGTTGTTCACGGCCAGGATGATCGGATTCTCTTCCGTAGCGGTGATTTCGCCGTTGCTTGTTTCCACGTAGATGGCAGAAACCGAAGACGACACATTACCCTGCGTGGTCGAGCTGATGTTGCTTTCGGGGATGTAGGAAGTCATGGACACTTTCGTTCCTTCTCCTACAGCTTCGTTCGGGATGTAGGCACCTATTTCCTCAATGTCGGATATTGCTTCATCGTTGCTCGCTTCGGTTACCTTTTCCGGTTCGATGATGACATTGGCGTTGGCCGGAATAGCCACAGCTTCTGCCTTTTGTGTCATGTTAATTGTAATGGCCACTCCAGAGCGGTTCGTCAATCCTGTCAAGTTGGCGGTAGCCGTTGTGTTCAGGTATCCGTCCTTGGCAAATTCGACGGTATATTCAGAAGCCTTGTCCACAATCAGTTGGAACGTTCCGTCGGCTTTTGTTGTCACGGCGTCATATCCGGTTGTGCTCACCGTTACACCTTCCACCCCGGCATTGCCGTCGCTCACTACTCCTTCAATGTAATACTCTACATTGCTCGTGATGGGGTCTTCCACTTGTTCGGGAGTCTTTTCATCGTCCGAGCAGGCTCCCATGCCCATGCCGGTAGCAGCCAGCAACAGGGCCATAACTAAGAATTTGGATGTTTTCATTTTGCTGTTTAAACGTTTAAATGTTGGTTCTTATTTAGTTTGATTCTCTCCGATTATTTTGTCACAATGCCTGGTCAGGTAGTAGCGGATGTAGTCGGGTTGGTAGAATCCCTGGCTTCGGTTGCTTCCCGGCACCGTGTTGTATTCCCTTCCCAGTTTCCGGTCGATGTATTCCCCGTGTGCCACCATGTTATACTGGAAGGCGAAGTAGTCGGCCGGTTTGATTCTCATACCCTTCCACCGTTTGTATTTTTTCCCGGGCAGTGGGATGGCAAAGTTGAATCCTCCGTTCAGTTTTCCTCCTGCCACCATGGCAAATACCCCCACCGTATATTCTCCGAAGTGTCTGACGGCGCTTCCTTTCACGCCGTAGTCGCCGTACACGAAGCGTGCAGCTTCACCTTCCACTTCGAGGTTCCATTGGGGGATGTACGTCCTTCCGCAGACCGATGCGTTCAGTTTGGGCTGTCGGGTCACGGTCCATTCCTTGTCCGCGAAGAGCGAGTACACCGTCACTCCCGCCTTGGCTCCCAGTTCCCACCTGCCGTCGTCCGTTCTCCAGAGGGCATCTGCCTGTGCGCCCATCCGGTGGTTGGTAAATTGTCCGGCGGCCATTGTCAGGGTCCATTTCCTTTTCAGGTAGAAGCTCTGGCTCAGCGTCACGCATCCCGGCCTTATCTGCGACTGTTCCCCGTTCAGGTTCCAGGCGATGGGCAGAATCACCTGTGCGGTCAGTTCCCCGCCTTTCCACAGCGGCATTTCCAGGGTAGGCGCCAGACCTACGGCAAAGGTATACAGCTTGTTCAGGCTCGTATTTTCGAGGAACACCTGCGGATACACCGTCAGGTCCGGTCTCCAGGCGCTTCGTGCCTCTGTCCGTGTCCCTTCCAGTTCCTTCAGGGCTCCGTCCGCATTCCGGTTCAGTTCCATCTGTGCGAACACCGTTTTCAGGTCTGCCGTTCCGTTCCGGTAGGCTTCTGCCAGTTCGGGTGCGATGTCCACCCTCAGTTGCGGCATTCCGTTCCGGTCCGTCACCACCAGTGTCAGTCCGCCGGGGTTTTCAAGGGCGTTCAGGGCCGTTTCGATGGCCATTCCCAGTCCGGTCAGTGAGCTTCGGTAGGCCCGGTCCTCAAAGGCCACGGTCGTTCCCGTCTCGGTCTGAGCCGTGCGGATGTTCTCCATGCCCACTTCGGCCAGTTTCGTGCCCACCTGTGCATAGGCGGTTGCGGCAGTGGTGGCCATCAGCAGGAAGAGCGTTCCCGCCAGTTTTCTCCAGTGTCCGCTATGGTTGTTCTCCGTCATTTTCATTGTTTCAGCAGTCCGAAAAGCCCCTTTTTCTTTCGGTTGGACTTTTCCTGTTTGTCCGTGTTCCTGTAGAGCTCCTCGAAGGTCATTCCCTTTTCGATCATGCGGTAGATGTCTCCCCAGTCGGGCAGTCCTCCCAGGTTCCGGTCGTCGATGAAGAGGTCCGCCTTCAGCTTTCTCGAGAAGCCCCGGTGTTCCTTTTCCTCTTCCGGGTAGTCCTGGTTCACGGCATAGAATTCCACGCCTCTTTCGCGGCACCATTCCACCGCCTCCTTCAGCAGTTCGCCTTCCCTCACGGTCCACAATATCAGTCTGTGGTGTTGTTGGATCAGCATCTTCAGTGTTTCGGTCGCAAACGGGATTTCCGGTCCTATTTTCGGATACCGGTGTTCCACGATGGTGCCGTCAAAGTCAATGGCTATGGTCATGGCGAATGGTGAATGGTTAATGGTTAATGGTGAATGGTGAATGGGTTAATGCAGCAGTACGCATTCGTATCGGATGCCTCCTGCCACGCTCTTGAATTCCCGGGTGAAGGCGTGCAGCGACACGTGTTTCCACAGCCTGACGGCTGCTCCCACGTTCACCCCCTCCGTGTCATATTCCGCCGTCACCAGCAGGTCCTTGCAGAATCCCGGCTGGTAGCTCACTCCTCCGAACACTCCTTTCTGCACGCAGTGGTCGTTGGTGGGGAAGAAGTATCCCGCCGTCACGGCCAGCCGGTCCTCTCCCGTCAGGCTGAACCCTTTGGTCAGTACGCCGTAAATCGAGCCGTAATAATTGTTTCCCGTGTTTCTGAAGGGGTCGTTGGTGCCGATGACCACGGCCGGTGTATATTTCCCTTCCTTCAGCGGACGGATGCGTGCGGTCATCGAGCGGTCCTGCTGGAAGTATCCCCGTTTGCCGTCGTAGCGCGTAGTTTTCAGCAAGGTCGATCGGTAGCTCAGTTCCACGAAGTTCAGGAAAGTGATGTTGGCAAAGTAGTTGCCCGTATTGAAGTTGAAGGGAGTCATGCCGTTCGGCACGTAGTTTCCTCCGAAGAGGAACGTTCCGTCCTCCTGCATGTCGGCGGTCGGGATGTTCATCAGTCCCGTGTTGCCCATGGCATACTGTGCTTTTGCAGTTGTTCCCAATGCCAGGCATAACCCTAACAGCAGTCCTGCCGTCGTTTTCATCCGCGTTGCGCACATGTTCGGTGAGGAAATTCTGTTTTTGTTTGCGGGGAGGGGGGAAGGGAGAATGGATGGATTGTCTTTTTCAGCCGTCCGGATACGGCTACGCCCTTGCCTGTCACAAGTCTTTACTCGATCAGGCTTCTGTTTCTCTCCTAAAATCGGTGCGAAATTACAAACTTTGTTCAGTATAAACAAAGAAAAAACTGCTTTTTTTATGTTTTGCAGCAGTTTTTTCTTGTTGTTTGCAGTATAACGATGTCCGTTTCTTTTTTCTTATCGTTCCGCTCTCATCGGGTTGTGCAGGAAGTTCTCGTACGCCAGGCGGATGCCCTCGTCCAGGCTCGTCTTGGCTTCCCATCCCATGGCCTTCGCCTTGCTCACGTCCAGCAGCTTGCGCGGCGTGCCGTTCGGTCGGGTGGGGTCCCACAGGATTTCCCCTTCGTAGCCGATGATCTTCGCCACCTTCTCCGTCAGCTCCTTGATGGTCAGTTCCTTGCCTGTACCCGCGTTCACCGTCTCGTTGCCGCTGTAGTGGTTCATCAGGAACACGCACAGGTTTGCCAGGTCGTCCACGTACAGGAATTCACGCAGCGGACTTCCGTCGCCCCAGCACGTCACCTGCTTCAGCCCCTGCACCTTCGCCTCGTGGAAGCGTCGTATCAGGGCCGGCAGCACGTGGCTGTGTTCCGGGTGATAGTTGTCGTTCGGTCCGTACAGGTTCGTCGGCATCACGCTGATGTAGTCCGTCCCGTACTGACGGTTCAGGAACTCACAGTATTTCAGTCCGCTGATTTTCGCCAGCGCATACGCCTCGTTCGTCTTCTCCAGTTCCGACGTCAGCAGGCAGCTCTCCTTCATCGGTTGCGGAGCCATGCGCGGATAGATGCACGACGAGCCCAGGAATTCCAGCTTCTTGCATCCGTTCTGCCAGGCCGAGTGTATCACGTTCATCTCCAGTATCATGTTCTCGTACATGAAGTCCGCCAGCGCTTCCTGGTTGGCCACGATGCCACCCACCTTGGCCGCTGCCAGGAACACATATTCCGGCCGTTCCTCCGCGAAAAACTTCTCCACCTGGTCCTGTCGCGTCAGGTCCAGTTCCTTGTGCGTGCGTGTCACGATGTTCGTATATCCCTGCCGTTGCAGTTCCCTTACGATGGCCGATCCCACCATTCCCCGGTGTCCGGCCACATATATTTTTGCTGTCTTTTCCATTTTATTTTTTACCACAGATTACACAGAGTTTCACAGATTAGAATTGAATATCAATACCTCATATCTGATATTTGAAATCTGATATTTGATATTTATTTCACGATTCCCTTCTCCAGATACTCCGCCAGGTTCGTCCTCATCACGCTGGCCACATGGTCCGCCGCCACCTTCTGCATGTCGTGCGCCACCATGATGCGCACCAGCTCCTCGAACGACGTCGATTGCGGGTTCCATCCCAGCTTCTCCTTCGCCTTCGTCGGGTCACCCCACAGGTTCACCACGTCCGTCGGGCGGTAGAAGTCCTTGCTCACCTCCACCAGGCACTTGCCCGTGGCCTTGTCGTAGCCCTTCTCGTCGATGCCCTCGCCCTGGAACTCCAGTTCGATGCCCGCGTGCTTGAAGGCCAGGTAGCAGAACTCCCTTACTGAGTGCTGCACGCCCGTCGCAATCACGAAGTCCTCCGGCTTCTCCTGTTGCAGGATCAGCCACATGCACTCCACGTAGTCCTTCGCATAGCCCCAGTCGCGCAGCGAGTCCAGGTTGCCCAGGTACAGCTTGTCCTGCTTGCCCTGTGCGATGCGTGCCGCCGCCAGCGTTATCTTGCGTGTCACGAAGGTCTCTCCGCGCCGTTCGCTCTCGTGGTTGAACAGGATGCCCGAGCAGCAGTACATGTTGTACGCCTCGCGGTATTCCTTCACGATCCAGTATCCATACAGCTTTGCCACCGCATAGGGCGAGTAGGGGTGGAACGGCGTCAGCTCGTTCTGCGGCACCTCCTCCACCTTTCCGTACAGCTCCGAGGTCGAAGCCTGGTAGATGCGGCACGTGTCCGTCAGTCCGCAGAGTCTCACGGCCTCCAGCACGCGCAGCACGCCCGTAGCGTCCACGTTTGCCGTAAACTCCGGCGAGTCGAAGCTCACCTGCACGTGGCTCTGTGCCGCCAGGTTGTACACCTCCGTCGGTCTCACTTCGCTCATCACCTGTAGCATGCTCATCGAGTCCGTCAGGTCCGCATAGTGCAGGTGGAAGTTCGGCAGTCCCTCCAGGTGCGCGATGCGTTCGCGGTAGTCCACCGACGAGCGTCGGATGGTGCCGTGTACGTCATATCCCTTGTTCAGTAAGAATTCAGCCAGGAACGATCCGTCCTGTCCTGTGATGCCCGTAATCAGGGCTACGTTTCTCTTTTCCATAATTTTGTGTATCGTTAGTCTGTCCTTATCTGTGCTGAAATTTCTGTTTCTTTACATCAGGTTTCCCGTTTTTCTTCGGTTCTCCTGCTGTTTGCGGCTGCAAAGGTAATGAAAAAACAAGGAAACAAACAAACTTTTTCCTGCTGTTTTCAGCACAGATTGTTTTTCTTGATGTTTGTCACATTGCGATATGGAATGGGGGAATTCTTTCTCACCACAGATTACACAGAATTCCACAGATTTATAATGTAAAGGTGTGAAATGAAAACAACATCCAAACAAGTGCAAAGAAAACGGCTTTATTACAGGGATTTATAAGGGTATTGTTATTTGCAGTTGTTTTCATTGTTTGCAGTTGTTTGGTTCTTTTTTGGTGCATTTTTGTTTCTTGTTTGTTCCTTGTTTTGGATTATTATTCGTACCTTTGTGGCAGAAGAAACAAAGAGGGATTTCCTATGGCACGAATAAGACAACCTAAAAAAGTGAAGGAGCCTGTCCGCCTTCGGATGAAGGACTTGAGCGACGGGAGCAAGAGCCTGTATCTGGACATATACCGTAACGGCAAACGGACCTATGAATATCTGAAGATGTATCTCATCCCGGAAACCGATGAGAATGCACGCAGGCGGAATAAAGCGACAATGAATGCCGCCAATGCCATCAAGTCGAAACGCATTATCGAAATGACCAACGGTGAGGCCGGTATTGAGAACGAAAAGGAGAAAGTCTTTCTGCTGGACTGGATGCAAACCTACAAGGAGAATCAGGAAAAGAGGGGAAAGAAAGACGAGAACCAGATTAAGGTGGCCATCCGCATTATCGAGGACTATGCGGGGAAAAAGGTTACGCTTGACCAGATAGACAAGGCGTTCTGCCAGGGCTATATCGACTATCTGATGATGGAATACCGTCCGAGAGGCAAGCGAGTGTCGAACTTCACGCTCAAGAATTATTACCGGGTGCTGAACAGCGCCTTGAACGCGGCTGTCCGTGCGGAACTCATGAGGTCGAATCCCTTTGACAAAATAGACAAGTCGGACAAAATCCGGCTGCCGGAAAGCAAACGCTCCTACATGACCATCGAGGAGGTGAAGGCACTCATCGCAACGCCTATGAAATATGAGGAGATAAAGTGTGCCTATCTGTTCTCCTGCTTCTGCGGCCTGCGCATCAGTGATGTCAAGAGGCTGCAATGGAAGGATGTCTTTATCGACAAGGGGCAGTACCGTCTGGCGGTATCCATGAAGAAGACCAAGGAACCGATTTACCTGCCGCTTTCATCCGAAGCCTTGAAATGGATGCCGGAGCGTGGAGACAAGGCTCCGGACGACCTCGTGTTCGATTTGCCAAGCGGAAATGAGATAAACCGCCTGTTGAAACCGTGGGCCAAGGCTGCCGGCATCAACAAGCGATTTTCATTTCACACAAGTCGGCACACCTTCGCCACGATGATGCTGACCCTCGGTGCAGACCTTTACACTACCTCGAAGTTGCTCGGCCATGCGGATGTAAAAATGACCCAGGTATATGCAAAGATTATCAACAAGAAGAAAGACGAGGCAGTCAATCTTGTAAACGGTTTATTCGACTGACAACAGATCCATTATCATGTCAAATTTGCGGACATATTTATTGGGTGTAGCTTCGGTTGTCCATGCAATCGAAGTACATCCTATTATCATAATTTATCAATCAATTAAAAGTAATTCGACATGAACAGACCAGAAAATGGTCTTCTCTCTTTTTGGAGGGAAGCAACACTGCCGTCACATCGCGGCAGAACAGGATGTAGCGGAAGAACTTTTCGCACTGCTCGCTGAAGCGAGGGAAATCTATCTACATGATGTCGTGGCAGGCGGCAAACGGTATGGCCGCTTTGTGGATGACTTCATCAACAGTCACCGGTACATTGATTGTGGCAACGTAGTCTGCCGGAACTGCCACGCAATGAACCTTCACATTGCCAAGGTCCTTCTGACCGACCTGGCTGAACGCACCCGCCTTTTATTCGTGGCGGACACCTTTTCATTCGAGAACTGCATGGAACTGAAAAGGATGTATGACATTTCAGACCCCGGCTCTCCCGCCGACCGGGATGAAACCGGCTTTTCCCTGAATGCTCCACCCATTTCTTTTGGCTGTGATTTGACCAAAGAACAGATGACAGGTATCGTGGCTTGCGCCAATACTTATCATCTGTTTTGCGTTTCTACAGTCCGCATGGAGGATATGGAAGCTCTTTTTGCTTGCAAGAGGGGATTTCAAATCCGGGTGAACAACATCCGCCATGTGGCCGTACTCTTCGATGCCCTTCTTGAGAGGTCATACATACAGGCGCACTGGCAGTCTGTTCTCGCTCGCGGAGGGTTCCTGCTGTCGAAAGACGGGAAACGTACCGTCTCGGCTACCAGTCTGTCATCGGCTTTGTCTGCAACAAGAAATAAAATGACCTCGGTGGCATACGGCATCCGAAAAGCCGTGAGCGAACTGGATGAATGAAAGAAACTGCCAAGAAACCAAACATGTGAAAAGTAAAAGCGTGAGAGTTGCCATGACACTTGCTTAGTGTCATTGTCTCTCGTCCGGATATAGCGGACACATCGCATAACTTTGGCCTCCGTCAGCGCAATGCCCAACGGAGGCTTGCTTTTTCATTGTCAAATTTAATCATACACATAATGCAGAACAGAACAACATTCATGGAACGGCTGAGCGAAAGGCTCACCACAGTCGAATCGGTACTGAAGAAACTGGAACCGGTCGAAAACCTGCTGAAAAGGCTGGAGATGCTTGAGGAGTCTTTTTATTCCACCAAGAAAGTATTCACATTCCAGGAGGCGTGCGTGTATATCGGCGTATCGGAAAGCATGTTGTACAAGCTCACCGCCAACAAGGAGATTCCACACTACAAGCCGAGAGGCAAGATGGTTTATTTTGCCAAGGAGGAGCTGGATGAATGGCTCTTGCAGAACTGCGAGCCAGCCATAGACGACGCGACCCGGATGGCCGCCGAATCCGCAACCGTTGAACCATTCTTTAATCGGAGACAAAATGGAAAGCGAAAGAAGGACTAACATTATCGGGGCGGAACTTGATGACAGCCGCCTTTCGGACATCCTGTCCGCCTCGCAAATAAAGGTGACGGACACTTACGAAACACCGCCGCAGATTATCTGGATTGACAATTCGACCATCGCCACGCTCGGCAACTTCAGCGCATCGACAGGCAAGGCGAAATCGAAGAAGACCTTTAACGTGTCGGCCATTGTCGCCGCTTCCCTGGCGGGTAAACAGGTGTTGAACTACCGGGCACATTTGCCCGAAGGGAAGCAGAGGATCCTGTATGTGGACACGGAGCAGAGCCGTTTCCACTGCCACAATGTATTGGAGCGCATCCTCAAGTTGGCAGGGCTTCCGGACACAACGGACAACGACAGGCTCGACTTCATCTGCCTGCGCGAATATTCTCCTGCCATCCGCATAGAGGTCATTGACTATGCACTAAGACGTAGCAAAGGCTACGGGCTGGTGGTCATTGACGGAATACGCGACCTGATGCTTGATATCAACAGTACCAGTGAATCCGTGGAAGTCATCAATAAAATGATGGAATGGTCGTCGAAATACGACCTGCATATCCACTGCGTGTTGCACCTGAACAAAGGGGACAATAACGTGCGTGGGCATATCGGTACAGAGATGAGCAACAAGGCGGAAACGGTGCTGGTCATCAACAAAGACAACGAGAACCCCAGCATCAGTGAGGTGCACGCCCTGCATATTCGAGAAAAGGAGTTCAAGCCGTTCGCTTTCACGATAGACGAAGCCGGGCTTCCCATCATTGCGGAAAGTCATGCCGTGAGCGAACACCCCAGACCGAAAGCACGGACCAGTTTTACAGACCTGAGTATCGAGCAACACCGGGAAGCCCTTGCCGCTGCTTTTGGCGACAAGCCCATTAAGGGATTCGAGAACATGCTCCAGGCACTCATGACCTCCTACGAGGCAATCGGTTTCAAACGCGGCAGGAACGTGATGGTCAAGCTGCTACTTTACCTGACCGACAACCTGAAGCTGATACGCAAACGGGATAAGCTATTCTATTATGACATGAGTCCGGCAGAAGCCATGCTTTTCGACGAGGAATGACGGCGGGCGCGGGCATCTATAATTCAGTTTAATTTAGTACATATATATATAGGGAAACAAACTAAACTAAACCGGTTTGATGAAAACAAGTGAAAGAAAAACGACATGAACATATCGGAAGCAAAACAGATACGCATCGTGGATTTCCTGGCACAGCTCGGACACCATGCGCAGTATGTGAAATCGAAACAATACTGGTACCTCTCACCATTCCGGCAGGAGGACACACCATCGTTCAAGGTGAACGACCGGCTCAATGAATGGTATGACTTCGGGGCGGCTACCGGGGGCGACCTCGTGGAACTGGGAAAGCACATGTACGGAACGGACAGTGTAAGCGAGGTGCTGGCCTGCATCGAACGGCACGCCGGAACCAATGAACTGCCGAGGGTTCGGCTTCCGGCGGTGATGCTCCGGCCGGTGGAAGCGGAAATGAAGGATATAAGGGTGGTGCCGCTACGACACCATGCGCTGCTGTCGTACCTCCATTCCCGGATGATCGATGCCGACATCGGAAAGATATTCTGCAAGGAAGTGCATTATGAGTTGCGCAAGCGACACTATTTCGGACTGGCATTCTGTAATCTGTCAGGAGGCTATGAAGTGCGCAACCCTTACTACAAGGGCTGCCTGAAGAATAAGGATGTTTCGCTGATAAGCCATACGCACGGCGAGACGCAGGGCCACGTGTGCGTCTTCGAAGGATTCATGGACTTTCTCTCCTATATGACCCTGCGGCAGGCCGGAGACAGGGAGATATGCCTTGAAGTTCCTTGCGACCATCTCGTGATGAACTCCGTAAACAACCTTAAAAAGGCATTGGGACACTTGCAAGAATATCCGTTCATCCATTGCTACCTCGACAATGACCTTGCCGGACAGAAAACTGTGGAAACCATCGCCATGCTGTTCACCGGGAAAGTCAACAACGAAGCCTACCGGTACGACGGCTACAAAGACCTGAACGACTATTTAAGAGGCAAAAGACGCTGACCCGTTCAGTGTGTCGGAATTTATGAAGCTCTCCTGACGGAGGGCTTCTTTTTTTGTCTGCCAATGCGCATTTTCAAGTATGAAACAGATCTCAGAATATGATTTTAGAGTATGATTTTTAGAAATACCATAAATCTTATTAAGGAAGCAGCAATTTGTATTTCAATTATTTCTTAATATAGAACAGATGGATTTTCTTTGCAAATCAAATTTTGAATACAAAATAAAATTCATATTAGGATATGAAATCATACTTTATATTCGCAATCATTCTGACGGCAATCTACGTCGTTTACTATGCGGCCAACATCGCCAGGGACCTGTACCGAAAGAGAAGCCAGGGCAGGACGGACGAGGAAGTCTTTGAACTCGACCCCGATGACGGGCAGGACAGCGTGGCGGTGACGGAAAGCGAGACCGGATTCAACGTCGGGACGGAGAAGTACGAGACCGCATTTGATAATTCCGGCACTTCCATACAGGACGGCGCGGCAGACACAGACAAGGAATCGGCCGAAGAGCGGTTTGCCCGTATGAAGGCCGAAGCCGAGGCGAAAATGGAGGACAGTACCCCTTACTTGTCAGAGGCATTCACAGCGGACGATATGTACAAGGCGATGGTTTCCGGCGGCCGTCTGGAGAACCGTCCCGCAATGGCGTGGAAACCGATGGACAAAATTTAGCGATGAAAACGAAGAAGACAGTATGCGCCTTGCTGATGCTCACGGTTCCCTGCTTCGCCTTCGCCAAGAGCGGAGCCGTAAACTATTCATGGGGAGCGGATGCGCTTGCCACCATGCACGACTTCGTGGTGACGATGATGATGTACGTCCTTTACATCTGTTATGCGGTCGCCTCCGTGCTGGCCGTCATATCCGCGCTCCAGATCTATATCAAATGGAACACGGGAGAGGACGGCATCGTGAAATCCATCCTGATGCTGTTCGGGGCATGCATGTTCATCATAGGCGCCTCCATCGTATTCCCGGCCTTTTTCGGCTACCGCATATAGAAAAGAGATTCAGAATATCAATGATAGTAATCACTAAAAGTAACGAGAATGAAGAAGTTAAAGAATGCAATGAAAAGAATCGTAGGCGCAGTATTGTACAAGGTTGCGATGCTCGCCATTCTGTTGGTGTCTGGGCCTGCCGCACTGATGGCGCAGAACACCGCAGGCGACTACACGGCCGGAACCAACGCCCTGACCACCGTGGCGGAGGAAATCGCCAAGTATGTACCCATCATGGTGAAGCTGTGCTATGCCATCGCCGGAGTCGTGGCCATCGTGGGCGCCATCAGCGTCTATATCGCGATGAACAACGAAGAGCAGGATGTCAAGAAGAAAATCATGATGGTCGTGGGCGCCTGCATCTTCCTGATTGCGGCGGCACAGGCACTTCCGCTGTTTTTCGGTATCGGCGGCTAAAAAGGAGATGCGATGAAAGGCAGGGACGAACGCTATCCGGACTACCCGTTGTTCAAGGGGCTTCAGCGGCCCCTTGAGTTCATGGGCATACAAGGACGGTATATCTACTGGGCGGCGGGTTCGGCAGGCGGAGCCATTGTCGGTTTCGTCATTGCCTACTGCCTTGCCGGTTTCGTGGCCGGACTGGTGGTATTGGCCGTCATCCTGTCTGCGGGCATCTCGCTCATCATCCTCAAGCAAAGGAAAGGCCTTCACACCAAGAAGAACCAGAAAGGAGTGTATGTCTATGCCCGCTCGAAGAAGAAATGAAAAAAAAAGCCATGACGGAGAGCGCGTGGCCTATTGAATGTTGAACCCGGGCAGGCCCGCTTTGGAACAGGCGAGTCTGCCCTTACTTAAGCAGAAAGCAACCGACAATGACACTGTACATCATACTGATTTTCATCGCCCTCTGTGCGGGCATGGCCATTTCGGTCCATGCCTTCGGCACGGGCGGCAAGCGCAAGCGCATCTTCCAGGACATCTATTTCACCGTGGAGGACGTGGACGGCATCGGGGTGCTGTACACCAAGACCGGGGAATACTCGGCCGTCCTGCGGATGGAGAACCCTGTGCAGAAGTATTCGGCCAACATCGACAGCTACTACGATTTCACAAGCCTGCTCACCGCCGTCGCACAGACGCTGGGCGAAGGCTATGCGATACACAAGCAGGACGTGTTCGTGCGCAAGCAGTTCGAGGATGTGACGGGCGACCGGCACGAGTTCCTATCCTCCGCCTATTTCCGGTACTTCAAAGGCCGGATGTACACGGACAGCGTATGCTACCTGACCATTACGCAGGAATCAAGAAAAAGCAGCCTGTTCTCTTTCGACGGCAAGAAGTGGCGCGACTTCCTCGTGAAGATACGCAAGGTGCATGACCAGCTCCATGACGCGGGCATACAAGCGGAGTTCCTGGATAAGCCCCAGGCGAATGCGTTCGTTGACCGCTACTTCGCCATGAACTTCAAGGACAGGATTGTCTCGATGACCAATTTCAAGGTGGACGATGAGACGGTCTCGATGGGCGGCAAGCGTTGCAAGGTGTACAGCCTCGTGGACGTGGACTGTGCCGCGCTGCCTTCGCTTGTCAGGCCCTATACCAATATAGAGGTGAACAATGCGGAGATGCCCGTTGACCTGCTGTCCGTCATCGACAGCATACCGGAAGCCGAGACAGTGGTCTATAACCAGATTATCTTCCTGCCCAACCAAAAGCGAGAACTGGCGGCACTCGACAAAAAGAAGAACCGTCACGCAAGTATCCCCAATCCCGGCAACCAGATGGCCGTGGAGGACATCAAGCGTGTGCAGGAGATAGTTGCCAGGGAGAGCAAGATGCTCGTGTACAGTCATTTCAATCTTGTTGTAGGGGTATCTGCCGACACAGACATACAGAAATGCACCAATTATCTGGAGAATGCCTTCGGTCGCATGGGCATCCACATCAGCAAGCACGCCTATAACCAACTGGAACTGTTCGTCGCCTCTTTTCCAGGCAACTGCTATGCCCTGAACGAGGACTACGACCGTTTCCTGACCCTGAGCGACGCAGCCATGTGCCTGATGTATAAGGAACATATCCAGCACAGCGAGGATACGCCGCTGAAAATCTACTACACCGACCGTCAGGGTGTCCCTGTGGCCATCGACATCACCGGAAAAGAGGGAAAGAACAAGCTGACGGACAACTCGAACTTCTTTTGCCTGGGGCCTTCGGGCAGCGGAAAGAGCTTCCACATGAACAGCGTGGTGCGCCAGCTCCATGAGCAGGGCACGGACGTGGTGATGGTCGATACGGGTAATTCCTACGAAGGATTGTGCGAATACCTGGGCGGCAAGTACATCAGCTACACGGAGGAAAAGCCCATCACCATGAATCCGTTCAACATCACGCAGGCAGAACTCAACATCGAGAAGATAGACTTCCTGAAAAATCTGATCCTGCTGATATGGAAAGGTTCGGACACGAAAATCACGGAACTGGAGTTCCGCATCGTAGAGCAGATGGTGACGGACTATTACGACGTTTACTTCCACGGCTTCGACGGTTACGACCCCGTGCAGCGCGAGAACCTGCACAAGACCTTGATAGCCGCCGAGAAGCGGAAAGGCAGATGGAATGCAGAGAACCTGCCGGAACTGGAACAAAAGGTGGACGGCAAGATACGCCTGCTGGAGGAACGGCGGAAAGCCTTGAAAGTAAACTCGCTGTCGTTCAATACCTTCTATGAATACTCTTGTGAACGGTTGGAACTTATCTGTTTGGAAAACAACATCACGGAGATAGACTACGACAAATATACCTACATGATACAGCCGTTCTACAAAGGCGGCAACTACGACAAAATATTGAACGAGAACGTGGACACTACCCTGTTCTCGGAAACGTTCATCGTCTTCGAAGTAGATGCCATCAAGGAAAACAAGAAACTGTTTCCCATCGTAACGCTTATCATCATGGACGTGTTCCTGCAGAAGATGCGCATCAAGAAGAACCGGAAAGTCCTTGTGATAGAGGAAGCGTGGAAGGCCATCGCCTCGCCGCTCATGGCCGAATACATCAAGTTCATGTACAAGACCGCAAGAAAGTTCTGGGCCTCGGTGGGCGTGGTGACGCAGGAGATACAGGACATCATCGGCAGCGAGATAGTAAAGGAAGCCATCATCAACAACTCCGATGTGGTGATGCTGCTCGACCAGAGCAAGTTCAAGGAACGGTTCGACAGCATCAAGGCCATATTGGGCCTGACCGACGTGGACTGCAAGAAGATATTCACCATCAACCGTCTGGAGAACAAGGAAGGGCGCAGCTTCTTCCGCGAGGTTTTCATCCGGCGTGGTTCGACCAGCGGCGTGTACGGCGTGGAGGAGCCGCACGAATGCTATATGACCTACACCACCGAACGCGCGGAGAAGGAAGCGTTGAAACTGTACAAGAAAGAACTCCGTTGCAGCCACCAGGAAGCCATCGAAGCCTACTGCCACGACTGGGATGTCAGCGGCATAAGCAAGTCCCTGCCTTTCGCCCAGAAGGTGAATGCAGCGGGGCATGTGTTGAATCTGAAAAAGAGGGATAAAAACAATCAGCAATAAATGACCATGAAACGGCTGTCGTTCATACTAATGCTCTTGTCGCTCGCCACCGTGCAGCATGTCCACGCCCAGTATTACAGCGTGAACTACGACACACGCACCGTGGCGGCGATGGCCGCCGCCTTCGGTACGGAGACGGTCGCCGAGAGTTATTACCGGGAGCAGGTGGACGACATCCTCAAGCACTACACGGCTGCGGAGGTCGCCGCCGCCGGCATCTTCTCGTCGAAATTCCTTGAACACAAGGCCCTGTCCGAACTCGGTATCTGGAGCAGCAGCACGGAAAACTACTATTACCGCCGTATCTACAACATGGTCGCCCGGAAAATCATACCGAAGATCTGGGTGGTGGCCAAGATGATGCTGCAATCCCCGCAGACAGCCCTCTACTGGGGCAGCTACCTGATGAAAGTGTGCGACGACACCAAGAGCCTGTGCATGCAGTTCGAGAGCATCGTGACCAACAGCACGCTGACTTTTTCCGACGTGGCTTTTCTCGAAATCAAGGAAGAGTTCGCCTCCCTGCTGCGGCTCAGCGAACTGGGAAACATTGACTGGCAGCGGATGCTGGACGACCTGGCCCGCATACCGGGCAACTTCACGAAAGAAAACCTGCAGAGCGACCTCGACAATTTGTACAACATGGGTGTGGGGCTGGCCACGGCGGGCATCGGGAATATCGGCGACGCCCTGCTGCAGACCAGCTCGTTCCATGACCTGATGAACGGCAAGGTGGAAGAGATATTCCACCTGTATGACCATTACAGCTACTTGTACGAAGCTGCGGAACAGGATGCCGGACGGCTCCTGCTCGACATGGTGGGCGGTCCGGAGAATGTGGCCGGGCTGTTCGACTTCAGCAACTACGACCTGACCTCGTGGATTACCGACTACATGGACGAAGCCGCCGGGAATTACTACACCCAGCGGTGGTACATCGCCCGCCGGGAACAAGGCAGCGTGTCGCTGTGCGACTATTATCCGCCCACGGACGACAACAGCATCCTGAACGGCGGCGAATGGACCCGTTTCGAGACCACCGACGCCGGGTTCTATCCCAACGCCTCGCAGCGCGAGCAGGCCCTCTCCAACTCGGAGCGGTATGCCGGATGGTCGCGCGACCGGGTGCAGCAGTTGAACAACCAAAACGACGGCTTCACTTACTCCATCCGTTACAGCCAGAAGGCCTATGTCATCAGCCGTGGCGGGAAACAGACTAAGAAGGCATACGCCTACGAAATCCACGTGACCCAGAGCTGGAACCGGGAGGAAGTCATCTATGAGGATGTATTTGACTCTTATTCGATGGACCTGAACACCTTCAAGGCGCAGCTCAACGCCCGCCTGTCGGAAATCAACGAGAACGAGGAAGGCTATACCTATTACATCGCCTCCGACGCCCGGAACTACTACCAGGCGACGGACGCCGCCAAACTGCAGGGCTGTGAGAGCGTGACCATCAGCGTGACCTGTTCCGACGGCGCGACCCTCGGACAGGGTTCGACCCAATACAAATGCCGCAAGTGCGGCAGTTCGCTGAACAGCCATTCAAAAGACTGCGCCATGCAGACCACCGTGACGGACAATGAACTGGACACCTCGGAACTGGACGGGATGGTACAGGAAGCCGAGAACCAGGTCGCCGCCCTCCAGTCGCAGATAAAGGCTCTGGAGGATGAGAACGCCGCCCTGCTGAAGAAGATTTCCGAATCGAGCGTGGAAGACGCCGCCGTTTACCGGCAGCAGTACAACGCCAACCAGACCCGGATACAGGAACTGAAGAGCGAATTGGCTGAGTGGCAGCAAAAACTGGCAGACTACGAAAACGCAAAATCGGAGGCTGCCGGCGACAATGCCGTGGCGACGGACGACTACTACCGCATCCCGGCCATCATGCAGGACTGCAAGACCGCCTACAACCTGACGTGGCAGGACGGCGGAGCATGGAACGGTTACACCTTCGTGCGCAAGGCCACCATGACGGACATCAACGGCGTCATCACCTTCAAGGCGACCCTTTCGATCGCGAGGAAGCCCAAATACTTCCTCGGCATCAAGATACACCGTGCCATCCTGCAGATAACATGGGAACTGACCACGGAATACACCGACACCCATGTGGCCGATGTTCTGACGCTCGACCCGAACCTGTCGGACGCGGAAAAGGCCAAGCAAGTGAACGACCGTATCGCGGAGATAGCGAGGGAATACCCCTCCTGCAAGATTACTACCGAATATGCCAGTACGCCGCCGATGGAAGACACGCCTACGGGCGATGTGTACCACCTGCTATGGTCGAGCGACCGCCTTGAAATCGCCCGTGAGGTGGACACCCGCCTCACGAGAATCTACGCCGACCTCGTGTCGCTGGAGAAGATGATGCATTACAAGTACAGCATCATCGACCTGTTGAAGGATGTGCTGCCCGAACTGGACACGGATGAAGGACGCAGGCTCACGCTTGTGGAAGAATGCCACGAACGGTGGGTGGAAAATGCCCGTAACCTGCGCAACGGGAACGGCAGAAAGGAGGACGTAAGATGAGACAGAGACTGACTTTGACCTTCCTGCTGCTGGCTCTTCTGCCGTATGTCGCCAAAGCCCAATGGACTTTCGACATCGTATCGGTGGAAGCCTACATCAACGACCACAAGAAACAGCGCAGCCTGCTGCTGGCACGTTCCACCCTGGAATACAGCAACAAGCTGCTGCACGAGTACAGCAAGGACGCTACCGTGGAATACAAGGAGCTGAACGTGGACCTTGACCGGTACACACGCGCCTTTGATGTCATCGACGTGATGTACCAGTCCCTGCGGACGGTGCTGAACGCCAAGGACACCTATACGACTGTGAGCGACCGCATCGGCGATTACAAGGAGATGCTGACCGAGTTCAACGACAAGGTGCTGAAGCGCGGAAAGGCCGAGCCGGAAGACCTCCTGATACTCACGATAAACAAGAAAGCGATAGAAGACATCGCCAATGACGGGGAACAGTTGTACAAGTCGCTCAACGACCTTGTGCTGTACGCCACCGGAGCGGCTGCCTGCTCGACTTCCGACCTGCTGATGGTCATGGAAGCCATCAACGGCTCTCTCGACGACATCGAGCGGCACCTGAACCGTGCCTATATGGAGACATGGCGATACATACAGGTACGCATCGGCTACTGGAAAGAAAAGATATACCAGGCACGCAGCCGTCAGGAAATCATCGACGGAGCCTTTGGCCGCTGGCGCGGTGCCGGAAGACTGGATTATTAACGAAAAAAGAAAAAGGATATGCACATGAAACGAACAATGACACTTCTTGCGGCGGCAGTCCTGACGGCACATGCCGCCCATGCGCAGTATGTGACCTACAACCACGACTCGCCCAAGCAGAACCAGATTACCGTGATGGAAACCGGCACCGGGGCATTCACCCCGGAAATCTACTACACGCTGCTGCACAACAAGTACAAGAAGACGGCGGCGGCGAAGAACAAGCTGTCGTTCCGGACGCTGGCCGGAGTGAACCTCTACAACCAGACGGACGAGGCGGAAGCCATCGACTCGGCACTGGTCAAACGGGCCGCTGTCGAGGCATTGAACGTGGCCGACAGGCAGGTGGATCTGGCCTGGCTCGCTGAGGGCGACAAGGTGAACGGACAGATGGAACGCTTCCGGCGCAACATCGACCGCATCCTCCTGTGTGGCGGCACGCCGGACGAACGGGAACGTTGGGAAGAATATTATCAGGTGTACCAGTGCGCCATCAACGCCACCAAGGATGCCTACATGCCCAACGCCCAGCGGAAGAAAGAGTACCTGCGCATCAGCGAGGATGTGGCCCGGCAGAACGGGACGCTTGTCCTCTACCTCGCCCGGAAACAGAACGCCACCGTGACGGAGGGACTGCTGAACGCAGAAGAAGCACAGCCTATCGACAAAGGAAGCATCCTGCGCGATGCCGTGGAGCGGTGGAACGAATCCCGGTTTGCCGTGCGTGGCTCGCAGACGGGTGGCGGCAGCGGAGGAAGCGACGGAGAAGAAACCGTGAACAGGAACTAAAAAAGAAACGGAAATGGCAGACGGAAATATCCTATCGAATTTCGGCATAGACCTTCTGGAAGAGGAAATAGATGATGTCATCTTTCAGACCAACGAGTTTCTGACCGATGCCACGTTTACCGGGGCGCAAGGGCCATTCTGGTGGATCCTGCAGATGTGCATGGCACTCGCCGCCCTGTTCGCCATCATCATGACGGCGGGCATGGCCTACAAGATGATGGTCAAGCACGAGCCTCTGGACGTGATGAAACTGTTCAGGCCGCTGGCCGTGTCATTGGTCCTCTGCTGGTGGTATCCCCCGGCAGACACGGGCATGGCAGGCAGCGGCAGCAACTGGTGCTTCCTGGACTTCCTGTCCTACATCCCCAACTGCATCGGCTCGTACACCCACGACCTCTACCAGGCGGAAGCCGCGCAAATCAGCGACAAGTTCGAGGAAGCGCAGGAACTCATCTTTGTCAGGGACACGATGTACACCAGCCTACAGGCGCAGGCGGACGTGGCCCATACCGGAACATCCGACCCGAACCTGATAGAGGCCACGATGGAACAGACCGGCGTGGACGAAGTGACCAGCATGGAGAAAGACGCGGCCAAGCTGTGGTTCACCTCGCTGACCTCCGGCATCGTCGTGGGCATCGACAAAATCATCATGCTCATCGCCCTTGTGGTGTTCCGTATCGGGTGGTGGGCGACGATATACTGCCAGCAGATCCTGCTGGGGATGCTGACGATATTCGGGCCAATACAGTGGGCTTTCAGCCTGCTGCCCAAATGGGAAGGCGCGTGGGCGAAGTGGCTCACGAGGTATCTGACGGTACACTTCTACGGGGCGATGCTCTACTTCGTGGGCTTCTACGTATTGCTCCTGTTCGACATCGTGCTGTGCATCCAGGTGGAGAACCTGACGGCGATAACGGCGAGCGAGCAGACGATGGCCGCCTACCTGCAGAACTCGTTCTTCTCCGCCGGCTACCTGATGGCGGCGAGCATCGTGGCATTGAAATGCCTGAACCTTGTGCCGGATTTGGCCGCATGGATGATACCGGAGGGAGACACCGCCTTCTCGACCCGTAACTTCGGTGAGGGCGTGGCACAACAGGCGAAGATGACAGCCACGGGCGCCATCGGAACCATGACGCGATAAGGAAACTCTGACCCATTAAGAACTATCATCAATCATAAAACAAAAAGGATATGAAAACCAAGAAAAGAATCGAGAAATGGCTGGCGGACGAGAATTTCCGCCGGTATGCCGAGAAACGGATGCAGGAAGAGATTACGGAAGTGCCGGAGAACCATACGCTTGACCGGAAGTACGAGGAACTCGACGAAGGTTTCGAGTGTGACGACCGGTACATCTCGCCCCTTGTGGAATACCTCGCCTACCGCCTGCATCTGGCAAGGCTTTGCAGGAACCCGCACAAGCGCAGACGCGGCATCTGGTGGGTGTTCGTGCATGTGTTCATGCAGGGGCATTACACCCATGTCTTCTCCGAACATTTCGACCCTCTGCTGGACGAGCTGCAGGACTGCATCATCCCCATGCTGCATGACGAATATGTACGTAGGTTGAACAGCGAAAAAAGAGGCAGGCAATGGTCATAAAGAATCTGGAGAACAAAATCAGGCTGACAGGCATCGTCTGCACGGCTTTCCTTGTGGGATGCGTCATCATCAGCGTGTCGAGCATCTGGACTGCCCGGACAATGGTCGCGGACGCGCACAAGAAAGTCTATGTGCTGGACGGCAACGTGCCGATATTAGTCAGCCAGACCACGATGGACGAAACGCTCGATGTCGAGGCCAAGAGCCATGTCGAAATGTTCCACCATTACTTTTTCACCCTTGCGCCGGATGACAAGTACATCCGTTACACGATGGAGAAGGCCATGTACCTGGTGGACGAGACCGGACTGGCACAATATAATACGCTCAAAGAGAAAGGTTTCTACAGCAACATTCTCGGAACGAGCGCGGTGTTCTCCATCTTCTGCGACAGCATCCGATTCGATGCAGCCAAAATGGAGTTCACCTACTACGGACGGCAGCGCATCGAACGCCGGAGCAACATCCTGATGCGCGAACTGGTCACAGCCGGACAGCTCAAACGGGTGCCGCGCACGGAGAACAACCCGCACGGGCTGCTCATCGTGAACTGGCGCACGCTGCTGAACAAGGACATCGAGCAGAAGACAAAGAACAACTATTAAAGGAGGAACGACCATGAACATCAAAGGATTCAGACGCATGCTGCTCGGCGAGAAGATGCCGGACAGGAACGACCCGAAATACAAGGAACGCTACGAGCGGGAGGTGAATGCCGGGCGCAGGTTCGCCAAGGCGACCCGGATAGACAAGGCGGCCGCCAAGGTGCAGGGCTTTGCCAACGTGCACCGCACCCTGTTCCTTGTCATCGTATTTGCCTTCGTCGCCGCAGGGCTGGCATGGAACATCTACCGGCTGACCGTCGTGTACCACCGTCAACCCGTAAAGCGGACAGCCACCGAGATGCAGGACAGCATCCTGCGGGAAAGGCACCGGTCATCCGAGCTGTATGTACAACCACCAAAAGAACAATGACGATGAGCATATTGGAGAAAATCAATTTCAGGCAACCGAAGTACATGCTTCCGGCCATCCTCTACCTGCCGCTGCTCGGCGCGTCGTACTTCATCTTCGACCTGTTCCGCACCGAAAAGGCCGAAGTGCAGGACACCACGCTGCAGACCACCGAGTTCCTGAACCCGGAACTTCCGGAAGCCACCCTTAAGAACGGGGACGGCATAGGCAGCAAGTACGAGAACATGACAAAATCATGGGGCCGGATACAGGACTATACCGCCGTGGACAACATTGAAAGGGACGAACCCGATGAAAACAAGGAAGAATATGAATCGAAATACACCGATGACGACATCGCCCTGCTCGGAGAAGTCGAACAGGAAAAGAGTATGGCGGCGGAAGCTGCCGACGCCAAGAAACGGGAAGAAGAAGCCCTCGCGGAACTGGAGAAAGCCCTTGCCGAAGCCAGGCTGCGCGGACAGCAGGAAGTGACCCCGCCGGCAAAAGAGGACACGGCCCAAACAGAGGTACCACCAGTGGAACCGCAGGCAGAGGGCCGCATCGACGAGGACAGCCGTGCCGTGAAAACTCCCGGTGAGAATGACAAGGCCAGCGAGGTGGTGAAGAAAGCCAAGGCATCCTCGGACTACTTCCACACGCTCGACCGCAGCAGCGATGAGCCGAAGCTCATCCAGGCCATCATCGACGAGGACATCAAGGCCGTGGACGGCTCGCGTGTGCGGCTGCGCCTGCTGGACGATGTGGAGATAGACGGAAGCACCCTCCGAAAGGGCACCTACCTGTATGCCACGGTCAGCGGCTTTTCCTCCGGAAGGGTGAAAGGCAGCATCAGCAGCATCCTCGTGGGTGACAAGCTGGTCAAGGTCAGCCTCTCGCTGTACGACACCGACGGGCTGGAAGGACTGTATGTGCCGGAAAGCCAGTTCCGGGAGACGAGCAAGGACGTGGCCAGCAGCGCCATGTCGGGCAACCTGAGCATGAACACCGGCGGCTATGGCAACAACCTCGCCCAATGGGGAATGCAGGCCGTGCAGAACGCCTACCAGAAAACGAGCAACGCCATCAGCAAGGCCATCAAGAAGAACAAGGTCAAACTGAAGTACGGCACCTTCGTGTATTTAGTAAACGGAAACCAGAAACAATAGACAAGACGAAAATGGAGCAAGACAAGATATACCACATGGACTGCCTGGAAGGGATGAAGCAGATAGCCGACCGAAGCGTCGATGCCGTGATTGCGGATCTGCCTTACGGCGTGCTGAACCGGCAGAACGGGGCTGCCCGGTGGGACCAAAAAATCCCGCTTGCACCCTTATGGGAGCAGTACCTGAGAATCACCAAGCCGGACAGCCCCATCATCCTGTTCGCACAAGGCATGTTCACGGCGGAACTGGTATTGTCACAGCCCAAGCTGTGGAGATACAACCTCGTCTGGCACAAGGACAGGGTGAGCGGCCACCTGAACGCCAACCGGATGCCCATGCGCCAGCATGAGGACATCGTGGTGTTCTACCGGAAACTGCCGGTGTACCACCCACAGATGACCCCGTGCCCGCCCGAAAAACGGAACCATGACCGCCGCAAGACGGAAGGTTTCACCAACCGCTGCTACGGTGGCATGAAGCTCGCCCCAGTGCGCATAGCCGATGACAAATACCCGACATCGGTAGTATCCGTACCCAAGGAACACTGCAAGGGAGCCTTCTACCACCCCACACAGAAGCCAGTAGCCCTGATAGAATACCTGATACGGACCTACACAGACGAGGGCGACCTCGTGTTGGACAACTGCATCGGCTCCGGGACGACCGCCATCGCCGCCCTGCGGACAGGCCGGCACTACATCGGCTTCGAAATCGACAAGAGTTATTGCGAAATTGCCGAGCAGCGAATACGGGAGGAAGGCGAACAGAGGGAAAGAATGAACAACGGGAATAAACAATAAAAAAGCATAGACATGAACAGACATCGAATGACGGGCCTGTTTCTCCTTGCGGCCGGACTGTGCGCCGCATACGAGGCAAAAGCCCAGAAAACCTACGAGGAAATGGAGCTGCTCACCGTGAACGAGCAGGTGACGACCGTCATCACGGCATCGGAACCCGTCCGACTGGTGGACATCTCCACCGACAAGGTGGCGGGTGACCAGCCATTGGACAACATTATCCGCCTGAAGCCCAAGGAGGCCGGACACGAGGACGGCGAAGTGCTCGCCATCGTCACCATCGTGACGGAACGCTACCGCACGCAGTACGCGCTACTCTATACTACCCGGCTGAAGGAAGCCGTGACCGACAAGGAGATACTGCCTGCGGAACGGGAAGCCTACCACAATCCCACCGTCTCCATGTCCACAGCGGAGATGACCGGACTGGCCAGACGCATCTGGAACTCCCCGGCCAAGATACGGAACGTGGCGAGCAAGGCACACCGCCTGACCATGCGGCTGAACAACATCTATGCGGCCGGCGACTACTTCTTCATCGACTTCTCGATAGAGAACAAGACCCATATCCGGTTTGACATCGATGAAATCCGTGTGAAGCTCGCTGACAAGAAGGTGTCGAAAGCAACCAATTCGCAGGTCATTGAGCTGACTCCGGCAATGGTGCTGGAACCGGGAAAATCATTCAAGCGGGGCTACCGCAATGTGATAGTCGTCAAGAAGATGACCTTCCCCAACGACAAGGTGCTGACCATCGAGATGACGGAGAAACAGATCAGCGGGCGCAACATCAGCCTGCACATCGACTACGAGGACGTGCTTGCCGCCGATTCGTTTGACCAATCGCTATTGGAGGAGGAATGATGTCAATGAAGAATTAAGAGTGACGAATTAAGAATTGGAAATGATGAGTGAAGCATTGAAAAATAAGGGAAGGACAAGAAACAGACTGCTTGCCTTGGCGGTGGCCGTGTTCACCTTGTCTGTAACAGCTTCGGCACAGCGGAACACCGGACGGCTCTCGCTCGGAGCCGGGCTGCTGTACCGGAACGGCATGGATCTGACCCTTGCCTACGAACATGAGACGAACTACAACAATGCCTGGGAGTTCTTCGCTAACGGCTACCTGCAATGGAAAGACTGTGAGACGTGCGGGCATATCTGCCCGGAATCGTTCTGGCGGAACTACCGCACCTACGGCTTCGGCGTGGCCTACAAGCCCTGCGTGGTACGCGGCAGGAACCACTACGGCAACCTGCGCATCGGGGCATCGGGCGGCAGTGACACGAAGAGATTCCTCGGCGGCATCCACCTCGGCTACGAACACAACTATGTGCTGCGGTCGGGATGGGTGTTCTTCTGGCAGGCGAAGGGCGACGTGATGATAAAGGGAGCCGACCTGCTGCGGGCAGGTGTCGTGCTCGGCGTGAAACTGCCGGTAAAATAACTGATGAAATGAGGGAAAATAAAAATATGAACAGATGACAATAAACAAGATACATATCATCATTGCGGTGGCGGCAGTCTTAACTCTGGCCGCCTGCGACGCACACATCGAGACTCCGGACATGACGGTACGGCCCGGACATGTCCTCTGCGACGACGGCACGGTCCTTTCCTACGAGTTGTACCAAACTTCCGGCAAGCGGGCCGTGGCCATCGTATTCGACACCGGCAAGCACGGCGACACAGAAGAGAACGGTCGTGCCGTCTATCTGTGGGACATCGCTCCCAAAGCCTTTGCGGACACTCTGGGCGTGGAGCAAGGAACATCCGCCGACACGGAAGCATTCGACGGGAACACGAACACCTTTGCCCTATATGACACCCGGGAGACCGCCTCGCCGATGGCGGAAGCGGTATTCGACCTGTGGTGCTACGGACAGAGCGCATACATCCCCTCGGTGGCGGAGATGCGCCTGCTGTATGCGGCACGGGAGGTCGTCAATCCCGTACTGGAAAAATGCGGCGGAGACATCTTGCCCACAGACAGCACAGGCGACTGCTGGTACTGGACCTCGACGGAAGTAGAGGGGCAACAGACCGCCAAAGCGTGGCTCTACTCGATAGGCAGCGGAGCCATGCAGGAGACCCCGAAGACACAGGCACACCGGATAAGGCCCATCATTACCTTGAACAACTAAAAATAACAACAATATGGAAACATTGGATATTACTATGCTTATCGGACTGGTGCTGATGGTATCGGCACTGGTCATCCTTTACCGATGCGCACGGGGAAAATCCCGCCGCCAGCGGATGAACGAACTTGCGGATACACTTCTTTCTATCCACGACAGCCTTGAGCTTCAGGTCAGGAGATTGGAAACCCTGTCGGGTGAAATAGCCTCCGACAATGAAAAATGTTCCGCCCTGCAATACCGTGCAGGGCAACTGCAGGATACCGTCGATTCGCTGGAATACAGACGGGACGAGCTTGACCGGGAGAACCTGTCCCTGGCGAGAACCCACGACGAACTGATGCGGAGCAATGCCGACCTGACGGAGAAGGCAGCCCGCCTGCGGAATGCCATAGTGCAGGACGGACAGGCCGTCGTCGAGCTGGAGCAGCGCATCGACACCCTGAGAAGAATCAAGGAAGGCTTGGAGATTGCCGTGGAGAACAAACCGGCGGAAGAAATACCTTACCTCTCGCAGCCGCTATTCAGCTTGGGCATCCAGCCATCGGCGCAGAACCACCTCACCGCATACGGGTTAAGATATGTAGGCGACCTGGTGCGTCGTGACGAGCAGTACCTCATGGAAATATGGGGAATCGGCCCGGCAACCGTCGAGCGGATAAAGACCAAACTGAACGAGAACGGCGCATATCTTGACATGGACGTTATCCGGGTGGATAACCGCTGGTATCGCAGAAAAACGGACTAAAAGACAGACAGGCTTATGGAAGAAAGCAAGGAGTTACAGGGATTTTACCGGATATTCCGCGCGGCGGTCTATGTGTCCGTGCTGCTGGAGTTTTTCGAGTATGCCTTCGACCCCTCCGTATTCGGGGACTGGGGCGGCATCCTCGCCGACCTGCACGGACGTATCAAGCGGTGGGCGATATACAGCGACGGGCATCTCGTGTACAGCAAGCTGGCGACCGTCCTGCTGATCTGCATCACCTGTATCGGCACGCGGAACAAGAAACATCTGGAGTTCAACGCCAAGCGTCAGGTCGTCCTGCCCCTGACGGCGGGCCTTGCACTGCTCGTCCTCTCCGTATGGCTGTTCGGCCACCCGATGGGGATGCAGCTGTACACGCTGCCCGTACACATCATCCTCTATATGGCAGCCTCCCTTGCAGGCGTGATACTGGTTCATGTGGCACTTGACAATATCTCGAAATACATCAAGGACGGGCTGATGAAAGACCGCTTCAACTTCGAGAACGAGAGCTTCGAACAATGTGAGGAAAAAGTGGAGAACAACTACAGCGTGAACATTCCGATGCGCTATTACTACAAGGGCAAGTTCCGTAAGGGTTGGGTGAACATCAGCAACCCTTTCAGAGGTACATGGGTGGTCGGCACGCCGGGAAGCGGAAAGACCTTCTCCATCATCGAGCCGTTCATCAGGCAACATTCCGCCAAGGGCTTCGTGATGGTCGTGTATGACTATAAGTTCCCCACTTTGGCGACCAAGCTGTACTATCATTACAGGAAGAACCAGAAGCTGGGCAAGCTGCCACAAGGCTGCAAGTTCAACATCATCAACTTCGTGGATGTGGAATACAGCCGGAGGGTGAACCCCATCCAGTCGAAGTACATCAACAACCTTGCAGCGGCGAGCGAGACGGCGGAAACCCTGCTGGAATCCCTGCAGAAAGGCAAGAAAGAGGGAGGCGGCGGCAGCGACCAGTTCTTCCAGACTTCGGCGGTGAACTTCCTCGCCGCGTGTATCTACTTCTTCGTGAACTACGAGAAAGAGCCTTACGACAAGGACGGAAACAAGCTGTATGCGGAGAAGCGGCAGGACCCGGAGACGAAGTTCTGGAAGCCGACGGGCGTAGTGCGCGACCGCAAGGACGGGAACATTGTGGAACCCGCCTACTGGTTGGGCAAGTACAGCGACATGCCGCACATCCTGTCGTTCCTGAATGAGAGCTACCAGACCATCTTCGAAGTATTGGAGACCGACAACGAGGTGGCACCGCTGCTCGGTCCGTTCCAGACCGCCTTCAAGAACAAAGCGATGGAACAGTTGGAAGGTATGATTGGAACGTTGCGTGTCTATACCTCGCGCCTGGCGACCAAGGAATCGTACTGGATATTCCACAAGGACGGTGACGACTTCGACCTGAAAGTGAGCGACCCGAAGAATCCGAGCTACCTGCTCATCGCCAACGACCCGGAAATGGAGAGCATCATCGGCGCCCTGAACGCCCTTATCCTGAACCGCCTTGTAACCCGTGTGAACACCGGACAAGGCAAGAACATCCCCGTGAGCATCATCGTGGACGAGCTTCCGACCCTGTACTTCCACAAGATAGACCGCCTGATAGGAACGGCCCGAAGCAACAAGGTGAGCGTGGCATTGGGCTTTCAGGAACTGCCGCAGCTGGAAGCCGACTACGGCAAGGTGGGCATGGAGAAAATCATCACTACCGTAGGCAACGTGGTGAGCGGTTCTGCCCGAAGCAAGGAGACCCTGGAATGGCTGAGCAACGACATCTTCGGCAAGGTGGTACAGATAAAGAAGGGCGTAACCATAGACCGCGACAAGACCTCCATCAATCTCAACGAGAACATGGACAGCCTGGTTCCCGCCTCGAAAATCTCCGACATGGCAACCGGCTGGATCTGCGGCCAGACGGCGAGGGACTTCACCAAGACCAAGACCGGTGCAGGCGGCTCGATGAACATACAGGAAGCGGAGGAGTTCAAGACCACGAAATTCTTCTGCAAGACCGATTTCGACATGAGGGAGATAAAGAAAGAGGAAGCCGGGTATGTGCCCCTGCCGAAGTTCTACACCTTCCCGTCGAGGGAGGAACGGGAGCGCATCCTGTACAAGAACTTCGTGCAGGTAGGCCAGGACGTAAAGGAGATGATAAAGGACGTGTTGAACAAACGGGGGGCGAAATGAGACATGCAAGAACGACAACGGCCGTCGTGCTGCTCCTGTGCGCAGCGGCGGCCCTGTACGGGCAGGGAAAGCACGGAGGAGGAACACCATCCGCCGCTCTGTCCCTGTACCGGCTTCCTCCGCTGGAGAGGGCCATCCTATGCACGAAATACCATGAAGGCTGGCATGGCGAGAAGAAGCACTGGCCCTATGTGGGCTGGGGACACCATGTGCTCCCCGGCGAGCGGCTTACCAACAACATCACCCGGGCGCAGGGCGATTCCATCCTGCGGGCCGACCTGATGAAGCTGTGCCGCCTGTTCCGCCGGTTCGGGCGTGATTCGACGCTGCTTTCCTGCCTCGCCTACCAGGTGGGAGCCTACCGTCTGTTAGGCAGCAAAGACCTGCCCAAAAGCAGGCTCATACAAAAACTGGAGGCTGGGAACAGGGACATTTACAAGGAGTACATTTCTTTCCGGTGTTACAAAGGCCGGGTAATTCCGAGCATAGAGAAAAGAAGGAAGGTGGAATATATGCTGCTTTTTGAGAAATAGGCGTGTCGCTGAAACCTTTTTCCAGTAAGGACATCGGAAACCATATCCGCCAAGGTGCTCTATTTCTTTTTCAAATCAAAATACAGCAAGCGGGTTTTCAGATGTTCGTCCTGCGGAATATCATAGTATTGCTTTTCTATTTCCTCTGTCTTGTACAGGGGGACAAAGCCATTTTTTTCATAATAGCGAAGCACCTTGTCCTCATTGTAGGCATCCACCACGATAAAGCGGCATCCGGTCTTGTTGTCCTCATGTCGGAACCAGTCCTTGATAAAAGACATCAACTGTCGACCGACATGGCTCGGTGAGTTTTGAAAATCACGATTAACCCCCAATCTGCCAATCAACACGGCCGGGTAGCTGCGTCCTCTCTTGGGATTGACGATGTTGCGTTGGAAGCGGTTTTTGTCATTGGAGGGCATCAGCTTGGTCTTGATACTGTCATTCGACAATGTGAACAACGCCACAATACGGTGCGGGGCTTCCGTCGTCACCCAACAATAAGTCTTCCCCAACAATTCTTCCGCATACAAATCGGCATCATTGATGAAAAAATCATCAAGGTCGTCCACGCCACAACTGAAAGAGAGACAATTATCACGCACCTCTTTATTGCAGGCAAGCATGACGCAATCATCATACAAGGAAATCTCGTCCATGCTTAATTGAAACGGAATGAACGGGATTTCTCTAATACTTTCTGTAACCGTTTCTTGGCTGTAGCCGACAAACGGGGCGTTGCCTTTACAGCATTCTTGTCAGCACTACGCACAAAATCCTCTGCCGTAGCACCTTCCAAAACCGGGATGTTCTTAATCGTTATGGCCATAATCGTATATTTTATGCAAAGGTACTACTTTATTATTATTCCACAAAAAAGTATGCTGACTTTAACCGTTTAAACGTTTGATTCAATACAAAATGCGCCATATCTGTTTAATTCATTACTATACAAAAGAATGTGAACATGATGAATATGTTTGCCTATCCATCAATGGATGGACAGCATGATGGGATTACCATCTTTTTCTTCCTGTGGAGGTGCAAATATTCTGTTCCCTCTTTTCTTATCATACCCGCAGCCTCCATATCTTTGAACCGGAAGGAAATCGGGGGAAACAATATCCGTCCACATCCAGTTTGTTTCTATTTTCCAGAATCATGGGAAAACTGTCATGAGCGGGCCAACTATCATTACTCCGCATATCGAAAGGCAGATTCGAGTTTTGCAAATAGAAAGATGTGTGCCGAGACTTTTTTTTAATCATACTCCCAAAAAAAACGATAATCAGCCATACAAAAAAAAGATTAAAACCATTGTGAGATGGTTTCAAATACATATCTTTGTTACAGAAAGCAAAATAACAGAAGAAGTATGTTTACCAACAAGGAAGAAGTATTGGAAAATGCATTACGGGTATTCGCCAAAATGAATTACGAAAAAGCAAGCCAAATGGAAATAGCCAAAGCCTGTGGGTTGTCAAAAGCCGGACTGATTTATTATTTCCCTCTCAAACTTGACCTGTTTGTTGCAGTAGTGGACAAATACGTATTCAACACCCAGCAGTTGGAAAACAAGTTCAAATTCACGGGAGGTTCGTTTTCGGAGTTTATCGACCAATATGTAGAAGGTGTGGAAAATACCATGAACCGCCTTGTGCACATGCTTAACGACGGCAACAATCCCAACGGGTGCTGCTTCAATTTCTACTACTACCATCTGCTGATGCAAGTGCGATTAAATTATCCGAATGTAGAGAAAAAGCTGGCCAACATATTCGAGCAGAATCTCCAGCTGTGGGAGACCGCCATCCAAAAGGCAAAAGAAAACGGGGAAATGCGTCAGGACCTGGATGTGGAAGAAACGGCCTCAATGTTCTGGCAAGTCTTTTTCGGCACCTCTTTTGAACAATCATTTTTTCAAGGTCTGAATATCAAACAACTGAGGAAGAAACTGCATTTTATTTACTCCTTGTTGAAAGCCTGAAACCGATTTTCCGCCCGCTCACACCCGCATATCATCTAAAATTAGGTGTTTTAACACAATAAAACAGACCAACTGGTTTGTTTTTGCAATCCTTTTCCTATATTTGCGCTTATGATTAATCTTTCGACGACATGGACAAGGCTCAGAGGCAAAGAGGAAGCATCGTTCTTCACAAGGAAGAAAAGGATGGTGTGGATTATGTCCGGATAGAGTATGCAGGAAACGGGGCAATCCCCCTGCTGCTCGCCCAGGATACAGGCGTGGAAATGACCGGCAAGGATTCCGCTTGCATGGCGGCTGCTGTTTTCAAGCTGTCGGATTTCTACGACCGCTATTCTCCCCATGCCTATATTGATTACAGCCGGGTATATGTGCGGCATCCCAGACCCAAGAGGGAATACACGCTGCCGGAAGGCTATCTGGAACTGCTGGAACAGAAACGCTACAGCCCATCCACCATAAAGACCTACCGGGCTTATTTCAGCGACTTCGTGGAGTACCACAAAGGGCGCAACATCGACCGCCTGAAAGTGGCGGACATCAACAGGTACATTCTTTATCTTGTAAACGAAAAGAAAATTTCTGTTTCACAGCAGAATATGCGCATCAACGCCATCAAGTTCTACTACGAGCAGGTGAAAGGCGGGAAACGGCAGTATTACGGCGGCATCACACGAGCCAAAGAATACAAGACCGTCCCGGAAGTATTGAGCAAGAACGAGATAAAACGCATCCTCGACCAACTGTCTAACATCAAGCATCACTGCATGATTTCCTTGGTTTATTCAGCCGGATTGCGGCGTAGTGAATTGCTGAACCTCACACCAAAAGACATCAACAGCGAAATGATGTCCGTGCGTATCATGGGTAAGGGCAAGAAATGCCGCTACTCGCTGCTTTCGCCCAAACTGCTGGAAGAGCTGCGGCAGTACTTCCGTGAATACCGACCGAAGAAATGGCTGTTTGAGGGCGAAACGCCCGGACAACCGTACTCGGCAAGCGCATTGGTGAAAGTGCTGAAAGAAGCCGCACAACGTGCGGGCATCAAGCACCGAGTGCATGTACACATGCTCCGCCACTCGTTTGCCACACACCTTTTGGAACAAGGGACAGACTTGCACACGATACAGGAACTGTTGGGACACAACGACATAAAGACTACAGCCATATATCTTCATACATCGAATGCACACAAAGCTAAAATCCCAAATCCGCTTGATTCGCTGGATGATTCGTAGGGTGCGGCTATTAGAGATCAGGAAACACACCTGCCGGGTGTCGGTTATCGAAATATCCTATACCTACAGGTGTATTTATAAACAAATTCAAGGCAAATTAAAACAACTAATATACAGCAACTTACAAACAAATAAACAAATGTAAAAAAATAACGGTAGTGAATGATTGATTTGATAGATTACATAGGAAGGTGTAGTTCCCGGGAAAGCACATATCGCTTGGCGGACTTTTTCAACCG
>NZ_LT635835.1 GCF_900128475.1 Mediterranea massiliensis | reverse complement strand
GGTTTTAGGCTCACCGCCGCATTTGTGCAGTGCGGTGTCTATTTCCCAGTCGGTATCACCGATGCCGAGGGATATGTATGTCCCTCTGAGCATACACCCGGCCAGCCTCAGTGCGGCATCCTTCCTTTTTTCCCGGCGGAGCCTGTCAAATGCCGCGAGCGCGATTTCCCGGTTGGGTATTTTTATCGTAGTTTCCATATCGTTTCATTTTCAGTTTGCCGTTTCCTTGTCTTTCCCGCTGTCTTTTGCTGCCAGGACACCGAAAGGCAGATCGAGTATCCTGTGGTTAAAACATAGCGTTGAATTGTAGTCCGTGCGTTGCCAGAGGGTAAAATGGTCTCCGGCGAACGACCATCTGAAATAGCCTGACAGTGAGCCGAACTGCGGATTGACATTCCTGCTTATGAGGAAGCGGTTCACGTCCACGATGTGTCCCGCCGTCAGTAGTATGTTCAGTATTTCCACGAATGCCAGCTGCGAGTATGGGTCGATAGGCATTACAGGTCCTTTGAAGTTGATTTCCATATCTTTTGTCTTTTAGTCATAATTGTCATCAAATATTTCGTAACGGAATGGNTGTTTCTCGATGCCGAATACAGTGGCTTTCCCCGGACAGTGGCAGGCACGGAAAAGGACATGCCCCCTGAAGGCGGGGAACGGTGTTCCGTAATCCGGGTTGTTCTCTTCCTCTATCTCGTGGTCCCTGTTTTCGTGGTAGACCTGCGGGCTCCAGCATATCATATTTACGGAGTTGTTGTAGAGTAGTTCGAACTGGCTGTACAGTTCCGCGATGTTGTTGCGGGTGGTTGTTCCCGTGTCGAGGATCTTGTACCTGAGCCTCCTGAATATGCACAGGATGTTTCTTGTACGCTGCGATGTGGGATTGGTGATTTCGTCCGACTCGTCGAAGACAAGGCACAGCTTGCCGGAAGTGCGTTTCACGAAACGCATCAGTCCTCTTTTCAGTTTCCGGAGCATGGAGGTGGAGACGACAAGGAATGTCCCTTCCGGTATGTTGTTGAGGTCGCCGGCGGTCTGTATTGTACGGAAGCGTTCCTTGTTTATGGTAAGGAACGGTATCCAGGTCATGTTGGTGGCGATGGCCGGGGCAAGTATGATGACGTTCTTTGCCTTTCTGAACTTGAGCAGGTATTTCGCCCTGTGATAGACGGCGGCGGTCTTGCCTGAACCCTGCTGCCAGTTCAGCAGGGCGTAGCGTTTCTGCAACACGAGGTTCAGGTCGTGTTTCTGCAAGTCCGTGAATTCGCAGACTTCACCGTCCTTGTTGATGAATGTGGTGCGGTCCAGGTATTCCTTCAGGCCGGCATCTTCCCGCATTTCCGCAAACTGGAGATTCTGGGTCTCGTATTGCCTCTGTTTGCGCCGTATCAGTTTACTGGCGGCACGGATCTGCCGCATGTTCTTTTCTGTGACGTTTTCCGGCATCGGGAGTTCGGCCCTTCCGAGTATGAGGTCGTTGATGCCTGCGGCCTTGTGCGTGACCTTGTCAAGCAGACGCGGGGCATATTGCTTCAGCTTGAAGCCGTAGGATGTCTTCACCAATGCCACTTCCTTGCGCGGCACCACGTTCTGCGAGGTGATGTACCTGCGGATGATGCCGAGAACCTTGCCGGTGGTCAGCTTCTTGCGTTCCCATTCCTTTATCTGTTCCCGGGTGGCATTTTCCGGCGGTTTCTGGTTGCGGAATTTGGACACCAGCGCCTCCGCCTTTTCGACATGCCTGTTCAGCACGGCATGGGCTTTCAGCTCGTACATGTATTTGGCGAGCCTGTACTCGAACTGTTCCAGCTCTTCTTTGTCTATATGGTTGCACTCCCGCATCAGCTGGAGGCGCAGCCGGTGTTTCATTTTCCGCACTTCGGCTATGCGTTTCTTCAGCTCATCCATGCTGACAAACTCTTCCGCGTTGTAGGGCTGCATTTCAATATGGAGGGAACGGCGGAGGAATACCATGATTTTTGTTGCGAAATTCTGTACGCCCACCGTAGAGAAGGCTGAATGTTCCAGCCTGGTCTGGCCGATGAAGGAGAAATTCGAGTTGATTTTCGCCACGCGTGTCTTTTCCCAGAACTCGTTCTGCATGAAGGAGAGAGGGACGATGACCATCAGGATTCCGGCAGGGTTGAGCACGTCATAGGCCTTGTCCATGTAGAATTCCTGCGACAGCCTGTAATCAAATTTCAGGTTGAAGGGCGGATTTCCGACAATGATGTCGAAACGCTGTTCGGGATTGTACAGCTGTATGTCGCATTTCTCGATATGAGCTTCCGGGTAGAGGTATCTGGCAACGGCCACCGCCTTGCCGTCAATGTCGAATCCGTAGGCATTGTGCAGGTTGGGCAGATGGTTGAAGAAGTTGCCCATGCCGCAGCACATGTCAAGTACCATTTCCGCCGATGTCGGAGAAAGGGTCTCCACCATGCTCCGGCATATGTCGTGCGGGGTGAAGAACTGTCCCATCTCGAATTCCTTCTTGGCCTCGGCGTATTCATGGTAGCTGGTGAAATCCGACTGCCTGAGGTTGTGCAGTCCTCCGATTCCCGTGTAGCAGTTGTAGATGCTTTCCTTCGGAACGAGGTCCTTGCCGGAGTCTATGGCGAAAAGGATTTTCTCGTTGATCTCGGCACGCCTGTCCTGAGGAATCTGTTGGGGTATGATGGCATACATGTCTTTTCTTTTTTAATGGTTGGAAACGAAGACACCCCGCAAGGATGTCTTACGGGGTGTCTGAATAAGTATTTCATGAATCACTCTTCTCTGAGTGTGATTTCATCCAGCCGCAGCCTTCTGTAGCAGTTCTCTGCGGCCTGGCTGTCCTTGAAGCGTACGTCGATGCGTCCGTTCTTGTAGAACTTGATCTGTTCTGCGTTGCTCAGGGTGAGGTTGTACCATTCGGTTATATCCACATTGCGTCTATCAAGGCCGATGACCATACCGCTTGAACCGTTTATCACGTCATCTGCTCCGTATGCGATACCTTCGCAGAAAATGTCCACTTTCCTTCCGCAGTCATACGAGAACTCATATTCCCGGTGGTATTCCAGATGGATGCTATCCCAGGATACGATGTCAGGGAAAGTTATCTTGTCCTTTTTCAGTTCGGGCTTCACCTTGCTCCAGCGGGAAGGCTGTACCGTTTTCAGGAAACGGGCCAGCAGTTCTTCCTCTGCGGTCTCACGGAAACTTTTTCCGCCGAGGTGTTCAATGACCATGTCCACGTAAGTCTGGTAGACCGGACGGAATCCCATGCGCATGGCCTTCTCGTCGATTACAGGAATGGGTACATCTACATTGTAGGTCCTGTTGAAATAGGAAATGATGCGACTCGCGAAATTCGCGTTGGCATTGCAGTTGTTGTCCGCAAGCTCGTTGATGAGGTCAAATGGTTTGAATTCGTTGTGGGTATAGTCATCCTCCCCGCTGTTGTTGAAATAGAAATTCCGTATGGAGACCTTACCGTTATTCTCATACTTGAAGCTCTTGATTTCCCGATACCGTTCCGCTTCTTCCTTGAAGATGTCATACCATCGGTCGATACGGTCAAGTGTCCTGTAGAGCTGGTCCTGCTGTAGCTGGCAATACTGCCGGTCCTGTTCTGTAATCTTGTCCTCGTTCCTTACTTGCACGTTCAGGATACCTGTAAGCAGGTCAGTGTGGCTGCCTGCTGTTCTTGTTGCTGTTGTCTGCATAACTGTATTGTTTTAGAGATTGTCAATTTCGGGTTTGATACGGTAACAGTAGGTGATGTGGCTGTCCATGTCCTTGACCAGCTTGACCTGTTCGGGATGGAAGTTGAGACGCCGTTCCATGGCCGGGGCATCTATCTTGTCCCATTCGTGCTGCGGCAGGAACCGGTTTTCATGTCGGAAACACCAGAGTACGATCTGGTTTTCCCAGTTGCCCTTGAACACAGTCCCTTCATAGTCCTTCAGGAACTGCCGGAAGTTCTCTTCGGTCCTGAAAGCTATGTCGTAGCCCTGGTATAGGTTGCGTGCGTCCGGACCCGTGTCCTTGGTCAAATAATATTGTCTCCATGTTTCCGTGGTGAAATCACCGTAGAGCGGATCAGGTTCGGAATAGGACCATAACGGTACTTTTGCCGTGAATGTGACGGCACCGTTGGCACACGCTCCGCAGTTTCCCCAGTCCTTGAATGCACCTTCCGTCCATCTGACGAATTTCAATTGCTTGGGGTCAATATGGTGGAAGGCCCCTCCGCTGACGCTCAGCCGGATATTGGCGTCCTGCTCCCATACAAAGGGAATATAAGGTTCTTCACAGATGGAAATCCGACCGCTCTCTTCATCATTGTTTTCAATAAGGGCATTGCCGTAATATTTCCCGTATCTGTCCACATAGATGAGTCTGTCACCTATCTGTGGAGTCTTTTCCGAGCGTGTCCTTTCTATCAGTTCCACATAGCCGTTGGCCATATCCACGTCCTGCTGTGTCAGCCAGTGTTCATGATCGTACAGAATGTTCAGTGGTTTGAGTGTTTCCACCGTGTACTTGTTCTTTGTTGCCTGTAACATAACATTTGATTTTTTGTTAGTCCGGCTTCTGGGGCCGGAGTTCCCATAACTACAGGCCTAAAAAGGTCGTGTTCCGTACATGCAAGGCTTCGGGAAAAAATACCGCAAGCCCTCCGGGGCGAGGATGATTTTTTCCACGAACCCGAAGGGCTTGGCCTTGCTTGTACGGGAAGAACACGAATTACCTTTGCCTGTGGTTATGGGGACTCGGCTACGGTATGCTCGTTTTTCCCGATATGTTTTTATTCCGTAAGATTGCAGCCGTTTATATGGCCTTTTCAGAAAGAAATGTTATCTTTGCAAGTGAGATAAAGAGTTATTTGAAAGCATGAGAAATATGGCGGTTCGGAACAGTCCGGCTTTTTCTTATCCATTGCCCGTTCTCGTGCGAGTTTTATCCAATCTGTTGATAGTCAAATAAAACCTACCTGATTACAACAAATATAAAAAAAGGTGAGAGGAGAGGCAAATGAAAAACGTAGTTTTTTAATTTGACTATGCCGAGGCGCCTCCTGTATTATTCTATCCCCGCTGTCATTCTGAGCAGAAACGAAGAATCTCAAAAATCACTTTCGGCTAACTGTAATTGTAATTTGTAATTGCAGAGGAAAATAGTCACTATTCCTTACACATTTTCTCCATATTCTGTTCTTGAATTTGCAGCTGTCGAATAGGAAACCGTTTGCATGCTATATGTTTTCGGCTCACTGGCCATGCCTTCATTATCCGTCCATTGCTCGCATTGGCGGATTACTGTTTCGAGTGCATTTGCTGCTTCTTCTGGCGGGTAGTGATATTTCTTCAGCAGACGTTTCACCATCTTGCGCATACCTGCACGGGCAGACTCTTTCTTCTGCCAGTCTATCGTACGATTCTTACGAAGAATTTCTGTCAGTTCTTTTGTCATAGCCACCAGTTGCTCGTTGGTGTAGATGTCTTGAACAGCCTGCGGCTTGGTCAGGGCATCATAGAAAGACTTCTCTTCCCTCGTAAGTCCCAAATCATTCCCTGCCGATTCGGAGGACGAGATTTCTTTTGCCAGGTCCAAAAGTTCCTGTATCACCTCTTCGTTGGTAAGCAATCCTTTCAGATAATTGGACAGAGAACGGTTCAGCAGGTCTGAGAATTTTTCCGCCTGTACAATATTCGTTTTTTGATACAACGAGACGCGTTCGGCCAACAATCTTTTCAATAATTCAACCGCAATATTCTTTTCCTTCATCTTGGAAATTTCGTCCAAAAAAGCAGCATCGAACAACGAAAATTCCGCTTTCACGTCCGAGAAGAGATTGATGACGCCGTTACTCCTGACGCTTTGTTTGAGTAATTCGCCTATTCTTGCATTGATTTCGTGTTTGGTAACCCGTCCTTTTCCTGTCATCCGCGAGAGTAGCGTACGAACCGCTTCAAAGAAAGCAGCCTCATGACGCTGCTGTTCGTTCAGCAGGCTGCGGCACAACGTGATGGAGTTATGCAGCAGCATGACCTCCTTCAGGAATACCTGCCGTTGCTCCTGCTTGTCGGCTGACAGGATGAAGTTTACACCCCCTTTGATGATTTGGGCACATTCAGCGTCCGATGCCGTGCTGAAACGGCTGTAATCGTAGTTGTGGAACAGATTCTGACACACCTCCAGCTTTTCCCTGAACTTGAGCAGGGCCGTTTCTTTGATGTCAGGATTGCCAAAGTTCTTGCGGTCGCGTCGGGTATAGTCGTGCATGGCTTCCTTCAGTGCCTTGGCAATGCCGATATAGTCCACGACCAATCCACCCGCCTTGCCATTGAACACCCGGTTCACACGTGCGATGGCCTGCATCAGGTTGTGTCCGCTCATCGGTTTGTACACATACATCGTGGCCAGCGACGGCACATCGAACCCCGTCAGCCACATGTCCACCACAATGGCAATCTTCATCGGGTCGTTGTTGTCCTTGAAGCGTTTGGCCAGCTCTTTTTTGTATTGCTTGTTACCTATGACGGCGTGCCATTCTTCAGGATCTTTGTTGCTGGCCGTCATCACCACTTTCACCTTTTCCCTCCACTCGGGACGCAGTTCCAGCAGCTTGTCATAGATGCTCATGGCTATCGTGCGCGAATAGGCCACAATCATGGCCTTGCCCGTCAGTTCATACTGCCGGTTCTCTTCGTAATGTTTCACGATGTCGCGGCACAAGGAATCGATGGTGGCAGGCGCACCCAAAATTTCTTCCAGGTGCGACATTTCCTTTTTGCTTTTTTCGATCTGCTCTTCGGTAGCCCCTTCTTCAGCCAGCAGGTCGTATTCGTCGTCGATGGCCTTCAGCGTAGCCTCGTCCAGATTCAGATTGACCACACGCGATTCGTAATAGACAGGGCAAGTAGCCCCGTCGGCCACTGCCTGCGTCATGTCGTACACGTCGATGTAGTTGCCAAACACTTCGACCGTATCCCTGTCTTTCGTAGAGATGGGCGTTCCTGTAAAGCCAATGTACGAGGCGTTGGGCAGGCAGTCATGGATGATTCGTGCCGTTCCCACCACGCGTTTGGCCACTTCTTCACCCTGCTCGTTTCGGGTCATGCGTATCTTCTCTTCGAAACCATATTGCCCCCGATGGGCTTCGTCGGTCATCACCACGATGTTTTTTCGAAGCGACAATGGCTCGGCCGACTCCTCGAACTTCTGCATGGTGGTGAAGATAATGCCGTTGGCCTCGCGTCCTGCCAGCAGTGCTTTCAGGTCGTCGCGGCTCTTTGCCTGAACAGGCACCTGCCGCAAGAAGTCCTTGCACTTGGCAAATTGTGTGTACAGCTGGTCGTCGAGGTCGTTGCGGTCGGTAATCACCACGATGGTGGGTTGCGAAAGCTCGTCCTGCAACAGATGGGCATAAAACACCATCGAAAGCGATTTTCCGCTGCCCTGCGTGTGCCAGAAGACGCCAATCTTGCCGTCATTCTGTACTGCTGTTTTCGTCCGCTCGATGGCCTTCTTCACAGCAAAATACTGATGGTAGGCCGCCAGTATCTTGGCTGCCCCCGCTTCGTCTTTCGAGAAGCAGACAAAGTTACGGACGATGTCCAGCAACCGTCCCCGTTGGAAGATGCCTTCAAAGAACGTATCATAGTCGGCAAAGTCCGTACTTTCATAATCGCCGTCCCTGGTTTTCCATTCCATGTAGCGGTCTTCCTTGCTGGTAATGGTTCCGGCCTTCGAGCAAGCCATGTCGCTCATCACGCAGAAAACGTTGTACACAAACAGCGACGGAATCTCCTGCATGTAGTTGCGCAGCTGCCGATAGGCTTCCGAAGCGTCGGTCTCTTCGCGCGAGGGCGACTTCAGCTCCATCACCACCAGCGGCAGGCCGTTGACAAACACAACCAGGTCCGCCCGCTTTTCCGAATGCTCGACGAACGTCCACTGGTTGACAATCTGAAAATCATTGCGTTCCGTGTGTGCGTAGTCTATCAGATACACCAAGTCGTTGCGCTGCTCCCTGCCGTCGAAGTACGACACCTCGATGCCATGTTGCAGGTAGTCCATAAAGCGTTCGTTCTTCTGCGCCAGGCTTCCTGTATCGATGTCCTTCAGCTTGCCCACAGCCTCCTGCAAGGCCGCTTGTGGTTTACCTCTGTTCAGGTTGGCAAGGCTCAGCAGGAGCTGCTCTTCATAGAACGGCACGTAATAGTCGCGCTCTATGTCGGGGCCATACAGATGTCGGTAGCCCATCTGCTCGAAGAGGGCTATCACCGCTTTTTCATAATTGTCTTCTGTGAACGACATGGCATAATATTAATTGGTTGTTAGCAAGTTTGTGAATTTATTTTGGCTCCTTTCAGGATATTTTGTTTCCACAAATCGCCTAATGTATAATCGTTTAACCAGGCGTTCAGTTCTTCCGAAGAATGTCTTTTCATTACCGAGGCGCCTTCTGTCTGGTTGACGGTAATCACGTCTTCGGCGTTGAAGTTCGTTATCAGGTCAGCGCTTTGGGTAGCAATAATCACTTGGGTGCCTCTGGACGCCACCGACTTTATCAGGCCGGCCAGCTTCTGTATGGCCAGGGGGTGAAGCCCCAGTTCGGGCTCGTCGATGATGATGACTTTTGGGGGCACGGGTTGCAGAAACAGCGTGGTCAGTGCGATGAAGCGCACGGTTCCGTCGGAGAGGTCTGTCGGGCCATATACAGTAGAACTGAACTTGTCTGTCCATTGCAGGCGGACCGTGTCGGCAGCACTCACGTTGAAGTAGAAATCGCTGAAGTAGGGCGCGATGCTCTGGACGACGCGCACAATCCGTTTGTAGGTGATGGGCGAATTCTCTCGGACAGCATACAGAAAAGCGGCCAGATTTTCCCCTTTCTCATACAGATAATAGGCGTCGTTCACGATGTGACTTTCCTTGGTGAACGGAGAACTTTTGCCCGTGTCGTGAAAATGATATTTCTTTATTTCAGACAGATATCTACGGATGTGTTCACCAATCGACAATCCGCTGTACGACTTTATGCAGGCCTCGTTGCCGAAGCTGGCAATGTCGGAGTACGAGCTATGGTATCCCAGTTTCTCTTTTGAGAACACAAACCTGTTGTCTCCTTCTTTCAGCTCAAACGAGTAGGAGTTGTTCTTGAAACAGATTGTGGCTTCGATGGCATCCGTCGTCTTGCTGCCTTGGAAGAAGTATTTGTCCATACCTCCGTTCAGCGCCACATATTCCGTCAGCTTCTGTTCGTACAGGCGGTTGAGGAATTCAAAGAAAGACAAGAAGTTGCTTTTCCCCGACCCGTTGGCCCCTATCAGTATATTGATGGGGAGCAGGTCGAGCTTGAGTTCCTTGAACGATTTATATCCTTTTATTTCTATTTTGTCCATAGTCTGCTGTTGTTAGTAGGGGCTATTGCAAAGATAGCAATTTTCTGTGAATGGCTGGGTTATTGGCTTATTGAAAAATACTTCTGTCGTCCACATCAGTGATTGCAAGTTCGCCCGACATAAGGCGGGGGAGGAGGGTGTCGCGGAGTTTGGATAAGTGATCAATTTCACTTTCTAAAACACATTGTTGGGAAAAAAGAGGATTTAACATGAATTCAAAATTTTCAAATATTGATTGTGGAGGAATTTTTAATTTTAATGATTTCATTAATGCTCCTGAAGCTTCTTTAAATGTAGATCCTGTAGCCAATGATTCAATATATTTCTTATATAATTGCAGAAAAAGATATATAAAACATGTTCCTGCTTTTGTCGGTATAACTGATTTGAAGCCTTGGTTTGTAGTTACTTCATTATTTGCAATAGCAATATATCCGATTGGCGCACGAGAACTAAATAAAACGCTTCCAGCAGGGATTTTTTTAGCGCTACTATTTCTATAACCAATCTCAGTAATATCATTTTCCCCTCTGGATATGTATTTAGACTTATTAATAGACAAATCTTTAGGGGTAATCCAAGGAATTCCATTTTCACAATAAAAAGATGAATTTGCTTTTGATGGTGTACCTCCACCTATAATTTGTCCTATTTCCTCTAAAGTGCCTACTCTCCATCCTTCAGGAATCATCCCCAACTCCGAATTCACAAACTTACCGTCCTTGAATGGTTCAAAATCTACAAACCAAGACTTGAATAAGGCTTGTGCCTGCTGCTCTAAATTTTCATTGATACGGCGGTTTAGTTCGATTTTGTCGTCAAGAGAGGAAAGAAAAGAAGCTATTTTTTCTTGTATATTCAAACTGGGAATGAAAACTTTAAAACCTCCAATAATATCTTGAGTCATTAAAGGTTGTGCTCCTCCAATATGTTGATGATGTAAATCAAGAGAAGACATTAAATAAAATAGATATTTAATATCAACTAAATCATTAGCAAATACAGCAATCGCATTATCTGAAACCCAACATTTTTTAGAACAATAATATACATTACCACAATAAGCGCCAACTCTTCCGACAACTATTGTATTCTCAGCATTGAACACATCAGCATAATCCATAATGCCATTACCACCATAAACAGGATATTGCCCTATGCATGATGGCCGTTTCTTCCCATTTTTCATAATGGTCAAATCAGATAATTTAAACTCTTTCCACTCTTCCATAAAATGAGAATTTATTGTCGTTAAATCCTAAACCCAATACTCCCCAACTGCTTCCGAATTTCCTCCTCCAGCTGATGCGATTTCTCGAACATCTCGGACAACTCCGAAGTGAGCCGTGTCATTTTCTCCTCGAAAGGCTCGCCGTCGTCTTCGGCCTCTGCGATGCCCACATAGCGGCCGGGCGTGAGGATATAGTCCTGCTTAGCCACATCATCGAGCGTAGCCACGGCGCAATATCCCTTTTCAGGCTCCAGCGTACCTGCCTCGAAGTCCTCGAAGGTGCGGGCTATGCGCTGAATGTCTTTTTCCTCGTCCAGCTCGCGCAGCTTGCGGGTGACCATTGTGCCCATCTGGCGGGCGTCGATGAAAAGAATCTTGCCCGGCTGCTTCTTGTTGCGGCTCAGGAACCACAGCGAAACGGGGATGCCTGTCGTATAGAACAGCTGCGAGGGCAGGGCCACGATGCCTTCCACGAGGTCGGCCTTGATGATGTTTTCGCGGATGCTGCCCTCGCCGCCCGATTGTGAAGAGAGCGAACCGTTGGCCAGCACCATGCCGATGCGGCCACGGGGCGAGAGGTGATAAATCATGTGCTGCAACCAGGCAAAGTTGGCATTGCCCGAGGGTGGAATGCCGTAGCGCCAGCGCGGGTCGTCCTGCAGCTTGTCGGCACCCCAGTCGCTCAAGTTGAAGGGCGGATTGGCCAGGATGAAGTCGGCTTTCAGCGTGGGGTGCTGGTCGTCGAAGAACGTGTCGGCAGCAAACTTGCCCAAGTCGGCCTCGATGCCGCGGATGGCCAGGTTCATCTGCGCCATCTTCCACGTCGTGGGGTTGCTGTCCTGCCCGAAGACGGAGATGTCGTTGAGGTTGCCCTGATGTTCGCCGATGAATCGGGCCGACTGCACAAACATGCCGCCCGAACCGCAGCAGGGGTCGTACACACGGCCGCTGAAGGGCTGAAGCACCTCGACCAGCGTGCGCACAATGCAGGCAGGCGTGTAGAATTCGCCGGCCAGCTTGCCTTCGGCTTCGGCAAACTTGGAGAGGCAGTATTCGTAGGTGCGGCCCAAGATGTCTTTCGTGTCGCCATGCTCCTTCATCTGAATGTTGGTGAAGAGGTCCACCACGTCGCCCAGCCTCCGCTTGTCCAGCTCGGGGCGGGCAAAATTCTTGGGCAGGATGCCCTTCAGGCGCGGGTTTTCTTTCTCGATCAGGCGCATGGCGTTGTCTATCGTAGTGCCCACTTCGGGTGTGTGGGCCGCTTCGGCCACGACTTGCCAACGGGCTTCCTGCGGCACGAAGAAGATGTTTTCGGCCGTATATTCGTCCTTGTCTTCCTCGAAGCCGTCGCCTTCGTCCACCAGTTCGTTGTATTTCACCTCGAAGCGGTCCGATATATACTTCAGGAAAATCAGCCCCAGCACCACGGATTTGTACTCCGAAGCGTCGAGATTTCCACGCAGCAAGTCTGCCGCCTTCCATATTTCTTTCTCAAAACCTATCTCTGCTGTATTGTTTGTCTTAGCCATATATATTTTTGTTTATACTATGACAAAGATATAAAACATAACGGCATAGTAAGAAGCGAAAAAGAAGTTTTTTCTTTTTGACATGCGAAAAGCTGCTTTCGGCTGTTAGGGATACATAAACAAATCACCCGCCCCTCATTTTTCTCTGAGGCAGCGGGTGTTTTACTTCGTGTCTGTGTTGTCAGCATGCAGCGTAGGGCTACATCATACAGCTGGTGACGCCCAGCGTGGTTCCGATGGCGGTCAGGATGGTGACCAGCGTCTGGATGATGGTTTTCCAAATAGTTTTCTTGTCCATTTCTTTAATTGAGAATTGAAAATTGAGAATTGAAAATTTAATTGAAAGTTGAGAATTGAAAATTGAAAATTAAGTTCGGCCGCATTCTTCATTTTCCATTTTCAATTAGCTTCGCTCAAAACCTCCTTTAATATTTACACTAAGGAATAGTCTCCATTTTCAATTTACAGCGGGCTTCCTTCCTGGTCGTCGCCGTCACTGCCGCTACCGCCGGGCTCGGGTTCCGTGCCGTCGTCGGTCAGCGTGCCGCCGGCGGTGTAGACGGCCAGCTCGGTGACGCGCGTGGACTTGCGCAGCTCGCTGTTGCTCCAGGTCTTGGTGTTGCGCACGTTCAGGTGGACGCCCGTGATGAGGCTGGTGTCCCAGGCGTCGGCCGTGTCGGCGCCCTTCGAGGAGATGCCCACGGAGAACAGGCCCAGGTCGCCCAGGCGGACGGACTTGCCGTCGAGCACCAGCTCCTTGAGGCACGACAGCATGTCGATGAGCACGCCGTGGATGACGCCGCGGGAGTAGGGCGAGTTGTGTTCAGAAATATGGGTGACGAAGTCTTCGAATTCCACCGTGCGGTCCTGCACGGCGCGGGCGTACCACTTGGCGGGTGCGTCGGGGTTCTGAGGCGACTTGGCCTGATAACGTCTGTACTTCAATGTTCCGATTGTTGACATAGCTTTGTTGTTTTAAATTGTGCTTAATTAATTGATAATTGAGAATTGAGAATTGAAAATGATCTTGCTCCGGCCGCAGGCAAATTCTTCATTCTTCATTCTTCGTTCTTCATTACGAAGGCAAAGATAAGGGGACTTTCGCTTCCCGCCAAATAAAACAGGCTGCTGAGTAGTGAAAATGTGTTAACGAAAATGGTAGATTATGTTAATAAAAATAATGCATTGATTTACAAGAACTAAGACGATGTTATCGCGCGTGGAAAGCATTGTTTTGGGTGGAGCGGCTGATTTCTTCTTGGGTTTGCATGGGGAAGGTTGCCTGGGAATGGATTTGAGGTAACTGTAATCTGTAATTCGTAAGCGGACTTCCGAAAAGCGGGCGATGGACAGCGTGCTATTACAATTACAGATTACAGTAAGCTAAAATTTAACGGGAGAAAGTGTGTACGGAATTTTATATTATATATATAAATATATATATATAATATAAACTGTTTAGGGAACACGCACTTTTCCGTTTTTGGGTAACTGTAATCTGTAATTGTAATAGACCTCAAAAAAGTATTGTTAAAATCGGCATCATGCTTTGCCGGTTTGAATGGAATCTGTATATTTGTTGAAAAATCGAATAACACCAACATAAAAAATAAATTGACAATCTAAAGCTATGAAACCCTATCTGCATTACCCATCCATCGTTTGTCGCCGATTTGCGCATGTCGACCACCTCGTCGGTAACAGTAAGTTGTGGAACGAGGTGTATTCCATCTTCAGCAGTTTGAAGAAGGAGCACAAGCTGTCTGTCTCTGCCATAGATGTGCTGAATGAAGTGTACCTGCAGAGCATGCGGGCTCTCCTGGTGAAGCATGCCGACGACGAGGACCTCTGGGAGGGGTATGTCTTCCGGAGCAGGTCCCTGAAGTCCGACTCTTCGGCCACCCAGCTGTGCCTGTCGCTGGTCTATGCGGCGCTGTGCCTGATGAGGATCCCCATCGAGCAGGCCGTGGAGCACTTGCAGATACTGAGGGAGAGGCACCTGATGGACGAGCACGGGAAGCCTTCGCGATTTTTTCACAGCGTATTTGTCATCCTGTGGCAGAAGGAGAGGAAACGGTCGCTGCCTTGGTACCTGGGCTTCCTGAGGGCGCCCGACTGGGACCACGTGTTCAACCTGGCAAGTTTTGACGTGCCCGCTCCGCTGCCCATGCAGGCGCATCGGGTGTGTGCCGAGATGACGGCCGAGGACTGGATGCTGGCAACGGGCTGCTTCGACGGCGCGTACGTCAGGGAGGTCGTCTTCCGCTGGCCCACAAAGGACGAGCGGCTGCAGGTGCTGGACAGCATCGAGAAGGCCTGCTACAGCCTGAAGGATAAGGAGTGTCCGCCCGGCATGCCTCCGGCGGGTGAGGCCGGAAAGCAGCAGGCGGTGTCCGAAGACTTCGACCTCATCCGGACGGAGATAGAGGCTGCCGTGGAGATGGAGGCCGAGACGAGGCTGCTGTCTGCCTTGATAGACAGGGCGGTGGAGCTGTTCAGCAAAGCGGGGCTGGTGGCGCTCCTTGCCTGCCTGACGACCATGAAGCACTCGGAATGCGTCAAGGAGCATGTGGAGCGGGTAGACAGGGCCATCAAGAAGCCCGACGACCAGGCGCCCCGCACGCAGTACAACTACTACGCCGGCGCCAACCACATCAGCGGAAGCCAGTTCAAGGGTGTCAGCATCGGTGCTGTGCCCGACAATCTAACTTTACCCCAAGAATGACATGGAAGACAACAAGCAACAACAGACGGTAGTGAAGAACTTCTACGGCGGCATCTACTTCGACCGCTGCCAGATGACAGACATCAAGTTCCAGACCATCGTGCAGGGCGACATGCACGTGGAGGCGGAGGAGGCACACCCCATACAGGACGATGAAGAGACGACGGAAGCAGAGCAAGAAAATGCTGGCCTCAATAACCTCATTTTTTCCCCTTCGCTATTTGCCACAGCCGAACGTCTTGGGCAGCTTCGCGATCTGATAGCTTCGGCATTGGAGCAACTGCAAGGGAAAAATGAACTCTTTTGGCTGCATGCTGCGTTGGACGATGCCGGAGTGATGAACTTTCAGACAAAAGATGTTGAATTCATCAGTCAGATGCAGGAATGGTTTCCTGATTCACCTTGGCTGAACTGTAGTGCAAGGAGCATAGCCAATGCCATTTCTACCGAACGGAACAAGTGGTTGCAAGAAGGAGAGAGGGTCAAGGTGACCAACTTGCGTGCTTCCCGCCAGCAGTTTGTCAAGATGATGCAGAATTCAGGTAAAATAGACCGCTTTATCCACATTGCATGTGACGGCCTGTATAAGGGGGTGATGAAGCTGAAGGCGGAGTTTCGGAAGTGAAAGAACGAGCTTTTAGAAATCGCTCAGATCGCGTGTCGGCGTGTAGTGAGTGATGTCACTGACAGGGAACCGGGCCTTGTTCAGACTGATGGCGTCGGTGATGAAGTTATTGCAGTCTTCTTGTGTGTAGATGCCTTTGTTCAATGCAATGGCCAGGATGTCTAAGGTGCCGATGTATTCAATGCCGAATGCGTCACAATAGTCGGCTACATCCCTGAAATTGCTGCTGGCCACCACTTCATGCCCGAAACGGGCCATCGACATGCAGGCCCTTTCGCCTTCACCCAAGAGCGGGCTTTCTTTCTTCAGGCGGAAGAATTCCTTCTTGACATGGTCGTTCATATAGGGAAAGCCTATGCGCGAAACTTTGCAGCGGGTCATCCAGGCGTCTACTTTGGCTTTGCGTTGGGGATCGGTAGGGTGCCAGGTGGCTTCTTTATACACATTGTCCACCACGTAGACGGCATGGGGAGCGAGAATCGTTGTCAGCGTGTCAATGCGACCAGTGGCAATGAAATGCGAAATGACGTCCGCGTCTACCAATATGACCTTATTCTTCGCCATCGCCCAGTTCATTTGAAAAGTCAAGGCCCATGTCGGCCAGTAATGAGAAATATTTTGCCTGCGAAATGAGTCCTGCATCATACAGGGCCCGTGCCTTCAGGTTGTAGTCTCCAACCAGCTCCGTCTGGCAAGTCGGTTCGTAGAGTCTGGTGCTGTAACCATATTCGATGGCCGATTTTCGGACATCTTTCTGGTAGCGGGCAAAAACCTCGTCGGTAATCCATCCCAAACCCTTCAGGCGCATGAGCAGTGCGCTGCGCGAGCATCCGAAGTTCTGCTCTATTTTCAGCAGGGTGGCAAGTGTGATTTTGTTCCTGCCTTGTTCTTTATCCGGCGTCAATTCCTTCAACCCCATTTCGGGTAACAGCAGGTAGGAGGCAAAAAGGTCGGCATTGTATTCTTCTGTTTCTTTTTTGTTGAACAACCCTGCATTGTTCTGCGATACGGTAAACTGTTCTTGATAAAGCAGGTGGTAGAGCTCATGGCAGGCGGTGAACCGTTGTTTGGCATAAGACTGGGCCGTATTGATCAGCATGAAGTATCGGCTGCCTCTGCCTGCTTGGCCAGCCTGGATACGGATGGCCATACCCGAAAAGTTGTCATCCAGCTTCCGAAACCAAGTCAGGATGTTCTTCTCTTTCAGAATCTGATGGATGCGTACAGGATCTTTCGTCGTGACGTGCATCTCTTCGCGCAGGCGCGTGGCCAGGCATTCCAATTCGTTTTTACTTCTCAAGCTCATTGCACATCTGGATATAGTTCTTGACAATCTTCTGGAATTGGGCTATCTGCTCCAGGTCGTTTATGGCTCCGTTTTTGCGGTATGCGCACGCTACGTTGGCCTGCATCAGTTCGGCATTTTCTTCCATCAGGTCGTATTCTTCCGCATTGTAGAGTGTTGCCAGTTTTTCAATCGCTTCCATAGGCACGACGGTGTCTCCACTTTCGTATTTGACATAAGCCGGTTGGCTGATACCTAAATATTGACTGATCTCTTGTTGGGAGTAGCCAAGGCGTTGGCGATAGCTGGCAAGGTTCTTGCCGATAATCTGATTGAGGGTCATGATAGTTGTGCGTTACGTTTTCTGCTTGCAAAGATAATGTTTTTCAGTTATATTTTATGCTATTTGGCTCTATTTTTGATGAAAATATAACTTTGCCTTTGTTGTTTCTGCTATGGATTGCCTTCTCTTCCCATAACTGTCGGACAGTTTCATCGGATAGATCGGACAAAACATTACATAGTCATCGGATTGGTCGTACATAGGTTGATTATCAGATTGTTATATCGCAATTATTCATCTTCCTTGCTCTATCTTTGCCTCAGTCAAGACGGACAAACCATCCCCGTCGTGGCAGTATAATATGAAGCAATTAATGAAAGTCGTAGCGCAGGGCGAACCCTTCGCGGTGCAGAGCCAGAAGGCCGAAAACGGACAGGTGATGAAGTGCAACATCGTGTTGCAGGAGGTGGGCGGCAAGTACGAAGACACGTACGTGGCAGCCATGCTGGGGCAGCTGGCCTCGTGCAAATTCTATGCGGGCGAGCTGGTGTATGCCGTCCTCCGCTTCCAGACGCGCGAGTACAACGGGCAGATGTTTCAGGACATTCTGGCGGTGGAAATCGTGAAAATGAAGAATTAAGAATGAAGAATTTTTTAAATGAAGAATGAAGAATGAAGAATGAAGAATTTTCAATTATCAATTTTCAATTATCAATTAATTAACCCTATTCACAACATTAAAACTTTTTGACACGACTATGAACGTAAAGATTCAAATCAGCGACGAAGCCTACAAGGCTTTGATGAACGGAAACGGACGCCTGGAGGGCAGTCTGGGATTGGTAAGCCCCACGGAGGGCAACTTCAACGCCTACCGNGCATCGGCGAGAGCCGCCTGAAGATGAGGATGGAAGCCTACTGGCAGACGGAAGGGTTTCTGTCTGACGACATCTACGAGGCCCTGCACGACGGGGCGGGGGAGGAGCCTGCCGAGGCGAAGCCGAAGGGCGTGTTCAGGATAGCCAGGGGGCAGAAGACGAACTTTGCGAAGATCGTCAGCGCCATGTTCGACCTGCGCATGTTCGAGGACGACAAGGGGCAGATAGCTTCCAACAAGCAGCGGCTGATGGACGAGCTGGGCCTGGTCTTCGGCACGGAGTTCAAGGCCCTGCCGCAGCTGCTCAACGCCAGCAAGCAGGGGGCCAGCTACACGGACGTGTTCGACCGCCTGAAGGAAAAAGCTGAAAAATATGACATAAAGTGACTTTACGTAAACTTTAGGTAAAGGGATGGTCTGCGCTCCATCCGCTAACTTTGCTCCTGCAATCAAGGGAAAAACAACCCCCTTGCTTGCGGGAGCTTTTCGTATTGGGGGCTTCCAACACAAAACACGGAAAAAAGAGATATGAAGCAATTAATGAAAGTCGTAGCGCAGGGCGAACCCTTCGCGGTGCAGAGCCAGAAGGCCGAAAGCGGACAGGTGATGAAGTGCAACATCGTGTTGCAGGAGGTGGGCGGCAAGTACGAAGACACGTACGTGGCAGCCATGCTGGGGCAACTGGCCTCGTGCAAATTCTATGCGGGCGAGCTGGTGTATGCCGTCCTCCGCTTCCAGACGCGCGAGTACAACGGGCAGATGTTTCAGGACATTCTGGCGGTGGAAATCGTGAAGATGAACGGTTAGCGGTGAACGGTTAGCGGTTAGCGGTAAGCGGTGAACGGTGAACGGTTAGTATGCTAACCACTAACCGCTAACCACTAACCACTAACCACTACGATACATTCTCAATTCTCAATTCTCAATTTTCAATTATCAATTATCAAACCCTATTCACAACATTAAAACTTTTTACACGACAATGAACGTAAGAATTCAACTCAGCGACGAAGCCTACAAGGCTTTGATGAACGGAAACGGACGCCTGGAGGGCAGTCTGGGATTGGTAAGCCCCACGGAGGGCAACTTCAACGCCTACCGGCGCAGCACGTCGAGGTCCAGCAACAAGTACATCAAGCTGCCCCACGGACGGGCCAGCGTGGGCGACAGCCACGTGCGCCTCACCCTGCGCATCGCCCTGGACGAGGCGGACATCACGCCGGCAGACGTGCTCATCGACGAAAGCCGCCAGGCAAGCGACTTCGTGGATCGGGTGTTTGATACGGAATTTTAATTTTTAGAATTCAGGAGTTAAGGAGTTAAGAAGTTAAGCCGATAGCTTGGCTAACGAAATTATTAAACAATATTCATTGGAGGTATTGGCTTAACTCCTTAACTTCTTAACTCCTTAATCCCTTAACTCCTTAATCCCTTAACTTCTTAACTCCTTAAAAATGAAATTCGGAATAAGCAATAACGTAAAGAGCCGGGTGGTGCGCGAATGCACCCCCGAGCTGTTCCACCAGGCACTGGCTTCGCCCCTCGTGGTCCGTGTCTGCGCAGAGATAGAAGACGCCCTCGAGGCCGTGCGCCGGGGCGAAATGTCGAAGGGCGACTTCGAAACCCTGAAGGCCGCCCGCAAGAAGATGCTTCCCGTCATCACCCCGCACGCCACGTTCCGCAACGGCCGGCGGCTGAACGCCGACGCCATCCCCAGCGGCCTGTCGATGTACGACGTGGACCACATCCCCGACCCGCGCGGCTACTACGACGACCACATCCGCGGACGTGAAGCCCAGCTGGGCATCGTCCTGGCCCACATCACACCCAGCACCGAGGGCCTGCGCCTGCTGTTCGTCATCCCCGCAGGGATGGATCTGGCCGCGGCCCAGCGGTGGATGTCCACGCAGCTGGGCGACGGCAACTACGACGCCAGCGTGAAGGACTATGCCCGCTCGTCGTTCGTGGTGCCCGAGGGGTATGTGCTCTACCTCGATGAAGAGCGATTGTTCGCCCCCGCCGTTCCCCCTGTAGGGACGCACCATGGTGCGTCCGATACCAACGATGATGCCGCTGCGGATGCCGCCACCGATGCACCCCATACGGACGATGCCGCCGATGCCGCCAATACGCCCCAAGCGGACGCACCGTGGTGCGTCCCTACATTTAAGGGGGTACCCTATTCGGAAATAATCCAACAATGGTTCCTCCTGGCGGGTGGCGAACCCGTGCAGGGCGAGCGCAACGACAAACTCCACCGCCTGGCCTCGCACCTGCGCTACATTGCCGACAACGACGAGACGCTGCTCCTGCAAGTGATGCCCCGTTACGGCCTCTCCGAGGAGGAGATGAAGGGGCTGATACACTCCGCCTGCTCGGCGAAATGGTACTCGATGCCGAAGATGCTGAAAGAAGCCCTTGAAAATGAAGAACGAAGAATGAAGAATGGAGAATCGACCGAAGATGGTGAAAATTCTTCATTCGGAGGCGAAGCCGACATTCTTCATTCTTCATTACCCAAGCGCTTGCCTGCCCTGATCAAGCTCCTCGTCAGCCGCACCCCCGACGTCTACAAGCCCGCCGTGGCGCACGCCGTCTTCCCCTCGCTGGCCGCGCATCTGCATAAAGTACGCTTCTGTTATATTGACAACGTGGAGCACGAAGCCACCCTGATGAACGTGCTGATGGCCGGCACGGGCGCAGGCAAGGACTGCATTTCGGAGCCCATCAACCGCATCATGGCCGACATCCGCCGCCGCGACGAGGACAATCTGCGCCGCGAGCGTGAATGGAAGAACGAAGTCACCTCGAAGGGAGCCAACAAGGACAAACGCCAGCGCCCCGAAGGACTTATCATTCAGGAGATTGACGCCGACATGACCAACCCCGCCTTCGTGATGCGCATGGCCGAGGCGGACGGACATTTTCTTTATACGAAACTGAATGAAATCGACCAGTTCGACGCGCTGAAGGGCACAGGGCGTGCAGGGCAGCAGTTCCAGATTATGTGCCTGTCCTTCGACCCCGGCAACCGCTACGGACAGACGCGTGTGGGCGTGCAGAGCGTCACGGAGAAGGTGACCATCCGCTTCAACTGGAACGCCTCGACCACCATCCAGAAAGGCAAGCGCTACTTCAGCCGTGTGCTGACAGACGGGCCCATCTCGCGCATCAACTTCTGCACCATCCCCGAGCGCGAAATCGGCGCGGACATGCCCGTCTATGGCACCTACGACGCTGCCTTCGACGAGGAGCTTCGTCCCTACATCGAGAACCTCGTCAAGGCACAAGGATTGATAGATTGCCCGCAGGCCTACAAACTGGCCAAGACGTTGAAGGAGGAGTGTGCCGAGTTCGCCCGCCTTTCGCAAAGCCGCGTGTACGAAAACCTCTCCTTCCGCGCCAACGTCATCGCCTGGCTGAAGGCGTGCGTGCTCTTCGTGGCCAACGGCTGCCGTTGGGACAAGACGTTCGAGGACTTCATCCGCTGGTCGCTCCGCTACGACCTGGCCTGCAAGATGGAGTTCTTCGGGGCGGACATCGAGGAGGCACAAACAGTCAGCCTGCGCAACACCAGGGGCCCGCGCAACCTGCTGGAGCTGCTGCCCGACGAATTTGCCTATCAGGAAGTGGTGCAGGTGCGCCGTCAGGCAGGGATGGGCGAGAAGGGTACGCAGAACATGCTTTCGCAATGGATGCACCGCGGCTACATCTTACAGATGACAGATGACAGTTTTCAAAAATTAAAATTCAGAAGAGATGGAAATGACATTGACAAGAATCGCCAAGCGTAAGACCTACACCATAGGCCGCCTGGAGATAGACGGAACATACGTGTGCGACACGCTGGAGCCCGAGTGGCGCAACTTGAAGAGAAAACACAAGGTGAAGGGGCGTACGGCCATCCCCGAAGGGCGCTATCCGGTAGTGATCACCTGGAGCCCTAAGTTCGGCCAGTGGCTGCCCCTACTGCTCCACGTGCCCCTGTTCGAGGGCATCCGCATCCATGCGGGCAACACGCCCGCTGACACGGCAGGCTGCATCCTGCCCGGCGAGAACCGCAAGGCCGGCCATGTGATAGGTTCCACCCGCTACGTCCGCCTGCTGAAGCAGCGCATCGTCGAGGCCAAGGAGCGGGGCGAGGGTGTGTGGATCACCATCAACTGACGCCAAGGCGCAGAAAAAGAAGAGGCTGCATCAAGAATGAATAAGTTCGTTTCTTGATACAGCCTCAATTTTCAACTTTCAAATTTCAATTTTGAACTCTCATTGCTTCTCGTCGTTCTTGCGGATCTCCACGCGGCGTATCTTGCCGCTGATGGTCTTGGGCAGCTCGTCCACAAACTCGATGACACGCGGATATTTGTAGGGGGCGGTGACGCGCTTCACGTGGTTCTGAAGCTCCTTGACGAGGGCATCGCCGGCCTTGTCCTTATAGGCCTTGGAGAGGACGATGGTGGCCTTGACAACCTGGCCGCGGATCTCGTCGGGCACGCCGGTGATGGCACACTCGACGACGGCGGGATGGGTCATCAGCGCGCTTTCCACCTCGAACGGGCCGATGCGGTAGCCCGAACTCTTGATGACGTCGTCCGCACGGCCCACGAACCACAGGTAGCCGTCTTCGTCTTTCCACGCCACGTCGCCCGTGTAGTAGATGCCGTCGTGCCAGGCCTCACGGGTGCGCTCGGGGTCGCGGTAGTATTCCTTGAACAGGCCGAGGGGCTTGCCCTTGTCGGTGCGGATGACGATTTGTCCCTGCTCGCCGGCCTCGACAGAGCGGCCTTCGGAGTCGATGAGGTCGACGTCGTATTGCGGGTTGGGCAGGCCCATGCTGCCGGGCTTCGGCTCCATCCAGGGCATGGTGGCCACGGTCAGCGTGGTTTCGGTCTGTCCGAAGCCTTCCATCAGGCGGATGCCCGTGAGCTTCTTGAAGGTGTCGAACACGGCGGGGTTCAGCGCCTCGCCCGCGATGGTGCAGTACTCGAGGTGCGACAGGTCGTACTTGGTGAGGTCTTCGTGGATGAGGAAGCGGAAGATGGTGGGCGGCGCGCAGAGCGAGGTGACGTGGTAGTCCTGTATCTTCTGCAGGATGTCGGCGGGGGTGAACTTCTCGTGGTCGTAGACGAAGACGTTGGCGCCGGCTATCCACTGGCCGTAGAGCTTGCCCCATACAGCCTTGCCCCAGCCCGTGTCGGCGATGGTGAGGTGGAGGCTGTCGGGCTTCAGGTTGTGCCAGATGTAGCCCGTGACGATGTGCCCCAGCGGATAGGTGAAGTCGTGGGCCACCATCTTGGGTTCGCCCGTGGTGCCGCTGGTGAAGTACATCAACGAGATGTCGTCGTTGGTGTTGGGGTGTTCGGGCTTGACGAAGGGTGTGGCGGCCTCGATGCCCTTGTGGAAGTCTTCGTAGCCTTCGGGCACCTCGGGACCTACGCTGACCAGACGCTTCACGCTGGGCGACTCAGGCATGGCGGCGGTGATGTGGTCGGTAATGACCAATTCGCCCGCGCAAACAATCATCTTGATGTCTGCGGCGTTGCAACGGTAGACGATGTCCTTCTTCGTCAACAGGTGGGTGGCGGGGATGACGACGGCGCCCAGCTTGTGGAGGGCCACGATGCTGAACCAGAACTCGTAGCGGCGCTTCAGGATGAGCATCACCATGTCGCCGCGGCCGATGCCGAGGCTCTGGAAGTAGCTGGCCGTCATGTCGGTATAGCGCTTCATGTCGCCGAAGCTGAACTGGCGGTGCTCGCCCTTGTCGTTGGTCCAGAGCAGGGCGGGTTTGTCGGGTTGCTCGGCGGCCCAGGCGTCCACGACGTCGTAGCCGAAGTTGAAGTTGTCGGGTACGTTTATCTTTAGGTTATCTATAAAATCCTGTTGGGAAGTAAATGTGGTTTGTTGGAGAAATCTTTCTATCATAGTTGTGCTAATTTTACATGATGATTGCCAGGAAGCGCACGGTCTTGCCGTCGAGGGCCTTCATGCCGTGGGGCAGGCTGGAGTTGAAGTAGATGCTGTCGCCTGGGGTCAGGGTGAGTTCCTTGCCGCCGATGCTCAGGAGCAGGGTGCCTTCGATGACGAGGTTGAACTCCTGTCCGGCATGCGTGTTGTAGTGCATGGGGCGGTCGTTGGGCTCTACGGTCACGATGAAGGGGTCGGCCTTGCGGTCCTTGAATCCGGCGGCCAGCGACTGGTACTTATAGGCCTTGGTGCGCTCCACGCTGATGCCCTTGCCGGCACGCGTCAGGAAGTAGGTGCTCATCTTGGGTTCTTCGCCGAACATCAGCGCGTCGAGGGCGATGTTGTAGTGGCGTGCTATCTGCTGGAGCATGCTCACGGAGATGTCGTGTTCGCCCGACTCGGCGCGTTCGTATTCGTCCTTGTCGATGCCGCATTCGTTGGCAATGTCGTTGGGAGTCAGCTCCATGGCGTCGCGCAATCCGCGCAGGCGCTCGGCTATTTGTTTAATCTGTTCGTCCATATTGTTATTTAGTGGTTAGTGGTTAGCGGTTAGTGGTTAGTATTAAATGGCACTGCTTTTTATTGCATTGATAATGGCCGAGGTGAAGCCGTCGTGCTCCAGGCTGTTGATGCCCTTGATGGTGAGGCCGCCGGGAGTACATACCTTGTCGATTTCGAGGGCGGGGTGCGTATCGTTGTTGAGGATGAGCTCGGCAGCACCCTTGACCGACTGGGCCACCATCTTCATGCCGTCGGCAGGACGGATGCCCAGCTCCACACCGGCCTGCATGGCGGCCTGGATGTATTTCAGCGCGTAGGCGATGCCGCAGGAAGTCATGGCCGTGGCGGCGGCAAACTTCTCTTCGGGCAGGAGGATGGCCATTCCCATCTCGTTGAAGAGGCTGAGCACCAGCTGTTCCTGCTCGGGCGTGGCGTTGCGGCTGGCCACGAGCGTCATGCTCTGGCGTTCGCTGATGGCCGTGTTGGGGATGAGGCGGAACATGGTCATTCCCTTGTCCGTCACGTAGTGGGCCAGCTCCTCGAAGGCGATGCCTGCGGCCACCGAGAGGATAATCTGGCGGCTCTTGATTTTCAGCTCCTTCAGGACGGGCTTTATCAGCCAGGGCTTCACGGCCAGGATGATGAAGTCGGCGCCCGTAACGGCTTCCTGATTGTTGTTTGTCACCTGCATGTCGGGGAATTCGGCCTGCAGGGCGTCGAGCTTGCCTTGCGAGGGGTTCGACACGATGATGTCGGCGGCCTGGAGGATGGTGCCCCGAGCCAGCCCGCGGGCGATGGATCCGCCCATGTTTCCTGCTCCGATGATGGCTGTTCTCATAATCTTTTGTTTTAGATGAGGATTGATGTCTGGCAAAGTTAATAAGTTTTGGGAAGAAAACTGTACGTCTTTGCAGGGAAAATGCGGACAGGGCCTTACTTTTTGTTGCTGGCGGGGGAATGGGGAGGCAGGAAAAGAGAAGGTATCATCCAAAAAAAACACAATGTCATCCTGAACGCAGTGAAGGATCTCGAAGCAGTTGTTCGTGTATCGAGATTCTTCACTACGTTCGGAATGACATTGTGATAGTCCTTTCTCTTTCTGACACACCCTCAGGATGTGATTGGAGTATATCAGCCCAGCACCTTCTTGAACCGCTCCAGGAAGAGGTCGGCCTCGTCCATGGACAGGCAGAGGGGCGGCAGGAGGCGGATGACGTTGGTGCCGCTCACGCCCGTGAAGACGTGCTGCTCCTTGAGCAGACGCAGGCGCAGGTCTTTGATAGGTTCTTCAAACTCCAGACCAATCATCAGTCCGCGGCCACGTACTTCCTTGATTTGTGGGAACTTCTTCAGTTCATCCAGCAGGTAAGAACCTACGCGGGCAGCGTTTTCAATCAGGTGTTCCTGCTCCATGACGTCGAGCACGGCCAGGGCGGCGGCGCAGGCCAGGTGGTTGCCACCGAAGGTAGTTCCCAGCTGTCCGTACACGGGAGTGAACATCGGGCTGATGAGTACGCCGGCCATGGGGAAGCCGTTGCCGATGCCCTTGGCCACCGTGATGAGGTCGGGGCGGATGCCCTGGTGCTGGTGGGCGAAGAACTTGCCGCTGCGTCCGTAGCCGCTCTGTATCTCGTCGAGGATGAACACGGTGCCCGTCTCCGTACAAGCCTGGCGGAGGGCGTGCATGAACTCGTCGGTGGGCAGCTGGATGCCGCCCACGCCTTGGATGCCTTCGATGATGACGGCGCAGACATCACCCTTGGCCAGCTCGGCCTGCATGGCGGCCGTGTCGTTGAGGGGTAGGTAGGTGACGTGTCCGCAGTCGTTGATGGGGGCGATGATCTTGGGGTTGTTGGTCACCTCGACGGCCAGCGACGTGCGTCCGTGGAAGGCCTTGGCGAAGGACACCACCCGTGTGCGTCCGTTGTGGAAGGAGGCCAGCTTGAGGGCGTTCTCGTTGGCTTCGGCACCGCTGTTGATGAGGAAGAGCGAGTAGTCTTCGTAGCCGCTGGCCTTGCCCAGGCGTTCGGCCACCTGCTGCTGCAGCTTGTTGATGACGGAGTTGGAGTAGAAGCCCAGGGTGGCTACCTGGTGGCTGATCATCTCCACGTAGTGCGGATGGGCGTGGCCGATGGAGATGACGGCATGGCCGCCGTAGAGGTCGAGGTACTCCGTTCCGTTCTCGTCCCACACGTGGCAGCCTTTCCCTTTGACGATGTTGATGTCGAACAAAGGATATACATCGAAAAGTTTCATGATCGTTCTGTTTTTGTAGGTTCTGTTTTCATCCTGTCATCCTGAACAGAATGTTGCGTGAATTCTTCATTCATTGTTCTTCATTCTTCATTAAAAAGCGCTTGGCTTCAGCCTCAGTCCTACCGTCTCTTCGAGGTTGAACATCAGGTTCATGTTGTGGACGGCCTGGCCGCTGGCACCCTTCAGCAGGTTGTCGATGCACGAGATGATGAGCAGCTTGTCGCCGTGCTTCTCCAGGTGGATGAGGCACTTGTTGGTGTTGACTACCTGCTTCAGGTCGATGTTCTTGTCGACGATGTGCGTGAAGGAGTCCTTGGCGTAGTATTCCTCGTACATGCGGCGGATTTCGTCGAGCCCCACCTTGGTCTTCACGACGATGGTGGCGAAGATGCCGCGCGGGAAGTCGCCGCGGTAGGGGATGAAGTCTATCTCCGAGTTGAAGCTGTTCTGGAGCTGGCGGAGCGACTGCTTGATTTCGGGCACGTGCTGGTGCTCGAAGGCCTTGTAGACACTCAGGTTGTTGTTGCGCCAGCTGAAGTGGCTCGTGGCACCCGGCTTGACGCCTGCGCCCGTGCTGCCCGTGATGGCGTTCACAATGATGTCGTTGTTCAGCATCAGGTTCTTGGCCAGGGGAAGCAGGCCCAGCTGGATGCAGGTGGCGAAGCAGCCGGGGTTGGCTACGTGCTTGGCCGTGCAGGTGGCGCGGCGGTTCAGCTCGGGAAGGCCGTAGATGAAGTCGTGGTCGTCGCTCTTGAGGCGGTAGTCCATCGAGAGGTCGATGATTTTCAGGTCTTCGGGCACGTTGTGGCTCTCCAGAAACTTGCGCGTGTCGCCATGGGCGGTGCAGAAGAAGAGCACGTCGATCTGGTCCAGCGGGAGCTGGTCGGTGAAGGTCAGGTCTGTCTCGCCATAGAGGCCTTCGTGTACGTCGGTTATCTTGTTGCCGGCGTTGCTCGAGCTGTTGACGAAGACGATTTCCGCCTCCGGGTGGTTCAAGAGCAGGCGGATGAGCTCGCCCGCCGTGTAGCCGGCGCCGCCTATGATTCCTACTTTAATCATAATCTTGTTTGAATTGAGAATGAGGAAGGAAGAATGAAGAATTTCTGTTCAGCGTGATGGCATAATTTAGATTCTTCATTCTTCCTTTTTAGTTCTTCATTTATTAAATATCTTTCAGTTCGTCCTTGTGCGTGGCATAGTAGGCGCGGAGCGGAGTGGAGAGCACCTTGATGAAGCCCTTGGTGTCTTCGGCCGTCCAGCCCTTCTGCATCTCGCCATATTCGCCGAACTTGTTCTTCACGAGGTCGTCCTTGCTCTCCACGCCGACGGTGTGGAAGCCCAGCGGACGGAGTTCGAGGATGGCGGTGCCATTCACGTTGCGCTGGCTTTCGGTCAGCATGGCCTCGATGTCGCGCATCACAGGCTCCAGGTACTGGCTTTCGTGGAGGAACATGCCATACCAGTTGGCTACCTGGTCCTTCCAGTACTGCTGCCATTTGCTCAGGGTGTATTTCTCGAGGAAGCGGTGTGCGCCGATAATCAGCATGGGGGCGGCGGCTTCGAAGCCCACGCGGCCCTTGATGCCGATGATGGTGTCGCCCACGTGCATGTCGCGTCCGATGCCATAGGCCGCACCGATTTCTTCAACCTTCTGGATGGCCTTGATGGGGTCGTCGAAGCGTTCGCCGTTCACGGCCTTCAGTTCACCCTTCTCGAAGGTGAGGCGCAGCTGCTCGGAGCCTTCCTTGGTGCAATGCTTCAGGTAGGCACTCTCTGGTAGACCCTGTGCCGAGTCGAGGATTTCACCTCCGCAAATGCTCGTGCCCCAGATGCCTACGTTATAGGAATATTTCAGTTTGGCAAAGTCGGCGGCAAAGCCGTGCTTGTTCAGGTAGTCGATTTCCTCCTGGCGGCTCAGGGCCATGTCGCGGGTCAGGGTGATGATTTCCACACCCGGCGCCATGACGAGGAAGGTCATGTCGAAGCGCACCTGGTCGTTGCCGGCGCCTGTCGAGCCGTGGGCGATGGCATCGGCGCCTATCTCGTTGGCGTAGCGGGCGATGGCCAGTGCCTGGAAGATACGCTCCGAGCTGACGGAGATGGGGTAGGTGCCGTTGCGCAGCACGTTGCCATAGACCATATACTTCAGGCTCTTGTCGTAGTATTCGTGCGTCACGTCGAGGGTGACATACTTCACGGCGCCCAGCTTGTAGGCGTTTTCTTCGTTGGTTTTCAGCTGCTCGGCGCTGAATCCGCCCGTGTTGGCACAGGCGGCATATACTTCATAACCTTTTTCCTTGGCCAGATACATCACGGTGAACGAAGTATCCAGTCCGCCGCTGAAAGCGACCACTACTTTTTTCTTCTTTGCTTCCATAATTATTGAATTAAGAATGAAGAATGAGGAATGAAGAATGAAGAATGTCTTGTCCGTTCTTCTTGTCCTCTCTTCTCCATTGCTGTTTTTTTTCTTGTTTGTTGTGTCTCTTTGTCGAATGAATCCTGCGTCCTGAAATTCTTCATTCCTCATTCTTCATTTTTCAGATTTTGTCGTCCTCGTGCAGGGCGGGGTCGTAGAGCATGGCGGTGCAGATGCAGAACTTGCGTTTCTTGGCCACGAGGATGTCGTGGTTGATGCAACCTTCACATCCTTTCCAGAAAGCCTCGTCGTCGGTCAGCTCGTTGAAGGTGACGGGCACATAACCCAGTTCGGTGTTCATCTTCATCACTGCCGCGCCGCTCGTCAGGCTGAATATCTTGGCCTTGGGCCAGCGGAGGCGTGCCAGGCGGAAGGAGGCCTGCTTGATTCGCTTGGCCAGTCCGATGCCCTGATATTTGGGGTGTACAATCAGACCCGAGGTGGCCACATACTGTTTGTTTCCCCAGCTTTCTATGTAGGTGAAGCCTGCAAACTCGTCGCCGCAGAGGGCGATGATGGCTTTTCCTTCTTTCATTTTGGTGGCAACGTATTCGTGCGTACGTTCGGCAATTCCTGTGCCGCGCTTCTTGGCGGCCTCCCTTATGGTGTCGAGAATTGTGTCCACGTAGACTTCGTGCGAGGCGTCTGCTACCATCACATCAATTTGTTTCGCGTCCATTTCTTTTTTTATATGTCGTTTTGTTAAATGTTCGGTATGATTTCGGAGAGGAAAGCGCGTACGTCGTCGTGCGAGGTCTTCTCGGCCAGCACCAGCATGATGGTGTCGTCGCCGGCGATGGTGCCGAGGATGTGCGGGCATTCGCGGTTGTCAATGTCGTAGGCGATGCTGCTGGCATAGCCGGGGCGGGTGCGGATGACGGCGATGTTGTGCGAGAACTGCAACGACACGAAGCCGTTGGACATGAGCATTTCGCTGGCGCTCTGCTGGTGGCTGTGGCGTTTGTAGAGGATGTCGTTGGGGAGCACGTACACATACTTTCCGTTCGTGTTGGCCGCTTTGGCTACCTTCAGCTGCTTCAGGTCGCGCGAGAGGGTGGCTTGTGTCAGTTCGAACCCTTCCTTTCCCAGGGCTTGGAGCAAATCTTCCTGCGAGCCGATTTCGTTGCTCGAGATAATCATCTTGATGGCGTCTAACCGATTGGCTTTCTTCTTCATCTTTTTGTATGTTTATTCTAACTCGGCGCAAAATTAGAGAATATATTTGAAAGAATATACATAAAATCGTATTTTCTTCGCTGTTTTTGCATATTTTGCTCATGAGGGATGCCGCTGTGGTGTTCTGTGGGAAGGCGCTGCGGACAGGCGGCGTGACACGGTGCTTCGTGACCCCTCGACACAGTGCTTCGTCAGGGTGTCAGGAAGTGCTTCGTGAGGGGGTGAGGAAGCACTTCGTCGGGACCTCACAAAGCACTGCGTGACGCAGCCTCGTTCCGAGCCTTCAGAGGCGGCCCTGGAGGGAATGGGTGAAAAAGAAATAAGCCGCTAAAAATTTAGCGGCTTATACTCTTGCGTGTCGGAATGAGGCGACTCGAACGCCCGACCCCTACGTCCCGAACGTAGTGCGCTACCAACTGCGCTACATTCCGATACTTCTTGAGGGGAAAGTGGTGTCACCAGGAATCGAACCGGGGACACAAGGATTTTCAGTCCTTTGCTCTACCAACTGAGCTATGACACCATTCAGCTTTCTTTCGATTGCGGGTGCAAAGGTAAGCCTTTTTTTTGATACCACAAATCTTTTTGCAGAAAATATATAAAAAAAGGTGTCTCCGCAGGGGGAGACACCTCCAGACTTTATCTGTTTTCCGATCAGTCGATGTTCGGGTTGATGCTGTGCCAGTCTTTGATGGCGGGCAGAACACCCATTTCGATCACCTCGTCGCGCAGCGTGCAGAGGTGCTTGTAGCTTTCCTGCAGCTTGGCTTCTTCTTCGGGAGTACCCTTCAGTTCTTTGTAGTGTACGCCGTCCTTGGTGATTTCAGTTTCCATAGCCATCATGATGTGGTCGAAGCCGTGGCTGTATACGTATGTACCTGCAGGCCAACGGAACGGTTTGCCACCCATAGCGGCAGCAATCATTTCGATGGAAACGTATGCCGGGCTCTGGAAAGAAGAGCGGCCGCGCAGAGCGATGATGTTGGCACCGCCTTTGGTAACCTTGGTCTGGATTTCGGCCCACTGTTCCTTGGTCAGCTCGGGTGTGCCGATGATGTCGAGCAACGGCTTGCCGTCAACCTTGGCAGTAGAGGCGTAAACGGCCATCTGCTCGCCGTGGCCGCCATATGTACGGCAGTTCTCGATCTTGTCGGGAGACATGTGGAAGTGCTTGGCCAGTTCGCTGCGCAGACGGGTGCTGTCCAGAGCGGCCAGTGTAGTAACCTGAGAAGGTTTCAAGCCAGAGTAGAGCAGTGTGATCAAGCCGGTGATGTCAGCCGGGTTGAAGATTACGACTACGTGCTTTACGTCGGGGCAGTAAGCCTTTACGTTCTTTCCGAATTCTTCGGCAATGGCAGCATTGCCTTTCAGCAAGTCTTCACGAGTCATGCCGGCCTTGCGGGCAGCACCACCTGAAGATACTACATATTTGGCACCGGTCAGGGCTTCCTTGATGTCGGAAGTGAAAGTGAGGTTCACTCCTTCGAAACCACAGTGGAACATTTCTTCGGCAACACCTTCCAAACCGGGAGCGTACGGATCGTACAAGCAGATGTTCGGAGTGAGGTGCATCATGATGGCTGTCTGGGCCATGTTCGAACCAATCATACCGGCTGCGCCGACGATTGTCAATTTTTCATTTGTCAGAAATTCCATAATTTTGTTATTTAAAGGTGAATAAACAAATTCTTTTTCCGATTTGCTCTGCAAAGATAGTGTTTTTCTCTCAGACTTGTTCATATAAAAAGTTATCTTTTGCTTGAAATGTGGTGTGTTATCCTTACCTTTGCCTAAAAAGATGTTTTATGGAGATAAATTTAGGTAAATACAATACATTGCGGGTGGTGAAGGAGGTCGATTTCGGCCTGTACCTCGACGGGGGAATTGAAGGTGAAATCCTGCTTCCCAAGCGCTATGTGAACCAGGGGTGCAAGCCGGGCGACGAGCTGGAAGTGTTCATCTACCTCGACCAGGAGGAGCGTCTGGTGGCCACCACGCAGAAGCCCCTGGCGCAGGTGGGCGAGTTTGCCTGCCTGGAGGTGTCGTGGGTCAACCAGTATGGAGCTTTCCTCAACTGGGGGCTGATGAAAGACCTGTTCGTGCCCTTCAGCGAGCAGAAGATGAAGATGCAGGTGGGCAGGAAGTACATCGTCCACGTGCATCTGGACGACGAGAGCTTCCGCATCGTGGCCTCGGCCAAGGTGGACCGCTACCTGTCGAAGGAGAAGGCCGACTACGTGCCCGGCCAGGAAGTGGAGGTGCTGGTGTGGCAGAAGACCGACCTGGGCTTCAAGGCCATCATAGGTAATAAGTATGGCGGCTTGCTCTACGAGAGCGAAATCTTCCAGCCCCTGCACGCGGGCATGAAGCTCAAGGCCTATGTGAAGCAGGTGCGCGAGGACGGCAAGATAGACCTCGCCCTGCAAAAGACGGGTCAGGCAGGTGTCGAGGACTTTGCTTCGGTCCTGTTGGAACACATCCGCAGCAACGGCGGGCATACGCCGCTCAACGACAAGAGTCCGGCCGACGAAATCTATGCCCTCTTCGGCGTGAGCAAGAAGGTGTTCAAGAAGGCGGTTGGCGACCTGTACAAGAAGCGCCTGGTGGTGCTGGACGACAAGGGCATCACGCTGGTTCGGTAAGCTACAGGCTTGCCGAGGATGATGGCTCCGCCTCTGTGGTGGGGGCGAAGGCATCCTTGGCAGGGCCGCGGAGCACTACCTTGGCGATGTCCACCCCTTCGGCCTGGGCCTCGCTGATGACACCCTTCACGACCAGCCGTCGGGCGATGAGGCGGAAATACCCTTCCTGGCTCTCCTTCAGCCGCCCGTCGGGGGTGAAGGAGTTCTTGAAGTGCTTCGGCTTGGGGATGATGGAGGCCAGGTAGATGGACTCCTCCAGCGTCAGTTCGGACGGGCGCTTGGCGAAGTAGAAGTCGGCCGCCTCGTGGATGCCATAGACGAGCGGCCCCCATTCGGCGATGTTCAGGTAGACTTCGTACATGCGTTCCTTCGACGTGAGCCGCTGGCGCTCGATGAGCCACACGATGAGCGCTTCCTCCAGCTTGCGGGCAATGTTCTTGTTGCGGTTCAGGAAGACGTTCTTCACCAGCTGCATGGAGATGGTGCTTCCGCCGCGGGCAAAGCGGCGCACCTTGAGGTCCTGTACCAGCGCCTCGCGCATGGCGTCGGGCAGGAAGCCCTGGTGGTAGAAGAAGCCTCCGTCCTCGCTTTGGAGGACGGCCGTCTGGAGGACGAGGGGAATCTGGCCCAGCGGGGTGAAGTGGTTCCACGAAGGCCCTACGGCAAAGGTGCGTACGGGCCGGCCGTCTTCGTAGGCGGTGTATTCAAACTCTGCGGCCATCTTGCTCAGGTTGGTGTGGCCGTAACTTTCGATGCGTACATTCTTTCCCTTCAATTCCGACTCCAGCTTCAGGCTGTCCAGGCGGGCAAAGTCTACGTCGAGCAGGAAGTGGTAGGACAGCTGCCCTCCGACGCGGATGCCCTCCAGGTTGTCGAACAGGCCGCGGGGCAACGAGGCGAAGAGGTCTTGGGCGGGAAACCAGGGCTTGTCTGTAGCGGCCGTCAGATGCCAGTAGCCGTCGTGTCGCCCCACCTTCAGGTAGGGGTGGAAGTCCAGGCGGTTGAAGCGCACGAGGCTGGTGCTGTCCAGCTCGATGGAGGCGGGGGCGATGTTCAGGTGGAACTCCATCCGCCCGTGGTCGAGGTTCACCTGCTCGGACGAGAGGCGGTGGTGGTAGACCTTCAGCCCGTTGACCTCTGTCTGCCCGATGAGGCGCGTCAGTTCCCGCCCGAGGCGTTGCTGCTCGAAGCTGCACGTCAGGCTGTCGAAGCTGACCTCCGCGCCCAGCTGCCGCTTGAGGTAGGGCAGGGTGATGTGGGGCGCGTGCAGGGTGGCGCTCAGCCGTCGGCCGGAGGGATTGATTTCGCCCTCGGCCTGCCAGTGCTGCGTGTGGTGGTCTTCATCGGCCACGATGTCCGTCTGGAAGCGGTGGTCGCGGATGTCGAAGCGGGGGATGCGGAGGCTGACGTAATTGTCGTCCTTCCGTTCGGTGATGTCCAGGCGGGTCAGCGTGCCGTTGCCCGGCAGGAGGCCGAAGGCAAGGTCGAGCAGCTCGTTGGTGCGGAGGGTATAGTCCGCTTCGCCTGCGGACGGGGCGGAAGCGCCGCTGGCGGGCGAGGGGAGGAAGAGGAAGTCGTAATTGGCCTCGGCGCCGCGCTTGACGAAGCGCACGGCCAGGCTGTCCAGCTGGAGGTGGCGCACCCGCACGTCGCCCTGCAGGAGCTTCCACAAGCTGAGCCTCACCTGGAGCGAGCCGAGGGTGAGGAGCGTGTCGCGTCCGTGGGGGACGACACTGAGCCCTTCGAGCGCCACTGTGTTGAAGCCCTCGAGCGTCAGGCGGCAGTAGCGGATGTCGAGTCCGTAGCGTTGGCCGGCGGCGTCGAGCCGTTGTCCGGCCACGTGGTTCAGCAGGGCGTTGCGGAAGAGGTAGCCTCCCGCCGCCAGTAGGAGCAGCAGGCCGGCGAGGCCTGCCGCCATGCGGAGAATGCACTGCTTTTTCATCTGTAAACCTATGCGTTAGCAGGTGCAAAGATACCAAATATTTTCTTTATTCGATGGGCACTCCCTTGTAGAAGTCCAAAATCTTCGTGCGGAACAGGTATTCGTACTTGGCCTGCAGCTCGTCGCTCTGGGCCTTCATCAGGTTCTGCTTGGCTTCGTTGAACTCCACGGCGTTGGCCTTGCCGTTCTCGTACTTCTGCGTCATCAGGCGGAAGGACTCCTCGCTGGCCAGGGTGGCGGCATGGCTGCTGGCGTACTTGCTCTCGGCGGCGGTGGCGTTGTACCAGGCCTGCTGGATTTCCTTGTAGAGTGTCTTCTTGGCGTTCTCCAGCTGGAGGGCGTAGTTTTCCTGCTGGAGGCGGGCGGTGCGCACGCGGTTGCGCGTGGCCAGGCGGTTGAAGAGGGGCACGCTGAGGCTGAGGCCCAGGTATTTGCTGAAGTTGTCGCCCATCTGCTGGCGGAAAGTGCGGTTGATGGTGGAGTAGTAGCTCGTGCCCAGGCTTCCGTTGAGGTTCAGTTGCGGGTAAAAGCCGCTCTGGGCGATGCGCACACTATGCTTGCTCCCCTCCAGGCGGTATTGCGCGGCCTGGATGGAGGCCTTGCTGGTGAGGGCCGTCTGGTAGATGTCGTCGGGCGGAGTGACGGGCGAGGGAGTGATGGCCGTGGAGGGCGACTCGAGCATGAAACCTTCGGGAGAGTCGAGCTCGATGAGCTGGCTTAGGGTGAGCAGGGACGGGCGGTAGTCGTTCTCCGTCTGCACGGCCGTCATGCGGTCTGGCGCCACGCGTGCCCTGGCATCGGCCACTTCGGCGCTCGAGGCCTTGCCCACGCCCGCCAGGCTTTCGATGCGCTGGCATTGCTGGAGGCTCAGCTCCACCTGCCCCAAGGCCACGTCGTGCAGCTCCTGGTTGAAGAGCACCTGCAGGTAGGCCGAGGCGATGTTGATGGAGATGTCGTCCTTGGCCTTCTGGAGGTCGGCGGTGGCGGCCTTCAGGTTCAGCTTGGCCAGGGAGTACTGGTGGGGCAGTTCGAGGCCAGTGAAGAGGGGGATGCTGGTGGAGAGCTGCATGTTGGTGCCGTTGCTGGCCGTGTTGACATAGACGGTGGAGTAGTCGCCTGTGGTCTCGTCGGGTACGGCCGTTTGCGTGCGTCCCCAGTTCCAGCTCTGGTTGGCGCTTCCGTTCAGGTTGGGCAGGCGGGCCCACTTGGCGGTGTTCACCTCGACGGCGCTCTGCTCGGCCGTGTTGGCGGCCTGGCGGATGTCGATGTTGTGTTCGATGGCATAGTCGATGCAGCGGCGCAACGACCACGTCTCTTGTGCCTGGAGGCCTGCGGAGAGGCAGGCCAGGAGGGCTATGGCGGATAATTTGTTCATAGGTCTGTGCGGGGTTGGGTTATTCTGTTTCTTGGTTCTTGGCATGGTTGCGTATCAGGTCCTTGTCGGTGATGCCCTTCTTGACGGCTATCTGGATGCCGTCGCTCATGCCCACTTCGATGGGCTGGCGGCGGAAGACTTGCTGGGGCACGCTGTCGGTTAGTACATAGACGAAGGTGCTGTCGTCCTTGAACTCCACGCATCCTTCGGGGATGGCGAGGGCCTGGCTGGCACGTTCGAGCACGATTTCGCCGTTGGCGGAGTAGCCCGAGCGGATGACTACCGTGTCGGGTACGCTGACGGCGGCCTTGATTTCAAACTGGTTGGCGCCGTTGTCTTCGGTCGACTTGGGGGCGATGTACTCCAGCTGGGCCTGGAAGGTGAGGTCCTGCAGGGCGCCGATGGTGATCTTGACGGGCATGCCCTCGCGGACACGTCCCACTTCGGTTTCGTCGATGTTGCCGCGGAAGATGAGGTCGTTCATGTCGGCCACGGTGGCGATGGTCGTACCGTCGTTGAAGGTGTTGCTCATGATGACCGAGTTGCCCACCTTGACAGGCACGTCGAGGATGAGGCCCTCGATGGTGGAGCGTATCAGGGTGCTCGAGAAGGAGGCGCTGTTCTGCGTGATGCCTTCCTTCACGATCTGCAGGTTGTCCTTGGCGGCCTGAAGCTCCTCGCGGGCCTGCTTCACGGTCACTTCGCCCTTCTCGTACTCTTCGGCGCTGATGAGCTTGTCGGCATAGAGCTTCTCGAGGCGGGCAAAGTCGGTTTCGGCCTGGCGCCCGTTGATTTCGGCCAGGCGTACGCGGCTCTCGGCGGCGTTGAGCGTACCCAGTTCGGGAATGACTTTCACCTTGGCTATCACTTCGCCCTTCTTCACCTTCTGGCCGGCTTCCTTGTAGACTTCTTCGATGATGCCCGATATCTGAGGCTTGATGAGGACTTCGTCTCTCGGCTCTATCTTGCCGGTGACGACGGTGGTCTTTTCCAGGTCGGCCACGGCGGGGCGGACGGTGTCGTAGAGGGTGACTTCGGGTTGGGACTTCTGGTACAGGAACACGAAGGTCCAGATGAAGATGCCGGCCACGATGACCAGCAACGCGATTTTCAGAATCTTTCTTGTTTTCATGTCGGATATGTTTTTTTGTTTTTATTTCTATAATAGGATGGAATAAATCGGAGGTGGAACAACTATTCGTCGCGTATCGCCTCTATCGGCTTGATGGCCATGGCACGATAGGCCGGCGCGAGGCCCGCCAGCACGCCGAGGGCGATGAGCAGCACGCAGGTGCCCACGGCCATGCCGAAGCTGACCTGATAGTGCGTCTCGACGACACCCTGCGGATTGGCCGCCGCCTCGAGCACCTGGAGCACCAGCACGGCCAGCGAAATACCCGCCATGCCTGCCACGGTAGTCAGCACCATGCTCTCGGAGAGTATCTGCTGGAGAATGTCGCGCGGACGGGCTCCGATGGCACGTCGGATGCCTATCTCGGTGGTGCGTTCGCGCACGGTGACCATCATGATGTTCGACACGCCGATGGCTCCTGCAAAGAGCGTGCCCAGCCCCACCATCCAGATGAGGATGTGTACGCCCGTCATCAGGGCATCCATCATGGAGAACATGGCTTCGACGTTGAGCATCATCACCGCCTGCTGGTCGTCGGGCGAGATGTAGTGGGCGGCCTTGACGGTCTGTTTCACCAGGTCTTCCACGTCGGCCACCTTCACGCCGGGCTTCATGGTGAAGCACACCAGCTGGACGGTGTTGCCCAGGTTGTACATCTTCTGCATCGTGGTGTAGGGCAGGGTGACGGCTTCAGAGGCCTCTCCCTGTATGTTGACGTTGCCTTCGGACGAGCACATGCCCACCACGCGGTAGTAGATGCTGTCCACCTGCACGTACTTGCCGCAGGGGTCGCCTCCCTTGGGGAAGAGGCTCTCGTAGACGCGCTTGCCGATGACGCACACCTTGCGCGCCTCGCGGATGTCCACGTCGTTGATGAAGCGTCCGTAGGCCATCTCCTGATGCTCTATCTGTTCGTAGTCGGGGTAGAGGCCCTTGACGCTGCAATCGTATTTGTTGCCTTCGTAGATGGCTGTCTTGCCCCATTGGGCCACCGAGGGGGTGGAAATCTCAATCTGGCTCAGTTTGCCGATGCGCTCCACGTCGGCCATTTCGAGGTCCCAGCTGCGCCCCTTGCGGAAGCCCTTGTAGGCCTCGCCCGTCTTTTGGGCGAAGAGGAAGCCCGAGTTGGTGGCGAAGCCTTCGAACTCCTTGCGCAGTTCCTGCTCCATGCCCTGTCCGCCTCCCATGAGGGCCACGAGCATGAAGATGCCCCAGAATACGCCGAAGGCCGTGAGCAGGCTTCGCGTCTTGTTGCGGGTGATGGTGACGAGGATTTCCTCGCAGGTATCTTTGTCTATTTTCATAATCTTTGATTTTCAATTCTCCATTTTCCATTCTCCATTAATCTGCCCTCAGCGCCTCGATAGGCTTGATTTTTGTGGCCTTGCGGGCAGGGAAGAACCCCGCCAGCGTGCCGGCTACGATGAGCGTCACTGTAGCCTGTATGGCGATGCGAAGGTCTACCGTCGGGTCGCTGAACATCTTGGCCTGGAACATGCTGGCATCCATCGTTTGGTTGCCGAAAGTGTTGTCCATCCACTCCGTCACGCCGATGCCCGCCACCATGCCGATGTAGCCGAAGAGGGTGGTGATGACGACGCTCTCCACGATGATGAGCCACAGGATGGAGGACGGCTTGGCGCCCAGCGCCTTGCGGATGCCGAACTCGTGGGTGCGCTCGCGCACGGTGATGAGCATGATGTTGGACACGCCCACGATGCCGCTCAGCAGCGTGAAGATGCCGATGACCCAGATGGCTGTGCGCAGGATGCCCATGGCGTTCATGGTGCGCAGGTAGCTGGTAAAGCGGTTCCATATCCAGATGGCGCCCGTGTCGTCGGGCGAGAAGCGGTGGTTGGCGCCGATGACGCGGCGATATTTCGCCTCAAAGGCCTCGTTGCTCTCGATGGAGGTCAGGCCGTCGGTGGTCAGGAGGATGTTGTTCAGCTTGTTGCCCTTGTGGTAGATGGTCTGCAGGGTGCTGAAGGGGATGTAGGCTTCGCTCGGCTCGCTGTTGCCCTGGTCATTGTAGAGGCCCACCACCTGATAGGCCACGCCGCCGGCGTTGACAAACTGCCCGATGGGGTCGGTGTGGGTCTTGCCGAAGAGGATGTCGGCCGACTTCTGGTGGAGGACGATGACCTTGCGCCGCTCCTTCAGGTCAATGTCGTTGATGAAGCGTCCCTGGGCTGTCTTCACGGCCTCGATTTCAATGTAGTTGGGGTGTACGCCCAGCAGGGAGAGGTTGACGTACTCCTTGCCGAAGCTGATGTTGAGGCTGCTCTGGCGCACGGTGGCGCCCACGCTGGTCACGTTGTCGGGGAATTGTGTCTCGGTGTCCGTCAGGTCGCGGTTGTCCAGCTCGATGCGGCGTCCTTCCTTCAGGCCGTCGTACGACTGGGTGGTCCAGCCGGGGAAGATGCGGATGGAGTTCAACGCCCGCTCGGACGAGTTCTGCTCGAAGGCATGGATGAGGCCGTTGCCCGCGCCCAGCAGCACGATGAGCATGAAGATGCCCCATGCCACGGCAAAGCCCGTCAGAAAGGTGCGCAGCTTGTTGCGCCGCAGGGTGCCGTATATTTCTTGCCAAAGGTCAATCATGAGAATTGAGAGTTGAGAATTGAAAATTGATAATTGATAATTGTGATAATTGTGATAATTGTGATAATTGTGATTTGTGATATGTGATAAGTGAATGGATAATGGGAATTTTCCATTCTCCATTTACTTCATGAACCCGCCGCGGCCGAAGGGCGAAGCGTCGTGGTTGAGGTTCTCTTCGATGGTGCCTATCACGCCGTCCTTGATGTGGATGATTTTGTCCGTCTGGTTGGCCACGCCGCTTTCGTGGGTCACAACGACGATGGTCATGCCCGTCTGGTGGAGGTCCTTCAGGATCTGCATCACTTCGACCGAGGTCTTGCTGTCGAGGGCGCCCGTGGGCTCGTCGGCCAGGATGATTTGCGGACGGGTGATGAGGGCGCGGGCGATGGCCACACGCTGCTTCTGTCCGCCGCTCATCTCGTTGGGCATGTGGTGGGCCCAGTCCTTCAGCCCCAGGCGGTCGAGGTACTCCAGCGCCAGGGCATTGCGCTTCTTGCGGCTGACGCCCTGGTAGAAGAGGGGCAGGGCCACGTTCTCTACCGCGTCCTTGAACGAGATGAGGTTGAACGACTGGAAGATGAAGCCTATCATGCGGTTGCGGTACTCGGCGGCGCGCGTCTCGCTCAGGTTTTTGATGAGGGTGCCGTTCAGGTAGTATTCGCCCGTGTCGTAGCTGTCCAGGATGCCCAGTATATTAAGTAAAGTGGACTTTCCCGACCCCGACGCGCCCATGATGGAGACGAACTCTCCGCGCTCGATGTCGAGGTTGATGCCTTTCAGAACGTGGAGCGGCGCTCCGTTGTAATAGGTCTTGTTGATGTCTTTTAGATGTATCACGACTTTCTTCGATTTATGCTTGTTTTCGCTATTAGACGCACGGGTCGGGTGAAAAGTTGCACGGCTGGGGAACTTTTTTTCGTTTTCTGCCAACGTGTGCGGGTGGAAGGCCGTTTTTTATGGAAAAAGATTTTGTCGTTTCGTTTTTCTTTGTCAATTTTGTAACCAACATAGTAATTATCCTTTAAACAAAGAAAAGAATATCATGAACTCAAACATGGAGAAACCCTATGTGGTAGGCATCGACATAGGTGGTACGAATACCGTTTTCGGTATTGTGGATGCGCGCGGTACGGTCATTGCAAGCGACTCGATCAAGACGGGCGCTTATACGGACGTGGAGACATACGTGGACGAGGTGTGCAAGAACCTCGTTCCCCTGCTCGAGGCAAACGGAGGCAGGGACAAGGTGAAGGGTATCGGTGTGGGTGCGCCCAACGGCAACTACTATACGGGTACCATTGAGTTTGCCCCCAATCTGCCCTGGAAGGGCGTCATCCCCCTGGCCGCCCTCTTCGAGGAGCGCCTGGGCATCCCGACGGCCCTGACCAACGACGCCAACGCGGCCGCCATCGGCGAGATGACCTACGGCGCGGCCCGTGGCATGAAGGACTTCATCATGATCACGCTGGGCACGGGCGTGGGCAGCGGCATCGTCATTAACGGGCAGCTGGTCTACGGCCACGACGGGTTTGCCGGCGAGCTGGGCCACGTCATCGTCCGCCGCGAGAATGGGCGTATGTGCGGCTGCGGCCGTAAGGGTTGCCTTGAAACCTATTGCTCGGCTACAGGCGTGGCACGCACGGCCCGTGAGTTCCTCACGGCCCGCACCGAGCCGAGCCTGCTCCGCTCCATTCCGGCCGAGAACATCACGTCGAAGGACGTGTACGACGCCGCCGTGAAGGGCGACAAGCTGGCGCAGGACATCTTCAACTTTACGGGCGAGATTCTGGGCGAGGCGCTGGCCGATGCCATTGCCTTTTCCAGCCCCGAGGCCATCATCCTCTTCGGCGGTCTGGCCAAGTCGGGCGACTACATCTTCAAGCCCATCCAGGCTTCCATCGACAAGAACGTGCTCAACATCTACAAGGGCAAGACCAAGCTGCTGATGTCCGAGCTGAAGGATGCTGACGCCGCCGTGCTGGGCGCCAGCGCGCTGGGCTGGGAGCTGAAGTAATAATAGCTATTGTATAAACTGAAAAGAGCTGGCACAGAGGAGGCGCGCGGAGGATTTCTGCCGCCGCACCTTTGTGTCAGTTCTTTTTATGCTGAAGCGCGAAGCCTTTTTTCAGAGAAAGGTCGGCTTGAACTCTATGTTCAACGCGCGGGCTATCTTCAGGAAGCTGGAAAGCTGCATGTCCGTCTCCCCCTTTTCCACACGTGCGATGTAGCTTCGTGCGGTTCCCGTCCGCTGGGCCAGTTCGCTCTGCGTCATTTTCAGCTCTTTGCGCCTGTCGCGCAGGATGACGCCGAAGTAGTGGGCGCGTGCCTTTTCTTCGAAGTCGTTCCGGCTCTCCGTGCCGGGTTTGCCATATTTCCCGTCGAGCAGTTCGTCGGCGGTGTGCAGGCGTGCCAGTTTCTGTTCATTCAAGTGTATCATCGCTCAATCCTCCTAAAATGTGCAAGGCTGTTTCTATCTGTTTCTTGTAATCCTTTGTAGACTTCTTCAAGAAAGCGTTCAGGACAAAAATTTTTGTTGCATTCAAGATGTTGTCATGGTCTATGGCGAACAGAATGGTTCTGTATTCATTTGTCGCGACCGAAACGCGCATTTCATATAATTCTGTATTCTCCAGACGCTTGACGAATTTCGTGGTGATGACGCGCTCCGTGCGGACGATGCTGAGCACATAGTCGAATTTTTCCTGGACTTTGGGCTGCAGCCGGTGATAGAAATCCCAAAACTCGTTCGAAAAATAGATGGTGCGGGTCATTCTCTGCTTCTTTTTTACACCGCAAAGGTAACGAATAAGATACAATTTTGCAATAGCGGGCATGAAAAACATGCGGCTTAGGGTGTGGCCGCCTTCGTTTTTTGCCATAAAAAAGGGAAGCCTCCTTCTGTGGAAGCTTCCCCTTTTTATCTCGTTCAGGCCTGCCGGCCTTGGCCTCAGGCGTTGGCTCTTTTCTCTTTGATACGAGCTTTCTTGCCGGTGAGGTTGCGCAGGTAGTACAGCTTGGCGCGGCGAACTTTACCAATCTTGTTCACCTCGATGCTGTCGATGGCCGGTGACTCGATGGGGAAGATACGCTCTACACCTACAGTACCCGACATCTTGCGTACGGTGAAGCGCTTCTTCTCACCGTGGCCGGAAATCTTGATAACAACGCCGCGATACAGCTGAACGCGTTCCTTGTTACCTTCTACGATACGATATGCTACGGTTACGGTGTCACCTGCCTTGAAGCTGGGGTGCTGCTTGCCGGTAGCAAATGCTTCTTCTGCAATTTTAATTAAATCCATTGTTCTAATTGGTTAAATTGTTATCGTTACTACGCAACATACCAGGCTTCTCTCTGTTTTTCCTGACAGCGATTGCGCGAAAGCGGTTGCAAAGGTGCGAATTATTTGTCGGATACACAAATGTTTGGCGCTCTTTTTTACTCTTTTTTTGCGAGCGCGAGCTGTATGCTTGCTTTTCCGAAGCGGGGCGTTCCTCCTCGCGAAGCCCCGTTTTCGGCCCGCGCGGGTGCTGCCGCCCCGATGCCGTTTCCGCTAATTGTGATTTGTGATTTGTGACGCGCTCCCGCAGCTGGAGGCGGTGAAAACGGTGTAAGGATATTTCTTTCTTAATGTCCGTATTTTTCAAACGCCTCTCTTGCAGGCGTTTCGAAGCGTCCGCTCCGCCGAAGCATCACAATTATCACAAATCACAAATCACAATTATCCAAAATCGGTTTTCGTCTCACTGGGGAAGAAAGTGTTAAATAATTTAATATTATATATTATATATAATATATAATATTAGTTTCTCACGCACTTTGCCGGAGGGTTGTTGAAATTTCATTTTCGGTAATTGTGATTTGTGATTTGTGATTTTTGTGACGGTCGGTTGGGAAGGTTTTTTTTCCGCATTTTTCGGAAGACGGAGGGCGGAGAACCCCCGCGAAAAAAAGTTGCCCGAAGGTGTGAAAAAATGCCCTTTTCGGGGCCTCCATTTTTGGTCGTTCCAAGGAAATTTGCTACATTTGTGTCGTCGAAACAACAAAACGGATAAACTGATGGAAAAGAACAAAACAGAAAAAATGGGATGGCTGTGGAGCCTGTCGCTGGTCGCTCTGGTGCTGCTGGCTTCCTGCCATACGAGATATGCCGTGACGGAAGTCGAGGCCCGGCGGGTGGCTATGGACACCGCCTGGGACGCCCGTCCCTGCGAAGAGGCGCTNGCGCGGCGCGCCGGGCCGCGTTCGTCCGCCAGTTCTGCGCCGAACATCCCAACACCCTCGTGCTCGACTGCGGCGACATCTCGCAGGGCACGCCCTACTACAACTTCTACAAGGGCGAGGTCGAAATCCGGCTGATGAACCTCATCGGCTACGACGCCATGACCATCGGCAACCATGAGTTCGACTTCGGCATGGATAACCTGGCCCGCCTCTTCCGCATGGCCCGCTTCCCCGTGGTCTGCTCCAACTACGACGTGACCGGCACGCCGCTCGAAGGGCTGGTGAAACCCTATGTGGTCATCGAACGCGGAGGCTTGCGCATCGGCCTTTTCGGCCTGGCTCCCCAACCCGAAGGACTGATACAGGCCGACAAGTGTCAGGGCGTGGTTTACAAAGACCCCATCCCCGTGGCGCAGCAGATGGCCGACCTCCTCCGCAACAAGGAGCATTGCGACGCCGTCATCTGCCTCTCGCACCTGGGCATCCGCGGCATCGACCCCGCCTCCGCCTCCGACGAGAAGCTGGTAGCCGCCACCTCGGGCATCGACGCCATCCTGGGCGGACACTCGCACACCTTCATGAAGGAACCGGCCTTCTACTCCAACGCCAAGGGACAGAAAACGCCGGTGTTCCACACAGGGCGCAACGGCGTCTACGTGGGTGAATGGAAACTGACCCTGACCCCAACGAAAAAGAACTGACAAGGAGGAACGCACGATGAGAAACACGACTTGGAAACGCATCGGCCTCATGGCCGTCCTGACACTGCTCTTCTTTGTCCGTCCCAGCACCGACGCCAGTGCCCGGCGGATGTCGCCCGTCTCCCCCTCGCAGGGCGACCCCTCTTTCCTCTACGCCCTCCAGGACGATGAGCGCTGCCGCCAGTGGGTGGACTCCGTCATGCATACCCTGAGCCTGAAGGAGCGCGTCGGCCAGCTCTTCGTCTACACCATCGCCCCCACGCAGACGAAGGCCAACGTGGAGCTGCTCCGCAAGGTCGTGAAGCACTACAAGGTGGGCGGCCTGCTCTTCTCGGCCGGAAGCGTGCCCGGCCAGGTGGCCCTCACCAACCTGGCCCAGGAATGGGCCGACGTTCCCCTGATGATTACGCTGGACGGCGAGTGGGGCCTGGCCATGCGCCTGAAGGACACGCCCGAGTTTCCGCGCAACATGGTGCTGGGTTGCGTCCGCAACGACAGCCTGCTCTACGAATACGGACGCGAGGTGGCCCGCGAATGTCGCGAGATGGGCATCCACGTCAACTTTGCCCCCGTGGCCGACGTCAATATCAACCCCGACAATCCCGTCATCAACAGCCGCTCCTTCGGCGAAGACCCCGCCGAGGTGGCCCGCAAGGTGGTGGCCTATGCCCGCGGCCTCGAGGACGGAGGCGTCTTGTCCGTGGGCAAGCATTTCCCCGGCCATGGCGACACGAACGTCGACTCGCACAAGGCCCTGCCCACCCTGCGCTTCACGCGCCAGCGGCTCGACAGCGTGGAGCTCTATCCCTTCCGCCGCATGATAGAGGCGGGGCTGAACGGCATCATGGTGGGCCATCTGGCCGTGCCCGAAATCGAGGGCGCCGAGAACGTGCCCGCCTCCCTGTCGCGCCGCGTCGCCCACGACCTGCTGGCCGGCGAGCTGGGCTTCAAGGGACTGGTCTTTACCGACGCGCTGGCCATGAAGGGCGTGCAGGGCGAAGGCTCGGTGTGCCTCCGTGCCCTGCAGGCGGGCAACGACCTGCTGCTGGTGCCCCGCCGCATCAAGGAAGAGGTCGAGGCGGTGGTCCATGCCGTGCGCCACGGCCAGCTCTCGCGCGAGGATATCGACCGCCGCTGCCGCAAAGTGCTGACCTACAAATACGCCCTCGGCCTGCGTAGCAAGCCCTACGTCCGTCTTTCGGGCCTCACCACCCGTCTGAACACCCCCTACGTCCGCGACCTGGTGTCCCGCCTGAAACTGGCCGCCATCACAGTGCTCGACAACAAGAATGAAACCCTCCCCTTGGACCCCACGCTCAAGGACGTGGCAGTGCTCGAGGTAGGCGGAGGGACCGACCTGACCCCGCTCATGCAGGAATTGTCCATCTTTGTCGACCCCGTCAAGTTCGATGTAGCCAGGGGGATGGACGCCACCCGTCAGGCCGCCCTGAAGAAGAAGCTGGCAGGCTACCGGCGCATCGTGGTGTGTGTCACGGACGAGCAGTGGGCCGACTATCAGAGCTTCTTTGAGGGAGGATTGCCCGACGGCGTCCCCGTCGTTTACGCCCTCTTCGTGCAGGGCCACAAGCTCGACGAAAAGCTCCGGCACGACCTGGCGCAGGCTTCTGCCGTCGTGCTGGCCCATTCGACGGATGAGGACGTCCAGCGCCGCACGGTCGACATCCTCTATGGTTCGGCCGATGCCGACGGCCGCCTCTCGGCCAGTATCGGAAACCTCTATGCCGCAGGCAGCGGCCTTCAGATGAGCCGGAAGAGCCTCCGCCATTACAACCCCGACGAGCATGGCATGAGTTCGCGCATCCTTGCCCAGATAGACGACATCGCGGAAGAAGGCATCCGCAAGGGAGCGTTCCCCGGCTGCCAGGTCGTGGTTTGGAAAGACGGGCGCGAGATGTACAACAAGGCCTTCGGTACCCTTGCCGGCGGAGGGGGCCGTGCCGTCCGCCCCACGGACGTCTACGACCTGGCCTCGCTGACCAAGACCATCGCCACGCTGCTGGCCGTGATGAAGCTCTACGATGAGGGGCGGCTCAGCCTGTCCGACTATGCTTCCGACTACCTTCCCTTCCTCAAGGGCACGGACAAGGAGCACATCACCCTCAACGACCTGCTCCTGCACGAGTCGGGCCTTCCCTCGACCCTTCTGTTCTATCAGGATGCCATCGACAAGGACAGCTATACAGGCCCCTTGTTCAAGAGCCGTGCCGACCGCCAGCACACCGTCCGCGTGGGGCGCGACACGTGGGCCAATCCCCGCTTCCGCTTCCGTTCGGGGCTCACTTCCGCCGTCCGGACCGATTCCTGCACCCTGCAGGTGGCCGACAGCCTCTGGCTGGCCGCCTCGTTCAAGGACGAGATGATGCGCAAGATAGCTTCGGCCCGTCTGCGCGACAAGCGCTACCGCTACAGCTGCGTGGGCTTCATCCTCTTGCAGCAGGTGGTTGAGGCTTGTGCCGGCATACCGCTGGACGAGTTTGTCGACCGCGAATTCTATCGCCCGATGGGCTTGACCCATACCGGTTTCCGCCCGCTCCGCTTCCTGTCGAAGGCCGACATTGTTCCTTCGTCGGTCGACGACTTCCTGCGCAAGGACACCCTGCGGGGCTTTGTGCACGATGAGTCGGCAGCTTTTCTGGGTGGAGTGTCGGGCAATGCCGGCCTCTTCTCCAACGCGTCGGAGGTAGCCCGCATCTATCAGATGCTGCTCAATGGAGGCACGTGGGACGGCCGCCGCTACCTGAGCGAGGAGACGTGCCGCCTCTTCACCACGCAGACCTCCCGCCTCAGCCGTCGGGGGCTGGGCTTCGACAAGCCCGATGTGAAGCATCCGAAGAGCAATCCGTGTTGCGACTCCGCTCCCGCCTCAGTGTATGGCCATACAGGCTTTACAGGCACCTGTGCCTGGGTAGACCCCGACAACGGCCTTGTCTATGTATTCTTGAGCAACCGCATCTATTCCCATGTCTGGAATGGCCTTCTGATGGAGCTCGATGTCCGCGGACGCATTCAGGAGACTCTGTACAGGGCGTTGAAGGACAAGAAATAGGATAAAAAGAAAAACCGCTGATAACGATGGTGTTATCAGCGGTTTCTGTTGGTTTTCGAGTGATCCGCTTGGGGCTCGAACCCAAGACCCCAACATTAAAAGTGTTGTGCTCTACCTGCTGAGCTAGCGAATCAAACCTTATTGTGCCGTTAAGCGGGTGCAAAGATACGGCTTTTTGTTGAACGAACAAACTTTTGGCCGCTATTTTTCTTCTGAGGGGTCAGAAACTTCGGCAGACGTCGGGGTGTCCGAGGTCGTTTCGTCCCGCCTGATCGGTTCTTTGTTGATGATGAACCGCTGGTAATAGGACAGCATCAGGGTGGTCAGCGGCAAGGCGATGATCATGCCCAGCATGCCCATCAGCGATCCCCATACCGAGAGCGACAGGAGGATGATGGCGGGGTTGAGGCCCGTAATCTTGCCCATGACGCGCGGCACGATGAAGCCGTCTTGAATGGCCTGCACGATGGCAAACACAGCCAGGGCCGCGGCCAGAATGAGCCAGAAGTTGCCTCCCGTGTCGGCTGCCTTCAGAATGGCCAGCACCACCGTCGGAATGAAGCCGATAATCTGCAGGTAGGGCACCAGGTTGAGAACGCCGATGAACAGGCCCAGGCCGATGGCCAGCGGAAAGTCGATGATGAGAAATCCGATGCTGAACAGAATGCCCACACACAGGGCCACAAAGGCCTGTCCGCGAAAGTAGCGGTTCATGCCGTCCTTCACGTCGTTCATGATGCCTGTCACGAACGAACGGTATTTCACGGGGAGCAGGCGGGGCCAGCCGTCGGCAATGCTCTCATAGTCGAGCAGGATGAAGACAATGTAGAGCAGGATGATGAAGACGGTGAAGATGCCGTAGAGCAGGTTGATGGACTCTGTGACTAGCGACCACAAGGGTGGCATGGCTTCCTGCAGGGCATCGAGCAGGCTCTTTTCCTGAAAGAGGTTTTGTAGGAATTGCGGGTCGATGTTGTCCCTCAGAAACTCGGACAGGGTGTGGGGGACGTTGCTTCCGTAGCTGCTGTTGGTGAAGTACTCGATCAGCAGGTCCTTGACCCGTCCGAATTCTTGGATCATGGGCGGCACCAGCAGGTAGAAGGCCGCCGTGCCGATGCCGGCCAGGGTCAGCAGGGCGCAGAAGATGGAGACGACCCTGCTCTTGAGCTTCAGGCGGTACTGGAAGAAGGTTACCAGCGGGTAGATCAGGTAGGCGATGAGCCAGGCGATGAAGAAGGGCAGGAGCACTCCGCTCAGCCTTTTGATGAGGATGAGCGCTCCGATGACGATGCCGCCGATGATGACACCGCGGATAAAGCTGTCGAAGGTGATTTTCTTGCGTTCCATAGTGTCCGTAGGATATGGGGATTAGTCTGTTGCATGCTTGTCTTCCTCGATGGCCTTCAGGTAGCACGTGCGGCACAGGGGTTCGTATTGGGCCGTTTCGCCCAGCAGGACTTGCTTGTCGTTCTTCACCGTGCGGTGCGAGAAGGTGGCCAGCTCTCCGCATTTCACGCAGATGGCATGTACCTTGGACACCTCGTCGGCGATGGCGCACAAGCCTGGCATCGGGCCGAAGGGTGTGCCGCGAAAGTCCATGTCGAGCCCTGCGATGATGACGCGTACGCCGTTGTTGGCCAGCTGGTTGCATACGTCAATCAGCCCGTTGTCGAAGAATTGGGCTTCGTCAATGCCCACTACGTCGATTTCCGACGTGAAGAGCAGGATGCTGGCCGAAGAGTCGATGGGAGTGGACGAAATGGAATTGCTGTCGTGCGACACCACCTCGGCCTCCGAATAGCGCGTGTCGATGGCAGGCTTGAAGATTTCGACCCGCTGGCGGGCGAACTTGGCGCGCTTCAGCCGTCGGATGAGTTCCTCTGTCTTGCCCGAAAACATGGAGCCGCAGATGACTTCAATCCGCCCCCTCCGCCTGGTTTCCTGTATGTGGTCTTCCGAAAATACGTTCATGCTTGATAGAAGGATTATATTTCGCACAAAAGTAATCATTTTGTCGGCTTCCCAACGTTTTTTCATTATTTATTTCTACATTTGCGGCGTTAACAGGTGTAAGACAAGGATATGCAGAAATTGTTGGACGACATAAGGACGGAGATGGAAACGTTGAAGGGATGCGTCGGACGCATGGAACAGCGTTTGGACGAACTTCAGGGCAAGCTGGCCGAATTGAGTGAACTGCTCCAGGCGGGTTCGAGGACTCAGACACCCGAACCGTTGAAGCCTGAAGAGCCTGTGGCTCCCGCGCCCCCCATACAGCCTTCTGTCCGCCCTGTGGAGCCTCAGGCGGAAGCTCCCAAGCCGGCCGAACAGCCGGCAGAGGATGGCGTTGCGGCCTCTTCCATCTTGGGCGAGCGCATCCGGCCGGCGGCCGATTTGCGTCATGCCCTCAGCCTGAATGATTCCTTCCGTTTTACCCGCGAGTTGTTTGGCGGCGACGGAGCGAGGATGAACCGCGTATTGGCCCATCTGGGCGAGGCCGGCTCGTTTGCCGAAGCCCTGTCGATGTTCGGGCAGGAGGTTCATGTGGCCGAGGACAACGAAGCTGCCGCCGATTTTGTAGAATTGCTTCGTAAGTATTTCAACTGACAAGGTGAGGGAGAGCAAGCTATGGGAAAGTTATACATCGTACCGACGCCGGTAGGCAATCTGGAGGACATGACATTCAGGGCCATCCGCATCCTGAAGGAGGCCGATTTGATTTTGGCCGAAGACACCCGCACCTCGGGCATTCTGCTGAAGCACTTCGAAATCAAGAATGCCATGCAATCTCATCACAAATTCAATGAACATAAAACGGTCGAAAGTGTTGTTAATCGTATAAAGGGGGGCGAAACGGTGGCTTTGATTTCCGACGCAGGCACGCCTGGCATCTCCGACCCTGGCTTTCTGATGGCACGCGAATGTGCCCGCAACGGCATCGAAGTGGAGTGCCTGCCGGGAGCGACCGCTTTCGTGCCCGCCTTGGTGGCTTCAGGCCTTCCGTGCGACCGCTTTTGCTTTGAGGGTTTCCTCCCTCAGAAAAAAGGCCGTTCTACCCGCCTGAAAGCATTGGCCGACGAGACGCGAACCATCGTGTTCTATGAATCGCCCTATCGGTTGCTGAAGACCCTGACCCAGTTTGCCGAGTGTTTTGGCCCCGACCGTCAGGCGTCCGTCTCGCGTGAGATATCCAAGGTGCACGAAGAGACGGTACGTGGCACCTTGGCCGAGCTGGTGGAACACTTTACGGCCAACGAGCCGCGTGGCGAGATTGTTATAGTTGTAGCAGGAATAGACTAAAGAATAAGTACTAAAAATTAAAACGTAAAAAACGAGAGCGTATGAAAAAATTAGCTTTTTTAGTTGTATGTGCAGCCGTAGTGGCTTCGTGCGACAGCTTTTCAGGTGGTAGCAAAGACCAGTTGAAGGCTGAAAACGATTCTTTGAAACTGGAATTGAACCAGCGGAATGCCGAGCTGGACGAGATGATGGGTACATTCAATGATATCTCCGAAGGCTTCCGTCAGATCAATGCGGCCGAGAACCGTGTGGACTTGCAGCGGGGTGCTGTGGCCGAAGGCTCGCCGAGCGCACGCCAACAGATAGCATCCGATATCGAGTTCATCCGCAAGCAGATGGAAGAGAACCGCCAGCAGATTGACAAGCTGCAGCAGATGTTGAAGACCAGCAAGAACAACTCGGCCCAGCTGAAGCGTGCCGTCGACCAGCTCACGCAGGAATTGGTGGCCAAGACCCAGCGCATCGAGGAATTGCAGGCCGAACTGGCTGCCAAGAATATCCGCATTCAGGAACTGGACGCTGCCGTGACAGACCTCTCTGCACAGAAGGACCAGCTGACGGCCGAGAATGCTGCCAAGTCCAAGACCGTTTCCGAGCAGGACAAGCAGTTGAATACCGCCTGGTTTGTATTCGGAACCAAGAAGGAATTGAAAGACCAGAAGATACTTTCCAACACCGGCCTGTTCAAGAAGGGTGAGGTGCTGCAGGATGCTGAAATCAACAAAGACTACTTCACTGAAGTCGATATCCGTACAACCAAGGAAATCAAGCTCTATTCCAAGTCGGCCGACATGTTGACAACCCATCCCAACGGCTCGTATGCCTTCGAAAAGGACGATGAAGGCCTGTTGACGTTGAAAATTACCAATCCGCAGGAGTTCTGGAGCGTATCCAAGTACCTTGTCATTCAGGTAAAATAAGTCTTTCAGACAACATTGATGGCGCAGACTGGAGCGGGCAGGATTTGAAGCACACGTTGCTTCCTGCCCGCTTGAGCCTGCGTTTTTTATGGTTGGCAGGCGGAGCTGTTGTCAGGTCCCTGCTCTATTTTTTTAGTGAATTTATGTCCTCCCTGTACAAGAATATATTTTTTGACCTCGACGATACCTTGTGGGCCTTTTCGGCCAATGCGCGCGACACGTTCGAAGAAATGTACGTCAAGTATGGATACGCCCGTTTCTTCACGTCCTTCGACCATTTCTACAGCCTCTATCAGAGACGCAACCTCGAGTTGTGGGAAGAGTACGGTCAGGGGCAGATAACGAAGGAAGAGCTCAACCGCCAGCGTTTTCTCTATCCTCTGGAGCAGGTGGGGCAGGGCGATGCGGATTTGGCCAAACGTTTTTCCGAAGACTTCTTTTCAGTGATACCCACCAAGAAGAAGCTCCTGCCTCATGCCCTCGAGGTGCTCGACACATTGTCTCGCCATTATCGTCTTTATATCCTTTCCAATGGCTTTCAGGAGCTGCAATGCCGCAAGATGCGTTCGGCTGGCATTGACGGCTACTTCCAGCAAGTTGTCCTTTCCGACGACATCGGGGTGCTGAAGCCTCATGCCGAGATTTTCCGGCATGCCCTTTCGGTTACCGGATTTCAGGTGGAAGACTCCCTGATGGTAGGAGACAGTTGGGAGAACGATGTATTGGGTGCCCGCGGAGTGGGTATGCATCAGGTCTATTTGGACGTATGTCGTAGGGCCGACCTCCCCTTTGAACCCACTTATCACATAAGTGACTTGAAAGAACTGCTTTCTTTTTTGTAATATCTGTAGAATCGTTTTATCTTTGTTCTGTTTTAGATTTTGAATTTACGCTATGGATGCTATTTTGCCTTTTGCACTGCTGTGCCTCACTTCCTTTTTTACTTTGACCAATCCTCTGGGTACCATGCCCGTTTTTCTGACCATGACACAGGGCATGACCGACAAGGAACGTCATAGTGTCATCACAAGGGCCACTCTGACCGCTTTCATCATTATTATGGTCTTCACTTTTGCCGGTCAGTTTCTGTTCTGGTTCTTCGGCATTTCCACCAACGGCTTTCGCATAGCGGGCGGAGTCATTATCTTCAAGATAGGCTTTGACATGTTGCAGGCCCGCTACACCCCCATGAAGCTGAAGGACGAGGAAATCAAGACCTATGCCGATGACATCTCCATCACTCCTTTGGGCATTCCCATGCTTTGTGGACCGGGAGCCATTGCCAATGCCATTGTGCTGATGCAGGACGCCAATACCATCGAAATGAAGAGTGTGCTGATTGGTTCCATCGCCTTCATCTATCTGCTCACCTATTTTATTCTTCGCGCATCTACGCGCCTGGTCAATGTGTTGGGTGAAACAGGCAACAACGTCATGATGCGTCTGATGGGTCTCATTCTGATGGTGATTGCCGTAGAGTGTTTTGTTGGCGGCATGAAGCCTATTCTGGTGGATATCTTGAAGGAAGGGCTGGCAGGATTTCTCAAATAAAGGCTGGAACATCATTGCAAAATAATTTCGGCACGGAATGGTCGCTTTTCAATATGCTGGCCATTTCGTGCCGAGTAATTTTTGTATTCAAGGAAACTGATCCTGTTACTTGACAGAGATTGTTTGATTGGTGAATACAGGTGGGTTGAACGGTCTGGTCGCTTCTTCGTAAGTAGCACGTGTAGCCGCTTCTGTTGGCATTGGGAGATGGGCCTGGTCGAATGCTACAAATTCTTCATAATTGTATTCCCATTCTTTTCCATATGCTGTGCTCATCACACGCTTGTAGATTGCCTCACGTGAAGGAGCATTGAAGCCATGCATATTGCTTCGCATCATGCTTTCGGTTGTCGGTCGGTAAGCACCGCTCCAATATGTACAAGCCCCTTCGTAGATACCTAAAGTTTCACCGTAGTTATCCTTTCCTTGGTAACGTGAATCTTTCAGAAATTTACTCCAGAGTACAGCATTTCTATCATTGGTGAAATCTACATTGGCTGCCCATCCCATTTCCTGCATCTTTTGTGTATCTGTTATTTCAGAGGTTGGTATTCTTCCCATTTCTTGATACGAATATTCATCCATCAGTTTGCTGAAACCGTGTCCGATACATTCATGGCAAAGCACTCGGCGGAACATATCATCTTCCATTCCGTAAATCATAGGGCAATAACCAATGGCCAGATTGATGGTTTTTACTCCATCGTTAAAGCCAAAATAGCAAGTTCCGGCATACTCTTCTGTATTTAGGATGACGATACAGGTCGCTTCATTGAACAGTTCGGGATTTTCTTTGAGAGTAGGTACTTCCATGGCATATTCTTGTACTTTGGAATGGTTCCCTTCTATCAGTGTACTTCCGCCCCCTTCCAACCGGCAACTGAACTTTGTATTGAATTGATTTCCAAAAGCATTGTTTAAAGAAACGGCTGTCACCATCCATATATCAAAATAACTGCGAAGAGATTTAATAGGCTCTTCAGTAAAGAAATTCTCTATACCTTTTTCCATGGCTTGCCGATAGTAACCATTGCTGATATCTGTATCAAGAAAACCATCTCCTAAAAATATGAGAGGAATTCCGTTTCCTTCGGTATGTTCTTGTATTAAAATTACTTTTTTATCTTGTGTGGTCAAGTCGGATGAAGTACCGACAGGCGCTTCTTTTTGGTTGATATTGATGGTGGCTGATTCCATTAATATCTGATTCTCATCGTTTATGTTTACGACCTGTATCTTGAGTTTGGCATTTCTGGCCACACGCCTTTCGTTGGCTTGTATTTTTAGGGTGATTTCTCCTTCCTGTATTGCGCGGGTCAGGGTGTTTTCTTTGGGAGTAATCCACGAGTAATTGTCTTCAGCCTTTAAAGTGATTTTTCCATTCTGTATATTGGTAGCGAATTTTATGCTGATTTCCTGTTCGTCAGCAGAAAGATCATAGACGGTCTGTTCTATATTTAGAACATCCATTGCCGCTTGTGTAAAAGTAACTTGAGCAGTTGCTTCTCCGCACGATAAAGTCAAAAGTCCTGTGCGTACTTCTCCCGTTCTGTTTTCTTCCTTAGCCAAAATTCCAATACTGGCTGTACCTGCTTTGCCAGATGTGGGAGTTATTACAGCCCAAGAAGCATCTGTAGACGCTTTCCAATCATGTGTACTGGTAAAATCAACGGTAATTCGTGAATTAATGCCAGAGGCTAAAATTTGATTTTGACTTTGTTCCGCTATAGTAATGGAAGCTGGTGTTTCTTCTTCCTTGGAACATGCTGCTATAATCGTAAATACAAAAAGCAGACATAATAGATGATAAATTTTTGTTTTCATGTGGATTAGGTGGCTGTCTTAAGTTAAAAAGGGCATCCTCATTAAACTGGGATGCCCTTTACATATTGGTTTCAGTTTATTATTTGGTCGTTTCTACCTTTCTCATTACAGTATCAGCCGTAAACCATGTGTATCCTGTAAATTGGCCTGTTGCAGAACTGAATAAAGCAGCAGTCATCGGATAATCAAATAGAATTAAGTTCAAATCTTCATTCCAGGAGGCTGACAGTGGATCGGTTACAAGATAGTTTCCGTCGATATAAGCAAGTACAGCATCTGCTACTCCTACAGGATCTCCAAAATCAAGTCCTTCTGCCAGTACTGTGTTCATTTTTACAGTAAGACCCTGAGGTGTGTATGCTATTGTAAATGGCATTTCAACTCCTTGGAGGGTCATTGTGCAATCGTAACCAGAGCGATCTTCACGAGTATTTAATACGATTGCCAAATTGCCTGCTCTACCGGCACTCAACGTCCAGTTCCCTGCCAAATTTGCATAAGGATCGGGAATTTCTTCGATGTTAACTTTACATGTGGCATTCCCTATAGTTGCACCTTCAGCAGATGTGATTTTTACTGTAAAAGAACGGTCTAAGTTATCTTCAACAGTGTAAACTGATGAACGCAATTCTGCTTGAACAGTTTCTACACCTGAAGGCATAATAAGACTATTACTTGTCAGAATGATGGTTTCATCATTGGTAACAGAGGTCCCATTACAATCTGTAACTTCTATATTGACTCTTACAGGGCCTGTATGGTCACCTTCCAATGAGATGGGAATTTCTACCATGGAAGTATTTTCCGTCACTGATAATTCAGTGGATGCAAAGCCTACGGTAGCGTTTCCGCTATTCATTTCCTCATCATCGCTACAAGCGGCAAATGATATCGGAAGTAAGCATAAAGCTAATAATTTGAGATATTTCATATGTTCTGTTCTTTTTAATTAAGTATATCAATTAATAACCAGGATTCTGTTGGCCTTTCAGCTGAGGATTTGCATCATACTCTGCTTTGGGGATAGGCCATACGAAACGATTATCACCAGCTTGTTTGGACAATGCAGTGGTGTTCACTCCACCCGGCTGAAGAACCATGGTTGATTCTTGGTATGCATTAGCACGATCGATGCCAAGATTCCAACGCTTCAGGTCGATTAACTGGAAACCTTCACCCACCAATTCTTTGTGGCGTTCGTTCTGAATGGCTGTCAATATCGTGGCATTTGTATAGCTCTTGTCAGTATATTCTGCAATACGTGTACGACACAAATCGTTCAAGTATTTGCTGGCATTCGTTACATCATTCTTTGCGGCGTATGCTTCCGCTGCAATCAGATATTGCTCGGCAATACGGAATGGTTTCGGCTTGTTGATATAGTGATTATCCACAATTGTTTGTGAATATATATCGGGGTTGCCGGGGTATTTGTCGAAAACATATACGTCTGCTTCCGAGCCGTTTGACAGAGCTAAATGATAGGGAGCAAAGAAAGATGTGAAACGAATATCTTTGTCTCCGTCCGTATAGAGGTCAATCAAGCTTTGAGAAGGAATAAAGTCCATTACTTGTGGATCTCCATTTTTGTATTGTCCCCAGAACATTGTACCGTTTGTAGAGCAGAGTTCATCTGGAGCGGCAGTATATATCTGCCAGATAACTTCTGTACCATAGTCTGTTACCCACATAGCACGGAATGCTTCTCCGTCATTGATAAGAGGATATTTGTTGCTGCTTATCAGTCCTGTAGATGCGCTTATTGCTGTATCATAGTCTTTTGTCCATAATGCAACGCGTGCGCGCAGAGCTGTTACCAAATCCTGGCTGATGTAGTTGTATTTGGCCTGAGTATCGGAATTAACAGTTTTGTTTTCATTTACCAATCTTTCAGCCTCTGTCAAATCTTTGTTGATCTGCTCAAATGTAGCTTGCAAAGATGAACGGCCCGGATATTTACTGTTGTCGGTAGCATTGGAAACGTATGTCAGCTGTAAGGGAAGTCCATAAACCTCAGCGGCTGTGCTGGGATCGTATGCCTCGCAGAAGAACGTTGCCAGATTGTAATAGGCAAATGCACGTGAGAAATAAGCTTCTCCTGCCCAACAGTCGATTAAAGCACGGTCTGCTTCACTAATACCGGGTATTTCACCGTTTACCAATTTCTGATAAGAATCAATATAATAATTGCTACGTGCAATCAAAGTGTAGAAGTTACCCCAAATGGCTTCGATGTTACCATCAGAAGACTGGAAATCCCATCTGTATTGATTTCCATACGTGTTACTGTAGCTGGCGGTAGCATGAAAGTCTGCGCATTGGAATTCCGGTGTCAGAACGTGTCCACCCGAAGTCAGAGTCCTATATGGAGAATATAAGCCGATACGGGCACTTTTGAAGTCATTGGCTGTAGTCATGTACTGACTTTCTTCTACAGCATTGTAGGGATATTTCTCCATGTCACAGGAAGTCAATCCCACTGCTGCAAACAAGACGGATAAAATAATATTTCTTTTTTTCATTTTCATAAATTCGTTAGTGGTTCATGTTTAGAAAGTGAGTTCAAGTCCAAACGTAAACTGCTTGGTATTCGGATAGTTACCCAGCTGCATGTTACTGTCAATTTCCGGGTCATAACCTCTATACTTGGTAACAGTCCACAGATTACGGCCTACGAAGAATACACGGGCGCTTTCCATGAAACCTGTACGACGCATCCAGTTCTTCGGCAGATCATAGCTGACTGTCAGGTTTTTCAGACGCATGAATGATGCATTTTCCAACAAGTGGGTGTCAAATTGCATCGGAGAGTCGGGAGTTGAGATGTTGGTAATATCACCCGGCTTCTGCCACATAGTGAACATGTCAGCAGTCTGATTCATAGAGTTGGCAAATTGAGGATTCTCAGTAAACCAGCGTTCGTTGTTCACCATATATTGTCCCAGCATGTATGCAAAATCTGCAGAAACCGTAATTCCCTTCCATTTGAGGTTTGTTCCGAAACCACCAGACCAAGGAGCATAACGTTGTTTGCCTGTAAATACAGCATCGTCTTCAGAGAAAGTCTTGGTCAAGTTGCCATTCTTGTCATACCACATGTTATAACCATCACGAGGATCGACACCTGCCCAACGGTTATAGAAGTATTCACCATAAGGCTTGCCAACCTGAAGTTTCAGACCTGTATTTGCCAATACATATTCGTCCAGACCATTGAACAGTTTGGTTATTTCATTTTTGTTGTAGTTTACGTTTGCTGAAATACTCCAGTTAACACCTGCTACGTCTTTAAGAATGTCTATATTTGCTGTAATATCCACACCACGGTTGCGCATGCTGGCTACATTACCCCAACCTGCAGAGAAACCAGTTGTATAGGAGAAAGGAATCTGCATCAACATGTCTTCTGTCAGACGGTTGTAGAATTCTACATCCAAATTAACTCGGTCGAACAAACGGGTATTCAAAGCTACGTTGGCAGTTTTTACAACTTCCCATGTCAGGTCTGGATTGGCAGGATTACCAATTGCTGTACCAGTTTCTCCACCGTACATGGAACCGGAGCTGATAAGACCATAAGCCATGTATGCAGAAAGAGCTGAAGAGTTACCTACTGTACCGTAGCTGGCTTTGAGTTGTAAGTCGTTAATCCATTCTACATCGCTCAGGAAGTTTTCTTTCTTCAAGTCCCACATAGCGCCTACAGACCAGAAGTTACCCCATTGGTTATTAAGACCGAAGAGTGAAGAACCGTCACGACGATAAGATGCATCGAAGAAGTATTTCTCGTCGTAATTGTAACTCAATGTTGCAAAATAGGAGTTGAATACGGTTTCTGATTTGGAATGTGAAGGCTTTTCTGTTGTGGCACCTGCACTAAGCAACATAAGACGAGTGTCTGTCAAACCATTGACTCTCACACCAAATGACTGGTCTTTTGAGATGATAGACTCCTGACCACCCAGTAAGGTTACGTTGTGGTTGTCAATATTGAATTTGTACTCAGCTGTATTCGTGTAAGTGAACGAGTAGTAACGTTGGAAACTTTCTGATGCAGTTCCTGCTCCGATGAAAGGTCCTTCCGGATAAGCCACTCCTGAGTTGCGGTAGTCGAATGCTTCAACTGCTTGGGCTGCACGGATATTCAAGCCTTTAATTGGATTGATGTTAAGGTAAGTATTACCGTTGATACGAATCAAATCGCGGTTTGAAGGTTGTAATTCAGACAAGTAATAAGGATTGTACACACCACCTTGTACTCTGTCGAAGAAATCCAGACGTTCACCGAATCCTGTAAAATTTCCTCCCTCGTCGGTCAGGATTTCATAATAGCTCTGGTCAGGACGATATACACGGGCTGCAAAAGCTTTGTTGTACAAGCTGTTGGCACTGTTACCAAAAGCAGCTGTATTGTATTTCTGGAAAGACAAGTTGAGGTTGACACCTGCTTTCATCCATTTGTTGATGTTAGCTTCGATGTTTGAACGGAGTGTTTCACGACGCAAGTCTGAATCGTCCATAATACCTTCCATGTCGTAATGTCCGAAAGAGAAGAAGTAGTTAATAGTTTCCGTACCGCCTGTTACGCTCAAGTTGTATTCTTGCATCGGAGCAGTTCCTCCAAAGAATACATCAGACCAGTCTGTAGAGATACCATTGTTAATATAGAAATTCTTTTCTGCCTGGAATTCTGCATTGTTTACCAGTGACGGATCCAGAATCTCCTGGAAATTCAGCCACTGTTCGGCATTCATCATTGTTACGTTATCACCTGTCATTTTGGACAGACCGTACTGGGCACTGATATTGATTTTGGCTTTTTCCCCTCTTTTACCTTTCTTGGAGGTCAAGATAACGACACCGTTGGCAGCACGCGAACCATAGATTGCTGTAGATGAAGCATCTTTCAGTACGGTCATATTCTCGATGTCGTTCGGGTTCAATGAGGTGAATGTACTGGCTGAGATAGGAGAACCGTCCAATATAAACAGAGGTGCGGAGCTACCTTCGATGGAGCTGACACCACGCAGACGCATGCTGACGCTTTGGCTGGGCTCACCGGAAGGCGTGAAGACCTGCAAACCTGCTACCTGACCTTGAAGAGCATCACCTACGTTGGCTACAGGAGCATTGGCCAGTTTTTCACTTCCTACTGCCGTTACAGAACCAACGACGCTTCCGAGTTTTTTGCCAGAACCATAACCGGTGATTACAACTTCATCCAAAAGTTCTGTATTCGGCTTCATCATAACCTTCAGATTGGGCCGGATTGTAACTTTTTGTTCTTCCATACCAATGTAGGAAATTACCAAAGTCTTCGCGGAACTTGGTACGTTCGCAATCTGGAACTTACCGTCTACATCAGTAATAGCACCGAGCTGAGTGTTTTCAACTCTTACTGACGCTCCAATAACTGGCTGCCCGTCTTCTTCGGAAATCACAACACCTGTGACGGTCCGAGTCTGGGCAGTTACTAAGCCTATTCCTACAAAGAGGCAGGCCAATAACAGCATTAATTTTCTTTTCATAAATTCTCTCTTAAAGTTTAACTTTACATTAATTGTTTCTTTACTCTAACGAAATGCAAATTTATTAATAAATATGAAATGCGCAATTGTTTTATCAAGAAAAGCTGTAAAATCTGTCAAATTGTTATTTGATGTCGTTTTTTTATGCTTAATAACAGCTTTTGATGCATAGTTGAGCCTATATGCATCCTTTTGAGGTGTCAATATGTAGCCTGAAATTTAGCACACTTTCCAAATAAATATATGAATTTTATGCAAAAACGTTAAAAACGGAGGGCGTTTTTGTTTCAAAAAACAATATCGGAGAACATGTTTCCTACGAAAAAGCACTCCGCAGAGGAAAAATAACGGGGAGAAAACGTCTATTTAACGGGTGCCATACGACCTTTGGAGGGTTGCTTCAAAGGATGGATTGGCAGCCTGATGACAATTGCCCTAATTACTTTAACAAAATGGATAAAATAGTTTACAACCTGGTTTATAACCGAAAAAAGAGCCTCAATGGGAAGGGTACAGCACTGGTACAAATTGAGGCTTATCTGAACCAACGGAAAAAGTATTTCTCCACGAAAGTGTATCTGAAGCCGGAACAATGGGACTGTAAAAGACAACTGGTAAAGAACCACCCCAACAGTGGAGCACTCAACTGGTGGCTGCACGAAAGCATCGCAAGAATTGAGAAAGTGGAGCTGGACCTCTGGCAACAAGGCAAGCCCATAACACTGGAGATTATAAGGGATGCCATGCGGACGAAAGAAAACATACGGTCTTTCCTGACATTCTATGAGCGGGAAGTCTCACAAGCAAATCTGAAGGAAAGTTCCCGCAGAAATCATCTGACGACCCTCGCACTGCTGAAGGCTTTCAAGGCGGAAGTGGAGTTTTCCGAAGTGACTTTTGATTTTGTCTGTGCCTTCGAACAGCATCTCCGCAGGAAGGGCTACCACATCAATACCATCGCCAAGCACATGAAGCATTTGAAGCGATACGTCAACATGGCCATCAACAAGGATTTTATGGAGGAACGCAAATATGCCTTCCGCAAGTATAAGATTAAGACGGTAGAGAACTCGCATACCCATCTGACGCCGGAGGAATTGGAACGATTGGAGGAATTGCGGCAATGCGGATGTTCGAGGCAGCAGAAAAGGACCTTGGATGCCTTCCTGTTTTGCTGCTATGCCGGGCTCAGATACTCTGATTTCGTGCAGATGACCTCACAAAATCTCATAAAATGCCGTTCGGAGGTTTGGCTTGTCTATAAGTCGGTCAAAACTGGGACGGAAGTACACTTGCCACTCCATTTGTTGTTCAACGGCAAGGCAGTAGCCATTCTTGGGGAGTACAAAGGCAATTTGGACGGATTCTTTCGGTTGAAAGACAATTCCAACATCAACAAAGAGTTGAGGATACTTGCCGAACGGGCACAGGTGAACAAACGGGTGTCCTTCCACACGGCACGCCACACCAACGCAACCCTCCTTATATATAATGGTGTAAACATTACGACCGTGCAGAAGCTGTTGGGACACAAAAGTGTGAAAACCACCCAAATTTATGCCAATATCATGGACCGCACCATCGTACACGATTTGGAGATGCATCAGGAGCGTTTCGGCTCGGGCGTTCGGAGGAGACGGTTGACGCCTCCCAAATAGATGTTCAGAGGGAAGGGCAATCCTGCACTTAAAGGAAAAAGTTCCGTTTTCTTCAGGCAATGCTTTGCATCGTCACTTGCAAAGCTTTACGATGCCACTTGCAAAGCTTTGCATTGCCCTTTGTAAAGCTTTGCATTCTCCAGGGAAAAGCATCGCTTTACCCAGCCTAAAGCATTGCTTTGCCCGGCTTAAAACACAACTTTGCCCAGCTTAAACCGTCGGTTTAAGCTGGGCAAAGAAAAAGGAAGGTCCGTCAATTGGAAGCATCCAACTCCGGCGTCGAATATCTATTGAATGTCAACGGGCACAAAAGGCTGTTTCTTTTCCTGGTCAAGCGGAGTGGCCCGATAGGAAATCCGTGCGAAATCTATCTTGGACAGGTCGATGCGGCGGATGGCGCTGTTGTACATCGTACGATAATAGATGACCCTGTTTGTAATGTCGGTAGCGGTAGTCCATTGTGTGGCGCTGGGAATGTCGGCCGGAATCTTGCCGTCGGCAAACTCTACGCCGATGGGAATATCGAAATTATTCAAGATCTGGAGCCCTTGGCGGACGGCATCTTCTGCCGTGTCCTGTATCGGAGCCGTAGTTTGATAGAAGGCGGCACGGACAAATCGCGACGGCGGAGTGACATCGCCGGGGATGCCCAGAAAACCACTGCCTGCTCCGAAAGAGCCAATCTGCACACCGCCCATCTTCTTGGTCTCAGCCGTACCCGCATACAGATTGACATAGTTGTTCAGATTGGTCATCTGCCATTCGAAGCCCGGCGAATTGGTCAGCACACCCAGTTGGTTTTCGTAGAAACAGGGCTTTCCGCCGATGATTTCCAACACAATCTGTCGCCCCGAAGCATCGGCGAACCTCCAGTGGACGGTCGAAGCGCGCGGATCTATCGCGATGACATGTGCCTTGGCCACAGCCTCCTTCACCTGCTCCACGTTGGCGCAGCTGCCCAATATCCACGAAACGAGCTGGAGGTCGGTCACACTCTGCTGCTTTTGGGTCTCATTATAAGCCTCATACTGCCCGTAGCCAGGGAAATAGAACAAGCCGGCAGACAATCCGGCTTCGTTGAGCCCTTCAACCACAAATTCCTTCTGCTCGACAGAAAGCCCTACATAACCATAACGGGCCACCATCTTCATGCCGTCCAGCGTATAGCCCGGCACGTATGAATGCTGCACATATCCGCGGGGGACAATCACGTACTGGCTGTTCAGTTCACTTCCGCCCCATTCGATGGTGCGGGCCACTATTCGCGCACTGTCCTTAGCCGTCAGTGTAATGCCGGTACAGGCGGCAGCTTTCTGTCCTGCCAGAAACGTCATGGCTACAGCCATGCATGTAATAAAAATCTTTTTCATTGCAATCAAGTTTTATACAAGTAACAAATTTACAACTAATATGTTTACGATGTATCTTTTTAGGCAAAAAATATGCAGGGTTGTCCACTTGTCTTTGTTAAAAGCATTGTCTGCCCCTAATGGAAACGGTAGCAAACAGGTACTTCCAACTATTTCCACCCCGCGTCAGATGCACTTCTGACGCAGTGACATTCTCCAGTTCCTGCGTTTCCGTGCATAACATCCCCCTCCAGCAGGCTGGAAACGGGGTGCGGAGTTCCGCGAAGACTTTGGTGATTTCGTACATCGGTATGCAAACCACAGAAGTCAAAATAGGGCCTGACTTGAAAATTGTGTTGAAATCAAATGCGGAACTGTTGGATGAAGTTGTTGTGGTCGCTTACGGTACTGCCAAAAAGGAATCATTGACCGGGTCTATTTCAGTTGTTGACAATAAAAAAATCGAAAAACGTATCACGACCAGTGTAACAGGTGCATTGGAAGGAGCAGCTCCCGGTGTACAGGTAAACAACACTTATGGTGAACCGGGATCAGCCCCAAGCATCCGTATTCGCGGATTCGGAACATTGGTTTCTGGAGCTTCCGATCCTTTGTACATTGTAGATGGTGTGCCATTCGATGGCAATATGGCAGAATTGAACTCTAACGATATCGAAAGCATCTCTATATTGAAAGATGCCGCATCTGCCGCATTGTATGGAAACCGTGCCGCCAATGGAGTAGTTCTCATCACAACAAAGAATGGACGCAATACGAACAAGCCCAGTATCACTCTCCAAGTCAACCAAGGCATTTACAACAGAGGTATACCTGAATATGAACGTTTGGACGCAGACCGTTGGATGGAAGCATCCTGGATGGCCAAAAAGAATTCTATGATAAGCAATACGGGAATGAGCGAAAGTGAAGCTGCTGCTTATGCGACCGGACATCTTGTCAGTGAATCCATTGGACGTAACATTTATAATGCCGCAGATGACCAATTGTTTGATAGCAATGGCAAATTGATAGCTTCCCGCTTGCCGGGCTATGATGACCTGGACTGGGCCGATGCCGTAGAACGCAATGGGCATCGTCAGGAATACAACTTGTCTGCCGCTACCTCTGGAGAAAAATACAGCATCTATTCTTCCGTTGGCTACCTGAATGAAAAAGGGTATGTAATAGCTACCGGATATGAGCGTTTTTCAGGTCGTATCAATTCCACTTATTCTCCCAACAAATGGTTTAAGGCCGGTGTCAACTTAACGGGGTCTTGGACAAAAAGAGATTATAACAGCAATGCAACTGGCAGTTATTATGCCAATCCGTTTTACGTCGCAAGATACATGGCACCTGTCTATCCTATCTATTTGCATAATGCTGACGGAACATACCAGCTGGATGAAAATGGTGAAAGGATGTACGATACAACTTCTCCTTACTTGAGTAACAGAAACGTGATATACGAGATGTTGAACAATAAGGAGGAAAGCGTTCGAAACGTATTGGGAACTCAGGCTTTTGCCACCATTTCCTTGCCTTACGGATTGTCGGTGACAGTCAAGGGAGACCTCAACAACAGTACTACCAACAATAAAAAATACGATAATCCCGAAATCGGTGACGGTGCTACCAATGGCGGACGATTGACAAGCTATGCTTATCAATACAGGACAATGACTCTGCAGGAAATCATCAATTGGAATTATCAATTCAATAAAGTGCATAACGTTGAAGCCATGGTCGCGCATGAAAGCTATAGCTGGGAACGGAAGTACACGGCTGGAATGAATACCGGTATGGCAGTGGACGGAAACCTTACAATGGGCAATTTCCTTACCAATTCTTATTTTATTGGAAGTGACGATGAAGATAAGACCGAATCTTATTTGGCACGTGTAAAATACAATTATGATGACCGCTATTATTTGGAAGGTTCATTCCGTCGCGATGGTTCATCCCGTTTCCACAAAGACAACCGTTGGGGTAATTTCTATTCCGTAGGTGCAAGTTGGAATATGAAACGGGAGGAGTTCCTGCAGGATGTTGATTGGATTGACCATATGAAACTGCGTGCATCTTATGGTGAAGTCGGCAATAACATGGGTGTAAGCTACTATGCTTATATGGCCTTGTATACGATTGATAAGAACGGAGGGCAACCCGCTTTGATAAAGCAGTCACTTGCTGCTCCTGACATTAAATGGGAAACCACCCAAACGGTAGATGTAGCCGTAGAAGGCCGTCTGTTTGACCGCCTAAATTTCCAAATCGGTTACTTCGACAAGCGTTCCAAGGATTTGTTGTTTGAAGTTCGTTTACCTCTTTCTGCCGGTTCTTATCCTTGGAATGATGCAACAATGAACTTGACTCAATACAAGAATATAGGTACTATTTCCAATCGTGGCTGGGAAATATCTTTGAATGCAGATGCCATCAAAGGAAATGACTGGAAGTGGAATCTTGGCGTAGATGCGACATTCCTGAAGAATAAAATAATCAAACTGCCCGATGGAAAAGATATTCTGAATGGCATGCAAAACTATTCTGAAGGACATTCTATTTACGAATTCTATACATATCATTACGAAGGCGTGGACCAGATGACTGGCAACGCCCTGTATACCCTAGATCCGGAAAAGATTGATGAAGCAAGAGAAGCCGGCGCATTGGTCAATATCAACGGACAGGATTATACAACGACAACATCTTATGGCAAACGCGATTGGGCAGGAAGTGCACTTCCTACAGTATATGGTTCCATCAGTTCTGCCCTTTCATGGAAGAATTGGGATCTGAACATGCTTTTCACCTATTCGTTGGGAGGCAAAGTTTATGATGGTTCATATCAAAGTCTGATGAGTGTTTCTGAATCGGGAGCAGCAGGCAGTGCATATCATAAAGATATTCTGGATTCTTGGACAGCCGTTCCGGAGGGTATGACAGAAACTTCTGCCAACCGCATCGATCCGAACGGAACGCCTCGGGCCGATTTTTATAAATCTTCCGACTTGAACGGTACCAGTGACCGTTGGCTGACAAGTGCTTCTTATTTTGTTTTCAAGAACTTGAACTTGTCTTATAGTTTTCCGAAACGCTGGATGAAGAATATAGGATTGGAAGGACTTTCACTGAATTTTGGTGTGGAAAATCTCTTTACCCTTACATCCAGAAAAGGCTTGAATCCGCAGTATTCTTTCAATGGAGGATATGATGACACATATGTAACAGCACGTGTATACAATTTTGGCCTTACTATGAAATTCTAACGTTCTAACAACAAAAACTTAAAAAAATGAGAAGATATATCAATAAAATAATAATGGGCGGCTTGCTGGCGAGCGCCCTGTTGGTATCGTCGTGTGCCGGTGACTTTCTTGATACAGCTCCAACAGATTCAACCGGAGCATCCGATGCCATTGGAACTACAGCCAATGCAACAAAGGCCTTGAATGGTGTTGCCAAACTTATGACGACACAACACTCTTATTTTGGTCAAGGGTTTGCCGGAGAGAATAATATCATTGCTCACTACGAGAATTATCCGAGCCAGAATTATCTGTATAACTATTATGCCTCCGGATGGTCTCCCATCCATAACCAGGAATTCCATTCACGTACCAATTCCATTTATGATGCCTATGCTTGGTATTATTACTATTCTATTATAGGCAGTGCCAATACGATTATTGTAAATATTGACAATGCAATAGGTACTGAAGCAGAAAAGGCTTTCATCAAGGCTTCTGCCCTGACATTCCGTGCCTATGCATTTGAGAAACTTATCCATTACTATTGTTGGCGTTGGCAGGACTCTAATAATGGAGCTTCACAAGGGTTGGTATTGCGTCTTGACGAGTCAACCGGCAGTTTAGGCTATTCAACTTTGGCTGAAACTTATACGCAAATCTATAAAGATCTCGATGAGGCTATTTCACTGTTTGAACAGAGTGGCATGGACCGTTCTTCATCGGAAGTTTGGATGCCTAACCTGAATGTGGCCCATGCGGTTTATGCCCGTGCTGCATTGACAAAACAGGATTATGCGAAAGCTTTGTCAGAAGCAAGTCTGGCACGCAAGAATTTCCCGCTTATGTCCAATGCGGATTATCAGGCTGGTTTCTGCAACCCGACAAGTGAATGGATTTTTGGAAGTTATGGAGGTTCGCAAGAAAACAACTGGTATTGGAGTTATGGTACTCAGTTTGCTTGTAATGGTTACTATGCTTCCAGCACACAATGCGGAGCAGGTGCCATTGGGCGTGAACTGATCAACCGCATTCCAGACAATGATGCACGCAAGGCTTTGTTTCTCACAGAAGACAAATTCCCTGGATACAATTTCAATGATGGTTCAGCAATGGACCAGACTTATGGAATTTTTGGCTTGGGCAATAATGAAGCCGCATCCAACAATCTTTGGGAGGAAGCTGCTGCTTATTGCAATAAAATGGCGGTTAGTGGTTTGGCAGCACCTTATCAGGCCGGATATATGTATCTGGGAGGACAACTGAAATTTTATGTGTTTGACACTCCGGGGGTTGGTTATCTACCGTTTATACGTTCATCAGAAATGGTCCTGATTGAAGCGGAAGCCAATTATTTCTTAAATAACGAAACGGCAGCACAAGCTGCACTGGTAGAATTGAATGCCACTTCCGGACGAAACCCCAATTATACATGTAGCAAAACAGGCAACGAACTTTGGAATGAAATCATGGATTATCGGGAATTGGAACTTTGGGGAGAAGGATTTGCCTGGAGTGATTACAAACGATGGAACCGGGATGTTGTACGCAAGAGTTTCGCGGAAGGCGGCAATGCGCATATCACAATAGCCAAAACTATTCCGGCCAGCGGAGTTAATAAATGGACATGGGATGTTCCTTTAAATGAAACAGATTATAATGATGAATTAATCCCTGGGCAACCTGAATAAACAGATTGGATTTCAGTTAATATAAATTTTGAAATCATTTGTCGAAAGATAAAGTCCCTTATCTCTTGTGAGGTAAGGGACTTTTTGTATGGTTTCATTTATGAAGATTCCCAAAGTTTCATGACTTGCCGTTATGTCCCCAAGTCGGGAATTCAGCCCTATAACAATTATATTTTGACAGACAAGTGGGATAACGTGGCTACAATCAATCCGTATAATCAGATATTTTCAGAAAGGGCTTTCTATAGACATTTTTTGTACAAATCAGTGACTCTTATTCAATAGCGTGATTTTGCCAGTTTCGAACATGAACTTATGTGAATTTCTTGATAGGTCGTTCGTATTCATTAGAGAAGTTTCTCTTCGTTACCTCACATATAGGCAACCTTAATTTTGTAACACATTATAAATTCTTCTGTATTAGCTATTTACTTTAATTTTGGGTAGAATATCAGTATCTTTCATATTCATGCCGGTTTTGTACAAGATTCTGGGGCATGTCTTTGCATATAGTAACCGGATTGAGAACAATCTATAATGCATTTGTTATCAATTGATTATAAGGATGTTGAGTTCCGCGAAGACTTTGGTAATCTCGTATATTGGACTCCAAACTCAAACAGTAACGATCAAACCTAATCTGAAGATTATGATGAAGTCTGATTCTGAGATGTTGGATGAAGTGATGGTGGTGGCTTATGGTACAGCCAAAAAGTCTTCGTTTACAGGATCGGCTAGTGTGGTAAGTGGTGAGAAGATTTCAAAAATGCAAACCTCTAATGTCTCTAAATCGTTGGAAGGAGCAATGGCTGGTGTGCAGATTTCACAAAGCAGTGGTCAGCCAGGTTCTTCCGGTTCGATTTACGTACGTGGTTTGGGATCAATTTCCGCCGGTAAGGAAGCATTGATTGTTGTAGATGGCGTGCCTTACGAAGGAAGTTTGAACCAGATTGCCCCCAATGATATAGAATCAATGACTGTTTTGAAGGATGCTGCCGCCAACTCTTTGTATGGTGCTCGCGGAGCCAATGGTGTAGTGTTGATCACAACCAAGAAAGGAAAGACAGGTAAGGCAAAAGTGGTGTTTGAGAACCGTACCGGTGTGAATATGCGTGGTGTTCCTAGTTATGACGTATTGGATAGCCCCGCAGAATATTATGAATTGTATTGGGAGTCTATGCGAAATAATGCTGTTTATGCCCAAGGAGCTTCGTATCTGGAAGCAGGCAAATATGCTTCAGCAAATCTCGTTACAGAATTGGGTGGATACAACAATTATAATGTTCCTGCAACAGAATTGGTTAATCCTATAACAGGACGTCTGAATCCGAATGCTCAGTTGCTGTATCATGACGATTGGTTGGATGAGGCTTTCCGCCCAGCTTTGCGTCAAGAAAATACAATTTCTTTGAGCGGAGGTACAGATAAGACAAGCTATTATGCTTCATTGGGTTATCTTTATGACAATTCATATACGGTCAATTCTGATATGAGCCGTATCAACGCTCGTGTGAAAATTGATCAGCAGGTAAACAATTGGTTCAAGGCTGGATTTAACTTGGCCTATAGTAATGTAAAGACCAATTCACCCAACGTTGGGTCGTCTACATATTCTTCCATTTTCTTCTTCGGCCAGACCATAGCTCCGATTTATCCGGTTTATATGTACGATGTTGAAGGAAACAGAATATACGATTCTAATGGCAATGTACGCTATGATTACGGTACGGAGATGGGTAAGCGTCCTGTAGGAGCCAATGCCCACCCCATTGACCAACAGCTGAACAATATATATAGAGGTACTACTGACGTCGTGAATGCCAAAGCGTACGGTGAGTTCTCTTTCCTGAAAGATTTCAAATTGACGGTAAATGCCAGCATCGATAATTTCAATAGTCGTTCTATCTCTTTCCAAACACCTATTGGTGGTGATGCAGCCAATGTCAATGGGCGTAGTACCGCCAGCATGAGTCGTTACTATGTTATCAATGCCAACCAGCTGTTGAATTGGTCGCATACATATAACGAAGTACACAATCTGGAGGCTCTGCTCGGTCATGAAACAAAAATGGACCGCAGTGAAAGCGTTTCGGCTCAAAAAGAAAACTTTTTGGTTCCCGATAACCCGGAACTCGTAAATGGCGCCAAACTGAATGACGCCACCTCGTCGGCAGCAGAATACTCATTGGAAGGCTACTTCGGCCAGGTTAAATACAATTATGACGAAAAGTATTACATTTCAGGAAGTTATCGTATGGATGCTTCTTCCCGTTTCCATCCTGATCATCGCTGGGGTAGTTTCTGGTCGGTAGGTGGTTCTTGGAGAATGAACAAAGAAGCCTTTATGGAGAGTCTGACTTGGATTAATGACTTGAAGGTAAAGGCTAGTTTCGGTACACAGGGTAACGATGACATTCCCAATAACCAGCCCTACAAAGATCAGTATCAGGTAGTCAGCAACGATGGTGCCATCGGTATCCAGTATATATTCCGTGGTAACAAGGAAATCACCTGGGAAAAGAGTAACAACTTTAATACTGGTGTTGAATTCAAATTCTGGGACAGACTTTCTGGAAATATTGAATACTTCAACAAAACGACCTGGGATTTGCTCTACTATAAACCCCTTCCTCCTTCTCAAGGTGTACCGGGCGGTATCTACGAAAACACAATGCGTATGCGCAATCAGGGTGTAGAAATAGAATTGTCTTATGACATCTTTAAGCAGAACAACTTCAAGTGGAATGTGGCTTTGAATGCGACTCACTACCAGAACGAACTGTTGGAACTCCCTGAAGATCGTCCACAGGATGGTTGGGCAACAGGAAATTATTTCCGTAAAGTGGGCAAACCGTTGTATAACTATTACGACTATAAATTTGCAGGAGTAGACCCCGAAAACGGTGATGCTCTGTATTGGGCTGACGAAAAGGACGAGAATGGTAATGTCATTGGACAAAAGACTGTAAACAGCACTAGCCTGGCTACACGTTACGAACTTGACAAATCGCCGATTCCTGCTGTATATGGCGGTTTCTCTACTTCCTTGGAGACTTATGGATTCGATATGAATGCCAGCTTTGCCTATCAGATTGGAGGCTGGGTGTACGACAGACTATATAGCGGCTTTATGTCATCAGGATCAGCCGGTAATAATTGGCATAAAGATATCCTGAACCGTTGGACACCTGAAAACAGATATACAGATGTACCCCGTCTGCAAACCAACTCATTGGATCAGGGTTGCTCGGGTGACCGCTCTCTGACCAAAGCATCTTATTTGAGTTTGCGTAACCTGACGATTGGTTATACTTTACCTAAAAAATGTCTGGAGAAACTTCAAATCGAACGTTTGCGTTTCTACGTAGTAGGTGATAATCTGTTCCTGCTCTCGGCACGCCGTGGTTTCGATCCTCGTCAAAGTATCTTGGACGGTGAAACAGGTTATAACTATTCAGCAATGCGTACTGTTTCATTCGGCATCAACTTAGAATTTTAATAACTGATAAATAAAGCATTATGAAATATATAGGAAAAATATTTCTTCTGGCGGTAGCTTGCTCTGCACTGACCGCTTGTAGTGATGATTTCTTCGACACAGAGAATGCAGGCATTGCCAGCAAGGAAGAAATTGACGAAATCGGTTCAAGTAGTCCCGATGCTCTGATTAAGGTGGTAGAGCCGTTGATTCTGGGACTCAATAATTATACATATCAATATAATACTCAAGGTAGTGCCAGTGCAGTTCACAACGACTTTGGTTTGATGAGTATCTATCATTTGGGCGATGTGATGAACGATGATTTGGCTATCAAACTACCGGGAAGTGGATGGTTTACATTCGACTATCAGCTGGATTATTGGGGTGCACAGTATGTACGTCCTTTCTTTTATTGGAATTTCTTTTATTCCATCATCAATAAAGCCAATGATATCATTTCTAAAATTTCGGCAGATGTAGAAGATGCTGATCTGAAAGCATATAAAGGTGAGTCTTTGGTGTATCGTGCTTTAGCTCATGCTTATCTGGCGCAAATGTATCAACAGACCTATGTTGGTAACGAAGAAGCCCCCGGCGTGCCTATTGTATTGACTCCTGAGGAAGCAGAAGATGCTTTTGCCGGCCGTGCACCGTTGTCCAAGCTTTATGCGCAAGTAGAAAAAGATTTCAAAGCGGGTATGGCTTTATTGGAAGGTTGGAAACGCCCCAATAAAACGATGATTGATGAGCAGGTAGCGGCTGGCCTTTATTCTCGTGTTTGTTTGGTTACAAACAATTGGGATGACGCCATAACGTATGCCCGTAAGGCCCGTGCCGGTTATAGTGTATATACTCCTCAGGAACTCTTGGCAGACAATGCTTTTAACAACATTGCTGCAAAAGAATGGATGTGGGGTGCAGACATTACACCTGAAACTTCTACTGCATTTGCTTCTTTCTTCTCCTTTATGTGCTCTTATGATGCAGGTTATGGTGGCGAAGTAGGTCAATATCGTATGATAGATGCCCGTTTGTACAATTCTATGAATCCGACTGACGTGCGTAAAAAATTGTTCAAACATAGCAGTACCGGTGTGAATTATACGGAACAAGAACAAGAATTTGCAGAATATACAAATCTGAAATTCAAGAAAGTAGCTAACTGGGAAGCTGATTATATCTACATGCGTGTATCTGAAATGATATTGAATGAAGCTGAAGCCTTGGCTCATAAAGGCGATGGTGCAGGTGCAGCACAAGTTTTGAAAGAACTTATGTCACAAAGAGATCCGTCCTGGAATATGGCTTCTGTAACGGTAGACGATGTATATCAGCAACGCCGTTTGGAATTGTGGGGTGAGGGATTCTCATTGTTTGACCATTTGCGTCTGAAAAAAGGTATCAATCGAAACTATGAGGGATCTAATCATGACTCAAGTGTGGCTTATACAATTGATGCCGGCAGTTGGTATTTCTTGTTCCAGCTTCCTTTGAGAGAACTGGATAACAGTGATGCGATTTCTGAAAGTGAGCAGAACCCGGCTCCTACAGAGAATAAATTCAAGAAGTAATCCTGTGGTGTTTCATTTATTATAGAATTAGATTATGAAAAATATCAAAACAATATTATTGGCGGCTAGTTTGGCAGTGTTCAATGTGGCTTGTGAAAATGATGCAACTCTTGATGGCACACGAGTTGCTGACACAAGTGCGCCGACAGTTTCGCTGCAAAATGTGACTTTGAATAAGTACACAGCAACTTTTGAGGTTTCATTGGATGCTGTTGGTACGCCGGCAGCTCGTGAATATGGTGTATTGGTAAGTACGGAAGCCCAGCCTGATTGGAACAATTCGATCGTCATTGCTTCTGACATGGCAGAAAGTCAGTCGACGTTGGTAGAAAACTTGTCTCCGGGTACCACCTATTATGCTTGTGCTTATGCTCTGACAGCCAATCAACTAGTAACATCAGAGGTGAAAAGTTTTACAACTGAATCTCATTATCTGGGTGCCTTCCTTGGTAAGCATACTTTGAATGGTTATAATTGGCATATGGAAGCGGAAATACCTGTTGCAGTGGAAATTGTAGCCGATCCTGAAAATGAAAAGATTGCTTATTTGAAGGGCTTGACTTCTTTTGCCGGAGTAACGTTGGATTTGGAGCCAGTAAAGATGATTTTCGATTTGGAAAACGGAACGGTAACAATCCCGGCTGGTCAGGAAATTGATGAAAAGAAATATGGCTTATATACCTATTGTTCATTAAGCCCTGATGGCTCCCAATATGTATTTGATGATATTGTAGGTTCCATTGATGGGAATACGCTGTCTTTTGATGCATTGTTTGCATTGATTGTGGAAGGTGGTAATGCAGGTATTGCTCATTTCGGTTATTTGGATTTGACTATCAAATAAAATAATCGGAATATAAATCTGTCAAGACAGGGTGGTCTTCATGCAAAACTATCCTGTCTTTTTTCTAATCATATGCTGAATCTTAAAACTATAATTCCATGAAACATTCTTTTGTACTACTTGTTGCTCTGTTTCTGACGCTGCATTTATGGGCCGAAAATGTTTCGATAGAAGATGCACAATCGTTTGCTCAGAGATTCTTCCAACAGAATACATCGACACGCGTTGCACTACCCCAGTTTCAGTTGGTGTGGGCTGGAAGCGACACCCAAACCCGAAGTGGCCGACATCCTGCGGCTTATGTATTCAATCGTACAGACGCGAAAGGCTTTATAATCATTTCTGGTGACGACATTGCCTATCCGGTATTAGGATATTCTGTTGAGAATAACTTTGCATCAGACCGCTTGCCTGATAATGTGCGTTATTGGATAGAGCATTTGGAGAAAGAAATCAATTATTTGCGATCTATACATAAAAAGGCTTCGCCTGATATTGAAGCTGCCTGGAATAGGCCCACATTGAGCGGAAAAGAACCACTTGTCAAACTCCAGACCGCTTTGTGGAACCAGGATGAACCTTATAACCGTTTATGTCCGATAACCCCTCAAGGGAAGGCTGTGAGTGGTTGTGTAGCTACTGCTATGGGTATTGTGATGAAATATTACGAGTGGCCTGATAAGGGGATAGGAACGATAGGTGGATATACGTCTCCTAGTCAAAATCTGTATATCTCCAGTTTTGCATTGGGGCATCCTTATGACTGGAACAATATGCCGTTGGAATACAAAAAAGGAAATTATACGGAAACTCAGGCCGAAGCTGTAGCACGCTTGATATATGATTGTGGCGTGATGGCTGGGGCGGATTATTCAGCATCGGCTACAGGGGCATTGACGCATATTGCCTTGAAAGCAATGGTCGAACACATGAAATATGACAAAAGTGTGAAACTGATAGATCGTGACAATTATAACTTTGCGTCCTGGGATGATTTGATTCGCAAGGAATTGGATGCCAGACGTCCTGTGCTCTATGGCGGTATGGATGCTTCGAATGGCGGACATCAGTTTGTTATTGACGGATATACGGCGGATGATTATTTCAGTGTGAATTGGGGATGGGGAGGATATTCGAACGGTAATTTCCTTCTGTCAACGCTCAATCCGTCTGATGTTGGTATCGGTGGCGGTAGTGGCGGTGGCTACAAGTTCAATCAAAATGCGGTTATAGGTCTTTATCCCGATAAAGGAGGTAATTATGAGGTCAATTTGGTATTGGCAGCTGCCAAAGGAAATGATGGTATCATGTATGAAGGACTTAGTTCAGATACTGACTATTTTCAGACGGGACAACCCTTTAATCTGAATGTAGCTTTTATTTTCAATTACGGCCTGGTTGCGTACGATGGAGATGTGATGGTTGGGGTTACCGATAAAGAGGGGAACTTGAAAGAAATATTGAACCAAACATATATTGAAGGTCTTCAATCTTACTATGGCACAGGCTTCAGTGTACAGTGCCAGATAAAACAGCCGATTGCCCGAGGAGATCGTATTCGAATTTTTTACAAGAAAGATGAAAAGTGGATTCGGATGGACTATAAAAAAGAAACTGTAGCTGAAATCGTCTTGCGCGAAGATAAATCGCTGGATGAAGGAACGTCTGTTTCATTCCAAAAAGCCAGCCGGATACTTCAGATACGAAGTTTTGTTGGAACTTCCTATAAAATATCGGTAGCCACAGATAGTAGTGTGAAACTGGAAGGCATGTTGAAGGATTCGGATGTTGTCAGTGTCGGTCCTGAACTGCTACCCAAAGGGCAATATATATTGGAGCTTTCTTATGAAGGCGAAAAGAAAATTATAACTCTTACACTTTAAATGTCATGACCATGAGAAAAATATATTTATCGATAATTGGAGCGGTTGTAGTACTGGCTCTAGTTGCATGTGGAAAAGACAATCCAACAGAAGAACCGCAACCTCCTCAGCCTGACAAAGTGGAAGTGGAAATAACGACAGAAGTATTGACACGCGCGACTACACAAGTAACGGAAACCCTGGAGACAGACGGACAGGAGATGGCAGTGTTCATTTCGTCCGAGGCAGTGCCAGGTGACAAAACGGTGGTAACCATGCAAAAGGTAAGTAGGGAAGAAGGAGAATGGAAACTGGAAACACCAATTGAACTGGCTGGGCAGGAGAACAAATTCTTGGGAGCGTTTCACCCTTATTCAGAAACAGCGACTTATCCTAGAAAAATAGCTGTAGAAGTGTTATCACAAACTGATTATCTATATTCAGGAAGTTTTCAGAAAGTCTCTTATGTTAATCCGAAAGTAAAGTTTTCCATGAAGCATGCTTTGTCCATTTTGGCATTCAACTTGAAAAAAGAATCGTACGAAGGCGAGGGAACGCTTCAGAAAATAACTGTCAGCGGGAAAGGAATTTATGTGGAAGGCGAGATGGATTTGACTACTGGTGAGATAACTGGTTCGAAAAATGGAACAGTGGAACGGGAGTATGAGCAACTGATTGCTTCCAGTGGTTGGAAAGAAGATATACCTGATTTGTTTTGTATTCCTTTCAGCTCTTCGGGAGAGAATGTTACGGTTACGTTCACCATCGATGACAAAGAATACCAAGTACTTTTACCGGCTTATAATATAGCCAAGGGAGTGAAATATATCTTTAGTGCAGCCTTGACCCATAACGGCCTGACTCTGTTTGAAACACCTGAGGTAGTCAATCTGAATACAGACGAAAGCAGCATGCCCACTGGGAATTATAGTCGTTTGAAAATAACTCACCAGAGCCAAAACTTTACTTTCCCATTGTTGCAGGGTAATGGCATTGTAGGAACTGTTACGTGGGGAGACGGCTTTTCTGAGAAATATGCGTCTGGGCTTCAACATGAGTATATAACTACCGGAACCCATATCTTGGATGCAGAATGCTGGAACGCTACAGAGGTAACCATCCAAAGTTTGAAAGATGTAGAGGCAATAGATTTGTCAGGATTTTGATATTATTTCAAGTAGGAATAGACTACCAATAGTCATTGTATGGGATCAGAACTTTCCATACATCCTTTTGGTAGTCTATTTTTTTTTCACTTATTTTGCCGAAATTTCAGCCGGAACTTTACGAACTTGTACCGGATGATAAAGGAGTGTGTAGTGATAATTATAGAATAGCAGAAGAAGACAATGGCAATGAAAGAATTTGTAATTTCCGAAGCGCAGGTCGAGACTGCGGTGCTGGTGGGACTCATCACGAAGACGCAGGACGAGCGGAAGACGAATGAGTATCTGGACGAACTGGCTTTTCTGGCTGAGACAGCCGGAGCGGAAGTGGTGAAACGCTTTACACAGAAACTGGACCAGGCTAACTCGGTGACGTATGTCGGCAAGGGGAAGCTGGACGAAATCAAACAATATATCAAGGACGAAGAGGAGGCGGAAAGGGAAATCGGTATGGTGATCTTCGACGACGAGCTGTCGGCCAAGCAGATCCGTAACATCGAGGCGGAACTGAAGGTGAAGATTCTGGACCGTACGTCGCTCATCCTCGACATCTTCGCCATGCGTGCACAGACGGCCAATGCCAAGACGCAGGTGGAGCTGGCACAATATAAATACATGTTGCCGCGTCTGCAACGACTGTGGACGCACCTGGAACGCCAGGGTGGTGGTTCCGGTGCCGGTGGCGGTAAGGGGTCGGTAGGTCTTCGCGGCCCGGGTGAAACCCAGCTGGAAATGGACCGCCGTATCATCCTGAACCGCATGTCGCTGCTGAAGGAGCGTCTGGCCGAGATTGACAAGCAGAAGGCTACGCAGCGCAAGAACCGCGGTCGGCTGATTCGTGTGGCACTGGTGGGATATACCAACGTGGGCAAGTCTACCTTGATGAACCTGCTGGCCAAGAGTGAGGTGTTTGCCGAGAACAAGCTGTTTGCCACGCTCGATACCACCGTACGCAAGGTAATCATCGACAACCTGCCGTTCCTGCTCAGCGATACGGTAGGATTCATCCGCAAGCTCCCTACCGACCTGGTGGACTCCTTCAAGTCGACGCTGGACGAGGTGCGCGAAGCCGACCTGCTGCTGCATGTGGTGGACATCTCGCATCCCGACTTCGAGGAACAGATAGACGTGGTGAACAAGACACTGGCGGACATCGGAGCGGCCGGAAAGCCGATGGTGCTTATATTCAATAAAATAGATGCCTATACGTATGTGAAGAAGGACGAAGACGACCTGACTCCGCGCACCAAGGAGAACTTGTCGCTGGAGGAACTGATGAGGACGTGGATGGCGAAGATGGAAGACAACTGCATGTTCATCTCGGCACGCGAGAAGACCAACATCGAGGAGATGAAGACGATGGTTTACCAGCGCGTCAAGGAACTGCATGTGCAGAAATACCCGTATAACGATTTCCTTTACCAGACTTACGACGAGAACGGAGAAGTGTAAGGGAAATGTTCGATGGTGCCTCTTGGGGGTACCGGACAGGAATCTCTATGAAACGTAGGTGGGCGGAGCTGCTCCAAGCTCTCGTCTGCCTGCGTTTCATGTGTTTATAAAAGAAACTTAGCAACTGTATCATGGAGAATTACAGAAACTTGACCGAAGATGAGATACTTCGGCTGAAGAGCCAGTCTTGCCTGGCCGACGATTGGGAGAAGGTTCGCGTGGCGGACGGTTTTTCGACAGAATTTGTGCATCATACCCGTTTCTCGGGTGAGGTGAAGTTGGGAGTCTTTCAGGGTGAGTTCATCTTGCCGGGAGGCATCTGCAAACATTCCGGTCTGCGGCATGTGACGTTGCACAACGTGACGGTGGGCGACAACTGCTGCATCGAGCATATCCAGAACTATATTGCCAACTATGAGATTGGACATGACACGTTCATCGAGAATGTGGACATCCTGCTGGTGGACGGTGTGTCAAGGTTCGGCAATGGGGTGGAGGTGTCTGTACTGAACGAAACGGGCGGGCGTGAAGTCGTAATTAATGACAAGCTGTCGGCCCACTTGGCCTATATTATGGCCCTCTACCGCCATCGTCCCGAACTGACTGCCCGCTTGAAGGAGATAGCGGACTATTATTCCGACAAACATGCTGCGGTGGTGGGCACCATCGGCAGTCATGTGACCATCCTGAATACGGGGTCGGTCCGGAATGTCCGTGTCGGCGACTATGCCTGCATCTCGGGCGCCTGCCGTCTGTCCAACGGCAGCATCAACAGCAACGAAGCGGCACCTGTGCGGGTAGGCGACGGAGTCATCTGCGACGATTTTATCCTCTCCAGCGGTTCGCATGTGGACGACGGTGCCATGCTGACGCGCTGCTTTGTGGGGCAGGCCTGCAAGCTGGGGCACAACTATTCGGCTTCGGACTCCCTGTTCTTCAGCAATTGCCAAGGCGAGAACGGTGAGGCGTGTGCCATCTTTGCCGGTCCTTTCACCGTGACGCACCACAAGTCGACGCTGCTCATTGCGGGCATGTTCTCGTTCATGAATGCCGGTTCGGGTTCCAACCAGAGCAACCACATGTACAAGCTGGGCCCCATTCATCAGGGAACGTTGGAGCGCGGCGCCAAGACGACGTCCGACTCCTACATCCTCTGGCCGGCCCGGGTGGGAGCTTTTTCACTGGTGATGGGCCGGCATGTCAACCATTCGGACACGTCGAACCTGCCGTTCTCCTATCTGATAGAGCAGAACAACACAACCTATCTGGTGCCGGGCGTCAACCTGCGCAGCGTGGGGACCATCCGCGACGCGCAGAAGTGGCCCAAGCGCGACGGACGCACGGACCCCGACAAGCTGGACTTCATCAACTACAACCTGCTCAGCCCCTATACCGTGCAGAAGATGTTCAAGGGGCGCGAGACGCTGCTCAACCTGCGCCATGCCAGCGGCGAACTGTCCGACATCTACTCGTTCCACAGTGCCAAGATACGCAATTCGTCGTTGGTGAACGGCATCAGGTTCTACGACATAGCCATCCACAAGTTCCTGGGCAATTCCGTCATCAAGCGCCTCGAAGGCATTGATTTCTGTACGGACGATGAAATCCGTGCCCGTCTGGTGCCGGACACTTCCATCGGCAGCGGAGAGTGGGTGGATATCTCGGGGCTGATAGCACCCAAAAGTGAGGTGGACGCATTGACGGACGCGATAGAACAAGGCATGGTGAACAAGCTGAAGGAAATCAATGCGGAGTTCGAACGGATGCACCGCAATTATTATACCTACGAATGGACCTGGGCCTACGGAAAGCTGGAGGAGTTCTACGGCGTGAAGCCCGAAAGCATGACCGCTGCCGACATCATCCGCATCGTGGAGAAGTGGAAGGAAGCCGTTATTGGCCTGGACCGCATGGTTTATGAGGACGCGAAGAAAGAGTTCTCCCTGGCTTCCATGACGGGTTTCGGTGCCGACGGCTCGCGGCTGGAGAAGGAAATGGACTTCGAGCAGGTGCGTGGCGACTTCGAGAGCAATCCGTTTGTCACCGCCGTGCTGAAGCATATCGAGGTGAAGAGTGCGCTGGGTGATGAATTGATAGAGCGGATGAAGAGGGTGGGCAACTGAAATTATTCCTAAAAACCTCCCTCCCCGTTGAAGAAAACGCTTTCGATTAAAGAAATATTTCGATAATACTTCTTACCTTTGCATCAATCAAGATTGAACAACCTTTTAAACAAATTGTAATTATGGCAACAACACCTCCGTTCAAGTATCAGCCCATGTTCGAGAAGGGCAAGGATACGACTGAGTATTATCTGCTTACCAAGGACTACGTGTCTGTAAGCGAGTTTGAAGGAAAACCCATCCTGAAGATCGAGAAGGAAGGATTGACCGCCATGGCCAACGCGGCCTTCCGCGACGTGTCGTTCATGCTGCGCCGCTCGCACAACGAGCAGGTGGCCAAGATTCTGAGCGACCCCGAAGCCAGCGACAACGACAAGTACGTGGCACTGACTTTCCTGCGCAATGCCGAAGTGGCCGCAAAGGGTCTGCTTCCCTTCTGTCAGGACACAGGTACGGCCATCATCCACGGCGAGAAAGGCCAGCAGGTATGGACGGGCTATTGCGACGAAGAGGCCCTGTCGCTGGGTGTATATAAGACTTATACTGAGGAGAACCTGCGCTACTCGCAGAACGCTCCGCTCACCATGTACGAGGAGGTGAACACCAAGTGCAACCTGCCCGCACAGATTGATATCGAGGCTACCGAAGGCATGGAATACGAGTTCCTCTGCGTGACCAAGGGCGGCGGTTCGGCCAACAAGACTTACCTCTATCAGGAGACGAAAGCCATCCTGAACCCCGAGACGCTGGTTCCGTTCCTCGTAGAGAAGATGAAGACGCTGGGTACGGCGGCTTGTCCTCCCTACCACATTGCCTTCGTCATCGGCGGTACATCGGCCGAGAAGAACCTGCTGACCGTGAAGCTCGCTTCTACCCGCTTCTATGACAACCTGCCCACGACGGGTAATGAATATGGTCGTGCCTTCCGCGACATTGAGCTGGAGAAGAAGGTGCTCGAAGAGGCTCACAACATCGGCCTCGGTGCACAGTTCGGCGGCAAGTACTACGCACACGACGTGCGCATCATCCGTCTGCCGCGCCACGGTGCTTCGTGCCCCGTCGGTCTGGGCGTATCGTGCTCGGCCGACCGTAACATCCGTTGCAAGATCAACAAGGACGGTATCTGGATTGAGAAGCTGGACAGCCATCCGGGCGAACTGATTCCGGCAGAACTGCGTCAGGCCGGTGAAGGCGATGCCGTGAAGATCAACCTGAACCAACCGATGGCCGACATCCTGAAGGAGCTGACCAAGTATCCGGTTGCCACGCGTCTGAGCCTGAACGGTACCATCATCGTAGGTCGCGACATTGCGCACGCCAAGCTGAAAGAGCGTCTGGACCGCGGCGAAGACCTGCCCCAGTACATCAAGGACCATCCCATCTACTACGCCGGTCCGGCCAAGACGCCGAAGGGCATGGCCTGCGGCTCGATGGGCCCCACGACAGCCGGCCGTATGGACCCGTACGTCGACCTGTTCCAGAGCCACGGAGGCAGCATGATCATGCTGGCCAAGGGTAACCGCAGCCAGGCCGTGACCGACGCCTGCAAGAAGCACGGCGGTTTCTACCTCGGCTCCATCGGTGGCCCGGCAGCCATCCTGGCCCAGAACAACATCAAGAGCATCGAGTGCGTGGAATATCCCGAACTGGGCATGGAAGCCATCTGGAAGATTGAAGTGGAAGACTTCCCCGCCTTCATCCTCGTGGACGACAAGGGTAACGACTTCTTCAAGCAACTGAAGCCCCGCTGCTGCAAGTAAGCGACGGTACAGATAGAGATAAAAAAGGATGCGTCCGGTTGGGGCGCATCCTTTTTTTGTTGTATGGAGGGGCATGGAAGCCGCTTGTCTTTGTTTCCCTGAAGCGGGGAATGTGGGGCGTTTCCTGCGAGGAAACGGTAGTTCCCCTATGGGGAAACGCTCGTTCCCCTATAAGGAAACGGGAGTTTCCACGCACAGGGAACGCTTGTTTCCTGCACGGGGAACTCGCGTTTCCGTGTACTGGATACAGGCGTTCCCGGTACGGGATACGGATGTAAGGCCGTAGAACTTCCGGCCGTCCGACCGTTTCCGGCCGTTTGACCGGCACGGGGGCGGGTGCTTATTTGGTGCGTACCTGGTCCCATGACGGCGGGGTGACTCCCATCAGGTGGCGGACGAAGAAGTCATACCGCTTGTGCTCGCCGAAGTCCTCGCCCATCGTGTGGTGGGCGCCGGGGATAACTACCAGGTCGAAGTCCTTGCCGGCCTTGATGAGGGCATTGGCCACCTGCAGGGTCGAGGCCGGATCCACATTATCGTCCAGCTCGCCTACGACCAGCATCAGGGGGCGGGTCAGCCGGTAGGCGTTGTCCACGTTGGAGCAGGCACTGTAGGACTCGTCCACGGGATAGCCCATCCACAGCTCGTTCCACCAGATTTTGTCCATCCGGTTGTCGTGGCATCCGCAGGCCGAATAGGCGGCCTTGTAGAATTCGGGATGGAAAAGTACGGCTCCGGTGGATTCCTGTCCGCCGGCCGAGCAGCCGAAGATGCCTACGCGGTCGATGTCCATGTAGGGATACTTCTCGGCGGCGGCCTTGATCCAGGTGATGTGGTCGGGCAGGCCGGCGTCCTTCAGGTTCTTGTAGCAGACTTCTTCAAACTCCTTGGAGCGGAAGGAGGTGGTCATGCCGTCCACCTGTACCACGATGAAGCCCAGTTCGGCCAGCGAGGTCATCCACCAGTTGTAGGAAGTGAAGGTCTTGGGCACATACTGGTCGCCCGGGCCGGAGTAGATATATTCGATGACGGGGTATTTCTTGTTCGGGTCCAGGTTGGAGGGGCGGTAGATGAGGCCCCACATGTCGGTCTTGCCGTCGCGCCCCTTGGCGGTGAACACTTCGGGGGCCTGCCAACCGTTCTGCAGCAGGGCCGAGATGTCGGCCTGTTCCAGCTGCATGCGTATGCTGCCGTCGGTGGCGTTGCGCAGGACGGCTACGGGAGCCTGGTCCACCTTGCTATATACATCGACCAGATATTGATGGTCGGACGAATACCAGGCCTTGTGCATGCCTTCTTCCGGCGTCAGGCAGGTCAGGCCGGAGCCGTCGAAGCCGATGCGGTAGTAGTGGATGAGGTACGGGTCTTCGTCCTTGTTCATGCCGTTGGCCGAGAAGTAGATGGTCTCGTTCTGCTCGTCCACGTACTGCACCTCGCGTACGTACCATTCGCCGCGGGTAATCTGGTGGAGGGGCTTCCCTGTCGCGCGGTCGTACAGGTAGAGGTGGTTGTAGTTGTCGCGCTCGCTCGACCAGAGGATGCGCTTCCCGTCGCTCAGGTAGTGGCGGTAGATGCGGGGATAGTTGACGTATTTCTCTTCCTTCTCCTCAATCAGCGTGCGTACGCTGCCGTCGGTTGCCGACATTTCGAGCACGCGGTAGACTTTGTGTCCGCGTTCGTTGTACTCAAAGGTGATGCCCTTGCTGTCGGTATTCCAGGTCGGTCCGTACAGGTCGTACTGGTGGCTGAAGAGTTCGGTCGAGGGAATCAGCCGGCGTCCGCTTTCCACTTCGAAGATGCAGGGCACCTTGAAGCGCAGCTCGTCACCGGGCTTGGCATACTCCTGCTTGTGGAGTTTGGGCTGGAGCTGGTCGGCGGGCGACGACTCCACGTAGTACACATACCGCTTCTCGGCGGGACGGATGCGGCAGGCGGCCAGTGCCTTCGAGTCGGGCGACCATTGGATGTAGGACGAATAGTAGTTGCCCTTCGTGCCGTCGATGCTCAGTTGCTTTTCTTTCCCGCTGGCGACGTCGCGCACGTAGATGTTGTCGTTCTTGATGTAGGCGGTATATTTCCCGTCGGGCGAGGTGACAGGTCCGCGGCCTTTCTCGTCGTCCACCTCCATCCAGTGGGGCTGTGGTCCGCGGGGCTGTACCTCACCTTCCGTCACGAGCGAGTTTTTCTTGATGGCATAGGCCCAGTATTTGCCGGTCGACTCGAAGCGCAGGGTGTCGGCCTTCGGGTTCAGGCGGCACTGGTTCAGGGGCAGGTTGTAGGCATCGGTCTGCTTGCCGGTCTGTTCGGCCAGCAGGCGGGCCAGCTTCTCCTGGTCGAACAAGGCAGAGCGCTTGGACTGTTTCGCGTCGACTTTGATGTATTCCTTGCCACGGGCCGTGTTGCGGATGTACCAGAAGACATCGGCGCCTTCCACCCAGTGGGGTACGACGTCACTGTACAGCACGTGCTTTGCGCTGTATTTCTCACGGAGGCTATACGCGCGGTTATAGTCTTCTACCGTGCCCTGCGGATAGGCGGGCACACTCAGCAGTCCTCCCAGACAGAGGGGGACGAGGATGTTTTTCAATGAACCAAACATTGTTTTTAGTTTTATCAGTATTTATTCGTTGACTTTCCATTCGAGGATGCCGCCTGACGCATTTTCCTGAAGCTGGGCGGCTATCTTCAGTCCGGTGGTTTCGACCGGCTTGAACTTCAGGGTATTGTAGCAGTCTTTCTTTATACCGTATTCGCTTTGGGCTTCCACTTCCTTCCATGCCTTGCCGGCCTTGTAATAGAGCTTCCAGCTCTGGGGTACCCGGAAGTTGCCGTCATAGTGGTCCAGGTCCAGCCAATAGACCGATACGCCGGACACCCGGTAAGGGCGGTCGAACTCGTAGGCCAGCGTCTCGAGGCTTCCCTTCTTCAGCCACCAGTAGAAGTAGGGTTTGGAGATATCCGAAGAAGACTGGGGTTCCCACTGGTCGTTGACTCCCCAGGCCCATACTTCCTGGGCGGCCGATTCGGGGGCATCTTTCTGGATAGCGGCCTGCAGGCTGAAGGTCCGGGCGCGCGAGGCGATGGTGGGTTGAGGGGTAGGAGTGGCGTATTCTTTGGCGGAGGCAATCCAGACTTCCATCTGGTCGGCTCCACGGTTGTTCCAGGTGGAATAGGGGATGGCCCGGAAGGGAACGGCGGTGACAGTTCCGTCGGTACCGACTTCTTGGGCCGTACCGTCCAGCACGACGACTCCGTTCAGAAGGCCGGCATCATAGCGGGCGGCGACGGGGGCAGTGGGGGCGATGAATTTGTTGAATACCGTACTGTCCGGCTGGTCTTTCCCTTCCAGGCAGTAGACGATGGGGCCGCGTTCCAGGGCCAGGAACCCTACGTCGGTCTTGACTTGCTCGTTGGCCTGGATTCTGCGGACTTCCATCGGTAGCTCCAGTTCGATGACGTCTCCTGCTTTCCACGTCCGCAGGAGGGTGGCATAGCCGTTGCCGGTCAGATAGTCTGCCGCTTGGCCGTTCACCCGAATATGGTAGTCCTTCGGTGCATCGGTGTAGGCGTACAGGCTGGAGGCGACGGGCCTGTCTGTCAGCCAGCCGGGGATGCGCAGGCGGATGGCAAATTCACGCTCTTTCTCGGGAGTGACTTGGATAGACACCTGGCCGTTCCAGGGATAGGTGGTGGTCTGGGTCAAGGTGACCTGGTTGTCTGTTGTCGTCAGGTCGGCTTTCCCTTGTATGTAGAGGTTGACGTAGACGTCGTTCTGCTGTGTGGCATACTGGTAGCCCGATACGGAGGCCAGGAAGCGGGTGATGTTGCCCGGGCAGCAGGCACAGCCGAACCATCGTTGGCGTTCGTGTTCGCCCATCGATTCCAGCGGATTGTCGTAGAAGAACTTGTCGCCGCTCAGCGATACGCCGGAGAGGACGCCATTGTACAGTGCCCGTTCGTAGACGTCGACATATTTGGACTCGCCGGTGGCCAGGAACATGCGGTAGTTCCAGAAGACGTTGGCGATGGAGGCGCAGGTCTCGCAATAGGCCGTGTGGTTGGGCAGCTCGTAATTGGGACCGAAGCCTTCGCCCTGTGCACGCGAGCCCATGCCCCCCGTGATGTAGAGTTTCTTGTCCGCCAGGTTGTTCCACAGACGTGTCATGGCATGGAGGTAGGACGTGTCGTTCGTCTGCATGGCCACGTCGGTCACGCCCGAATAGAGGTAACCTGCGCGGACGGCATGTCCCGCCATTTCGTCCTGTTGCAGGATGGGTTTGTGGTCCTGGCTGTATTCGCTCAGCTTGTGGCCGTCGGTTCCGCGCCCGGTCTCCTCGATGAAGTATTGGGCCATCCGCAGGTATTTCTCGTCGTGGGTGACCTTGTAGAGCTTGACCAGTGCCATTTCGATGATGGGGTGTCCGGAGGGCACGTGCTTCTGTCCTTCGCCGGGGCCGAATACCTGGCATACTAGGTTGGCGTTCTTGATGGCTACGTCAAGCAGGGTACGTTTGCCGGTGGCCCGGTAATGGGCTACTGCCGCTTCGTAGAGGTGGCCGCTGTTATAGAGTTCGTGGCTGTTGAGCTTTTCCCATTTGGAGCGTCCCCACCAGCCGGACAGGCGGTAACACTTGTTGGTGACACAGGTTGTCAGGTAGCCGTCCGGCTCCTGGGCGGCGGCGATGATGGCGATGACGCTGTCCAGATACTGGTCGAGCTGCGGGTCGTAGCGGACGGCCAGCGAGTAGGACGCGCCCTCTATCACCTTGTAGGGGTCTGTGTCGTCGAACGAAAAGTCGCCCCGGTGCTCACCTTTCTTCAGGCCGGCGGCGATGGCAAAATTGTCGAAGCGGCCGTTCTTCTCGCATTCGCGGAAGGCTGACGGGATGGATACCGTCCGGTTGGTTTCAATTCTGGGCGACCAGAAGCTGTCGGTCAGATGGACTTGGGTAAAGGATACTTCCTGGATGGGAGCCTGCGGCTGCTGGTATGCAGCCTGCCGGCAGGAAGATACGCTGAGCAGCGTTGCCATGCTCAGGCTTAGACAAATGCTGTGTTTCATATGGGTAAGATTCATTTGTTGGATAGAGTTCATGTCGTTTTTCAAGGGTTGCGCCTGCAAAGTTAAAAAGATATGTGAAATAAAACGACAGCTCTTTCAAAATAAATCTTACGAATGGATGCAGGATTTACAAGTCCAAGTATTTTGTCACTTTTCCGCTGATTTGCAGAAGCGATATTTCGCAGAGCTTGGTGTTGTACTCGGCCGTCAGGATGCGTTCCTCGGCGTCGAGCAGGCTCTTCTGTGCTTCGCGCATCTCGATACCCGAAAGGTTGCCCAGCATGTAGCGTTCCATGGCGATTTCGTGGTTGTCCTTGGCGGCGACGAGGTTCTGCCGTTCCAGGTTCAGCATCTCCAGGTTGTTGCGGTAGGCCTGCCACAGGTTGCTCAGGTCGGCCCGCAGGGAGAGTTCCAGCTCGTCGCGTTGCAGGCGGGCGTTCTTCACGGCGATGCTGGCATTGCGCCGTTCGCGCTTGCGGTTGCCGTCGAAGATGTTGAAGCCGATGGTCACTCCGCCGCTGAATCCGAAGTTGTTGCGCCGGCTGTAGCTGTTGATGTCGTATTTATTGAACGTGTAGCCGTATCCGGCGTTCAGGCGGACGTAGGGATAGTTGCGCGAGTTCACCTTCTTGTAGTCCATCTGTGCCAGCCGGGTGTTCTGGTCGGCTTTCAGCAGGGACGAATTGACTTTTAGGGTGGCTTGCCAGAGCTCCTCGAAATCGAGCGAAGAGTTGACATCGATGACGCTGTCGTGCGTCAGGATGAGCTGATCTACGTTCTCGTTGCCCATCAGCTCGTTCAGGTTGATGCGTGAAGTGTGGAGCAGCTCCTGCTGCTTCATGTATTGGGCACTGTCGGCGTTGAAGTCCACCTTGGCCTGCTGGTAGTCCAGACGCGAGAAGTTGCCCACATGGTAGCGTGCCTCCACGATGCGCAGGCGTTCCTTGGAAAGCCGGACGGCATAGAGCAGGTTCTTCATGCGGATTTTCTGCTGGATGAAGTTGTAGTATTCGGCGGTGAGCGAGGCGATGAAGTCCTCCAGTGCGATGCGGGTATTGGTCTCTCCCTGTTCGCGGAGCAGCTTCAGCTGCTGGTAGGTGGTGGAGATGTTGAATCCGTCGAAGATGGTCCAGTTGAGGTCGATGCCGGCATCGATGGTCTGGTCGAAGACGTTGTGCTGCTTTTCCGTCAGGCCGGTGCTTCTCACCTTGCTGTTGGTATTGTCCAGACTGGCCTGGTAGCCGCCCGTCAGGTCGACGGTAGGCAGGGCGCCGGCATTGGCCAGGGTGGCGTTGTTCTGGCTGATCTGCTCCTCGTTGTGCGTGATGCGCAGGGAGTAGTTGTTGAGGAGCCCTTCTTCGAGGCACGACTTCAGGGTATAGGTGACTGCCTGCTGTGCCTGTATGGCAGACAGGGCACAGAGGACGGCTATCGTAGACAATAGGATGCGTTTCATATCTTTCTTACTTTACTTCGGTTGGTAGATACATAACTGTAGATGGCGGGTACGATGTACATGGTGAGCAGGGTGGACACCAGCATGCCGCCTACGACGGCCGTACCCATGGCAATGCGTTGGTTGGCACCTTCGCCTGTGGCAAAGGCCAGCGGGATGAGGCCGATGATGGTCGAGGCGCTCGTCATCAGGATGGGGCGGAGGCGTTGGAGCGAGGCGTCGCGGATGGCCTGCATCTTGTCTTCGCCCGCTTCCTGCTTCTGGTTGGCAAACTCGACGATCAGAATGCCGTTCTTGGCCACCAGGCCGATGAGCATGATAATGCCGATCTGGCTGAAGATGTTCATCGTGATGTCGCCTATCGACATGAATATCAGCGCACCCGCAATGGCCAGCGGCACGGTGAGCATGATGATGAGCGGATCCTTGAAGCTCTCGAACTGGGCTGCCAGAATCAGGTAGATGAGGAAGATGGCCAGGATGAAGGCGAACATCAGGCTGGAGGCGCTCTCGCTATAGTCCTTCGAGTCGCCCGCCAGGGCTGTGCGGAAGGTCTCGTCCAGCACCTCGTCGGCTATCTTGTCCATCTCGTCCAGTCCCTGTCCGATGGTCTTCCCTTCGGCCAGTCCGGCCGAGACGGTAGCCGACACGAAGCGGTTGTAGTGGTACAGCTTCGGGGGAGCCGTGCCGTAGACCAGTTCCACCAGGTTGTCGAGCTGGATCATGTCGCCTGCGTCGTTGCGGATGTACAGGCCCACCAGGTAGGCCGGCCGGTTGCGTTGCTGGCGGTTGATTTCTCCCAAGATCTCGTATTGCTTGCCGTTCATGTAGAAGTATCCCATGCGCTGGCCGCTCAAACCGTATTGCAGGGTCTGGGCAATGTTCTTGGTGCTGACGCCCATGGCACCGGCCTTGTCGCGGTTGATGCTGATGCGGGCTTCAGGCTTGCTGAACTTCAGGTCGACGTCGGCCATCTGGAAGACATCGTTTTCATAGACGCGTTCCATGAACTTGGGCAGCACTTCCTGTAGTTTTTCAAGGTTGGTGGCCTGCAATACATATTGTACCGGCATGCTGGCACGGCGTCCGCCGAAGGACGACGACTGCTGTACGAAGGCACGTGCCTGCGTTTCCCGCTTGACGGCCTGCGACAGCTTTTCGGCCACGTCCATCTGTGAATAGTCGCGGTCGCGGATGTCCTTCAGCGTAATGCGGATGTTGCCGCTTCCGCTGGACACGCGGGCCGTGACGGCGGCCGCATCGGGGATGATGGAGTCGACCACGTCATTGATGTGCTCCGTGTAGTCGCGGATGTATTCGTAGCTGACGCCTTCGGCACCGATGGTGTTGATGTTGATTTGCGAACGGTCCTCCAGCGGAGCCATCTCGGCGGGGATGCGGTTCCACAGAACGAAGATGACGTCAAAGGTGATGAGGGTGAACACCAGGGCAATCCAGCGTTTGCGCAGGAAAGCCGCGAGCGAACGGCTGTACAGACGGTTCAGTCCGTCAAAGAAAGGCTCCGTCTTGCGGTAGAACCAGTTCTTCTGCTCCTGTCGCTTCAGCAGTTTGGTGGCCAGCATCGGCGTAAAGGTGAGGGCTGCAAACGAGGAGATGATGATGGAGCCCGAAATGACGAAGCTGAATTCACGGAAGAGGCGGCCCGTGGTCCCTTCCATGAAAACGATGGGGAAGAATACAGCCACCAGCGTGATGGTGGTGGAGATGACGGCGAAGAAGATTTCCTTGGCTCCCTCGATACCTGCTTCTTTGGGCGGCATGCCTTTCTCGATGCGGACGTAGATGTTCTCGGTCATTACGATGGCGTCGTCCACCACCAGACCTACGGAGAGGACGACGGCCAGCATCGTCAGTACGTTGATGGAGAAGCCTGCCACGTACATCACGAAGAAGGCACCGATGAGCGACACGGGAATTACGATACAGGGTACCAGCGTGACGCGCCAGTCGCGCAGGAAGAGGAAGATGATGATGATAACCAGCACGAAGGCTTCATACACGGTGCTTTCCACCTCACTGATGGAGGCGCGGATGAACTTGGTGTTGTCGAAGCCATAGCTGTAGCTGACGTCCTCGGGCAGGTCTTTCTTCATGCGCTCCATGCGCTCGTACACGGCGTCGGCTATCTGGATGTGGTTGGCTCCCGGCTGGGGAACGACTACGACGCCCACCATTGGTACGCCGTTCATCTTCATGTAGCTTTTGATGTCGGCGGCTCCCAGTTCGGCCCGTCCGATGTCGCTGAAGCGGATGATGCGGTTGGCATCTTCCTTGATGATGAGGTTGTTGAACTCTTCGGGTGTATGCATCAGACCCAGGGTGCGGATGGTCAGTTCGGTGGTGTTGCCTTCGATACTGCCCGAGGGGAGTTCAATGTTTTCCTGGTCGATGGCATTCTTTACGTCGACGGGTGTGATGCCGTAGCCCGACATCTTGGTGGGGTCGAGCCAGAGACGCATGGAATATTTCTTCTCGCCCCAGATACTCACGCTGCTTACGTCGGAGATGGTCTGAAGCTGTTCCTTTACGGTGAGGTCGGCTATCTCACTCAGTTCCAGCAGCGAGCGCTTGTTGCTCTGCAGGGCTACCATCAGGATGGGTACGGCGTCGGCATCGGCTTTCGATACGGTAGGCGGGTCGCAGTCGCGGGGCAGGTAGCGCTGAGCGCGCGATACCTTGTCGCGTACGTCGTTGGCAGCAGTTTCCAGGTCGACAGACAGTTCGAATTCGACGGTGATTCGGCTTTGCCCCTGCTGGCTGACACTGGTCAGCGAGCGGATGCCGGGAATACCGTTGATGTTCTGTTCCAGCGGTTCGGTAATCTGGTTCTCGATGACGTCGGCGTTGGCTCCCGTGTACGAACAGGATACGGAGATGATGGGGTTGTCCACCGACGGATATTCGCGCACGCCGAGGTAGGTATAGCCGATGAAGCCAAAGAGCAGGATGATGATGGTCAGTACTGTTGACAATACAGGGCGGCGTATGCTTAGTTCGGATATATTCATTTCAATGAAGAATTAAGAATTAGAAATTGAAGATGAATGCTGTTTGATGAATCGTTTTGAATGAAGAAATAGGCCGTGCAATGTCTGCTGATGCCGAATGTACTTCCTCATGTTTCGTTGTGCATTCTCTATTCATTCGATGTGGTCAATGGTTACATCCATACCTGTGCGGAGTTGCTGGGTGCCCGATATGATGACGGTGTCGCCTGCAGCCAGTCCCTTGACGGCCTGTACCAGTGCGTCTGTGCGGATACCGGTAACGATTTCTACCGGTTCGGCTTTGCCCGAGCGGTAGAGGAACACTTTGTCCTTGCCCATTTCGGGGACAATGGCCTGCGAGGGAATGGCCAGCGCATCCTTGTATTCCTGCCTCTTCAGGGTGATGGAGGCATAGCGGCCGGGCATGATGCCGCTGGGGTTGGGGTAGAGGGCACGTACGGTCAGGGTGTGCGTGTTGATGTCGAGACTCGATTCGCGGGCGTAGACTTGTGCGTGGTAGGTGTCCAGCGAGCCTTCCAGTGTGAAGGTGAGATTGGTGCCAACCTGAATGTCGCGGGCGTAGCGTTCGGATACGGAGAACTCCAGCTTCAGGGGAGAAATCTTGGTGAGCTTGGCCACGATGGTGGTAGGCGAGGCATAGGTGCCGACGCTTACCTGGCGCAAGCCGATGATGCCGTCGAAGGGAGCACGCAGCTCGGTTTGGGCTATCTGCGCCTCGACGCTTTCAATGTCGGCGTTCAGGGTAGCCAGTTCGGTCTTGACCTGCTCGTAGGCTTCCTGGCTGACGGCATCGCGCTTCAGCAGGGCGTCCTGGCGGAACACACGGTCTTCTGCCAGCTTCAGTTGCGAAACCAGTCGTTGCAGTTGGGCTTGCAGGGGACGGTCGTTCACCTTGGCCAGCAGCTGGCCTTTCTGCACGGTGGTACCTTCCTCGAAATTGATTTCTACGATTTTGCCAGAGGTTTCAAAGGACAGGTTTACTTCTTCGTCGGGGATGAGGCTGCCGATGATGGGCACTTCGTCGGTCAGCATACGGGGGCGTACGACGACAGCATTGATGTTCAACGCTTTCTTTCCCCGACTTTGGGTGGTCATTACTTGATCGGCTTCCGCCAGTTCTTCGTTCGGTTGGGGCATTTGCGAATAGACACCCCATCCTATCAGCCCGGCACCGACAAGGGCAACGAGGCTCCATTTTACTCTCTTCTTCATTCTTTCTGTGATTCGTGGTATTAGAATATAAATCAACCTTTCGATAGGACAGCTTTGATGCGGGAAGGTTTAATGAAGAAAATATGGATTATGTTTTGTTAACATAAAGGCGGGATCAGGAGTGTGTGACAGGAGAACGCTTCTCCTTTGTACGGCATTTCTCAGTAGCCTGTCCGATACTTGCCTTCTTCCTTGTCCTCGAGCATGCTGAGGTACGACTGGTAGCGCGACTCGCTGATGTAGTGTTCCTCGACAGCGCGGCGTACGGCACAACCAGGCTCGTGGCGGTGGGTACAGTTGCCGTAGCGGCAATCGGCCGAGGCTTTGAATATTTCGGGAAAATAGTGGCCGATCTCTTCTTCCTCCATGTCGAAGGTGCCGAAGCCCTTGATACCCGGCGTGTCGATGAGGTAGCCGCCGCCTTCGAGGGGAAACATTTCGGAGAAGGTGGTGGTATGCATGCCCTTGTTGTGGGCGGTGGAGATTTCGCCCGTGCGTGCTGCGGCTTCGGGCAGAATGGCGTTGAGGAGGGTGGACTTGCCCACGCCCGAATTGCCCGACAGGAGGGTGACGCGGCCGCTCAGTTCGGCCTTGAGGAGGTCGATGCCTGTGCCTTGCGTGGCCGATACCTTGAAGCAGGAGTAACCGATGGTGGTGTAGAGGTGGACGAGGCTGTCCAGGTAGTGGAGGTCGTCTTCATCGTAAGCATCTATCTTGTTGAAGATGAGCTTCACGGGGATGCGGTAGGCTTCGGCCGAGGCGAGGAAGCGGTCGATGAAGGTGGTCGACGTTTCGGGATAGTTGACGGTGACGATGAGCATGCACTGGTCGAGGTTGGCAGCGATGATGTGCGACTGCTTCGACAGGTTGGACGCCCGTCGGATGATGTAGTTCTTGCGGTCTTCGATTTCGCTGATGAAGGCGGTGCCTTCCTGGTTGAGAATGATTTGCACGTAGTCGCCCACAGCTACCGGGTTGGTGCTGCGGATACCCTTCAGGCGGAAGTTCCCTTTGATTTTGCATTCGACACACCGCCCGTCTTCTGTCTTGACGAGATACCAGCTGCCTGTGTTCTTGATGACGAGCCCCTTCATTGAATTGAGAATTGAGAATGGAAAGTGGAAAATTGAAAATGGAAAATTGAGAATTGACAATGGGAAGCCGGGGAGTGCCCGTGCGTGTCATTTTCAATTCTCAATTTTCCATTTTCAATTATTATACGGTCATGATTTCCTTGTCCTTGGCGGCCAGCATTTCGTCAATCTGCTTGATATACTTGTCGTGTACCTTCTGCAGCTTCTCTTCGCCGCCCTTCTGGGCATCTTCGGCGAGGCCTTCCTTGACGGCTTTCTTCAACTGGTCGATGGCGTCGCGGCGGGCGTTGCGCACGCTCACCTTGGCTGTTTCGCCTTCGCCCTTGCACTGCTTGGCCAGCTGCTTGCGGCGCTCTTCAGTCAGAGGCGGGATGCCGATGCGGATGATTTCGCCGTTGTTCTCGGGCATGATGCCCAGGTCGGAGTCGATGATGGCCTTCTCGATGATGCGGAACATCGACTTGTCCCACGGCTTGATGGCGATGCTGCGTGCATCGGGAGTGGTCACGGCGGCCACGTTGTTGATGGGCACCATGCTGCCGTAGGAGTCTACGCGGATGCCGTCCAGTAGGCGGATGTCAGCCTTGCCGGCACGGATGTGGGCCAGTGTCTCTTCCAGATACATGATGGCCATGTCCATTTTCTCCTGCGCTTCGTTCAGGATGTCTTTTACGTCTTTCATATCGCTTCGTTCTTTATGGAATGATTGTTTTTTTTAATTAGTAGAGCAAATGTAGCGTATTATTCCTTCTTTTGCAACATTGCAGGTCTTTTTTTGATTCGGAAGGCCGTTGTCCGTCTGAAGGAAAACATTGCTTTCCTTGGTGCAAAGCATTGCTTTCCCCGATGGAAAGCATTGCTTTTTCAGTTGTGTACCAGCGTGCCGATTTCCTCGCCGGCCATGACTTTCTTCAGGTTGCCCACCGTATCCATGTCGAAGACGATGATGGGCAGGTTGTTCTCCTTGCACATGCAGGTGGCGGTGAGGTCCATCACCTTGAGGCCGCGGCGCAGCACTTCGTCGTAGGTGATGTCGTGGAATTTCGTGGCCGTCGGGTCCTTTTCCGGGTCGGCGGTATAGATGCCGTCTACGCGTGTACCCTTCAGCATCACGTCGGCTTCAATCTCGATGCCGCGCAGCGAGGAACCTGTGTCGGTGGTGAAGAACGGGTTGCCTGTGCCGGCAGACATGATGACCACTTCGCCAGCCTCCATGCACTCGATGGCACGCCACTTGTTGTAGAATTCGCCGATGGGCTCCATGCGGACGGCGGTCAGCACGCGGGCCTTGACGCCGGCGGCTACCAGGGCCGAGCTCAGTGCCAGGCTGTTGATGACGGTGGCCAGCATGCCCATCTGGTCGCCTTTCACGCGGTCGAAGCCTTTCGAAGCCCCGCTCAGCCCACGGAAGATGTTTCCACCGCCGATGACGATACCTATCTGCACGCCCATCTGATGTATTTCCTTGATCTGTGCTGCATATTCGGCCAGACGTTTTTCGTCGATGCCGTACTGCTTCTCGCCCATCAGGCTCTCGCCGCTGAGCTTCAGTAAGATTCTTTTGTACGTTGCCATAATTTGTTTTGCTAAATTTTTGATGTTTTTTCTCTTGGGGGACAAAGATAAAGTTTTCATAGATATTTTGCTCGCTTTCTTGGGGAATATATCTTCAGATTTTGCTGATGAACCGTATGGCAGTATCTGTACGTCTGTTTTTTGTCGGGTATGGATTTTTTATTTTGAACGGAATGTATATTTTTGTAGCTCGAATGGTTGTATGAAAAATATTAATTATAGACAGGGCATATATGATGAAACACATTCTCTTTTTTATCACATTTACTTTTCTGTTCAGCCTCCGGCTGGAGGCGCAGGTTTCTTTTGGCAAGGCTGTGAACTTCAACGACGGATGGCTTTTCCAGTTGGCCGATGATTCGGCGGCTGTCGTAGAGGGTTATGATGACAGCCGTTGGCGCAAGCTCGACCTGCCGCACGACTGGTCTATCGAAGGGCAGCTCTCGCCCGACCTGGCCAGCTGTACCGGCTATCTGCCTGGAGGCATCGGCTGGTATCGCAAGCATTTTCGGGTGACGGACGATGCGGCCCGGCATTACATTTACTTCGAAGGGGTTTACAATCGCAGTGAGGTGTATCTGAACGGCCATTTGCTGGGCAAGAGGCCTAATGGTTACATCTCGTTCATGTACGACCTGACGCCCTATCTGAAGGAAGGCGACAATGTGCTGGCCGTGCGGGTGGATCATAGCCGCTCGGCCGATTCGCGTTGGTATACGGGGTCGGGCATCTACCGTGACGTATGGATGGTATCAGTACCCGATGTTCATTTTGCCCAATGGGGCATCGGATGGCAGGCCACCTCGCTGACCGACCGCAGGGCGACGATTGCCGTCGATGTGGAAGTGGAGAAGCATGTGGAGGCTACGGGCCGTCTGGAAGTAAGGACCACGTTGCTGGATGCTGAGGGGCGGCAGGTGGCACAGGCTTCCGGCCGTGTGTCCGATGGTAAGATTGGCCTGTCCAAACGGACGCTGACGTTGCAGGTGAACCGCCCGAAACGTTGGGACTTGGATATGCCCTATTTATACACGTTGAAAACGGAACTGCTGGCCGATGGCAAGTGGTTGGACGGAAACGAAACGAAAGTCGGCCTGCGCACGCTGGAGTTTGATCCTGACAAGGGCTTTGCCCTGAACGGCCGCTGGATGAAGGTGAAGGGTGTCTGCCTGCACCACGATGCCGGTGTATTGGGAGCCGTAGTGCCGCCCGAAGTGTGGGAACGCCGCCTGACCAACCTTAAGAAATACCTTGGTGCCAATGCCATCCGCATGAGCCATAATCCGCAGGCACCGATAGTCTACGACCTGTGCGACCGCCTCGGCCTGCTCGTGATGGACGAGGCTTCGGACGAATGGGAGTTCCCCAAGCGCAAGTGGATCAAGGGATGGAACAAGGGTGAACCTGGCTACCAGGGTTCGTTCGATTTCTTTGAAGAATGGATTGAGCAAGATGTTACGGACATGGTGCGTCGCGACCGCAACCATCCCTCCGTCTTCCTGTGGAGCATCGGCAACGAGGTGGATTATCCGAACGACCCCTATTCGCATCCCATTCTGGACGGAGCCGGAGCAGCCATCAACCAACCCATGTTCGGCGGCTACAAGCCCGACGCGCCCGATGCCATGCGCATCGGTGTCATTGCCCAGCGGCTGGCAGCCTGCGTGCGGGCCGTGGACAAGAGCCGTCCCGTGACGGGCGCCCTGGCCGGTGTGGTGATGTCCAACCAGACCGCCTATCCCGAGGCCGTGGATGTAGTGGGCTACAACTATACGGAGAACCGCTACGATGAAGACCATGCCGCCTATCCCGACCGCGTCATCTACGGCAGCGAGACGGGTTCGGGCATCGGAGCCTGGCAGGCTGTGAAAGACAGGGATTTCATCTTCGGACAGTTTGTATGGACGGGCACCGACTATCTGGGTGAAGCGGGTGTATGGCCTTCGCGCGGACTGGGTACCGGTCTGCTCGATTTCGCCAGCCTGCCGAAGCCGCGCGGCCATCATCGCGCTGCGTTGTGGAGCGAGAAGCCCGTCACCTACATCGGCACCTATCCGAAGCGCGACTATCTGTCGCCCGACGCCTGGGACATCTGGAACTATGAACCGGGGCAACAGATACGGGTGGTGTGCTATACCAACGCTCCGCAGGCCCGGCTGTTGCTCAATGACAAGGTGGTAGGCGAGATGAAGCCCTACGACGTAAAGAGCGGCATCATTCATTGGGACATTCCCTACGAGGCAGGCGAGCTGCGTGCCGAGGGCTGCGATGAGGCCGGGAAGGTCTTGTCATCGTATGCTGTCCGTTCGTCCGGGCTGCCTTACGCCCTGCGTGTCACGGCGGATTGCGATACGTTGTCGGCCGACCGTCGGGTGGCCCATGTGCTGGTGGAAGTGGTGGACGAGCAGGGGGTACCGGTTCGCCTGGCCGATAACGAAATCACCTGCCGCATCGAAGGCCCCGCGCGTCTGCTTGGCCTGGAGAACGGGAATAACAGCGATATGTCCGAACATCGCGACCACCGTCAGCGCGTGTGGCGTGGACGCCTCCTGGCTTATGTGCAGGCCACGGGTGAAGCGGGAGACATCCGCATCCGGTTCACTTCTCCGCTACTCCAAAAAGCTGAGGTCGTGTTGCGGGGAGATGCTTTCTCAAAATGAATGTCAGTCCAGCCGCTTGCGCTTCAGCCGCAGGCTGTTTGTTACCACGCTGACGCTGCTGAACGCCATGGCCGCTCCCGCTATCATGGGGTTGAGCAGGAAGCCGCAGACGGGGTAGAGCACACCGGCGGCGACGGGCACACCTATTATATTATAGATGAAGGCCCAGAACAGGTTCTGCCGGATGGTGCGCACGGTGAGGTGGGAGAGACGCAGGGCCTCGGACAGCTTGCCGAGGTCGCCCTTCAGCAGGGTGATACCTGCCACGTCCATGGCGATGTCGCTACCCGTACCCATGGCGATGCTCAGGTCGGCCTGTGCCAAGGCAGCGCTGTCGTTGATGCCGTCGCCTACCATTGCTACGGTCTTGCCCTCTTGTTGCAGGCGGCCCACGTAGGCCGCCTTTTCTTGTGGCAGCACGTTGGCTCGGTAGTGGCGGATGCCCGTCTGTGCGGCGATGGCGCGGGCGGTGGCTTCGTTATCGCCCGTCAGCAGGTGGACGTCGATGCCTTGGCGTTGCAGGCGGCGGATGGCTTGGGCAGAGGTAGGCTTCACGCGGTCGGCGATGGCGGCCACGGCCAGAGCTTCGTGCTCATCAGCCAGCCAGATGACGGTTTGTGCTTCGGCTTCCAGGCGGTCGGCTTCCTGCGCCAGTTGCGGGTCGATGGCAATCTGCTGTTCGTCCAGCAGGCGACGGTTGCCGATGTAGTAAAGTGTATTGCTGACGCGGCCACGGATGCCCCGTCCGGTCAGACTTTCAAATTCTCCAATTGGAGAAGTATTTTTCTCTAATTGGGGAAAACTGCTTTCCAGGTAGTGCGTGACGGCTTCGGCCAGCGGATGTTCGGAACGCTTCTCCAGCGCATGGAAGGCGGCTGCGTGGCGGTTGTCTTCGTGTTTCCACAGGAGGGTGGTCACTTGCGGACGGCCTTCGGTCACGGTACCTGTCTTGTCCAGCACGACGGTGTCCACCCTGCGGGCGCGCTCCAGGCTCTCGGCGTCCTTGATGAGGATGCCCCGTTCGGCTCCCTTGCCGATGCCCACCATGATGGCTGTCGGTGTGGCCAGGCCCAGGGCGCAGGGGCAGGCGATGATGAGTACCGTCACCAGTGCCAGCAGGCCGTGGGTGAAGCCGTCGGTCGGGGCCAACAGTACCCAGCCGAGGAAGCTCAGCAGGGCAATGGCCATGATGGTGGGGACGAAGATGCCCGCGATGCGGTCTGCCAGCTTCTGCACGGGGGCCTTGCTGCCTTGTGCGTCCTGTACGGCACGGATGATATGGGCCAGCAGTGTGTCGTGTCCCACCTGCTCGGCGCGGAAGACGAAGCTGCCCTTCTGGTTGATGGTGCCTGCCAGTACACGGTCGCCCGCACGCTTGCCCACAGCCAGCGGTTCGCCGCTCAGCATGCTTTCGTCCACGTACGACTCACCACTCACGACCGTGCCGTCCACGGGCACGCGCTCGCCGGGCTTCACCAGAAGCAGATTGCCGACGGTGACCTGTTCCAATGGATAAGATTCTTTTAATGAAGAATGAGGAATGAAGAATGAAGAATTTCCTTGCGGACTGTCAGGCGCAGCGCAACCTGGTTCTTCATTCTTCATTTTTAATTCTTCATTTACCAGCGTTACCGTCTGCGGTTGCAGACCCATCAACTTCTTGATGGCGTCGGCTGTCCGGCTTTTGGCACGCGCCTCGAGCAGGCGGCCCAGCAGGATGAAGGCAATGATGACGGCCGAGGCTTCGAAATAGACATGCGGCTCGATGCCCCGCGACCGCCAGAAGTCGGGGAAGAAGAGGTTGAACACACTGAACAAGTAGGCGATGCCGGTGCTGACGGCCACCAGCGTGTCCATGTTGGCCGCGCGGTGCTTCAGCAGACGCCAGGCGTTGGCATAGAAGTCGTGGCCCAGTCCGAAAACTACGGGGGTAGCGAGCAGCCACATCACGTAGTTGGCATAGGGTAGGTCCATGAACGCCATGCCGATGACGGCCACGGGCAGGGCGAGGGCGATGGCCCACACGGTGCGCCGCTTCAGCGCGCGGTATTGGCGGAGTTGTTCCGCTTCCTTGTCTTCCGCCTCCGAGGGCGCGGGTGTTTCCTGTTTGGGAGTCAGGCCGAATCCTACGGCCTCTACGGCCTGTTGCAGGGCTGCGGCGTTGCAGGCCGACGGGTCGTAGGTCACTGTAGCCGTTGCCGTGGCCAGGTTGACGGCGGCTTGGACGACGCCCGGCTGCCGGCTCAAGGTCTTTTCCACACGGGCGGAGCAGGCGGCGCAGCTCATGCCCTGTACATCGAAGTTCTGTTGGATGGTATGTTCGTTTTCCATTGCTGACGGTTGGTTTTGGTGTTTACGTCTGCAAAGGTACGGCGGACTTCCCGGTCGGTTGTTATGGAATTCGGGGAATAAGTTATAAGATTGTGTCTTTATCTCAGATTTCGTCCAGCGGCCTGCGACGTTTCTCTTTCTGTTGCCTGAACTGTGTGGGGGTGAGGCCCGTCACGCTCTTGAACTGCGCACTCAGGTAAGCGGTGCTCGAGTAGCCCAGGCGGTCGGCTATCTCGTTCAGTGTCAGTTCGCCATAGGTCAGCAGTTCTTTGGCCCGCTCTATTTTCTGGGCGATGACATACTTCTCGACGGTGGTACCCGTAGCTTCGGAGAACAGCTTGCTCAGCGTGCTGTAGTCCTTGCTGAGGGCGCGGGCCAGGTAGTCGGACAGGTTGGTCTGGAGGGGCGCGTCCGTGGGCTGGTGAACGAGGCCGACGATGAGGTCTTTCATCTGTTGCACCGTCTGCATCCGGCGGTCGTCTATCAGCTCGAATTCCAGGGCTTCCAATGCTGCCTTTACCTGCAGGCGGAGGTCGGGTGTCAGCTCTTCGGCAGTGACGGCGATGCCCAGCTCCACAGACAGCGGGTGCAGGCCCAGTGTACGCAGGGCGTGGTCCACGGCCAGGATGCAGCGGTGGCATACCATATTCTTGATGTGAAGTGTATGGGTTTCGTCTGTCATCGGGATGCAATGCTTTGTTTGTTGCAAAGGTAGTGAAAGGTGAGCGCAGAAACAAATGAAAACAACGTTTTCAATTTGTTTCTGCCGAACCGCATCCTATCTTATCAAAAGGTAGTGAAAGGAGAGCGCAGAAACAAATGAAAACTACGTTTTTCAATTTGTTTTTGCCGGGCCGCATCCTATCTTGTTAAAAGGTAGTGAAAGGCGAATACAATAGACGGCTGAGTTGGCAATGAAAGTTAAATGCCCGAGAAACTTCGGGAAACGTTTCATCCTTTCGCCACAAATCCTTTCCTTTGTAGAAAAAACATCCCGACATGAAAAAATTGACTCCTTTTGTCCTGTTGTGCCTGGCGTTGCTGTCACTCGGGCTGAGTGCCTGTTCCGAGAAGGATGATAGCGTTCCACGTATCCAACTGGCGTATGAAAACCCGAATGAAGTTTTCGATAACGAAAACCCTCGTATCTCTCTGAGGGCTTTTGAAACGGCCGATCGTGTGTACCTCATACAGGGTGGTGACGGGAATTTCCGTTTGGAAGTTAGCAACGAAGAGGTGCTGCAAGCCCGTTGCGAAGGGAGCAAGCTCTTTATTCGTCCGCTGAAGGCTGGAAAGGCGGAAGTCCTTATTCGTGACGGTTACGGGTGGGACTATCTTTTGTCGGTTACGGTGGGGTATCCCTATTATCTTTATGGCGTGATAGACAACCGCGTGATGTTGCAGGGTGCAGGGCTGACCGATGAAGAGAAGAGCGCGCTGGAGCAGGAGATGCTGCATGCTTCTTCAGGTCCTGCCGTCGTCAAGGGTTATACGTTGGTCTATCAGAACGAAGCGATGAACGCGGGACAGCTGGTTATCGGTTCTTCGTGCTATGCCTTCGATGCATCGGCCGAGCCCATCGGACTCGAAGATCCTCTGGAACTCAATGTGCGTACGGACGACGGTTTTGCACGCAAGTTTTTCTTCGAACGCTTCACGCCCGTCCGTCTGTCGTCGGGCAACCGTTCGGACGAACTGTTTCTGAGTGAGTCCAATGGCGGCGTTTCGCCTGATACGCGTGATTTCAATTCGGCTCCTCACTTCCGTTGTGTGATTGCGGACCGCACTTCTCTCTATAGGGAACGTTATCCGGCACTGGAGCACGCCTATCATGTGCAGGTGGTGCTTGAACAATATGAAGGATTGACCTCCGAAGAATAAAGTCTCCGGCCGCGGGCCGGAGGGATTGTACGGAAGGATTTCCTCCTGACTTGCCGAGGCGGTCAGGGGGAAGTCTTATTTGTTTCTTGCCCGTACCTGTTCACTCCCCTATGAGTTTCAAGATAGTTTCATGCTTTGAAACCATCGGTTTCATTGAATGAAACCAGTAGTTTCTTTCAATGAAACTGTTAGTTTCATGCGATGAAACGATTGTGAAACCAGTCGTTTTAATAGTTAGTGTGTGAACGAAACCGGTAGTTTCAAGCCGTAGGGCACAGGTAGAAAAGGGGGTGAAGGCTTTTAAAGGATGTATTGCACCTCCTTGAAGAGGTATTTACGCAAGCGTCCCGCCTCGTCTTGCAGAACGAAGCGCCCGTCCGGTTCCACATCGGCCAGACGGGCCAGGAAGCGTCCGTTGGCGTCTTCGTAGGGGTGCAGGCCCTCGCGGCGGAAGAGGGTGTCGGTGTATCGGCGGGCAATGGAGGCGGCAAAGCGGCCGTCTTCGTCGTGGCGCAGGGCTTCGTAGTAGGTGTGCAGACGGCGCAGGAAGCCATTGAGGACGGTCAGCGCGTCGTAATCACGGCCCGTAATCTGCTTCAGCGAAACTGGGTTGGGCGCGGGGCTGCGGAAGGCGGTCTGGTTCAGGTTGATGCCGATGCCGGGGATGCAGCGGCCGATGCGGTTGCCCTCCAGCACATTTTCGATGAGCATGCCGCAAATCTTCTTCTCGTGCCAGTAGATGTCGTTGGGCCATTTGATGGAGATACCTTCTGTATGCGTGTCCAGCTCTTCCTTGACGGCCAGCGATACAATCTGCGACAGAACAAACTGGCGGCGTGCCTCGACGAAACGGGGGTAGAGCACGGTGCTGAACAGGAGGTTCTGTCCAGCTTCGGATTCCCACGAGTTGCCGCGCTGTCCCTTGCCCGATGTCTGGAAGCGGGCGGTGACGGTGGTATATTCGGCGGGGGCGGACGGGGCGTTGTCGCACAGGTCGCTCAGGTAGCGGTTGGTCGAGTCGGTTTCTTCCAGTCTGATGATTGGAAAGGAGGGTTGTTCAGGAATTGTTGTCATCTTGGTTTTGTACGTAAAATTCATTATGCTTAAAATTGTGGCGGATAGAAAGCATTCTCCAGATGCTCGATCTGGAACGGCGGCCGGTCGCCGACGGCCGTAACGATGTCGAAGCGGACGGGCAGGTCGATGCCGAAATGCTTGATGTAGGCATCGGCCGCCACGACGATGTGGCGCACCTTCCGCCAGTCCACGGCCTCCTGAGGCTCCTTGTAGTCGGTGTTGGTACGGGTCTTCACTTCGACCACCACCAGCTCGCCGTCGTGCGTGGCTACAATGTCCAGCTCCAGGCGGTTCTTGCGCCAGTTGCGGTGAAGTATCGTGTAGCCTTTCCGCTCCAGATAGGCTGCTACGGCATCCTCGCCTTCCTTTCCCAGTCTGTTGTGTGCTGCCATATTACCGTCTTTTTTCTTCTCGGGAGACAAATTTACGCTTTTTCTGCTTTGAATTTACGGCAGGAACACTAATTTTGCAGGAAATATGAGAAAGAGAGACAAAACGTGTGCGAAAGCAACGCCCGACGAGCCCAAACGCGAACAGCGCATTGTGTGCCTGATGAGCGAGGAGGAACTGCGGATTGTGGACCGTTATCTGGAGAAGTACAAGATAACCAACAAATCGCGCTGGTTCAGGGAGACTATTCTCATGTTTATCCACAAGAATATGGAGGAAGACTATCCGACCCTCTTTGGCGAGCACGACATGAGGCGCTGATTGGTCGGCAAGACAATGTATCGGCTCTAACTCCTTTAACTTCTCTAACTTCTTTAATTCCTGACCAATATGGACGACCCACATTACATGAAGCAGGCCTTGGCCGAAGCCCGGAAGGCGGCCGAGCGCGACGAAGTGCCCGTCGGGGCGGTCGTGGTGTGCAAGGACCGCATCATCGCCCGTGCCCACAACCTGACCGAAACCCTGACGGACGTGACGGCCCATGCCGAGATGCAGGCCATTACGGCTGCGGCGTCGGCCCTTGGCGGCAAGTATCTGAACGAGTGCACGCTCTACGTCACGGTAGAGCCTTGTGTGATGTGTGCCGGTGCCATTGCCTGGGCACAGGTCGGCCGCCTCGTCTTCGGGGCCGAGGACGAGAAACGGGGCTACCAGCGCTATGCGCCGCAGGCCCTTCATCCAAAAACGGTCGTGGTGAAAGGTGTGATGGCCGACGAATGTGCCACCCTGATGAAAGAATTCTTCCAGCGGAAACGGTAAGGGGGGGAAGCGGTTAACGGTTAGTGGTGAGCGGTTGGTATTGGCTGCTAACTTATTGGGACGTAATGGGAAGGCACCGGTTAAAAATGATGGAACGAATAACCGATTGACAGGAATATGCCCTGGCTTAATTCTCTCTTGGGAACATGGAACTTCTGCCCGTTGGCTAACGTAATGTTTCTTCGCCCGGAATAATAGTCAAGATTGGAAAGGGAATATCCACCTCTGAGGATGAAACGGCCGATGGCAAAGTTGACCGAAGCTCTTGCGTTCCAGTAGAACCATTGGAGGTCTTTATTGGGAAATCGTCGGTAATCTACGGTTTGGCTGACTGCTCCCGCGAATTCCTTGATTTCATAGGTTAGAGAGTTGCGGAATGGGCATGCCAGGCTGAGGCCAGGCTCTACCTGGAACCAAAGCCGGTAGTCGTGGTCCGCACTTTCCCATACGGTGGGAGATTTCAGTATCACAGACGGCTTGAAGATGACCCATCGGATGTTTCTTTCATTGTCTGTGAGCTCAGCCTCCTGTCCGTCAATGGTGGTCTGACGGCTCGGCTGGTTGTATTGGCCGGTTAACTCCAATCCAAGTGCCACTCCGAGATACTTGTGGAAAAGCCAGCTGACGGATGGCTCAAGTTGCCAGGCTTGTTCATTGTTGAGATATATTCCTCCGTATAAGTCTGCTGTGAATGTCGGTTTGTCGTCCTGTGCATATAGGCCGACGGTCGCGCACCACGATAGTAATACTGCTAAGATGATTGCTCCCCTGTTCATGGCTGTTAGTCTTTTATCTCTTCAAAGTCCACATACTCGCCTTCGTCCTTGGAGAAGATGCGCTCCTTGTGCTTGATGTGGAGTTCGCCTTCTTCGGGGCGGATGCCGTCGTTCGGGGTCGTGGAGGTGCGCGACGACTGGCGGTTGTCTCCGTAGAACGTATAGCCGCCCTGGAAGTTGCGCGGCGACGGCTTCTTCCGTCCGAAGCCGAAGAAGCCGCGTACAATGCTGAAGATGACGCTGAGGCCGATAATCAGTATCGCTATGATGAGTATGAACAGAAATCCTAAGAAATGTAACATGTATATCAAGTGTTTTAGTTGGTTCTGATAACACTACTACAACAATCGTGCCAGACGGAAAGTTCACTTCTTCCGGCCTGTGAACAGCGACAGCAGGATGTACCAGACAATGGAGACGGCAAAACCGCGTATTTTCAAGGTTGCCAGGAAGTAGATGCAGAGCAGCAGGAAGATGAAGCTCACCTTGTTGTCCTTCCACGACAGGTTCTTGAACTTCAGCGAGAACATCGGAATCTCCGATACCAGCAGCCACGAGGAGAGGCAGACTACGGCCAGCAGTCCGAGCGGATGAACACTGCCGCCGGTCAGCATCGGATGGTAGCCCGCTACGAACGAGGCCCAGAACAGGGCGTTGGCAGGCACGGGCAGGCCGATGAAGGAAGTTGCCTGGCGCGTGTCGTTGTTGAACTTGGCCAGGCGCAGGGCCGAGAATACCGAAATGAGGAAAGCTGCATAGGGCAGCCAGGCAGTTGTGCCTGCCAGATAGTCGGGGTAGGGCATCTCCTTGAACAGGGAGAAGACGATAATCGACGGTGCCACGCCGAAGCTGACGTCGTCGGCCAGCGAATCCAAGTCCTTGCCGATGGGAGAATGTGCGTTCAGTGCGCGGGCGGCCAATCCGTCGAAAAAGTCGAATGTCGCACTGATGATGATAAACAGCAATGCCAGTTCGTAGCGGCTTTCGAAGGCCATCACGCCGGCGATGCAGCCCGAAAACAGGTTCAGGCAGGTCAGCGCGTTGGGAATATGACGGGTGATGCAATTGGCCATAATGGGATTATTTTAGTTTGGCGATGACTGTCTGGTTGCCCGTAGTCAGTTGCCCCAGTTTGACAAGTATTTCAGTGCCCAGCGGCAGGTAGACGTCCACACGCGAGCCGAACTTGATGAAGCCCATGTGCTCGTCGATGTAGCATTCCTCGCCCGGCTCGGCATAGGTGACGATGCGGCGTGCCATGGCTCCGGCTATCTGCCGTGCCATCACCTCCACGCCTTCGGGCGTTTCGATGACCACCATCGAGCGTTCGTTGTCCGTGCTGGCCTTGGGCAGCCAGGCTTTCATGAATTTTCCGTTCTGGTGGCCCACCTTCTTGATGGTGCCGTCCACGGGATACCAGTTGGCATGTACGTTGACCAGGCTCATGAAGATGGACACCATGAGACGGCGGTCGTGGAAGTATTCATTCTCCTCCACTTCTTCGATGACTACCACCTTGCCGTCGGCCGGCGCTACCACCACTTTCTCCGTATCCTGGCCGAAGAGACGTATCGGGCAACGGAAGAAGTTGACCAGTATGCCGTACACCACCAGGCTGACCACGCCTACAATATAAAAAGGTATCTTGCATTCCAACCCGAAGTACAGGGCGGAGTCAACTGCCAGCAGCAGTATCAGGCTTCCTATCAGTGTGTGGGTGCCTTCACGGTGTATGCGTATTTTCTTTAGTCTTTTAAGTCTGCCCATGTAATCAATCCGTTTGTCTTGGGATTTGGTTTAAATTAGTAATTACCCGCAAAAATAGGGCTATTTTAAAAATCAAGCAAGAAAATGGGGCATAAATGCATCTGTGAGCAATTTTTTGATGAATATTTTGGTGAAAAATGTCAGACATTGTACCTTTATGCTCCAATTTGAAAGGAGTGCTTATGCAAGATTTTGTTCATCTACACGTACATACCCAGTATTCGTTACTCGACGGGCAGGCCAGTGTCAGCCGCCTGGTGGACAAGGCAATGAAGGACGGCATGCGCGGCATCGCGGTGACCGACCACGGCAACATGTTCGGCATCAAGGAGTTCACCAACTACGTCAACAAGAAGAACAGTGGCCCGAAGGGAGAAATCAAGGACCTGAAGAAGAAAATGGCCGACATCGAGAGCGGCAAGGAGGAGTGTGAAGACAAGGAAGCCGCGCTGGCCGACTGCCGCGAGAAGATAGCTGCGGCGGAAGCCCGCATCTTCAAGCCCATCATCGGCTGCGAGATGTACGTGGCGCGACGCACGATGGACAAGAAGGAGGGCAAGCCCGACCAGAGCGGTTACCACCTGGTGGTGCTGGCCAAGAACGAGAAGGGCTACCACAACCTCATCAAGCTGGTGTCGCGCGCCTGGACCAAAGGCTACTATATGCGTCCGCGTACCGACCGCAACGAGCTGGAGAAATATCACGAGGGCCTGATTGTCTGCTCCGCCTGCCTGGGTGGCGAAATCCCCAAGAAGATAACCAACGACAAGTACGACGAGGCCGAGGAGGCCATCCGCTGGTACAAGAACCTCTTCGGCGACGACTTTTACCTGGAGCTGCAACGCCACAAGGCCACCGTGCCGCGTGCCAACCACGAGGCCTATCCCCTGCAGCAGAAGGTGAATGCCAAGCTGATGGAATACAGCAAGAAGTATGGCATCAAGCTGATCTGTACGAACGACGTCCATTTCGTGGACGAGGAGAACGCCGAAGCTCACGACCGCCTCATCTGCCTCAGTACGGGCAAGGACCTCGACGACCCCACCCGCATGCTCTACACCAAGCAGGAGTGGATGAAGACCAAGGCCGAGATGAACGAGATCTTTGCCGACGTGCCCGAAGCGCTCACCAACACGCTGGAGATTCTGGACAAGGTGGAGTTCTATTCCATCGACCATGCCCCCATCATGCCTACCTTCGCCATCCCCGAAGACTTCGGTACGGAGGAGGAATACCGCAAGAAATATACCGAACAGGACCTGTTCAACGAGTTCACCCGCAACGAGAACGGCGAAGTGGTGCTCGACGAGGAGGCCGCCAACGCTAAGATCAAGCGTCTGGGCGGCTACGAGAAGCTGTACCGCATCAAGCTGGAGGCCGACTACCTGGCCAAGCTGGCCTTCGACGGGGCCAAGCGCCTCTACGGCGACCCGCTGAGCGAGGAGGTGAAGGAACGCCTCGTGTTCGAGCTCTACATCATGAAGACCATGGGTTTCCCCGGTTACTTCCTCATCGTGCAGGACTTCATTAACGCCGCGCGTACCCAGCTCGGCGTGTCTGTGGGGCCGGGACGTGGTTCGGCGGCTGGTTCGGCGGTGGCCTACTGCCTGGGCATCACGAAGATAGACCCCATTCAGTACGACCTGCTGTTCGAGCGTTTCCTGAACCCCGACCGTATCTCCCTCCCCGATATCGACGTGGACTTCGATGATGACGGTCGCGGCGAGGTGCTCCGCTGGGTGACCGAGAAGTACGGACAGGAGAAGGTGGCCCACATCATTACCTACGGCACGATGGCTACCAAGATGGCCATCAAGGACGTGGCCCGCGTGGAGAAGCTCCCGCTGTCCGAGTCCGACCGCCTGTGCAAGCTGGTGCCCGACAAGATTCCCGACAAGAAGCTGAACCTGCCCAACGCCATCGCCTACGTGCCCGAGCTGCAGGCGGCCGAGGCGTCGCCCGACCCGCTGGTGCGCGAGACCATCAAATATGCCAAGATGCTTGAAGGCAACGTGCGTGGCACCGGTGTGCATGCCTGCGGTACCATCATCTGCCGTGACGACATCACCGACTGGGTGCCCGTCAGCACGGCCGACGACAAGGAAACGGGCGAGAAGATGCTCGTCACCCAGTACGAAGGCTCCGTCATCGAGGACACGGGGCTCATCAAGATGGACTTCCTGGGCCTGAAGACCCTTTCCATCATCAAGGAGGCGGTAGAGAACGTCCGCCTGCACCGCGGCATCGAACTCGACATCGACAAGATATCCATCAACGACCCCGCCACTTACAAACTGTATTGCGACGGCCGCACCATCGGAACCTTCCAGTTCGAGTCGGCCGGCATGCAGAAGTACCTGCGCGAGCTGCAGCCCAGTACGTTCGAGGACCTCATCGCCATGAACGCCCTCTACCGCCCGGGGCCTATGGACTACATCCCCGACTTTATCGACCGCAAGTGGGGACGCAAGCCCATCGAATACGATATCCCCATCATGGAGAAGTACCTGAAGGATACCTACGGCATCACCGTCTACCAGGAGCAGGTGATGTTGCTCTCCCGTCTGCTGGCCGACTTCACCCGCGGCGAGTCCGACGCCCTGCGCAAGGCCATGGGTAAGAAGCTGCGCGACAAGCTGGACCACATGAAGCCGAAGTTCATCTCCGGCGGGCAGAAGAACGGGCACGACCCCAAGGTGCTGGAGAAAATCTGGGCCGACTGGGAGAAGTTCGCTTCCTACGCCTTCAACAAGTCGCACGCCACGTGCTACTCCTGGGTAGCCTACCAGACGGCCTACCTGAAGGCCAACTATCCTGCCGAATACATGGCGGCCGTCATGAGCCGAAGCCTCTCGGACATCACCACCATCACTAAGCTGATGGACGAGTGCAAGTCGATGGGCATCAAGGTGCTGGGACCCGATGTGAACGAGAGTAACCTGAAGTTCACCGTCAACCCCGAAGGCAACATCCGCTTCGGACTGGGTGCCGTGAAGGGAGTGGGCGAGGGTGCCGTGCAGAGCATCATGGATGAACGGCGGAAGAACGGACCTTACAAGGGCATCTTCGACTTCGTGCAGCGTGTCAACCTCAATGCCTGCAACAAGAAGAACCTCGAGTGCCTGGCCCTGGCGGGAGGTTTCGACAGCTTCCCCGAGCTGCGCCGCGAGCAGTATTTCGCCCTTAACTCCAAGGGGGAAGTCTTCCTGGAGTCGCTCGTGCGCTACGGCAACCGCTATCAGGCTGACAAGGCCGCGGCTGCCAATTCGCTATTCGGCGGCGAGAACGTGGTGGACATCGCCACGCCCGAAGTGCCCGAGGCCGAACGCTGGAGCGACCTGGACCGCCTGAACAAGGAACGCGACCTGGTGGGCATCTATCTTTCCGCCCATCCGCTGGACGAGTATGCCGTGGTGCTGGAGCATGTATGCAACACCCACATGGCCGAGCTTGAGAACAAGGAGGCGCTCGTGGGCCGCGAAATCACGATGGGCGGCATCGTCACCTCCCTGCGCCGCGGCACGAGCAAGAACGGCAATCCGTATGGCATCGCCAAGATAGAAGACTACTCCGGAGCCGCCGAGATACCGTTCTTCGGCAACGACTGGGTCACCTATCAGGGATATCTGGGCGAGCGTACCTTCCTTTATATCAAGGCGCGCTGCCAGCCCAAGCAGTGGCGGCAGAACGAGCTGGAGCTGAAGATAACGTCCATCGAACTGCTGCCCGACGTCAAGGAGAAGCTCATCGAGAAGATAACGATCCTCATCCCGCTGACGGTGCTCAACACCGAGCTGGTGAACGAGCTGGCCGACCTTACCAAGGAACATCCCGGCTCGACGGAGCTTTATGTCAAAGTGTCCGACCCGGAAACCAAGCTGACGCTCGACATGGTGTCGCGTCCGGTGAAGCTTTCCGTGGGGCGTGAGCTGATTTCTTATTTAAAGGAACGTCCGGAGCTGGATTTCCGAATCAATTAGTGGTCGATGAATAAGATAGGATGCGTCTCAGCAAAAAAATTAAGCAAGCTTATTTTTTTTGCTTTCGACTTTCACTATCTTTGCCCGTGCAATCGGTTAAAAAATAACCAGAGAATAAACTAATAACAATCAATAATTTAAAAGCTTAAGACAATGGCATTGGAGATTACTGACAGCAATTATCAGGCAACCCTCGCAGAAGGAAAGCCTGTAGTGATAGACTTTTGGGCACCGTGGTGCGGACCTTGCAAGATGGTGGCTCCCATCATCGAGGAACTGGCAGCCGAATACGAAGGCAAGGTACTTATCGGTAAGTGCGACGTGGACGAGAACGGCGACGTAGCTGCCGAGTTCGGCATCCGCAACATCCCTACCGTGCTGTTCTTCAAGGACGGCAAACTGGTGGACAAGCAGGTGGGTTCCGCTACCAAACCGGCTTATGCAGCCAAGATTGAAGCTTTGTTATAAATCATAGTCAGGATGGCTGCAAATGTGGGCGTATCCCTGTAACGGGGCGGTTGCATTTGCGGCCTTCGTCACTTTTAAAATCATTCATGACATGGGAACAGTAGACGAATTCTTGCAGGATGACCTGGATGACGAGAAGACCATCGAGTTCATCAAGAACTATCTGCCGCAGGACCTGAAGGACAGGTTCTCCGACGACGAACTGTATTACTTCCTCGACGTAATTGACGAGTACTATGTGGAGAGCGGCATCCTCGATGCACAGCCCGACGAGGACGGCTACATCGACATCGACCTGGAGAAGATTGTAGACTATATCATTAAGGAAGCCCGCAAGGACGAGATGGGCGAGTTCGACCCCGAAGAACTGCTCTTCGTCGTTCAGGGCGAAATGGAATATACCGACTCGCTGGGCGACGGCGAATGAGTCGGGCGTTTTCCTCCTCTTTTGTTCATGCCGTGCTTCGTTGCTTTCTGACGAAGCACGGCATGACGTTTTCAGGAAGTGCTTCGTCAGGTGCTCATGCAGTGCTTCATGAGGGGGTGACGAAGCACTTCGTCAGAGGGTCACGAAGCACTGGCTGGGAAGGCCTGCTTCAGGCGGGTGGCGTGTTCAGCACAAAGAATATGGCGGTGGCTATCAGAATCAGTCCCAGCACGCCGTAGAACAGGCGGGCCTGCCGGCGGCCCACGTTGCGCACCACGAACTGCGTGTTGCGTGCCGTGAAGAACCAGTCCCAGTCCAGCAGGGCCGCCAGTAGGCTGACGATGCCTGCTGCGGCAAAGATGCCTTGTATCAGATATTGGCTGGCCATGGCTGCGCTCAGGCTAATTCTTCCATCGTCAGGCGGCGTGCGCCGTTCTCCACTTCTTCGATGGTCACCTTGACGGTGTTGCCCGGCAGCAGCTCTTCAATCAGCTCCGGCCACTCGATGAAGCAGACGGCACCGCTGTAGAAGTAGTCCTCGTATCCCATGTCGTACACCTCTTCGAGCTTCTTGATGCGGTAGAAGTCAAAGTGGTAGATGAGCTCTCCGGCCAGGTCGGAACGGTATTCGTTGACGATGGCGAAGGTGGGCGACGTGATGACATCGCTCACGCCCAGCTCCTCGCAGACGGCTTTGATGAACGTGGTCTTTCCGGCTCCCATCTTGCCGTAGAAGGCGAAGACGGTATTGTCGCCCATAGCCTCGACAAACTGGCGGGCAGCTTCGTGAATCTGGTCTAATGACTGAATGTTGATTTCCATTGTATCTATCTTTTTGTTTCTTATAAACGATTGTTTCAGGGTTTCGCCTGCCGTTTCAGACGGGCGATGTAAAGGGTCTTCCCCATCTTGCACACCGCATAGATGAGGATGGAGAAGAAGATGATGGACGCTCCCGAGGGCACGTTCAGGTAGAACGACAGCAGCAGGCCGCCCAGGCAGCTGAGGTAGCCGATGCCGATGGACAGCCACACGATGCGGAGAAAACGGTGGGAGAACAGGTTGGCCGTCATCTGCGGGATGGTGAGCAGCGAGATGACCAGCACGATGCCCACCATGCGCAGGCAGGCCACGATGGTCAGGGCGATGAACATCATCAGGGTGTATTCGAAGAAGGCCACCGGCAACCCTTGCGAACGGGCGAACTCACGGTCGAAGGCGATGCTGACGATGGGCCGCAGGTAGAGGCCGAAGAATACGGCCAGAACGGCCGACAGCACACCCAGCAGGGCGATGTCGCTCGCTGTAATGGTCAGGATGTTGCCGAAGAGGTAGGCCGAGAGGTCGGGCGCAAAGCCCGGCGACAGGAAGGTGAACATGATGCCCAGCGCCATGCCCAGCGTCCAGAAGACCGCAATGGCCGAGTCCTCGCGCATGTCCTTGCGCTTGCTGAGCCACTCCACGCCGAAAGCCGACAGCACGGCAAACACGGCTGCCGACAGGATGGGCGGGATGCCGGTGTACAGTCCCAGTCCGATGCCGCCGAACGAGGCATGCGTCAGTCCGCCGCTGATGAATACCAGCCGCCGCGTCACGATGTACGTGCCCACCAGCCCGCAGGCAATGCTTGCCAGCAGGCTGCCCAGCAGGGCGTGTTGGAAGAATGTATATTGTAACAGGTCCATGTTTTTAGCGGTTAGTGGTGAGCGGTTAGTTAGCGGTTAGTGATGAACGGTTAGCGGTTAGTGAAGAGTATCGGCTTCTAACTTCTTTAACTTCTTATTTTTTATGCGGATTGGCCCTCAGTTCCCCGACCACGAGGAACACTTCGTCCTTCAGGTTGTCCGGCAGGGCGATGCCGCGCAGCTGCAGGCTGCGTACCCATCCGGCCACGTCTTCTTCCTGCATGGTGTAGAACACATCGCGGAAATCCTCTTCCTGCTCGGGCGTGTAGGCGTCGCCGGGCGTGCCAATGTATTGGTCCAGTTCTTCGTCGTCGTAGTATTCTATCTTCTTGCTGACGGCTGCCAGCAGACTTTCCTTTTCGCACACCTCGTGCTGGCCGCAACACTCCGAATCCACTTCCACGACTTCGGGCATGGCTTCCAACTCGCCGCTTTCCACCTGCCGGCGCAGGCGGCGGTTGCGTATCACTCCGGCTACGGCTGCTACCACGGCCAGGACTATCAGACTAACAATCAGTATCCACATACCTTTATATATATAATAGCGTGGTGCAAAGATAGTGCAAACTGAGAGAAGCGCAAAGTGAAAACAAAGTTTTCAAGCTTTAGGTTCCGAAGTGAAGCCTGTCTTGTCGAAAGATACACAGAATCTGGGCATGACGAGGCAGGATGGGCTTAAAAAAACGGAAACTTGCTGCTTATTTGCTTTCGGGATATGTCGTAATGCCGAATCCGGCTGCCTGTAGATCGTCCCAGTAGCGAGGGTAAGACTTACTCACCACCTGCGGCTCGTTGATGCGGATGTCAGGGCGCACGAGGCAGGCGGGGGCGAAAGCCATGGCCATGCGGTGGTCTTCGTAGGTGTCGATGGCGGGCTGTGGGTCGGCCGGGCAGCGTTCGCCGTCCCACCACAGGATGCTGTCCTGCTCGGCGTGCACGGTGTACCCCAGCTTCCGCAGCTCGGTGATGAGGGCGCAAATGCGGTCGGTCTCCTTGATTTTGAGGCTCTGCAGGCCGGTGAAGCGGAAGGGGACGCCCATCAGGCAGCAGGTCACCACGAAGGTCTGTGCCAGGTCGGGGATGTCCACCAGGTCCTCGCCCAGACGCCCGGCAGGATGGCCCTCCTTGCGGAGCTTCACTCCCTGTGGAGTGAACTCCGTCTGCACGCCCAGACGGGCAAAGAGCTCGGCACCGCGGCTGTCACCCTGCGGACTGCGGGCATGGAGTCCCAGCAGTTCCACTTCGGGGGTATCGGGCGAAAGGGCCGTCATCTGATACCAGTAGGAGGCCGCGCTCCAGTCGCTCTCCACGCGGAAGGGCGTGTCGCGGTAGCCGCCGGGTTCCACGGCGATGCTGCTTTCCGACGTCCATCCGGCCTGTGCGCCGAAGTCGTGCATCAGTTGCAGCGTCAGGTTGATGTAGGGGCACGAGATGATGTCGCCCGTCAGCTGCAGCTTCAGTCCCGCGGGCAGCACGGCGCCAATCATCAGCAGGGCCGAGATGTATTGCGAACTCACGTTGCCCGCCAGCTCTATTTCGCTACCCGTCAGCCGGGTACCGGTGATACGCAGGGGCGGGAAGCCTTCGTTGCCCGCATACGCGATGTGTGCGCCAAGCGTGCGCAGGGCGTCCACCAGGATGCGGATGGGGCGCTGCTGCATGCGTTCGGTGCCGGTGATGACGTGTGTGCCCGGCGTCACGCAGAGGTAGGCGGTGAGGAAACGCATGGCCGTGCCGGCGGCGTGGATGTCTATCACGTCGGGCATGTGGTCCAGGGCGCGTATCATGACCTGCGTGTCGTCGCAGTCGCTCAGGTTCTCGGGGCGTGTGGCTCCTCCCGACAGGGCGTGGAGGATGAGCGCGCGGTTGCTGATGCTCTTCGAGGCGGGCAGCTGTACGGAGGCGTGCAGCGAGGCGGGGGCGGTGAGTCGGTATTGCATGTTGTGGTTCTTGCTTTGGTTTGACGGATGCAAAAATAAGAAAAGTAGGAAATTGGGGCAAATAAATCGATGGCTATCTGCGTCATCTGCAGTGCCTGTTGTTAACTTCTGAAAATGTTTTCCAAAAAGGGTGATAGGCCTTGGTATGCGGTGGTACAGATTTCCGGAATTCATGGTAACTTTGCACCGCTTTTCTAAGATATAGGTATTATGGCAAAAGAAAATTCCAAGGTATTTCTGTTGATATTGCTGGGCATGCTGACTGCTTTCGGACCGTTTGTCACCGACATGTACCTGCCCAGCCTGCCCTCGATGGGCGGTTATTTCCATACCACTTCTTCGATGGTACAACTGGGACTGACGACCAGTATGATCGGCCTGGCCGTGGGGCAGGTGTTCTTCGGCCCGCTGAGTGACCGCTACGGGCGTCGTCTGCCGTTGCTGGTGGCCATGTGGCTGTTCATCGCTTCTACCCTGCTGTGCCTGTTCTCGCGGAGTATCGAGCAGTTTGTGGCTTTCCGTCTGTTGCAGGGCATTGCGGGTGCGGGCGGCATCGTCATCTCTCGTTCGGTAGCTACGGACAAGTATGCGGGTCGCGAGCTGGCCAAGATGCTGGCAGTCATCGGTGCCATCAACGGAGTGGCGCCCGTAGCAGCTCCCATCGTGGGTGGTCTGCTGACCGACCTGATAGGCTGGCAGGGCATTTTCTGGGTTCTGTTCGGACTGGGCATCCTGCTGCTGGCCGGCTGCCTGCGCTTCCGGGAATCATTGCCCCGCGAACAGCGTTCGGCCGAGCGGTGGGGCGATACGTTCCGCAGTTTCGGCACTGTTCTGCGCGACCGGCGTTACGTGTGCTATGTGCTTCAGATGGCTTTTGCCCAGGGTGTACTGTTTGCAAACATCGCTTCCTCGCCCTTCATCGTGCAGCAGCACTATGGGTTCTCCGCCTTTGCCTTCAGCCTCTGTTTCGGTGTCAATGCGCTGGCCATCGGAGTGGCTGCCGCCTTGTCGGTCAAGTTCCACCGTCCTGAAAGCTGTACGCTGACCGGCTGTTGCGGCATGGCCATCGTGTCGGTGCTTCAGTGCGTGGCGCTCATGTCGGGCTGCAACTTTTGGTTGTACGAGGTCTTGATGTTGCTGCTGCTGTTCAATATGGGCATGACGTTTACTTCGAGTACGGCCCTGGCCATGGAGAGCCAGCGCGAGAACTCCGGTACGGCTTCGGCATTGCTCGGTGCCGTATGTTTTGCGGCGGGCGGCATCGTTTCGCCCCTGGTCGGCATGGGCAACATCCTTTCGTCTACCGGCATCGTCTTCGTGGTCTGCGCCTTCTGTTCGCTGGTGTGTATTCTGGTGGCTTTGGGCCGTCGGCGCACGCGTCTTTACTTTGCGTTCAGCACCTCCCAGAAGCGTTGAGGCAGGTGTATGTTCGCTACCCCGACCGCGTCCTTGAAGAGCGGGGCAATCTCCTCCGGCCTGAATCCGGCAATGCCGCAGCCTATCTCCGTGACGAGGAACGTCAGTTCGGGGTGTTCGCGGGCGAAGCGGATGAAGTCGTCCACATAGGGCTTGATGGCGTCGGGGCCTCCGTGCATGGTCGGGATACCGTAGGTCTGCCCTTGCAGGCCGGCGCCCTGCCCCCACACGGCTCCCCACTTCTTCCAGGCCAGCAGGGCGGCGCCTCCGCCGTGGGCTCCTTCCAGGTTGCTGCCGAAAACGAATATCTCGCCGGGCTTCAGCTCGGTGATGCGGGGGGATGTGATTCTTGTTTCCATCATTTTACTTTATTTTTGGATATGAGGCAAAGATACGGAAACTCGCCCGATTTCGGATGGATTTAGGAAGAATAATGTAAACTATTGGGCTTTCAGGGAGATACGCAGCATTATTCCGCATTTGTAAATGTGTGCTTTGAAGCCGTTTTTTGAATAGTTAAGCGAAAAAATTGCTACCTATCCGTTGCCCATTCCAGTTGTATGGAGTTGTTTGAAAATCCTTTCTGCTCCGACCGTAAAGAACGCAGTTTCATCATTTTGGCTTAGCGAAGGTACTTATTTTTTTTGAGATATGAAAAATATAGGTTCCGGAAGTCAATGGTGATAGCTTTGTCGATGTCTGACGATATTTTACATGCCGATGATTAACTCTGTCTCTGTTAATTTTGCAAACAATGGAACAGATTATGAATCAGACAGATGTAAAGGTTTCGTTCTACCTTAAAAAGAGCGAGGCGGATGCCAGGGGAAACTGTCCCGTGATGGCACGGCTTATTGTCGGCAAGCACTCTGAAACAGCATTCAGTGTCAAGTTTCGTGTGCCACAGTCATTGTGGTCATCCGGACGGGCGTGTGGAAAAAGTGTTGCGGCAAGAGACATAAACAACAGACTGGATGAAATACGTGCTGCCGCGCTCGGCATCTATGCGGAACAATCTGCAATCCGTGAGGATGTAACAGCAGAGGATGTAAAGCATCAACTTTTGGGTATGGCTTCGGAACAGNAAGGACGGGCTGACGGCCGCAGTGAGAATGCCATTACCGTCAACCGGGCTATTGATGATCTGACCAAAGAAATCAAGGAGCATTACAGGCGGATTAAGAACAGTCTGGGATTTATTACGGCAGAGCAGGTAAAGAATGCCGTGATGGGAGTCGGTCAGAAACCGTTAACTCTGCTGGCTCTTTTCAGAGAGCATAACGAGGAGTTTAAGAAACGTATCGGAATAGACCGGATAAAAGAAACTTATGACTCTTACCAGCGTTCATATAAGCATCTTTCGGCTTTCATCGAGGAAAAACGTGGCGTAGAGGATGTTCTTTTACGGAACCTTAACCGTGTTTTTTATGATGACTTTGAACTTTTTCTCAGGACGGACAGGAATTTAAGCCCGAAGAGCGTGCATGAACATCTTTATAGGCTGAAGAAGATGACCATGCGGGCTGTCAGCCAGGGAACAATCCGCCGTGATCCGTATTGTCGCCTTCATCCTGAACTGCCCAAACGGAAAAGTCGTCATCTGAAGCTGGAAGACCTGAAGACACTGCTTACAACACCTGTCGAGAAGCCACAGCTTCAGTTTGTAAGGGATATGTTCATCTTCTCCACTTTTACCGGACTTGCCTATACGGATTTGAAAAAACTGAGGGTAAATGATATTACCCAATCTGAAGACGGTTCATGGTGGATTCATATCCATCGCCAGAAAACAGGAACACTGTCTTCTGTCCGATTGCTGGATATTCCGTTGAAGATAATAGAGAAATATCGGGAACAGAGAAAGGATGACAAGGTCTTCAATCTGTATAGTCGTACGTATTTCATTATGCTCGCCCACCAGTTGGGTGAAGTTTACGGATTTGAACTTACATTTCATAAGGCACGACACAATTTCGGAACCCATATAACCCTTTCATTGGGTGTTCCAATCGAGACAGTCGGCAAAATGATGGGGCACATGCGTATTGAGACCACGCAGCTTTATGCCAAAGTGACTGACAGGAAAGTGGACGAGGACATGAAACGGCTGAAAGCAGCCGGAATGGACCGAACTTTTGGTTTGTACGAAGAAGAGGTTATTGTCAAGAAACGGAGAAGGAAATTCGGATACCAATTGTCCGACAACAAAGAAACGACCTTGTAAAGAGGCCGTTTCTTTTACTTTTGCTTCATACCCATCGCTGTTCTTCCCTGCATCTTTTATATGCGTCGTCAAGAACTTTTTGTATGTCTGACTCTTTGTAAAGGGCTTTTCCCTGTACAAGATAGTAAGGTATCATACCGAGGGTCCGGTATTCCTGCAAGGTACGCCGGCTTACTTTCAACAGTTTTGAAAGTTCCTCGTCCGTGAGGAAATAATCACCGTGGAATGCGGGCCTTGGAGCCGTCCGTATTGCGTCTATCATGCGCTCCATGTTTTCCAGCCCTTTGAAAATAGTATCAATTCTCGGGTCTTTTCTGTTTATAAGATCGTAACTCATGGCTTTCTTTTTTGTGGGTGATAACTTGATTCCAACAGGCTTTGTACATCTTCCGGCTTATAGAAGAACTTGTTCTTGATCCGGGTGAAAGGCAACAGTCCTTTCTCGCGATATACCTGAAGTGTTCTCTTGGATATTCGGAGAATCCCGCATACCTCCTGATTGTCCATCCATTTTTTCAGTGCCGCGTCTTTGGTCTGACTACATATACCGGTGACTTTTTTCTCGATCATGCTGAGACGGACAACCAATTCGTCAAAGGTCTGTTTTTCCATACATATAATTTCCATACCGTCATTTTATTAGGGTTGAAGACCGAGTTCTTTTTTTATTCTCGCCGGCAGCACCTTCCCCTTCCTGTTCAGGAAGTCCTGGACTTCCGAAGCCTTGTAGTAGGTACGCCCGTCAATCATGTAGTATGTGACGAGCTTCTTCTGGCGGTAGCGTGCAAGGGTGCGTTTCGTAACGCCAAGGAGTTCGCACATATCCTGGTTGTCGAGCAGCTTGTCACCCTCAAGGGCGGCCGTCTGCCTGTTCATGCGGTTCAGTCTGTCATCTATCCTGTCAAACCGTTCCATTATCTGGTGGAGCATCATCTGGAATGTCTCCCTGTCTATCTGTATCATAATGAATTCTGTTTTTAGTGTAATAATTCCATTTTTTACACCGTGTTGCGCAACAGGTTTCATTATGATATAGGCCAAAACATGGACCAATGGAGCATATTGCCACATAAAAACATGGCAAGTCGCTGAATAATAGAGAAATAAAAAATCAGCCCCATAAAAACGAGACTGATGGAAGTATTGCAAATGCAAGAGCGTGCAATCTTTTATTGCAATGTTTTGCGATAAGTAAGGCGGCAGATCCCGTTTCTGAATGTTTTTGTCCTGACCAGTTCCCATTTGTCCGTGGAGATATGTTTTGATACGGGAACCGTTTCGGAACTGATTACCGGAAGAAGAAAAATGACCATCTCATCTATCAGGCGGTACAGGGACAGTCCCCGCAGCAGTTCTGCGCCGCTGTCGTCATAGATTTCAGCCAGATATATGTCAGAGGGTGCAGACTGTTCCTTGTCACAGATGAGGTCGACTAGCGGATAGCCCGGATACAACATGCGGGTGGACCGGCCCCGCCAGTAGGGGAAACCGTCATCGCTGTTTTGTATCCATTGCAGCAGGGAATCGTTCCATGCGGGGACGAAACCGTTCAATGTCATTGCTATCAGAACCTGTAACTTTGCCATACCTTGATACTCCAAATGAAAAGCGTGAGGCTCACGCTATTTCGGATGGAGGCTCTGACAAAGCCCAATACAGAAATTTGCATGAGCTCACGCTATTAGGCATAGCATAAGCTGCACGCAAAAGCCTCTGTATTTTTGAATTTGTCAGATTCCCATCCGAGACGTCTTGCGACTTAGTATGTATAATATCCGGCGAGGCTGTCAGCCCTGTCGGTATTTTCTTATGTTCCTGCTGGCAGTATGTATTCCATATTTTGCCAGACTTATGCAAATGTAGGCATTTTATTCCAGACTGGAAAACATCTCCGGTCTATATTGCCTTTATTTGTCGTTCAGTCCGTATTTCTTCATTTTTCTGTACAACGTAGAAGGATCAATGTGCAGCATCTCCGCCGTCCGTTTCCGGTTGCCCGTGCATATTTTCAAGGCCCTGATGATGGACTGTTTTTCCTGTGTCTCATTTTCCGGAAAAAGGAAGATTTTCTCTTTCTCATCCTCGATTCTTATGTTCAAACAAGCCGTTTCGATTATCGGCTGTTTGGACAGCAGGACGGCTCGTTTGATCTTGTTCTGCAATTCCCGTACATTTCCCGGCCAGCCGTATGAGAGCAGCTGTTGCTCTGCCTCACGGCTGAATCCGTCGGTCTGCCGTTTGAGTTCCCTGGAGAACTTTTCCCTGAAATGTTCGGCAAGCGGAAGTATGTCCTCCGGGCATTCATGCAGGGCCGGCAGGACGATTTCAAATTCCCCCAGACGGTGGTAGAGGTCTTCCCGGAAGCGTCTCTCCCTGATGGCCAGCTGAAGGTCCTCGTTGGTTGCCGCCACTATCCTTACGTCGGAGTGTTTCTCCCGGTTGCTGCCTATAGGGATATAGCTGCCTTCCTGCAAGGTACGCAGGAGCATGCTTTGTACCTCCATGGACAATGTTCCTACTTCGTCAAGGAACAGGGTCCCGCCACGGGCCGTTTCAAAGAAGCCTTCACGGTTTGTGTCCGCCCCCGTAAACGTCCCCTTCACATGCCCGAAAAAGAGCGAGGGCGCAAGCTCTTTGGGAATGACCCCGCAGTTTACTGCCAGGAACGGCTTTTCCCTGCGCTCGCTGGAATAATGGATACGTTGCGCTACGGATTCCTTGCCGGCACCGTTCGGACCAAGAATCAGTACGGAAATGTCAAATGGAGCGACCGTACGAGCTAGATTTTCCACTTCTTTCATCTGTCGGCTGTTCCTGGGAAGGATGCCCTTGTCCTTTCCGTATATGACTGAGCGAGGATGCAGGATGTTCTTTATCAGACTTTGCAGTTCATCCATCTGAACAGGCTTGGCCAGATAGTCTTTTGCCCCCATCTTGATGGCACGGACGGCATCCGACACGGAGGCATATCCGGTCATGATGATGAAGGGAACGTCTATCCGTTCTCTCTGCATCCATTCGAGCAGCGATATGCCGTCCCCCTGCGGAAGACGGACATCGGAAAGGACAAGATCGAAAGGCTCCTTTTTCAGAAGCCGCCTTGCACCGGGTTCGTCTATCGTCGTCACTGCTTCATAGCCGGATTTCTCAAACCATTTCTTTTGTTGTCCGGCCAGCAGGATATTGTCTTCAACTATGAGTATTCTGTGTTTCATCCGTATAGTTCTTTAAGTCAAGTTTTCTGATTTCCGAAAGCAGGTTCTTCGCATCGCCTACCAGCCGGTCTATTCTTCCGATGACCGTCTCTGTATATGTACTGATGGTCAGATCATCGGAAGTATCGTCATGTAGGATTCTGCTGTATGTTTCCAGTTCACAGGCCACTCCCAGCTGTTCCCAGGTGGGATACATGCGGTGCAGGGTGTTTTTCATCCGCTCCGTGTCCGTTTTCATGCTTTCAAGGGCTTTTTTCAGTTCCGTCCTGTTGTCGATCGATTCCTCAATGAAAGCATTGAGCATCCATTCCATATCCCCCGTCTCTGCGGCTAAGGCATTGAAATCCGCCTTCTGTTCCTGCCGCTGGCCCGACCTTTCCATTATGGAGGAAAGGAAAGCCTGCAGCTCGTTCATGGAGAACGGTTTCTGTATGCAGCCGGAAAAGCCGGCTTCAGTATAGCGGCTTTCGTCCACGTCGTTGCGGGCAGTCATGGCGGCAACCGGAATGGTGCGTGAATTTCCGATATTGGAATGACGCAGGAGATATAGCAAGTCAAAACCGCTGGTCCCGTGCATCTGGATGTCTGTCAGCAGTAAGTCGTAGGGTTCTTTCCGCAGTTCGCCCACCACGTCCTTCGCCCCGATGCAGGTACGGCATGATACACCGTTGCGCTCCAGCATCTCCATGACGATGCGCAGTTGTATCGGATCGTCGTCCACAAGGATGATACGCTTTGGAAGGCTGAGCCTTTTCACGGTCGGCATGACGTGGTTCTTTACCGGTTCAGTGGAAATGGCGAGGGGGATTTCCGTGTGGAACAGACTGCCTTCCCCGACATGGCTCGATACGGAAATACTGCCGCCGAGCAGGTTCACAAGTCCCTTGGTTATCGGAAGGCCGAGCCCGAAGCCTTCCGGCGAAATGTCTGGCGCCGCCCGTTCAAACGGTCTGAATATGCGTTCTATCGTTTCCTTGTCCATGCCGATGCCCGAGTCCTCCACCTCCATGGTCATTACCACGTCCTTGTGGCTTACCCGGAAACAGACTGTTCCGTTGCGGGTGAACTTGATAGCGTTAGTCAGCAGGTTGTCCGCCACCTGACGGATACGGTCCGCATCTCCGTATACCACTATGTCGGTGCCTTCTGCTTCCGTTTTGAAGACCAGCCCCTTGTCATTGGCCGCACAGGTGTATTCCTCGTTAATGTCGTCGACGAAGGCTTTCAGGTTGAAAGGTATCCTGTTCAGTGATTCCTTCGCTTCGTCCAGTCTGGAGAGGTCAAGCAGGCTGTTGGCAAGCCTTGTGATATGGCGTGAGGACTTGATGATGTTGTCAAGGTAAGTGTTGCGGCGTTTTTTTTCCCTGGTGTCAATGGCCAGTTCCGCACTGCCGCAGATGGCGTTCAATGGTCCCCTTATGTCATGGGAAAGCGTTACGATGATACGCTTTCTCATTTCGGACAGTTCCCGGTTCTGTTTGAGCGTATCCACCAGTCTGCTGCGGTCATGTTCCTTGCGCCGTATGTCCCTCTGTATGACAAGATGGGATATGATCAGCAGGACAATGGCAACGATGATGGTGGCCGCAAACAGCTTGAATGAAAGTGCCTTTGCCTCCGCAATCCTTGTTTCCCGGTTTTGGAAAGCGGCCTGGACCTGTTCGTCAAGGGCGGTGATGAAGGAGTTCAGTCTTTTGTTCAGTTTCAGGTTTTGCAAACGCAGGCTGTCAATATAGAGTCCGATATGTCTGTCATGCTCTTCCTGCATGGTTATCAACTGGCGGTTGAGCTGCCGCAGTTCTGTCGTGGAAGCCGGCACCTGTACGGTTTCCTTCTTGCCAAAGAAACCTGCTATGCCGTTTTTCCGGCGGGTGACCGTGCGTGTACGGGTACTCTTGTCGATGACCTCGGGGAGATGGTTGTAGAGCAGGCTGTCTGATGTCCTCTGCTCCTGAAAAACCGTTGTAAGATGATACAGGCGGCTTTCCTTCTCTTCCAACAGTCGTCGCAATGTGTCTATCTGTTCGTGGCTTACCAGATCCAGGCCGTTGTCTTTCATCCGTTCCAGCAGGCTGTCTATGTGCAGGCGCCTGTTCTGGTATGCTGAGAAGTCCTCGCTGTCCCATCCGATGGCGGATTCCCCCAGCAATGCGATTCCGACAATGTGGCGGCGTATGGCGTTGACTTCATTCCGGATCTCACGTATTTCTGCGGTTCCGTTTGCTATGTCATGCATTTTTTTGCGCTCATGAAGCAGTATGGCAATCATGCTTCCGATGACTGCCAGCAATATCAGATAACCAGCTATGATTTTTGTCTGCAATGAAATTCCACTTAGCTTCCTCATACGCCTTATGATAAAAAAATCCCGGAAGGTTGTGGGGCGCAGTCTTCCGGGACGTGAGTAATTTGGATGTCACCCCGATGCGCTATCCAGTCGTACACAGAATGCACTCCGGCCTTTTATAACCTTGGCGGGCGACGGTTTGCCCGCATGATTTTCCCTTCTGCCGGCAGCTGTCGGCAGAAAATTCTCTGGTTCGGGTATCCAATATCTTGTCCATATTCTTTTTTTTACAGTCAGTCCATATTTCTGTTTCTCCGTATTTTCCGATGCAGGAAAAAATAAGGCCCCCCTGTTATAGTCCCGTGTGGAAATGTGGATGGCCCTGTTTTCGTTTGCCTGAATTATGGAAGTTCCGGCAAGACAATACGTTGTCCTATTGTATAATATTCCAAAATACAAATATATACATTTGTTCCTAACTGCAATGAAGTTAATATATGTTTGTCTTGATTTCAAACAAGTTTTAACATGTTATAGGTCATAAAGCCGCGTTCAGACAGGTATTGGATTCATTTTCAAGGTAGAAAGGTTCAGGTACAGCCCGTAATGCTCGATCATGCCGTTGCGGAACATTTTCCACAGGATGTTGCAGCCGAGCTGTGCCAATGTGGAGTTGATGAACAGGTCCTGCTTTTCCAGAGCCTCTGCCAGTGAGCAGCTCGGTCCCGAGTCTTTCTCCTTTACTTTCGCGTATTTCACGTAGCGGGTAATCACTTTCAGTGACTCCACCGTTTCGTACAGCTTGGATTCCGGCTGCCTGATTTTTTTCGGTACGGTTCCGAGGACGACCTGTCCCGTGTCCTGTGTATTCCCAAAGTCCATCCAGTACAGGGGCGTCTCGTGGCTTCTGTATTCCGATACCGGCACGGCTTTCAGTATGTTCCACAGGTCGATACGTGACTTTATGTTGTCCGTGCAGGTGATCGTTATGTTGGCCAGATTATCCCGTCTAGCGTCCTTCAGGGCTGCCGGATAGATGTCCGGTACCGCCTTCCAGTCGTTGCCGAAGAAGTTGTTCATGCGTGTGACAAGACACTGTGCCTTGTTCAGGCCGATGTCCGAGGGGCTGAAGAGCTGTCGCCCGATGTTGGCCTCCGTCACGATGTCGGAATCATACACGGTTATAAACAGCCCGGGGTGTCCGAGTCCCCTCAGTGCCGTGTCAAGTCTGGCCAGGCAGGTAAGTACCTGCGAGCCTGTTCCTCCCGCTCCGATAAGGTTTACCGTTACCGGATGCTGCGGGTTTATGAGATAGTTGTCGATGTAATGTACTCTTTTCATTTCAGTATGTCTTTAAGTTTCATGTTGTTCAGTTGCTTCAGTTCGTCGAGGTTGAAGTCCCTGTCCCGTGCCGCCTTTGTCACCAGCACGAGGTTTGACCTTGTCGGGTTCCCGTTCCCTCCCAGGTGGGTGAATTCCGTAAGCCAGAATTTCCTTTCCCAGTACTGCAGCAACTTCTCATAGGTCAGGTCCTTCGGCAGCTCTATCCTGGCGTTTCCCAGACATACGCTGGAACCTGTCACGTTGAAGAAGGGCGCGGCGTACAGCACGGTATCCGGTCCGGGAACATTTTCCTTGTAGGCATAGATTCTCATTCCGTGTTCTCCGGCCTCATAGATCACTCCCGGCAGGTAATATTCCGCGTTTTCTATTTTGAGCGCGGGGCTGAAGAACATCATCCTCTTGTGCGGAGGGTTGTACCACACGTATCTCTCGCTGCCCTTGCGCGGGTCGCAATACAACAGGTTGTCGGGTATCTTTCCATATGGAGTGGTGCTGTGTCTTTCCGAATATCCCTTCACGAGCGTGTTCATGAATTCCAGGGTTACCGGTCTTCCTTCCGTCATGTTTCCCCGGTCGTCAATTTCACGGATTTCAAGGAAAAAGTTCCTGTCATTCTCCGAGGCATAGGCAATCAGTGCCGCCCTGGGGTTGAGCGGCGTCTTGATTTTTCTGGTCAGTTCGTTGCTGTCTATCATATGCTTTCAGATTGGTTTATACTGTGATGTTGATGAATTTTTCCGCCCATTTGAAGAAACGTTCCGGATAGTCGTCCATGCGGAACAGTTCCTCCGTTTCCGGAGACAGGTCACAGGTAGTGACCGGAATGATGTCGTATGTCTCCAGGCTGTAGGAGTTGTAATAGTCGGTGAGATATTCCGTTATCATGTCGGTGCAGTTATAGATGACCCGGATCTGCTTGCTGAGATACATGGGCAAAAAGTCCGGTTCTTCCTCGTAGAAGGGATCGTAGCCGTATTCCATGATGCCGTGTTCAGGTGTAAGGAACTCCAGCCCCTCCTTCATGACAGAGAGCAGTGACTGTTCGTACCCGTCCTTCGGCTTATATCGGTCGATTGCCTTCGGCAGATTCTTGTAATAGGATTTGCGTTCCACCCGGCGTAACAGGGCATGTATCCTGCCTTCCTCATAGGAGTGCAGGAGCCGCCGCCTCTTTTTCCGGTCAGATGCCGTTTCACCCGAATCATCCTCAGACATCAGTGTCAGGGCATAGTCCATGTCATCCTCGTCCAGTATGGTGTTTATCCCGTTCGCCTGCATCAGGTTGTGGATGAAGGTGACGGATATGCGTCTCAGTTCCGGTCCGAGCCTTTCCATGAACTTCGTCGGGAAGTAATACAACGTGAGTTCTCCCCATTCATGACATTTCCAGAGACGGAACAGGAGTCTTTCTTCGTCCTGCTCAATGTTGACATTCATGTCATTGCCTACAAGGTTACACATCTCTTCGTGCAGTCTGGCAATGCTTTCGCCGGGCGTTCGTCCCGGTGTATGTACCGCCTCCTTCTTCATGAGGAGTGCATATCTGAAAAAGGAATCACGCAGGTACTCATAGTTTTCCTGCGTGATAAGATTGTGCGGCTTCCCGTCAGTACCGTCCGTGAACAGTTCCGATGGGGATATCGGCAAGAACGTAGCGTTCAGAAAAGAATTACGGCACCGCTGGGTGCCGCAATCCGTTTCTTTCTTTCCGTGCCGTAATGCACCTTCCTTTCTGTTTCCGCAATGATAAGTCTCGCGAGCTGTTCCGCCTGATATCCGTCCAATGGTACACATGATTTCTTCTTTTTTCTGTTGTCCTTTGCCATATCCTTTATCCTTTTGTTCCGATAGTAGTCTTGAACTCATATTCTGTCATGTCCTCCCTGATGACCGGTCCGTGAACGGTAGCCGTCGTCAGTTCCGGGTACATGTTCGAATAGTAGCTCATGACCATGTCCGGCGAGATGTTCGGATCCGGGTCCTGAAGGGTTATATACTCCGTTCCTTTCTTGAATTTGAATGAGCGTGTCATTCCTTTGATTTCGAGTGCCATGTCTTAAACTGTCTGATAAGGTGAATACTTGGGTTCCAGCATGGACTGCGGGAAATCGATGTATTCCTCGTAGTCCTTCTCACTGTATGCGGGGTGTTCCTGATCGGAGAGGTACGGTTGCTGTTCGTCCTCCTGCATGAACCGTTCTTCCTGCCAGTCCTGAATTTCAGGCTGCGGCGGATATTGAGGTTGGGAAGACTGCTGTCCTCCTGTCCGCTGGACATATTGCGCGTGCGGCTGTATCTGCGGTCTTGCCTGCGGCTGTTGTTGCGACGGCCATATTCCTGGCTGTTGCGGATGCTGCGTGTATGCCTGTTGTGGTCTCTGCGGTGCGGGCTGAGCCTGTCCCGGCATCGGTTGTGACGGTCTCCGCGTGTATGTCTGCTGCGGTGCCGGCTGTTGCGGACGTTGCGGTTGCGGATTTCTCTGTTCCGTTGCCTGTGTGTATGCCGGCTGTTGCTGCTGTACAGAAGGTTCCGGCTGTGCTTCCTGTTCCATCAGGTCGAAGAGGCTTCCCCGGTTCATTTCCGTGTCGGCCGCCTTTATCTTCTCCTCGATTTCCTTCAGCTGGGCGGCATTCGCGTGTGCTTTCGCCTGTGTAAACACGCTGACGGCTTCCCGGTGGTTTCTGGCGGCAGTCAGTTCTTCCGCCTTCTTCATCAGTTTCTCGTACTTTTCCCGTTTCTCGCGCTCCTCCTTCGTTTCCTTGGATTTGGCATCCTTGGCGGCCTTGCTGCTTGCGGCGGCTTTGTCCGCCTGTGCCTCGAACTGTGCCATATTGGAGATCAGCCCGCACGTTTTCTGTATAGGTCTTGTGACTGCCTGCAGGAATCCAGTGTCAAGTTCCTGCGGTGTGCCCGTGACAGTCAGCGGCACGATGTGGTTCTGGGCCTCGTCCTTGAGTCCGTTCGATTTGGGCAATGTGGAAACGGTCAGTTGTCCGTTTGTCTTGCGGATGACGATCGTGAGGTCCACGCTTTCCGTCATCATCTGGTGGATTGCTGTAAAAAACATAATTGAAAAAAATTAAATGATTAGACGATGTGTTTCAATATTCGCTGAAGAATTCTGCAAGCAGCCTCTCCCTGTCCGGATGTCTGCATATTTCCAGGATGGGGTTCAGCAGCTTTGAGATGTGAACGGGACCTGTGGTTCCTCTCGGCGGCAGTTTGATTGCCGGTTGCGGGACGTGTACTTTCGGTCTTCTTGTCACGGGCATCCCTATCGGGGCAGGTGACTGTCTGGTGATGATTGCTTGTTGCATACTCTTTAATTTTTAAATGTGAATATTCGGGCTTTGGCAGCCCGTTGAACTACAAGGGCCCAACGGCAGACGCTTCCGGAAAGGCAGGGTTTTCGGGAAAAATACCGGAGCGCAGCGAGGATGATTTTTTCCGAAACCGCTTGCGGCCTGACCTTGCCGTCCGACAAGAAGCGTTTGCCAACTTTGCCCTGTAGTTCTCGGTTTGCCAATGTCTGTGTTTTTAGTCCTTTCNGCCTTCGGCAGATTCTTGTAATAGGATTTGCGTTCCACCCGGCGTAACAGGGCATGTATCCTGCCTTCCTCATAGGAGTGCAGGAGCCGCCGCCTCTTTTTCCGGTCAGATGCCGTTTCACCCGAATCATCCTCAGACATCAGTGTCAGGGCATAGTCCATGTCANGAAGACCAGAAAACTCAGTATGCACAGAATGATGGCCAGTGCCACGAGAAAACAGGCTATACGGTAGAGGAACCTGAAGAGTCCCCTGAAACAGATGATGGCCACGGCGGTCCATACAGGCGATATACCGTGGGAATAGAGCCAGCTGAATATGATGGCTGCTGTTACGGCCAGCGCGAGTGTCCTTGCCCATCTGCTGTCCGCTATCTTTCTGATACGTTCTTTTGTTTTCATAATCTTCATGTGTTTGGCGGGAATGCCATTCCCGGTTTCAGGGGCTTTCTTGCAGTCCGCCTCCACAGGCAAGGTTTTCGGGAAAAATACCGGAGCCTCGGGCGAGGATGATTTTTCCCAGAAACCGTAAGGCCAGACCTTGCCGGTGGAAACGGGCGGGCTGCGACCTTTGCCCCTCGAATCGGGATGGCTTCATCATTTCCTTTTCCTGCCGTTCCCGTTTTTGGGGAACGAGAGTGTCAGGGTGAACCCGGCATCGAAAGTGACCGAAGCGTCGAAAGCCACGCCCTTCTTTCCCTTGAATCCCTTGATGAGCCGTGTGGAGCCGGAGGAGAAAAGCTGTTCCAGATGCTGGTCCGTCAGTTCCTTGTTCAGGAATCTGCGGTACACGGTCAGTCCGCACCCTTTATTGTCGCAGCGGGCACTCTTCTCCCTGACGATGATGTGTCCGGTCTTGCATTTGGGACAGGTGAACGTGCGGGCGGCTACCGCCGGAAGGCTGAGGTTCAGGATTTCACGGGTAGCCTTGCGGGTGTAGTCCGTGATGGATGCCATGAACGTGTCCGGTCCGAGTGTGTGCCGCTCTATCTGGAGCAGGGTCTTCTCCCAGCTTCCTGTCAGGGAAACATCCGCCACGAGCATGTCCTTCACCGCATCGTAGATATGGAGTCCCTTCTCTGTGGGGAGGATGCTCTTGCCGGAGCGGGCGATATAGTCACGTTTGAACAGTGTGGTGATGATGGCGGCTCTTGTGGCGGGCGTGCCGATACCCAGCTCCTTCACGGCCTCGCGTGCCTGTTCGTCGGCTATCTCCCTGCCGCAGGTCTCCATTGCTGCCAGCAGCGTGGCTTCGGTATAGAGCGGTCTGGGCACGGTCTTCTTCTGGGCCAGTCCGAATCCTGAAACAGGGACCGTGTCCCCTTCGGCAAATATGGCCGTACCCTCGTCGGTTTCCGGTTCGTCGTCCTGCCTGTCCTCTTTCCTGCGGAAGATGCCGCGCCATCCCGGACTGACGACAAGGGAGCTTTTCGAGCGGAAATCCATGTTGTCCAGACGGCACTCCATAAGAATCAGTTCCTTCTCGCAGCAGGGCGAGAACGCCTCCAGCATACGTCCGGCTATCAGCGTATAGACGGCCTCTTCCGCCTCGGAAAGCCCTTCGGGTGCGATGCCGGTCGTGATGAGGGCATGGTGGTCCGTCACTTTGCTGTCGTCCACGCTACGGGTGTTGAGATGCGCAAAGTCAAGGATTCCGGCACTTGTGGCGAATCCGGGCATGGCCAAGATTCTTTCCAGCAGACCGGGCACGCAGGCCATCACGTCGTGCGGGATATACCGGCTTCCCGTTCTCGGGTAGGAAATGAGCTTCTTCTCGTAGAGCGACTGGGCGATGTCCAGCGTCTTTGCCGCGGGCAGGTCGAGGTGCACGTTGCAGTCCTTCTGAAGTGCCGTCAGGTCGTAGAGCAGCGGCGGCTGTTGCAGGGTTTTCCTGCGCTCCACCTTCGTAACCGTCGCCGAAGAATCGGGAGTGAGACTGCGGTAGGCGGTTTCTGCCTTCTGCCTGTCGTCAAAGGTCGCGGGATGGAAGAAGCGGCGGTGTGACGTGCCGCCATTGAGGGTGACATGTAGCTGCCAGTATGGTGTGGATACGAAACTGCGGTTCTCCCTGTAGCGGCTGCATATCATGGCGAGCGTCGGAGTCTGCACCCGTCCGATCGAGTTGTTGGACGAGCCGGAGACGATGGCCAGGGCACGGCTGGCGTTCATGCCCACCAGCCAGTCCGCCTTCGCGCGGCTGTCGGCGGCGGCATACAGGCTGTCGTATTCCGAGCCGTCCTTCAGTTCCTCCAGCCCTTTCCGTATGGCCTCGTCAGTAAGCGAGGAAATCCACAGGCGTCTGAACGGTTTCGTGCAGCCCAGAAAGTCGTATATCCAGCGGAAGATAAGTTCCCCTTCACGACCGGCATCGGTAGCCACGATGATGCTGTCACAGCGGTTGAATACGCTTTCTATGACTTTCAGCTGTTTCGAGGCGGCGATGTCCGTAACCATTCCCCTGTCCGTGCGCATCTGTCGGGAGACCAGGCGGAACGGGTCCGGCAGCATCGGCAGGTCCTCCGCTGCCGTTTTCGTATAACCGTAAGTGTCCGGCGTGGCCAGTGACACGAGGTGTCCCAGTGCCCAGGTTACCATATATCCGTTACCGGAACAGTAGCCGTCATTTCTTGTATCAGCCCCGACTACACGGGCTATGTCCATGCCTACACTCGGCTTTTCTGCGATGATTGCTATCATATTGTAAGATAAAAATTAAGCCGTTTCCCGTTTTCCATGCGGAAGACAGGAAACGGCGGTAAGACATCGGTTTACTTGATAATTGCTCTCAGGTTATTTGCCCAACGGTGTCACTCCCTGGATTTCCAGCAGCGGGGCCTCGCCCTTACGGACCAGCTGGAGTGTGGCGTCCATCAGCACGTCCACGCCGAGGAGCACGAGGCTCAGGGACATCACTTTCGTTTTCTCTCCCCTGAGGAGGGTGTCCATCTCGCCGGAGAGTTCCAGCTCGTCCTTCATGATACCGATACCGGAGAGTTCGTCCCAGTTCACTTCATCAGCCTTGAAAGGCATGTCGTTTCCGTTTTCCTTTTTCATATTTCTTTCTTTTTTTATTCAACATTCATTTTCCGTTACCTATAGTCAGGCAATGCTCGCACCTTTTGACTTGCGGTTGCCCTGTTCCTGTCGCTGGCTGTTGGCCACCACGTTTCGCTGTGACGCGTCACGCTTACGGTCGGGATTTTCGTTGTAGAAGTCCAGACGCCCCTGGTTGAAGTTCGCCTTGACGTACTGCGAGATGGTCTTCCCGTCATATCCCTTTATGCCTTCCACCAGCACGGCCTTTCCGCTCTGCAGGTCCGCACGCTGCTGTCTGGTCAGTTCCACGTCCCATACCTTGGTTGGAATCTTGAAATCCTCGCGCTGCTCGAAACCGTCCGGCGTACGGGAGTAGCTCAGGCGTCCCGTTTCCAAATCGGCCTTGATGAAGGAGGAGAATTCCTCTCCCTTGCGGTTCACCATGTCATTGAGGAAAATCACCTTGCCGTCACGGAGTTGCTGCTGTTCCTCCGCCGTAATCTTCACCCCGTTGATTTCGTTGGGGATATAGATTTCTCGTGCGCCTTCCGGAGAGTCCGGGTTGTAGCGGGTGTAGGACGGGCGGCCCGTCGCCTCGTCCAGCTTCACGTAAGAGGAGAACACCTCACCGTCCTTGCGCTGCATTCCCTCCACGAAGATGGCTTTTCCGGCGTTCAGGTCCTCAATCTGTTTCTGTGTCAGTTCCACGCCCCCGAGTGTCTGGCGGTTGAAGAGTTTGTCGTTCTCGAAAATAAACTCGACACCCCTGCGTTCGGCATTCACCTGAATGAAGGCGTTGAACTCGTTGCCGGACTTGGCGATCATGCCCTCTACATAGACCTTCTTGCCTTCACGCAGGTCGTTCTGCTCCTGCTCTGTCAGTTCCACGCCCTTGATTTCCCTTGGGATGAAGGCATTCTCCGCTTTCATGGCGACCACCTCGTTGGTCAGCTTGTCGATGCTGATGAAGGATGGGATATACTCCCCGTTACGTCCTTTCAGTTCCACGACACGCCCCATGTTGCCCGTTTCGAGCAGGTTCTTCTTGTCCTCGTCGGAGAAGATATGTCCGAAATACGGTCGGTCGAGGTCGGGTTTCTGTCGGATACCATGGATGCCGAGCACCACTTCGCCCGCCATGGACTGCTGGAAGGACAGACGTGCGTCAGTCCTCAGTACGGCCGAACCGAAGTTCATGCTGATGGGTACTACCTGGTTGGTCTTGTATCCTTTGAGCATCTGTTCGAGCAGTCCGCGTTCCTGGAGGTATTCACGGGAGATTCCGAAATTCTTTAGCTGTTCCCAGTTGATCATGGACTCGTTGTAACGGTACTGGGGGGACTGGGTCTGCGGCTGGCTGTCAGCTGCGGCAGCCTGCTGCCGGGTTTCATTTTTCTTTGCCATTTCTTCTTGATTTTTTTGGTTGATACTTTGGTTTTCCTTGTTGCGCGGAACAATCTCGTACTGCTTGAGAAATTCCTCCACGGCTTTTGTCTTTTTTCCTGCGGCGATGTCCTCGATGGCCTGCTGTACGGCAGGGTCGTCCAGCCTGTCTTCCTTGACGGAGAGGATTCCGAAGCGTGTCGGGTCTTTCAGTTGGCTCCAGAAGTTCTTGATGAAGTTCTCGAAGGCGTCGGCATAGCGGTCAATTTTCAGGAAGGAGTTCCGGTTCTTCTTGTCGGCGGCTACCGTGTTGAATTTTCCGTCCTTTCCGATTTGAGATACCGCTTCAAGAATCAGTTCCATCTTGTCGAGGATGAACACGATGTCACTCATCTGCTCGTTTTCGGTGACCTGTGGTTTCGGGGGTTCTTCCCGTGCATTTTTCTTTGCCATAATTTTTGATTTTTAGTGTTGATAACTCATGTTGTCACCGCAAATATATAGGAGAAAATTTGATAAATAATTGATTTGCAATATGTTAGGATATATATTACATCTTGTGTCATCACATTACACCGCAGGCTGGAGAAAACACAGCGGAAATGCGTGGGAAAACGGCGGGAAAAGGAGGAAAAAGCAAGGAACGAAAAAGGAAAGGGAAAAAGGCCGGACAGACACGGACATGACGGTACACTCTGCCGCACGGAAGAAAAGAAAAAACTGTAATTATGCAGAGTTGGGAGCGAGCTGCTTTTGTCCCCCTTGATGTGTCCTTTTGTGACAGGACGCGGAATTCTGTTTACGGGAATAACAGGATGGCGTAATCCATTGGGACGGCATACGGGAGCATGGTTCTCCCGTCGGATTTTTTTTTTGACCTGTATCTATGCGTCGTAGGTCGCTTCGCTTGCTAAGTCCCGGTACTTTCCCCAACTCGGACGGCAATACCGGAGCGTTTTTTCGGGCGGAAAATTACCGCAGGGAATTTTGTGTCCCGAAAACCGGAGGCTTGAACGTGGAGGTATTCGCCCTCCGAGTTACCTTCTCTGAAGGGACTTATCAAGTGAAGCGGGGCTTATGGCGGAATAATTTTCATTACTGTTTCGTTCATTTATATTCTTGCGTTCATTTATAATGAACATATATGAAATAATGAACAAATCTCTTTGAAATCCAAATTATGTTCATTACATTTGCAGTGTTCATTAAAAATGAACATCACTGAAAAATGAACTGATTATGGTGTTAACAGAACTTGAAACATTGAATATGGCTTTGGAGGCTTTACGGGAAAAACTTGTATTGCCCAAGGAAACCGTCATTCTAAAAGAGGACAACACATACAAGAATTTTGATGCGATTGTTCAAATTATGGATGTGGAGTTTCTATGTGAAGTCAAAAATACGGTGACAACTGCTACCATTGGGAATATTACAAACCGACTAAAGATATTGGGAACAATGGAAAAGCAACCGGTACTGCTGATTGCAAAATATATTACGCCAACCGTTATGGACAATCTGGCAAGCAACGGTATCAACACTCTTGATTGTGCCGGTAATTGTCATATCAGATATGCAAAAGGAAATAAGATAATATTTCATCTGGTGAATAAAGGAGAAAAAAACACTTTAATGGCTGAAAAGCCTTATCCGGCATTTCAGGAAGCAGGATTGAAAGTCATATTCTATTTATTGCAGGAATTTACCAATGTGAACAAACCGTACAGGGAAATACAGAAAGCGACAGGCGTATCTTTAGGGGCAATTAAAAATGTATTTGATGTTTTGGTGGAGAGGAATTTTATTCTTATGACCGGCAGCAAGCGGACATTAAAAAACATCAATGCCCTTTTAAATTTATGGACAGAAAATTACAATCAGGTATTGAAGCCTAAATTATTGCTCAGCAGGATGACATTCCGTACCAATGAGCAACGCATAAAATGGTTGGCTATGGATTTGCCTGATGGAATGTATTGGGGTGGAGAAAGCGGAGCGAATATGGTGGATTCTTATCTGGAACCCGGTGCTTTTGATATATATACACAAATCCCTGCCGCACATTTACTGAAAAAAGGTTTTGTAAGATTTGATGAGACAGGGGAGATAAGAATATACAAAAAATTCTGGAATTGGGAAACGGAAAACCATCTTGTTCCTCCGATTCTCACATACGCAGATCTGATAGGTAGCGGCAATAGCCGTTGTATTGAAATGGCTGAAAGACTTTTGAACAATGTACTTAAAGATTACAAGTGAGAAAATAGCCAATCCACTATTGGTGGAGTTGCTGAAAAAATTGACTGACAGTTTCAACCGTATGGGGCGTGAGTTTTATGTAATCGGCGCGACAGCCCGGGATATAATTATCCGTCAGCTTATCGACACCACATCCGGAAGAAGAACAAAGGATTTGGACATTGCTATTGCAATACCCGATTGGAGTGTCTTTGATGAGATCAAGGAGGTTCTGGTTGCAGACGGTTTTAAGAAGTCCACCGATATGCGTCAACGCTTTTATTATGGTGAATATGAACTGGATATTGTCCCGTATGGTGTCGCCAAGGACGATGACAATATCTATTGGCCGCCTGAAGAAGAGATTGCGATGTCAGTAAAAGGCTTTGACGAGGTGCTGTCGGAATCCATAACTGTCAATATAGATGGCGAGTTTGATATCCGAATAGCATCCCTTCATGGCCTGTTTCTGCTGAAATTCAATGCATGGTTGGACAGAAACATCGAAACGAGTAAAGATGCTGAAGACATGTCGTTTATTCTGTCCAATTATTTCATGGCCAATCTTGACCGTAATGTTTATACGGAAGTTTATGATTGGGAAAATTTTGATGAATATATTGTCGGAGGATATTGGCTTGCCCGTGATCTGCTCCTGCTTTTAACTAAGGAACAGATAGTCTATTACAAGGACTGCATCGAAAAGGAACTTGAGAAGGATGATGAGAGCAGGTTGTTCAATCAGATTATAGAAAATTGCTATGGCTTGACCTATGAAACTGTAAAGGAGGCCTGGCAAACCATTGCAGATGTTTTCCAAAAAGCAATAGAAGATGAAAACGATTGATTTCAAAACCATCAGTTTCCCCGGGAAAGACAAAAGTAACGAGGATTACATCCTATGTCATAAACTTTCCCACAATTCCATTATAGCCATTCTTGCTGACGGAATGGGTGGTCTGTCATTTGGAGCAGAGGCTGCAAAAATCGTATCCGAGTCCATAATGACAACAGCCCTTGATAAGATTCAACACAATTTACCGGCGGACGTCTTACGTATGGCATTCAATGCTGCCGATTCTGCCATATACGGAAAATGCAGAGATTTGAAATGTAAGATGGGAGCCGCCGTAACCGTTGCCCTGGTAATTGATGATTCTTTGTATTATGCGTGGCAAGGCAATGTCAGGCTTTACAAAGTACATGCAAATGAGGTAATGTTACTGACAACAGACCATGTTGTGGCCGATGCTGATGGCACGTTCCTTACACGATGTGTCAATGGCAAGGGGTTTCGGGAAAATATTCCTGTCATATATGAAGAACTGAAAAATACCGATAAAATCTTTATCTGTTCTGATGGTTATTACCGGCATGTCCATTTGACTGAATTGTCAAGAAATGTTACTGTCAATTTTAAAGAAGGCGCTTCTGATGACTATTCTTTGATAGAAATTTATTTCACATAATAATGAGATTTATGAAAGGTTTGTCTGGAATAAAGAACGATTATTTTGAATATAACCTGTTGTATTCAACTTTCGGGAAAATATAATTGAGTTAAGAATAAATAATTAGCAACCCTCTTTTGTTGAGATAGCTAAATCATTGAACTAAAATCTAATACACAGTGTGATTCCGATGATGAAGATGGGTATAATCCGTATGCGAATTGGCATATAATATTTCCTGTCCCATAAGACGGATAACGAGTACTATTAAAGATAAGTCAATCGAATGATTCTGAATAATTTTCAATCATTATAAAGATAGTCTGTCTTTCATGGGAGATTATATGGAATGTTTCATATCTTTGTAGATAGCCATTGATTTACAATATCTTTGGCGATAATCCGAAAATAATAGTACTAACCGTCAGACAAAAGAATAATCATGGATAAGAAAGAATTAGAAAATCTATTGATGCGATTCTCCCATTTGGGAGTCACCCATTCGAAAAACGGAGCGTTGATGATTGGAAAGGCTCCGCATATTGCCGAATTTGCCTGGCTTAATGTCATGTACCCCTGTATTACAGAAGCAGAAGTATGCGATTTGGAGAAGAAACTGGGATGCGCTATTCCTGAAGTTTACAGGAATTTTCTGATGAATGTATCCAATGGCTTTGATATAATGAATTGCACATTGGCATTACATGGCTGTAGAACATCATACAACAGAAGCGATTTGGATTCATGGTATCCATTCAGTCTTGAAGATATTCAGAAAAATGAGCGGCCTAAGAATGCCACACAGGAGATGTTCTTTTTTGCTTCTTATAATTATGACTGTTCAAAGCTTTATCTTAATACATCGGATAATAAGATATACTACTGTGACCGTTACGACACGACTCCATTGAAATCATGGGATTCGCTATCAGACATGATTACTTCTGAGATAGAGAGGATATTTGGTCTGTTTGATGCAGATGGGCGAATATCCAATAGAATGGCTCCTACAACCCCGGTTGTAAGATAAATGAATTTTTATTAGCTCAAAAATTATGATTACTACTTTCGATAAAATAGTAAATGATTTAGCTCAACTTGATTTTTTCTCTGGGTATAAATTCAGAAAAAGAGACTATTCTCTTTTCTTCAAAACAGAAAGTGGGAAGCAGTTTATTGAGTTAGACCATTGGAGAGAAAGAGACACAACATCGTCACTCGTCATATATCCTATCTATGGTGTGAGGTTTGATGTTCTCCATAAATGGTTTGAAAAATTCAGCGTGAAGACCTTACAAGATCAAAGAGACAGGGCAAGCATCAGCTTTTCAGGTAGTATGTTGGGGCTGCAGGATGAATTGAATTTTGATACAAATGGAGACGGATATTCGAATGAATTCGAAAACTTTCAAATCATTCTAAAATGTGCAGAATATGTTTTCTCCGAATATTCGTCGCTTGATAAACTGTACAATAAGACTATCTTGCCTGTATTGGATGGAGAGACTGGACTTCCTGATGTAGGAGCTGATTGGATATTCATAGACATGGCTTTGTGCAAATTGGTTGCTCCCGCCAATTTTGACAAGTTGAAACAGATTATACTGTCTCATGTTGAAAAAATGTACGCACACCAAGAACCCAATATACTGGATTATTATGACCGTTTTGAAGATATTTTTCATTATTTAGAGTATAAAGGAATATGAAAATAATGAACCAAGGTAAAATTGCTTTTATTTTCATCATATTGATAGCAATATGGACTGTATATTATGTGGGTTATACGAAAGGCATAGCCCCCATTAATTCTTTAAGAAAGAACAAGGTCTATACGACTGCTATTATTACAGATGAAACTTTCATGGTAAAAGGCCGAAACTATTATGTTTATAAATTCAAAGTTTCAGGAAAAGAATATGAAGGACATGATATTTTCTATAGAAACTCAACTATATTACCAGGAGATTCTGTACGAATTGTATATGATAATACCAATCCAGATTATTCAATGACGGTACGGGCCTATTATTCCAGTGTTTATTTACAAATTACAGGATTTTAATCAATTATAAAATTATATATGGCTATAAATAAACAAATAACAATATGTAAATCGGCAATAGAGTTTATTGTTTATCCAGAATCGAAAAATGAAATAGGATTATGGGTTGCGCATACACCTTGTTTTATTACATCGAATTGTGAAATTCATAATATTGAGAATATAATTAATGGAGCTTTACAATATAGTAATTCAGGGCTACAAATTACAAATGAGATACAAAAAAATGTCCTAAAAGAATTGCACATTAAAAGTTGGAATACATTGTATAAAACGTATAAAATAATCAGTTTGTCCTTAACTGAAAATAAAATAATTATTACACCATATGTGTATACGCAAAAAGGCGTATTTCCAGATACTAAAATAAAAGCTTTTTTCGATATTTGCGATTATAACAGTGCAATTATACAACTTCTTAAATTGTGATTCTCTATTATTCAAGTATGACGTTATGGAACGTGTTACCAGTATCACCCGAGGACGGAACAGGTGCCATAGAATGACTTACGACAGCCACAACTCCATTATTAAAGGCACTGGAGCGTAACAAGATAAAAGCAATAATTCATGAATGAGTATAAAATTATTGACAATCTTCCTTTCGGCTTTGATTTATATTCTATTTGGACAAGCTATATTTAATTTGATATATTTCTATAAACAAGGACTTAAGATTTCCAGATACTGTCTCAAAAAGCACACAGTAATACCATTATTTCCCCATAAATACGAGTAGAAGATCCAGCTAAATATATGATTCTGAATAATTTTCAATCATTATAAAGATAGTCTGTCTTTTATGAGAGATTATATGGAATGTTTCATATCTTTGTAGATAGCCATTGATTTACAATATCTTTGGCGATAATCTGGAAAGAATAGTACTAATCGTCAGACAGAAGAATAGTCATGGATAAGAAAGATTTGGAAAAACTGTTAATGCGATTCTTTCATTTGGGAGTTTCTCATTCAAAAAATGGTGCATTGTTTAATTTTATATTGTTTTTTTTTCTTATAAGTTGTTCACCAACCAGTATTAAACTGGTAGATGACTACTATATATATTCTCCTGACGATTATTATGCTACACATTATTTAAAATGCAAATTGTCAAGTGATCATGACCCTGTAATCGATAGTGTACGTGCAGTTTATTGGAATGATTCAACTATAATAATTAGACGCGAAGGTAGAACGTATAATTGGTGGGTTATAAAATCATCTGGTGAAAAATTGAAATGCTGTAATAATGATTCAATAATCGGGCCTGTTTCAGAGCATTTTGTAAAGGCTTATATGGCTAATACAAAGTTTAATAGGTTCGTTTTTAACTAAAACTTGAGAGTGTAAAATATGTATTAGACTATCATAATTATAAATACAGATTCTATTTCAATTGCCTTTGCATTGGAGGTCTTAAATCATACAACATTGTATTTAACATTCACGACACAATTTATTGTAAAATGAAATATTATCAATTGTCTTTTACTTTAGATAAAAAAATAAGAGGTAGATATGAAATGCCTCATACAATCAGCATAGAGTCCAAAAATTTCTTGAAATATATTTCAGATAAAGCTAAAACTATTTCTGTCTATTTTGAAAATCAAAAAACTTTTTATGACGATATGCCAGATAACCTTTTGGGTAAACTTTTAAAAAGAAGCAATGTTATAGATTTCATGGATTTTACACCATCTTGTTTAAGCTTGGTTGCGGTCGTTAGCAATAATATAAAAAGGATCTTTGAACAATTGAAAATTTCAAAAGATGAGTATGTATTTAAAAGAATATTCATAGAAGGTCATGAAGACTTCTATCTATTATTTATTCCAATGATACCAGATACTGAATTTGTTTATCCAAAATGTATATTTGAAGACATGTTTGACAATGGGATTACTAAAATATTCAATGACCGTGTCGAATACTATAACGATCCAGATAATTATTGTTTGAAAAAAGTTACATTGAGAAATGTATATAATAGTTATGATTTATTGTATCCACAAGGAGGAGGCTTTTTCTTTTCAGAACGAATAATTAATGCTATGCAACAAGAAAATATTATTGGATACGACATTATTAAAGGTGGATGCTTTTATGAAGAATTACATTTTGCCTAAAAAATCTTTACAGTACTTCATATTCACCGAATCCGAAGCATCCGGCTATGACAAAATCTTCCCCGCTTTTGTCAGCGAGTGACAGCAGGTTGTCCAGAGTATCGCAATAGAAGAAGATTTCATCGTCCATTTCCGTATCGGAATCCATGTCCAGGGCGATTCTTGTCTCCAGTGTCTCCAAGGTATCGTTCCAGCGTATGACGCATTCGAGGAAATGCGGTTCATGTCCCTTTTCAGTACGGTACTCCTGATATTTTTCACGGATTTCCTTCTTGATTTCCTCCGGCTTCTTCCAGGCACTGTCGTCCACGATTTCAAGGCTCAGACCCTCGACAAGCAGGCAAGTGCCTTTGTCATATACCATCAGGGTACGTTTTCCCATGTGGTTTTTTCTCAAGTTTTCCCAATCGGGAATGTCCCATCGTTCGGTAGTCCATACTCCCCGATAATTTTCGGGGACAGCGAGGTATTCGCTCAGTGTCATTCTTTTCATTTTTCTGTGTATTTATGGTGAAACAAAAAGAACCTTGCAGGTCTTGCAAGGCTCTCCAAATGCGGGATAGCGGTCAAACTCGTTGCAGGCGTCCCAGTCTACGCTCATCGTGTATCCTTTCGGGAAATGTGTGCCGATAAATTTTTCAATCATGGCCCGTTCCTCTTCATTCAGGCTACCGTCCTCTTCCGTTCCGTATTCCAGGGCATATATGGCCCATTCGGGAATGTTGTCCCATTCCGTCTTTTTCATGTGCGCTGCCATAGCATACCGTTTATGCGGCGGAAAGTCTGCCGATTATCTCTTGAAGTTCCTGTTCCCATTTCCCATCGCCATTGCCGAAGGATGGATAGGTAAGCTGGTACCAGTTGTGGTAGTCGAAGAGTTTCATTCTTAGCGGATAGTAGTCGAACATTTTCCGGCCGTCCCTGAAGATGCGGATATGGTTTATACCCACGTTCATGGCCTGTAGTTCGTGTCCGTTTAGAATCTCATGGAATCTTTCCATCGGGGTGAAGTTGCTTCTGCTCATATCTTTCATTTTTTTGAGTTAGACATTTGCGGCTTGTCAAGCCGGTATTTTATTTCTTGCCTGCCTTTCTGTCCCGTGCCGGATTGTGCAAGGCTTTGCGAAAAAATACCGGAGCACTCGGGCGAGGATGATTTTTTCAGCAAACCCCGGAGGGGCCCGGCCTTGCACGATCCAGCGGGCACGGGACGACCTTTGCAGGCGGAAATAAAACAGCGGTCTCCGCTTTCGTCTATTCACCGTCATTGTTTCCCTCTCCCTCTTGCTGCGGGATGAGGTGTCTCAGTTCCGGATCATTTTTTATTCTTTCCATTTCTTCTTCTATTATCTGCAACACGTCCGCCTTTATCTGCGAGTAGTTACGGTCAATCTGCTGCTGCATGATGTCGTTTCCGTCCGCATCCCTGAACTCGTTGATGACAGGGATTTTCTTGTAGGCTTTCATTTCTTCCGATACCTTTGCGCTGTCCACGATGATGCGGGCATGGAAAATTTTCTGGTCTATCTCTTCTCCGAAATTGTCTGCCACGCTACCCACGAACGTGCCCTGCGAGAGGTTGGCTATCTTGGAGGCGGGTATCAGGGAATCGAGCTGCGTGTTGATGGAAGTCGAAGTGTCCTGACGGTTGATGGATATGGACTGCCGCTGCTGGAGTATCTTGCCGAACCGTTCCGACAATGATTTTGCCGTTTCTCCGACCACCTGTCCGCTGAAGATATTGCCCACCGTGTTCTGGATAACCTTCGCCTCCTTGTCGCCGTAGTCACGTGCAAGCTGCGAGAAGTCCTGGAAGCCGAGACAGACGGCCACCTTGTTGCTTCGGGCGGTCGCAATCAGGTTGTCGATACCACGGAAATAGATGGTCGGAAGCTCGTCGATGATGATGGAACTTTTCAGTTGTCCTTTCTTGTTCACCAATTTGACGATGCGCGAATTGTACAGGCCGAGAGCCGCCGAATAGATATTCTGCCTGTCCGGATTATTGCCCACGCAGAGGATTTTTGGGTGTTCGGGATTGTTCAGGTCAAGGGTGAAATCGTCCCCTGTCATCACCCAATAAAGCTGTGGCGAAATCATGCGCGAAAGCGGGATTTTCGCACTTGCTATCTGGCCTTGGAGCTGGTCTTGAGCTCCGCCTTGCCATGCGTCCATAAATGGGGAAAGGTAGTTTTCGAGGGACGGATACGAGGTCAGAATCGTGAAAATATCCGCATACGGCTTGTTAAGAAATTCGATTGCATGAGGAAACGTACAATACCTTCCGTCCTTGTAAATCCTTAAATACCAGATAATTGCAGCGAGGAGAATAATCGGGGATTCCACGAAAAAGTCACCCTGTTTCTGTATCCAGGTCTTGTTCAAATTGAGCATTATCGTGTAGGCTGATTCGTAGGCATCGCTGATGTCTGCCATGAATCTCGGATTGATCGGATTGCAGCGGTGGCTGCGTCTGGGGTCGTCAAAATTGATGACGTAGAATTCCGGTTTGACCTTGTAACTCTGTCTGTGTTTGAGCAGATGGTTGTAGGCTATTTCCGAGAGGTCCGGATCGGGTAGGTCGGCACCCTTACGGGCGCTTTCCCCCCTAAGAACCGTACATGATAGTTTCCCATCATACGGCTCAAGCAATTCAATACTTCTATGAAGCACGCTCATGAAAGTCCTCCTTTCTTGTTAAGAGATTTACAACATGTTTCATGTGCAAGATGCAGTTTGGATATACCATCCACGTTCAGCATCACCGTGCGCCACGGTGTGTCTTTGGTTATGGGTTCTCCACATAATGGACAGCATTGGTTCTGTCTTTCCCACATGAATATGAGGGATTTCCTTCCTTTCAAACTTTCTTTCATACGAATAAGATTTCTGTCAAGGAAGTAATCATACCATTCCGCATCATACGGATTTGCATCCCCTTTTATTTGGGGATATTTTGTAATCTTGGTATCAAACAGACGAGTTAGAAGGATATGTGTATTTCCCTTAGGACTGTCTTTTGCGATACCAAAACACCAATCACGATTATTCACACGATGAAAATACCGATTTTTAATCCATCCAAGAGATTTGTTTGAATGGCGTCTGAGACACCATCTCCAAATCATATTGAATATCTTTTGGTCGGTTTTCCTAAAAGTTTCTGAGGCTGCGCAATACCGATAGTACATTGACCATCCCGTCAATATTGGATTCAGCATCATAAGTATTTCCTCTTGTTTTACTGCTCTGTGCGATTTCAATAGAACCTTCACCTTTTCGGTGAGTTTCTTTACACTTTTCTTTGACGGTTTTGTCAGTAGTGTACCATTATATTTGCGAACATTGAATCCGAGAAAATCAAAACCTTCCGAAACATGGGTTATAACTGTTTTTTCTTCTGACAGTTCCAGCCCTCTTTCTTGGAAGAATTCGACTAGAATAGGTTTTACCTCGTTTTCCAAGATTTCTTTAGATGCACCTGTAATGATAAAATCATCGGCATATCGTATTAAACTCACTTTGGGATTATATGCAACACCATTACGGGTTGTTTGCTTGAATCCCGAAAGAGCCTTTTCGATACCGTTCAGAGCGATGTTAGCAAGAGTTGGCGATATGATTCCACCTTGTGGTGTACCTTCTTCCGTTGGGAAAACCTCTCCTTTGAAGACAAATCCGCATTTCAACCACTTACGGAGTATTTCTTTATCCATAGGGACATTGTTTAGAAGCCAATCATGGCTGATGTGGTCAAAGCATCCCTTTATATCTCCCTCTAAAACCCACTCGGGTGAGTAAGAACGAGATAAGAGGGTATGACAACGAATCATGGCATCTGCACAACAGCGATTCTTTCTGAATCCAAATGAATATTTGTCCGAAATGGTTTCTGCTACAGGGTCAAGTGCCATTAGGTACAATGCCTGCATTGCGCGGTCTGTCATTGTAGGAATGCCCAAAGGGCGAAGTTTACCATTACTCTTTTTGATATTGACTCTCTTTAACGGTTGAGGTTTGTAGCCTCTTCTCTTAAGTGTAGCAATGGCTCTGTATTTTCTTTCAGGTGTTGTCCATAATGTTTTGTCCACCCCCGAAGTTTTTGAGCCACTGTTAGAGGTCACTCGTTTAACTGCCAATGCCTTGGCATAAAACGAGTGGGTAAGTGTCCATTGCAAAGCTTTCACTTTACCATACTTACCTTCTTTCTGAGCTTTTACAATACGCGCTTGAAGCTTCTTGACCGTTTCCTCCGCCTTGTTCCAGTCTATACTGGTCCAACTTTGGTTTCGGTCAGAAGGCGCACACTTAATATTTCTATTTTCGTTCATTTGCTTTCCTCCTTTAAGAAGTTCTTTAAGTTATCTTGTAAAAGAATTACCTAGTGGAAGTCTGCCCACTTTCGTGGAGGATGATGTTGTCAATGACACACGTGACATTGGCTTAATCCTTATCCATTCCGTTACAGAATGGCATTCGCTTTTTCCACAATCTTATACCTACATACCATTCGGCATTCCTTGCGGTCTGCTTACCCTTTGTGGGAGATATATAGGCTTACCGAGTTCCATGTTGATGCCAAACCAATGGGTTAGGTTCTGTCTCTCAGCCGGCGGTTCTGATGTTCGTGCATTCCCAAAATTCACAGAAATGTCCAACCGCTTTACCTTTTGGTTCAAGCCTATCAGCGTTGTTTGGCTTGTTCGACTTAACGACCTTTAAATAACAGTTCGCTTGCGCTAACCATACCATTGAGCCAAGCCCCCAGACTGCATAACGCTTGCGGTCGTTGAAATTCCCTCACGGTTCATTCTTCCCCTTTCGGGAGGGTTACCTTTTCAGAGCAGCTTAGCACAACTGATGTCGCACCTGCTCTTAGGCTACTATTGACGAAACAATAGGTTTAATCAGAGTTTAACTCAGTTAAACAGCCATCAACATGACTTGCTCGTCACACAAACTTGTAGTCGTAGATATACATGGCAAAGGATTTCTCGATCTGCTGTTTGATGTAGTTGTTCACCACGGCATAACTCTTTCCCGAGCCCGGGGTTCCCAGCACGATGGAGGCTCGGAACGGGTTCACGATGTTGATCCAGCCGTCCCATTCCTTGCCCTGATAGACAAATTTCGTGGGCAGGTTGACGGAATACTCGTTTTCCATAAGCCTGGTTTCCTGCATGAAACTTTCGTTGGCGGTGTTGAACACATCCTCCATGAGGTTGTGCTTCAGCATACGGCTGATCCATACTCCCGACATGAGCAGGAGAATGTAGCCTGCGGTGAGCGTCAGCGTATATGCGGCCGCATTCACCGTCGGGTTGAACGGCAGGTCGAGCATCCACCAGTTCATGAAGAAAAGGACGATGCCGCCGAGGAAGGCGGCGTATATCTTCCGCCACGTCATCTTCTGGTTCTTGACCCCTTTCGTACCCAGGCACGAAAGGCTCAGGAATATGAAGGCGAACACTTTCGTCACAAGCAGGTTGCTGAACAGTCCTGCCGTCCTCTGGAAGTTCAGCAGGATTCTGTCCACGACTCCGATGTGGATACCCATGTCCACGAATGTCCCGTAGCAGAACCAGTAGACGTGGATGACAATAAACACGATGGAAATGGCACGCATGAACTCCATGACCTTGGCCAGTCCTCTCAAATCATCTTCTTGTTGCATAACTGTAAAAATTTTGATGGTTGGTAATTGACAATCAGGATATGCCGCGTGAACGGCGTTTTTTCTTCTTTTTCTTGCGTTGCAGTTTGCGGGCGAGTGCCTCCTCCTGCGGGTCAGGACCGTTGATGTCGGGACTGAATATCCCGAAAGCCTGCTCGATGGTACTTTCCATGCTGTCGGAAAGGCTCTCCCGTGTGCCGGCATATTGTCCGGAAGCTTCCTGTTCCGGAAATTCCTGCGGCCTGCTGAAAAGCTGTTCGAAGGCGTTGGCGGAAAATTCCTTGCCCAGACGGGAGCCGTTATACACCTCACGGTTCTTGTGGTCGATGAAGGTCACGCCGTAGATGCGGCCTTCCTCATTTTCCCTGAACACCACGTCGATGCCCTTTTCCCCGAGAAGCCGGATGAAGTCTTCCCGGTTTCCTCTGCAGCCGTGCATGGCCAGCGCGACTGTGTCATGGATTTTCGGCTGCCATTTCCGGGTCCTGAAGTCACGGACATTGACGGCAATCCTTTTTTCTATCCCTTCGTAGCCGAAGCGCTTGCCGATGAGCGAAGATTTGATAGGCGTGCATACCGGCCTGCCCGCATCGTCCGTCAGGGTATATACGATGCCGTTGTAAGGTGAGCCTTCAAATTCTCCCCGAACCTGTTTGGCCTCGATGTTGAAGCATGAGAGCATGGCACTGAACTCCCCGAATGTCTGAAAGCGGTAGGCGGTGAACACGCTCTTGAGGATATTGCCGACCTGACGTTTCACGTCCCCGTCCCGGTAATCCGCTTTCTTTAGATACGGTGCCAGCAGTTCATTCCGCTTGTCTGCCACAGGTTTGAGCCCGAATTTGTTTTCCAGTTCCCGGCAGGCTTTCATCGAGCGGTTCCATTCGTATGCGTCACTGATTTTCTCGCCGTTCTCCTTTACGCAGGTGGAGACGATATGGACATGCCTGCGGTCGATGTCCTCATGCAGATAGACGATGTAGGGCTGGTCGCCGTAGCCCATCTTCTGCATGTACTCGCGTGCCAGTTCCGCGAACTGCCCGTCCGTGAGGCGGTCGTCCACCGAGGGATTTAGGGAGATGTGCAGTACCGGCTTCTCCGTATTTCTGTTGGCGGCGAGGTAGCTCTCGAAAGCCCACAGCGTCTGCTGCATGACATTGTGGAGATTTCCGGTGAGGTCGGTAATCATGCGGTTGCCCGCGATGATACGGGCGGTTGCCTCGTCCACTTTACGCTGGTTGTAGATGACCGCCCCGTAGAGCGATACACCCCGGTTGATTTTAGCCACCATTCTACTGTTCCTCCTTCCTTCTTTTTATCAGGTATTCCTCCTCGAATTCCCGGGTAAGCATGACAATCCGCTTGCTCAGTACCACCAGGTCAATGGTAGCTTTCTCCAGATTTCGTAACAGGGCGAACGCCCGTTTCTCGCCGAAATTGGACTTGACTGCCTTCACCGTCTGGTTGTAGTTGTTGCCGATGGCCTGGAACTGGTGGTAGAAATTAGTCAGCCTGATGTAGTAGTCCATCGCCGCCTTGTCGATTCTGACCACCTTCATTTCGCGTCCGAAAATCATCGCCTTGATGAACTTGGAATGCTGTTTCAGTCCAGATTTCTGGAACAGGATTTCAAAGTGGCCGTTCTCTTCCGAGTTCAGCCGTACTACATAGCGGTGTACCGCCGGGTCTGTTTTCGGCTTCCGTCCCGCACCTTTTCTTGTCTTTCTTTTACTGTTTTCTTCCATACGCATTGAGATTTTCTGTTGCTGATTTTCCGTCATGGATTTCCGACTTTGGAGGAAATCCCTCCCGAGCCTTCAGGCGAGCGGCAAGTTTGTTTTGAGTGCCCGAATTTATTTCGGGTGCCTCAAAACACAACTTGCTATGTTCGCTTGAACATGAATTTGCCTGAAGTCAAATTGAGTTTTGACCTTCAGCCTCATTCTTCGGCTTCGGGATAGCTCCATCCGGTATCCATTCCGTTGTTGGTGGCAAAGTTACAGCGGTATATTTATCTGTAAAACAGTGGATTATATGTAACAAGATGTCATACGGTGACAAGGGTCGTCACCGTCTCCGGATGATGGTGATCATTCGGGAAAATCCCCTTTTATTTGCAGTGCGGACGGTTGCAACCGGCCTTCTGATAGCGGAATAATGGTCATGTTATCCGATGATTCCGGTAACGGTTGGGATGATGGAAGCAATATCGGACGGGACCGTTGACGGATTGTCATGACCAACAGACAGACCGCGGATGGAAGCGATGTCGGAAAGATGCGGTAACAGTAGCATCAAAGGTTATGACACTGGATGATACCGTTAATGGATGCGGATTCGGATGGTTGGAAAGAAACGTCTGCGGATTCACGGATTAGTGGATGACACCGGTATTTATTCAATAACAATTAAAAAGAAAGACTTATGAGTAAAGAAACTTTGTTCGTTGCGATTAGCAACCAGAAAGGAGGGGTCGGGAAATCGGCCCTGTCCGTAGTGCTTGCCAGTTACTTCCATTTCGAGAAGGGACTGAACGTGGCTATCGTTGACTGTGACTCTCCCCAACACAGTCTCGTACGTATGAGGGAGCGTGACAAAAAGGCTGTTTCCAACAGCGCCTATTACCGGCAACTGATCAAACAGCAGTGGAACCAAGTGCAGAAAAAGGCTTATCCCATTGTAGGCTCCACCGCTGAAAAGGCAAGGGAAGCGGCTGATGCGATTGCGGCAAGCGGGGATTATGACCTTATTTTCGTGGATCTTCCCGGAACGGTAGAATCCACCGGGGTATTCCGAACGATTGTCAATATGGACTACGTGCTTACTCCCACCGTTCCGGACCTGATTGTGATGCAGAGTACACTGTCCTTTGCCACGACCGTGCTTGACCATATCAAGAAGATGGAAAATACCCCGTTGCTCAAGGACATCTTCTTTTTCTGGAACAAGTTGAAAAAACGTACCAATGTGGAGATTCTCAAGTCATATTCGGAAGTCATGAGGGAGCTGCATCTGACAGTCCTCGACAGCACGCTTCCTGACCTGTGCCGTTATGAAAAGGAGATTACCCATGCCAAGCGTGCCTTTTTCCGTTGCACGCTGCTGCCGCCTCCGGCCAGACAACTGGAAGGCAGCGGGCTGGTGGAACTTGCGGAAGAGCTTATGGTCAAACTTAAACTCGGACAGTCATGAAAAAGAAAATCGTAGAGGTGGACGAAGATGTCCTGAAGGAAATCATTGTCGGCGACATACCTGTTTTCGGCAAGGACAGCCTCGCCCCGAAAGAAAAGCCCGTGGAACATCAGGAAGCGAAAAGCCCCGCCTCAACCGTACCGGCAGATACTCCAGCGGAAAAGCCCTCCGTGGAGAAGCCCAAAAGGAAAAAGGATGAATCCTGCGGATACCGGGAAAGGTTTCTGGTCAATATACCCGCGTCAAACCGTTCCCATGTGTATATCAACCGTGAAGTGGCCGAGTGCATCAAACGGGTACTGCCTGTCATCGCTCCGGAGATGAGCATATCCGGCTTTATCAGCAATATCCTTGTGGACCATCTGCAGAAACACTGGGACGAAATCAACGAATTGTATAACAAAGAGTATTATAAACCATTAAAACCATTTTGATTATGACACAGATTATTTTTCAGGCCATCGTTGCCTGTTGCTGCATTTACACTGCTTACAGATTGTCATTGTTTATTTTCCGTAGGCTGTTCAAGGGCAGGAAAAGAGGAAAGGATGTCCGCGACGTTTCTGGTGAAACGGCAGACATGACAAAAACTGACAACAGGGATGACGATACATCCGAGATTACGTTTGAGATACTGAAAGACATATCTGCTTCCAGGTCTCCGGAAAGCGGTTTCTATAAATCCATCTATCTGGTAAACTATCCTGTTGGAAATCGGATACAAGTCTATATCAACAAGGAAAATCACTCCCATATCAAGCGTTTTCTGGCAGTTACCGCTCCTGAGGTGCCCATTTCCGGTTTTGTAAACAGGATTATAGATGAACATTTGAAGAAGTACGAGCATGAGATGTCAAAGCTGTACACGGAATGTATCACCAAACCTTTATAATTATGACTGCGATAGTTTATTTTACCGTAAAGGCAGTATGTGCTGTCTATATATTGTGCCATTTGTGGACATTTATTTTCCACAGACATATGTACGGAATATGGGACCTCATTTTAAGGCTGATGCGGATTGCCCGTGTCAGAGTGTGGAGATACCGCAGACAACGCAAGGAAGAGGCGGAACGTCGTGCCCGCAGAAAGGCAAGGCGCAGAAAGCCGGAAACGGATAAGTCCAAAGGAAAAACCGAAACGGCTGTTCCGTCCTCTTCTTCGGATGACGATGATGTGATAGGCAAGACAAAGGTCATCTATCTGGAAGACCCGAAAGTTGCAAGGATGACTCCAACCCGTTCCGAGCCGATGGAGAAAATTCCATTGGAGGAAGACGAGGATATCGGTTCTGATGATGTGGAGCAGGAAAACAAAGGACTGACAGAAGAAGAGCGTGAGGAACTGATGGCTCCCGTAGATGCCGAACCCGACCCGGATTTCAACACGGCATTGACAATCGAGGAAATAAACAACGTAGCGGAAGTACTTACTTCCGGGATTGTTGACGAACAGAAAGCCCTGCGTGCCGCAAGAACCATCCATTACAAACTGAGTGAAACGGAGATACTGGCTTTCCTGACCGACAAGCTGAGCAATCTGGAGAAGGTGAACGGTTTGCTTGACAAGTATCTGGGAAACCGGAGGGGTGTATCAGGAAGAAAAGGCAGTAAGGAAGATGAGCCTTTCGATATAGACAAGTATGCGTGATCAGGAAGTTCAAACGTGGCCATCCTGAAACGGTCAGATGAAGGAGATTCTGGTTGAATCTGAAAGAGTGATACATACAGGATAACTTTAGTTTCATACCCCTGCTTTCCCTTTTTTATATTTAGGGGGAAGTGGGGGTATGCGATATGAGACGGTGGATATCCTATTTCCTATCCGGGTACAAAAGGTCGGGACTGACATTGATGAAACGTACGTAATCCTCCGTATGCGCGAAAGACTCGTCATTGATTCGTCCAGCCAGTTCATCGGGTGTCAGACATTCCACATCGTAGAATGTCTCGTCTTCAGGATCATCCAGACTTCTGGCGGGGGATTTCCTCCACATCTCAATGATTTTCTCATCAGAAACGTCTCTGCTGAAAAAACCGCAGTTCCATACAAAAGCGAGTAATCGTGTTTCTCTTTTCCCTGTATGGTCAGGGATTGTAATCTGTTCCTTTGATTTCATAAGTTTCTATTTTTTAATCTGTCCATTTTATATTCGGTTTATTTGGTTCATGATTGTTTTGCAATGCAGTTATGTCCGTTATCACTTCTCCAGTAAACAGATTGATGACTTCCCGTCCAGTTTCCACGGCCTTTTTCACGGTATGGTATGTACCTCCGTTGCACACGTTGTCCCAATATGCTATTACCATTGAAGCCCTGCTGACCATATAGGTGTCACGGCGCAGGTAACATCCCCTGTAATATTTTTCTGAAAGCATCACTACCCGGTCAGCCTTCTTAAGCAGTTCCCTGTAAAGCAGCTGGTCTTGCGGGTCAAACCATTCGGCTTGGGCTCTGAAAGGGATAGCAGCCGCCAGTGTCATATCCTCATATTGTTCTTTCAGTTGCAGGACAGCTTCAGCCGCTATCATGTCGAACCCTTCTGCCATGCCCGAATAAAATTCTCTGAAACCTTCTTCATAGAGGTTTTTTATCATAGTTATGACCTTTCCCCTGATTTGTCCGCTGAAGTTCCGGTAGTCCTTGTTTTCCTGCATCAGTCTTTGCTTCCGGTGTCCCGTGAATGCCGCTACCTTTTTTTCTTCCTGTTTCATGATGTTCTGTTTTTTGTTCTACATGTGTCCGGTATATGCCGGAGTTTGATTTCTTGCAGGCTTTTCTGTCCCGTGCCTGGATACTGCAAGGCTTGTCGGGAGAAAATACCGCAAGCGCAGCGAGGATGATTTTCTCCCGGGCAACCGGAACGGCCTGCCTTGCAGATTCCGTAAAGGCACGGGCTACCTTTGCCGGAAGAATCAAAGGACGTTTTCCCAGTGTTTTTCCTTTGCCGAAATCCCCCTGCCGATGTAACGTAATGACACCCGATGTCACGCATCGTCAGTGTTGTAAATCAATGGATTAAGCGTTATATATTCGTGGTCGAAATCATTTTTTTGTCTCACCAATTAAAAGTTTCGACACATGAAAAAAAGATTCTTTTTTGCAGCCATGATGCTGCTTGCAACGACAGGGGCTTTCGCCCAGGGTAATGGTATCAGCGGTATCACTGAAGCCACCAACATGGTCACTTCCTATTTCGATCCGGGAACCAAACTGATTTATGCCATCGGAGCCGTGGTCGGCCTTATCGGAGGCGTGAAGGTCTATTCCAAGTTTTCCTCGGGAGATCCCGACACCTCCAAGACGGCAGCCAGCTGGTTCGGTGCCTGCATCTTTTTAATCGTAGCCGCCACCATCTTACGTTCATTCTTCCTCTGATTATGGCGGAGTATCCTATCAACAAGGGAATCGGCCGCAGCCCTGAGTTCAAGGGGCTGAAAAGCCAGTACCTGTTCATCTTCGCCGGCGGACTGCTCGCCCTGTTCGTCCTGTTTGTCATCATGTACATGGCAGGCATCGACCAGTGGGTATGTATCGGCTTCGGTGTCATCTGCGCTTCGGTGCTTGTCTGGGTGACTTTCCGCCTGAACGCGAAATATGGTGAATGGGGACTGATGAAATTGCAGGCGCTGCGCCGCCATCCCCGCTACATCATCAGCCGGAAGGGTTTCCTCCGGTTGATTTGTCCAACCCCGAAAAAACGTAATGTATGAGAAATGTAATGAAAGCCGCCACACTGGAAAGCCGGTTTCCTCTGATGGCCGTCGAGCACGGGTGCATCATCAGCAAGGATGCCGACATCACCGTGGCCTACAGGGTGGAGCTGCCCGAAGTGTTTACGCTGACACGCGCCGAGTACGAGGCCCTCCATTCCACATGGGCGAAGGCTGTCCGGGTTCTGCCGAACTACAGCATTGTCCACAAGCAGGATATCTTCATCGAGGAGAGTTACAGACCTGACATCTGCCGGGATGACCTGAGTTTCCTCAGCCGAAGCTTTGAAAGGCATTTCAACGAACGGCCGTACCTGAACCATACCTGCTATCTGTTCCTGACTAAGACCACTAAGGAACACAGCCGCACGACAAGCAGTTTCAATGCCCTCACGCGCGGGTTTATCATCCCCAAGGAGATGCAGGACAAGGATACCGTTGCACGCTTCCTGGAATGCTGCGGGCAGTTCGAGCGTATCGTGAACGACAGCGGTCTGCTCCGCATGGTCAGGCTGACGGACGAAGAGATTACCGGTACGGAAACCTCCGCGGGCATTATCGAAAAGTATTTTTCGCTTTCGCAGGAAAATACGACCAGCCTGCAGGACATCACTCTCGGAGCCGGGGAAATGAAGGTCGGCGACAACCTGCTCTGCCTGCATACCCTCTCCGAAACGGAAGACCTGCCGTCATCCGTGGGTACGGACAGCCGTTATGAACGGCTGTCCACGGACCGCAGCGACTGCCGCCTGTCCTTTGCCGCACCGATAGGGATACTGCTCACGTGCAACCATATCGTGAACCAGTATCTCTTCATAGACGATTCGGCGGAAAACCTGAGGAAATTTGAGCAGACCGCCCGCAACATGCACTCGCTGTCCCGTTACAGCCGCTCCAACCAGATCAACCGTGAATGGATTGAGGAGTACCTGAACGAGGCGCACAGCAAGGGGCTCACTTCCATCCGTGCGCACTGCAACGTCTTTGCATGGAGTGACGACCGGGAGAAGCTGAAGCGTATCAAGAACGACGTGGGCAGTCAGATTGCCCTGATGGAGGCCAAGCCCCGTCAGAACACGGTCGATGTGCCGACACTCTTCTGGGCGGCCATTCCCGGCAATGCCGGTGATTTCCCGTCAGAGGAAAGCTTCTACACCTTCATCGAGCAGGCCCTGTGCCTGTTCATCGGGGAAACGTCCTACAAGGATTCGCTCTCGCCGTTCGGCATCCGCATGGTGGACCGTCTGACCGGAAAGCCTGTCCATCTGGACATTTCCGACCTTCCGATGAAGAACGGTACGATTACCAACCGCAACAAGTTCATCCTCGGACCTTCGGGCAGCGGAAAGTCTTTTTTCACCAACCACATGGTGCGCCAGTATTATGAACAGGGAGCGCATGTGCTGCTGGTGGACACGGGAAATTCCTATCAGGGACTGTGCAGCCTTATCCATGCACGCACGCATGGCGAGGACGGCATCTATTTCACCTATGAGGAGAGCGATCCGATAGCCTTCAATCCTTTCTACGTGGAGGACGGTGTGTTTGACATCGAAAAGAAGGAGTCCATCAAGACACTTATCCTTACCCTGTGGAAACGTGACGACGAGCCGCCGACACGTGCCGAGGAGGTGGCACTCTCCAACGCGGTCAATCTCTTTCTGGAGAAGATACGCACGGACAGTACCGTGGTTCCGTCCTTCAATACCTTCTATGAGTTCATCCGAGACGAATTTCAGGAAATCCTGAAGACCAAGCGTACACGGGAGAAGGATTTTGACGTGTGGGGATTCCTGAATGTGCTGGAACCTTATTACAAGGGTGGCGAGTATGACTTCCTGTTGAATTCCGACAGACAGCTTGATTTGCTTGGCAAACGCTTCATTGTCTTCGAGCTGGACAATATTCGTGACAACAAGGTGCTGCTTCCGATTGTCACCATCATCATCATGGAAACTTTCATCAGCAAGATGCGAAAGTTGAAAGGTATCCGAAAGATGATACTTATTGAGGAATGTTGGAAGGCATTGGCATCCGCCAATATGAGCAACTATATCCGCTACCTTTTCAAGACCGTCCGAAAGTTTTTCGGAGAGGCTGTTGTCGTTACCCAGGAGGTGGAAGACATCATTTCGTCACCCATCGTCAAGGGAACCATCATCAACAACAGCGACTGCAAGATTTTGTTGGACCAGAGGAAGTATGTCAACAAGTTCGATGAAATCCAGTCCCTGCTGGGCCTGACCGACAAGGAACGTGCTCAGATTCTCTCCATCAACATGGCCAACAGCCCGTCCCGCAAGTACAAGGAAGTGTGGATAGGTCTCGGCGGAACACAGTCGGCGGTCTATGCCACCGAGGTCTCGCCGGAAGAGTACTGCACCTACACGACCGAGGAGACGGAAAAGCTTGAAGTAATGCGGCTTACCCGGAAGCTGGGTGGCAATATCGAGCTGGCAATCAAGCAGCTGGCCGAGAGCAAGAGGAAAAAGTGAAATCATTTATCAACCCATTAAACTTCTGAATTTATGTATAGCGATCTGGAATCTAATGAAAGCAAACGCCGTGAGGTCGTGTCATCTCTCTACTGGTCCCTGATGCAGGGCTGGAATATTCCTCTTTCCATACAGGACTATTACGGGCTCACGGAGGATTACCGTCTGTTCCATCAGCTTGAAGGGATGGCTCCTGACGAATACCTGCGGAAGAGGCAGACGGGGGAAGTACCCGACATTCTGGAGGTGGATGCAAGACTGACACACGCGGTGGAGAAGATTTTTGAAAGTGTATGTCCCCGTCCTCCGGCTGAATACCTTGACAAGCTGAACGGGGAACTGGAGAGGCTGGGCAGTATTGCCGCCTCGCCGGGTTCCGTACATGACCCGATACATATCCGCCCGGATTTTCTCGTGAAATACGGCATTGACAGGAGCAGTCCGGAGGATGTGATACGGAAACAGGCGGAGAAGGCTTACCGGGAACTGGATGCCCGATTTGTCAGGATGACCGGCAGACGTCCTTATGCGGACGAGTTCTTCAGGAATATCAGGCCTGCCCGCACGGTCTCCTCGGAAACAACACTGCGGAGGAAACCGCACATCACCGTCCGTCCTAAGCCGAAAGGCCGCAAGATGGGACTCTGAACTAACGGAAAAGATTTATCAACCATTAAAGATTAACGACATGAAGAAAAGAATTCTGACAGCCTTATGCTGTATCTGCCTCCTTTCGGCAGGCAGGGCACACGCCCAATGGGTAGTGACCGATCCCGGGAATCTTGCCCAGGGCATCATCAATGCCGCCAAGAATATCGTCCACACGTCCTCGACGGCTGGCAACATGCTCAACAATTTTCAGGAGACGGTCAAGATTTACAAGCAGGGCAAGGAGTATTATGACGGCCTTAGGAAAGTGAAGAATCTGGTACGCGATGCCCGCAAGGTGCAGCAGACCATCCTGATGGTCGGCGACATCACGGAAATCTATGTGACCAGTTATGAGCGTATGCTCAGTGACCCTTATTTCACCCCTGAGGAACTGAGTGCTATCGCCCTCGGCTACACGAAGCTGCTGGAGGAGAGTGCCAATCTGCTGACGGACCTGAAGACGGTGGTCAACGAGAACGGCCTTTCGATGAACGACAAGGAACGTATGGACATCATCGACCGCTGTTATACCGACATGCTGCAATACCGCAGTCTGGTGCAGTACTATACCAACAAGAACATCGGCGTGTCGTACCTGCGTGCCAAGAAACAGAATGATCTTGACCGTGTGATGGCTCTGTACGGTTCACCCAACGAACGTTACTGGTAATTTCAAGGAGGATTGCTTATGGTATTGTTGGCTGTGAATTTTGACAATCTGCACCAGATCCTGCAAAGTCTGTACACGGACATGATGCCGCTCTGTTCGCAGATGACCGGCGTGGCCAAGGGCCTTGCCGGATTGGGAGCCCTCTTTTATGTGGCGTACCGTGTCTGGCAGTCGCTGGCCAGGGCCGAACCTATTGACGTGTTCCCTTTGCTGCGTCCGTTTGCTCTGGGTATCTGCATCATGTTTTTTCCGACCATCGTGCTGGGTACGCTCAACAGCATTTTGTCACCCGTCGTGACCGGAACGCACAGGATTCTGGAGACGCAGACCTTTGACATGAATGAGTATCGGCAGCAGAAGGACAAGCTGGAGATTGAGGCGATGCGGAGGAATCCCGAGACGGCCTACCTGGTGGACAAGGAGGCTTTTGACAACAAACTGGATGAACTGGGAGCTCTGGACGCTATCGAGGCTTGCGGTATGTATGTGGACCGTGCCATGTACAACATGAAGAAGTCCGTGCAGAATTTTTTCCGTGAGCTGCTGGAACTGATGTTCAATGCGGCCGCGCTTGTAGTGGACACGCTAAGGACATTCTTCCTGATTGTCCTTTCCATTCTCGGACCGATTTCCTTTGCCATTTCGTGCTGGGACGGCTTTCAGGCCTCGCTGAGCCAATGGTTTGTCCGCTATATCAGCATCTATCTGTGGCTGCCCGTCTCTGATCTTTTCAGCAGCGTGCTGGCACGCATACAGACCCTGATGCTTCAGAGGGACATCGAGCAGCTGTCCGACCCCAACTTCATTCCGGACAGTTCCAATGCCGTGTACATCACGTTCCTGATTATCGGCATCATCGGGTATTTCACGATTCCGACCGTGGCCAACTGGATTGTTCAGGCCGGTGGAGGTGCAGGAAATTACGGCAAGAACGTGAATCAGGCTGCTTCCAAGACAGGCTCCATTGTGGGCGGTGCCGCAGGTGCTACTGTAGGAAATGTGGCCGGAAGACTAATCAAGTAACAATCATAAAACGAATAAGAATGGAATTCAAATCATTGAAAAATATCGAGACCAGCTTCCGGCATCTGCGCCTGTTCGGAATAGTCTATCTGGGTGTCTGCACCCTGCTTGTGGGCTATTCCGTGTGGAAGGCATACAGTTTTGCCGAAGCCCAGCGCCAGAAGATCTATGTGCTGGATGAGGGGAAGTCGCTCATGCTCGCCCTCTCGCAGGACCTGGAGCAGAACCGTCCCGTAGAGGCAAGGGAACATGTCAGACGTTTCCATGAGCTGTTCTTCACGCTGGCCCCTGACAAGAGTGCCATCGAGGGGAACGTGCAGCGTGCCATGTTCCTGAGTGACCGTTCCGCCTATTCCCATTACGGGGATCTGGCCGAACAGGGTTATTACAATAGAATAATTTCGGGCAATGTCAGCCAGCGTATCGAGATAGACAGCGTGAAATGCGACTTCAACACCTATCCGTATGATGTCATGACATACGCACGCCTTTTCATCATCCGTGAGAAGAGCGTGACGGAACGCAGCCTTGTCACGCATGGCAGGTTGCGGAATTCCACCCGCAGTGACAACAATCCGCACGGGTTCATCCTGGAAGGGTTCCACGTGCTGGAGAACAGGGATATCAGAATGTATGACAGATAAAACAATGTATGTATGAGAAAAATGTATGTAAAGTTCAAGGAATGTATCGGGGGCAGGCTGCGCGGCCTTTGTGACAGACTCACACCCCGTCAGAGGGCAATCGCCATCATCGTGATGGTTTCCCTTTTCGCGCTGGTGAATTTCTACATGATTTTCCGTGCGATTTATGACATCGGACGGGAGGATGCCCGGCAGGACATCATCAGGATAACCCCGCTTGAGGTTCCCGACTTTGTGCCTGCGGATACCCTCTCCGATATGAAAGTCCGTGAGATGGAAGAGTTTTTTAACCAGTTCAACAAGTAAGATTATGAGTACAGATGCAGAAAAATTGAAACAGAAGCAGAAAATCAGGAAATATCTGGTTTTCACAGGCATGTTCCTGCTGTTCCTCGGGTGCATGTGGCTAATTTTCGTCCCGTCCGAAAAAGACAGGCAGGAGGCGGAAAGGAAGACGGGCTTCAATGCCGAACTTCCCGATCCGAAAGGTACGGGTATAGAGGCGGACAAGATGGCTGCCTATGAGCAGGCAGACATGATTCGCCGGCAGGAGGAGAAGAAGCGTACGCTGGCCGACTTCTCCGCCCTGACCGATGGACACAGACAGGATAATGTCCCGAAGACAGAACCGGCGCAGGACATTGCAAGTGAAAATGAAAGCCGTGCGTACAATTCAGGAGGAAACGGCAGGACGGGAGCCTTCGCCTCTTCAGCCTCGGCTTACAACGACATCAACGCCACTCTCGGCAGTTTTTACGAGAGTCCTGAGGAAGACCCGGAAAAGGAAGCCCTGAAAGCAGAGGTGGAACAGCTCCGACAGGCTGCCGCAGCGCAGACGGCCGGACCGAGCTACGAGGAACAGGTGGCTCTGCTGGAGAAGTCCTATGAACTTGCCGCCAAATATATGCCTTCGGGCGGCAGCACGGGAACAGCGGACAGTCAGGAGACGGAAAGTCCCTCAAGGGAGAGGAAGGCGAAAGCCGTTCCCGTCGGGCTGGTGTCCTCTCCGGTCGTGTCGTCCCTTCCTCAGCCTCTTACCGATTCGGTACAGTTCGCGAGGCTGCTTTCCGGTGCTGATATCGGCTTCCATACGGCTGTGGGCAGTGCCGGGACACAGATGGCGAGGAATACCATACGGGCCTGCGTGCATGGCGACCAGACCATTATCAGCGGACAAAGCGTGCGTCTCAGGCTGCTGGAGGCCATGCGTGTGGGAAGACATGTGCTTCCCCGCAATACCCTGCTGACCGGTGAGGGACGTATCCAGGGCGAGCGGCTTGGCATTGAAATCCTGCAGGTCGAATATGACGGCAATGTCATTCCCGTGGAACTGACCGTGCTGGACAGTGACGGACAGGCCGGGATATTCATTCCCGGTTCGACGGAAGCGAATGCGGTAAGGGAAGTGGCTGCCAACATGGGACAGAATCTCGGCACGACCATCTCCATCACCAACCAGTCGGCAGGCGACCAGCTTCTCTCCGAGCTTGGACGAGGGGCCATACAGGGCGTGTCGCAGTACATCTCCAAAAAGATGCGCGAGGAGAAGGTACACCTCAAATCAGGCTACGGACTGATGCTTTATCAGAACAACAATCAATAACCCATTAAAACAGTAAAGACATGAAAAAGATTCTTTTGATGCTTGCCCTCGCAGGCGGCGTTGCAAGTGCACATGCACAGTCGGCTGATACCACGGCCGTAAATGATTTGACCCTGAAGGCGGATATCTATCCGCAGCAGGAGGACGGCGACCTCTATCACGGGCTGTCCAGAAAGCTCACCTTTGATCGGATGATTCCGCCTTACGGTCTGGAAGTGACGTATGACAAGACGACTCATATCATCTTTCCCTCGGCTGTCCGTTACGTGGATCTCGGTTCTCCGAATCTGATTGCGGGCAAGGCGGACGGTTCAGAGAATGTAATCAGGGTAAAGGCTACCAGAAAGAACTTCCGTGAGGAGACCAACATGTCGGTGATTACCGAAAGCGGAAGTTTCTACACCTTCAATGTGAAGTATGCCGATGAGCCTCTGCTGCTCAACATCGAGATGGCCGATTTTGTTCATGACGGCAGCGAGGTGAACCGCCCGAACAATGCCCTTGACATCTACCTGAAGGAACTCGGCAGCGAGTCGCCCAAGCTGGTACACCTTATATCCAAGGCCATCCACAAGGATAACAGACGTCATATCAAGCATATCGGGAGCAAGGCGTTCGGCATCCAGTACCTGCTGCGCGGACTCTATACCCATAACGGGCTGCTTTATTTCCATACCCAGGTGAAGAACACGTCGAACGTGCCTTATGAGGTGGATTTCGTGACGTTCAAGATCGTAGACAAGAAGGTACTCAAGCGCACGGCCATCCAAGAGCAGGTGATATTTCCACTGCGTGCCTACAACTATGCCACGGCTGTCGCCGGAAAGAAGGATGAGCGTACTGTCTTTGTCTTTGACAAGTTCACCATTCCCGCCGACAAGATGCTGGTGGTGGAGATGCACGAGAAGAGCGGAGGCCGTCATCAGACCTTCACCGTGGAGAGTGAGGACATCGTGAGAGCGAGGGTGATCAATGAACTTAAAGTGAAATGACCATGAAGAAGTATCTGTTTCTTTTTGCCGTATGCGTATCGCTTGCCCTGTCATCGGGGCAGGCATACGCCCAGCGTTACCTTCCCGGAATGAAGGGTGTGGAACTCAGGGGAGGCTTTGCCGGAAACCTGAAATCACCGGTTGACTGGTACACGGGCTTTGCCGTGTCGGGATATACGAAAAGGGCCAACCATTGGGTGGCTGGCGTGGAATATCTGCTGAAGAACTACGGCTATCGCGGGACCTTCGTTCCACGGGCCCAGTTTACTGCCGAGGGCGGCTATTACCTAAAGTTCCTGTCCGACCCGGCGAAGATATTCTTCCTTTCTGTCGGCGGTTCTGCCCTGGTGGGATATGAGACGTTGAACTGGGGAGAAAAGGTTCTGTATGACGGTTCCATGCTTTCCTACCGTGATGCATTTGTCTATGGCGGAGCCCTGACGCTGGAGCTGGAAAGCTATGTGACTGACCGTATCGTGCTGCTTGCCCATGTGCGCGAACGTGCGCTATGGGGCAGTTCTCTGGGAAAATTCACGACACAGTTCGGGCTTGGAGTCCGTTTCATCATCAATTAGACGCCTATGGATATAGAGATGATAAGAGGCATTCCCATTGAGGAATTCCTGTCCCGTCTGGGACAGGAGCCGGTCAGACGGCACGGCGACGAATGCTGGTATCTCTCCCCGTGCCGTGAGGAAAGGACACCTTCGTTCCATGTGAACACCCGTAAGGGGGTATGGCATGACTTCGGCACCGGGCATGGAGGCGACATCTTCACCCTTGCGGGGGAACTTTCAGGAAGTGACGGCTTCATGGCGCAGGTGAGGTTCATCGCCGGAGTTTATGGAGGCACAATACCTGAATATGCCGGACAGAAAAGAGAAAAGGAAAGTGTCAGGACAGAAAAGCGCAAGGAGCCTTCCCGCTTCGAGGAGGTGGTTTGCGGTCCCTTGCGGTGTAATGCACTGCTCGGCTATCTGAAGGGACGCGGTATTCCAGTGGAAATTGCCTGTGCGGAGTGCGAGGAAGTACGGTTCCGGCTGTACGGCAAGCGGTATTTCGCCGTCGGTTTCAGGAATATGGGTGGAGGCTATGAGCTTCGGACCAGGTTCATGAAATGGTGCCTGCCGCCCAAGGACATTTCCCTCATCCGTAACGGCTCGCTTACCTGCAACCTTTTTGAGGGCTTTATCGACTTTCTTTCATGGAAGGTACTCGGCATCAGCCGTGGTGAGGATTATCTGGTCCTCAATTCGGTGGCCCTGCTTGAACGCTCGTTCCCTTATCTGGACAATTACGGGAAAATCCGGTGCTATCTGGACAATGACGATGCCGGAAAAAGGACACTGGCCGTCCTTCGGAAACGCTACGGTGACAGGATTGACGACTGTTCCGACCTGTATGCCGGATGCAAGGACCTGAACGAATATCTGGAAAGCAATTTTCCGCCTGAACAGTAATTTTTTTATAAACCGTTAAAACAAGAAATGAATATGAAACCGATTATGAACAAGAAAGGGCTGTTTGCCCTTGTATGCGCCCTGATGGGCATGACCTTCAGTATATTGACCTCGTGCAGCGATGACCTTGACGTGCAGCAGTCCTATCCCTTTACTGTGGAGACGATGCCTGTACCCAAGCGTATCGTGAAAGGCGAGACCGTGGAAATACGCTGTGAACTGAAACGGGAAGGACGGTTCTCCGACGCCCGCTATACCATCCGCTATTTCCAGCCGGACGGCGAAGGCAAACTGCGCATGGATGACGGGATGGTGCTGCTGCCCAACGACCGTTATCCTCTGGACAGGGAGGTGTTCCGTCTTTATTACACCTCAGAGTGTGAAGACCAGCAGAGTATCGACATCTATTTTGAGGATAACAGCGAGCCGGCACAGCTTTTCCAGCTGACCTTCGATTTCAACAACGAGACGGAGGACGAGGATACCGTAGTTATGTCAAGCGGCGAGGAACTGCCTGTTGTCGTATCACAATGAACCTGACCTGCCTATGGGAATAAGAGCAAAGTTGTTTGCGGCGTTTTTCGCCATCATCTGCTTCGGGAGCATACCGTTGCGGGCGGAGAATCCGGTAAAGGAAAAACAGGACAGGTTCAGCCTTGCGGTTGAGTGCATTAAGCGGTTCGAGGGCTGGCATGGAGAAAAAAGACACTGGCCTTATGTCGGGTACGGGCATAAGGTCCTTCCCGGGGAAAGGCTGACCAATGGCATTACAAAAGAACAGGGGGATTCAATCCTGAGAGCGGATTTACGCAAGTTGTGCCGTATGTTCAGTTATCTGGGACGTGATTCGCTGCTCTTAGCTGTTTTGAGCTATAATGTGGGGGCATACCGTTTGAAAGGTTACGGCAAGATGCCCAAGAGCAGTCTGTTGAAGAAGCTGGAGGCCGGAGACCGGAATATCTATAAGGAGTATGTTTCTTTCCGGTGTTACAAAGGCAAGGTAGTGCCGAGCATTGAACGGAGAAGGAAGGTGGAATACATGCTGCTTTTTGAGGAATGAAAAATGAGGAAGAATCTTTCAGTCTTTTGACTGTCAGTTTCTTCCTCGTCTTTTGTTTTACTTTCCGGTTATCGTTTCCGCCATAGGGTTCTGCCGGTGCATTTCCCAGTTCATGATTGCCGATTTTTTACTTGAATTTGCATAGCAGTATTCGCAGAGATGGGGGCAGGTATTGTATTCCCCGATATCCTTGGCTGCCATACATCCGCATGAGGCACGTTGTCCCGGATCCTTTTTGTGATTGCTGACGAAGTATTTGTTGCCAGGTAGAAGCACAGCATCGTAAGGAAGGTCATTCATGTCGAAAAAGGCTGGAGAAGGCATTTCCTGTATGGTGACTCCCAATGCAGACATCAGTTTCTTGTCTTTCCATGCCAGACGTGCTATCAGGTCACCGTCGATGCAGCGGTTACGTGATATTCTGTATTTGCCAAGATCCAGATTTTCGCCGCAGGTAGCCAGCTCCAGATTCCATCCTCTGTTACGGTTCAGTACTGTCAGTTTTCCGGCAAGTTCCTCCATTTTTTCTTTATTCCATTCATGATACGGGATTCCGCTGTCTGTCATGTTGGCCTTGACCTTTCTGTACGAGTCTATGTCTGCAAAACTGAAAACCAGCTTTTCCGTACAATTGTGTATCTCCGTTCCTACACGTTCAATCTTTTCAATCAGAGTATCCACGGATATGTTGTCGGTGAGTATCAGCGGATCGAACCGCCATATTACGGCTTCTTTACCCAATATCTCAGAAAGAGTCCTGAATGTTTCAATGCGTTCCGTCAGTGGAGGAACACCGGTTTCCAGTCCGTCTTTCTCATAATCATTCAAAGTGAACTGGATATAGCAGCCGATACCCCTTTCTTTCAGGATTGACAGATAAGGAAGAAGAGGTTTGGGATTTTTCGACCAAAATACTATGAATCTTGTATTCCGGTAAGAGATATAGTTTTTTTTCCCGTTGAACGGGTTGTTCCATACGGAATAGCCGGTTTCGATCCGATGGAAGAACCAGTCCGCATAGAATGCCGGGATGTCCGTGCCACGGCTTGCCGATATGATGTCGGGAGCCGGGACTTCCATCTTTCGGCCGTCTATGATGATATTTGCTTTTTTCCAAGTCATATTGTTAAAATTATATAGTAAAGACAGGCGTCGGTTATGAACGCCTGTCCGGGTTGTTGATATGTCATTGGTTTGCTTGCGGCAAAAATAATATGAATATTTCATTCTGTAGCCGTTCAGCTTACCAGAACCGCATCCTGTATTTCCACCTCTGCTGGAAGACGGGAAAGCAGGAGTTCCGCCATTGCCCCATTCTGTGGAATCAGTGCCGGGAAATCCGTTCTGCCCGGCTTATATATCTCAGTCGCTACGTTATACAAGTCCCAAGCGGTGATTTGTCCCTTTTCGCGGACCAGTTTCAGCACCTCTTCCGTGAAGATGGAAATCTGGCTCTGGTTCAGCGGGTAGGTTTCCACGGAGGATGACAGGTTCCTGTCCGAACTGTCATGGGAGACGCGCAATGCTGTCAGCAGCCCGATATACATATACACTTCCTCCAGGGAGACAATTCTGCGTTTCAGCCGCTGAATCCTTGCGATGTCCTCGTTCATGTTCACCTCGAAGTTTGCCAGCCAACCGTCCACCGTTTCGAATACCCCTTCCGTTGTCACCTTGTTTTTTCCGTAATTGCAGATGCTCCTTTCCGGTGATAGGATACACTGGTTATGGCATATCTTCACGCACGGGCCTATGGCCGCTTGTATGCCGTCCTGATGGTAGGCGACGACCAGCGTAGTCGTCAGCTCGTCCGTTTCCCAGTCCTTGATCCGGATGGTCGCGAAGATGCGTCGGAGGATGTGCGCTTCCACTGCTTTTTCACCAAGTGTCTGTTCCACCTGCGGGAGAATGCTTACTCCCGGCTGTGTCTTGTTCCTGTTCTGTGCCGCGAAGATTTCTTCCACCTCGTAATCGAGGTTGTACTTCTCGCAGATGTCCATCATACGCTGCAGGACCTGGTAGTGATAGATGCCCTGGACAGGCTTGCCGTAGATGTCATTTTCTTTGTAGGTACGCTGGAGAGTCTCGAAGTTCATTACTTCGATTCCGTTGTTCTGAAAATCAAACTGCTGTTGTTTTTCCAATACTGCCATTGCTTCCATAATCTTGAATTTTATAAAGTTAATACTATGATTGTCTATCTTTTTTCAGGTATGTATCTGCCATCCGTGGAACGGTTCAAGTGTCACGGCAAAAGACCGGTCCGGTATTCCGTGATAGAGCAGACCGCCTACGATGCCGATGCTTCCGTCGGGATAGCGTTGCGTGAAGCCGAACGAGTACGGGGCATGGTCATAATAGAGCGAGATTTCGCTTGGATGGTCTGGATTCTCCTCCCATTTTTTCAGTCTATCCAGACAGTTCTGGAGTGATGTGTCACCGATGGATTCGGCGTAACGCTTTACATTCTGGAAATGTTCTTCATTCAGGATTTTCATGAGTCATTGTATTTTATCTGTTAAACACGTCCGGCTTCGGGAGCCGGTATTTTTTATTTTTCGCCTGCCTGACTGTCCCGTGACCGTACCCGCAAGGTTTGGCGAAAGAAAATACCGCAGCCACCGGCGAGGATGATTTTCTTTCAGCCAACCCCATAGGGGCCTGACCTTGTCCGGGTACGTTGGACACGGGACTACCTTTGCTGGAGGAAAATAAAATATACAGGTTGTGTGTCGTTGTATTTTCTTGCAGCTATGTCGGTGAGAAACCCATTGATTTGTTCGTCTTTGACAAAGGAATGGTGTACTTTTGCAAATCCTAATTTGAAAAATCATGGAAGATTATATAAAGAAAGCTGCGGATGCTTTCCTTGTGGAGCGTCCGTATGGTATGCGTGTGGATTACAGTAAGCAGGGATACGTGCTGTTCAACCGTAACCTCAATGTGTTGGGCAATGGGGAACATGCCCGCCTGGAGGAACTGTCTCTGGAAGAGTTTGATGTGGACGAGATTCCCTTGGAAGGAGAAATCATAAAGGAACATGCGGGTTTTACCGATGTGTTTTTCTATTCGGATTGTACCAATCCCTATGCAGGGTATGTGCTGGATCTGAAGAAGCTCAAGGTCTATAACCAGTTTATATATCCCTTGGCGATGGTACTGAACAGAAAGCTGTAAAATTCAGATAATAGCGGTAACAGTTGCATAGGAGAGCTGTTACCGCTTTGGATCTTATTTTCTGATTTCATTTCCGGCAAGAAATGCAAGATAGTCTGCCACAGCCTTATGGCACCCGGTAAAGTCGGGAGTACGGCGGCCTTTGTATTTTCGGAAACTGACGGTTCCGTTCCTGTCGATTGCTGTCACATGCCTGTTGAATGTCCCTTTGGTTCTGATATGGATGTCAAAGCCGTCCCTTCCGGTAATTTCAAGAAACATTTCTGCCGTTATTTTCTCACCGTCCAGGAATTTCCGCTTGTTCTCGTCAAGCAACTGTTGCCATCGGGTTTCTTTCTCCTTTCTTTCCAGTTCTTCTTTTCTTTTCCGTTCCAGTCGCTTTTCTTCCTGCTTTTTTGCATATTCCTCACGGGCCTGTACCAAAGGGGTGGAGTCAAGACCGAGTGCATTGAATACATGGACAGACAAGAGGGGAATGATTTTTCCATCCTCTACATCCTTCAGGGTGTTTTCAATCCAGTTCTTGCAATAGGTCGCCGCTTCTTCCCGGTGCCCCTCCTTGTCAAGTATTCTGCGTGAATACTGTCCACAGGAAAAATGGACATCACCTATCTTGCAGATTATATGGAAACTGTCTTCACTTTCGTTTCCGTATTCGTTTTTTCTTGCCAGCGAGATGAATACATTCTCCGCATACGGCTCAAGTTCCATGTATGGGGCAACGATGGTGTTGCCGTCAAACTTGTATTTCAATACTTTTGCTTTCATGTTTCTATTCTGTTTTTCTGTCGGTAGATATTTCATCTATTATCTCATTCTCTTTTCTCTCACCTTTGAGGAAGGCAAGCAGCCGCCCGAAAAAGAACGGGGCTTGGTCTGTCCCCAGCTGTGAGCTTTCCCCGTTCCGGGTGGCGCATATTGCAAACCGTCCCAGTCCGAGACTGTCCTGTGGAGGTAGGATATGGAATGACAGGTTTCCCGTACCGTTGATATGAAGCCCGCCACGGTAGGTGTAGAATGTCTTTGCGGTTCTTCTGTCCGTATCAATGTCCACCCGGCTGTAGCCTGTTTTTTCCAGGTGCTCAATTATTTCCCGGACGGATATTTCCATGTCTGTACAACAGTTCGTCCAGTCCATGTTTGCCAGCACCGCCTCATAACGGTCATAAACCGTGTTGAACTGCTTCTGATATTCTTCAAGAAAATTTCCTTCGTCATCGCACATATCTTCAAGCGCAATGCCGCTTCTTTTCACGAGGGCGATATCCGCCAGTCCGCATACCGTTTCGATAAGCAGCGACCGTTCCATATCCCCGTTTTTCCCTATCCCGAATATTTTCATCCGGCAATACCGGAACATGGCAACCCGTGTCGACATGTCAAGGTCTTTCCATACATTGATATTTTCCTGTACATATAGCTTTTTTCTGATTTCTTCCGGCAACGAGTACCACCATTTGTTCAAATTTTCCGTATCCATAAATTTTGATTTAAGTTGTTTTAAAATTCCGCCTTGATTGCCATGTGCGGTATGCAGTGGCATATTCCTGCCTTTCCCGTTCCAGATTGCTTTCCGTTTCCGGGGTATATCCGAGCAGGCGTATGTATCCGCCGTTGCAGCCTGTCAGTTCGCAGCGCATTCCGGCTGCCTCCAGTTTCCCGATGCGTTTCTGTGCCGTCTTCGCACTCGAATATTCCTTGGGCCAGAAATAATGTTCGCCCTGTGAGCCGTAAAAGTCCTCTCCAAGTATCATTTCCCCGATATGTCTTCGGTTCTCGATGAAGCCGAACCGGGCCTTGCCCAGTGCCTGACGTATAGCCTTGTGTGCCGCTCCTTCGGGATGTCTGAAAGCTTCAGGATTGTCTTTTCCCGTAATTTTCGGCAGTTCCATCCGGTACGGCTGTCTGTAGCTGCCGATTCCGAGCGTGAGATAGAAGTTGGTGTGGAAATAGTCGGTCATGGGGTCGCTTTCATCGAAATTGTATGACATCACAAAATCCCTGACGTTTGTCATCACGTCCTTGGCCCGGTCGGTCAGACTGTCTGATGTCTGGATGTTGTAGTGGTTGATGTCTCCCTGTATTTTTCCTGACTCTTTGGTGAAAGCCTCGAAGTCTGCTTTCATCAGCCGGATAAGGATTGAATTGTATCCGTCCCTGCGGACCGAGAAGGTATATCTCGGGTAGGTTTCCTTGAGCCATGCCCTGACCAGTTCCGTGATCTCCGGTGCGGACTGTCCGGTATAGTTGTGTCCTTTCCAGCGGTATTCATTGTACACATATTCGGTGTATTCCTTTGCGGTGGCACCCTGAAAGTCGTGTTCGTAGCCTGTTGGAGCTGTGGAAACGCAGGGCTTGTCTTTCCAGACCTCGAACAATTTTCCGAATTCGGTGTTCACCTGCTGCATGAGGGCAGTGTCACCACCCTTGTCCGGGTGGTGAAGCATTGCCAGACGGCGGTATTCCTTTTTCAGGTCCGCCAGAGAGTGTATGTTTTGAAAATAAGTCATGTCTGTATCCGTTAAAGTCCCGCGAGACGGTTGATGAAATATATCTGCCAGTCCAGGTCAAGCCCGAGGTTGCTGCACGCGATTTCGAAGTCTTCGCTTCTCAGGTCGTTGTCCTCCTGAAGTTCCTGCAGGTTTCTTATCTCGTCGTCCAGGTATTCCTGTGCCTCTTCCTTGCCGCAACTGCATGAGTTGCAGATCAGGTCAATGATATTCCGTGCCATATCTGTTGTCTTTAATTGTTTGTCAGGTATATGTTCCTCTTCTCGTCATAGTTTTTGCCGTTCCACCATTCGTCGGCGGCCTCGGAGAATGTTTGCCCGGAATTGGCTGAAGGGAAATCGGATGTCTTGAATCCGGTCAGGTATTCAAGGTTATCGGTATTGTTGGATTTCCACCATTCCTGCATCTTTTCCAGAAAGGATTGCTTGGAGCAGGTCTCCACATTGTCCTCGCACTGGGAACACCAGATGTCATCGTCCACGTCACTGTGGTATTCGTTCGTGTTTACATCCACCCATGCCTGAATCTCAATCTCTGTTGAACCGCAGTCACTGCACACTTTGATTTTGGAATCGTCCGGGTGTTTGCGCCTGGCCTTGCCGTCATACAGGCTGACGGCCCGTTCCACCAGTTTTTCCCTGTAGCGGTCCGTCAGTTCCGCATAGAACCGTTCGGAGGCTCCGAATACACCCTTGTCCGTCATCAGACTCCATTTTTCCCAAAAATGTGGGTACATTTCCTTGAAGACTGTCTTGCACTCTTCCTCGCACCAGGTATTCCACATGTAGTAGAAGTAGCTGGACACTGCATTTTCCGCTTGATATTTCATACTGTTGTTTCTATTTGAGGTTATACATTTTTGCAAAATGGCTGTTCACTTCAGGAATCCTTTTCTTGTAATAGGGTTGGTTGTCCCTGCACCAGTCCGCCAGTTCCTGTTTGTTTCTGAAAGGTTCCCTCCAGCTTTGCCCGCTCATGATCATTTCCACCTGCGGGGCCAGCTCCCTGATGAACGCTCCGACAGTCCATCCCTCCCGGACGTGTCTGTCCATATTGACTTTTGTTGCCATATTGTCTTTCGTTTTAAGAGTTCCCGTTTGTATTTTCAAGTTGAAGCCTGACTGCTTCGTACATTTGATTGAGCCAATCAATGTTGCTGGCTCCAAGTTCGAAAGGACTCTGACAGAAAACCTCTTCCATACTGTCCTTTATTGTTGCCAACACGGTAATGAACTTGTCAGTAACCTCAATTCCTGTAACATAACACTCGTATGGGTCTCCATTATCGTCAAACCAGATAATCCATACGGGGTCTTCTTCGTTGTCGGTAAACGTGATTTCTTTCAGTCCCTGCGCATCAAGCAGCTCCCTGATGGCTTCGATTATGTCCTTTCTCAGTTCTTCAATCCTGTCGCTGAAACACATGGACGTGTATCTGACCTTGCCTTTGCCACCCCGTTCCCTGAAAGAAAGGATCTGCATGTCGGGGTGACAGCCGAATCTCCAGTCTGTCACCTCGTCATCATCGCAGGTAGTGTGGATGTTTCCGCCCAATACCAGACCGCAGTCTTCCGTTACAATTCTTTCCGCCTCGTCGCGGTCTTCCGCCACGACCTTGTAGGTACCCTCGAAGGTGTACCTTACTCTTACATCGTACTTTGCCATAATTCCTATGATTTGGTTAATGATTTCTGTTGTTGATTCTTATTCTTGGTTCTCGAACGATTCCGGTGACAACCGGTACAGTTCAGCCAGGTTCAGTTTGGCCATCGGGTATTCTACCCATCCGCTTTTGCGTCTGTATCCCGTATCTTCGGCAAGGCTGTTCCTTATGAGGAATTCCATCGCTTCCGGATTGTTGTTTATGTCAATGAATGCCTGGTCGGGAATCCCGAATGCCGGAGAGTCTTCCAGATTGACGGTAAGTACCGTGTATAGTTCCCCGTTGTCCGGTGATTCCAGACTCAGAACCGGCCATCCGTTCGGGTAGAAGCCGGTGACAAGCCTGAATTCCTTTCCATGGTACCGGAATGTCCTTTCAGACCGGTTTTTCCCGGATTCCTGAATTTTGAAGTCGTCTTCTCCTTCAGTGAATGTCCTCACCGGGCAGGACACATCGTAATGGCAGCCGTCTTCGTGTCCGCACAGGTATTCTTTTCCCTTGAATAGGATGATTGCATATTTCTTTTCCATGATTTGATATCTTTAATTGACCATACTTGATTTATGAAGCGACAAGACCTATCTTTTCTCCGAAGAAGGAATCGCATACCCCGTACACATGCTTGATGGAGCATTCATATTTTGAGTTCTCGCTGTCAAGACGGAAGCGGAATCCGTGATAGTCCCTGACTTCCAGTTTCAGTCTGACATCTTTCAGGAGTTCCATTTCCAGGAGGCTTCCACCGCCGTACATGGAGCTGAAGATGCCGCAGCAGTTGCCTTTGGGAATAATGACTTCCCCAAGCGAGAATCCGGCATCATAAAGTTCCTGCAGGCTTACCTTGCCGATATAGGTCAGCAGGTTGGCACCGCAGCAGGAGTTGATAAGTTCATGGTAGAACTGTTCATAGGATACCTGTTCCTTGCCGTCCCTGTATTTTTTGTCGGGGAACCGGCCATATACCGTGTAGCCTTTCTCCACCAGCATTTTCTTCACTTTGGCTGGATTGAGGTTCAGCGCGTCTATCATATCCCCGAAATAGGATTCCTTGTACCGGTATCCTTCCTGCGATTCCAGCCAGTTGGAATTGATGCAGTCGTAGTTTGACAGCATCTCGACACGCACGGGGATGTCATCCGTGTTTTTGAGAAGTTCTTTCAGCGTGTCAGAGTCGTTTCTGTCATAGATTTCTTCCCTGATTTCGTCTTCGTGTTCTTGAAAGAACTTGTCCACTTCCTCTTCCCCGAAATCATGGAAACGGATACATTCATCCTTCAGCTTTGAGACGATTTCACGGACAGCTTCCCATTCGGCGTCACCGTACCATTCGTCCACTTTCTCCCACAGACTTTCACAGCTCCTTTCTTCCAGACACTTCTGGATGGTGTCACGGCAGTTGTCGAGATTGTCGTTGTAGTCCACCCATACCAGCGTGTAGGACTTGTCCATGAGCGATTTCACGAGTTCCATTGTCAGTCTTTCCTGTTCTTCCATTTCTGTTACCTGTGTACGGCAGGATTCTGTTTCCCGTACATGTCGTTTATAAATGAGAAGAGCGACCTTTCGGCCGCTCCCTTGTCATTCGTACTCTTCCTTGAGCCTTTCATATTTCTCTGTTTCCATTTCCGTCTCGCCGTCGAAGTGGAAATGTGCCATATGACCGTATCTGGTTTTAGGCTCACCGCCGCATTTGTGCAGTGCGGTGTCTATTTCCCAGTCGGTATCACCGATGCCGAGGGATATGTATGTCCCTCTGAGCATACACCCGGCCAGCCTCAGTGCGGCATCCTTCCTTTTTTCCCGGCGGAGCCTGTCAAATGCCGCGAGCGCGATTTCCCGGTTGGGTATTTTTATCGTAGTTTCCATATCGTTTCATTTTCAGTTTGCCGTTTCCTTGTCTTTCCCGCTGTCTTTTGCTGCCAGGACACCGAAAGGCAGATCGAGTATCCTGTGGTTAAAACATAGCGTTGAATTGTAGTCCGTGCGTTGCCAGAGGGTAAAATGGTCTCCGGCGAACGACCATCTGAAATAGCCTGACAGTGAGCCGAACTGCGGATTGACATTCCTGCTTATGAGGAAGCGGTTCACATCCACGATGTGTCCCGCCGTCAGTAGTATGTTCAGTATTTCCACGAATGCCAGCTGCGAGTATGGGTCGATAGGCATTACAGGTCCTTTGAAGTTGATTTCCATATCTTTTGTCTTTTAGTCATAATTGTCATCAAATATTTCGTAACGGAATGTNTTTTTCGTGTCTCCCGTGCTGTTGTAGTACAGCTCACAGATGCGGCAGAATTCCTCGATGATGACACGGTATACCTCGTGTTCTCCTTCCGAGGGACGGACGGTATGTGTCCGTATCCGGTATTTCTCTCCTGCGAAGTCCCTGAATTTACGGGTGATGACCGTTTTGCCGATAAGTTCGGAGAGTTCGTCCTTGTTGTACACGTCCTGGTTCTGTTTCTCGATGCCGAATACAGTGGCTTTCCCCGGACAGTGGCAGGCACGGAAAAGGACATGCCCCCTGAAGGCGGGGAACGGTGTTCCGTAATCCGGGTTGTTCTCTTCCTCTATCTCGTGGTCCCTGTTTTCGTGGTAGACCTGCGGGCTCCAGCATATCATATTTACGGAGTTGTTGTAGAGTAGTTCGAACTGGCTGTACAGTTCCGCGATGTTGTTGCGGGTGGTTGTTCCCGTGTCGAGGATCTTGTACCTGAGCCTCCTGAATATGCACAGGATGTTTCTTGTACGCTGCGATGTGGGATTGGTGATTTCGTCCGACTCGTCGAAGACAAGGCACAGCTTGCCGGAAGTGCGTTTCACGAAACGCATCAGTCCTCTTTTCAGTTTCCGGAGCATGGAGGTGGAGACGACAAGGAATGTCCCTTCCGGTATGTTGTTGAGGTCGCCGGCGGTCTGTATTGTACGGAAGCGTTCCTTGTTTATGGTAAGGAACGGTATCCAGGTCATGTTGGTGGCGATGGCCGGGGCAAGTATGATGACGTTCTTTGCCTTTCTGAACTTGAGCAGGTATTTCGCCCTGTGATAGACGGCGGCGGTCTTGCCTGAACCCTGCTGCCAGTTCAGCAGGGCGTAGCGTTTCTGCAACACGAGGTTCAGGTCGTGTTTCTGCAAGTCCGTGAATTCGCAGACTTCACCGTCCTTGTTGATGAATGTGGTGCGGTCCAGGTATTCCTTCAGGCCGGCATCTTCCCGCATTTCCGCAAACTGGAGATTCTGGGTCTCGTATTGCCTCTGTTTGCGCCGTATCAGTTTACTGGCGGCACGGATCTGCCGCATGTTCTTTTCTGTGACGTTTTCCGGCATCGGGAGTTCGGCCCTTCCGAGTATGAGGTCGTTGATGCCTGCGGCCTTGTGCGTGACCTTGTCAAGCAGACGCGGGGCATATTGCTTCAGCTTGAAGCCGTAGGATGTCTTCACCAATGCCACTTCCTTGCGCGGCACCACGTTCTGCGAGGTGATGTACCTGCGGATGATGCCGAGAACCTTGCCGGTGGTCAGCTTCTTGCGTTCCCATTCCTTTATCTGTTCCCGGGTGGCATTTTCCGGCGGTTTCTGGTTGCGGAATTTGGACACCAGCGCCTCCGCCTTTTCGACATGCCTGTTCAGCACGGCATGGGCTTTCAGCTCGTACATGTATTTGGCGAGCCTGTACTCGAACTGTTCCAGCTCTTCTTTGTCTATATGGTTGCACTCCCGCATCAGCTGGAGGCGCAGCCGGTGTTTCATTTTCCGCACTTCGGCTATGCGTTTCTTCAGCTCATCCATGCTGACAAACTCTTCCGCGTTGTAGGGCTGCATTTCAATATGGAGGGAACGGCGGAGGAATACCATGATTTTTGTTGCGAAATTCTGTACGCCCACCGTAGAGAAGGCTGAATGTTCCAGCCTGGTCTGGCCGATGAAGGAGAAATTCGAGTTGATTTTCGCCACGCGTGTCTTTTCCCAGAACTCGTTCTGCATGAAGGAGAGAGGGACGATGACCATCAGGATTCCGGCAGGGTTGAGCACGTCATAGGCCTTGTCCATGTAGAATTCCTGCGACAGCCTGTAATCAAATTTCAGGTTGAAGGGCGGATTTCCGACAATGATGTCGAAACGCTGTTCGGGATTGTACAGCTGTATGTCGCATTTCTCGATATGAGCTTCCGGGTAGAGGTATCTGGCAACGGCCACCGCCTTGCCGTCAATGTCGAATCCGTAGGCATTGTGCAGGTTGGGCAGATGGTTGAAGAAGTTGCCCATGCCGCAGCACATGTCAAGTACCATTTCCGCCGATGTCGGAGAAAGGGTCTCCACCATGCTCCGGCATATGTCGTGCGGGGTGAAGAACTGTCCCATCTCGAATTCCTTCTTGGCCTCGGCGTATTCATGGTAGCTGGTGAAATCCGACTGCCTGAGGTTGTGCAGTCCTCCGATTCCCGTGTAGCAGTTGTAGATGCTTTCCTTCGGAACGAGGTCCTTGCCGGAGTCTATGGCGAAAAGGATTTTCTCGTTGATCTCGGCACGCCTGTCCTGGGGAATCTGTTGGGGTATGATGGCATACATGTCTTTTCTTTTTTAATGGTTGGAAACGAAGACACCCCGCAAGGATGTCTTACGGGGTGTCTGAATAAGTATTTCATGAATCACTCTTCTCTGAGTGTGATTTCATCCAGCCGCAGCCTTCTGTAGCAGTTCTCTGCGGCCTGGCTGTCCTTGAAGCGTACGTCGATGCGTCCGTTCTTGTAGAACTTGATCTGTTCTGCGTTGCTCAGGGTGAGGTTGTACCATTCGGTTATATCCACATCGCGTCTGTCAAGGCCGATGACCATACCGCTTGAACCGTTTATCACGTCATCTGCCCCGTATGCGATACCTTCGCAGAAAATGTCCACTTTCCTTCCGCAGTCATACGAGAACTCATATTCCCGGTGGTATTCCAGATGGATGCTGTCCCAGGACACGATGTCAGGGAAAGTTATCTTGTCCTTTTTCAGTTCGGGCTTCACCTTGCTCCAGCGGGAAGGCTGTACCGTTTTCAGGAAACGGGCCAGCAGTTCTTCCTCTGCGGTCTCACGGAAACTTTTTCCGCCGAGGTGTTCAATGACCATGTCCACGTAAGTCTGGTAGACCGGACGGAATCCCATGCGCATGGCCTTCTCGTCGATTACAGGAATGGGTACGTCTACATTGTAGGTCCTGTTGAAATAGGAAATGATGCGATTCGCGAAATTCGCGTTGGCATTGCAGTTGTTGTCCGCAAGCTCGTTGATGAGGTCAAACGGTTTGAATTCGTTGTGGGTATAGTCATCCTCCCCGCTGTTGTTGAAATAGAAATTCCGTATGGAGACCTTACCGTTATCCTCATACTTGAAGCTCTTGATTTCCCGGTACCGTTCCGCTTCTTCCTTGAAGATGGCATACCAACGGTCGATACGGTCAAGCGTCTTGTAGAGCTGGTCCTGCTGGAGCTGGCAATACTGCCTGTCCTGTTCTGTAATCTTGTCCTCGTTCCTTACTTGCACGTTCAGGATACCTGTGAGCAGGTCAGTGTGGCTGCCTGCTGTTCTTGTTGCTGTTGTCTGCATAACTGTATTGTTTTAGAGATTGTCAATTTCGGGTTTGATACGGTAACAGTAGGTGATGCGGCTGTCCATGTCCTTGACCAGCTTGACCTGTTCGGGATAAAAGTTGAGACGCCGTTCCACGGCCTGGACATCTATTTTGTCCCACTCGTGCTGCGGCAGGAACCGGTTCTCATGACGGAAACACCAGAGAACGATATGGTTTTCCTGGTTGCCCTTGAACACGGTCCCTTCATAGTCCTTCAGGAACTGTAGGAAGTCCTCTTCGGTCCTGAAAGCCTTGTCGAAGCCTTGGTACAGGTTACGTGCGTCCGGACCCGTGTTTTTTGTCAGATAATACTGTCTCCATGTCTCAGTGGTGAAATCGCCGTAGAGAGGGTCAGGTTCGGAATAGGACCATAACGGCACTTTTGCCGTGAATGCGACGGCACCGTTGGCGCACGCACCGCAGTTGCCCCAGTCTTGGAATATCCCTTCCGTCCATCTGACGAACTTCAACTGGAGGGGGTCAATATGGTGGAAGGATCCTCCGCTGACACTTAAACCGATACCGTCATACTCTTCCCATATGAAAGGGATATAGGGGATTTCACAGATGGAAATCAGTCCGTCCGTATTTTTGCGTTTCTCGATGAGGGCGTTGCCGTAATATTTCCCGTATCTGTCCACATAGATGAGTCTGTCACCGACCTGTGGAATCTTTTCAGAGCGTGTCCTTTCTATCAGTTCCACATAACCGTTGGCCATATCCACGTCCTGCTGTGTCAGCCGGTGTTCATGATCGTACAGAATGTTCAGTGGTTTGAGTGTTTCCACCGTGTACTTGTTCTTTGTTGCCTGTAACATAACATTTGATTTTTTGTTAGTCCGGCTTCTGGGGCCGGAGTTCCCATAACTACAGGCTNCGACAGCCACGTGCGCCTCACCCTGCGCATCGCCCTGGACGAGGCGGACATCACGCCGGCGGACGTGCTCATCGACGAGAGCCGCCAGGCGAGCGACTTCGTGGATCGGGTGTTTGATGCGGAATTTTAATTTTTAGAATTCAGGAGTTAAGGAGTTAAGAAGTTAAGCCGATAGCTTGGCTAACGAAATTATTAAACAATATTCATTGGAGGTATTGGCTTAACTCCTTAACTTCTTAACTCCTTAATCCCTTAACTTCTTAACTCCTTAAAAAATGAAATTCGGAATAAGCAATAACGTAAAGAGCCGGGTGGTGCGGGAGTGCACCCCCGAGCTGTTCCACCAGGCGATGCGTTCGGAGCTGGTGGCGGAGGTCTGCGCCGAGATAGCGGACGGAAAGGAAAGGTGCCTTCGCGGCGAGCTGACGAAGGAAGAGTATGACACACTGAAAGCGGGGCTGAAGAAGCGGCTGCCCATCTTCACGCCGCACGCCACCTTCCGCAACGGGCGGCGGCTGAACGCCGACGCTGTGCCCAGCGGCCTGTCGATGTACGACGTGGACCACCTGCCCAATCCCCGCGGCTACTGGGAGCAGAAGCGGGCGGAGCTGGAGGCCAGGGGCGTGATGCGCTACGTGGTGCTGGCCCACATCACACCCAGCACGGAGGGGCTGCGGCTGTTCTTCATCATCCCCGCAGGGATGGATCTGGCCGAGGCGCAGCGGTGGATGTCCCAGCAGATGGGCGATGCGAATTATGATGCCAGTGTGAAGGATTATGCCCGTTCGTCGTTCGTGGTGCCGGAGGGGTATGTGCTTTACCTCGACGAGGAGAGGCTGTTTAATGGAGAATTGAAAATTGAAAATGGAGAATTGCCTGCTTCCACCAATCCTCTCGTAGGGACGCACCATGGTGCGTCCGATGACGATGCCAATGCCGCCGATACGCCCCAAGCGGACGTTGCCGCCCCCGCCGATACGCCCCACACGGACGCACCACGGTGCGTCCCTACATTTAAGGGGGTGCCGTATTCGGAAATTATCGGACAATGGTTCCGCCTGGCGGGTGGCGAACCCGTGCAGGGCGAGCGCAACGACAAGCTCCACCGCCTGGCCTCGCACCTGCGCTACATTGCGGACAACGACGAGGCGCTGCTCCTGCAAGTGATGCCACGCTACGGCCTTTCCGAAGAGGAGATGCGGGGACTGATACACTCTGCCTGCTCGGCGAAATGGTACTCGATGCCGAAGATGCTGAAAGAGGCACTGAATAATGGAGAATTGAAAATTGAGAATGGAGAATGGCCTGCGGATGACGAGGATAATAATTCTCAATTATCCATTCTCAATTCTCCATTACCCAAGCGCTTGCCCGCCCTGATAAAGCTCCTTGTGAGCCGCACGCCCGATGTCTACAAGGCAGCCGTGGCGCACGCCGTCTTCCCTGCGCTGGGGGCACATCTGCATCGGGTGAGGTTCCGATATATTGACAACGTAGAGCACGAAGCCACCTTGATGAACGTGCTGATGGCAGGCACGGGTGCGGGCAAGGACTGCATCTCGGAACCCATCAACCGCATCATGGCCGACATCCGCCGCCGCGACGAGGACAATCTGCGCCGCGAGCGGGAGTGGAAGAACGAAGTCACCTCGAAGGGCGCCAACAAGGACAAACGCCAGCGACCCGAAGGACTTATCATTCAGGAAATTGACGCGGACATGACCAACCCCGCCTTCGTGATGCGCATGGCCGAGGCGGACGGGCACTTCCTCTACACGAAGCTGAACGAAATCGACCAATTCGACGCACTGAAGGGCACAGGGCGTGCAGGGCAGCAGTTCCAAATCATGTGCCTGGCCTTCGACCCCGGCAACCGCTACGGGCAGACGCGCGTGGGGGCGCAGAGCGTGACGGAGAAGGTCACCATCCGCTTCAACTGGAACGCCGCCACGACCATTCAGAAGGGACGGCGTTACTTCTCAAAAGTCTTGACAGACGGCCCCATCTCACGTATCAACTTCTGCACCATCCCCGAACGCGAAATCGGCGCGGACATGCCCGTCTATGGCACGTATGATGCCGCCTTCGACGAGGAGCTTCGCCCCTACATCGAGAACCTCGTCAAGGCGCAGGGCTTGATAGATTGTCCGCAGGCTTTCAAATTGGCGCAAACGTTGAAGGAAGAGTGTGCCGACTTCGCCCGCCTCTCGCAGAGCCGCGTGTACGAAAATCTCTCTTTCCGTGCCAATGTCATCGCTTACTTGAAGGCGTGTGTGCTCTACGTGGCCAACGGCTGCCGTTGGGATAAGACGTTCGAGGAGTTCATCCGCTGGTCCTTGCAATACGACTTGGCTTGCAAGATGGAGTTCTTCGGAGCGGACATCGAGGAGGCGCAGGCGGCAGGAGGGGCGCGCAACAAAAAGGGACCGCGCAACCTGCTGGAGCTGCTGCCCGACGAGTTTACGTATCAGGATGCCTTGCAGGTGCGCCTGCAGGTGGGGATGGGCGAGAAGGGTACGCAGAACATGCTCAACCAGTGGGGATACAGAAACTATATTGCGAGAATTACGAATTACAATTACAGTAAGCTAAAATTCAGAAAAGATGGAACTGACACTGACAAGAACTACTAAAAGGAAAGGCTGCACGCTGGGCGTGCTGGCCGTGGACGGAAAAGAAATGTGCGACACGATGGAACCCACGTGGCGCGACCTGAAGAAGGTACGCAAGGTAAAGGGCTGCACCGCCATCCCCGAGGGGCGCTACCCCGTGGTAATCACACTCAGCCCGAAATTCGGCAAGTGGCTGCCCCTGCTGCTGAACGTGCCCTTCTTTGAGGGTATCCGCATCCATGCGGGCAACCTGCCCACGGACACGGAGGGGTGCATCCTTGTGGGCGAATACAACGAGGAGACGCGCCAGCTGGAGTGCTCCACGCTCTACGTCCGCCTGCTGAAACAGCTCATCGTGGAGGCGAAAGACAAGGGCGAAGGGGTGTGGATCACCGTCCGATGACGGGCCTTCACTCTCCGCAGGACACCACGACCTTCACGGGCCGATGGTCGGACTCGATGGGGGCGTCGAACACCTCGGCATGGGTGCAGCCTGCCTTCGGGGAGTCCTGGCGGAGAAGGGCGATGTAGTCGATGGTGGTCTCGGGCGCGTCGGCGGGGAAGGTGTGCGCGTCGGGCCGGGTGAGGATGTCGAAGCTCTTCTTCATCTCCGACAGGAAGGGGGAGTCGGGCGTGTCGTTCCAGTCGCCCGCAAGGAAGACGGGCTTCTGATAGCCCTTCAGGGCGCCGACGATGACGGCCACGGAGGCCAGGCGGTCTTTCTCCGTGAGCGAGAGGTGTGTGCAGGCATAGACGTAGCGTGGGAATTCGACTACCAGCAGCGCACGCCTCTCTTCTTCGCCCGGCAGGGGGAAACGCTTCACGTCCACAGGCCGCTCCGAACAAAGCATGCCGATGCCGTAGGTGCCGCCGTTGTAGTCGATGGCGGGCGCATAGACGGGGTACATGCCCGTACGCCTGCCCAGCTCCTGAAGTACGAAGAGGCCGTGGCTGCGCTGCGTGGCGCTGTCGGCCTCCTGGATGGCGACGGCGTCTGCGCCGAGCTTCCTGATGACTGCGGCAATGCGGTCGTAGGACACCCGGCCGTCGAGGCCCTTGGCGTTTCGGATGTTGTAGCTGGCCAGCGAAAGTTCGGAGCAGGAGGCGCCCTTCGTCTGTCCGTAAGCGGGCAGGCAGGGGAGCAGGGAGAGCAGCAGGGCTGCCCCCAGAAGGATACGAATGCGTTTCATGCGTTTAAACATTGCTTTAACGGGGGACAAAGATAGTTTTTCGGGACGAAACGGCCCGCGTTCCCCATAAATAAAAGCACCACAGATTACGCAGATGGACACAGATTTTTAGTCGGGCGATAATGAATAATAATCTGTGAAAATCCGAGTAATCCGTGGTGAACTAAAATTTAGAACTGGAAGTAGTTCTTGGCGTTGTTGTAGCAGATGTCTTCGATCATCTGGTTGATGCGGCCCATTTCGCTGGCGGGCAGTTCGCCGTTCTCCACGTCGCGGCCTACGAGGTTGCACAGCGTGCGGCGGAAGTATTCGTGGCGCGGGTAGGAGAGGAACGAGCGCGAGTCGGTGAGCATGCCCACGAAGCGGCTCAGCAGGCCCAGCAGCGACAGGGCGTTCATCTGCTTCTCCATGCCGTCCTTCTGGTCGAGGAACCACCAGCCCGAACCGAACTGGATCTTGCCCGGCAGGGTGCCGTCCTGGAAGTTGCCCAGCATGGTGGCAATCACCTCGTTGGCGCAGGGGTTGAGGTTATAGAGAATGGTCTTGGTGAGCTTGCCCTCGGTGTTCAGGCGGTCGAGGAACTTGGCCATCTGCTTGGCGGTGGTGAACTCGCCGATGGAGTCGAAGCCCGTGTCGGGGCCCAGGAGCTTGAACATCTTGGTGTTGTTGTTGCGGATGGCGCCGTAGTGGTACTGCTGTGCCCAGCCAGTCTCCCAATCCATCTCGGCGAAGATGACCAGCATGGCCGACTTGAACTTCAGGATTTCTTCGTGCGTCAGCTCCTTGCCGCCGTACACCTTGTTGAAGATGGCCTTGATCTCGGCCTCGGTATAGTCTTCGGCATAGAACTCCTCGATGCCGTGGTCGGACAGGCGGCAGCCTTGCTGGGCGAAGAACTCATGGCGGCTGCGCAGGGCGGCAATCATGTCGTCGAAGGTGGAGATGGCAACGCCGCTCACCTCGGCCAGCTTCTCGACGTAGGCGCGGAAGTCGGCCGGCACTTCGACGGCCATGGCCTTGTCGGGGCGCCAGGTGGGGAGCATCTTGATTTCGAAGCCGCTCTCGCGCGTCTTGATGTGGTATTCCAGTGAGTCGACGGGGTCGTCCGTGGTGCAGACGGTCTCCACATGGTAGCGGCGCATCAGGCCGCGGGCGGAGTATTCGGGCTGGCGCAGCTTCTCGTTGCACTCGTCATAGATTTCGCGGGCGGTCTGCGGATTGAGTACCTTGGTGATGCCGAAGGCGGTCTTCAGCTCCAGGTGGGTCCAGTGGTACAGGGGGTTGCGCATGGTATAGGGAACCGTTTCGGCCCACTTCTCGAACTTCTCCCAGTCGGTGGTGTCCTGGCCCGTGCAGTAGCGTTCGTCCACGCCGTTGGTGCGCATGGCGCGCCACTTGTAGTGGTCGCCGCCCAGCCAGATTTCGGTCAGCGAGCGGAACTGGTAGTCGTCGGCCACCATCTGGGGAATGAGGTGGCAGTGATAGTCGATGATGGGCATCTTGGCCGCATGTTCGTGATAGAGCTTCTGTGCAGTTTCGGTCTGCAGCAGGAAGTTTTCATCCATAAAGTTTTTCATAATCCGATGTGTTTTGATATCTAAAAATGTTACTTTCTCCCTATATACCTATATAGCTCTGATTGTAAAGCGAATAGGCGGTGATGACGATTTTAGTTTTATTAACCGTTATCGAACACAAAAGTAGAAATTTTACTTGGAGATACAAAATTATTCGTATCTTTGCCACGAATATTTATAATATTTAAGCTTTGCGGACGGGCAAGGCAGTGAGTGGAAGTAAATGGAAAACAAGAACTATACCATCAAAGACATCGCACGCATGGCGGGCGTATCGGCCGGAACGGTGGACCGCGTGCTGCACAACCGCGGCGACGTGTCGGCGGCCAGCCTCGAGAAGGTGCGCAAGGTGCTCGACGAAATCAACTACCAGCCCAACCTGTTTGCCATCGGGCTGGCGGCAAAGAAGCGTTACCGCATTGTCTGCCTCATTCCTTATTATATAGAGGGAAACTACTGGCACGCCGTGGCCCAGGGCATCGGACGGGCGGCGCAGGAGCTGGCTCCGTTCAACGTGTCTGTGGACTTCCTGCACTATACGCACGCCGGCGAGGCTTCGTACAGCCAGGTGTGCACGCAGGTGCTCGGCGAGGAGTGCGACGCCGTGCTGCTGGCGCCCAATTTCCGCGAAGAGACCCTGCAGCTCACGTCTGCCCTGGAGCGGAAAGGTACGCCCTATGCCTTCATCGACTTCAACGTCGAGGGGACGAACGCCCTGTGCTACATCGGGCAGGACTCGCGCATGAGTGGCTACATCGCCGCCAAGATGCTGATGGGACACTACAGGGAAGGGCAGGAGCTGGTCTTCTTCCTGAACAACCGCAAGCAGAACCCCGCCGAGATACAGATGCAGCGACGGATGGAGGGCTTCATGCAATACCTGGAGGAGAAGCATGTGGGGCTGCCCGTGCACGACGTGGTGCTCGACAAGGAGAACGCCGAGGCCAACCGCCACACGCTGGACTGCTTCTTCCGTGAGTGCCCGCGGGCCGTGCTGGGCGTGGTGTTCAATTCGCGCGTCTACCAGGTGGCCGACTACCTGCACGCCACCGGCCGTCGCATGGAGGGGCTGGTGGGCTACGACCTGCTGCAGAAGAACGTGGAGCGGCTGAAGACGGGCGAGGTGGACTACCTCATCGGGCAACGGCCTGCCTTGCAGGGCTATGGCGGCGTCAAGGCCCTGTGCAGCCACATCGCTTTCAAGCGGCCCGTCAACCCCATACAGTACATGCCCATCGACGTGCTGATCAAGGAAAACATCGACTATTACTTTGAATTTGAATAACTGCATAACCAACAAAATTTAAACGATTTTCAATATGAAAGCATTGAACAAGCTGACGGCTCCCAAGTCTGTGGCACCCGAAAGAATCATCCAGTTCGGCGAAGGCAACTTCCTCCGCGCGTTTGTGGACTGGATTGTCTACAACATGAATCAGAAGACCGACTTCAACAGCAGCGTCGTCGTGGTACAGCCCATCGAGAAGGGCATGGTGGAATGGCTCAACGGCCAGGACTGCCTCTATCACGTCAACCTGCAGGGACGCCTCGAGGGCAAGGCCGTGAATACGCTGACACGCATCGACTGCATCAGCCGCGCCCTGAACCCCTATACGCAGAACGCCGCCTTTATGGCCCTGGCCGACCAGCCTGAAATCCGCTTCGTCATCTCGAACACTACCGAGGCTGGCATCGCCTTCGACCCCGCCTGCAAGCTCACTGACGCGCCCGCCGCTTCCTATCCCGGCAAGCTGACGCAGCTGCTATACCGCCGCTTCAAGACCTTCAAGGGCGACAAGACGAAGGGACTCATCATCATGCCCTGCGAGTTGATCTTCCTGAACGGACACCACCTGAAGGAGTGCATCTACCAGTATATCGAGCTGTGGAAGGACGACTTCGGCGCCGACTACGAGAAGTTCAAGACGTGGTTCACGAAGTACTGCTACGTGTGCGCCACGCTGGTGGACCGCATCGTGCCGGGCTTCCCCCGCAAGGAGATTGCGCAGATACAGAAGAAAATCTGCTACGCCGACAACCTCGTGGTGCAGGCCGAAATCTTCCACCTGTGGGTCATCGAGGCCGCCGAGAATCTCTCGCTGCGCCAGCTGGCACAGGAGTTCCCCGCCGACAAGGCCGGCCTGAACGTGCTCTTCGTGAAGTCCGAGGCTCCTTACCATGAACGCAAGGTGACGTTGCTCAACGGTCCGCACACCGTCCTCTCGCCCGTGGCCTACCTGAGCGGCGTGAACATCGTGCGCGACGCCTGCAACCATCCCGTCATCGGCAAGTACATCCACAAGGTGCAGTTCGACGAGCTGATGCAGACCCTCAACCTGCCGATGGACGAGCTGAAGAAGTTTGCCGCCGACGTGCTGGAACGCTTCAACAATCCCTACGTAGATCATCAGGTGACGAGCATCATGTTGAACTCCTTCCCAAAATTCCAGACGCGCGACCTGCCTGGCTTGAAGACTTACCTCGAGCGCAAGGGCGAACTGCCGAAGGGCTTGGTATTGGGCTTGGCCGCCATCATCACCTACTACAAGGGCGGTGTACGTGCCGACGGTGCTGAAATCGTGCCCAACGACGCACCCGAAATCATGCAGCTGCTCAAGGACCTTTGGGCAACAGGCGACACCCGCCGCGTGGCCGAAGGCGTACTGGCTGCCAAAGACCTCATCTGGGGCGAGCATGGCGACCTGAACACCATCCCCGGCCTGACCGACATGGTGACCGCCTTCCTCGACTCCATCCAGCAGAAAGGTATGCTCGAGACGGTGAAGAGCATCCTTTAACGGAGAAAAACCACACTTTTTTAGATTAATAGTTGCAATGAGAGTGCAGTGGGCGAGCCTTGCTGCACTCTCTCTTTTTTATACCCGAGTGTCCAAAAATTAGACACCACTGTCTAAAAATTAGACACTCCGCCCGAAGCGGGGAAAGAGGATATCTTCCAAATAAACAATACAATCTAAGATAGAAGTATCTGAAACTCTCCTCCTTCTGGAAGGAGGAGTACCCGATAGGGGGAGGTGGTAGGTAAACACATAACGCGTTGATTGATAACCTTTCGCGAAAACCTACCGCCCCGCCCTTTGGGCACCCCTCCTTCCAGAAGGAGGGGAGTTAAAATAGCCTTGCTTCATTTTGGCAGCCCCTCTTCGAGTCGCTTTTCTTGACATATATGTTGGTATGACGCTTTTGGCACGATTTCTGCATAGAGAAAGGTAGAAAACGACTAAAAACGTTATACGCATGAGACAAATCCATTACGTCATCCAGACTCTGCTCAGAGGGAAGGGGAGCATTCCCTTCAAGGTCATCTCCCTCGGTCTGGGACTTGCCATGAGCATCCTGCTCTTTGCCCGCGTGGCCTACGAGCAGAGTTACGACACGTGCTTCCGCGACTACGACCGCATCTATCAGGTGTGGAGCCAGTTCGTCATGAACGGCGAGAAGCTGGAGCCGCAAACCATGAACATGGGGCCGCTGGCAGGCGCCATCCTCGAAAGCTTTCCCAAGGAGGTGGAAATGGCGACCTGCACCAACCGCTACCTGGCGTCGTGGCCGCTCTACTATGGCAACCACCGCTTCAACGAGTCTAAAATCTGCGCCGACTCGCTCTTCTTCCAGACGATGGGCATCGAGGTGCTGAGCGGCAACCCTGTGCAGGACCTCCAGCAGCCTAACGTCATCTATCTCTCGCAGAGCCTGGCCGAAAGGATGTTCGGCGGCGAGGAACCCGTCGGAAAGGTCATCAGCTACAACCACGAGCGCGACCTGACCGTGCATGGCACCTTTGCCGACCTGCCCGACAATACGACCGTGGGGGCCGACGCCGTCATCTCGCTGCCTCCCACCTGGGCCGCCCAGCAGATGAACTATTCGTGGAACGGAGGCGACTCCTACTGTCAGTACGTGCGCCTGCGCCCTGGGGTGGATGTGGACGACCTCAACACCCGCATGGAGAAGATGGCCGAGAAGTACCTGCCCGAACGCGACAGCTGGAGTTATAGCGCCTGGGTGAAGCCTCTGCGCGACACCTTCCGCCAGCAGGACGACGTGCGGCGCATGTTCACCATCATGCTGACGCTGGGCCTGTCCATCCTCTTCATCACCGCCCTGAACTACGCCCTCATCTCCATCTCCTCGCTGAGCCGCAGGGCCAAGATGGTGGGCGTGCACAAGTGCAGCGGAGCCAGTGGCGGAGGCATCTTCGGCATGTTCATGCTGGAGACGCTGATGGTGGTCGCGCTGGCACTGGGCGTGATGTTCCTCCTGCTGTGGGGCTTCCGCGACTTTGTGGAGGATACGGCCGCCACCAAGCTGACGAACCTCTTCGAAGGCAGCCGCCTGTGGGTGCCTGCCGCCACGGTGGGCGTGCTCCTGCTGGTGGGGGGCGTACTGCCCGGCCGCCTCTTTGCGCGCATCCCTGTGACGCAAGTGTTCCGCCGCTACACGGAGGGCAAGAAGGGGTGGAAACGCCCCCTGCTGTTCGTGCAGTTTGCGGGTGTGGCCTTCATCTGCGGCCTGATGTGCATGGTGATGATGCAGTACCACTTCGTCATGAGCAAGGACATGGGCTTCAGCACGGAGCGCATCGTGGGTACCTATCTGCCCTTCAAGACGGCAAGGGAGTGCGACAACGCCTACAACTTCTTCCGAAGCCTGCCCTATGTGGAAGACCTCTCCTCGGCCTACGGCAATCCGCTGGAGGGGTATAGCGGCTGCTTCATCACAGGGGAAAACGGCGAAAGCCTGTTCTCCGCCCGCTTCGACGCCTGCATGAGCAACTACTACGACCTGATGGGCATGAAGCTGAAGGAAGGCCGCCTGCCGCGCGACAACAGCGAGGTGGTGGTGAACGAAACCTTCGTCAACCTGATGAAGTGGGGGAAGGATGCCGTGGGCCATACTGTCCACACGATGGGCGAAACCTCTACCGTGACGGGTGTGCTGAAAGACTTTCAGATAAACGGCTTCTATGCCGGCCCGATGCCCTACATAGGCTTCATGTCCAGGCAGTTCAACAACGGCCTGCACTTCCTGCTCAAAGAGCCCTTCGCCGAGAACCTGCAACGCCTGACGAAAGCCGCCGCCGAGGCCTTCCCCGACAAGACCATCGACTTCACTTCGATGGAAGAGGGGATGAATATGTTGTATAACCCCGTCCGCGTGTTCCGCAACGCCACCGCCGTGGCAGGCGTGGTGATGTTCTTCATCATGCTCATGGGCCTGCTGGGCTATACGGCCGACGAGGTGCAGCGCCGAAGCAAGGAGATAGCCATCCGCAAGGTGAACGGTGCCGAAGCTTCTGACATCCTCCGCCTGCTGGGGCGCGACGTGCTCTATGTGGCCGTGCCTGCGGTGGTGATAGGTATCGCAGCGTCGTGGTATGTCAACTCCCTGTGGATGGACATGTTCAGCGCGCAGGCCTCGATGTCGGCCTTCGAATATGTACTGATTGGCCTGGCCGTACTGGCTGTCATCGCCGGCTGCGTGCTGTGGAAGTCGTGGCGCATCGCGAATGAGAATCCAGTGCTGAGCATCAAGAGCGAATAAAACATAATTCAATGAAGAATGAAGAACTAAGAATGAAGAATTTGCCCTGCGGCACGAATCCTTCTTTCCTAAATCTTCATCCCTGATTCTTCATTCTTCATTCTTAATTCTTCATTTAATATTATTATGATCGAAATCAACAACCTTAGCAAAGTATTCCGCACGTCGGAAGTAGAAACCGTCGCATTGAACCAAGTGAACCTCCATGTAGACGAGGGCGAATTTGTAGCCATCATGGGCCCGTCGGGCTGTGGCAAGTCCACCCTACTGAACATCCTCGGCCTGCTGGACAACCCCACCTCGGGCAGTTACAAGCTGCTGGGGCAGGAAGTAGCCAACCTTCACGAGAAGGACCGCACCCGCGTCCGCAAGGGCAAGATAGGCTTCGTCTTCCAGAGCTTCAACCTGATAGACGAGCTGAATGTCTTCGAGAACGTGGAGCTGCCATTGACCTACCTGGGCATCAAGGCCTCCGAACGCAAGCAGCGCGTGCACGACATCCTGAAGCGCATGGCCATCAGCCATCGGGCGCAGCACTTCCCCCAGCAGCTCTCGGGCGGACAGCAGCAGCGCGTGGCCATCGCCCGTGCCGTGGTGACCAACCCCAAGCTCATCCTTGCCGACGAGCCCACTGGTAACCTCGACTCGAAGAACGGCGCCGAGGTCATCAAGCTGCTGAGCGAACTGAACGGAGAGGGCACCACCATCATCATGGTGACCCACTCACAACACGACGCCTCCTTTGCCCATCGGACGGTGCATCTGTTTGATGGCAGTGTGGTGGCAAGCAACAGAAACCTATAAATAAATGAAGAATGAAGAACGAAGAATGAAGAATTTGCCCTGCGGCACGAATCCTTCTTTTCTCAATCTTCATTCTTAATTCTTCATTCTTAATTCTTCATTAAAATGAGACACCTATACTACACCCTACAGACCCTTCTCCGCGGCCATGGAGGCACCGCGGAGAAAATCATCTCCCTCACGCTGGGACTGGCGATGGGCGTGCTGCTCTTCGCGCAGATAGCTTACGAGCTGAGCTACGACCGCTTCTATCCGAATCCCGACACGCTCGTCATGCTGCGCATGAGAAACGTGACCAAGGGAGTGCCCGAACCCGGCTACAACTATAGTACCTACCGTCCTGCAGCAGCCGACCTCAGCGAGGCCTTCCCCGATCTGGTGGAGAGCGCCAGTCTGACTTCCAACTTATTTTGGGAACCTGCCTTCTACAAGGAGGACAAGAAGCTGGAGGACATCCAGATCCTCTTTGCCGACACGGCCTACTTCGCCACCACCGGCCTTCCCCTGCTGCAGGGCAACCCCAAGGACTTAGGAGTGCAGGGCAACGCCTTCATCTCCGAAAGCATGGCCCGCCGGCTCTATGGCGACGAAAGCCCCATCGGTAAGGTACTTTCCGTGGAGAAGCTGTTCGACGTCACCATCCGCGGCATCTATGCCGACGTGCCACGCAACAGCATCATGCCCCACGACCTGCTGCTCCCCATGGCTGCCCTGGACTGGGCCTACGGGCGGGGCACGTGGAACATGAACAACCTCTACGGCGTGCTGTTCCGCCTGAAGCAGCCTGCCGACGTGGACGCGATGAACAGCCGCATCCAGCAGGCGGTGGAGCAATACACTGACCCGCACCTGGGCGACGACGTGGTGACGGAGTACAGCGTCCTGCCCATCCACAAGGTTTACCGTTCTTATCCCGACAGCACGCGGCGGCTGGTCATCCTCGGCGTGCTGGGCTTCTCCATCTTCTTCGTGTCCATCCTGAACTACGTGCTGCGTGCCGTGGCCGCCATGAGCCGGCGAGCCAAGCTGGTGGGCGTGCACAAGTGCAGCGGCGCCGACGGCTGGCACATCCTCTCGATGTTCCTCTGGGAGACGGGGCTGCTGGTGACGGCCTCCATCCTTTGCGGCGGCGTACTGTTGTGGCTGCTGCGCGAGCAGGTGGAAGAGCTGTTGGGCAGCCGCCTGACCGACCTCTTCACCTGGCAGACGCTCTATGTGCCGCTGGGCACGGTGCTGCTGCTCTTCCTCGTAGCGGGCGTGGTGCCAGGGCGCATCTATGCCCGCATCCCTGTGACGCAAGTGTTCCGCCGCTACACCGACGGCAAGCGTTCGTGGAAGCGTGGATTGCTGACGGTGCAGTTCATCGGCGTGGCCTTCATCGGCGGCATGCTGCTGACCACCGTGTGGCAGTACCACGACCTGATGACCCGCAGCGTGGGTTTCCGTGCCGAAGGGCTGGCCGTGGGGACGGTGACGGGCAACATTGAGCGGGCGCAGGGCGTGGCCGACGCCATCCGCCGCGAGCCCTATGTGGAAGCCGTGGCAGGCAGTGGTACCAGTCTGCTGGCCCACTACAGCACCAACCGCCTGACCGACAATCAGGGCAACTTCATCTGCCCCCTGCACTTCACGCTGATGGACAAGGAGATGCCGCAGGTGACGGGCATGACCCTGCTCGAAGGCCACTGGCCGCAGCATCGGGGCGAAGCCGTCGTGGGCCGCACCACGGTAGAGACGTTGAAGTGGGGCGACACCGCCATCGGTCGCCAGCTGCCCATCGACCCCTCATGGGCAGGACTGGAAGAACCAGCCATCGTGACAGGCGTGGTGGAGAATGTGCGCAACATGGGCTTCTTCGCGAGCCAGACCTGCACCGCCTTTATCCTGAACGACCGTCTTCGCACCTTCAACGTCCGCCTGAAGGCTCCGCTGGACGAGAACCTGAAGCGTCTGAACGCCTTCGTCAAGTCCACTTATCCCGACCTGGCACTGGAGTTCACCACCTATCAGGACATCCGCCGCGAGCAGAACGCCAGCGTCTCCACCTTCCGCAACACCGTGTGGGTCACCACCGCCTGCATCATCCTCATCGTGCTGATGGGACTCATCGGCTACGTCAGCGACGAGACGCAGCGACGTTCCAAGGAGATAGCCATCCGCAAGGTGAACGGCGCCGAAGCCTTCGACATCCTGCGCCTGCTCTCGGTGGACATCCTCAAGATAGCCGTCCTGGCCGTCGCGGCAGGCATGGCCGCAGCGTGGTACGTCTCCGGCCAGTGGATGCAGCAGTTTGCCGACAGCCGCCTGCTCTCGCCCGCGTGGTACGCCCTGCTGGCCCTCCTGCTGCTGGTGCTGATTGTGGCCGTCGTAGTGCTGAAGGCCTGGCGCATCGCCAACGAGAATCCTGTGCTGAGCATCAAGAGCGAGTAGCTTGTCGATGTTGCCGGCCTTCCATGCGCCGATTGAATTTTGCCAATGAATCCTTTGTATGATAGTATATGAGACAGTTTTATTATACTCTACAAGCCCTGACCCATCAGCCTGGCGCAAACTTCGTCAAGGTCGTTTCGCTGGCCTTGGGACTGCTGGTATCAGTGTTCCTCTTCGCAAGAATCGCTTTCGAACTGAGTTACGACAACTTCTACCACGAGGCCGACAGGCTCTATCAGGTGAAGACAGGCTGGCTGAAGGGCGGCGTACCGCAAGGGGAGGAGTCGGTCTATACCCTGATGCCCATCCCCGGCACGATAGCCGCCTTACACCCCGACCGTGTGCAGGGGGGCACCGTCTGCTGTTCGCTCTTCGGTGACCGCTACCGCTTGGGCGAAAGGGAGGTACAGCTCGCCACCCTGATGGGCGATACCCTGTTCTTCTCCGTTCTGGGGCTGGACGTGCTGGAGGGAAATCCGCAGGACCTGGCTAACCCCGATGCGGTCTTCCTCTCCGAGGCGGGTGCCCGCCGCCTGTTCGGCGACGGGAGTCCCCTTGGCAAGACAGTGGGCTACAACATTCAGGGCAACCAAGTGACGCTGCTCGTCAAGGGCATCTTCCGCAACGTACCGCCGAACACTTCCCTCGAGAAGTGTCCCGAGGCCGTGGTTTCCTTTGCCGCCATCGGTCGGTATACGCAATGGGGGCAGGGATGGAACAGCGGGGGCAACTACAACGGCTACGTGCGCCTGCGCAGTCCGCAGGATGCCGCCTGGCTGAACGAACGCCTCTCGGCCGACATTGCCCGCCATCTGCCGCCCGACAGCGGGCTGGAGCTTTCCGTCCACCTCACTCCGCTGCGCGATGCGCACCTCAGCCTGCCCAAGGTGCGGCGGATGGTGGCCGTCATGGCTTTTCTGGGCATCGCGCTGCTGCTGGTCACGGCGTTCAACTACGTGCTCGTCTCCGTCGCCTCACTGACGCGGCGGGCCAAGGCCATCGGTGTGCACAAGTGCAGCGGCGCGGGTAGTGGGAGTATCTTCCGCCTGTTTCTGCTGGAGACGGCGGTGGTCGTGCTGCTCTCCCTCCTGCTGGCTGCTTTGCTGACCTTCCTTTTCCGCGACGGGATGGAGGAACTGGCCGGTGTGCCTCTCAGCGCACTGTTTGCTCCGTCCAACCTCTATGCGCCGCTGCTGGCGCTGGGCGTGCTGTTTGTGGTGGGCGGATGCCTGCCCGCCCTGTTGTTTGCCCGCATCCCTGTGACGCAAGTGTTCCGCCGCTATGCTGCCGGCCGCCGCGGATGGAAGCGGACGCTGCTCGTCATCCAGTTCACGGGGGCGGCCTTTGTGCTGGGCATGATGCTGGTCGTGGCCGTGCAGTATGTCCATCTGACAAGGCGCGACCGCGGATGGAACCCCGAGCGCGTAGCCTTCGTACAGCGGGGCATGACGGACGGCGACCAACTGTGTGCCCAGCTGCGCAATCTGCCCTATGTGCAGGCCGTGGCTTCGTCGCAGTGCACCATGCTGGGCTTTGTTTCCAACCGCCCCGTTTGTGACGCGCAGGGCAACGAGCTGTTCTATCCGCGCAATGCCTGGTTTACGGCCGATTACCTGCCCTTCATCGGCCTCCGCCTGAAGGAAGGGCACAATCTGACGGGCGACCGCCAACTGCTGGTGAACGAGGCCTTCTGCCGCAAGATAGGCTGGACGGACAGCCCCATCGGCCGGACGGTAAACGACTATGGTACGGTGGTGGGGCTGCTGGATGACTTCGCCTTTCCACTGGCTGCGGACGACGATACGCCTGTGCTGGTGGAGTGGTGTGAGGGTGTCGGCTTGGACGTCTCCGTGCGGCTGAAGGAGCCGTTCGATGATAACCTGCTCCGCCTGAATGCCGATATGGCCCGCATCTTTCCGCAGGCCGACTTGGCCTTCCGCTCCATGGAGCAGACGATGCGCAGTTATTCCGACTCCGTGCGCCTGTTCCGCAACGTCACGTTGCTGGCTTCCGTGGCCATCCTCTTTATCATCCTGCTGGGTCTGACGGGCTACGTGAACGATGAAATCCGTCTCCGCTCCAAGGAGATAGCCATCCGCAAGGTGAACGGGGCAGAGACAAGTGACATCCTGCGCCTCCTGCTGTGCGACGTGGCGTGGCTGTCGGTACCTTCGGTAGTTGTGGGTACGGCAGGCGCCTGGTGGGTCGGGCGGTTGTGGATGGAGCAGTTCCGTGACACTGCGGGCAGTCTGGTAGTCGTCTATATGGGGGCTGCCCTGTTGCTTCTGCTCCTCATCGCGGGTGTGGCTCTCAGCAAGGCCTGGCGCATCGCAAGGGAGAACCCAGTGCGGGGGCTCAGAAGCGAGTAGGCAGCGGTTAGTGGTTAGTGGTGAGGGGCGGCATCAGGCGATGGTTCTTGATGTACCACAGCAGGATGAGCACAGCCGTGACGAAGGCGAAGAAATCGCTGACCGGCATGCTGGCCCATACACCGTCCAGCCCCATGAACTGCGGGAAGACAAGCAGGCAGGGCAGCAGGTAGATGAGCTGGCGCGTGAGCGACATGAAGATACTGACCTTGGCCTTGCCGATGCTTTGGAAGAAATTGCCGATGACCATCTGGGCTCCGATGAGAGGGAAGATGGCTACGCAGATGCGCAGGCCATGGGCCGACATGCCGATGAGCGATTCGTCCGAAGTGAATACCGAAGCGACGGCATGGGGGAACAGCTCACAGATGACGAACCCGCTGGAGGTGATGCACACACCCGCAATGATACTCAGGCGCAGGGTACGCTTCACGCGGTCCAGCATGCGGGCACCGAAATTGTAGCCCACGATGGGCTGCATGCCCATCGTCAGTCCGATTACAATCATGACGTAGAGCATCAGCAGGCGGTTGATAATGCCGTAGGCGCCGATGGCCATGTCGCCTCCATGGTGTCGCAGGCTGTTGTTGATGAGGATGACGATGGCGCAGGCCGTGACGTTCATCAGGAACGGAGACATGCCGATGGAGAAGATGCTGCCCACGATGCGCCGCTCCAGTCGGTAGAAGTTGCGATGCAGGCGGATGGGGTTGGAACGCCGGAGGAAGTGGTTCAGTACCCACAACGTGCCGATGAACTGCGAGATGACCGTAGCCAGTGCTGCCCCCTGTATGCCCCAGCCGAACTGGAAAATGAAGAGGGGAGCGAGGATGATGTTGGACACCACGGTGGCAAGCGATGTCAGCATGGCCTTCTTCGGATGGCCCGTGGCACGCATAATGTGGTTCAGCCCGATCATGGTGTAGGTGATGGGCGTGCCCAGCAGAATGATCTGCATGAAGTCGCGGGCATAGGGCAGGGTATCGGTGCTGGCTCCGAAGAAGCGCAGAATGTCGTCGAGGAAGATGAACGTCAGTCCGCCGAACACCACGGCGTTGACAAGGCAGAGCATCAGCGTGTTGCCCAGCACCTTGTTCACCCCCTGCATGTCCTTCTGCCCCAGGCGGATGGACGAGATGGTGGAGCCGCCCGCCGAAACGAGGTTGCAGAAGGCCGCCGTCAGGTTCATCAGCGGGAAGGTGATGGCCAGGCCCGCGATGGCCATGGGGCCCACACCGTGGCCGATGAAGATGCTGTCGATGATGTTGTAGAGCGACACGATGGTCATGCTGATGATGGCGGGGATGGAATACTGCACGAGCAGCTTCCCGATGCGTTCGGTACCGAGTATGTGCGGATTGTTCATAAGCAGTCGTAATAAGGGGTTATCCGCTGCAAAGATAGTACAAACCGGGCGAAGAACAAAGCCGGAAACCTGTTTTCGGGCTTCTGCTCCAGAGGGAGGCAGCCCCGTCTTATCTTAGATAGATAGCAAAAAACTTGCAGGGTACGGATACTTTTCAGAACTTTGCAGCCGAATTTTGACACAGATAAAGTATGGATAACAACAAAAAGAATGTCGCCGTCCTCTTCGACTTTGACGGAGTGGTGGTAGACACCGAGACGCAATACAGTGTTTTCTGGCACCGTGTAGGCATGGACTATCTGGGTATGCCCGACTTGGAAGGACGCATCAAGGGACAGACCCTCACCTATATCTACAAGACTTTTTTCCCCGACATGACAGACAAGCAGGCGGAAATCACCGCCGCTCTCGACCGCTTCGAGCAGGAAATGGACTATCCTTTCATTCCCGGCGTGCTCGACTTTATGGACGACCTGCGCCGTCACGGTGTACGCACTGCGGTGGTCACCAGTTCCAACGACAAGAAGATGGCTGCCGTGCGACGGGTGCATCCCGACTTGGACAGCCTCTTCGACCGCATCCTGACGGCAGAGATGTTTACCGCCTCGAAACCTGCGCCCGACTGTTTCCTGCTGGGCATGCAAGTGCTTGGTTCCGAACCTGCAGACACATGGGTGTTTGAGGATTCGTTCAACGGCCTGCAGGCAGGCATGGCATCGGGAGCCAACGTCATCGGCTTGGCCACGACCAATCCGCGCAGTACCATCGCTCCGCTGTGCCACGCCGTGATAGACGACTTCCGAGGCTTCACGTACGAAAAGATGCTGAAAGTGAAGAAGCAATGAGAAAAAGCTGTAACTTTGCAATCGGTTTTGGAGAGATACTAACGCAGCTGTCACGCTGAGCGGAGCCGAAGCATCCGTACATGCCGGTACGGAACCCGTCGACAGGCTCAGGGTGACAAGAAAAGAACAATAACCCTTTAAAATATAAAGTAACAATGGCTGGATACATTTCAGACGACACACGTAAGGTGACTACTCATCGCCTCATAGAGATGAAGCAAAGAGGCGAAAAGATATCAATGCTGACGGCATACGACTACACCATGGCACAGATTGTGGACGGTGCGGGCGTAGACGTCATTCTGGTGGGCGACTCCGCCTCGAATGTCATGGCGGGCAACGTGACGACGCTGCCCATCACGCTGGACCAGATGATCTACCACGGCAAGTCGGTGGTACGCGGTGTGAAGCGTGCCATGGTGGTAGTGGACATGCCTTTCGGTTCCTACCAGGGCAACGAACTTGAAGGTCTGGCTTCGGCCATCCGCATCATGAAGGAAAGCCATGCCGATGCCCTGAAGCTGGAAGGCGGTGAAGAAATCATCGGCACTGTGAAGCGCATCTTGAGTGCAGGTATCCCCCTGATGGGCCATCTGGGCCTGATGCCGCAGAGCATCAACAAATATGGTACTTATACCGTCCGTGCCAAGGACGAGGCCGAAGCCGAGAAACTGGTACGTGATGCTCACCTGTTGGAGGAGGCCGGCTGCTTTGCCCTGGTGCTGGAGAAGATTCCTGCCTCCTTGGCTGCCCGTGTGGCCAGTGAGCTGACCATTCCCGTCATCGGTATCGGTGCCGGAGGTGAGGTGGACGGTCAGGTATTGGTATGCCAGGACATGCTGGGCATGAACAACGGTTTCCGCCCGCGCTTCCTGCGCCGCTATGCCGACCTCTATACGGTGATGACGGACGCCATCAGCCGCTACGTGTCCGATGTGAAGAATTTGGATTTCCCCAATGAAAAGGAACAGTACTGATGACCGGATGTTGACGCACGGGCTGCGAGCCATGTGTGCCGCCAACTTTCTGATGTATGCTTCGGTGTACATGTTGCTTGGCGTGCTTCCACTGGCTCTGGCCGATGATGTGGCGTGCATCTATCCGGCATTTCTGGTCGGCATGTTGCTGACAGGTCCTTTCCACGCCTATCTGGCCGATGCCTTCAAGCGGAAACACGTCCTGCTGTTGTCATACGCCGGCATCGGTGCGACGATGGCTGTGTCTTCGTATGCTTACGAGACCCATTATGTCTGGATAGCTTTGCTTCAGGGAGCTTGCTTTGCACTGGCTTCGGGAGCCGGAACGACCATCAGCATCGACATCACGCTATCGGGCCATCGTACGTCGGGCAACATGCTGTTTGCCTTTTGCGGACGGGTAGGGATGGTGGCCGGTCTGGCTGCGGGCGTGTGGGGCTTTGCTCACTATCCTTTGGCCTATCTGAGCTATGCATCGGCCCTGCTGTGCGTGGTGGCCATCTTGCTGGCTTCGTCCGTTTACGTTTCTTTCCGTGCTCCCATCGGGCTGAAACTGTGCAGCCTGGACCGCTTTTTCCTGGGACGTGCCTGGCTGCCAGCTCTCAATGTGGGGATACTGGCTTTCGCTTTCGGCATCATCGGTATGTTTCTGACGAGCTTGTCTGCTTCGTTGGGATGGTACTGGATGCTGCCCATGCTGGTGCTGCCGCTGCTCACTCCGATGTGGGTGAGGATGTTTGTCAAACTGTCGCACCACTGTCAGCGGGCCACGGGGAACATGACCTTCAACCTGCTGATGGATATGGGAATGATTGCAGGTATATGGACCATGTGCGTCATGAGCGGAATGGATGAAGTCCTGATAGACGAAGACACATTGGCAATGGGAGCCTTGGTACTGGCTGTGCTGATGTTTGTCTTGGCTACTCTTCCTTATTATAAGAGAAAACGGGTGAGATAAGGTATAAATACGATCAGCCCGACTACAATCGCCGCCAGAGCGCACACCAACACCGCTCCGGCGGCGATGTCTTTTACCTGCCCTGCCACGGGGTGGCGTTGCGGTGAAACAAGGTCCACCAGCCGCTCGATGGCGCTGTTGAAGAGTTCGGCGGCAATCACCAGGCCGATGCAGATGACTATGGCCGTCCATTCGCCCCGCGTGATGCTGAAGCCGAAGCCCGCCGCCACCACACAGACGGTGGCAATGAGGTGAAAACTGAGGTTCTGCTCTTTTCCTACACAGCTACGGATGCCCTGCCAGGCATAGCCGAAGCTGCGGAGCTGTTTCTTGAAGTCGTAGTGCATATATATAAATGAAGAATTAAGAATGAAGAATGAAGAGCGAAAACGGGCTATGACATTAATGGTAAATTCCACATTCTTTGTTCTTCATTCTTCATTTTTAAGTTTTAGTTTCTCGATACCTGCTTCACTCCTTTCACCGTCCGTAGCTTCTTGATGAGTGCTTCCAGACGGCCTGTGTCGCCCACCATGACGGTCAGCGTACCCGAGAAGAGGCCGTCGTTCGAGTTGATGCCGATGCTGCGCAGCGTGATGCCCGTCTCCTTCGAGATGATGGAAGTGATGTTGGTCACGATGCCGATGTCGTCGTGGCCCACCACGCGCAGGGTGATGGGGTATTGCGTGCCTTCGCCCTTGCCGGCCCAACGTGCTTTTACGATGCGATACCCGAAGCGGGCATGCAGCTCGGCAGCGTTGGGGCAGTCGCAGCGGTGTATCTTGATACCACCCGTCACACTGACGAAGCCGAACACGTCGTCACCATAGATGGGGTTACAGCACTTGGCCAGCTTGAAGTCGATGCCCTTCAGGTTCTGGTCGATGACGAGCACATCTTCCTTGCCCGAACCATCTTCCTGCGTCTGCGGCTGCAGGTTGTATTCCTCGGCACTGCGGTACTGCACCTCGTCGTGGAGTTCGTTCTCGCGTTTCTGCAGTTCCAGGTAGCGGTCGATGATGTCGTTCACGTCCAGTGCGCCGTCTGCAATGGCTTGGTAGAACTCCGTAACCACCTTGTAGCCCATGCGCTTGATGAGTCGCATCATTACGGCCTCGTCATAGTCTATCTTGCGGTTCTTGAACTTTCGCTCCAGCGTCTCACGGGCAAAGGCCGTCTGCCGGGAGGCCATTTCCTTCAACGCCTGGCGTATCTTGGTACGTGCCTTCGAGGTAGTGACGATGTTCAGCCAGTCCTGCTTGGGCGTCTGTGTGTTCGATGTCATGATTTCCACCTGGTCGCCGCTCTGCAGTATCTGCTTCAGCTGTACGTTGCGTCCGTTCACCTTGGCTCCGATGCACTTGCATCCCAGCTTGGTGTGGATGTGGAAGGCAAAGTCGAGCACCGTAGCTCCCTTGGGCAGCTTGAAGAGGTCGCCCTTGGGGGTGAAGACAAAGACTTCGTCCTCGTACAGGTCCATCTTGAAGCGGTCCATCACTTCCAGGTCGTTGTCCGAACTTTCGAGCGCTTCGCGCACCGAGGTCAGCCATTCGTCCAGCCCGGTTTCACCCTTGATGCCCTTGTAGCGCCAGTGGGCTGCCAGACCGCGTTCGGCAATCTCGTCCATGCGTTCGGTACGTATCTGTACTTCTACCCACTTGCCTTCAGGACCCATAACGGTGATGTGCAGCGACTCATAGCCGTTGCTCTTCGGTACGGACAGCCAGTCGCGCAGACGTTTTGGGTTGGGCTGGTACATGTCCGTCACGATGGAGTAGGCCTGCCAGCATTCCAGTTTTTCCTTCTCCAGCGGAGAGTCGAGGATGATGCGGATGGCAAACAGGTCGTACACGCCTTCGAAGGGGCACTTCTGCTTCTTCATCTTCTGGTAGATGGAATGGATGGACTTGGTTCGTCCCTTGATGTGGAACTTCAGTCCGGCTTCTTCCAACTTCTTCTGTACCGGAGCAATGAAGGCAGCTATGTAGCGGTCGCGGGCGGCCTTGGTAGCGTTCAGCTTGTCCTTGATGTGGTAATAGACGTCATGTTCGGTATATTTCAGGGATAGGTCCTCCAATTCCGACTTCAGCTTGTAGAGACCCAGCTTGTGGGCCAGCGGAGCATACAGATAGGCCGCTTCGTTGGCGGCCCGACGACGTGCCTCGTCGTTTTCCGCATCCTTGATCTGACGCATGACGTTCACGCGGTCGGCAATCATGATGAGGATGACGCGCATGTCTTCGGCAAAGGAGAGAAGCAGATTGCGGAAGTTCTCCGATTCGATGGTCGGGCTTTTGGCATAGAGCTCGTTCACACGGATCAGTCCCCGGATGATGCCCGCCACGTCTTCACCGTATTCGCGGTGAATGTCTTCGGCTGTACACTGTCCGCTCCTCACCACTTCGTGGAGCATCAGTGCCAGGATGGATGCACGTCGCATCCCTATTTCTTCAGCCACAATAACGGCTGTCTGCATATCCTTGATGACAGGATTCAGTCCGAACACGTCGCGTTGCAGTCCGTTGGAAGCGGCGCAGGCCACCAGATGGGCTTTCAGTTTGCGGCAGTCACCCGGCGACAGGGTATCGCCCGACAATTGTAACAGCTTGCGGTAGAGGGGGATAAGCATCTGCTTCTCTTCCTCTGTGAAGAAAGGGTTTGTGTTCATAACGTGTTCTTTTTGATGGTTACAAGTGCAAAGTTAGTATTCTTTGTCACATTTCCTGCGGTTTTGCAAGATTTTTATAAAAAAGGAAACACCCTACAATTCATTATAGGCAGGCACATCGGGCAGGAACAGGTACCGTCCGCCGGCATAGTCCATGCGGCAGCAATAGTGCTGGAGGCCGTTGCTCACAATGAGATAATCCACTTTCAGCACCATATTGTAGCGGGTAATCTGGTCGAAGACGGCTTGGGTAATCTGAATGTCGGGGGCCTTGTACTCCACAATCATGCGGGCCGACAGGTCGCGGCGGTAGAGGACGGTATCGCATCGCTTCCGTGTGCCGTTGAGCTGTACCTGTACCTCGTTGGCCATCAGCGTCTGCGGGTATCCTTTGTGGGCAATGAGGAAATGGACGAAGTGCTGGCGTACCCATTCTTCGGGCGTCAGGGCAACATAACGGCGGCGGATGGCGTCGAATATCATCCGTCTGCCGTCGCGTACGGCAATCTTGGCATCAAAGGCGGGCAGGTTCAGTGAAAGCATGACTTTTCTATTCTTTATTGTAAATTGCACAAAGGTACAAAAAAGGGTGATTTTTTTGGTTATATACAAAATATAATCGTCAAAGTTGATTGGAATCAGTTGGAATAAGATATATTTGTCGTAAGGTTATGAATCTTTGGATTATAAATTTTGAATGATGGCAATAAAAATCAGTACAAAAACTACAGCAGATACGTTAATATCGAAAAGTCATTGGTGGGGCTTCCCAGACTTGCCGGATGGGATGGATTTCCCTACCATGTCCAGTAACGCAGGTGAAAGATGCAATGAAAATGAAGGGGAGGATTTGCTGACTTTCATTTGTCAGATTAAACTGGAAGATATTGCTCCATTCGATTCTGCAAACCTGCTTCCACATCAGGGAATGTTGTACTTTTTTGCCTCACTTGATTATTTCTTAGGCGATTTGGAAGCCTTCGTGGAATGTATTGGATTTTGGCCGGAAAGTAGTTATAAAGTCATTTATGTACCTGCCGCAGACGGACTGCATACCCACAAAGTGGTTTGGTCAGACGGTACGGACGCTTGCTTGCCCGCTGAATCTATGTGTTTTGAAAAAGCCGGAGAGTATGACGACAACCATAAACTTTTGGGCATGCCATTCTTTGGAGAAGTGCGTGATGAAGCCCCCAATTATCTTTCTTTGCTTCAGATTGATGAAGATGAACGTTGGGGACTGCGTTTTTATGATTGTGGTATGCTGAATTTCCTGATTTCGAAAGAAGACCTTGCAGCGAAGAGATTTGATAAGGTCAAATTGTATTTCCATAGTTTGTAGCACAATACACTATTCTTGAAGCCGTTATGTTCAATAGAAACAATCAGAATGTGGAAGAACACGTTTCACAAGAATAGTAAACGTACAAAAAAGAAGGTGTGCCAAAATGAAGAAACACGAACATGCTGCATGTGCTCCTGTTTTGATACACCTTCTTTTTTAAAGCATTTTACCGGCTTTGCTAAAATTTGTCGGCCAGCGCTGCTGCCTGACGACAGCCGTCTGTCTTGTCAATGTCTCCAATGTTCAATACACCAGGTACGAGCACTTCACCAACCATATCCCATTTCAGCAAAGCGGCTGAACGCTCGACCGGAATGCGCACTCCGTCCATAACCGTGGCATCTTCTTCCTCGCAGCAGGTAATCAACGCACATTTCTTTCCGGCGACATCCTTGCCGCCCACTACGAGTGAAAAGATACGATCTATCACGCCCTTGATCTGCGCCGGTATGGAATACCAATAGACAGGCATGGTAAAAACTACTGCATCTGCCTCCAGAATGGCGGGAGCTATCAGATTGAAATCATCGTCGAACGAGCAGGCCTTGCCCGTCCTATAACAGGTCATGCAGGCATGGCAACCACCGATTTTCAAATATGCGGCATCGAAACGCCGGACGGTGTGTCCCTGCTGTTCAGCTTCTTTTATGAATGCATCGGTCATGGCAAAACTGTTCCCGTTCTTTCGTGGGCTGCCCGTAATCACTACAATTTTCATATTCGGTTCCTCCTTCTATTTTATTTGCAAATGGTGTTCGAATTCTGGTTGTAAGCCTTGGCCACGCACTTCCATTCTCCATCCATCTTCATCAGCAGCAGATAGTCGGTAAAGTCAATGCGTCCGCCCCATTTTTCTTCCAGCACACGGACAACGGCCAGCGTTTCTTCTACATCCACCACATCGATGCGCGCCTTGAAATCCTGTCCTGCACCTACGGTGTCCACATTATGATAGAATTGCTGAATACTGCCGTGCTCCAGTTTTCCGTCCAGATAGCCGAACAAGACGGCTTCGTCGATGAACAGTTCTTTGGCATAACTGCTGTTGCCTTCGGCTACACTTTTCACAAACTTCATGGCTGCCTTCTCCACAGCCTCATACTCTTCGATACTTGCTCTCATGATGACAATCGTTTTAACGGGTTAATAACTGCTGCAAAAGTACGGGGTAAGACCGGGCTGTGCAAGTACCGAAAAATTATTCATATACCGAAAATTTATTCGGTATATCCCAGTATAAGGGAGTTATCGCTATCTTTGTGTCCGAATCAATGATAGAGAACAAAATTATGTATGAAAGAAAAATTCCCGTTGACTTGGACTGCCCTTTACGCCTGACCATGAGTCTGATAGACTCCAAATGGAAATCGTGTATTCTGGACGAACTGCGTCATCGTCCTTTGCGTCCCAGTGAGCTCCATAAACTGTTCCCCGAGGCTACTCCCCGCGTGCTGGACATTCAGCTGAAGGAACTGGTGAAGGACGGACTGGTGTCCAAAACCATCTTTCCCGAGTTGCCGCCACGTTCCGAATATGCCATTACGCCGCTGGGGCAGACCCTCATCCCGATTATCGACGCCATGATAGAGTGGGGCAACCGGAATGCGGATCTGTTTGAGCGGAAATACGGGAAGAAGGAAGAGAAAGGACAATGAGTGCGGAATAATCATTTCCTCAGCCGTATTTTTTCGTGATAGAAGTAATTCACCAGTACGGGCTTTCCTTTTTCCGAACGTCCATAGGGCAGATCGTTCACCCGATAGGGATAGCCCTGCTCTGCAGCGTATGCCGAGATTTCCTTCTCCAGGCTCTGCCAGTAGTCGGACCGCTTCCGGTTGTAGATGTCTTCGTACAGGGGGACGAGCGACGGATGCTTTTCACAGATGTAGTCCATGATGACACCTTTGAACTGACCGCGCAGATTGAGGTTCTCCAGCCAGACGAGGTCGGCAAAATCCTTAACACGCTCTATGATGGCCTTAACATCGGTTATGCCGGGAAAGATGGGCGAAACGAAGCATACGGTGCGGATGCCTGCCTCGTACGTTTGGCGCATGGCTGCCAGTCTGCGTTCGATGCTCACGGCACGGTCCATGTCGCTGCGGAACTGCTCGTCGAGGGTGTTGACCGACCACGAAACGGTCACCTTAGGGAACCGCTTCAGCAGGTCCAGGTCGCGCAAGACCAGATCGGATTTTGTGCAGATCATGATTTCAGCCTGCGTTCCCTTCAGTTCCTCAAGCAGCCGACGCGTATTGCCGAACTCGGCTTCATAAGGATTGTAGCCGTCCGTCACCGAACCGATGACAATCCGCTGGCCGTCATACTTATGCGGATTGCCGACGGGCTTCCAGCGCTTGACGTCCAGAAACGTTCCCCAGGCTTCAGTATGCCCGGTGAAGCGCTTCATGAACGAAGCGTAACAATACTTGCAGGCGTGCGGGCAGCCCACATACGGATTGACCGAATATCCTCCGACTGGCAGAGATGACTTGGTCATGACGCTCTGTACGTTGATTGTTCTGATAATTTCTGTATTCATTGTATGCGTTTGATAAATTGTTCCGGAAGTTCCTGAACCATCCTTTCTTCGCCCATGATAGGTAGCAAATCTTCTTTCATAAACACGGGTATTCCTTGTGCTTTGGCTTGGTCGGCGATGTGAAGCACCCATTCGGGACGGGAATCCACCTTGCCTTTCCGATGTCCTGTTTCCGTGCCTATGACAATCCAATCGATGCCCTCAAAATCAATCTCGCCGATTTCATCAAAGATAGGTTCAAAAGTGACGTGGTAGTGTTTTGCCTTGATGTTTCTTCTCAAATCGTCCAGTCTCTTTTTTTCGGAATTGCGCGTGACTGTCACGCCCATCCAGACATTTTCGTCATCCGTAGAAAAACGAACCTTATCCGGACGTTTCGTCAGGAAGATATAAGCGTGTTGCGGATTGTTTTTCATCCTCCCGAAAATCTCAGCGTTCCATTCAGGCTTCCAATCGGAGAAGTCACTCATTCCGGTCATCAGCCATACGTGAGGCTTGGGCGTATCGATGATGTGCAGCTTTCGCTCCATATATTCCGGTACGGAAAAGTCGTCCGTGATATGGAAGCGGCGACAGTTATTGCGGGCATAGCAGTAGCTGCACCCGATGGTGCAGCCTACCACTATGTTCATATTCTTTATAAGAGATTTGATGCAGACACTCATAACGTAATCTTTTCTCCGTCCTTTGGTATAATCAGCCGACTCATATCTGCCCCGTGGTGACGCGCTTCGTTACGCAGGATTTCGCGTGTTGTCTGGCAATGGCCGATGGCATCCATGTGCACGGCTATCAGTTTGATGTGTTCGGGGAGTGCATCGAGCATCGCCATCACTTCTTGCTCATCAGGAATAATGGGACCGTCAGTCTTGGAAAATGGAGGTAATATGGCTCCACCGCTATTTACCACGATGTATGCAGGATTATGTTGTTTTACGGCTTTTTGGGTTGCTTCGTTCCATATACAATCTCCCATGATGTAAAGCGTAGGCTGCCCTTGGGCTTTGAGAACATAGCCTGAAGAAGCTCCCATCATTTCTGCTAATTTTCCTCTGCCATGAGAGCCTGTGATACGTACTATTGTCAAATTACCTGTTTGCAGGCTATCCACTATGGCTGTTGTATGTATAAATTTGTCTTTTACCGCTACCGAATCATAATCGGCCGGTTGTACATACCAAGGCATTGATTTAGAAATCATTTTTTTTGCTGCATCGTCATAATGGTCAATGTGTGCATGGGTCAGTAACACGCAATCCAGATTCTCGAGTATTTCCGTCATAGGCATAGAGAGGTGGACACGCGGATTTTTATTTACTTTCAATGCAGATACCGAACTTCCTTTTTCACCCAATAGGGGATCTAAAAGGATTGTTTTCCCACTATATTGTATTTTAAGCGTTGCATTCCGAATCAGGCGCACGGTATTTTGTGCATTCAACGTTGTAGCAGTCATTAAACTTGCAAGAAATAGAAATAGAATTTTCTTCATTTTTAGAATAGGATTAAAATTATTGTTACGGGTACAAAGGTCGGGATAATGGCGAGAAGGTTATATACCAAAACAAAGTAAAGATATGCCATTTTGATAAAAGAATAGTGTATATTTGCAGAAAGCAAAAACAAGAGGAATGAAAGCAATAGTCAACCCAGAAAGGCTGGTCAGCGTTCCGTTCAGCAAAACGCAGTGCGGCGTAGACTTCTATATTAACACAGGCGAGAGCAAGGATATTTGCGGTGTCTTGACTGAGCATAGGACGTTCAAGACGGATTTTTTCAGTTTTTATTTCTTCCGTCGTGCCAATGGGTATGTATTGCTGAACTTCCGTAAAGTGGAGTTGCAGGATGATATGGTATTGCTTCTGTCGCCCCATCAGCAACAGGAATGGCACGTGGACGAGGCGGCTTTGGACTACACGTTTCTCATCTTCCGCGAAGACTTCATGCGCACGTTCATTGCCGACAAGTTTTTTGCTTACCGCCTGCTGTATTGCTACCAGACTGATACTCCTCCTTATCTGTCACCCGTATCTGAACCGTTGTTTCTGGAGTGCAAGCAACTGTTAGGAAAAATCAAGCAGGAACTGCAACATCCCACTGCCGACAGCTATAATCTGATTGTATCTTTACTGTATTACTTGTTGCTGGTAATCAACCGTGAATACGCTTCGGTCTACCGCCTGCCGGTCGACGTACCCAAGAACCATTACGCCTATCAGTTCAAGGACCTGCTCGAACGGCATATCTACGACGTGCAGCGGGTTGCCGAATATGCCGAGATGATGCACGTCAGCCGCGTTACCCTGAACAATGCAGTGGTGGCCCAGTTCGGCGTTTCCGCCAATCACCTGCTGAAACAACGGCTGTTGGAAGCCCTGAAGAACGATTTGCTTTTCACAGACTGCACTGTCAGCCAGCTGGCCGACAAATTCCATTTTTCGGATCCGAGCCATCTGATGCGTTTCTTCAAGCAGCAGACCGGTAAAACCTGCTCCCAATACCAGTCGGACTATAAAAATGGGGTGTACGAATGATGTAAGACGATGCTGGGCGTAAATTGTACATGACTTTTACATTCTACAGAAAAATAGATTGTATGATTGATAACGGATTACAGTGTCATTGCAAGCGTGAACAGTAGTTCACGTCCACGCAGTTTGTAATTATAGCTGTAGGTATTGATAGAATTGTATATCGTATAGCTATATGAATCTTGGTTTAACGCGTTTTGCAAGCTCAGATTAAACCTGAAAGCCTTGAACAGCCAGGTTATGTCAAAATCAAGCAGGCCCGTCGTTTTACTCTGATTTTCGCTTAGATCCTTTTTTACGATGTCTGATGAAGCGGACAAGATGAGGGACTGTACCGGTGTGATTTTTAATGAGATTTTATGTACCTGCGACCAATAACTTCTCTTGATGTCCTCATGGCTCAAGAAAGTTTTGCTTATTTCACCGGAATAGTCCAATTCGACATATTTGCAGGGCTGTGAAGTCACTGTCGGGGAAATGCCGGCACTTTGCCAAGAATAGGTTGTGAGCAAGTTGTTCTGCTCTGCCTGTTGCTGTCTCCATATATACAGTCCATTTAATGAAATTTTTGTCTTGATGGATTCAATTTGTTTGGTAATGCCGAGTTGTGCCGTTGTGTTATGGGTATTGTTGGGCATGTATAGGTAAGTCGACTGAATCAAGTCTGATGCTACCTTCTGGGATGTCAGCAGATTGCTGTGCTCACGTTGGTACATGATGTCAGCATTTACAAACCACATGTCCAATGGTATCTTATAGTCATAGTGCAGGTTTGCCATCAACGATTGATTGTCCTGCAGAATGCCGGAACTGATTTTTTGAGTTGTGTTGTCCGTCTGCACCGGGGATGTCAGGAAGTCCAGGATGTCCCCAAAGTTTCGTGTATAGGCTACTTGCGTTCTGAATGTAGAACGGCTGCTGACTTTATAGTTGAAATAAATTCCGGGGCATACGGAAAAGAAGCTGAATTTATCTTTTTCATTCTGTATGTGGTTCCTGTTGTAGATGTAATCCATCCGCATCGGTACGTCGGCCCGAAAGACATATATGCGTTTCGGATGGGTATATTCATACCGCGGAGCAAAAGCAACGCTCAATTTACCTTCAGCCATATCGTTCTTATTGTCTGTATTGTCCCGGTAGGACCGTAAATCAGTTTGCATTTTATCTGCCGAATAGTTCAGTGACAGTGGGAGATAAAAACGTGAGTTCTTGAAATCATAAATCGCAGACAGGAGATTCTTGGTCTGAAAGCTCAAGCTGTTTGCACTTTGATGAATGTCGTTTCCTTCGTTTGTGACAGTCAGCCTGACTTGTGGCGTGTTGAATAACAGCACGGATGATGACAGCCTCCAGCGCAGTTTCTTCCTGCGCCAGCTATATGAAAAATTATTTCCTACATAGTAGTCACGCATGGACTGTTGTTGCATAAGTGCCTGGCCGTTTTCCGTAGTCGGCAAGTCGTTGCGTAGGAATGTGGCCTTGCCAAATAGAGAATTGTTAAGATAGCTTGTCGATGCATTGTTTTTATAAACGATGGAGAAACTGGGGGCATGACTGGCGGACAGCGAATTTATACCTTGGTCGATGATTATATTCTCATCTCCGTCATAGAAGTTGCGTTGGATGTCATAATCATATTGGCTTTTGGAATAGCTGTAATCGACGTTTCCCCGCAAGGTGGCTGTTTCTGTTATTTTTTGGATAAAATTGACTGAAAACATGCGTTCGGCAGGTGAGGCATACCGGTCTTGGTCCAGCGGTGGAGTGGAAGTCGATAGATTGCCCATCAGTTTTTCAGCCTTGGACTCTTCTTCGATTCCCCCGAAAAGGGAAGCCGCTTCATCTGAAGCGAATGAATGTACGTTCCCGATTTTCAATGTGGCAATGGTCTGGAACTTGGGCTTGAAAAGCATGCCGGCCCCGCTTGCCTGATATAGCCAGTCGTCACCATACCCGACAGATCCTTCATACGTTCCAATGGGTTTAAAACGTGCGTTGTTGTTCATGTGGATGTTTATGGCCACGTCATCTGAAAAAATATCCTTATTCATGTTGACGGCCTGATGGTTGTTCAGCACCTGAACCGAATTTACATACGAGGCAGGTATGTTTGTCGTCGCAATGTTATATTTCCCGCCAAGCAAATCCAGACCGTCAATGTAAAAGTTTGAGATATCTTTCCCCAGGTACTTGATGTTGCCTGATTTTTCCACGTCTATGCCTGGAAGTTTTTTCAGCGCGTCTTTCAATGTATAGTCACTTTGGGTGGTGTATGCAGAAAGATGAAAGGACAAGGTATCACCGCGCTGGTAGATGGCCGGGGCCTTTACGACCACTTCTTTCAATTCCGTCGCTTTTTCTTTCATGGTAATGTTGCAGGTCTGGGACATATTCAAAATTTCGTTTTCCACAGATTCATATCCCATCGACTCGGCAATCAGCTTGACCTTTTTTGAACCTGTATGAAAGGCAACATTAAAATGTCCCTTGTCAGAAATTGCATAGGCAATGACGGTGCTGTCCGCAGAAATTTTGATGATCGCACCGTCGATGCCTGCGCCGGAAACATCTCTAAGCATTCCTTCTACCCGGCTTTGAGAAAAAGCAATGCCTGTAATAACGCAAAATAATATACTGAAGAATAAACGCATAGTCAAATTTTCATTCTAATTCCAAGGAAGTGTAACCATTGGGGCGAATCCGCAACTGTACACCGTTGATAAGGATGGAGCTTTTCCCTTCTTCATCCTTTTGTACCGTCATATCACTGATTGATTCCAGTGGAATGTTTGTCATGGGGTCTTCTTCAAATTTGTTCTTGCTTTTGACAAACTTGTCTCTTTCTACGGTCACGATGTTGGGTATATCCGGCAAAGCTATAGGCATTGTGCCTTTGCGGAAAGTGATGGCTTCAAAACAGTGTATGTTCTCCGTATCATGAGCCAGCATTACGAGCCCGGGAAGACCACAAAATTTCCAAGGGCCGTAAGTGGTCGGTATTTCCGGTGCGTACCACACGATCCATTTCCTTCCACCGTATTCACCCGTTGCTTTTTTGCAAACGTAACCACAGACGGTATCGGTTTCATTGCCTAAGCTCCACTGTATCGGGCGGAGTTTTTCCTTGTACATATAATAGTCCGGCGGTATTACACTGTAAACAGACATTTCCCCTTGCGGATGGTTCTGTAATACCGTCTGGTCGAAAAACAAACTGTTTCTTATTTTCTGCATCCGGTATTTTTTTATATCCTCGTCGGAAGCATGGGGGCTGGCGTTGACAGAATCGGACTGGAATGCCGTGTAATCCATAAAGCAGGAGCAATCACGTCCTATCTGTAAAATAGTCGTATAGGTGTCCGTAATGGATTTTGAATTTGTCACCCGATATTCGTAAAGACATTCATAATCTGTCGGGAACGTGTTGTTTTGTTGTGCGGACAATGACAAGGAAAGTCCCAGACCTGCACTGAAAATTAGAAAATGTTTCATATACAATAAGTTTTATGGAGTTAATATCTGTTTATGGTTATTTATATTGAACGTATTTTCATCAGAATATTCGCATTGCTATTTTTGTGCAAAGGTATCGGGGCTGTGACAGACTGGGAAAAATAATCATTATCCTATTCTTATGGAATTATTATTAAATTATTATAGCCGATCAATATTGCCCCGGCCATGCTGTCCATTCCATTCAATTTGCCATATATTTGCATCATGGAAAAAAGAATCAAAATACTGAATTACCTGACAGTCATTGTCATCGTGTTATTTGCCATCGTGCAGGGCAAATGGCTTTATTCCCGATACAAGTACACGGTACAAACCTGTGCGGATACACTTTACAGCCGTGTATTTGAATCCGTTGATGAATACAACAGGGTGCGTCAGAGTGCGGTCAACAACGAAATGGCCGTTGAATATACGACCAGACGGTTTGTAAGAGGAGACACTGAGATGTTTTTGTTTGATATCTATACGGCAGATATGCGCCGGTGTTCAGCAATTGATTCACTTTCGGCTGATTTGTTTTCCCGAATATATGAAACGCAACACCCTGACTGGCTGGATAGAGAAGTGCAAGTGATTGTTGTCAAACAGGATCGGAAAGAATCGGAGGTTCTTGAGGCAATAGAACGCAGCTGTCTTAACAGACGGTTCCCTTTTTCAGTTGAGAAACTCGATACGGTGATGCGGTCCAACGATATCAGGCTCGATACCATTTTCACCGAGACGGCAGATTCGATAGTCTGGGAATCTTCCCGTACGGAATGGGGTTCGCTGTTCCATCCTGTACTCTCCATAACCTATCCCTACGACATTCTGGGTAAGAAGCTGGTACGGATGGATTGCCCGATTGCGTTGCCGCTGATTATAAGAGAAATGTCGGATATTCTGTTCTTTTCATTCGCCTTATCTGTTTTATTGGTTGTTTGCCTTGTTGCACAAATTGCCACGATCCGCAAACAGCGTAAAATAGAAAATCTCCGGTCAGACTTTATACAAACCATGATTCACGAACTGAAACGTCCGATTGCAACGCTCAAGATGTGTGTCTCCTATATGGGCAATGAACGGCTTATGAAAGACATTGCGGGCCGGCAAATGGTCGTTGCAGATTCCCATACGGCATTGGACAGCCTGTCTGCTTTGTTTTCCAAACTGAGGGATCTGACTTTCAGTAAGTCAACCGAGATACCGCTTCATCTTTCAGCGTTCAGTCTGCGCGATTTGCTGGATGCGTGTATCCATAAACTGAATGTACCGAGTGACAAGCATGTTCGTATTGTTGTTCTTCCTCGCGAGGATATGATTGTCACTGCTGACAGGATGCACATGATTAACATTATCGACAATCTGCTGGAGAATGCAGTAAAATATTCGCGCGAAAAGGCTGAAATCGAAATAGATTACCGGAAATGTGACAATGACCACATCCGTATCTCAGTTAAAGACGATGGCTTGGGCATTCCCAAATCGGAACAAGGACATATTTTTGAAAAATTCTATCGTGGGCGGATTGGCTTTGAAAAAGACATAGCAGGCATGGGGCTCGGACTGGCTTATGTCCGCATGCTTGTTGAAGCTCATCGGGGTAATATACGCATGGAAAGTGAGCTGAATCATGGAAGTACTTTTATTATAGAGTTACCACAATGAATAAAAATGAAATACATATTTTGTTGGTCGATGATGACAGGCAGAACTCATTGCTTTTGAAACGTTTCCTGGAGCTCGAAGGATACTCGGTAACCTACGCTCCCGATGGGGCTGCGGCATGGGAAATGTATAACCGGCAACATCCCGACTTGATATTGCTGGATGTGAACATGCCTGTAATGAACGGATTCGAACTTGCACAGAAAATCCGTGAAACGGATAGTGAGGTATTCCTGTTTTTCCTGACTGACCGTACGGAAAAGGCAGACCGGTTGAAGGGCTTCCACTTGAAAGGCAACGACTATATTCCCAAACCCTTTTATCCTGAAGAGCTGATTGCGAGAATTGACGAACGGTTTGAAAACAGGAAAGTTGATGTTCAATGCCGCTATGTGATTGGGAAAACATTATTTGACAGCCAGAATTCAACAGTCACATACGATGGGATCACCCGTAATCTATCGGCGCGTCAGACGGATATTTTGGCCCTGTTGTCACGAAGTGCCGGCATACTGGTGACGCGGGATGAAATTCTGAATCAGGTATGGGGCGACATCAGCTATGCTAATTCCATGTCTTTGAATGTACAGATTACTTATTTACGACACATTCTTGCTCCTGATAATACCATAAATATTGTTTCTGTTAAGAAAAAGGGATATATCCTTCAGATACCATGACAAGCTGAAAACAGAAGCCTCTTGGCATTCAACTCCACTTGTAAGGCTGCTGCTCAAGCTAGAAATGTATAAATTTGTTTGTAAATGATTTTGACTTCCATTTGCAGATGCCCGAATCGTCGGTGATTTCCTGGCTGAAGCAGGAAAAACCTCTTCCACCATGAGTATACGACTGATCCTACATGAGTCGTATACTCATCCTACATCAGTCGTATACTCATGGTAGATGCCTTCAGGATGCTTGCAAGACGGGTGAAGCCGAAAAGGAGCGGGCAGGGGATCCCTGCTGAATTTGTCCGCAGATATGAACGAAATTCCGCCTTTTTCTTTTCCCGTCTCCCTAATTATTGTATTTTTGCGTTTGCGGAACGGCGGCCCATGCAAGGGTGCCGTTCCGCAGACCATATCCTAATCCTTATAGATTAACGAAATCGTATGAAAACTAAAGAAGAAATTGTAGCCAACTGGTTGCCACGTTACACCAAACGCCCGCTGGAAGACTTCGGCGAATACATCCTGCTGACCAACTTCAACAAGTATGTGGAGCTGTTTGCCGAGAAGTTCAATGTGCCCATCCTGGGACGTGACGCCAACATGATATCGGCCAGTGCCGAGGGCATCACCATCATTAACTTCGGTATGGGAAGTCCCAATGCCGCCATCATCATGGACCTGCTCAGCGCCATCCATCCCAAGGCCTGCCTGTTCCTGGGCAAGTGCGGAGGTATCGACAAGAAGAACAGGCTGGGGGACTTGATTCTTCCCATTGCGGCCATCCGCGGCGAAGGTACGTCGAACGACTATTTTCCGCCCGAAGTACCTGCACTGCCAGCCTTCATGCTGCAGCGTGCCGTGTCGTCGTCTATCCGCGACCATGCCCGCGACTACTGGACCGGTACCGTCTATACCACCAACCGCCGCATCTGGGAGCACGACGACCAGTTCAAGGAATACCTCAAGAAGACGCGCGCCATGGCAGTGGACATGGAGACGGCCACCCTCTTCAGCTGCGGGTTTGCCAACCACATCCCTACAGGCGCCCTGCTGCTGGTGTCCGACCAGCCCATGATTCCCGAAGGCGTGAAGACCGACAAGAGCGACAGCATGGTGACGCAGAACTACGTGTCCGAGCATGTGGAGATCGGTATCGATTCGCTCCGCATGATTATCGACGAAAAGAAGACCGTAAAACACTTGAAATTCGACTGGTAAGACTATGGCAAAGCAGGAACTGACGTGCGACGACATCCTGAAGGAACTCCGGGCCAAGCAGTACCGCCCCGTCTATTATCTGATGGGAGAAGAGGACTATTACATAGACCTGATAGCCGGTTACATCGAAGCAAACGTGCTGACCGACGAGGAGAAGGAGTTCAACCAGACGGTGGTGTACGGGGCCGATGTGGACATTGCCTCCATCATCAATGCGGCCAAGCGCTATCCGATGATGGCCGAACATCAGGTCGTCATCGTCAGGGAGGCACAGGCCGTGCGAGGCATGGAGGAACTGGCCTACTATCTCCAGAAGCCGCTGCGGTCTACCATCCTCGTCCTCTGTCACAAGCATGGTGTGCTGGACCGTCGCAAGAAGCTGGCGGGCGAGATAGAGAAGGCGGGAGGCATCGTCTTCGAGTCGAAGAAGCTGCGCGAAGCTCAGTTGCCCGCCTTCATCACTTCCTACCTGAAGCGCAAGGGCGTGGACATCGAACCGAAGGCCTCGCAGATGGTGGCCGAGTTTGTGGGTACCGACCTGAGCCGTCTGACTGGCGAACTGGAAAAGCTGGTCATCACCCTGCCAAAAGGTTTGACAAGAGTGACACCCGAACAGGTGGAGCGCAACATCGGAATCAGCAAGGACTACAACAACTTCGAACTTCGGGCCGCATTGGTCGAAAAAGATGTGTTGAAGGCCAACCGGATAGTAAAATACTTTGAGGAAAATCCGAAAAGCAATCCCATACAGATGACTTTATCTTTACTTTTCGGTTTCTTCTCGAACCTGATGATGGCCTATTATGCGCCCGAAAAGTCGGAGCAGGGAGTGGCCGCTTTCCTGGAATTGAAGTCGCCCTGGCAGGCACGCGAGTATCTGGCCGCCATGCGCCGTTACAGCGGAGTGAAGACGTTGCAGATTATCGGTGAGATACGCAACGCCGATGCCCGCTCGAAGGGAGTGGAGAACAGTTCGCTGAGCGACGGCGACATTCTCCGGGAACTGGTGTTCAAAATTTTGCATTGACGGGAATGTAGCCGATTCCCGCTTTTCGCAGAGAGAGACGGATGGCATCGGAGGCGATACAAGGCTTCCGGTGCCATCCGTTTTTTGTTCTCTTTCTTTATTGGCTTTCAACGGTTCTTTTTATGCCATTTCCACGAAGTTCTTCTCCGTTTCTCTTCGTTTTTCACACTATTCTTCTGGAACAACGACCTTGACGAATGTAAAAAATGGGGTTAATCCGTTATCCGATAGTCGTTTATACAAAAATAAAGCCTCTGAGAATGCGATATTTTGCTTCAACCGTCCGTTGATACGGAAAAATGGGAAGGAAATTACAAAAGTAGAGTAAAAGGAGGCGATACTTGTCGGTCGGACACTGAGATAGCAACCGTCAATTTTTAGAAGGCTGAACCCAAACGCGGATTCTGCCCGTCGTCAGCTCTGTAGAGTCATGTCACCGGAGAAATCATCCTCTTTGGCCCACTGGATAGTTGTAATTACAACAGCTGGATATTCCATTCGTAAAATAGCAATGGGATTACAAAAGTTATATTTAAATTAGCGTATATACGAATGTGAACGTTACGAATGTTATATACGAGTATTAATGGATAAATAACAAAGTGAAGTAGAAGATTACGTTCGTACTACTTCCTTGGTTAAGCCAGTATTTTGTTTTAATTAATATGCTTATATTCAGAGCAATTATAAGGATTTGCTAAAATCAAGGTTTTAGTAAGAGGCAGAAAAGGTATTTACGCATGTAAATGTACGTGTGTTGGCTGAATATATTGTTTTTATTACGCTTATAATCAGTATTATAATAGCATTTATTAAAGTTCAATTTATCAAGGTTTTTCCATATTTATGCGGGGTTAACAAAGGTGATAATCAAGTTTGGAATATGTGGGATATGTTTGTAATATCAAGAAATTACAATATTAAATTTGCTATTGTGATTTTATTTATTTACTTTTGTAACCAATAAAAAGAAAGAATACTTTTGTAATATCTACCTATATGAGCATCAAGGATCGCTTTAAAATGATTATGGAACGGGAAAAGCTCACTGCCGGAGCGTTTGCCGAAAGCATCGGAGTGGCACAGGCTACTATCTCGCACATTCTGGGGCCGCGCAACAAGTATCCCAGTACGGAGGTCATTCTCCGGCTTCACCAGCGTTACAGTGACATCAATCTGGAATGGCTGCTTACGGGACAAGGCAACATGAGCAACGATGCCAAAGCTTCCGCTACTCCCCCTGAAAACATCGGAGCGGACTATCCGCTATTCGCTGAGAAGGCCGAAAATGCGCCCCAAGGGACGGATGAAGCTGAAAATCGCAAGGAAATGCCGTTATCCAAGCCTGTAAACACGCCTAAAGAGATTGTAAAACAAGAGGTTATCTATAAGGAAAGGCCTCCCAGAAAAATCACTGAAATAAGAATTTTCTTCGACGACAATACGTACGAGACTTTCAAGCCGGCGTAATGGAAATGGTGAATGGTCAATGATGAATGGTTAATACTGAATGGCCAATGGTTATCCATTTGTCATCCCGGCCTTGAGCCGGGATCCATGCTTTTGTTTTGTTTGTGTCTGCTGGATCCCGCATCAAGTGCGGGATGACGTTTAGCACCGCGGAAGTAAAAAGCTTGAAAACGTTGTTTTCAGCTTTTGTACTTCCCTCGGTTTGCACTATCTTTGCACAACGATTGAAATCCATACTTGTGTAGTAATGAAAAAATATCTTTTAGATTTGACAGTCACGGAGAACGTCCGCCTGCATGCCCATTACGTGCTGCTGAAGCTGACGTGCCCCCAGGAACTGCCCGAGATGCTGCCGGGACAGTTTGCTGAGATCCGTGTGGACGGCTCGCCCACCACGTTCCTGCGCCGCCCTATTTCCATTAATTATGTGGACAGACAACGCAACGAGGTGTGGTTCCTGATACAGCTCGTAGGAGACGGAACAAAGCGCCTGGGCGAAGCGAAAGCGGGCGATGTAATCAATGTAGTGCTTCCCTTGGGAAATGGCTTCACGATGCCCGAAAAGGCCTCGGACAAGCTGCTGCTGGTAGGTGGCGGCGTAGGTACGGCTCCGATGCTCTACCTGGGCGAACAGTTGCTGAAACGGGGATGCCGGCCCACCTTCCTGCTGGGTGCCCGCAGCGACAAGGATCTGCTGCAACTCGACCAGTTTGCAGCCTATGGTGACGTCTATACGACAACCGAAGACGGCAGTCACGGCGAAAAGGGATTCGTGACGCAACACTCCATCCTGGAGCAGGTGAAGTTCGAGCACATCTATACGTGCGGTCCCAAGCCGATGATGATGGCCGTGGCACGCTATGCCAAGGCAAAGGGCATCGACTGCGAAGTGTCTCTGGAGAATATGATGGCATGCGGCGTGGGGGCCTGCCTCTGCTGCGTGGAAAACACGACCGAAGGCCACCTGTGTGTATGTAAAGAAGGTCCCGTATTTAATATAAACAGACTGTTATGGCAGATTTAAGTGTAAAGATTGGTGAATTACAAATGAAAAACCCGGTGATGACCGCTTCCGGGACTTTCGGCTACGGCGAAGAATTTGCCGATTTCATCGATTTGGAGCGAATAGGCGGTATCATTGTAAAGGGGACTACCCTTCACAAACGTGAAGGTAATCCGTATCCGCGCATGGCAGAGACTCCTTCGGGCATGTTAAACGCTGTGGGACTGCAAAATAAGGGTGTACATTACTTTGTTGAACACATCTATCCCCGCATCAAGGACATCCGGACCAATATGATTGTGAATGTATCGGGTTCGGCCATCGAAGATTATGCCGAAACGGCCTCCATCATTAACGAACTTGACAAAATTCCTGCCATCGAATTGAACATCTCCTGCCCCAATGTGAAGCAGGGTGGAATGGCCTTCGGCGTGACTGCCAAGGGAGCCGAAGAAGTGGTCAAGGCAGTGCGCCAGGTGTATAAAAAAACGCTCATCGTGAAGCTGTCGCCCAACGTGACAGACATCACCGAAATAGCGCGCGCAGCCGAAAACGGCGGTGCCGACAGCGTTTCGCTCATCAATACCCTGCTGGGCATGGCCATCGATGCCGAAAAACGCCGTCCGTTGCTCTCTACAGTGACGGGAGGCATGTCTGGCGCGGCAGTGAAGCCCATTGCTCTGCGTATGGTGTGGCAGGTGGCCAAGGCGGTAAAAATACCCGTCATCGGCCTGGGAGGCATCATGAACTGGCGGGATGCGGTGGAATTCCTGCTGGCAGGGGCTACAGCCATCCAGATCGGTACGGCCAACTTCATCGATCCGACGGTGACTGTCAAGGTGGCCGAGGGTATCGACGACTACCTGAACCGACATGGATTCAAGTCTGTAACGGACATTATCGGTGCACTGGAGGTATGACTTCTGACGAAGGTACCCTCTTCGCAACCGGAGACAATAAAAAAGGACATCAGCCGACTGATGTCCTTTTCTTTTATATTTACACGTCTGCTTTATTCTCCCAACAAGTCGGGACGCAGCCGACGGGTCCGTTCGATGGACTGCTGCAACTCCCATTCCTTGATCTTCGCTTCGTGACCTGAAAGTAAAATATCCGGAACTTTCCAACCGTTGTAGTCAGCCGGACGGGTGTAGACCGGAGCGGCCAGCAGGTTGTCCTGGAACGAGTCCGACAGGGCCGACTGCTCGTCGGAAATCACACCGGGAATGATGCGCACGATGGCATCGGCCATCACGGCAGCCGCCAGTTCGCCACCCGTCAGCACATAGTCGCCGATGCTCACCTCTTTCGTGATGAGATGCTCGCGAATGCGGTAGTCGATGCCCTTGAAGTGGCCGCACAGGATGATGAGGTTCTGCGCCAGCGACAAGGTGTTGGCCATGGGCTGGTTGAACTGCTCGCCGTCGGGCGTGGTGAAAATCACTTCGTCGTAGTCGCGTTCGGCCTTCAGGCTGTTGATGCAGCGTTCGATGGGCTCGATCTTCATCACCATGCCGGCAAAGCCTCCGAAGGGGTAATCGTCCACGCGGCGGTACTTGTCCTTGGTGTAGTCGCGCAGGTTGTGGATGTGAATTTCGGCCAGGCCCTTGTTTTGTGCCCGCTTCATGATGGAGCAGTTGAAGAAGCCCTCAATCATCTCCGGAAGAACGGTAATAATGTCTATGCGCATAACGTTTCTTTCTGTTTTTTCTGCAAAAGTAGTGCATGTTGCGTGTAAAAGCAAATTTTGAATGCAGCCACTTTATTTTTACCGGAGCCGGAATGCCGTAAATCGGGAAGAAACCCGTATTTTTGCATGCAAACTATCCGAAAGATGACTATGACACCCAAAGAACGAATAGACTGGCTGCGTGCCGAGCTGCACCGCCACAACTACAACTACTACGTATTGAACGCTCCCGAAATCTCGGACAAGGAGTTCGACGACCTGATGCGCGAACTGCAGGACCTGGAGAAGGCGCATCCCGAATATGCGGACGAAAACTCGCCCACGATGCGTGTGGGCAGCGACCTGAACAAGAACTTCACGCAGGTGGCCCACAAATATCCCATGCTTTCGCTGGGTAACACCTACTCCGAGGGCGAGGTGGCCGACTTCTACGAGCGGGTGAAGAAGGCCCTGAACGAGGACTTTGAAATCTGCTGCGAGCTGAAGTTCGACGGCACGTCCATCTCCCTGACCTACGAAGACGGCAAGCTGGTGCGTGCCGTGACCCGCGGCGACGGCGAGAAGGGCGACGACGTGACGGACAACGTGAAAACCATCCGCACCATCCCCCTCGTGCTGCACGGCGACTATCCCCGCTCGTTCGAGATACGCGGCGAGATTCTGATGCCGTGGGTGTCGTTCGAAGCCCTGAACCGCGAACGCGAGGCCCGCGAGGAGCCGCTCTTCGCCAATCCGCGCAACGCCGCCTCGGGCACGCTGAAGTCGCAGAACTCCGCGGTGGTGGCCGCGCGCAAGCTCGACGCCTACCTCTACTACCTGCTGGGTGAAGACCTGCCCGCCGACGGCCATTACGAATGCCTGCAGAAGGCGGCGCAGTGGGGCTTCAAGATATCGGAGCACATGAAGAAGGCCCGCACCCTGCAGGAAGTGTTCGACTACATCAACTACTGGGACACGGAGCGCAAGAACCTGCCCGTGGCCACCGACGGCATCGTGCTGAAGGTGAACAGCCTGCGCCAGCAGAAGAACCTGGGCTACACGGCCAAGTCGCCCCGCTGGGCCATCGCCTACAAGTTCCAGGCCGAACGGGCACTGACACGGCTCAACAAGGTGACCTACCAGGTGGGCCGTACGGGCGCCATCACGCCGGTGGCCAATCTGGACCCCGTACAGCTGTCGGGCACCGTTGTGAAGCGTGCCTCGCTCCACAACGCCGACATCATCGAAGGCCTCGACCTGCACATCGGCGACATGGTCTACGTGGAGAAGGGCGGTGAAATCATCCCCAAGATAACTGGCGTGGACACCGATGCCCGCGGCATGCTGCTGGGCGAGAAGGTGAAGTTCATCACCCGCTGCCCCGAGTGCGGCACGCCGCTGGTGCGCTTCGAAGGCGAGGCGGCCCACTATTGTCCCAACGAGACGGCCTGCCCGCCGCAGATCAAGGGCAAGATAGAGCACTTCATCAGCCGCCGGGCCATGAACATCGACGGACTGGGCCCCGAGACCGTTGACATGTTCTACCGTCTGGGCCTTATCAAGGACGCTGCCGACCTTTATCGCCTCACGGTGGACGACATCAAGGACTTGGACCGAATGGGGCAGAAATCGGCCGAAAACATCGTCAACGGCATCGCCGCGAGCCGCAACGTACCCTTCGAGCGTGTCCTCTTCGCTCTGGGTATCCGCTTCGTGGGCGAGACGGTGGCCAAGAAGATAGCCCGCTCCTTCAAGAGTATCGACGAAGTGGAGCAGGCCAGCCTCGAAACCCTGATGGGTGTAGATGAAATCGGCGAAAAAATAGCCCAAAGCATCGTCAGCTACTTCGCCAATCCGCTGAACCGCAGCCTGGTGGAACGGCTGAAGGAAGCCGGTCTGCAGTTCAGCCGCAGCGAGGAAGACCTGAGCGGATACACCGACAAGCTGGCGGGGCAGTCCATCGTTATCAGCGGTGTGTTCGAGCATCATTCGCGCGACGAATACAAGGAAATGATCGAGCGCAACGGCGGAAAGAACGTGGGCAGCATCTCGTCCAAGACCAGCTTCATCCTGGCCGGTGCCAACATGGGTCCAGCCAAGCTGGAGAAGGCGCAGAAACTGGGTATCCGCATTCTGTCCGAAAACGAGTTCCTGGACTTGCTTGCCTGACAAAATCACATAAAAACGTTTTTTATATCGGATATTTGTAGCTCAAACCGAAAAAAATAGTACATTTGCGAACTGCTAAACCACAGATTATTTCATAGGACTCATGATAAAAACAAGATTGAAAGGAATGGGGGTCGCGCTGATTACCCCGTTCAAGGAAGACGAGAGTGTGGACTACGTTGCCCTGATGCGCATCGTGGACTACCTGCTGCAGAACAATGCCGACTTCCTGTGCGTGCTGGGAACCACCGCCGAAACTCCGACACTGACCGAAGAGGAAAAGGCCAAAATCAAGCGGATGGTGATAGAACGCGTCAACGGACGTATCCCCATCCTGCTGGGTGTGGGAGGTAACAACACCCGCGCCGTCGTCGACGCGCTGAAACACGACGATTTCACCGGAGTGGACGCCGTCCTCTCCGTGGTGCCTTACTATAACAAGCCTTCGCAGGAGGGCATCTACCAGCACTACAAGGCTATCTCCGAAGCTACGGAGCTGCCCATCGTGCTCTACAACGTGCCTGGCCGTACGGGGGTGAATATGACGGCCGAAACCACCCTGCGCATCGCCCGCGACTTCGAGAACGTGATTGCCGTGAAGGAAGCGTCGGGCAACATCACGCAGATGGACGACATCATCAAGAACAAGCCGGCCAATTTCGACGTCATTTCGGGCGACGACGGCATCACCTTCCCGCTCATTACGCTGGGTGCCGTGGGCGTCATCTCGGTCATCGGAAACGCCTTCCCGCGCGAGTTCAGCCGCATGGTGCGCCTGGCCTTGCAGGGCGACTACGCCAATGCGCTGACCATCCACCACAAGTTTGCCGAGCTGTTCAAGCTGCTCTTCGTGGACGGCAATCCGGCCGGCGTAAAGGCCATGCTCAACGCCATGGGCATGGTGGAAAACAAGCTCCGCCTCCCGCTGGTGCCTACGCGCATCACCACGTTCGAGGCCATGCGCAAGATATTGAGCGAGCTGAACATCAAGTGCTGACGGCACTTTCCCTGAAACGGACAAACAATAGAAGAACACTTTTAGGCGGAAAACTGCATGGGTTGGCTTTGCATAACCTTTCTCATACAGTTTTTCGCCTTTTCTGTTGGCTCCCGACACAGTGCTTCGTTACCCTCCGACACAGTGCTTCCTGAACCCCTGACGAAGTGCTTCGTGAGGAGGTGACGCAGCACGGCATGGGAGGGTGACGAAGCACGGCGTGAGACCGCCATCCGCTAGAAACAGAAATCCCCCGCAAGAAGCATCTTGCAGGGGATTCATGTGATCGCGACAGGATTCAAACCTGTAACCGGCTGATCCGTAGTCAGCTACTCTATTCAGTTGAGCTACGCGACCCTTTTGGTTGAGAAATTGGAGTGACCGCGACAGGATTCAAACCTGTAACCGGCTGATCCGTAGTCAGCTACTCTATTCAGTTGAGCTACGCGGCCATTCATTTATGTCCTGTAAAAAAAAGTGGTGACCGCGACAGGATTCAAACCTGTAACCGGCTGATCCGTAGTCAGCTACTCTATTCAGTTGAGCTACGCGGCCTTATTTTTTACGGGTGCAAAGATACGGACATTTTCTGTTTCTGCAAACTTTTCACCGCTTTTTTTCGCAAAAAATCATTCGATAAATCGGTAGTTGAACAGCTGCCAACCCAGCGTGAGACCCACATTCCACTCATTCTTCGGTGAGCTGTAGTGGTTTACGTAGGCGGAGATGGCACCGAACTTCAGTTTGCACACCAGCGACACTTCCCCCATGTACTGGAACTCGGAGAAGGCCTTGCCGTAATAGGCCTGGTTCATTTCGTTCCTTTTGATCGGAAAAATGGGCAGGAAGCCATACAGCTCGGTGCGGAGGTGGAACATGTCGTTGAAGACCCAGATGGGCTTGATGCCTGCCGAAATGTACTGGTTGGCCCGGAAGGCATCGTTGTACATGATCTGGCTGTGGGGCGTAGGGGTAAATTCGCCCGCCTGCATCATGGTGGCCGTATAGTTTCCCGAGAAATTCTTCGATGAATAGAGCGATTTCGTCATCCAGCCCAGGGTGAAATGGGGCGACAGCGGATGGTAGGCTTCCTTCATGTACGAGATTTGCAGCCACGACTGCCGCTTCTTGTCGATGGGCGTCTGTCCCTCGCTGGCCGACGACGTGCCGGGGGCAAACCATTCGTGGCCCGTAAATACCTGGGCTATCAGCTGTTCGTAGTAGCCCCTGGTGGCATACTGGCGGGAGTCCACCGTGCTGCCATAGAAGCCGATGCTGCCTCCCAGCAGCCTGTAGGTACTCTGGTCGGCACGGTCGTTGCCGAAGTCGATGACGTTCGACTGGTAGTAGTTGTCCTTCAGCACGCCATAGCCGAAGCCGAACTCCGCCCGCTTGTTGGCCAGGAAAGGCAGGGAGAACATCAGCTTCACAAACCGTTCGTCCTTGGAGTTGAACGACGGAAGGTTGTTCTTGGAGAAGAGCTTGTCCTTCTTGTAGTAGTCGAAGGTACTGATGGAGCCCAGCAGGCGGAAGGATGTGGGAATGTGTGTGGGCAGGTCTATGCGCCCCATGAGCTGCACGTTGTTGTAGATTTTGCCCAGCTGGCCGTCCAGCGTGATTTCCTTGGAGTAGTAGTTCAGGTTCTGGTAGCCTACGCCCAGATAAATCTGGTTGGAGCTGGTGGTGGACACGCTGCCGCCTATCTTGACGAAGAAGTTCTTCTCCATCTTGACCTGGAGGTGGAGTTCATACAGGTCGCTGTCGGGGTCGTAGACGGCGTGCGGGATGATTTCGGAGATCATGTTGTCCGCCAGCAGGCGGAAGTAGCCGCGCTTCAGGTCCTCGTAGGTGAAGATTTCGTGGTCGTCGCCGTGAAATTCCTTCTTGATGTAGGACTGCTGCTGGGCGTTGGCCCCTTCGATGTAGATGTCGCGGAAGCGGAACTGGGGCAGGCTGCTGCGGTACACCATGCGCCGCAGGCGGATGTTCTCCGTGCTCTCGCGCCGCCGGATGCGGCCCTTGATGGAGTCCATCAGGCTCATGGTACGGTTGTAGCCGATGTCGTGCAGTTCCTTGAGGCGGTCGAAGTCCAGCAGGCTGACGTCGTCGTACTTGAAGGTCATGACGATGCCTGCCGAGTCGGGGATGGTATAGTCCGTCTTCTGCATGATCATGTTCTCGAGCTGGCTCATGAGGTCGCCTTCCTTGGGCTTGCTGGGGTTGGCGGCCACCACGCTGCCGATGATGACGTCGGGATGGAAGTCCTCCTGCATGATGTCGGTGGGGAAGTTGTTGTAGATGCCGCCGTCGTAGGCCAGCACGCCGTTTATCTCGATGGGCTTGAACACGAAGGGGAAGCTCATCGAGGCCCGGACGGCATCGCCCAGGTCGCCTTCGCGCATGACGAGGGGCTGCTTGTTGTACACGTCCGACGCGATGCAGCGGAAGGGGACGAACAGGTTGTTGAAGTTGCCCCGGCAGGCAGCCGTGGCCTGCCCGAAGAGCTGCACGAACACCAGGTTCATCTGGATGGGGTTCACCAGATTGGTGGGGATGATTTGCGGCTTGGTGTGCAGGGAGTCGCCGAAGGCAAAGCGGATGCTGGCAAACTCGGGTGTGGGCCGGTTCTGCTTGAAGTAGTATTCGTATTGTGACTCCACCTCGCCCGAGTACCACCGCTTGAAGTCGGGCGAACGGAGCAGGGCTTCCATGTCGTCGGGCGAATAGCCCATGGCATAGAGCGAACCGATGATGGCGCCCATGGAGGTGCCGGCGATGTAGTCGATGGGGATGTTGTTCTCTTCCAGCGCACGGATGATGCCGATGTGGGTCATGCCCTTGGCACCGCCACCGCTCAGCACGAGCCCCACTTTCTGGGCACGGACGACGGACGGCAGGCAGCAGAGGATGCACAGCAGGAACAACAGGACGTTTCTCATACAGTTACGGTTACACAAGTGAATGAATGTCCAAATATAAACAAATGTTTTCAAATTCCTTCCATCAGGCGAAGAAAAAACCATTATTTTCGATGAAAAGGGAAAAAATAGAGGATTTCAGTCCCCTTTTACCGCCTGTTCCGAAGGATGGAAGGGAGCGGAAGGCACAAAAAAAGAGAGGGTGCATCCCGAAGGACACACCCTCTCTGCGTGTATGAAAAAAAGTTGTGTTTGAAGGGGCTTATTTGATAAGCTCGATGCTCCGTTTCACGAAGTTGTTGAGCGCTTCGCCTTTCAGCATGCCGTTCTGCAGCAGGGCCAGGTCGATGAGCTGGCGGACAACCGGGTTCTTGGAGGCGTAGTCGGCCAGGACGGCTTCCTTCTTCGTCTTCAGTTCTTCCCACTTCTTGTCCAGCTCGCTGAGCTCGTCCTTCTCGGCTGTGGGGATTTCCTCGTCCTTCTTGCCTTCGTGGCTCTTCTTCAGGTCGTTGCGGCGCTTGTTGGTGTCGTCCATCGAGAGCTGGATGGGCACGATGTCGGCTGCACAGGCCTGTTCTTCACCGGCCAGGACTTCCTTGACCAGCGGATGGTCGGCGTTGAGCACGAGGTTGAACATGTCGGGCATGTCGCCGTAGAAGCTCATGCCGGCCTGGATGTTGGCCATCTCCTTCATACGGCGCATGTATTCGCTCTGCGTGATCATGACCGGAGCGGCGCCTTCGCCCATGGCCTGTGCCACGACGTAGAATTCCGTCTTGTCCATCTTGGGCAACTGGCTCTTGAACATGGCCGAGAGGGCTTCCTGCTTGGCGGCCTCGAGCACTTCGCTCTTCTTGTCTTCCTTCACGATGAGGTTGTCGATGACGTCGCTGTCCACACGGGTGAAGCGTACCTTGTCGAACTTCTGCTCGAGCATGCTTACGACAGCGATGTCCAGCTGGCCGTCCATCAGCAGCACGTTATAGCCCTTGTTCTTGGCAGCTTCGATGTAGCTGTACTGCTCGTCCTTGTTGTTGGCATACAGATAGATCAGGGTGTTGTCCTTGTCGGTCTGGTTGTCCTTGATGAGCGTCTTGTACTCGTCGAAGGTATATTGCTTGCCGTCGGTGTCGGTGAAGAGGGCGAAATCCTTGGCACGGTCATAGAAGTCTTCCTGCGTCAGCATGCCGTAGTTGATGAAGATCTTCAGGTCGTTCCACTTCTCCTCGAACTGCTTGCGGTCGTTCTTGAAGATGGACTGCAGACGGTCGGACACCTTCTTGGTGATGTAGGTCGAAATCTTCTTGACGTTGGAGTCGCTCTGCAGGTACGAACGCGACACGTTCAGCGGGATGTCGGGCGAGTCGAGCACGCCGTGGAGCAGCGTCAGGAAGTCCGGCACGATGCCTTCAACGGAATCCGTGACGTACACCTGGTTGCAGTAGAGCTGTATCTTGTTGCGGTTCAGCTCGATGTTGCTCTTCACTTTCGGGAAGTAGAGGATACCGGTGAGGTGGAACGGATAGTCCACGTTCAGGTGAATCCAGAACAGGGGCTCGTCGGACATGGGATAGAGGTCGCAGTAGAACTTCTTGTAGTCCTCGTCCTTCAGCTCGCTGGGTTTGCGGGTCCACAGCGGGGTGGTGTCGTTGATGATGTTGTCTTCAGCGGTTTCCACCTGCTTGCCGTCCTTCCATTCCTTCTTCTTGCCGAAGGCTACGGGCACGGGCAGGAAGCTGCAGTACTTCTTCAGCAGCGAGGAGATGCGGGCCTCTTCGAGGAACTCCTTGCAGTCGTCGTCGATGTAGAGGACGATGTCGGTACCGCGGTCGGCCTTGTCGCAGTCCTCGATGGTGAACTCGGGGCTGCCGTCGCAGGTCCACTTCACGGCCTGTGCGTCTTCCTTGCAGGACTTGGTAATGATTTCCACCTTCTTGGCCACCATGAAGGCCGAGTAGAAGCCCAGGCCGAAGTGGCCGATGATGGCGTTGGCGTCGTTCTTGTACTTCTCAAGGAAGTCGTTGGCGCCCGAGAAGGCTATCTGGTTGATGTATTTGTCGATTTCTTCGGCGGTGAGACCGATACCGCGGTCGGACACGGTGATGGTGTCCTTGCCCAGGCTGACGTGAACGGTCAGGTCGCCCAGCTCGCCCTTGTACTCGCCGATGGAGGAAAGGGTCTTCAGTTTCTGCGTGGCATCAACGGCGTTGGACACCAGCTCGCGCAGGAATATTTCGTGGTCGCTGTACAAAAACTTTTTGATGACGGGGAAGATGTTCTCGGTCGTTACCCCAATGTTACCTTTTTGCATAATTCAATCTGTATATTATAGGTTTCACTTATTTTTTCTCTGACGGTAGGGGTACAAAAAAAATGCCAGTCCGCCGGGGACTGACATTTTGTCGGTATGATGGCCGTTTTACGGTCAAAGTTTCTGCATCGTCAGCTCGTCCTTGCCGTCTTCGTGGGTCACGCTGACGGTATCGCCCGGCTGTACGCCGCCCGAAACGATGAGTTCGGACAGGCCGTCTTCCAGGTAGTTCTGGATGGCACGCTTCAGCGGACGGGCACCAAACTGCACGTCGTAACCCTTCGTGGCGAGGAACTTCTTGGCCGCATCGTCCACCTGAAGGCGGTAACCGATGCCTTCGAGGCGGCCATACAGTCCCTTCAGCTCGATGTCGACAATGCGCGTGATGGCGTCGAGCGACAGCTGGTCGAAGGTGATGATTTCGTCCAGACGGTTCAGGAACTCGGGCGAGAAGGTCTTGTTCAGCGCCTTCTGGATGACGCTGCGCGAGTATTCGCGGTCGTCCGTACGGTTCTGGGCAGCAAAGCCCACGCCGCGGCCGAACTCCTTGAGCTGGCGCGTACCGATGTTGGAAGTCATGATGATGACCGTGTTCTTGAAGTCGATGGTGCGGCCCACGTTGTCGGTCAGGCGGCCTTCGTCGAGCACCTGCAGGAGGATGTTGAAGACATCGGGATGGGCCTTCTCGATTTCGTCCAGCAGGACGATGGAGTAAGGTTTGCGGCGCACCTTCTCGGTGAGCTGTCCGCCTTCCTCATAGCCCACGTAGCCGGGGGCGGCGCCTATCATGCGCGACACGGTGTACTTCTCCATGTATTCGCTCATGTCGATGCGTATCAGCGCATCGTCCGAGCCGAACATGTAGCGGGCCAGCTGCTTGGCCAGGTGCGTCTTGCCCACACCCGTCGGACCCAGGAACATGAACGTGCCGATGGGACGGTTGGGGTCCTTCAGGCCCACGCGGCTGCGCACGATGGCCTTCACCACTTTCTCGATGGCCGTGTCCTGGGCGATGACCTTCTGCTGGAGCACTTCCTTCATGCCGGCCAGCTTCAGCCCTTCGGCCTGCGCCATGCGCTGTACGGGCACGCCCGACATCATGGATACCACGGAGGCTATCTCTTCCTCGTCCACCGTCTGCCGCTGCTCCTTGAGCTGTGCTTCCCAGTCGGCCTTCATCTGCTCCAGGCGGGCGGCCAGTTCCTTCTCGCGGTCGCGGTAGGCGGCGGCCAGCTCGAAGTTCTGCGACCTCACGGCTTCGGTCTTCTGCAGGCGGGCGTTGTCTATCAGGCGTTCCTGCTCCTCGATTTCCTTGGGCGCGCTGATGTTGGTCAGGTGTACGCGCGAGCCGGCTTCGTCGAGGGCGTCGATGGCCTTGTCGGGGAAGTTGCGGTCGCTGATGTAGCGGGCTGTCAACTTGACACACGCCTCGAGGGCGGCGTCGGTGTAGCGCACGTTGTGGTGGTCTTCGTATTTCTCCTTGATGTTCTTCAGTATCTGCAATGTCTCCTCGGCGGTGGTGGGCTCCACGATGACCTTCTGGAAGCGGCGCTCCAGCGCGCCGTCCTTCTCGATGCTCTTGCGGTACTCGTCGAGCGTGGTGGCGCCGATGCACTGTATCTCGCCGCGCGCCAGGGCGGGCTTCAGCATGTTGGCGGCGTCCATGGTACCGGCGGCGGCTCCCGCACCGACGATGGTGTGTATCTCGTCGATGAAGAGGATGACGTTGGGGTTCTTCTGCAACTCGTTGATAATGGAGCGGATGCGTTCCTCGAACTGGCCGCGGTACTTGGTGCCGGCCACGACGGACGACATGTCGAGCATGATGACGCGCTTGTCGAACAGCACGCGCGACACCTTCTTCTGCGTGATGCGCAGGGCCAGCCCTTCGACGATGGCCGACTTGCCCACGCCGGGTTCGCCTATCAGCACGGGGTTGTTCTTCTTGCGCCGGCTCAGGATTTGTGCCAGGCGCTCAATCTCGCGTTCGCGGCCCACGACGGGGTCCAGCTTGCCCTCGGAGGCGGCACGGGTGATGTCGGTGCCGAAGTTGTCGAGCACGGGCGTGTCGTTGGTGGGCTTCTGCGTGGCGGTCCTTGTGGCCGACGGGCCTTCGCCCATGCCGCGTGAGCCTTCGGAGGAAGAGCGCGGCGACGACATTTCCTCCTCGTCGTCATCGTCTTCGGTGAAGCCCATGCCGGCGTTCGGATTGGCCGATTTCATCGTAAGCAGCTCGTAGACGGCCTGATAGGTGATGAAGTGGTCGTTGAGGATGGTGGCGGCTCCGTTGTTGCCGTCCTTGAGGATGGCCAGGAGCAGGTGCTCCGTGTCGGCCAGCTCGCTTTTCAGCAGGCGTGCTTCGAGCATGCACATCTTCAGGATGCGTGCTGCCGCAGGCGAGAGTATCATCTCCCCGTCGGCGGACAGGTTATGGTTTCCGGTGTCTGTCAGTTGTTCTTCGAGGCACTCCTTGATTTGGTTCAAGTTCGCGTCGAGCTTCGTCAGTGCTTCCACAGCCTTGCCCGTGCCGTCGCGCAGGATGCCGAGCAGCAGGTGTTCGGGACCGATGATGCCGTTTCCCAGCCGGTTGGCCTCTTCCTTGCTATAGGTCAGTACGTCCGAAACTCTTTGTGAAAATTGGTAATTCATTGATTTACTCCTTCTAAATTTGGGTTATAATCCGTGGCAAAGATAATGCAAACCGAGAGAAGTACAAAAGTGGAAAACAAAGTTTTCAACTTTTTACTTCCGAGGTGCAGCCTATCTTATTCAAAGTAGTGCAAACCGAGAGAAGTACAAAAGTGGAAAACAAAGTTTTCAAGCTTTCACTCCCGCGATGCAGCCTATCTTATGTAAAGATACACATTTTTCATGTTATCCATTGCCATTTTATGGATATTCAACAAATTTTATGCCAAAAATTTCCTTCACCTGCCCGCAACGCTCCTTTGGGAATGCAATCTGACACAAAATCCAGAAAAATAGTTTTCTTGTGCTGCCAAAACGAGCTTCTTGACACCCGTGTTTTTCGGAAAGGCGGAAATAGAAGGAATTGGGAGCTGAAAATGACCCTTTTCCAGCCGCAGCGTATCTTTTTCGAGGGAAAACAATGCCTTTTCCGAGGGAAAACGTTGCTTTTCCCCAGCCCAAACATACACTCCGAGCTGGGAAAACATGCACTTCAGGCTGGGAAAACATCTACTTTGGCCCGCCAAAGTGCCACTTTAGCTCGATGAAAAGGGGTGTAATGCGCCGAAAAGGCCGTTTCGGGCCTTCGGGAAACAGCTTTCCGCCCCTCCGTTTCCCTCGTTGAAATGTAAAGATTTCGATATCCTTCTGTGTATAAGACGATAAGCCCCTTCACGTTTCAAAATTTGCCGCCGAGCCTTACCTCGGTCAGAAAGAAACGATTCTCGGCGGGTTGGAAAGACAAAATGTCAGATTGTCAAATTTGCTTTTTTATATAAGACAGGATGCGGCTCGGCAGAGTCAAATCGAAAAACTTTGTTTTTCATTTGCCTTTGCTCTCGCCTTTCACTATCTTTGAACACTGACAAATATGGTTTTATGGGTAATTCTTTCAACTATATTCTACTGACCGCCCTCCTGTGCCTCTTCTCCTGTGTGGCGGAGCGGAAGCCCGACAACGCCTTTGCGCCGGACCTGCTGGGCGAGGCCGTAGTGGAAATCCGCTATTCCCAATTCGTGGACAGCTTGGAGTATATCCCGCTGGAAACAACCGACGAATGCCTGATAGGAAAGATAAAGGACGTGTATATCGGCAAGGAACGGGTGTTCGTCCTCGACGGCAAGACGCAGAGCGTCTGAAATTGAGATACACCTTATATAATATGCCAGGCCTCCCGTACACTTTCCCCCGAGCCACGCACGTCGTCATTCCGTCCACTTCCCTTCTGAAACTTTCTCCCCGAAATGTTTTCGTATGTCGTAAAAAAGCAGTACTTTAGCGTGGTTTTTCACGAACCGTGCAATGTATAATTAATTATCTTTTTAAATGCTTGAACAAGACAGAATTATAAAGATTAACATCGAGGAGGAAATGAAGTCATCGTACATTGACTACTCCATGTCGGTCATTGTTTCGCGTGCCCTTCCGGATGTTAGAGATGGTTTTAAGCCCGTTCACCGCAGAATTCTCTACGGTATGATGGGGCTGGGAAATACGTCGGACAAACCTTATAAGAAATCGGCCAGAGTGGTAGGTGAGGTGCTGGGTAAGTATCACCCGCACGGCGACTTGTCCGTCTACGGCGCACTGGTACGTATGGCACAACCGTGGGCCATGCGCTACATGCTGGTGGACGGCCAGGGCAACTACGGCTCGGTGGACGGCGACAACGCAGCGGCCATGCGTTACACGGAGTGCCGCCTGCAGAAGATTGGCGAAGACATGATGCAGGACCTCGACAAGGAGACCGTCGACATGCAGAACAACTTCGACGACTCCCTCCAGGAGCCTACCGTGATGCCTACACGCATCCCGAACCTGCTGGTGAACGGTGCCTCGGGTATCGCCGTCGGCATGGCCACCAACATGCCCACGCATAACCTCTCGGAGGTAATCGACGCCTGCGTGGCCTACATCGACAACAACGACATCGAAATAGAGGAGCTGATGAACTACGTCAAGGCTCCCGACTTCCCCACAGGAGGTTACATCTACGGCATGAGCGGCGTGCGCGAAGCCTATCTGACAGGACGCGGTCGCGTGGTGATGCGTGCCAAGGCCGAGATTGAGGCCGGACAGACGCACGACAAGATTGTCATTACCGAAATACCCTACGGCGTGAACAAGGCCGAACTCATCAAGAGCATCGCCGACCTGGCCAACGAGAAGAAAATCGAAGGCATCTCGAACGCCAACGACGAGTCCGACCGCGAAGGTATGCGCATCGTCATCGACGTGAAGCGCGATGCCAACGCCAGCGTGGTGCTGAACAAGCTCTACAAGATGACGCAGCTGCAGACGTCGTTCGGTGTGAACAACGTGGCACTGGTACACGGACGTCCGCGTCTGCTGAACCTGAAGGAACTCATCAAGTACTTCGTGGAGCACCGTCACGACGTGGTAATCCGTCGCACGCAGTTCGACCTGCGCAAGGCCAAGGAACGTGCCCACATCCTGGAAGGCTTGATTATCGCTTCGGACAACATCGACGAAGTGATCCGCATCATCCGTGCCGCCAAGACGCCCGCTGATGCCATCACGGGGCTGATGGATCGCTTCCAACTGACTGAAATCCAGAGCCGTGCCATCGTCGAGATGCGTCTGCGCCAGCTCACCGGCCTGATGCAGGACCAGCTGCACGCCGAGTACGAGGAAATCAAGAAACAGATAGCCTATTTGGAGGAAATCCTGGTGAACGACGAGCTTTGCCGCAAGGTCATCAAGGACGAACTCATCGAGGTGAAAGAGAAATATGGCGACGCCCGCCGCTCCGAAATCGTATATGCTTCCGAGGAATTCAATCCCGAGGACTTCTATGCCGACGACGAGATGATCATCACCATCTCGCACTTGGGCTACATCAAGCGTACGCCGCTGAGCGAGTTCCATGCGCAGAACCGCGGTGGGGTAGGTTCGAAGGGCTCCGACACGCGCGACGAGGACTTCGTGGAGCATATCTATCCGGCCACGATGCACAACACCATGATGTTCTTCACCCAGAAGGGCAAGTGCTACTGGCTGAAGGTGTACGAAATACCCGAAGGCTCGAAGAACTCGAAGGGACGCGCCATCCAGAACCTGCTGAACATCGACTCCGACGATGCCGTCAATGCCTACCTGCGCGTGAAGAACCTGAACGACCAGGAGTTCATCAACAGCCATTACGTGCTGTTCTGCACCAAGAACGGTATCATCAAGAAGACCCTGCTCGAGCAGTATTCCCGTCCGCGCCAGAACGGTGTGAACGCCATCACCATCCGTGAAGACGACCGCGTTATCGAGGTGCGCATGACCAACGGTGACAACGAAATCATCATTGCCAACCGCAACGGACGTGCCATCCGCTTCCACGAAAGCGCCGTACGTGTCATGGGCCGTACCGCAACGGGTGTGCGTGGCATGACGCTCGACGAAGACGGACAGGACGAAGTGGTAGGTATGGTTTGCATCAAGGACCCTGAAACAGAAACCATTATGGTGGTATCGGAACAGGGTTACGGCAAGCGTTCGGACATCGAAGACTACCGCAAGACCAACCGTGGCGGCAAGGGTGTGAAGACCATGAACATCACCGAGAAGACCGGCAAGCTCGTGGCCATCAAGTCCGTGACCGACGAAAACGACCTGATGATCATCAACAAGTCTGGCATCACCATCCGTCTGAAGGTGGCCGACGTGCGCATCATGGGCCGTGCCACGCAGGGTGTGCGTCTCATCAACCTGGAGAAGCGCAACGACGAGATCGGTTCCGTCTGTAAGGTGACTTCCGAGCCTGAAGAGGACATTGAGGAAGAGACGGGAGCAGGAGAGAACAACTTGCCCGAAAGCAACGATGATCATGTTGAAAACTCTGAAAATCAAGATATAAATGAATAAGAATAGACAACATATTTCTAATTTAAACTTTTCTACAATCATGAAAAAAGTATTATTGTCAGCAGCCTTGCTGCTTGTGGCAAGCTTTGCTTTTGCACAAGAAAAGACAGTCAAGGAAGCTAAGAAAATTGCCAGTGCAGTACAACCGGACTTTGCAAAGGCTGAAGAACTGATCAACCAGGCTTTGACAAATCCTGAAACAAAGGATCAGGCAGAAACCTGGAACGTAGCCGGCTTCATCCAGAAGAGAAGAAGCGAGAAGGAAATGGAGAACGCTTACCTGAGAAAGCCTTACGACACACTTCAGGTGTACAACAGCGCATTGAACATGTGCCAGTACTACTTCAAGTGCGATGAACTGGCCCAGATTCCCAACGAAAAGGGTAAGATCAAGAACAAGTACAGAAAGGCCAATTCGAGCGCCATTTTGGGCGAACGCGGCAACTTGATCAACGGTGGTATCCAGTACTACAACATGTATCTGGACGGCGAGAACAAGGACTATGGAAACAAGGCCCTGCAGTTCTTCGGTACATACGTTGACATCGCAGGAAGCCCCATGTTTGCTGATAATGAAGTGGTTAAGGCTGATACGTTGATGCCGCAGATCGCTTACTACGCAGCTATGGTAGCCACTCGTCTGGAAGATTATCCTGCCGTATTGAAGTATGCTCCGTATGCCAAAGACGACAAGGAAGTGGGCAAGTATGCCATGGAATTCATTTCTTCTGCCTTGAAGGCACAGGGCGATACAGCCAAGTGGGTAGCTTCTCTGCAGGAAGGTGTACAGAAGTATCCTGACCACCAGTTCTTCTTCGGAAACTTGATTGACTATTACAGCAACAACAACAAGTATGACGAAGCCATGAAGTTTGCCGATGACATGCTCGCCAAGGATCCGAACAACACGTTCTATCTGTATGTAAAAGGCTATCTGTACCACAACCAGTACAGCATGCTGAAGGACCAGAAGAAGGATGCCGAAGCTGCTGCTGCCCTGGATAAGGCTATCGAATTCTACAACAAGACAGTAGAAATCGATCCGAATTATGCTGAAGCTTATTCTAACTTAGGTCTGGTTTACTGCCTGCAGGCTCAGGATTTCTCTGAGAAGGCTACAACCGATGTGAATGATCCCAAATACAAACAAGATCAGGAAACACTGAAAGCTTTCTATGAAAAGGCAAAACCGAACTACGAGAAGGCAAGACAACTGCAACCCGAAAAGAAGGAATTGTGGCTGAACGGTCTTTACAGAGTTTACTACAACCTGCAGATGGGTCCTGAATTCGAGGAAATCGAAAGCCTGATGCAATAAGGAAACTTTTGCTTGAAGCATAAGGATAAAAAAGTCCCCGGCCCAGATTTTACATGGGTCGGGGACTTTTTCTTTTTTGGGCACTGCTTTTATGTACTGCTTCAAAAGTATGGATAGGGCGAGCCAAGTTTCTTGTTTTGAGTATTCTGCTATTATATATTAAACATAATCGTGATTATTTCCTTTTTATACGTGTTTTGTTTCTATCAGCTCGGTCGTCCGTAGATAACCAGCAACGGTGTATCGGAATGGAAAATCATCTTTCGTGCTATTCCTGGATTGAACAACCGCGAAAAGATGTTTCTTTTATAAGAAGCCAGTGCGATGACGTCAATGTGGTGCGACTTGATATAATGGTCGAAATTGGTCAGGAAATTATCGTTCTGCACAACGTCGTATTGGATTTCGAGGTCGGGATATTGTTTATGAAAATATTCCTTGATACCTCCAAGTTTAATCTCGTTCCATGTATCCTTGGTGTCGGACAAATGAATCAAGGACATTGAGAACTTGAAGTCCTTCAGACTTTTGATCAGCAGGTCGAATGCAATGAGGTCGCGTTGGTCAAAGTTGGTGATAAAGGCAAATCGTTTGGCTTCGGACAACTGTTTGATAACGGCCCTGTCAGGAATGGCCAATACCGGCGTACGTGCTCTTTCTATTACTTCGGCCGTTACGCTTCCTATCAAGTCAATGTCTTTCTGATCTTTGCCACGGGTTCCCATAATGATGATGCGCGGTCTGATTTCCTTTGAATAGCGGATAATTTCTTCTTCTGGTATGCCTTCGCGTAGCGTACAGGTATATTGGATGTCGGGAAATTCGCCGGATTCCACTTTCGCCTTAATCTTCTCGGACAAGGAATTCAGGTCTTTATGGACTCTCTGCAAGATTCCCTTGACATGTTCTTCGTCACCATGGTGGTAATTGAAGATGTCGCCATACGGCAGTGATGTGGCATAAATCGGTGTGAAATAGACATGTAGCAGTACGACTTCGGCACCTACATGTTCGGCAAACCGGAAACCGAATTCGCAGGCTTTCAGCGAATAGCTGGAGAAGTCTACGGGTATCAGAATCTTGTTGCTGGTCGTAGCGACGTGTGGAGCTTTTCCACCTGCCACTTCTTCGGACAACCAGGCAGAACTCTCCGTAATCTCCAGAGCACGCGGCAGGTCACTCTCCTTGATGCGCACACGAACACCCGAAGAGACAACCGGCTGAATCTGGTTGATGTTGTGAATGTAGGTCTCAATACCTTCGTTTTCAAGCACATTCTTCAATATTTGCGCTTTGGCATACGTCAGGATGGCGAGGGTTACTAATTTGTCTTCCATATCGGTATCGTTTATCTGTTAATATTCCGGTCTTATAAAAAATAGGCACGAATTACACTGATAACACGGATTGTATGATCCGCGAAATCCGTGTAGTCCGTGCCTATAAGGAAGCTGCCGCTGCTTTGAAGAACTCTTTTCTCAAAGCGGACAAGAAACACTTCAGGCTTCTACGGGTTGTTTATTTTCATTGGCTATTTCATCCAAAATTTGCAGAGCCCTGTCGAGCACAGTCGTGTCATCGATCATGACCAGTCCGCCGTCTGGTCCCGGCTCCAGATGAATGCCTACGCTTTTGCCTTCCTTGAAGTTGTGACCGCCGAAGAAGTTTCTTACCGTGTCAACGCTCAGACCTAATTCATCGGCGATTCTATGCATGCTTCCTGTGGGTAAAGAGTCTTTGATTTTACGCAACTCATTAAATGTTATTGTTCTCATATACATAAACTTAATGGTTAATACTCTGTTTTTATTGTTATCGCGGTATAAACTTAAGGAAAAAAAAAGATAAAACAAACTTTTTCCCCTGTTTTTTTATCATTTTGCCAATAAAAAAAGCCCGAACTTCCTTTTCTTATGAGGAGGTTCAGACTTTTCAAATAAAAATGTAAACCGGATGTGTCAGATGACTTCGACGGTGGAAGTAGGCACCCACCCTACCTTACCGTCTTCCAGACGAATTTCTTTCCACTCACGCATGCTGTTATCCTTAATTTCGACCTTCCGGCCTTCGTGCAGGATGAAAAGGCTGGTACCGCTTTCGCTGGGAGTGCTGCGCACAGTGACGCTCGGCGATAGGATGATGGCATCTTTCCGCTCGGTGAGGTAACTTTTCTGTGTAGAAGCGAATATATTGGCCACAATGACAACAATCAGAAATACGATGGTACCGGCAAATCCTGTTTTTTTCCATTTTACCTGTTGAGTAAAGAAAAAGACGGAAAGGGAAACGAGCAAAAGCAGGAAAGCTACAATGGCCGTGCGTGCCCAGGCGTCCGAACTTTGACAATTGATGAGTGACTTGATCCAGGTTACGAAGAATATTTCGGGAACCGGTTCCACCTTGTCTATCGCCTTGGAACGGGCGATTTCCAGATTGGCACGTATGTCCGCATTGCCCGGACTTAACAGCAGGGCTCGTTCGTAGTTCAGAATGGCCCGTGCAATATTGTCAGCTTTATAGTAGCTGTTTCCCAGATTATAATATATCTCAGCGGATTCTCCCTGTTGCAGCAGACTTTCGTAAATCTGGATGGCTGCTGCAAAGTCGTTGCGGATGTAGGCGCTGTCGCCTTCCGCCTTAGTGGCATTGCTGATTTGCTTGGCTGCCGAGAATTCCCGCTGCGTTACCAGTGTGCTGTCCGCTTCGGCCGTAATTGCGGTACTGTCTGCCGGCTGAATGTCATCTTGAGCCCATACGGCTGCCGATGTCATCAGAATGAGGGTAAATATCCATATTTTTTTCATACTGTGTACTCCTCTCTTAATGTTTGATAGAATTTTCCATTTTGCTGATTACCTCGAGCGAATCGGTGTAGACCTTATCCATGGCCTGGTTGGCGTCACCCGGTGCGAAGCGGGCGAATTCACAACTGTTCAGGGCGTTCAGGAATTCCTTGATCAGGTCTTCGGCCACACCATATTTACGTAGTTCTTCCTCGATATTGTCTTTGGACAACTGGGATACCGGAATGCTCAGCTTGTCGCTGATGTATCCCCACAGGGCTTTCAGCACTTCATCGTAGAAAGCGTCTTTCTCATTGGCGGCCAACAGCTTTCCGGCCTGTTTCATACGCTTCACGGCTACCTTGTTGGCTTTCTTTGTGCGTACCTTTGCGACATTGGCATTAGCGGCAATCTGCTTGCGGTATATCAGGAAACAAGCGATAAAAATCAGTCCCGGTATGATGTAGAACAGCCAATATCCCATGGAACCGAAGAAGTATTCACCCTTGGGAGACAGCTTCACGTCATTCTGCTTGATGAAGCGGATATCTTCGTTCAGCACCTTCAGATCCTCCTTGTTGGTGAAGTTGGCAATGGTCTGACTGGCATTTCCTGCCCCCTTCTCCACTTGTACGGTATATTCTTCGGTGGTCAGCGTCTTGTACGAACGCGACTTGATATCGAAGTAGCTGAACTTGATCGCCGGAATCTTATAGGTACCTGCATTTCTCGGAATAGCCAGATACTCAATCACTTTATTTCCGGAAAGTCCTGCATTGGTCAGTCGGAACTTGCTGTCCACTTTCGGATCATATACTTCGAAGTCTTCCGGGAACTTCACTTCCGGCTCTCCAACCAGCTTCAGGTTTCCTGTTCCTGAAATGACCACTTTGACCGTAATGGCATCGTTGGTCTTGACCTTCGTACTGTTGATGCTGGAAGAAATGTTGAATTCCCCTACTCCTCCGCTGAAGTCGGCCGGCTTGCCTGCCGGAAGTGGTTTGACATCAATGGTCAGCTTGGGAGTCATCAATGTTTTCTTGATCTGGATGCTTCCTGCGCCACCATTGAAGAAGGCCTCGAACGGATCGTCTATAGCATCCATCTTTTCAATGGAAGCGTCAAAACGGGCGGCATCGATGGTCAATTTGCCCGACTGTTGTGGGAAGAGTACAAACTGGCGGTAGATGGTGGAGTGATAGTTACGTCCCTTGTAGTGCTCCAGTCCCCAGCGGCGGTCGTTGGGAAGCTCCACTTCCTGTGAATGGAACCCTTTGAAATCGGGCAGTTTCACGTTGTCGAACCCTCTCAGATCAACTACGGTATATATCTTGTAAGTCAGCAGAATGGCCTCCTGCTCGTAGGCAGTTGTCTTGCTGGCAGTAGCAGTGATAAACAGATCGTTGTTCGAAATAGAGGTACCGGACGAACTGCTTCTGCTTGTACTTTGGGCGTTTCCGCTCTGTGAGCTGTTAGCCTTGTCAGCAGGAAGCACCTTGATCTTCACTGAATTGGACAGCATCTGATCACCATTGGCCGTGATGGTAGCCCCTGGAATGGTATATTCGCCTTCCTTTTGAGCCAGCAGGATGTAGGTGAATGTCAGGGTTTCCGTTGTATTGCCGTTGATGCTCTGCATGCTGTATGAACGGCTGGGACCCATCAATACATCAAATCCTTTTATGGAAGGCGCCCGGAAGTTTTTCACTTTCTGCGTATTTACCGTGTAAGATAGCCTGAACTGGTCGCCCACGGCCACAGCATCCGGTGCCGATGCGGTGAAAGTCACCTTATCATCGGCGTATGCCTGCACGGTCAAGGCGAGCAACGCTATCCATAAGCAAACTATTTTTCTCATATATTACTTGTTGTTTTTTAATTTACCAATCTTTTTCCAGTCGGTTACCCTTGATAACCTGCTGTTGCTTCTTTACTTTGTCTTGCACATCCTTCTCATCCTGCATGACAGAGTTCAGCAACTGCTCGGCATTTTCTTTGGACATCTGGTTGTCCTGCTTCTGTTGCTGGGGAGGTTCCTGCTGCTGGTTATTGTTCTGGTTCTGTTGCTGATTTTGTTTTTGGTCCTGCTTTTCCTCCTGTTTCTGTTGGTTTTGCTGGTTCTGGTCTTGATTTTGTTGGTTTTGCTGTTGGTCTTTCAGCAATTTCTGTGCCAAGGCCAGGTTATAGCGGGTTTCGTCGTCTTTCGGATTGTTTCTCAACGATTGCTTGTAGGCTTCAACAGCCTTCGCATAATCCTTCTGCGACTGGAAGATGACCCCCATATTGTGATAAATCTGTGCCAGATTGGGTTTGCTTTTCTCCACCTTGGCAGCTCCGGCATACTGTTCCATGGCTTCTTTCAGCTTGTTCTGCTGCATCAACGTGTTGGCCAGATTGTACATGGATACGGTCGATTTCGGATTGACCTCCAATGCCTTCCGGTAGTTGACCTCCGCATCTACATATACGCTGTCGTTGTAGAGGCGGTTTCCTTTTCGTATCAGGTCGCGCTCTGCCTTCTGGGCCTGGGCAGCAGTTGCTACAGCCAGCAGGCAAACAATTCCGATATATTTATGATATGACATACTCATTGCTCCTTATTCTTGTTCGAAAATAAATGGATGTTCTTGAACCGCGGATTCTTGCGTTCCAGAATCAGCATTTCGGCCAAAAGCAGAATCAGGATAATCCACGCCACAGCCTGAAACTGTTCGTTGAATTCCGTATAGACTTTGGTTTCCACATCAGCCTTGGCCATTTTGTCTATTTCACGGCTGATGGCTTTCTGGGCATTGTTGCTATTGTCTACCCGTACGTAAATGCCGTTGCCGTTCTTGGCTATTTCCTGACACATCTGCTCGTTCAGACGGGTTACGATGACGTTACCTTCCCGATCGCGACGGTAATCGTTGCTTCCTTCCACCGGAATGGGAGCGCCGTCGGGAAGTCCCACACCCAGTACGTTGACCTGAATGCCTTTGTCCGCAGCCTCCTTGGCAGCTTCTACAGCTCCTCCTTCGTGGTTTTCACCGTCAGTTATCACAATGACGGTACGCCCCACCCCTTCCTGTGGAGTAAAGCTCCGGGTGGCCAGATTGAGGGCAGCACCGATGGCCGTACCTTGTTTGGATATCAGTGACGGTTCTATGGTTTCCAGGAACATCTTGGCCGAAATGTAGTCGCTCGTGATAGGCAGCTGGGTAAAGGCATCGCCCGCAAAGACAATCATACCCACCTTGTCGTTCTGCATCTTGTCCACCAGTCTGGATACCAATCGTTTGGCTTTTTCCAAACGGCTGGGCTGAACATCCTGTGCCAACATGGAGTTCGAAATATCCAGTGCAATCATAACTTCCACTCCCTGTCTTTTCACCGTTTCCAGCTTGGATCCGAACTGGGGCCGGGCCAGCAATACGGCGAACAAGCCGATAGCCACCCATACAATCCAGAATTTTATGTCGGGACGATACTTGGATACATCCGGCATTAACTGGGCCATCAGTTCCGGATCGCCGAACTTACGGATGGCCTTGCGTCTCCTATAGTTCGAGTACAGGTAGAAAGCTGCCAACACAGGCAACAGCAGCAACAGGTACAAATATGCAGGTTCTTCAAATCGAAACATATCTTTTTCTCTTTATCTACGTTTTCTTTTTATCACTTTACGGGGGCGTCCACACGTTCCATTATGGAATCTTTTTCAAAATGGTGTTGCGCAGAAGCACCTCCAACAAGACACACAGGAAGGCAGCCAATGCAAACCAGCGGTATTCTTCCTCACGCTTGCTGAACTCCTTCACGTTCAGTTTCGTCTTTTCCAGTTTGTCAATTTCCTCATAGACTTCCTTTAACTTAGAGTTACTGGTGGCCCGGAAATAATTTCCGTCCGTGGTACCGGCAATCTGCGTCAAGGTCTTTTCATCAATTTCTACGGGAATATTGACGTACTGCACCGTTCCACCTACCGGATAAGGATAAGGTGCCGTTCCGTTGGTTCCCACTCCGATGGTATAGACACGGATGCCGAAACTTTTGGCTATCTCGGCTGCCGTCAGCGGAGAGATGTCTCCACGGTTATTCGTACCGTCGGTCAGCAGGATGATGACTTTCGACTTGGCTTTGCTGTCCTTCAGGCGGGTTACGGCATTGGCAATACCCATACCCACGGCTGTACCGTCTTCAATCACTCCGCACTTGATGTCCTTGATCAGATTCAGCAGTACGGCATGATCTACCGTCAACGGGCATTGGGTGAAACTTTCACCTGCAAACAGGGTGATGCCGATATTGTCGTTGGGACGTCCGTTGATAAACTGGGCTGCCACATCCTTGGCCGCCTCCAGACGGTTGGGCTTCAAATCCTCGGCCAGCATACTGGTCGATACGTCGATGGCCATCATGATGTCTATACCTTCTATCTCACTGTTTTGCCAGCTGTCCGTGGTCTGAGGGCGTGCCAGTACCAGAATAATCAGAATCAGACTGGCCACCCGAAGCACAAACGGAGCATGCAGCAAATAATTCTTATAACTTTTGGGCGTATGTGCATATACACGGGCATCAGAAACTTGAAGAGTCGCTTCATTATTTCTGCGTTTCAGTATATACCATACAATATAAGGTATAAGCAGCAGCAGTAAAAATAAATATTCAATATTAGCGAAAACCATGGTTTCTACGTTTTAAGCAAAGTAATTATACAACTCCTTACAAATATAGACCAAAGCCCAGACAAACAAGCCCGCCATGACTACGGCACCGGCACCCAACAGCAGTTTGGTCTGCAGTGAGCGTTTCTCCACAATGGTGATTTCAGTCGGTTGCGGTTTGGCGTTTTCGTCCTCCTTTTCTTTGGTTTCATTGATGAAGTCAATGGCATTGAGCAAGTTGGCGTCGTTCTCGTTCATCAGCGGGTTATGCTTGGCAAATTTTACCAGGTCGGCCGTCTGGAACAACTCCCGCAAGTCGGCCAATGCCTCCTTGTCATTCGTTTCCAGCAGCTTGTCTATGATTTCAGTAGAAGTCATCTCAAGGGCATTGAAGCCGAAACGTTCCTTGATATAGGTACGAAGAGCATCTGTCAACTCTGTATAATATTCCTTCGGCTGTCCTTTCTGCCATACCTTCTCCTGCTTGATGCGTTCGATTTCCTTTATGGCTACCTGATGGGGCGGCAGTTTGGGCTCTACCTTCACTTTGCGGATAATCGGTTTGTTGTCACGGATGCGCTTGACCAGATAAATGGCTGTCAGCAGGAACGGTGCCAGTAACAGCACGCAGGCGATGAACAGATACCAGTCTTCCCATGCAAAAGGAGCCTTCATAATGGTTTTGGGACCGAAGAACTGGTCGGGATGCAGTGTGTCGACCGGAACTGAATATACCTTGAGAGCCAATGTTTTCGAACGATAGGTCTGGTTGTCCACCATCACTTCCATGGGAGGCAGATAGTAGAGGGCGGAGTCAAAAGACGTCACCGTATATTCTTGTGTAATCAATGCACGTTTTCCGTCATTCAGTAACTGTGTGTCGGGCTTGGCAATATCCACAATTTCCACTCCCGTCACCAGCGTATCCCTGAAGGCTGGAAATATAGCCCTTTTGTTGGCATCGAGCGACACTTCCAGTTTGACTTTCGCTTGCTCGCCGATCAGTATTTGAAGGGAGTCGATGCTTGCGTCCACTGTTACAGACTGCGCATGCCCTTTTCCGACCAATGCCAAGGCCAAGGCTATAGAAAGCAAATATCTTTTCATTGTTCTATTCTTAATTAAGTAAACATCCATTTGTACACGCCCGGAGCGTCAGCTTCTTTGGGCGAACAGTGACATCAGAGCCTTTACATAATCCTGGTCGGTCCGTACTGACACGTTGTCTACGTTGCTTTTGGTGAACGTTTCGCTCAGTTCATTCTGCCTCTTCACCCACCATTCATGGTGTGCTTGGCGCACAGCTCTTGATGAAGTGTCTATCCACTGTTCATGACCCGTCTCGGCATCCTTTATCTTCATCAGTCCAATGGCCGGAAGCTCTTCCACGCGGCGGTCGTATACCTGGATAGCCACCACGTCATGCTTTCGGTTGGCAATAGTCAGGGCATTCTTGAAGCTTTCCTGATCAATGAAGTCCGAGAGGACGAACGCCGTACAACGCCGTTTCATGACGTTGGTCAGGTATTCCAGTCCCAGCCGGATATTGGTACGCCGGCTTTCTGCATGGAAGTCAATCAGTTCACGGATGATGTACAGGATATGCTTGCGTCCTTTCTTGGGCGGAATGAACTTCTCAATCCGGTCAGAGAAAAAGATGACACCGATTTTATCGTTGTTCTGTATGGCCGAGAATGCCAGTGTAGCAGCTATTTCCGTCACCATATCCTTCTTCATCTGTTTCACCGTACCGAATTCCAAACTGCCGGAAACGTCTACCAGCAACATGACCGTCAGTTCGCGTTCCTCTTCAAAGACCTTCACATAGGGCTTATTGAAGCGGGCAGTCACGTTCCAGTCGATGTCGCGTACGTCGTCGCCAAACTGATATTCGCGTACCTCAGAGAAAGCCATACCCCTACCCTTGAAGGCAGAATGATACTGGCCTGCAAAGATGTTGCTGGACAATCCGCGCGTCTTGATTTCAATCTGACGGACTTTCTTCAATAGTTCTGTAGTTTCCATTTGCAAGTCTCAAAGATAATGAATCCATGAAGATGTACACACCTTTTACAGGACACATCTTCATGTTTGAAATAATCAGGAAAGCCCTTTACCCTGTCGGTTGCAGGGCCTTCTCATATTCTTGTCTGAACCTGTTGCAAAGCCGGATGCATCAGGGTACTTCTACCTTGTTCAGGATCTTGCTGACGATTTCGTCCGAAGTCAGGTTGCTGGCTTCAGCCTCATAGGTCAGGCCGATACGGTGACGCAGTACATCGTGGGCCACAGCACGCACGTCTTCGGGAATGACGTAACCGCGACGTTTGATAAAGGCATAGCTGCGGGCTGCCAGTGCCAGATTGATGGATGCACGGGGTGAGCCGCCGAATCCGATCATGTCCTTCAGTTCCTTCAAGTCATATTTTTCCGGATAACGAGTCGCAAATACGATATCAACAATGTATTTCTCGATCTTTTCATCTAGATAGACCTGGCGAACCACCTTTCTGGCCTCAATGATTTCTTCCGCCTTCAGAATCGGACGTACCTGATTTCTGTCTCCATTGATATTCTGGCGGATAATCAGTTTTTCTTCTTCCTGTTTCGGATAGTCGATGATGACCTTCAGCATGAAACGGTCCACCTGGGCTTCGGGCAGCGGATAGGTTCCTTCCTGTTCGATGGGGTTCTGGGTTGCCATTACCAGGAACGGTTGCGGCAGTTGGAAAGTCTCGTTACCAATAGTCACCTGGCGTTCCTGCATGGCTTCCAGCAAGGCGCTCTGTACCTTGGCCGGAGCACGGTTGATTTCATCCGCCAGTACGAAGTTGGCGAATACCGGACCTTTCTTCACCTGGAAGCTTTCGTCTTTCTGGCTGTATACCATGGTACCGATGACATCGGCCGGCAGCAAGTCCGGAGTAAACTGAATACGGCTGTACTGCGCATCAATCAGCGATGCAAGGGTTTTGATTGCCAATGTCTTTGCCAATCCCGGCACACCTTCCAGCAGCACATGACCGTCGGAAAGCAGACCGATCAACAAGGATTCTACCAAATGTTTCTGACCGACGATGACTTGGTCCATGCCTGTCGTAAGGTTGGTGATGAAAGCACTTTGTCTTTCAATCCGCTCGTTCAGTTCGCGGATATCAATAGTTTCAGCCATAAAATCTGTATTTTTAAAGTTTAAATTTCTGTTTTTTGTACCGACATTCAGTCAGTTTGTCTATTTGCTCCCAAAAGTACGGCAATAAATTAACCATACCAACTAATTTTTATTAAAAAAGAAGTCCAAACCTTTAGTTTAAACTAAATTCAGACAGTTTAGGATACCTCAAAAAAAGAAGCAGTAAGATTCTTACCGCTTCTTCACCAGTTTGGGTATCCGGATGGTCGTACCACTGGGTACGTTGTTCGGATTCTTCAATATCTTGGCATTGTGTTTCACCAGATATGGCCACAAGGCCTTTGTACCATAGAATTTGAGCGAAACCCGGGTGAGGGTTTCTCCTTCCTGAATGGTATATTCCGTTTGGGTGCCTTCTATTTCGTAGTTCACCGAGTCCGGTACGAAAGGCTGTCCCTTCTTGGCATTATTTTTTTCTGTCACTTGTCCGTTTGCTGCAGGACGTCTTTCTTTTTTCGGCTGGACGGGAGTCCTTTCCGCTTGTTCCTTGCTTGCAGTAACCTCAGTCGAGTTTACCGTATCAGTCTTCACAGGCGCTATCGTATCAGTTGCGATACGAGGAGGCGTAACGGATATCCCCTCTTCGACTGCTGGCTCGTTATGTTGCCCATCAGCCTCTTGCATGTCTGGCAGATAGAGATAGCCTACTACCCCGCCACATGCCATCAGGATGAAGACCACTATTCCTGCCAGCCATTTGGATGCTTTTCCCGAAGTACGGTTGTCGTTCGGTGTAGTCTCTGCATCAACTGCAGGTTCAGTTTCTGGCTTTGGTTCCGGTTCCGGATGAGAAGTCACGGGTATCTCCTCCGTTTTGGGAGCAACTGCCTCCTTAGGCTCTTCCGCAGGCGTTTCGGGTTCTTGTTTCTCCACATTTTCCGGTTCAGCAGGACGATTCTCTGCAGGTTCCTCACCGCAAAGCTGTTCGTCTTTCTGGCATTCGTCCACCGTCTGTTCTTCTTCAGCAGGCACTGCGACCGTTTCCGGTTGCTGCACTTCCTGGGAAGACGTCATGCCCGTTTCTGCTTCTCCATCAAAATCATCTTCATTGTCCTTTTCCACCGGTGTGTCGTCAAACTGTACATTCTCGTTCAGAACCACTGTTTCAAAGTGGGCGAACGGCCGGTTGATGATTTCTTTCAGTGTTGTGTCCGGGGTGAACGATATTTTGTTATGTCCTTGTATTTCAATTCTTTCTCCTGTATTGACGTCGATACTTTCCCGACTGTCCACCTCGATAAGCTTGAAAGTACCCAGCCCCTTCACCTTGACATACTTGTCCTGTTCCAGCCCCTCTTCAATCAGGGTGAAAAATGCCTTGACAAAGTCTCCCGCATGTTCGGGCTCCATGCCATGCTTTTCGACAAGCAGGTCGGTCAGGTTCTGTATGTTTATTTTTTCATTCATTCTACTGAGGGCGTTGCTTGAACTTTCCTTTGAGTAAGACACTGGGTTTGTACGTCAACACCAATTTGGGAGGCACCAGCATACGTTGTTTGCTTGTCGGATTCACGGAGATGCGTTCGGATTTCTTTTTCACTTCAAACGTTCCGAAGCCCTGTATGGCTACGGCGTTTCCCTCCTCCAGTTGCCGGGTCATGACCGATAGCAGCGAAGATACCAGTTCTGAAGTGTCTTTCAGGGTATACCCCAGTCTTTTGGACAGTTCTGACGTAAATTCTTTATTGTTCACAGGTCGTTGTTCCTTTTTGATGTTAGCGGACGCTATATTAACAATTTTTCTTCACATGGGCAATATCTTGCCTGAAAAAAGTCAGACAAGACGCCCAAAAAGGTCGAAATCATCGGAATCGACGATTTCCACGTCATAAAATTGGCCGATTGTCAGATTTGCTCCCTGCTTTTCGATCAGCACTTCCGGATCCACTTCCGGTGAGTCAAATTCCGTCCGTCCCACGTAGTAATCACCTTCCAGTCGGTCGATGATGACTTTCATCCGCTGCCCTATCTTGGCTGCGCTCAGTTCGGCAGAGATGCCACGCTGAATTTCCATCAGTTCGTCCAGACGTGCCTGTTTCACTTCCGGTGGAATGTTGTCTTCATAATGGGCGGCAGCATACGTGCCCTCCTCTTCCGAGTAGGCAAAAGCTCCCATACGGTCGAAGCGCACCTGGCGGACAAATTCCTTCAGTTCCTCGAAATCGGCTTCTGTCTCTCCCGGATGCCCCACCATCAGTGTGGTGCGCAGGTGGATGCCCGGCACCTCCCTGCGAAAGTCCTCTATCAGTTGATAGGTCTGTTCCTTGGTGACGTTTCTGCGCATTTTCAGCAGCATGTTGTCACTGATGTGCTGCAAGGCGATATCCATATATCGGCACACGTTGGGACGTTCACGCATCACGCGAAACAGCTCCGTCGGGAAATGAGCCGGATAAGCGTAATGCAGCCTGATCCATTCCACACCCGGAATGTCGGCAATCCGTTCAATCAGTTCGGGCAGCATCTGTTTCTGATACAGATCCACGCCGTAATAAGTCAGTTCCTGTGCGATGACCTGGAACTCCTTCACCCCCCGGCCCACCAGATACTTCACTTCCTCCAGGATTTCCTCCATGGGGCGCGAAATGTGTCTGCCGGTAATGATGGGGATGGCGCAATACGAACACTTGCGGTCGCATCCTTCCGATATCTTCAGATAGGCATAATGTCTCGGCGTGGTCAGCACCCGTTCATTGTGCAGTTCCTCGTGATAGGCTTTGCCCAGGTCGTCCAGCAGTTCTTTCCAGTTGAACTTACCGTAAAACTTGTCCACTTGCGGAATCTCGATGGCCAGCTCCTTCAGGTAGCGTTCCGAGAGGCATCCCATGACATACAGCTTCTCGAGCATTCCCTCCTCCTTGGCCTGCGCGAATTCCAGAATCATGTTGATGGATTCTTCCTTGGCATCGCCGATGAAACCGCAGGTATTGATGACAGCTATTTCGCCATGTGGGTGTTCAGCGTCGTGGGTCACGTGGTAGCCGGCTTCTTCCAGTTGTCTCAACAGATGTTCTGAGTCCACCAGGTTCTTGGAGCAACCCAGTGTGATGATGTCTATTGTCTTTTTCTTCATTGATTGTCTCCGAACAATGATTCAACAAACTCCTTTTTGCGGAACATCTGCAAGTCTTCCATTCCTTCACCCAGTCCGATGTACTTGACGGGAATCTTGAACTGGTCCGAGATGCCGATGACGACGCCTCCCTTGGCCGTTCCGTCCAGTTTGGTCACGGCCATGGCGGTCACCTCCGTTGCCAGGGTAAACTGCTTGGCCTGTTCGAAGGCATTCTGTCCGGTCGATCCGTCCAGTACGAGCAACACCTCGTTGGGAGCGTCGGGTACCACTTTCTTCATCACGTTCTTTATCTTGGTCAGCTCGTTCATCAGTCCCACCTTGTTGTGCAGACGTCCGGCCGTGTCTATGATGACGACATCAGCCTGGTTGGCTACCGCCGAACTCAGCGTATCAAAAGCGACAGAAGCCGGGTCGGCCCCCATCTTTTGTTTGACGACAGGCACTCCTACCCGTTCACCCCATATCATCAGCTGTTCCACGGCAGCGGCACGGAAGGTGTCGGCGGCACCCAACACCACCGATTTCCCGGCCTTCTTGAACTGGTAGGCCAGTTTACCGATGGTGGTAGTTTTTCCCACTCCGTTCACACCCACCACCATGATGACATACGGTTTCTTGGTGATGGGAGCTTCAAAGTCGTCCACGTCACTGGTATTGTTCTCAGCCAGCAGGCTGGCAATTTCGTCACGCAGAATGTGGTTCAGTTCCTGCGCATTCATGTATTTCTCGGTCGCAGCTCTTTTTTCGATGCGTTCAATGATTTTCAGCGTAGTGTCTACGCCGACATCCGATGTGATGAGCACCTCCTCCAGATTATCCAGCACTTCGTCGTCCACTTTCGATTTACCGGCGATGGCACGGGCTATCTTGCCGAACACGCTCTCTTTGGTTTTGGACAACCCCTTGTCCAACGTCTCTTTTTTCTCTTTTGAAAAAAAACTAAAAAATCCCATAATCGTCTCTATAATGCATTATGCTACAAAGATAGTGAAAGGTGAGTGGAGAGGCAAACGAAAAACAAAGTTTTTCAGTTTGACTGTCCCGAACCGCATCCTTCATAAACAAAAAATCCTCCCATCGGTATGAAACCGACAAGAGGATTTGGGTATGAATGATGATTGTTAAAATCTTATTTCTTGAAAAAGTCTTGTACCTTTTCGTTCGGAACCATCTGTTCATCGAAGATGTAAGCGCCGGTCTTCGGAGACTTTACCATCTTGATAACCTTTGTATATGCACGACCCTCTTTTGAGCCCTCGTGCAAACTTGCTACTGTTTTCTTTGCCATGGGTTATGCGTATTATTTAATTTCTTTGTGTACTGTCACTCTCTTCAGGATCGGATTGTACTTCTTCAGCTCCAATCTTTCGGTAGTGTTCTTTCTGTTCTTTGTAGTGATGTAACGAGAAGTTCCCGGCAGACCACTGTCTTTCTGCTCTGTGCATTCCAGAATCACCTGTACTCTGTTTCCTTTCGTTTTCTTTGCCATATTCTAAGTCTCCTCTAGTTTTTAACCAATTACTTTAATGGTTTTCCAATCACAATAACCCTTAGCTACGGCTTCGTTCAGGGCAGCGTCCAGGCCTTTCTTGTTGATGATGCGCAGACCGGCGGCACACAGGCTCAGGCTGATCCAGCAGTCTTGTTCTACATAGTAGAATTTCTTTGTAAACAAGTTCAAGTCAAAGGTTCTTTTTGTTCTTCTCTTTGAATGTGAAACATTGTTGCCAATCATGGCTTTTTTTCCGGTAATTTGACAAATCTTCGACATTTCTATCTTCTTTTTATAGTTTTTATCTATGCCTATTTCAAACAGAGCGCAAAGTAAGCACTTTTATCGTTAACTACCAAGCTTTTCGGAGAATAATTCGTTGTGAAATAACAATTTTTCCTTATTTCACAAGTTCTACGAGTAAATCCAGCGCATTTTGAACTGCATTCTGCACGTTTTTCTCCCGTCCATTGTCACCAGTCTGCATGGTGGTGATCATTTCAGTTTTATAGGCAACGGCTATCCAGATGGTCCCCACCGGCTTTTCCGGCGTCCCTCCTCCGGGCCCGGCAATGCCCGAGGTGGCGATGGCACAATCGGTTTTCAGCGTTTTCATCGCTCCTGCCGCCATTTCCATCACCGTCTCCCGGCTCACGGCGCCATGCTTTTCCAGCGTATCGGCCGCTACCCCCAGCAGATTCATCTTCACTTCGTTCGAGTAGGCCACGATGCTCCCCTTGAAGTATTCCGAGCATCCGGCCACCGAAGTAATGGCGGCGGCTACCCGCCCTCCCGTACAGCTTTCTGCGGTGGAAAGGGTCAAATTCTTCGCTTGGAGCAGTTTGCCCAATTCTTCTTCCGTCTTCATGTCACGTTCGTTTTATTGAAGGGTTACACGCGAATAGGCTGGTGCCTCCATCGGGCAGAAGTCCTTGTCCTGATACTTGAAGTAGCCCGTAATGGCAATCATGGCCGCATTGTCGGTGGTATAGCTGAATTTGGGGATAAATATCTTCCATCCGTATCTTTGAGCATGTTCCCTGAAGGCGTTCCGCAGCCCGTTGTTGGCCGATACACCGCCTGCCACAGCCACCTCTTTTATATTATATTGTTTGGCGGCTTTTCTCAGCTTGTCCATCAGGATGTCCACAATCGTCGCCTCCAGCGAAGCGGCCAGGTCCGTCTTGTGATGTTCGATGAAATCGGGATCCTCCTTCACCCATTCGCGCAGGGAGTACAGGAACGAAGTCTTCAGTCCGCTGAAGCTGTAGTCCAGCCCCGGGATATGCGGCTTGCTGAAGCTGAAAGTCTTCGGGTTTCCCTGACGTGCCAGCTTGTCGATAATCGGTCCTCCCGGATACCCCAGCCCCATCACCTTCGAGCATTTGTCGATGGCTTCGCCGGCTGCGTCGTCGATGGTTTGTCCCAGGATTTCCATGTCATTGTAGGCCTTCACCAGAATGATTTGGGAATTTCCGCCCGACACCAGCAGGCAGAGGAAAGGGAAAGTCGGCTGATCGCTCTCTTCACCTTCCACTTTAATAAAGTGGGCTAACACATGCCCTGTCAGGTGGTTGACGTCAATCATCGGTATGCCAAGCGAACGGGAAAACCCCTTGGCGAAGGAAACACCTACCAGCAGCGAGCCCATCAGTCCCGGTCCCCGGGTAAAGGCTACGGCGCTCAGTTCCTCCTTGGTCACTCCAGCCCGTTTCAGTGCCTCGTGTACCACGGGCACGATGTTCTGTTGATGGGCGCGTGAGGCCAGTTCGGGCACCACGCCTCCGTATGCTTCGTGCACCGCCTGGCTGGCCACGACGTTCGACAGCAGGTAACCGTCCTTGATGACGGCTGCCGATGTGTCGTCGCACGAGCTTTCTATTCCCAGTATAATTGTACTCATAAGTGTTTATTTACGTTTAAGCACTGCAAAAGTAGTGATAAAAGTAGTATGGATAATGTATTATTTCATATTTTTGTTGGCTGAATATAAAAATTAACGGCCTATCAGAAGACTGAAGCAGACAATACGTTGGGTGGTTGGTATCCTCATCAGCTTCTATATCGTCATCACCCTGTTGCTGAACATTCCCTATGTCCAGCGTCAGCTTTCTGTGCTCGTCACCCATGAGCTGGAAGCCCTTTTGGACACCCGTCTCCGTGTGGGACGCATCAGCCTCGGTTTGTTGAACCGCATTGTGGTAGAAGATTTGCTGGTCGACGACCGCTCCGGGAAAGAGATGATCAAGGTCACCCGTCTGTCGGCCAAGTTAGACTTTCTTCCTCTTTTGAAGAGGAAGATTTCTATCAGCAACATCCAGTTTTTCGGATTCAACATCCAGCTCGAAAAAGCCACTCCCGAAGCGGCTCCCAATTTCCAGTTTCTGATTGACGCCTTTGCTTCCAAGGACACCGTTCCCAAGGAAACGCACCTCGATCTGCGCATCAATTCCCTGCTCATCCGCCGTGGCTGCTTGTCCTACAATGTCCTTTCCGAGGCGGAAACCCCCGGCCGTTTCAATGCGGGGCACGTCAACCTGAGCGACATCATTGCCAGCATTTCGCTGAAAGCTTTACGTAACGACACCATCCATGCGGCTGTCAAGCGCATGAGTTTCAAGGAGCAGTCTTCCGGTTTCGAGCTGGATCGTTTGGGCTTGGAAGTCATCGGCAACGACAAGGGCATGCAGATAGCGGGGCTCCGCATCGACCTGCCCCGTACCGACCTGCAGATGGACACCATCCGAATGGAGTACGACAGCCTGGCCGCGCTGAAGGATTTTGTCCATCAGGTACGTTTTACCTGCCGCCTCCAGCCTTCGACGCTCACCTTGGGCGATTTGTCGGCTTTCGTTCCGGCCCTGAAGCCTTTTTCTGACCCGCTCCAGCTCGAAGCCGAAGCCGGAGGGACCGTCGATGCGTTGAACTGTCCGTTGCTCTCCATTTCTTCCGGCGACCATTTTGTCCTGCAGGGCGACGTGTCTTTTCAGGATCTGTCCAGTGGCGGCGACGCCTATGTGTTCGGCAACCTGTCCCGCCTGTATGCCGATCCCGAGGGAGTGGCATTCTTTGTCCGCAATCTCAGCAGCCACTACACCGGTGTCCCTCCCGTTCTCCAACGCCTGGGCACCATCAGTTTCCGTGGCGAGCTCTCCGGTTATTTCACCGATTTGGTAACCTACGGAAACATCCGCACCAACCTGGGCGTCATCCGCACCGATATCAAGCTGAGCTCCTATACCGAAGCAGACCGTCACATCCTCTCCTATTCGGGCGACATGAAGACCAGTGGTTTTCACTTAGGTCGGCTGACGGGCAATGCCAAGTCGGGAAACATCACCTTCAATGTCAAGCTGGACGGCCGCCATGTCGCCAACACCTATCCGGCCATCACGGCCAAGGGACTGATATCCTCCATCGACTATAGCGGTTATACCTACGAGAATATCACCCTGGACGGAGAGTATCGCCACGGAGGTTTCACGGGTGGGGTCAGGCTGGAGGACGAGAATGCTTCGCTGGCTCTCAACGGTACCATCAATGCCGTCAGCAAGGTTCCTACCTTCAATTTCCTGGCTTCCGTCAATCACATTCGTCCTCATGCCCTCCATCTCACGAAAAAATACGAGGGAGCCGAATTTTCCGTCCGTCTGAAGGCTGACTTTACCGGAGGCTCCATCGACGAGATGGACGGCGAAATCAACATCGACAGCCTGGAATACACCTCCCCGGAAAACTCTTATTTTCTGGACAACCTCAAGCTGGTGGCCAGCCGTTCGGACGACCATCGCAAGCGCCTCGATTTCATTTCACCCTTTCTGCGTGGCAATATCGAGGGCGACTACTCCTACCGCACGCTTCCGGCCAGCTTCCTCAATATTCTCCGGCGGTACTTGCCGGCCGTTCTCCCCGCGTCCGGGAAAAAAGAAAAACTCCCTGAGACGGCCAATAATTTCGGCTTCGACTTTCATATCTACGACACCGAGTTGCTTTCCAAGGTCTTTGACATCCCCTTGACTGTCTATACCCATTCCACGCTGAAGGGATATTTCAACGACAAGCTGGGCCGGATTCGCATGGAAGGCTACTTCCCCCATCTTCGTTATGGCAACAAGTTCATCGAGTCGGGCCTCCTACTGTGCGAGAATCCCAGCGACTGTTTCCATGCCCGTGTCCGCTTCACCAACCGCCATGCCGACGATGCCGTCAATGTTTCCCTGGAAGCCCGTGCCCAGAACGACAGCCTCCAGACGGTTCTCAATTGGGGCAACAACGGTACCGTCACCTATAGCGGCCAGCTTTCCGCCACTACCCGCTTCATGCGCCACCAGCTGGAGGAAGCCACCAGCAAGACCGTTTCCCGCCGTCGGCGCAAGGCACCTGCTCCCGTTCCGGCTCTGAAGACGGTGGTCGACATCCATCCCACCGACGTCATTCTCAATGATACCCTTTGGAACATCCGTCCCTCCCAAGTGGTGCTCGATTCCGGCCGGGTGTACATTCACGACTTCCAGTTCACCAACCGGCGTCGCTACCTTCATGCCGACGGCATCGTTTCCGACCGTCCTCAGGACACCGTCCGCCTCGACCTGCAGCAGATCAATATCGGCTACGTATTCGACATTGCCAATCTGGGCGTCAATTTCCAGGGAGAAGCCACCGGTCCGGCCTACGCCAGTGGGGTGTTGGGCACCCCCGTCATGTCTACCGACCTCTTCATCCACAACCTGGGCATCAACGACGGCCTGCTGGGCAATGCCGACATCCACGGTGAATGGCACCACGACGTGAAGGGCATTTACCTCGATGCCCGCATTCGTGAGGCCGACATCGCGCGTACCCGTGTCCACGGCTTCATCTACCCCATCAAGCCCACCAGCTCGCTCGACCTGCAGATCGATGCCGACAGCACCAACCTCCAGTTCATCCATTATTACATGCAGAGCATCACGCCTCAGTTCTCTGGCCGTGCCACCGGTCATGTACACTTCTACGGCAAGTTCAAGGCCCTCACCATGGAAGGCCGTGTCTACGGCGACGCGTCCATGAAGGTCGATGTACTCAATACCACCTTCTCCGTCCGCGACAGCATCTACATTGCCCCGGACGGACTCACGTTCCGCAACAACCGCCTCTACGACACCCAGGGCCACCAGGGCACCATGAGCGGCTATCTCCACTACAACCACTTCAAGGACCTCAACTACCGTTTCAACTTCGATGTCAGCAACATGCTGTTGCTCAACACCCGCGAGTCGGCCGATTTCCCCTTCTATGGAACCGTTTACGGCACCGGCACCGCCAGCATCGCCGGCAATGCGGCCGATGGCGTCAACATCAACGTCGCCATGAGCACCGGTCGCAACTCCAACTTTACATATATCAAGGACAATGTCACTTCGGCGGTGTCCAACCAGTTCATCCGCTTTGTCGACAAGACTCCCCGCCGTGCCGTACAGGACAGCGTCCTGGTTTCCATCTACGAGCGGGCCCGCCGCGAGATGGCTGCCGAAGAAGAACTGCGTAACTCCGATACCGACATCCGCCTGAACCTCATTGTCGACGCCACTCCCGATGCCACCATGCGCATCATCATGGATCCTGTAGCGGGCGATTATATCAGTGGCCGTGGTTCCGGCAACATCCGTACCGAGTTCTACAACAAGGGCGACGTCAAGCTGTTCGGCAATTACACCATCAACCAGGGAGTCTACAAGTTCAGCCTGCAGGAAGTCATCCGCAAGGACTTTGTCATCAGGAGCGGCAGTTCCATCACCTTCAACGGCGAGCCGCTCAACGCTACTCTCGACATCCATGCTAACTATACCGTCAACTCCGCTTCGCTGAACGACCTCATTCCCAACGCCAGCACTTTTGTGGACCAGACCAATGTCAAGGTCAACTGTGTGATGGACCTCACCGGCCAGCTCACTTCGCCCAACATCAAGCTCGACCTCGAGCTGCCCAACGAGCGCGACGAGGTGGAAGCCCTTGTCCGCAACTACATCCCCACGGACGAGCAGATGAACATGCAGATTCTCTACCTGCTGGGTATCGGCAAGTTCTATCCTTCCGAAACCTTCGGCACGGGCCAGAACTCCGACATGATGTCCAGTGTGCTCTCCTCCACCCTGTCCGGTCAGCTCAACAATGCCCTTTCCCAGATCATCGACAACAACAACTGGAACGTCGGCACCAATTTCAGTACCGGCGAGAAGGGCTGGACCGACATGGAGTTCGAAGGCATGCTTTCCGGCCAGCTGCTCAACAACCGCCTGCTCATCAACGGTAACTTCGGCTATCGCGACAATCCGTTGGCCAACACCAACTTCGTGGGCGACTTCGAGGCCGAATGGCTTGTCAACCGCTCCGGCGACATCCGCCTGAAGGCCTACAACGAGACCAACGACCGCTATTATACCCGTACCAACCTCACTACGCAGGGCATCGGCATCATCTTCCGCAAGGACTTCGACAAGTGGAACGATCTGTTCTTCTGGAAGAAGTGGAAACTATTCCGGCTCAAGCAGCTGTGTCCCAAGCAGGACGCTCAGCCGGCTGTGCCCGATACCACCTCCACCCGCTGATTTCCGTTTTCCACCTCGGGATAAGACACAAAAATAGGGCGTGTCAAAATAGAAAAGGATAATCAAGACACTATGCCATCCTAAACGAAATGAAGGATCTCAAAACACAACAAACAGTTGCTTTCAAGATCCTTCACTCGTAGCCCTTCACTCGTAGCTCGTCACTCCTTAATACGAGCGTGCGAAAATCACGCGGCAGGCCGACGGTTTGCCCGTCACCATACACTTGCCCGGCTCCTTGTCGCCAGGCACGAACGAGTCGAACGGGATGCAGCGGATGGTCGCCTTCGTCTCCTCCTTGATCTTCTCCTCGGTTTCGGTCGTTCCGTCCCAGTGGGCCAGGATAAATCCGCCTTCCTCAATCTTCTCCTTGAATTCGTCGTAGCTGTCCACCGTCGTGATGCGGCTGTTGCGGTATTTCAGCGCCTTCTGGTAGATGTTCTGCTGTATCTCTTCCAGCAGGTTCTTTACATATTCCTCGATGCCGTCGCACGAGCGTGTTTCCTTCTCCAGCGTGTCGCGGCGCATCACCTCTACCGTGTTGTTTTCCAGGTCGCGTCCGCCCATCACCAGACGAACCGGCACACCCTTCACCTCGTAGTCGGCAAACTTGAAGCCAGGACGTTTGTTGTCCGCGTTGTCATATTTTACCGAGATGCCCATAGCCTTCAGCTTGTCTACGATGCCGGCCACCTTCTGGTCAATCTTCTGCAGCATCTCCGCATTCTTGTAGATGGGGACGATAACTACCTGTATCGGTGCCAGGTGCGGCGGCAGTACCAGGCCGTTGTCGTCGGAGTGCGTCATGATCAGCGCGCCCATCAGTCGGGTCGATACGCCCCACGACGTAGCCCATACATACTCCAGCTTGTTTTCCTTGTTCACAAACTGCACGTCGAAAGCCTTCGCGAAGTTCTGTCCCAGGAAGTGCGACGTACCGCTCTGCAGTGCCTTTCCGTCCTGCATCATGGCCTCGATGGTATATGTGTTCAGGGCACCGGCAAAACGCTCGTTGGCCGATTTCACACCCTTGATTACCGGCACGGCCATATACTTCTCCGCAAAGTCGGCATATACGTTCAGCATCTTCACCGCTTCGGCTTCGGCCTCCTCTTTTGTGGCGTGGGCCGTGTGTCCCTCCTGCCACAGGAATTCAGCCGTACGCAGGAAGAGGCGCGTACGCATCTCCCAGCGGAACACGTTGGCCCATTGGTTGCACAGGATGGGCAGGTCGCGGTACGAGTTGATCCAGTTCTTGTACGTATTCCAGATGATGGTTTCCGATGTCGGACGAATGATGAGTTCTTCCTCCAGCTTGGCTGCGGGGTCCACTACCACGCCGCCGCCATTGGGATCGTTCTTCAGTCGGTAGTGTGTCACCACCGCACATTCCTTGGCGAATCCCTCCACGTGTTCGGCTTCTCGGCTCAGGAACGATTTCGGAATCAGCAGCGGGAAGTAGGCGTTCACGTGTCCCGTTTCCTTGAACATGTTGTCCAGTTGACGCTGCATTTTCTCCCAGATTGCGTATCCGTAGGGCTTGATTACCATACATCCGCGCACTGCCGACTGTTCTGCCAGGTCGGCCTTGACCACCAGTTCGTTGTACCACTGCGAATAGTTTTCGCTGCGTTTGGTCAGATCTTTCAGTTCTACTGCCATATTTATATTGTCTTTTAAAGTTTCCTTTTTCAGCTTGTCAATGTCAATCAGGGTGCAAAAGTACGAATTTCCGCCGAAAAAAAATATCTTAAGCCGTAAATTGAAAGTAGAAAGTTGATATTCATCTATCTTTTATAATTATTACTGGTGCGATAAAATCGCATTTGTTTTAAATATCACCAAATAACGAGAGTCCTTTGACATTTTGGTTTGAAATGATTGATGAGTCTTGCTTTGTTATCAACGACCGCAGGTCTGTTCTTTCCAAAGCGGATATTCTAATCAGGGTAGCCACCTCGGTGATTGAATATTGGCTGTTGCAGGCAACCTTTATTCTTGCCACTGTCAGATACTGTCAGATACGATATGATGGCAGCCCAAAGATGGATTTTGACAGCATTTCCGAATATCCCCACAGAGTCTTTACGGTGATGTTCTGTTTAATCCACTTGAAGAATACCTCTATATCCCATCGATGGCGGTACAAGTTGGATATTTCCAAGGCACTGACTTCAAAGTTATTGTATATAAAGTCCACAATAGTGTCATTGTCAGGGTCATAAACACGGACAAATCTCATGTCTTCGGGATACAGCTTGCTTGAGTTATATCCCGTTACCTTTATATGGGAGTCTTCCAGTACGCCAGATTTGACATCGGAAATATCCATCTGCTTGACAGTCTCGAATTTCATGTTCTCTTTTGGACGTGATACCCAAAATGCCTGAGCCTGATGAAATCTAAAAAGTGCTTTAAAGTCAACATATGCCTTATCCATCACGTAGAAAGCATAAGACTCCGGTGTCAGTGTATCAAGCTCGTTGCTGTCATGCCACTTGCCGTCCGTGATATGGATATTGGCAGGTATGCTGCCTTTCAAATCCAACAGGGTATGCATCTTGACAGCCCCTTTGCTGTATTTCCCCAAAGCCCACGTTGCAAGCTTTATACTGGTTGATATGGTCGTGGAATCAAGCGCATATATCACGTTATCAATGGTAATTTGAGTCAGTTGGATATTTGAGCACATCGGTCTGACCGTGGCAATCAAATAAAGGCCCAGTCCTTCAAAAATGCGATAATCCCTACTTTCGTTTGCACGAGACAATGAGGTATGGTTCACAGCCTTACGAAAGCCGAGATGATAAAGCATCTTGTTATGGGCTTCGAGGCATAGACAAATATCCCTCAGAGAATCACATCCTGTCAACTGTCCGAAAAGCAGATGAAGGAGGTGATTGTAACTGCTGAGATTTTTGGTATGCCAATCTCCTTTATATTGCTTTACGAGTTTATCAAACTGATATCGCGGTATATACTCGACAACTTGGGAAAATACAAATTTGCCCTGATTCATAATCCTGAGATGTTGAAACTACAGGACAATAAATCATTTTCAAATCAAAAAATCAATTAATGCTTATATTTGATTTAAAATTAATCGTTTAACTACAGTGATGTGGTTTTTATCGCACCACTAGTATTTTATAATAATGAATTTTGCATAAGTATTATGAATTATAATTCTACTTGCTTAATGAATCACAATTGACCTACATCAAAAAAACAGGCGGTCAGCAAAAGGTTTCAAACAATGAGACGAATAAGTGTGTTGTATACACCGTTGAAACTTACGGACAACAAACCTATTGACACTAAACAGAGACAAGATGAGAAAAATTGTTTGGATCGCATTTTTATGTAGTCTGGCCTTTATTTCCTGCCAACAGGAGGAATGGACGGAAAGTACCGCAACCGCTACAGGGGGTACCGTCGTCAGACTGAGAAGCGACGGGTATGACAACCGGGAGGAGACCCGGGCCTCTGCACAGGAAACGGACGCCTACGACCGGGTGGAGTTCTGCGTGGCCGACGAGGACGGCTACATCGTAAAGGGACTGAAAGGGATCTATGACCCGCAAAGCCGGGAAATGAAAATCGAAGGACTGAAAGAGGGCGAATACAGACTGCTGATTTTGGCCGTCAGAGGCGACGAACAGGCAGACGGAGCCCGCATCGGTCGGATGGAGCACATGGCGGACGAATGGATCAGCTTCCCGGAAAACCTGGGCAAACCGCTCGAAGCGGAATACTTCTACTCGCAGACGGCTTTCAGCGTGATTCGGGAAAAGACGGAAGAAGGCTACGAACACGAAGCCATCCTACCGGCCGAAATCGTTCAGAAACGCATCATGAGCCGGATGGACATCAACCTGACCTACAACAACGAGAATGTGCGCACGGCCGTGACCCGGAAGACACTGACCCTGGAACAGCCACGGTTCTACACCACCTTCAGAGGGGACGGCGCTTACGACGGACAAAGCGACGGCTCGATGGAAGTGCTGGACCTGAGCCAGGGAACATCATTCTACTTCATGCCCAACGTGGAGGGTACAACGGTGGAAGGCAACATCGACCTGCAGACCCGCCGGTACCGGGGAGGAAACGCGGAGTGCAGCTACCGCTTCGCTACGGAAGAGATTGCGGCCAACCGAATCGCCCACATCCGGGCACGGATGGAACATCCGGACGACTATCTGGGAACCTTGTTCGTGACACGGACTGCCTACGACGAAGGCGGACATGCCCTGATCCTGCAGGACGGGGAGCCGAAAGCGGTCTATACGGACCCGGAACAGCGGAAATTCAACACGGCCCGGCCGCTGCAGCTGGACATCAACAGCGAAGGACAGCTGCACGCCCGATTCTACTCGCCGCGCGACCTGAAAGGTGTACTGGTGAAGGCGAAACTGCCCACAACGGACAGCGAATATTTCGACCTGGCCTACTTTGACTCGATACCGGCCTTTGCGGACTCCTACCACGAAACGACCCTCGCCGGACGGAAAGGCATGTACCGGACGGAATCGGGAAAGCTGGTGGAGATTGGCCCGCTGGCGCCGGAGGCATGGGCGGAAATGGAATTCAAGGTGGAATCGGACGACCCGTACTGGGCCAAGCTGCAGGAGATAGAGCATGGATGGGACATCTACTTCGGGCTTTACGGTGGCGATCCGGACCTACCCGACGGCGGACCGTCGGGCAACTGGATGGGCATCCGGCCGGTGCACTGCCGCGAAGTGGTGGCGCTATTCATCAACTTCACCTACATGATCGATATGAAGGAACACGAGGAGATTCTGAGGGCGAACGAGGACATCCTATATGGTAATGGCGGCGTGGACGACAAGGTAACTGCCGAAAAGGTGCTGTCGCAGATGAGACAGGTACGGACCCTAAAAGTGGGTCTGGTATACTCGGGAAACGGGGTTGTCGGACTGGGTGGAGGAACGACCTTCGGGGCTTACCAAAATGCGTGGATTACCCACTATACGAATACGTATGCCTGCGAAATCATGTTCCACGAGTTGGGTCACGTCATGGGATACAACCACAGCAGCTCGTTCACCTACGGCCCTTGGGCCCAGAAGTTGATGAACCATTTCTATGTGGACAACCTGCACCGCTTCCCCATCGACTCGGCTGCGTACCTGGACAGCAAAAACAATCCGACACTGTACTGAAAATAATAATCTGATGACTGAATAAAGTAACAACCGATGAAAAGATATACCAACAAATTATGGGGAGCCTTGTTGCCCCTGCTGATGGCGGGATGTAACGCGGATACGGCCTGGGACGGCACGGATGCCGCCCGGGGAACAGCGATACGACTGCTGGCCCAAAGCTCATCCGGCACCTCTTCGGAACAAGAGGAACTGCAACTGAACGATGTACGGGCCTACCGCTTTGCCGATGGAACGCTACAGGAAGTGTTCGGCCCGATGACACCCGGAAAGGACGGCCTCTGCTACCTGAACCTGGGTACAGGCAACGGAACGCTGTATGTGCTGGTGAACGCCTCGCAGGTGGACGGCGTCGACGGACTGGAAGCGGGCGTCACCACGCTGGATGAATTCAAGGCGCTCCCGGCCACGACGGCTGCCATGACGGGACAGGGAATGTTGATGAGCGGACAGGCGGATCTGTCCGGAACATCGGTGGCCGAACTGTCCGTCGGACTGAAGAGAAGCGTGGCACGACTGGACCTCGAATCGACCGACAAGGGTGTGGAGGTGCTTCAGGTAAATATCGCGAACCTGGCAGACCGGGGATACATCTGCGAGCAGACGGGCGTAAAAAGTCCCGAGACAGCGGAGAAGATTTCGTTCAAGAAGGACTTCGACACGCCTCTGGCTAACGGCCGCGAAACGCTGATCTACCTCTGCGAACAGCCGGGCGAAGGACGCCAGGCGGAAGTGCTGGTACGTTTCCGAGGCGCCCTGCACCGCATGACCGCCACGCTGCCCGGCAGCATCCGTCGCAACACGACGTACACCCTGCACGTGTACGGACAGGGTGACGACGTCTGCCTGGACCTCACCGCCGACGGATGGGAGAACGGCAGCACGACCGATACGGAAACGGTGGACAAGGCGCTGGTCAATACGGCTGCCTCTGCCCTGCCCGACGGCGTACGGGTGAACGAACGGGCAGACAGCGTATTCATTCCCTACCAGGGAAGCGACTTCCGCCTCGTACTGAACGGCGAAGCCGGTACAACCGTCATAACCGATGGAGCAGTGAACAAGGTGACAGTACAGACGGCCACTGTACGTAGCTTGCAATCGGTTGCTGCCGTCAAAGTATCGGCAGAACAGCGTATCCCGGGAAGCGTTTGGGAATACATCCACTTGAACCTGTACCGGGAACAGACACTGGTGGGACGGGTAGTACTGGCTTGTGAGCCCAACCCTGTAACAATCGAGGGGGAACTGGTACTGGATGAAAACGGAGTATGCGACTTCGGGCGCTATGTGGAAGGAGAACTGGGACGATTGACCGTACCGGAAGGTAAGCTGGTTACCGTGGAAGCAGAAGCCGGAGAAACTCCTTGGATCAAACTGGTAGAAAGTGACGGATATTATCGTGTACTGGGTGGGTGGAAGCCCAACGACCCGAAGGCTGACGGACGAACACAGGAAGCCCGACTGATTATCAGCGATACCAGTGGAAGCAATCGCGAGTCATACGCTATCCGACGGATAAACTGGGGACTGCCGGTTGTAGAAATAGACGGAACTTGGTGGTGCAAGTACAATTTACGAGGGAATGTGAACAAATTTGAAGACCAAATAAGCATTGAATACGACCAAACCATGAATCAGCCTTTGGCCGAGCACTTGGCTTCGTGTACGAATGAAGAACTGCAGACGTTGATGGGCGGTCAATTCCAAGGAGGAAATCCTGACGAGCTACCGCTTCGACACGATGGAAGCGTATTCTACCATGAAGGCTTCAAGAACAACCCGCAAAGCTGGAATGGCATGCCAGCCACGCAAATGGCTCCACCGGGCTACGAAGTGCCCGACTATGACGACTATGCTTTCTTCGGGTGGGGAACCAACTCGAATATCGGTGGCGTAGGAACCAGAACGTATCAGAATACACAAGGAAAGGAAATTACTGCGACCGTCACAGAACGCCAAGCCATTTTTTGCGAACAAGTTTATGGTACGGTAGCTTTTTATGATTTCGAATATGATGGGAACCATTGGACCTTATTTGGATTGGGACACCAATGGAACAGCACAGCCGGAAATATTTCCCGCATGATGATTATGCTGGCTACTGCTGGAACAACATCTAATTCTTGGTACATGGAGGGCTATTCACAATTAGAAAAGGAAGGACAGAACTGGCTAAAATACACAGTTCAGAATACGCAAAAAACCCGTACCATCCGATGTATAAAGACTCCGGTAGAATATACATATAATTGAATAAAACAACAAAAATCACCAAATCTAAATTAATCTACTAACTAACTCAAACAAACGATTATGGAATTTAAGTTTATGAAGGTCACAACCTTTGCAGTAGGAACATTGGTAATGATGTCTTGTTCGAACGACGTGGAAGAAAACCTGCCGTCCGGCGTCCTGGATACTACAATCGTTCGTGCCCAATTGGCTGCTTACGAAAGTTTAGGTCAGGCTCTCGCTGGTGAAAATGACATAACCGACATGAAGGCTTTTTTATTTAAAAATGGAAGTATGGAGAAGATCTATGATTTAGGTTCATCTTTATCCGACAATTACAATATCCAAATAGACAGCCGTCAAGGTAATCTGTATCTGATAGCGTATGCAGGAGGAACTATTCCTACAAACGATTTATTAGAAAAAAGACTGGATGAAGCAGCATGGAAAGCAAGCGTTACCGATATGACCAACGGACAGGCCCAATTCTTCACAGGCATGGTTGCATTGGAAAACACAAGCAGCTCTAACAATACAGCAAATGTAGCATTGAAGCGCGGAATGGCACGTTTTGATCTGAAAACAAACGGCATAGAAGAGATTAAGGTAAAAAGTGTCACCTTGAATAATTTGGCTCAATCTGCATATATATTTCCACAGGAAAGCATTGTATCTCCAGACCAGGCCAGTCGTAGGGATACGACAATCGTATTTACTGAACCAATAACAGGAACAAAAGAAGGAATGCTATATGCCTATGAACAGGAAAACAATAATATTGAGGTACGTGTGACAGCAATCATCAGTGGTGCAGAAAAAACTTTGACCAAAGCATTTGAAGGTCCGCTGAAAAGAAATACAATCTACACCATTACTGTACGCCAAAATTGTATTGACATCAAACTGGATGTAGCTTTTGACGAATGGGAAGAGGGAACAAATACGGAACTGACACCTTAATATTAGAACGATATGAACCTGACACATAATATCATACGGATAGCGGTCTTGGCATGCATGGCATTGTTTGCGTTTTCCTGCTCCGAAAACGAGATGGACGGTTCCATTTCTCCCGACAGACAAACGTTTCTCCAAATGAGCCTGAATAATTTTGGACACGAAAAACCGTTATCGACTCTTCAAGACAGCAGAATAACGAAAATTGATGCCTATATATTCGACAACGGAATACTGACGGAAGCACAGGAAGATCTGACAGCCGACAACGGGCTGTACGAATTACCAATAAAGCAAAGGGCTGGGACATTGTATTTAATAGGTAATGCACCAGATAAGCCAATGCAAGAAATCGGTAACCTGACAGAAACGGATTTTTTGCAATTTGCTATTGACGTATCCGACGTAACGACTGATGTACAGTTTTTTACTGGGGAAATAAATCTGGCAGAGTACAATGGATATACCATTCCTCTGACTGTTAAACGCGGCGTGGCCCGCCTGGACCTCCGCATCCGGACAACAGGCAACCTGGCTGTAACAGATGTCGTGATAAAGAATGCTGCGCAGAAGACGTATGTCTTCCCCCAGTCCGAGGTACGGACACCGGATGGCACGGAGAAGAAGGACATGGTACGGACATTCGGCGAAGGGCTGAAGCAGGACTCGGCCGGTATCTTCTATCTCTGCGAACAGAATAATCCGGACCTGTCGGTCTATGTCAAGGCGGAGATGGACGGAAAGATGTACGAAATGGAACAGGCCCTGCCGGACGTAGTGAAAAGAAATACAGTCTACACCGTGACCGTGCGTAAGGATCTGACGGGCGTAGGACTGGACATCGAAGAATGGAACACGGGCGAAGGGACGGAACTGACACCCAGTCTGGACAGCCGACTGACCGTAGACCAGACGCTATCCGAACTGACCGAAGGCGTGCAGGTGACGGACGAAGGGACGACCCTCGTCTTCGCGCACGGAGCGACGGAAGTGCTGCTGGCCGTGGACTGTGACGATGAACTGGAACTGCTGCCGCTGAACGGCTATCCGCTGACCGTGGAACCGGTGGCCCAAACCCGGGGACTGGAGGGCAAGAACCTCTTCCGGATACGGAAAGCTCTCTATGCGCCGGGCATGCCGACCGACGAAACGACGCTGCAGTTCCACCGCAAGGGGCTGGACAACTCGTATCCCGAGGACCGCATCCGGCTGGTGTTGCAGGCCAATCCGGTGGAAATCGAAGGACTGATGACGTTTGACGCGGAAACCTATACGCACCGCTTCGACCGCTACATCGACAACGAGCTGGGTGCTTTCACCTTACCCGAGGGCAAGCAGTTGTCCGTGGAGTTTGAAGAGGGTGAAGATCCCTGGCTGAAGCTGGAACGGCGTGAAGGAACGGACAATGTATACCGTGTGCTGGCGGGCTGGAAGCCGAACGACCCCACAGCCAACGGACGGGTACAGGAAGGACGGCTGGTCATCAGCCATACGGACGGCTCGCAGCGGGAAGAATACGTCGTGTCGCGACGCAACTATGGTCTATCCGTGACCTGGCTACACGGGGTATGGTGGTGCAAGTACAACGCGAAGGGGAACTCGCGGTCGTTCGACGACCAGGTACTGTCCTCGGCCGATCCGGCCGTACAGGCGGGCCAGACTGCGTTCCAATATCTGGAGAGCTGTACCGCGGAGGAATATTACGACCTCTGGGGATGGGCTTATCAGGGCGACAGCGGACAGGGGCTGAGGGTGGTCAACCAGAACGGGACGGCCGTGCTCGACGGATTCCGGACGGGGCAGACGGTCCACATGAACAAGCTGGCTCCCACCGCACTGGCTCCCGACGGATACGAAGTGCCGAGCATGGAGGAGTTCAACCGCCTGTTCGACGCCACGGACTATGTGTGGGTGATGTGGAGCGGCAGCCATGTGCTGAAGAATCCCTGGGAAGGACACAGCAAAATCCTGCGCGAACAGAAGCGCAGGAACGACGTAACGGTGGACGGACTGGCCGTGAGCGACCTGATATACGTGGCCATGAAGAGTCCGGACTTCCCGCAGTTCGAGCCGGTCGTGTGGTACGGACCGGCGGCACAATGGAATGCATCGGGCATCTATCACGGACACTACAACAACATCCTGTTCACCGTCTATGAGCCGGGAGGCAAGGGGTGGTATTTCAATGGTTCGATGGCCGGTCTGTATCTGACCCAGAATGGTGCCGGAAACAACGATACCCGCATCCTGCGGTTCAAGAAGTCGCCGGTGGAATATATATATGGTACGGATCTCCTGCCATAGCTTCTGACAGGGACTCACGTCCCGGGATTTTACAAAAAAGAGGATGTGTCAAAATAGAAAAGCATAATCAAAACGCAAATCTAAGGGAGCGTAGTGAAGGATCTCAATACACAAACATCTGTTTTCGAGATTCTTCGCTTTACTCCCTTAGATTTGCGCAATAAAAGGAAATACGGTTGGAATGATTACTTTTGTTGTGTGAAAGAAACAGACCAGCCAACTGCAAGGTAAACCATGCTCGCTCCAGATAAAATCTATATTCTGTTTTGGACCTTGCAGTTAACAGTCAAAAAGCCACATAGAAAACTTTGCCTTTTTTACCCTAAAGGTAATGGTAGTTAAGGGAGATGGCTCACGGCTGTTGTAGCTGACCTGTTTAAAAATAAAGAATATGGCAAAGTTAATCATTGGAATCGATTTCAGCAAGGAAAAAATGAATTACTGCTGCATGGAAAGTGAAAGTATGTCTATCCTTCAGGAAGGCGAGGTAGAAAACAGCCGCAAGGGATGTACCCAGATGACAGGCCGCCTACGTAGTCTGTACAAGGGGCTGAAAGCGGCCGATTTCCTGTTCTGCGGTGAAAATACCGGCATGTACAGCATGGAGGTCGTTGAATGCTTCACCCAAAGGAAATATTTGTTTTGGCTGGAGAATCCGCTTCAGATCAAGTTGAGCAGCGGCATACAGCGCAGCAAGACGGACAGACTTGATGCGCGCATGATTGCCGAATACGCCTGCCGGCACCGTGACAAGGCAAAGGGATGCACCCTTCCCGACAAAGGTCTGAAAAAATTGCGGGAACTCCATCTGACAAGAAGAATGCTGAAGGAATGTGAGGTCAAATTACGCAATTTCTCCGGCAGTACGTCAAAGGCCTCCTCCGAAGCATCCAAAGCCCTTCGGAAAGTGATGAAAGCCATTATGGAGTCCGTCAAGTCCTTGGAGAAAGAGATACGTGAAACTCTAATGGAAGAAGACGAGTTCAAGGAAAATACGGAACTGGCGCTCAGCGTCCCCGGCATATCGTGGGTAACAGCATCAGCCATCATTCTGGATACGAGAAACTTTACGAGATTCGATAGCGCCCGCCAGTATGCCAACCATACGGGATGTGTTCCCCATGAACATTCATCCGGCACAAGTATCAACAAGAAGCCCAGAGTGAGCAAGGCATCGAACCGTTATGTCAATTCCCTGCTCACACAAGGTGCACTCTCGTTGTTAACACATAATCCCCGGACAAAGGAGTATGCACAGAGAAAAAAAGCGGAAGGAAAACCCTTCGGATTCATAGTCAATAACATACGCAATAAAACAATACATCGACTGTTCGCTGTCATACGCAACAAAACACCTTTCTGTTGGGACTATGTGAAGGGAAGTCCTACAAGTTGTGTTAACTTATTGCAAAAAGATGTTGTTACATTTGCGTAAATCATAGAAAACAGAATGACAAAGTGATAGTCCTTTCTCCTTTTGACACATCCTCTTCTCCTTGTCATCCGTACAGACATAAAAAAAGGAGCTACGACTGATCGTAACTCCTTGATATCTTGCTGTCGGGGTGAAAGGATTCGAACCTTCGACCCCCTGCTCCCAAAGCAGGTGCGCTAACCGGACTGCGCTACACCCCGAATACCTTCCACAGGGGGAAAGCTCTTCCGCTTATCGCAGATGTACACCCTCAGGGATTCGAACCCTGGACCCACTGATTAAGAGTCAGTTGCTCTACCAACTGAGCTAAGAGTGCATTTGTTTTTCGATTGCGGGTGCAAAGGTAGACCTTTTATCGGAACCTACAAAAGATTTCGCCGTTTTTTTTCGATGAATTCGAGTTTTTTCATTCAAACTCGTAAAGTTCGGAGGGGGTTGTGCGCTTTAAAGCACAGAGTTGCACGTCTTTACCGACAAGGATGCCATAATCGTGCAATTTCAGTTCGACGGTCTTGTAGGCCAGCTCGGGATGGTTGTTGTCCTTGCTCAAATGGCACAGCCAGATGTAGCGCAACCCTTCATTGAAGTTTTCGGCCAGGAACTGGGCGGTGGCCGCATTGCTCATGTGGCCCGTCCGGCTCTTGATGCGTTCTTTCAGATAAGCCGGATAAGTGCCCATCTGCAACATCTCGTCGTCGTAGTTGGCTTCCAGAATCAGGTAATTGGCCTTCTTGATGTATTCGGCCGCTACGGGAGTGATTTCTCCCAGGTCGGTGAGGAAAGCGAACGACTTCCCGTCAATCTGAATGAAATAACCTACGTTGTCCGTACCGTCGTGGGGCACTTCGAAAGACTCTATCCGGAAATCGGCCAGCTGCATGGGCTGCCCCTTCTCCAGGATGCGGGCAGAAGTATGCAACTTTTCGGTCATGCAATAGCTCCGGTTGATGCCTTCATGGATACGCGACGTAGTGTAAATAGGTATATTGAGCTTCTCGCCCAACCCGCCTACCGCCTTGATGTGGTCGGCATGGTCGTGCGTCACAAATACGGCACGGATGGTCTCCATGCCGATACCAAAATCTTTCAAAATCTTCTTGATGCTGCGGGCGGCAATGCCGGCATCAATCAGTATTCCATATTTTTCTGTTCCCAGATAGTAACAGTTACCACTACTGCCACTGGCCAGGCTTATAAATCGTACTTTCATTGTATATCCTCTTCTTTGTTGGCCGTCGTCAAGACGACATTTCTGCAAAAGTGGCGCAAATATAGTGAATTTTGTCCACTTTGGGACTTTTTCTGTTCCATAAAATACCTCAAAAGATACGTCTTTGACAAGACTCGGAAAAAACAGAAAGTTTTTTGACTATTCGTTAGCTATTTATATTTAAAAGTGTATATTTGCATATTAATTGGACAAAAAACAATATGTTTACTTTAAAAATAGAGGAAGATTATGAAAAAGTTTAATTTTAAAATGGCTGCGACCGTTATGATTTGCGGTGCTTTCATGTTCAGTTCGTGCATCGGATCTTTCGGACTGCACAGCAAATTGGTAAGCTGGAATCAAAGTGTTAGTAACAAGTTTGTAAACGAACTGGTATTCCTGGCATTCAATATTATCCCAGTATACGGTGTTTGCTATCTTGCCGACATTCTGGTAATCAACTCCATCGAATTCTGGAGCGGAAGCAACCCGCTGGCCAGCGTAGGTGACATCAAGAAGGTTCAGGGCGAGAACGGCAACTATTTGGTTGAAACGTTGGAAAACGGCTATTCCATTACGAAGGAAGGTGACAAAACGGCTTCCATGGAACTGATCTATGACAAGAGCCAAAACACATGGAATGTAGTGGCAGGCGGTGTCAGCACGGAACTCATCCAGATGAACAACGACGGTACAGCCCAGATGACTTTGCCGAACGGTGAAGAACTGACCGTAACACTCGACGCACAGGGTCTGGCAACAGCCCGTCAGGCCGTCATGACCAATACCTACTATGCACTGAACTAAACAGAAAGTCTATCATTACTATATAGAGAAGGGCGCATCGAGATGCGCCCTTCTTCTTTTTTATTATATTCCTTATTCAAGCACAGACCGGCCGAGCGGACGGAATTTGGCGGAAGGAGCGAGCAGAATGCGTTTGCCGAATACCGGTTTCTGTACTCCGCGCATCGGGATGAAACGGGCATCCAGGCTGCGGGTAGAGAGGGTGCCTTCATCGTCATACGTACGTCCGGCCGCCGTAAGCGCAGCCCGCAACAGGGGTTCATCCACATCGCCCAACTGATAGGGAAGCATAGCGTTGTCTGCCACTTCCACATCCGGAATCAGCCCGTCGGGCATGCAGGGCGTCTTGCCGGCTGCGTTCTGATAGATGCTGACCATGATGTATATACCCCAGTTCTCGATGTCCTGAGGAGAGTCTTCGTAGACATCCTCGGGAGACAGCAGGTACCCCGTACAATATTTGCCATGAGACTGCCCGCCAATGAGTTCCACCTCCATGTAAGGCATCAGGCCGCCCAACAGGGCTTCGGAAGCGGAAGCCGAACCGGAACCAATCAGGCCATAAATCTTCGTCAAACCGATGTTGGCATCCTGGGTACTGGCATTGACTCCAACTTCAGGATAATAGAATTCGGTGGTGAAAGGAGTCTCTTCGTCCCAGCCGGCCTGCGTCAGGAGGTCGTTGTAGACTTCCTTTTCGAAAATCTTCTTCTGACTGACATCCTCCTGCGGAGCAAACATGGAAGCCAGTACGCTTTCGGTTATCACATACCCGCCGCCGTTATAGCGCAGGTCGAGTATCAGTTCGCTAACTTGTTCCCGCTTGAAGTGTTTGGCTATCTCTATCAACTTGTCAATGGACTTCAAATCGAAACTGGAGTAAGCAAGGTAGCCCACCTTCTTTCCATTGAATTCGTAAATGGAATCGCACAGTACCGGATCTTCATACAGAGTTTCGGCCGTCAGGCTGACTTTTTTGCCCAAATCGACCAACTGATTGCTCTCTACATCCAATTTCCCCAACGAAACCGTCAGGGACGGACTGTAATACAGGTCCAGATAATTTTCCGTAGTGAGAGATCCGCCGTTCAGACCGATGATGATGTCGCCCCGCTTCAAATTCATACGGGAAGCGGGCGTATTGTCGTGAACGAAATTGACGACCCCGATGCATTGGTTACTGTTTGCCGCCAGCCGGTAGACAGTCAGATTCCATCCGAACGTAGTTGACACCCCTTCCATACTGCTGGTAAAGGACTCCATATCGTCGGTCAGCATGGTCCATTTGTCAATGTATTGCTCGCCATCATGATAACGGATCCGGTCGACCGTCCCGATAGGATCTTCATTGGTTTTGATATTCCAGGCATCCAAATCGGCACTGATTTCAGTGTTCCATAAATAATAGGTACTCATGATGTCCTTGCCAAACTGGTTGGCATAACGGATTTCTTTCGAGATACTACCCGACAATTCATCTTCCTTTTCTGTTTCCGCACATCCCGTCAGGCTACAAAAGGCCAACAGCAGAATGGACCCTTTGCTCAAAAATGTCAGTTTCATTCCCATTTCTATATTAATTTGTCATTTTTATGCTGCAAAAATAATAAATTCGCACAGACGATACTCGTTTGGAAGAACAAATATTCTTCCTTGACTATTTTTCCGGATGAACCATTATGAACTTGACGGATATTGGAGAACTCCCTACCTTTGTATAACAAACAATAAACGATATATTATGAAAACCTTTTCCCAACTGACATGGACAATACTGCTGGCAGGACTTGTCGCCAGCTGTTCATCCGGCACCGAGGAAACACCACCCTCTGTCCAAATTCCCATTTCACTAAGTTGCGGCATAACGTCTGCCGCAACTCGTGCCACCGACACCGGATTCGAGACGGGAGACCGGATCGGGCTTTATGTCGTCAACTATGAGGGCAGCACAGCCGGCAGCCTGCAGGCTACGGGCAACCATGTGGACAACATGCAGTTTACCTACGACGGGATCTGGACGCCCGCAACCCCCATTTACTGGAAGGATGACACAACTCCGGCCGACTTCTACGGCTACTATCCCTACGGAACAACCCCGACTGACATCAGCGCCGTGCCATTTACCGTGATGGCCGACCAAAGCACGGAAGCCAACTACAAGGCCAGCGACTTTCTGTGGGGCAAGACAGCCCAAGTGGCACCGACTGAAACAGCAGTGGGCCTGACCCTCGACCACCTCTTCAGCTGCGCGGTCGTCAAGGTTGCCGCAGGCAACGGATTTACGGCCGAGAGTCTGGCAGCAGCAGATGTGCAGGTCCGACTGAACGGAGCGACCTGCCAGGCTTCCATCGACCTGAACAACGGACAAGTGACTCCCGGAACCGAAACCGGAAGTATCTCGTTCCTGCGGGGAGAGAACAATGAATTCAAGGCCCTAATTGTTCCACAGACAGTCCCGTCGGCTGACAATTTCCTGACCGTAACCATTGACGGAAGAGATTTCAACATGAAAAAGGAATTTACGTTTGTGGGCGGGAAACGCCACACCTTCACCGTAACCGTGAAAAAGACCAGCAATGGCATCAATGTGGATATAGGCAGCTGGGAAGACGACGGTGCGGACAACGGCGGAGTGGCCGAATGAATCAACCATCAGTTAAATCCATCAAACAACCAATATATATGAGAAGAAATTTCATAACCAGAACCTGGGGTTTATGGGCATTGCTGGCGGCCATGACCGCATGCAACGACGATACGTTCGGTCCCAATGGCCCGGAAGGAAACAGCGGACGCCCCATCGAGCTGTCGGGTGAAATAGAGCAAGTGGCCGCTACCCGCGTGAACGACAACGGATTTTGCGACGGTGACGAAATGGGCGTCTACATAGTAGACTATCAAGGGGATACTCCCGGCACCCTGCAGGCCAGCGGGAACCGGGGCAACAACGTGAAGCACACCTTTGACGAAGCTGCCTACAAATGGAACTCGGCCTACGACGTCTATTGGAAAGACGACCATACCCACATCGACATCTACGGTTATTATCCCTTCGGATCGCCCGAAGACGTGAATGCCTACCCCTTTGAAGTGCAGAAGGACCAGTCGACCACCACTACGGCCAACGAAATGGGTGGCTACGAAGCCAGCGACTTCCTGTGGGGCAAGGCTGCCGACGTAGCTCCGACTGAGAACGTCATCCGTTTGCCCATGCGCCACCGCATGAGCAGTCCGCGCATCACCCTGAACGAAGGCGAAGGCTTTGCCGTCGGCGAATGGGCCGGACTGGAAAAACAGGTGCTGGTCAAGAACGTGAAACGTAATGCCATCATCAACCTGGCCGACGGCAGTGTCAGCGTTACCGGCGAGGTACCGCAGACAGGAACCATCCCCTACCAAAAGGATGACGTATTCCGTGCCATTGTCGTTCCGCAGACGGTTGCGGCCAATACGGTGCTGTTTACGATTACCGTAGACGGTGTGGTCTATGACTTCAGAAAACCGGAGGACTTCACCTACGTCAGCGGCAAGATGCACAACTTCACCATCCAGGTGAACAAGAAGGAACCGACGGGCGAATATACCTTCACACTGCTGGGAGAAAGCATCACGGCATGGGAGAACGACGACGTGTCGCACGACGCCACGATGAAGGAATACATCGTCATCAACTCCACACCCGGACATCTGAAGGATTCGATTACAGCGGCCGGAAAGGATTATCGGAAACTGCAGAACCTGAAGATTACGGGAGAAATCAACGCACAGGACTTCTACTTTATGCGTGATTCAATGGATATATTAAACTCACTAAATTTAAAGGAAGTAATCATTCGTGGAGGGGAACAAACTTTGACAGGAGGAAGTATGGGAAACTATTCTCACAACAATTATGAAATGCCTTACGAAGCTATGCGCTATAAAACCTCACTTTTAAATCTTGTATTACCCGACAAACTGACAAAAATAGGTATTGCTGCTTTTGCCGACTGCCAAAACTTAACCGGATCATTAATTATACCTGAAGGGGTAACAAGTATTGAAGCGGGTGCCTTTTATAACTGTAAATCACTAACCGGAACATTATCATTGCCCAATACAGTAACATCTATTGGAGATGGTTGGGATCTCTGGTGGTATGGTGGTACATTCGGATATTGTGGTTTCACCTGCGAACTGATACTGCCCACTAATCTAGAATATATAGGCACTACCTGCTTTGCAGAATGTACCAATCTGTATGGTTCGCTACACCTGCCTGACAAACTAAAATCCATCGAACCCGGAGCCTTCCATAATTGCAGGAATCTGACCGGAAGCCTGACTATTCCGCAAGAAGTGACGGCCATTCCGGAAACGGCTTTTGCATCATGTGGCTTTGATGGAACACTGACTTTGCACGATGGTATTGTCACCATCGGTGAAGCTGCTTTTCAAGATACACACTTCAAAGGAGAACTGACATTGCCTAAAGATCTAGTCGTACTTAGTAACAATGTTTTTTGCGGCTGCGACTTTTCCGGAAAACTAAAACTCCCCCAAGGACTAAGAACCATTGGTTCGAATGTTTTTGGTAGTTATTCTAGTGGATCCAATTGGCGTCTGATGGGTACCCTTGAAATACCGGAAGGTGTGTTAAGTATTGGCCAAGGTGCTTTCTATAATTGTTGGGGGTTGGAGGGTATTATCCTGCCTGAAAGTTTGGAAAGCATTCAAAACGAAGCTTTCTACCAATGTTATGGCATCGGCAGCATTGTCTGCAAAGGAGCCATACCGCCACATGTACAAGCAGGAGCCTTCGACGGCATAGCTAAAGACAACTTTACCCTCGAAGTACCCGAAAGCGCCATCCAGCAATACCAGGCTGCTGTGGGTTGGAGCGACTTCAAACGTATTGCCGCCCATCGCGAACTGGTGTGCCGCCCCAGCATTGCCAACGCCATCAATACGGAGTGCACCCGCACCCTCGTCGTTGATGCCGAAGGCGACTGGATGGTGGAAAGCCTGCCCGACTGGTGTTCGTTGTCGCAGAACGAGGGCAGCAAAAAGACGGAAGTGACGCTGACCATCCACCAGATGTCGTCCGGAAGCGCCACACGAACAGGCGAAATCGTATTCAAACTGAAAGACCAAGACTACCGCCACACATGCACCGTATCGCAATATGACTACACGTATGCCGAGGACGAAGTCATCACGCTGCAAACTGCTACCCAAGGTAATCGAGGAGGTATCAACCTCGTCTTCCTGGGTGACGGTTACGATGCCAAAGACATCTCCGAAGGCAAGTATATGAAGGATATGCAGGACCAGGTGGAGAACTTCTTCGGCATCGAACCCTACAAGACTTACCGTGACTACTTCAACGTCTATACCGCCATCGCCGTATCGCCCGAAACAGGTATCGGAACTGTCAACACCATCCGCTATGCCAAGTTTGAAACGACGTATACCGGCGGCGTGGGCCTGCGTTGCGACTACGATGCCGTATTCGACTATGCACAGAAGATGCCGACCGTGACGAAGGACAATCTGAAGGAATCGCTCATCATCATGGTACCCAACAGTACCGACTACGGCGGCATCTGCCAGATGTGGGAAGACGGTTCGGCCATCGCCTTCTGTCCGCTGAGCACGTACGGCTATCCGCTGGATACGCGCGGCGTCATCCAGCACGAAGCGGGCGGACACGGATTCGGCAAGCTGGGCGACGAATACATCTACCACAACGAGTTCATCGACTTCTGCCAGTGTACCTGCTGCGGACACGTCTATGAATTCAATATGGCCAAGTCGCTGGGCTGGTACGAGAACCTGTCGCTCACCGGCAAGATGCACGAAGTGCCCTGGAGCCAGCTCATCTTCGACGAGAAGTACAGCGACTTTGTAGACATCTTCGAAGGCGGATACATGCACAGCCGCGGTGTGTTCCGTTCCGAACAGAACAGCTGTATGAACAACGACATTCCTTATTACAGCACTATCAGCCGCATGGCCATCGTGAAGCGCATCAAGCAGTATGCCGGCGAGACCTTCACTTACGAAGACTTCAAAGCCAACGACGTGGTGAGCAGCGATGCCCTGACACGCAGCTTCAACGACCTGCGCTATAGCGGAAGCAGCGTGCACAGCTTCCAGCTTCCTCCGAAAATCCATAAGGGAAGCCCGCTATACAAATAAGGTTCAAACTTAAAAAAGAAATGACCATGAACAAGAAACTACATATTCTGACTGCAGGACTGATAACGGTCCTGCTGGCCGTGGGGAGCGGATGCAACGACGACACAACGCCCGTCAGCCAGACAGAGAAGAATGACCTGATGACCTTCAACGTCCTGCACCCAAGGCAGGCCGCAAGCGGCACCAAAGTAACATCAACCGCCTTCGAGAGCGGCGACCGGGTGGGACTTTTCATCACCCGGCAGGATGCCCCGCTCGAAGTGTCGGGCAACTATGTGAACAATGCGGCCCTGACCTTCGACGGCAGTCAATGGACCACCGAGAAACCCGTCTACTGGGATGGCGGCACGTACAACATCTATGCCTACTATCCGCAAACCAGTCCGGTGACCTCGGTCGACGACCTGCCTTTCAGCGTGGCTACCGACCAGAACGCAGCCGGAGGCTACGAAGCCAGCGACTTCCTGTGGGCTACGCAACAGAACGCCAGTGCCAGTGACACGCCCGTCAGCCTACAATTCGCCCATCGCATGAGCCGCATGCTCATCCGCCTTGTAGAGGGTGAAGACTATGAAGGCGAACTGCCGGCCGACGCCGAGGTGTACATCCACAATACCGTTCCCGAGGCTACCATCGACCTGAGTGCAGGCGTCGTGACGCGAGACGACTACGGCACCCGTCAGAGCATACGGGCACAGAGCCTGGGCAACCACACGTATGCCGCCATCATCGTGCCCCAACGGCTGGACAACCGCCAACCGCTGGTGGAGGTGATCATGAAAGGGGTGTCCTACCTGTACGAAAGCAAATTTGTCTTCAAGCCCGGCGTGCAACACTCCGTACAACTGGTAATTACCAAGAATCCTGAACAGGTCAAGATTGAAATTGGCGGCGAACTGGAGAATTGGGACGAATGACACGGAAGGCCTGACTATAAACGACAGACGAATGACTTGACTAAACAATTTGGACTCAAACTCTCTGCTGCAGTACGTTGTTTACTCTAACACGCAGAAAGCCAGTACTGCGAAGCGGAATGATTGAACTGGTAGGGAGATGCCTTCCTTCTTTCTCCAGATTTTATCTGGGGGAAGAAGGACAGGCATCTTTAAATTTAAGTATGATAAGAGGCGGCTCGGCATAGTCAAACTGAAAAACCGCGTTTTTCATTTGCCTCTGCTCTCGCCTTTCACTATCTTTGTACACACTATATTTTGATGTAGATACATGCAAACAAACCCGATAAACCACATCCTCCGATGGAGCCTGATGGCACTGGTATGCTGCCTGTGGAGCTGCCGGCAGCCGCAAAAGGACCCGGCGGAAGCCCTCCCCTTCAGCAACGACGGAAAGTCGTGGGGACTGGTGAAGACAGACGGCACCGTACTGCAACCTGCCGGAAGCTTCGGCCAACGACCGTCGGCCGTAGTGGGCGGCATGTTCAGCCTGGCTGACGACGAAGGGCACCGTTACTTGTATGACATCAGCCGACCGACCCAACCGGTCAGCCGAAAGAGTTTTGCCCGCATCGGCCATTTTTTCGAAGAAGTGGCTCCTGCCCAAGAAGAAACCGACTCCCCCATCCTCCTGATAGACAAGCGGGGCAACGAAGTGATGTCCACTGCCCAATATCCGCAATATGACATCGCGCTGATGCACAACTTCAGCGAAGGACGGGCCCTGTTTGCCACAGCCGACGGCAAATATGGCTATCTGGACACGCACGGAGCCATTGCCGTTCCTCCGATCTACGACCGTGCGTACGACTTCCACGAGGGACGCGCCCTGGTGGGGAACACCGACAACAAAGGCCAAGCGGGCTATCTGCTGATAGACAGGGAGGGAAAAGTGCAATGTTGCATCCGCCTGTCACAGGTACTGCTCGACACGCGCTTCTCCGACGGAAGGCTCCTTTACAAAGAACTTCACTCCGGACACTTGGGCTATCTGGACAAGCAAGGCGATGTAACGGTCTATCTGCCCGATGACATCCGGCAGGCTTCACGCTATGCGTGGGAAACCGCTACCGTACAGACCGACAACGGATATGGCTTGGTGGATATAAACGGAAACCTCCTCATTCCCGCGGCCTATGAAGCCATCCACATGGCCGGCAAAGGCCATCCGGCGCTGAAAAAAGACAATTTGTGGGGAATGGTCGACGACAAGGGGCAAACCATCTGCCGCTTTCAGTATGACACCATCGGGCACTACTATGCGGATGGATATGCCGTGGTCCGGCAGCAGGGACGCAGCTTCTTCATCGACCGGAAAGGAAATCCGGCAGGAGGAGCGACCTATGCCTGTATCGTTGAGGATTCCACGGCTTCACGCCTGTGCCCGCAACGCTTCCTGACGGTACAATCGCCGGCCGGCACACAGGGAAACGCTCCGTCGGAACGCCCGGGGGAAAGCGACCGTCCGTCGAGAGAAAACGACCGCTTTGCCCCGGGTAAAGCAACCGCAAAAGCCGGGCAAACGGAACATAAGCCCAGCCTGATTGAACGGAAAGACTGGCGGAAAGTGAGCGAAGCCAACCCCTTCTACCAGGAAGCGGTCAAGGTAGTATCGGGAAATCTGGACGAGAAGGATGCCGGCAACCGGCAGATGATTCTGAACTACGTGGAGCATCTGCGTACATCCTACACCACGAAGGACATCGACTTTCTGGAGCAGCTGTTCAGTGAGAATGCCCTCATTGTGGTAGGGACGGTGGTACATTCTTCCCAAAAGGAAACGGGCTATCTGTCGCCGGCACAGGTGGTGTACAACATCAAGAGCAAACGTCAGTATCTGGACCGCCTGAAACAGGTGTTCCAGGCCAACCGGACCATCAATGTGCAGTTCAGCGATTTCCACATCATGCGCCATCCTACGTTGAAAGGTATCTACGGCGTCAGCCTGCGGCAGGGATACCAGTCGGACCTCTATTCGGACGACGGCTACCTGTTCCTGCTCTGGGACTTCCGCGACGAGACGGCTCCCAAAATACACGTGCGTACCTGGCAGCCCCGCATGCAGGCCGACCACACGCCGCTTCCAGAAAACGAAATATTCAACATCCGAAACTTCAACCTGCAATGATACGTCTGTTGTCTTCTCCGCCGTTCCGCCTGCTGGCAGTGGTCCTGTGCCTGTGGACTGCCGGCAAGATCTGTGCCCAGGAATTCATCGTGCGGTCCTTCCGCATGCTGCCCAACGACATCACCGCCTACATCGAGCCGGTCCGCGACCTCAATGACGAAGCTTGTGCGCTGCTGAAGGTAGTGGGCGACAAGGATTTCGTGTTCTCTTCGCCGCTGGGCATCGTAAAACGGAAGAACGATGTGGGTGAAATATGGATTTACCTGCCCAAAGGAAGCGTGATGATAACCATCAAGCACCCGCAATGGGGCGTCCTGCGCGACTACCGTTTCTCCAGTCCGCTGGAATCGCGCATGACCTACGAGCTGACCCTGGACCCGCCTCTGGGTTACCGGCATCCCGTCGAACTGCCCGCACTGGAAAAGCACCCCATCCTGCCCGACACGACCCGGCATCGGGCAGGTGTCCTGCCGATGCCACCGGCCCAACGTCCTCCGAGGCCCCGAGAGCCCTGGCGGCGCCTGCTGCTGGCCAACATCGGCTTGCAGGGCAACGGTCCGTCGGCCGGACTCCGCATCGCCCTCATGAGACGTCATGGCGCATACCTCATGTTCCAGAAAGACTTCCACGCCATGCCACGCACCGAAGGCAAGTGTGACCGCGACGGCGTTCCTGCCGGAGCAGACGAAGCCCCCTACTATACCGGACGAACCCGGAACGGCCGATGGATGCTGATGGCCGGGGGTATCCACCGGATTGTCGGTGACTTCTGCCTGTACGAAGGACTGGGATACGGACGGCGGGATGTGGCCTGGGAACGGGATAACGGCATCCTGCTGCGCAACAGCGACTACTCCCGGCGCGGTCTCAGCGCCGAAGCCGGCTGTCTGTACCGCTTCTACCGGGCTGCTGTTTCGGCAGGTGTCATGACCATTCAAGGCCGGTACTGGGAGGCGGCGGTCGGCCTGGGTATCAACTTCTAAACCGTTTTTGAACGATGAGCTTACGTATGCAAACATATCACTGGATATTCCTACTGGCAGCCCTGCTGCTAACCGTCTCCTGCCGGGAGGACGAGCAGCCGACCAGCCTGCCTCCCACCCTCACCCTGGGCGATGCGACAGACATCACACGAACCACCGCCCGGCTGAACGGAGAAGTTGTGCCGAACGGCGACGGAAGTGTACGATGGATCCGCTTCCGCTACGGCACTACTCCCGAAATGAACGAGGAAGCTGTCTGTCCGGCTGAAGAGCTGAAGGCGACGGCCAGCCTGAGCGACCTGCAACCGGGAACGACCTACCACTATTGCCTCGAGGCCGGAAACGAACAGAGCCAGGTGCGGAGCGAAACGCAGACCTTCACAACACAGCCCAACGTCGAACCGACCCTCGGCGAACTGACCCTGCTGAACCAAGGGCCCTTGAGCATCACGCTGGAATATACGATTCTGGATGACGGAGGAGAGGACATCACCGCCACCGGTTTCTACTACTACAAGCAGGGAGCGACGGACGAACAACGGATGGATCTGCAAACAACGGGAGCCGACCGGCTGAGCGCACGCATCAGCGGCCTGCAGCGGGAAACGGACTACTGCATCCAGGCATTTGCTGCCAATACCATCGGCGAGACACGGAGCGAGGTCTACCGTTTCCGAACGGGCCAGGCCGTTGTCCTGACACAGGCAGGTACCTTGCCCGACGCCATGGACGAGCAGGAAAAATACCAATTCCCCAGTCTGAACATCGCCGGCCCGCTGAACGGGACAGACATCCGCTACCTGCGTGAAATCATGGGAATAGACATCAACGGAAACGAAACACCCGGACGACTGCAGGCACTGAACCTGAACGATGCCTCCATCGTGGCCGGCGGCATCAGCTACGACGGACAGCGGTATACGGCAGACAACACCGTGAGCCGCGGCATGTTCGCCGGTTGCAGCTGGCTGGAGGAACTGACATTGCCGGCCGGAACAACTACCGTCGAGGAGAATGCTTTCGAGAACTGTCGGAGCCTTTCCGTGCTCCACTTCTCGCCGCAGTTGACGGAGTTTGCGCCGTCGGCCGGATGCAGCGGTCTGACAGCCTTTGATGTTCCCTCGGCCAACCCGGCCTTCTGCAGTGCCGACGGTATCCTGTACAACAAAGAAATGACTACGCTGTTGTGGTACCCCGAGGGAAAGGCGAACGTCACTTGTGCGGTACCGTCCACCGTGACTGCCATCGGTGAGTATGCTTTCCGCAACAGCCGGCTGCAGGGCATCGACCTGCCGGCCTCGTTAAAAGACATCGGGCAGGGAGCCTTTGCCGCTTCCGCTCTGGAAAGCGTGGTCCTGCCCGATGCTGTCAGCCTGATTCCGAACGGATGCTTCCAGCGTTGCGAACGGCTGGTTTCCCTGACTTTGGGAACGGCAGCATCCTACGTGTCGGAATATTGTCTGGACAGTTGCAGCTCCCTGCAACATCTGTATGTCAAAGCGGCGGATTTTCCTCCTGTCTGCCAGGAAGAGGCGTTTGCCGGAGCAGAACAGCTGTTCGAATCGTGCACCTTGCATGTCCCGTCGGGGTGCAAGTCCATCTACCGCAACCACCGGATATGGGGACAATTCAAACAGCTGGTCGAGGAAAGCGGCCTATAAGATCTGCTTGCTCTCGTTGGCCTTCAGACTGATCTTCTTCGACTGTCCGTTGAAGAAGACACGTGTCTTGCCACCCTTTCTCGACGTAATGTGGAGACGGGTCACCCGTCCGTCTTTCCAGTCCATATCGACGACAAAGCCACCGCGGGCACAGATGCCCTGCACGCTGCCGTCCTTCCACTGGGCGGGCAGAGCCGGAAGCAGGGTGATGGACGTCGCAGACGACTGCATCAGCATCTCGATGACACCGGCACAACCGCCGAAGTTCCCGTCTATCTGGAACGGCGAATGGGCATCGAGCAGATTGGGGTACGTTCCTCCTCCACGGCGGGCATCCTTACCCTTGTACCCGTCTGGAGTCACATAGCGCAACAGGCGGCGGTAAATGTGGTAGGCCCCTTCGCCGTCCTTCAGGCGGGCATACAGATTGACGCGCCAGCCGGTACTCCATCCGGTCGTATTGTCTCCCTTGATTTCCAGCGTACGGGCACAGGCCTTGGCCAGTTCCGGCGTTTCGTCTACCGACAGGTGGTGTCCGGGATACAGGCCGAAGAGGTGGGACTGATGGCGGTGTTGCGGGTCTTCGTCACTCCAGTCGTGGAACCATTCCTGCAGGTTACCGTTCTGTCCCACCCGATAGGGCAACAGACGAGAGAGGGCATCCCCGGCTTTCCGACGGAAATCCTTGTCCAGGCCCAATACTTCAGCCGCCCGGACGGCATCCTGCAGGCACTCGCGCGTCATGGCCAGATCGGCCGTACAGCCATAGGACGTGGCGCCTACATAACCGTCGGGAGTCACGAACTTGTTTTCGGGGGAAGTGCCGGGCGAAGTAAGCAGGTATCCGTCCTTTTCAATCAGCCAGTTCAGGCAGAAGTCGGCGGCACCCTTCAACGTCGGATAGTATTGCTTCAGGAACTCTTTGTCCTGAGTAAAGAGATAGCGTTCCCAGATGTGGGTGGAGAGCCAGGCTCCTCCCATCGTCCAGCAGGCCCAGGAAGGATCGCCTACGTTCAGCCCCACCGGACAAGTCATGGCCCAGATGTCTGTATTCTGTCCCAGGCACCAGCCTTGGTTCACTCCATAATAGGCTTTGGCCGATTCCTGTCCCGTCCGGCTGAGGTGGACAATGAAATCCATCAGAGGGCGGTGCATTTCGCTGAGGTTGGCCGTTTCGGCAGCCCAATAGTTCTCCTCCAGGTTGATGTTGGAGGTATAGTTGCAGCTCCAGGGCGGCAGCAGACATTCGTTCCACAAGCCTTGCAGATTGGCCGGCACACCCGGTGTACGCGAACAGGAAATCAGCAGATAACGTCCGTACTGGAAATAGAGGGCTTCCAGTTGCGGATTGTACTGCGACTCATCGGTATACCGGCGCAGCTGTTCGTCGGTAGGCAGGGATGCAATATCAGATGCCGTACGTCCCAGGTCCAGCTTCACGCGGTTGAAGAAATACTGGTAGTCGGCCACGTGGTTCCGGTGCAGTTCGTCGTAAGACTTGGCGGCAGCCCGCGAAATCCGGCGCTCCGCCAGCGTACGATAGTCGCGTCCCTCACGGACGGGATCTTTGTCGAAACCGTTGAAGCTGGTGGCATTGGCCACCAATACCACCGCTTCGTGCACTCCCTCCAGCTTCAACTCTCCCGAAGGATAGCTCTTTACCTGCCCGTCCTTTGTCAGTACCTTGACCAAGGTACGAAAATGGATGCCCCGATCCGGGTCGTACAAATGCTTTTCCGTCACGTCATCGTAGTAAACCGGATAGGAATGATAGGCCGCATAGCCTTCGGCCGAAATTTCGTTGTTCCGGGCCGAGGTGGCGTGCGGCAGCTGGGAGTCGAACGAGAGCAGGGCCCGGATGCCTTCCGGACTCTGCGAACACAGACGGATGACGATGACCGAGTCAGGGGCCGAAGCGAAATAATCGCAGGAGAAGTCCTTCCCGTCCCGCAAATAGCGGGTACTGGCTATGGCCGTGCTGATATCCAACGAGCGCCGGTAGGACGTAACTGTAGCCGACGCATCCAGATAGGTGATGGCCAACTGTCCCAACGGCTGATAGTTCTCACTGTAGTGTCCCTGTACCTTCCGCTGTTCCTGGTCGGCACCGCGGTAGTCTTCCCGATCCAGTTTTTCACGGATCACGGGGATGGCCAGATGGGCATCGGGAGTGGTCACCTTGCGGTCCGGCTCGCCGGTCCATAGGGTCAGGTCGTTGAGTGAAAGCACATCGCGGGCCGTGCCTCCGTAAACAATGGCTCCCATCGTCCCGTTGCCGATGACCAACGCTTCTTCAAAATACTGGGCAGGACGGTCGTAGTGCAGGACCAGTCCTGCATCCTGGGCTTGTGCCGCACCTGCCGACAGACACAGGCAGCACAGCACCTGAACGCTTCTTTTCGCAAACATGATTTTCATATTTATTTTATTCTTAGTCAAAACTTCACAGACATTTCTTTTCCCGTATAACGCACGACGCGGTCTGCACGTTCCATTACTTTCTCGGCCGAAGGTTTGCCCGGCTCCATCAATGTGATGCGGAAATGACGACGCTTCAGCATACCGGGGAACTCACCGTTCCGGTCGCAGATGGTCAGCGTACGCCGGGCATCGTCCCACACGAAACGGATGGTGGAAAACAGTCCCTTCTCGTAATTGTAATTGTCGAACTCGTCTTCGTACAGGGTAAACTCACCGTCGGCACCGGGATAGATGCAAAGATCCAGATTGTCCCACTTCTTCTCGGTGGCGTATTGAACGTCGGGGCCCAGCGGCAGAATGCTTCCTGCCTTGACATATAACGGTATCAACGAGATGGGGCATTCACGCTGTACATCCTGTCCGCCTTCCAACGTTTCGTTGGTCCAGAAATCCACCCAGCGGGCGCCGGCCGGCAGATAAACTTCGAAAGGACGGCTGGCCTTGGCTATATCGGGCACGGTGGCCACCCCCTGGTTCTTCTCCACTTTCCTGGTATAAAGCGGTTCGGTGACCGGGCAAACAAGCAGGTTCCGTCCGAAGAGGTATTCGTCGTCGAGCAGAATAGCCTTGCGGTCCGCAGCAAAATCCATCACCAGGGGACGCATCATGACCCCATCCTGCTGCACCACTTCACCGGCCATGCTGTAGATATAGGGCAACAGGCGGTAACGGAACTGGATGATACGTTTCTGCGCGTCGTAGGCCCAGTCGCCCTCCTTGCCGAACAGATAAATCTCGTTCAGCATGGGCGAAGAGCAGTGGTTGCGCATCATCGGCTGGAAACATCCCCACTGGAACCAGCGGACGTGCAGTTCCTGATAGGCAACGTTGGTCCAGTCGTTGTTGTACTCCCAACCGAAGAATCCGGCCAGGTCGGTGGTCCAGAACGGAATGCCGCACAGCATGTAGTTCAGTCCGGCAGGTATCTGCTGGCGCATGGTCTGCCAGCTGGACGACACGTCCCCGCTCCAGCTGAACGAGCCGTAATGTTGCTGTCCCAGGTAGGAGGAACGCGTCATGAGGAAGAGGCGCTTGTCGTCGGACACCTCGCGCTGATGCTCGTAGATGCCTTTGTTGGTCATCAACGGAAAGGCATTGTGCACGGAGCGGAACGAACCGTCGGCCGTCATCAGGTCGAAGTCGCTGTCCTTGATGTTGAAGTGGTCGGGCTCCGTGGAGTCGGTCCACCAGGCATCCATTCCCATGTCGTACATCGGACGCAGGTAGCGCCAGTACAAGTCGCGGGCCTCCGCATTGAAAGGATCGTAGGGAGCCGTTCCCGAATGGAGCGGCCAGGTATCGAACGGCAGCAGAGCATTCATGGCCTTCAGTTCCTTGTACTGGTCCGTCCAGGGGCCGAAGCTGGCCCAGATGGATATCATCAGGTGGGCATGGTTCTTGTGGACATAATCCACCATCTCCTGCGGGCTCTTGATGCGCGGTTCTTTGTTCAGCAGGGATTCATCGTCGGCGTTGTGTCCTTTGGGAATGTACTTCATCCAGTCCTTGTCGCCCACCTTGTTGATGTAGCTGGGGTTCATGAACTTCATGGCATTCCAGTTGGAGTCGCATCCCCAGTACTGCCAGTCCTGTACGATGCCATCCAGGGGTACACCCAGCTCGCGGTACTTGTCGAGCACGTTGCACAGCTCGTCCGGACTCTTGTAGCGCTCGCGGCACTGCCAGTAGCCCATGGTCCAGAGGGGAAACATGGTAGCCTTGCCGGTCAGGTCGCGCAGGGCGGCAATCACACCGTCCATGCTGCCGTCGCGATACAGGAAGTAGTAGTCTGAACACAGACCCACCTGCGACGAGAAGGATGTCTCGTAGGGCGTGTCGTTGAACTGCGAAAGTCCGGGATTGTCCCAATAGACGCCATAGCCTTTTTCGGAAGTGAAATACGGGATGCAGATATTGGTATTGGCGTTCCGCAGTTCGATTTGTTGGTTGCGGTGATTCATTACGCCCGTCTGCCGCTGTCCCAGTCCGTAAATCACCTCGTCGGGTCGGAGCATGAAGGTCTGGCTCACCGTGTACGAATCCTTGTCTACATCCTGGCGTGGCAGGAAATTGGTTCCGTAGGGCTTCTCGGCCAGCAGCTGGTTGCCTTTCAGGTCCCGGTAAGTCAGCTGCCCGGTACGTATGTCGAGGGTGACCGCCAGGCACGACGACTTCATCACCACCTCATCTCCCTTTTCCTCATAGGTAACGTCTACCCCGCCCGGCGTCAATATCACCGGATAACTTTTCTTGGCAGGCATTTCAGCCGAAGGATATTTCACGACACGGACAATGAAAGGTGAATAGAACGTCACCTCACCGTTCAATTGAGGTTGGGCGGTAGAAAAGCGGACGCCACCCGTCGTTTTCTCAAGCGTTTGTGCTTGTAAAGAGGCGGCCGCCAACAAGGTTGCCGCCCACAAAGCAAAGTTTTTCATGGTTTGGATATTAATTGTAAATTCTACACGCAAAGGTAAGAATTTACAACCATATCAACAACAATCCTACCAAAATACTTACCACCGTACAGACGACTCCCGGCATCATGAACGAATGGTTCAGGATATATTTCCCGATACGGGTCGTTCCCGTACGGTCGAAATTGATGGCCGCCACTACGGTCGGATAATTGGGAATGAAGAAATAGCCGTTCACTGCCGGAAAAAGGGCTATCAGCATCCAGGGGGAAACACCCAAAGCAATGCCCAGCGGCACTACGGCCCGGATGGTAGCGGCCTGGCTGTACAGCAGGATGGACATCACGAACAGGGCTACCCCGAACAGCCACGGCATGGAGCGGACGATGTGTTCGATGGAAACAGTCAGCAAAGACAAGTTGCCGGCAATGAACGTATCGCCCATCCAGGCAATACCGAAGATGGCAATGACCGCCTGCATGCCGGCTGAAAAGATGCTGCCCTGCACAGCCTTGATGCCGTCTATCCGGCAAAGGAGAAGAATCAGGGCCGACGTGCTGAGCATGATGATTTCGATAATGGAAGGCATGTCGAGCAGAACGGACTTCCCGCCGGAAGTAAAAGTCGGTCGCAGGGCATCGATCGAACCGAACAGGACAATCAGGAAAGTAGCCAGCAGAAAGATTCCTACGGAAATGCGGGCCTTCCGGACATCGAATGATGAAGCGGTCTCCACCAAACGGTCTTCTATCATGCCTTCCTTCAGGCGACGTTGGTATTCGGGATCGTCCTCCAGCTCCCTGCCCACTTTCATCGAACAGAAAGCCCCCACCAGGACACCTATCAGGGTGGCGGGAACGGAAATCTTCAGGATGTCGAACAACGAGATGTCAAAGCCTGCCAGCATCCCCAGCAGGGCCACCGTCGCCGCCGAGATGGGACTGGCCGTAATGGCCTGTTGCGAAGCGATGACCGCAATGCCCAGCGGACGCTCGGGACGGATCTTTGTCTCGCGCGCCACTTCGGCAATGACGGGAAGCACGGAATAGGCGATATGCCCCGTTCCGGCTACAAAGGTGAACAGATAGGTGACCAACGGGCTCAGCAGCGTGACCCGCGACGGATGCTTGCGCAGCATCCGTTCGGCCAGCTTCACCAGATAGTCGAGCCCTCCGGCCGCCTGCATGCACGAGGCGGCAGAGATGACGGCCACAATCATCAGCATCACATCGATGGGCGGGGCGGTGGGCTGGAGACCGAACACGAAACAGAGTACGGCCAGTCCCAGTCCACCCATCACCCCCAACCCGATGCCACCCAGACGGGCACCGATGATGATGGCTGCCAATACGACAATCAGTTGCAACCACATATCTCTCTTCTCTATTCTACGTTATATCCGGAAACCTTCAGCAAAGGCGCGTTTCCTCTCGTATCCACATCTTTCCAGTGTACACGTACCACCTTCGTCTCACCCGGCAACAGGGCAAAGTAGTTGTCGGAATAGAAGATGGGAAGGAACTGCAAACCGTCCTTATCGCCGACAATGTTCAGGCGGACCATCAGTGCCGGAGCCGAGGAACGGTTTTCTACCGTAATCTCCGCCTTCCATTCGCCGTCATCGGCCTTCGTGTATTGGGTCTGTGCATGCACGGGAACCTTCGGAAGCTGCTTCAATGCCTGATAGTTGTTCTCCACCTTGCTGCGATGGTAGAAGTTTTCGGAAACAATCTTTCCGTTCTCTTCCAGCGTCAGCTTGATGAAATGCACTTCGGACAACGCATCGGGGAACTGCAGCTTGATGCACTTCTCGGTGGTGTCTTCACGGCTGTCTACTGTGGCTTCCTTTTCCCAGGCTACGGAGGCATCCATGTTGAGCACCTGCACTCGGGCCTTCAGTCCGGGATGCAGACCGGCGTTATAGTTCACCACCTCTACTTCGTCGGTGGCCGGATTCCACTGGATGTGCAGCGGCTCGGAAGCCTTCTTGATGGCGAAATAGGCGGCCGTCGGTTCGAAATAATAGTCGTACGTCTGCCATACCATCGAAGGCCAGCACGAATGACTCATCCACATCAGCAGCCCCATGCGGTGCTTGCTGCGCGACTCGAAGAGGCTGCGGTGGCCGTCGTAGTTCACCCACTGGGCCAGGTCGGCAAATTCTTTCGCGCTTTCGGGCTGACCGTAGCCGGTAGCGATAATCTCGTTGAAGGACGTGGCGCCCTGTGCTCCCTCCAGCGTGTAGTCGTGCATGCCCCACTGGTCGGACTGCGGCCAGATACCTTCGGGCGAATAGGTGCGCAGGAAGCTTTCGTAGGTCAGTACGTTGGGCATGCCGCGCTCGCTGTGGAACTTGTCGTTGCCGGTCTCCAGCGTGAAGTAGGTCTTGGCAGGCAGCATGCGGTAGGGACCGTGTCCGCTCACCACGTCGTCGGCCGAACTGGAGATGTAGTGCATCCCCGGATGTTCTTCCTTCACAATGCGGCGCAGGGCCTTGTCGATGGTCTCGGGCGGGAAGCCTTCGTTGCGTCCGCAATACAGTCCGATGGAGGCATGGCTGCGGATGCGCTTCACATAGTCTTCGGCATTGGCGATGAACATGTCGGGATAGTAGGGATCGGGACCGTCGGCAGGATTGGCCAGCCAGAAGTCCTGCCAGATCATGATGCCGTACTTGTCGCAGGCGTCATACAGTTCTTCGTCGCCGATCATGCCCACCCAGTTGCGCAACATGGTGAAGTTCATGTCGGCATGGTAGGCCACGGCTGTCTCGTATTCGCGTCCGCGGTAGTTGAGGTTCGATTCGCTGAAGCCCCAGTTACCGCCACGGCCGATGAAACGGCGCCCGTTGACGTAGAGGTTCAGCACCCCGCCGTCTTCGTTGAACGTCATCTGGCGGATACCCACCTTGAAGTCGCGGGCATCGGATACTTCCTCGCCCACCTTGAAGGTAAAGTTGGCATCATAGAGATAAGGCGTACCGTAACCGTTGGGCCACCACAGGCGGGGATTCTTCACCTGAAGCTGTGGGAAGCGTTCGGCGTCGAACACCACCGTACGTTCCTCACCGGCCTTCAGCTGCACGGGCTGCTCAAAAGTGACGTCGCCTACCCTGCCCTGCAGAACACCGCTCACGTCCTTGCCGTCGTGGTTCTTCACCACCACTTCGGCAGTCAGACGGGCCTGTGTGGTATCGGGCAGAGCCAGCTGGGTCTGCACGTAGGGATCCTGCACGGTCACCTTACCGGTTGTTGTCAGGAAGACGTCGTTCCAGATACCGATGTTACGTCCGCGCATGGTAGGTATCCAGTCCCAGCCGATGGTGGCATGGAACGTGGGGTTGTCCGCACCGAGGATACCGCCGTTGAAGTCCGTGCTCTGCTTGTTCTTTTCCTTGATGGCACCGATGTGTGCGTTCTTGATGATTTCTACAGCCAGCACGTTCGTACCTCCCTTCACATAGTCCGTCACGTCGAACTTGCCGCGGATGAAGGCTCCCTCCAGACGCCCCACCTGATGGCCATTCAGATAGACATTGGCCTTCCAGTTGATGCCGTCGAAATTCAGGAAAACACGGTCGTGCTTGAACGAGGTCGGCACCTGGAACTCGTTGCGATACCAGAAGTTGGAGTTGAAAAACGACTCGGATATCATCAGTTGGTTGTCGGCATAGTTGGGGTCGGCCAAGGCTCCCACGTTCTTGTACGAAGTGAGCACCGTGCCCGGTACCGTAGCCGTTACCCATCCATCGGACTTGTAGGCAGGCGAAGCGATTTCCGCACCGGCGGCCTGAACCTCGGAAGCACGTTGCAGCTGCCAGCCGCCTCCCGAGAGCGCCCGTCGTCCGCCGTCGGCCTCGGGCATGGTTGCCGCACGGGGCAGCAGTCCGCCGCGGCCCATCACCTCCAGCTCACTCAAGATGTAGCGTCCGCCGTCGGCCGACCGGTTCATGCAGACACGCACGTAGCGGGCCTTGCCTTTGACGGCTATCTCGTCCGTCAGCCCCTCACCGCCGGGCAGCGGAGCCGCGTCGGTCCAGGTCCGGGCATCATCCGAAGTCTGGATGCGCCCCTCGACAGCCTTGTTCACCCAGTGGAGGATGACCTTGTCGAACTCCGAAAGCGAACCCAGATCCACGCTGACCCACTCCTCGCCCGCCGTGGCGCTCATCCAGGTGCTGGTGAAGAACTGCGAAGGCTTGAAGTCCACCAGTCCGTCGGCATTAGAAAACTCCACTTCGTGGAAGGTCCACTCGTAAGCACCCTTCATCTTCAGGCGGATGCGGTAGGAAGCATAGGCCGCCGTGTCGGTAAAGTCGAACATTTCCTCCAGCCGTCGCATCGGCATGGTCACGGTGCCGGTTTGCTTATTGGGGTCGTTCACCTCTACCCGTCCGGAACGGGCCTTGCCGGGCAGTTCGGCTCCCCGGTTCACGGCCAGCACGGTCCAGTTCTTGCCGTCGTTCGAGGCCTCCCACGTCATCTCGTAACCGCCCCGCGCCGCCTGGTCGTCGTAAATCAGGGTACCGGTCACCACGGCCCGGCTGACGGCCTTGTCATATTGGTGCATGTCAAACTGGAAGAAGGTCTCCTCGCCGCGCACCGTGTTGCGCGAATAGGGACCTCCGTCTATCATCCACTCCCGTTCTCGCTTGGGGGCACTGCCTTCAGGAGTCAGGAGGTCGAAGTATTGGGGGACTTGGTCGGTCACGATACCGTCGGTCAGGAGTTGCGAGGTCAGGTTATAGTCGTAGGCCGACGACTGGTACGTGGCCCGCAGGAGGGCCAGGTTGCGGTAATGATTGTCGGGCAGCAGCTCGGGCGAAAAGTCTTCCTGCGGACAGCCCGGATAGACACCGATACCACGGGTATAATAGTCGGAACGGAGGAACGAGCTTTCCGAAGCGGTACGTACATCGGAACAGCCGGACAGAAGCATCAGTGCCCCTACTCCGCCAAAGACGAAAGCGATGTTTGGTTTCTTTTTCATATAAAAATGATAACAATGTTAGCGTAATGGCAAAACCGCCCCTTCCGGACAAAAGGCTCACGGCCTCCGGACGGGGCGGTATTGATTGGTCTGGACAGATGTTTATTCCGGCAACGAACGAGGACGGTCTGCCGCATCGGAACCGAAGGCTTTGTTCGGCTGGCTGCCCATCTCGAAGGTCAGCGTACCACCCTTCATGATGTCCCCGTAGCTGATGTAGCTCTTCGTGTAGGGCTCGCCGTTCAGACGGACGGACTGGATGTACTTGTTGTCCGGGCTCACAGACGGAGCTTCGACGGTAAAGGTCTTGCCTTCCGGCAGATTGACCGTCACCTTCTCGAAGAGCGGACTGCCGAAGACAAAGATTCCATTAGACGGATTTACCTGATAGAAACCCAGTGCGGAGAGCACATGCCAGGCCGACATCTGACCGCAATCCTCGTTACCGATGATGCCTTCGGGCTGGTCGGTATAGAAGTTACGCTGGATGTAGCTGATCTTCTCCGCCGTCTTCCACTGCTGTCCGGCGTAGGCATAGAGATAAGCCACGTGATGGCTGGGCTCGTTGCCGTGGGCATACATGCCGATCAGGCCGCTGATGTCGTCCGAAGCATGTTCGCCCATGTCGCCTTCGGCCACAAAGAGCGAATCCAGCTTGCCGACAAAGCGCTCGTCGCCGCCCATCAGTTCAATCAGCCCTTCGGGATGCTGGGGCACGAAGAAGGTATAGTGCCAGCCGTTACCCTCGCAGAAGTCACCCCAGCCGTGGATGGACTGGAAGGGATCGTAGGGTGTGCGCCAGCTGCCGTCGTCCATCTTCGGACGGATGAAGTTGATGCTCTTGTCGAAATACTGCTCATAGTAGTGCCCGCGCTTCATGAACGTGTCGTAGACGTCCTGCTTGCCCATTTTCTGTGCCATCAGGGCCAGGCCCCAGTCGTCTGCGGCATACTCCAGGGCAATGGATGTAGCTTCGGGCATCTTGTCGCACGGTATCCAGCCTTTCTCCAGCACGTAAGGTACGCCGCGCTGTTTCTCGTACGTGGCCGAAGCGACCATCGCATTCAGGGCTCGTTCGGGGTCGAAGCCCTGGAAGCCTTTCAGGTAGGCGTCGGCTATCACCGGAACGGCACTGTAGCCCGGCATCTGGTTGGTTTCACCTCCCACCAGCGGCCAGATGGGCAGTTTGCCCTGCTGGTCGTAGATGCTCAGCATGGAGTTCACCATATCGGGCACCAGCTGCGGCTGGATGATGGTGAGCAGCGGATGCAGCGTGCGGTAGGTATCCCACAACGAGAAGGTGGAATAGTTGGTCCAGCTGTTGGCCTTGTAAATCTTGTCGTCGTGACCGCGGAACTCCCCGTTCACGTCGGCATAGAGCGTCGGAGCGATGAACATGTGGTACAGGCTGGTATAGAAAATTTTCTTGCCCCGCTCATCAGCACTCTCCACGTTGATGCACGACAACATCTCGTTCCAGCGTTTCTCCGCATCGGTACGCACCTTTTCGAAGTCCCATCCGGGTTGCTCGGCTTCCAGATTGGCCAACGCGTTGGCACAGCTCACGGACGACAGGGCCACCTTGAGCTGCACGTTCTTCGGATTGTCCTTGAAGGTAAGCACCCCTTTCACGGCCTTGCCCGTCAGCGTGTCCTGGCCGGCAGGCGTATCGTCGTCGAATACGGCTACACTCTCGATGGGCTGTTCGGATTTCAGCACGAAGAACACCTTGTGCTGCGGGCTCCATCCCCTGGAGAAGCGGTAGCCCTCCACCGTATATTCGTCCACACGCTTCAGGCCGGTTTCAAAGGCACGGTCGCCGTTGCCCTCTTTCAGGTTCACCAGCAGGCGCGGTGTTTCTTCGGGATAGGTATAGCGATGGATGGCCACACGGTCGGTAGCCGTCAGCTCGGCACGTACGCCGTTGTCCATCAGCAACGAATAGTAGCCGGGAGCCACTTGCTCGTTCTTGTGTGAGTAATAGGTGGAGCAGGAACCCTCGATGTTGTCCTGTTCGCCGCGGGCCGTCCGCACCTCGCCCACGTAGGGCATCAGCAGCACGTCGCCCAAGTCGGCACAGCCCGTACCGCTGAGGTGTGTATGGCTGAAACCGATCAGGACGCTGTCCGAATAGTGATAGCCCGAACACCAGTCCCAGCCTTTATGAATGTTCTGCGGTCCCGCCTGAACCATTCCCAGCGGAACACTGGCACCGACAAAGACATGCCCGTGTTCGCCCGATCCGATGTAGGGATCCACGTAGCGGAGGTAGTCCTGAGCATCCGCCTTGTTATCTTTCTGCGAGACACATGCTGACGGCATCAGGGCCAGCAGTCCGCATAGTACCACTCCTGTGGCAAGTGAAAGTACTTTCATACGTTATGATTGTTTTTTAAGGTTATGTTCGTTAGAGGCTGTTCAGCAGGTCCAGCTTGCCGTCGTCTATCAGCTTGATGATCAGCTCGCCGAACAGCGTATTCTGCCAGGCAAACCACTTGCGGGTAAACTTTTCCGGATTGTCCTTGTGGAAAGATTCGTGCATGAAGCCCGTATCGGCGTCGGTAGTCATCAGCATGCGGATGCATTCCTTGATTTCGTCATCGTCCTGGCTGGTGAAGGCCTTCATCATGATGCTCATCGGCCACACCATGTCATATCCGATATGCGGACCGCCGATACCCTCACCGGCCTTGCCCTTGAAGAAGTAGGGATTGCCCTCGCTCCACACAAAGCGGCGGGTGTTCTGGTAAATGGGGTCATGAACGTCGACGTCACCCAGATAAGGCATGGCCAGCAGGCTGGGCACGTTGGCATCGTCCATCAGCATGTGGCTTCCATAGCCGTCCACCTCGTAGGCATAGATGGTGCCATACTCCGGATGTTCGCAGGTAGCGTATTTGTTCAACGCCTGTTCCACCTCGTCGGCCAGGTCGGTACACTGCCGGGCCAGGTCAGCATCCTTGTTCACCTCCGTCAGTATCTCGGATGCCTTCCGCAAGGAAGTCACGGCAAAGAAGTTGGACGGAATCAGGAAAGGCAGTGTCGTGGCGTCGTCCGACGGACGGAAGATGGAGACAATCAGCCCCACCGGATTGGCCGGAGCACCCCAACCGTCGTTGATGGTGGTGTCGGTGGCGCGCTCGGTCTTGCGCTGGAAGCGGTAAGGTCCCTTGTCCTCCTTGCGCTGCTGTTCCTTGAAGGTACGCAGGATGTTCTCGACAGCCTTCAGCCAGTTCTCGTCGAAGATGCTGGCATCGCCCGTCACCTTCCAGTAATGGTAGGCCAGACGCAACGGATAGCACAGGGAGTCGATTTCCCACTTGCGCTCGTGCAGTTCGGGTTTCATGTCCGTCCGGTCGGTCTCCCACTCGCTTCCCTTCGGCCCGTCGTTGAAGGCGTTGGCATAGGGATCCATATTGATGCACAGGAACTGCCGGCGGATGACTCCCTCGAGCATCGTCTTCAGCTTGGGGTCTTCGTTGGCAAACTGCACGTAGGGCCACACCTGTGCCCCCGAGTCGCGCAGCCACATGGCGTGGATGTCACCCGTATAGACAAAGGTGTCGGGCTTGCCGTCCAGCATACGGAAGTGTACGGTGGTGTCCAGAGTATTGGGGAAACAGTTCTCGAACATCCACGCCAGATAGGGATTCTTCAGCAGGGCCTTGATTTCGGCAATCTTCTTCTCGATGATGTCTGACTGGAACAGACGGTCCTCCACCTTGGGACGCTGGCTGACGTACTGCCCTACATTGTCCTGACGGGCCACATAGGTCGCTTCAGCCCGTTCTGTACTGCCGAGCGGATTCATACGGATTACCTTGCCGGAGGCCGCATCGGCCTCCATCACAACAACGCCCAGCAAGGTTACGGCCGTTGCCCACATTTTCTTGTTCATGATTGGTTTCTATTCTTAAAGAGGTTATTTTACTACGATTTCGTCTACAAACATCCATCCCATCACCTCACGGTTCAGCAGGCCCTGGAAGTGGACATAACGCGCTTTGGCCGTTCCTTCCCAACGGTATTTCTGGATGACCAGCTTCTCTTCGGTTACGGGGACTTCGGTCGCAATCCGCTTCAGTTCCTGGTACTCCTTGCCGTCTTCGGAAACGGAAATCACCACTTCTTTCGGCAACCAGATTTCAGGTCCCCGCAGCTGCATGAAGTCTGCCTCCACCAGCTTGATGTCGGTCACCTTCTCCAGGTCGATGGTCACGTCCGCATCCTTGCACAGGAAGCCCTGCCAGCGTTTGTCGCCATAGGTCCATCCGCCGCGGATGCCGTCGGTCAGCGCCGTTTCGCCGGTCGACGGATACTGAGGCGCATACGGATAAGCATAGGTCACCTTCTTGTGGAGGGCCAGATGTTCTGCCGGCTGACGGGCTTCCGGACGCTCGCCCACTTCCTGTTCGAGGTCGAACGGATGGTAACCCTGCGACTGCAACCACTTCACTTCCTTCAGGGCCGCTTCGCGGAAACGGGGCCAGTCCTTTCGGCCGGGTTCGGTCCAGGCCACTTCGGACAACGCCAGCAGGCGCGGGTAAATCATGTATTCGGCATGTTCTTCCGTGGGGATATATTCGGTCCAGACGTTGGCCTGCACACCCTTGATGTAGGGTTTCTGTTCCTCGGTCAGTTCGGCGGGAACCGGATTGTAAGAGTAAACTTTTTCCAAAGTGAGGTAGCCTCCGATGGCTTCGGGCTGTGTGCCGGGAGCATCCTGATAGGCATCCAGGTAGCAGAATTCACCGGGCGTCATGATGACGTCGTGGCCGGCCTTGGCAGCCGTAATGCCGCCCTGCTCGCCCCGCCACGACATCACCGTGGCACTGGGAGCCAGTCCGCCTTCCAGAATCTCGTCCCAACCGATCAGCTTGCGGCCGTGGTCGTTCAGGAATTTCTCGATGCGGTGAATCAGGTAGCTCTGCAGTTCCTTCTCGTCCTTCAAGCCTTCCTTGCGGATGCGGGCCTGGCACTTCGGACATTTTTCCCAGCTGCTCTTGGCCGCTTCGTCGCCGCCGATGTGGATGTATTCCGAGGGGAAGAGATCCATCACCTCCAGCAGCACGTTCTCCAGGAAGGTAAAGGTCTCTTCGTTGCCGATGCAGAGTTCGCCGTTCTGATAAGGTTTGCCCGAACAGGAGAGTTGCGGGAACACGGCCAGCACCTCTTCCGAATGGCCCGGCATCTCGATTTCAGGAATGACGGTGATGTGCAGCTTGCGGGCGTGTTCCAGTATCTCGCGCACGTCGTCCTGCGTATAATATCCACCTTCGGCTCCGGGGTCATCCTTGCGGCAATACTTGCGGCCTCCCGTCCACCAGGCTTTCCAGTTGGGGTAAGGACGATAGGCGGCCTGCTCGGTCAGCTGCGGATAGTGTTTGATTTCCAGACGCCAGCCTGCGCCGTCGGTCAGGTGCCAGTGAAGGCGGTTCAGCTTGTAGCGGGCCATGGCGTCGAGCTGCTTCATCATGAACTCCTTCGAACGGAAATGGCGCGACACGTCCAGATGCAGTCCGCGGTAGCTGAAACGGGGATAATCGCTCAGGCTGGCACAAGGCAGGGTGAAGTTTCCCTCCTGCTGCCCGGCTTCGGCCATCTGCAGCAGCGACTGGAAGGCATAGAACAGTCCGGCCGGCGTAGTGGCTTCGGCCCGGACCCCCTTCTTGTCCACCGTCAGCCGGTAGCCTTCGTCGGAGGCCATGCCCGGCAGGCTGTCCACCTGTTCGAACCGGAAGGAAGCCTGTGCGTCGTCCGAAGCCTTCAGGCCGAAGGGCGACGATTCAAGAACAGCTGCCAGGTCACTTTTATCCGTTCCCGACAGATTGGAATAAAACATTTCTCCTGTTGCGAAGGAGTAGGTTCCCGACTGTACCTCACACGTTTGAGGCTGTGGAATCAGGAGCACATTCTTTTGCTCGGACGAGCCGCATCCCATCACCAACAGGCAAGACAGGAACATAGTCAGATGAATTTTCATGGTATATCATTAATTAAAAATATTCATAAGCGCGCTTCAGCGGCCTAAATTACTAAATTATTTTTGAAACAACACCATCAAGGCAGGCAAAATTTTCTGACAACCGGTATCAGTCGAAACAGACGGCCTGACATCGCCCTCAATCAGCCTCCTGACGAAAAATGACTTCAAACAGTTCGACATCGCCCTCTACCCGAATCCGGGACGTGTCTTTCCCGATGTTCAGCCGCATGTAGGGAGTGTCCAGAGCCGTTTCAGACAATACTTCGCCCCGTGCGTCCAGCTGGCAGAGTCTGGCAGACGAACCCGGACGCACCAGCAGGGTGCAGGCCGTGGTACCTTCGGGCAAACCGAATACCAAAGTACCTTCGTTGACGAACGAAGTGGCAGGCAGTTCGTCGAAAGCCAGCAGGGCATCGGGTTTCCGGTCCGACTCCACGGCAAAGCCCAAACGTTCCTCGCGTACGGGATTGACCTCGAACGAACGGACAGCCGCCCAGTTGGTTTTCGCCGTATGCAGCTTCTTCAGACGGATGTAGCGGGCCTGTACGGCGTCGTCCGTCCAGCGGACCACATACTTTTTCTCCAGCGTATCGGACAGGGCTTTCCAGTCCTTCCCGTCCACCGAATACTCCAACAGGGCACGGTCGAAATAGTCCACGTCGTCCGTAGAGTTGCGTCCCTGCAGGATGGACACTTCCCAGACGGGCTTCACCAGTCCCAGGTCCACACCTATCCAGCTGCGGTCGTCCTGCGAAGTGCCCGACGTGTAATAGGTCGTCGTATCGTTGTCGAACATCAGCTTACTCTGTGTCGTGGCCAGCGTGGGGAACGAGCCGATGGCCCGGCAGGTGGCCGGTTTCTTTCCGGCTTCGCGCAGATAGAAGGCTCCCAGCAGGTCGTCCATGGCATGTTCGTAGAAGGGCTGCAGCTTCATGGTACCCGCCTTGTGCGCATTATAGGCTTTCAGGTCTTCGGTCGTCATCAGGTTGTCGAGGTAGGCTGCCCAGAAGTCGGCCGCACTGCCCGTCTTATACAGGTCCATCAGCCGGAGCGCCTTCTTCCCGCGGGTACCCAGTTTGCCGAATTCCACCAGCCAGGGACGCAGTTCGTTCTTGAGCAGCAGGTTCCGGCATTCGGCTTCCATCACGGCCGGCGTCCGCTCCACCCGCTCGAATTCGCGGAGCAGCGCGTCATAGTCGGCTTGTGTATAGGGATCGTCCATGCGGAATGTCTTTGTCTCCCACGACTCGGCACGGCGGTAACCGGTCTCCGTGTCACACGAATGGATGGCAAACGTCCGGTAGGCATCCTTTACCTCGGGGGCCAGTTCGCCCAGTCCGCGTTCCCAGCTGTCAAGGGCATTGTAGCCGGCAATGTTCCAGGCATAGTCGGCCACGCTGTACAGGGCCAGTTTCGAGGCTTCCCCGTGCTCCATCGGGTTGCTGATGAGTCCGCACAGGTCCTTGTCCGTCAGGGTGGTATCCAGCCCGTAGGACGGTCCCTGCATCACGATGTGGCGGGCATAGTCGGTCACGGGGAAGTTCCACCAGTACAGGGCCGGACGGCGGATGCGGGAGTTCACCCACTCCATCGTCCCGCGGGTCAGGTCGCTGCACACCACGTCGCCCGTCCAGAACACATTGATGGAGGGGTCGAGCGTATTGCCATAGATGGCCAGACTTCCTTTCGGAGAGGGATTGGCCCACAGCCTGGAATAGTCCGTGGGACAGACGATGAGCGGAGCCACCCCTTCCTTCACCTTCACGAAGTCCTCGTTCAGGCGGTTCAGCAGTTCGGTCTGCTTGTAGGGATTGGTACCTTCGCCCGAGATGTCGTCAAAGAAGATGGCAAACGAACGGACGCCCAGGTCGTACATCCCGTTGAACTTGTTTACCAGGTTCCGGTAATCTTCTTCATTCCACCGGATGTCCTGCCCCGGATGGATGGCCCATACGAAGTCCACCCGGTTACGGTTGCACGCCTCCACCAGCTCGCGGATGTTGTCCGCCTCTTTTTCCGGGTAAGGCAGGCGCCAGTTGGGACAGCTGTGATACGGATCGTCCTTCGGGCCGTACAAGTAGTAGTTCATCTTGAACTTGCCGTAAAAGTCGATCAGCGACAGACGCACTTCGTGGGACCAGGGCGTCCCATAGAAGCCCTCTACCACACCGCGGTATGGCAGGTCGGGATAGTCGTTCACCGTCAGGCAGGGCACCTTTCCGCCGGCCGATACCGGACTTTCCAGCACGGCCCGCAGGGTCTGCAAGCCGTAGAAAGCTCCTTTTTCGTCATATCCCGTGATGCGGACACCCTTCCCGTCTATCACCAGTTCGTAGGCACCCGACACGGGCTTCACCCCTTTCTTTTCCGCCTGTCTGGAGCCGTAGTCTATCTCCAGCGTCACTCCTTTCCTGGCGATGGTCAGAAAGTCCATGCCGTCGGCCACGCCGCTCCGCTTGCCTTTCAGCCGGAAACCCTGACTGATGTCCAGTGTTTCTCCTTCAGCCAGCCGGAGGACATGGGGCGTCGGGTTGATCAGCAGCCCGTGGTGGTCCAATGCCTGTCCGGGAACCGGGTTCACATCCTGCGATTCCGACCGCTGGGAGCCCAGGTCAAAGTCGCTTTCCTGAGCCGCCAGCCCGCCGCACACCAGCAGCGAGGCCATCAGCAGGAACAGATTCTTCTTGATTTTTTTCATTTTCATCATCAATTTATAGGTTAAACAAATAATTCCGTGTTATCGGGAGCCGTCCGGATAGGGCAGCAGTTCTTTCGTCGCTTTCAGTGCCGGACGCTGTGCACCTCTGGCCTTCAGAGCGTCCGTCAGTTCCCTGGCCAGTTTGCGGACCACTTTCGGCATATCGGCGGCCAGGTTGTTCTGTTCCGAGATGTCCTGACGGATGTTGTACAGTTCCGTCTGCCCGTTCTCCCAATGGTATATCAGGTGATAGTCTCCTTTCAGGATGGACGAATAGGCTCCATAACCTTCCGCTATCTCCTGGGTTTCTCCCCACAGGTTGGGGAAATGCCAAATCAGCGTCTTGCCGGCATCCTCCTTTTTCCCGTTTGTCGTCCACAAGGAACATAATGATGTTGGGCCGTTGGGCCTGCTGCGGCCAGACCGAAGCAGAAGCCACCAGTCCGCCCGTCAGCATAGATATAAAAAGTTTTTGCATAATCTTCAAAATATGATTTGTTATAATTCTGATAATAGTCTCTATTCTTCTCCCCGCTGGTCGGGATTCTTCTGCCTATAGAAATTAATCCTTTCGGTCCATGTCCGGTTTTCCAGCGGAAATACCTTGTGGGTGTTGGCCCACTCAATCCACTTGGCCTCCAGTTCCTCCACCTTTTCGGGGTATTGTCCGGCCAGGTCGTTTGTCTCGAACGGATCCTTGTCCAGGTCAATCAGTTCCCACTGCATGTTCCGGTTGGCCTTCACCAGCTTCCAGTGACCGTCGATGATGCCGCACGAGCTTTGGTGTTCGAAGTAGAGTGTCTGCTCTTCCACCGGCTTCCCTTCCGCGGCGGGCAACAGGCTCCGGCCCGGCAGGTCGGCATGCTCGAAGCGTTCGGGATAGACGGCCTGTCCCAGCGCCATGCAAGTCGGCAGAATGTCAATGATGTGGGCCGGCTGCCGGCACACCTGTCCCTCCATCCGGTTCTTCCGCTTGTCGCCATACGTCAGGATAAAGGGCGTGCTGGTTCCCCCCTGGAATACCCACTTCTTGTAGCTCCGGTAGGGTGTGTTCGACAGGTCGGACATCAGCTGTCCCAGGTAGCCGCCCTCGTCGGTGGCGCCGTTGTCGCTGAGAAACAGAAAGACTGTATTCTCGTACATGCCTTTCCGCTTGATGGCATCTACCAGCTTGCCGATGCCTTCGTCCATGATTTCGATCATGGCCGCATACGTTGCCATGTCGTGTGTCCATTGCTTCTGCTGTTCGGGGGTCAGGTCTTCCCAGGCCGGACGTTTGCCGCCAAATTCCTTGTTGAATACCGGCAGTTCCATGTCTTCGGGTACCAGTCCCAGCTTCTTCTGCTTCTCGAAGCGCTGACGGCGGAGCACATCATACCCCACCTTGTACCGGTCCAGGCATTTTTCCACCGCTTCCTCCGGAGCCTGCAAAGGCAGATGCGGAGCATAGTGGGCCACGTAGAGGAACATGGGACGGCTGGTGTCGTGCCGGTTTACAAAGCAGACGGCCGAGTCGGTAATGGCCCTTGTATAGTAATAGTCGTCGGGGACGGAATGGATGCGTTCCAGGTCGTTGTACAGCGGTTCGGGCTTGTAATAGCTGCCACCGCCATGCAGGCAGCCGTAATAGCGGTCGAAGCCTCGCTGCACGGGATAGCTGCCGTTGGGCGATTCATAACCGCCGATAGTGGTCACATGCCATTTCCCGCTCATATAGGTGCAGTATCCGTTTTCTCTCATGATTTCGGCAATGGTCGGATAAGCCTTGTCTATCTGTCCGCGATACCCCGGACGATGCTCGTCCACCTCGGCCATCCATCCCATGCCCACCTCGTGCTGGTATCTTCCGGTCAGCAGGGCAGCCCGGCTGGGGCAACTGCGTCCCGTATTCTTGAACTGGCTGAAGCGGACACCTTCCGCAGCCAGTTTGTCCAGGTTGGGGGTCTGTATTTCGCTGCCATAGTAACCGATGTCCGAGAATCCCATGTCGTCGCACATAATCAGTACGATGTTGGGAGCGGACGCGTTCTGGGCCACTGCCGGAAGCAGTCCGCACGAAAGCAAGGCGGAGTATAATAGTCTGTTCATCTTTTTCCTATCTATTTGTTGGCGAATATAAATAAAATTTCCGGATATAAAAAAGGATTGTTTGCGAAGTTCGTCAAGAATCTCTCCGAACGACAGCAAACAATCCTTGCCTTTTTACCTAAACCTATTGTTAAACTGAATCCCTGGGGGGACATTTCCGGCGGGAGGAACGGGAAACGTCCTTCCACCGGAACGTCCGGGACCTGATGATTTACCTTGTCTTAATTCTGGGCAGGCACACCAATCGGAGTCGCATCCACTTCGGTAGCCCAACCCGGATTCTGGTAGATGACCGAAGTGCTCAGGTCTTCCAGATTGCTGGCGGTCTGTCTGAAGTTCTTGATGCTAATCGGCGACAGGTAGTGGGCTTCGCACCATTTGTAACCACGGTTGTACAGGTAATGGTTGGGATTGGCTCTGTAAGGACAGAGGTATTTGCCCGAATTGGTCTTGCCGGAGATGTTCGGACCGGTTACACCCGGATCGCCTTCACCCTTCAGTTCACCTTCTTCAAAGTCAGCCAGTTCTTCCGACTCCCACAGGTTCATACCCGATACGCGGTAAGCTTCGTTGGGGAAGTTCTTGTAGTCAAGCTGGTCGAGAGCTCTCCAACGCTTGAGGTCGGCCATACGCATGCCTTCCTCAATCAGTTCACAACGGCGTTCGCGACGGATGTTGTACATCAGCTTCGATACCTGTTTGCCGGCTGAATAAACGGCCTGAAACGCAAGAAAGAACGGATGAAATGAATGCTGACCGAGCAGGAACACAAGGTGAACGAGGAAAAGGTGCCCCGTCCAAGCGGGGAAAACTTAGACTGGGAAAACCAACCGTCCAGGCTGGGCAAACGGTGTGCATAGGCTGGACAAACGATGTGTTCAAGCTGGGAAAACGGTGTGCATAAGCCGGGCAAACAACATGTACAGGCCGGAATGCCTGACGGCCGACTTATTCTCCGCCTGCCCCGAGAAGCGCTTCCCGATGCTGAAGGAAAGCGGCGGACTGCCGCTGGGCAGGCAGAGGAAATTCACCGGCTACCGCCTGCTCCACCCCGATGCTGTCGGACAGGCGGGGCCAGCATTCGGCCGGAAGGGAATAATTGCCGTACACGGGAAAAGCGGCCGATGAAGGAACTGCCCGCTGACGGAGGTAAAGGATGCCGCCACCGGCTACCAACAAAACCGCTACAGCTACGGCCGCCCGGCGGTAGAACGAAAGGAGGGGACGCTTTCCATCCATATCGCGCACCACGGCAGCAGCCGACGGATAGCGGTTCTCGGGCCGGGGACGGGTACAGCGGCGCGACACGGCTGCCAGCCGCTTGTCCTTCAGCCGCTCGGCCATCTCGCCGATGATGATGCCCAGGGAATAAATGTCGGCCCGCAGGTCCAACGGCTGTCCGGGCTTCAAAGCCTCGGGGGCCAGGTAATAGCGCGTGCCGGCAGGCAGCTTCAGGACGTCGTAGTCGTCGCAGTCGGACAGGCCGAAGTCTATCAGCTTGATGTTGTTTCCGTTGTAGGTCACCAGAATATTTTCGGGCTTGAGGTCGCGGTGTACAATCTGCTTGCCGTGCAGGTAGCCCAGGGCACTGCACAGTTCGCGCACGAATTTACGCGCCAGTTCCGGCGTCAGTTTTCCCTGTTCCATGAATTCCCTCAGGGTCTGCCCGTCGATGTACTCCATCACGATGCAGTGGCCCAACTCGGGCAACGTCTCCCACCCTAGGGCGCGGCACACGTGCGGATGCTCCAGCTGGTAGCCGATGTCGAACTCCTTGCGCAAGGCCTGTTCGTAGAAAGGATTGCTTACACAGGCCGGCTTGAGAGCCTTGAGCATGTGCAGGCGGTTGTACCGACGGCAACGGAATAACCGGCCATAGCCCGAGGCCGACACATAGACTTCCTGCAGGTCGGTGAAGCTCGACCGGCCTGCCTGGCGGTCTACATCAATGAAACCCGATGAAATGCTGCTGTCATCCATGCACCACACTGTTTACCAAGGTAAGTCCGCCGTTGCGTCCGGCGATGAAGGGCGAAAGGCGTTCGCCGTTGCGCAGCACGTATGGCAGGAACAAAGGTTGTCCCATGAGGAACGAAACCGCCTCGAAACGGTCGCCCTGCAACAGCTTGGACTGGCGGGCCTCCTCCACCTGGAACAGGTCGTTGCCCTCGTAGCGCAGGCGCAGGTAGCGGTTGGGCGACCACCCGATCTCGACCTCCGACCCGGGCTGCAGCTCGCGGGCCGATACCTGATGGGCCGAAAAGAAGGATGAATTATAGGCCGTACTGGTCTTGAGCCAGGCACAGAACTGCTTGAAACCGGCATGACCGATGTAGCGCGACAGAATGTCGAGCGTCTGCATGCGCGGCAGGTGACTGTCGCCCACGTAGCCCCACAGACGCTTCAGCGTCGAGGTGGAGACACTTTCGTTCATTTCCCGCTTCAGATAAAGGGAAAACTCGTCGAAATCGGTAGAAGTATGCAGGGATTTCGGATAGGCCTTCTCGACCAGCACCAGCAGTTCGGCTATTTCGGGTTTGTACACATCCATCATAAGGAATATTATTATTTCAGGACAAAGATAACGCAAACCGCGGGAAATGCCAAGTGAAAAAGCCATATTTTCAGCCCTGTTTCCACGTCATTTTTTCTTTGTTTATAATAGAATGAAGAGAAGAAACCGCACACATCATCCCGCTAAATGTACACTTCACCCTCCATTTTGGACGTTTCAGTGTCCAGAAGATGAATTCAACCTGTAAAGAGAGTAACTTTGTAATCATTATAAATTTAGTATTCATTCTTATTTATGTTTGCAAAAATCGTACATTTTTCAATCCGAAAGAAGCTGTTCGTGGCCCTGACCACCCTGCTGCTTCTGGCGGGCGGCATATACTCCATGCTGACACTGCCCATCGATGCCGTGCCCGACATCACCAACAACCAGGTGCAGATTGTCACCGTGTCGCCCACGCTGGCCCCACAGGAGGTGGAACAGCTCATCACCTTCCCCATCGAAATCGCCATGAGCAACGTGATGAACGTCGAGGAAATCCGCTCGGTATCGCGCTTCGGGCTGTCGCTCGTGACGGTGGTCTTCAAGGAAGACGTCCCGACACTGGACGCCCGTCAGCTGGTGAACGAACAGATCCAGATGGTGTCCGGCGAAATTCCGCCCGAACTGGGTACGCCCGAACTGATGCCCATCACGACCGGTCTGGGCGAGATTTACCAGTATGTCCTCAAGGTGGCTCCGGGCTACGAGGACCGCTACGACGCCATGGAGCTGCGCACCATCCAGGACTGGATTGTGAAAAGACAGCTTTCGGGCATCCCCGGCATTGTGGAAATCAACAGCTTCGGCGGATACCTGAAACAATATGAGGTAGCCGTAGACCCCGACGCCCTTTACTCGCTGAACATCACCATCGGCGAGGTGTTCGAGGCCCTGAGCCGCAACAACCAGAATACGGGCGGCAGCTACATCGAAAAGGTGAACCGTGCCTATTACATCCGCTCGGAAGGTATGATCAACGACCTGCACGACGTGGAGCAGATTGTGGTGACCAACCGTGGCGGCATACCGGTACACATCGGCGACATCGGCCGGGTACAATTCGGCGCACCCAAACGCTTCGGAGCCATGACCAAGGACGGCGAAGGCGAGTGTGTGGGCGGCATCGCCATGATGCTCAAGGGCGCCAACGCCAACGTGGTGACCAAAGAACTGGAAAAACGGGTGGCCAAGGTACAGCAGATGCTGCCCGAAGGCGTGTCGGTAGAGCCCTACCTGAACCGCTCGGAACTGGTGAACCGGAACATCTCCACCGTCATCCGTAACCTGGTGGAAGGAGCCGTCATCGTGTTCCTGGTACTGATTATCTTCCTGGGCAACGTGCGTGCCGGCCTGATTGTGGCTTCGGTCATCCCGCTGGCCATGCTCTTCGCCTTCATCCTGATGCGTATCTTCAACGTGTCGGCCAACCTGATGAGTCTCGGCGCCATCGACTTCGGTATCGTGGTGGACGGCTCCATCGTCATCCTGGAAGGCATCCTGGCCCATCTCTATGGACGGGAGTTGCGCGGCCGCACCCTGAACCGCGAGGAAATGGACCACGAAGTGGAGAAAGGAGCCGGACGGGTAGTACGGAGTGCCACGTTCGCCGTGCTCATCATCCTCATCGTGTTCTTCCCCATCCTGACGCTGACCGGCATCGAAGGAAAATATTTCACGCCGATGGCCAAGACACTGGTATTCTGCATCATCGGTGCCCTCTTCCTGTCCGTCACCTACGTCCCCATGATGGCTTCCCTCTTCTTGAAACGGACCGTGACGGTGAAGCCGACCCTGGCCGACCGCTTTTTCGACCGGCTGAACAGAGTCTACAGCCGTGTGCTCCGCTTCAGCCTGGCTCACGTATGGGGCACCATCGCCGTCTCTTTCGTGGCCCTGCTGCTCTCGCTGCTGCTCTTCACGAAGCTGGGAGCCGAGTTCATCCCGACCCTCGACGAAGGCGACTTTGCCATGCAGATGACCCTTCCGGCAGGCAGTTCGCTGAGCCAAAGCATCAAACTTTCGCTCGAAGCGGAAAAAAGGCTGAAAAGCCGCTTCCCCGAAATCAAGCATGTGGTAGCCAAAATCGGTACGGCCGAAGTGCCTACCGACCCGATGGCCGTAGAAGATGCCGACGTGATGATTGTGATGAAGCCCTTCAGCGAATGGACTTCCGCCTCCAGCCGCGCGGAGATGGTGGAGAAGATGAAGCAATGCCTCGACTCCATCGAAGGGGCGGAATTCAACTTCAGCCAGCCCATCCAGCTGCGCTTCAACGAGCTGATGACCGGTGCCAAGGCCGACATCGCCATCAAGCTCTACGGCGAAGACATGGCCGAGCTTTATGACAAGGCCCGCGAAGCCGCCCGCTACGTGGAACAGGTGCCGGGAGCTTCCGACGTGCTGGTAGAACAGGCCATGGGTCTGCCCCAGCTGCTCGTGCGCTTCGACCGCGCCAAGATAGCCCGCTACGGCATCGACATCGAAGAGCTGAACACCGTCATCCGCACGGCCTATGCCGGCGAAACGGCAGGTGTGGTCTTCGAAAACGAACGCCGCTTCGACCTGGTAGTCCGCCTGGACAAGGAGAAAGTGAGCGACCTGAACATCGACAAGCTGTTTGTCCGCACCAAGGACAACATCCAGCTGCCGGTGAGCGAAGTGGCCAGCATCGAGCTGGTGAACGGTCCGCTCCAGATCAACCGCGACGCCACCAAGCGCCGTGTCGTCATCGGTGTGAACGTGCGTGACGCCGACATCCAGCAGGTGGTACAACAAATCAGCGAATCGCTCGACAAGAACGTGAAGCTGAAACCCGGCTACTACTTCGAGTACGGCGGCCAGTTCGAGAACCTGCAGAACGCCATCAGCACCCTGACGGTGGTCATCCCCATCGCGCTGATGCTCATCCTGCTGCTGCTGTTCTTCGCCTTCCACAGCGTCATCTATTCGCTGGTAGTCTTCTCTACCGTTCCGCTGTCGCTCATCGGCGGCATCGTGGCCCTGTGGCTGCGCGGCCTGCCCTTCAGCATCTCGGCCGGCGTAGGCTTCATCGCCCTCTTCGGTGTGGCCGTGCTGAACGGTATCCTGATGATCAACCACTTCAACGACATCCGCAAACGGAACCGGTACCACCTCTGCACCGACCGCATCATTGCCGAAGGCTGTCCGCACCTGCTGCGCCCCGTCTTCCTGACAGGTCTGGTAGCTTCGCTGGGCTTCGTTCCGATGGCCATTGCCACCTCGGCCGGTGCCGAAGTGCAGCGCCCGCTGGCTACTGTCGTGATAGGCGGACTGATTGTATCTACCGTGCTGACACTGATTATCATCCCCGTATTCTACCGTCTTGTGAACAGCATAGCTGCCGGACGCCTGCGCAGGAAGAGCCGCCTGTCTGCCCGCAAGGCAGCCTTCGCCATCGTCCTGCTGGCCGCCCTTGCACCTGCCGCACAGGCCCAGCAGCGTGTCACCCTGGACCAGGCTGTAGAAACAGCCCTGAACAACCACCCGCGCCTGAAGATGGCCGAATCGGAAATCGAACGGGCACGGGCCACGAAAGGGGAAGCCTGGGACGGAGGAAACACTTCGTTCAGCTATTCCTGGGGACAACTGAACGGCATCGACCGCCACGACAACGAGCTGTCGGTGGAACAGTCGCTCGGCTCCCTGCTCACGCCCTTCTACAAAAACGCCCTGGCCAACACGCAAATCTACAAGGGCGAAAACTACCGCGACATGGTAAAGAAGGAGATTACGGCCGAAGTGAAGCGGGCCTGGGCCTACTACCAGTATGCCTTCCAGCTCAACGCGCTGTACAGCGGACAGAAGGAACTGGCCGAACGCCTGCGCAACAGCGGCGAACAACGCTACCAGCAAGGTGACATCGACCTGGCCGAACGCAACATGATAACGGCCCTGGCCACCGACCTGCATACCCGCTGGATGGAAGCCTCCGAGGAACTGGCACTGGCCGGACGCCGCTTTGCCTGGGCCTGCTACAGCGACCAAGCCCTGCTGCCCGCCGACACGGCCCTGACGGTGATGACACTGCGCACCGGCGGCCTGTCGCTGTCCAGCCTCCACCTGAACTACTTCGACGCCCAGCTGCAGGAGAAGAAGGACCTGCTGAAAATAGAGCGCAGCCGCTTCTTCCCGGAACTGTCCGTTGGCTACGTCCGCCAGAAGATAGCACCGCTCACCGGACTGAATTCGTGGATGGTAGGAGTGTCCTTCCCCATCCTCTTCTTCCCGCAACGGAGCCGCGCCAAGCAGGCACGCATCAACCTGCAGACAGCCAGCTGGGAAGCGGAAGACAACCGCCGCCAACTGTCCAACAAGGTGAGCGAACTGCAGAGCCAGCTGGCCCGGCAGCGCGAACGCCTGGCCTACTACGAGCAGGCAGCCGTCAAGGAAGCGGAAGCCTTGCAGAACAGCGCCCTGAAGAAATTCCAGGAAAGTGAGATCAGCATCAGCGAATTCATCCAGAGCCTGAATGCAGCCCGTGAAATCAAACGGGGCTACATCGAAACGGTCTACGCCTACAACGTCACCATCCTTGAACTGGAACTTTATACAGAGTAAACAAACCCAGACATACTAATTTGCCCATAAAAAAACAACAAGAAATATGACTAATAGAATGAACCTGATGAAACAACGCATGATTTACCTGATGCTGGCCGTGCTGGCGGCATCGTGTTCAAATCCCTCGGGCCAGCAGACAACCGCGGCCGACACGGCGGAGACAGCCGTACAGGCCGAGGCCGACAGCACACAGACGCCCGAAGTAGACGGCATAAGCGGAGCTACGAACGTGGCCAACCCGCCTTCGTTCAACGGCGTCATCATGATGCCGCCCCAAAGCCACGTCACCGTCACCCTGAGCATGGGCGGCTCTGTACAGGACATCCGCATCCTGCCCGGCGAATACGTCCGCAAGGGTGAAGTCATCCTGACCCTGGCCAATCCGGCCTTCATCGAGCTCCAGCAGTCCTACCTCGATGCCGCCGCCCAGACCGAATACCTGAAAACGGAATACGAACGCCAGCAGAAGCTGGTTTCCGGCGAATCGGCCTCGCTGAAACGCCTGCAACAGAGCAAGGCCGACTACCTGTCCATGAAAAGCCGCATGGAGGCTGCCGCCGCCCAGCTGGCCCTGCTGGGTACCGACACGGAAAGCCTGATGCAAAAAGGCATCCGTACCTATCTGGAAGTACGCTCTCCGCGCAACGGCTACGTGACCAACATGGACATCAACGCCGGCAAGTATTTTGCGGCAGGCGAACCCGTCTGCGACGTCATCGACAAGAGTACGCCCATGCTGCAACTGACGGCCTACGAGAAGGACCTGGACAAGCTGAAACCGGGAAGCCGCTTCTCGTTCAAGGTCAACGGCATGGACGACACTACCTTCACGGCCGAACTGGTGTCGGTAGACCAGATGGTGGACAACGTGAACCGCTCCATCAAGGTCTATGCCCGCATCACCCAGGCTTGCCCCGATTTCCGGCCGGGAATGTATGTATCTGCCAAGATTACGGATAAAAAACACTAACTTTGCCGCATGAAGTTGTTTCACGTCCATAAAAGATTTCTGCTGATGATGAACGCCATCGCCGTTCTGGTGGCGTTCCTCATGCACCTGCCCGAACTGATTGCGCTGTCCGACCCCGTGGCGGGCAGCCGTCTGTTCCCGGACGTGCACTGGGCCAACGTCAGCTATGAAATCCTGTTCACCTATCTCTCCGTCCTCCTGCTGTTCTTCCTGAACATCCGGATGATGCTGCCGGACAATCCGGCAACGGAACTGCGCTGGAAAAGGGTAGCGCTGACTTTCGTGGTGACACTGGTCGTCTGCAACCTGCTGGGCAAGGGCTTTGTCTTCCTGCACCAGCACTGCGACGTGCCAGCCATTACCGCCACCCTGCACCACTACCTGCATCCGCTGCGCGACATCCTGATGGCCTGCATCGTCACCGGCACCTGCTACCTGGACCACCAGAACCAGCGCAGCCGGCGGGTGCTGCTCGAGAACGAACAGCTGCGCTCGGAAAACCTGGTCAACCAGTACGAAGCCCTGAAAAGCCAGCTCAACCCGCACATGCTCTTCAACTCGCTCAACACGCTGTACTCCCTCATACGCGAGTCGCCCGAGAAAGCGCAGAACTACCTGCAGGAACTGTCGCGGGTGATGCGCTACACGCTGCACGACAACCTGTCGCACACGGTATCGCTGAACGAGGAGATGAGCTTTGTACGCTCGTACATCTACCTGCTGCAGATGCGCTACGAAGACAACCTGAACTTCGACATCGATCTACCGCAGGAACTGATGCGGCGGCAAGTGCCCCCGATGGCGGTACAGATGCTGGTGGAGAACGCGGTGAAGCACAACGAAATCAGCAACCGGAACCCGCTGACCATCCGCATCCATGCCGAAGGCAACGCACTCTGTGTCAGCAACCGCATCCAGCCCAAGCTGACGGACAGCAGCAGTACCTGCATCGGACTGGCCAACCTGTCCAAACGCTACCGCCTGCTCTTCGGCCAGGACATCACCATCGAAGAAAATGAAAAAGACTTTAAAGTAACCTTGCCGCTGATATGAAAACCCTGATTATAGAAGACGAAAAGGCCGCCCTCCGCAACCTGAAGGCGGCCATGAAGGAAGTGGACGCCGACTTCGACATCGTAGGCGAGACGGACAGCGTGACCGGCACAGTGGAATGGTTTGCCTCCCACCCCATGCCCGAACTGGTCTTCATGGACATCCACCTGGCCGACGGCTCGGCCTTCGGCATCTTCGAACAGACGGACATCACCTGCCCCATCATCTTCACTACCGCCTACGACGAATACGCCCTCCAAGCCTTCCGCGTGAACAGCATCGCCTATCTGCTGAAACCCATCAGCAGCGAGGACCTGCAGAAGGCCATCGACAAGCTGAACATGCTTGGAGGCACCGGTGCCCGCCAGCCGGCCACCGACCTGCAGGCCCTGATGCAGGCCCTGAAACGGGAAGAAAGCTACAAGACGCATTTCCTGGTACCGGTGAAGGGCGACCGCTTCGTTCCCGTCAGCGTGGACCAGATCAGCTATTTCTACATCGACGGAGGGGCGGTCAAGGCCGTCACCCGCTCGGCCGAGACCTACGACTTCCAGCAGACGCTCGACGAACTGGCCGAGCTGCTCAATCCCCGCCAGTTCTTCCGGGCCAACCGCCAGTACATCGTGGCCCACAAAGCCGTCACCGGCGCAAGCCTGTGGTTCGGCGGACGCATGGTGCTGCAACTCACTCCCCCCACCACAGAAAAGGTCCTCATCAGCAAGGCCCGCGTACCGGCTTTCAGGGAATGGTTCTAATTATTGGCGGAAAGCAATGTTATTTCGGGACGAATGCCTACCTTTGCAGGAAGACAATCAACTGAAAAAACATTGATATGAAACCATCCAACCTTTTACTTATGTCAGCAGTCATGACGATGGCTTCGTGCGGCAGCTCGTCCGAAGCCACGAAACAGGACGACGCCGACCTGATCGGACGGTCGGACATCCGCATCGAGAACCGCCGCATGACGCCCGAAGCCCTGTGGGCCATGGGACGCATCGGCAGTGTAACGCCCTCGCCCGACGGCAAGCAGGTGGCCTACACGGTGACCTACTACAGCGTTCCCCAGAACAAGAGCAACACCGAACTCTTCGTGATGAACGCCAACGGCAGCGCCAACGAGCAAATCACCCGCACGACGTGGCACGAAGGCCAGCCCGCCTGGATAAAGAACGGCAAGAAGCTGGCCTACCTGAGCAGCGAAAGCGGCAGCAGCCAGGTGTGGGAGATGAACCCCGACGGCACAGACCGACGACGGATTACCGACTACGACGGTGACATCGAAGGCTTCTCCTTCAGCCCCGACGGCCAAAAGCTGCTCTTCATCGCCCAAGTGAAAACCGTGCAGAGCACGCAGGACAAATATCCCGACCTGGACAAGGCGTCGGGCATCATCGTCACCGACCTGATGTACAAGCATTGGGACGAATGGGTGACCACTGCCCCCCACCCGTTTGTAGCCGACTTTGACGGCTCGGCCATCAGCAACGTGAAGGACATCCTCGAGGGCGAGCCCTACGAAAGCCCCATGAAGCCCTGGGGAGGCATCGAGCAGCTGGCCTGGAGCCCCGACAGCAAGGAGGTGGCCTACACCTGCCGCAAGAAGACCGGCTTGGACTACGCCGTCTCCACCAACTCGGACATCTACATCTACGACCTGGCCGGCAAGCAGACGCGCAACATCACCGAAGGAAACATGGGATATGACACCAATCCCCAGTACTCGCCCGACGGCCGCTACATCGCCTGGCAGAGCATGGAGCGCGACGGCTACGAGTCCGACTGGAACCGTCTGTTCATCCTGGACCGCCAGACAGGCGAGAAGAAATTCCTCAGCAAGGCCTACCCCTCGAACGTCGACTCTTTCGTGTGGAACGACGACTCGCAGGGGCTCTACTTCCTGGGCGTCTGGCACGGTGAAGAACAGATTTATTACATCGCCCTCAACCAGCCCGAACAGGTGGTACAGCTCACCGAAGGCATGCACGACTACGGCTCCATCGCCCTCTGCGGCGACAAGCTGATGACCACCCGCCACTCCATGAGCATGGGCGACGAAATCTATGCCGTAGACAAGACCCGTCAGGGCGAAGCCTTCGCCCGGGCTGTCCAGCTCACCCACGAGAACCAGCACATCTACGACCAGCTCGACATGGGCCGCGTGGAAGGACGCTGGATGACGACCACCGACGGCAAGCAGATGCTGACGTGGGTCATCTATCCGCCCCAGTTCGATCCCAACAAGAAATATCCTACCCTGCTCTTCTGCGAAGGAGGCCCGCAGAGTCCCGTCAGCCAGTTCTGGAGCTACCGCTGGAACTTCCAGATTATGGCAGCCAACGACTACATCATCGTGGCTCCCAACCGCCGCGGCCTGCCGGGCTTCGGAGTGGAATGGAACGAAGCCATCAGCGGCGACTACGGAGGCCAGTGCATGAAAGACTACTTTACGGCCATCGACGAAATGACCAAGGAACCGTTTGTTGACAAGGACCGCCTGGGCTGCGTAGGCGCCAGCTTCGGAGGTTTCTCCGTCTACTGGCTGGCCGGACACCACAACAAGCGTTTCAAGGCGTTCATCGCCCACGACGGCATCTTCAACATGGAGATGCAATACCTGGAAACGGAAGAAAAATGGTTTGCCAACTGGGACATGGGCGGTGCCTACTGGGAAAAGGACAATGCCACGGCCCAACGTACCTTTGCCAACTCGCCGCACAAGTTCGTGGACAAATGGGACACCCCCATTCTCTGCATCCACGGCGAGAAGGACTACCGCATCCTGGCCAACCAGGCCATGGCCGCCTTCGATGCCGCCAAGATGCGTGGCGTACCGGCCGAACTGCTGATCTATCCCGACGAGAACCACTGGGTGCTGAAACCCCAGAACGGCGTGCTGTGGCAGCGCGTCTTCTTCGAGTGGCTGGACAAGTGGCTGAAGAAATAAATAACAGCAATGTACAAAAAAAGAGGCACCGGAAGATGCCTCTTTTTTTGTACCTATAAACGCGGTTGTCACACCGACATGTATTCACGTCCCAGATAGAAATCGGGGAAGGAGAAGCCGCCCCACGTGAAGCACAGGGCAAACACCACCGCACTGACCAGCCACAGTATCAGCAAGGTCCACTTCAACCCGCCCGACATGGGCTGCCACTTCAGCAGGTTGCGGAACAGGGTGTGCAGCAGGCTGAAGAGCGGAATGGCTACCAACAGGATGCCGGCAATGTACATCACAATGGCCGCAATCGGCGAAGTCGGCAATACGATGTCCATCGTGGGGAAGAGCGAGAAGAGGGCATCTCCTCCTTCTACAGCCACCGTAATGGCCGCAAACAGCAAGGCCACGAACGCGATGCCCAGGGCAAACAGCACCGGAGCGCATACAATCAGCAAGATGATCAGACCCGCCTTCAAAATACATCCGGCCAGCGTCACCAGTCCGTCGCCAATGCGCTGCAACAGGGTGCGGGGCTTGTCGGAACGCATGTAGCTGTTCACGCCGTCGGCCATCCGCTCAAAGCCACCGGTCACCGTCTTGCCGATGTTCTCCACCGTCACCGCCTCGCCGTGCATGCTCAGCTTCTCGGCTGCCGTACGGGCTTCGGGAATGATGATCCAGCAGACGATATAGATCGGAATCAACGTGCCATATCCGAAAATCAGAATGACAAACAGCAGCAGACGCACCAGCGTCGTGTCCCAACCCAGATAGGCAGCCAGGCCGCTGCACACACCGCCCAGCACCTTGTTGTCGGGGTCCCGGAAAAGCCTGCGGCGTACCTTCACCGTTTCTTTGCTGCGTGTCCACGAGCCGGGTCCGTAACCTTCTCCCGCACGCTGCTCCGAGCCACGGTCGGCATCGTCCATCTCTTCGGGCTTGCCCATACGGGCTATCACCCCTTCCACATCGGCCAGGGTAATCACCTGCCGGTTGCCGTCCAGCTTCTCGGCCAGCAGTTCGGAGATGCGGCGTTCGATGTCGTCCACTATTTCGTCGGCTCCCGCTTCCTTGCGGAAGTGCGCCTTCAGGTTCATCAGATAGTTGTCCAGCAGGCGGTAGGCATCTTCGTCAATGTTGAATACCGTTCCGCCCAAGTTTACAGTCAGTGTCTTTTTCATTGTTATGTTCTTTTTTTAATTTGCATGAATCCATTGTTATTCCGTCCCGTTCCGGCGGATGTGCTCCACCGTTTCGTTCAATTCCCGCCAGGCCGTTTCCAGTTCCTGCAGGAAGCCTTCTCCTTTCGGAGTGAGCCGGTAATATTTCCGGGGCGGTCCCTGTGTCGACTCAATCCATTCATACCCCAGCAGGTCGTCGTTCTTCAGGCGGGTCAGCAGCGGATAGAGGGTCCCCTCCACCACAATCAGCCGGGCCTGCTTCAGCTTCTGGATGATGTCCGAAGCATAGGACGGCTCCCTGTGCAGCAACAGCATGATGCAGTATTCCAGCATCCCCTTGCGCATCTGCGATTTTACGTTGTCTACATTCATATCTCAAACGATTGGTTCTCTTGATTATTTTGTATGGCACAAATATATGTATTATATAGGTACCTTGTATTACATAATACTATATTTTATACCACGTTAACATTTCAAAGAGGAAGAAAGACGCATGAAGCCAGGACGGGGACACATCTTTTAAGGGTACCGGTTTGCAGATTCCAGAAAAACTTGATAACTTGCGAAGATTTTAAACTGAAACAAATAATACCGAAAACATGAAGCGCACTCTCTGCACATACGCGCTGCTGGCCGGAATGGCCGGCAGCCTGGCCGCACAGGCCGCCACTCCCCAAAAGAACCAACTTTTGAACGAGAAAAGCCGGACCGGCATCACCGCTTTCTTCACTGCCCGCCTGGCGGGAGACGAGAAGACGTTCGACACCTCCGTCCGCCTGAAGCTGAAAGACGTGGATGCCGCTCGCGAAGCCGTCTGGCAACTGTGGAAAGAGGCCAACGAAGCCTATGAAGAAGAGAAGCTGCCCGCCCCTGCTCCGCTCTCCGAACAGTCTGCCGGCCACTGGAACCTGCCCGAAGAGCTGGAACCGAACGCCGTATTGAACTTCTACTGGGGCCGGAAGGAAGCAATCGGAAGCCCCGCTCCGACCGAAGGCCTGCCCCTCTTCCTCTACCTCCACGGTTCCGGTCCGCGGGCTCAGGAATGGGCCACCGGACTGAAGATCTGCAGCCGCTTCGACGATGCTCCCTCCCTCTACTTCATTCCGCAGATACCCAACGAAGGCGCCTACTACCGCTGGTACCAGCGTTCCAAACAATATGCGTGGGAGAAGCTCCTGCGGCAGGCCCTGCTGTCGGACAGCGTCCATCCCAATCGCATCTACGTTTTCGGTATCTCGGAAGGCGGCTATGGCAGCCAGCGTCTGGCCTCGTTCTATGCCGACTACTGGGCGGCTGCAGGACCAATGGCAGGAGGTGAACCCCTGAAGAACGCTCCGGCTGAAAACCTGGGAAATACGGCCTTCTCGCTCCGTACGGGTGCCGAAGACAAAGGCTTCTACCGCGACCGCCTCACCGGCTATACAGCCGCTGCGCTCGACAGCCTGCAACGTTTATATCCCGACCGCTATACCCACTGGATAGAACTGATTCCGGACCGCGGACACCACATCGACTACGCCCCTACCACTCCCTGGTTGAAACAATACGTCCGCAATCCCTATCCCAAGCATTTCGTCTGGGAAGACTTCGAAATGGACGGGCGCTACCGCAAGGGCTTCCATAACCTGCAGGTGGACGAGCGTCCGAACGCCGACAGGCAGACCCGTACCCGCTATGAACTGGACATCGAGGGCAACAACATCTCCCTGAAAGTGGACGAGGTGACCTACCATACCACGGAAACCGATCCCCAATGGGGCATCGAACTGAAGTTCAACAAGACCTATATACCGGCCCGCCAGGGCAAGGTGACCGTCTACCTCTGCCCCGAACTGGTGGATCTGAGCAAGTCCGTCACGCTGACGGTCAACGGACACACCGTCTTCAAAGGACGCGTCAAGCCCGACGGGAAGCACCTGGTGAACAGCTGTGCCACGTTCTTCGACCCGCAACGCCTCTACCCGGCTGCCATCGAAGTGGACCTGTCAGCCCTGAAATAAAATGAGACAAAATTCTCCAAACTACTAAAAAATACAACAACGATGTTTACTATCAGAAAAGCAGACACAGCCGACTGCCAGCTCATCAACAAGCTGGCCTGGCAAGTCTTTCCAGAGACTTACAAGAAAATTTTGACCAAAGAACAGATTGACTACATGATGGACTGGATGTACTCCCCCGAGAACATCCGCAAACAGATGGAAGAAGAAGGGCACGTCTACCTCCTGGCCTACGAAGAATGCGAGGCGGCAGGCTATGTTTCCGTGCAGCCCGAAGGGAAAGACCTCTTCCACCTCCAGAAGATCTATGTCCTGCCCTATTTCCAGAAGGCACACTGCGGCAGTTTCCTCTTCCATGAGGCCATCAAATACATCAAGGAAGTGCATCCCGCTCCCTGCCGCATGGAGCTCAACGTGAACCGCTACAACCCTGCCCTGGGCTTCTACCAGCACATGGGCATGACGAAGGTGCGCGAAGGCGACTTCCCCATCGGCAACGGTTACTATATGAACGACTACATCATGGGGATGGATATATAAAAAAAGTGGGGCAGGAAAATCCTGCCCCACTTTTTTATATCAAAATCACTTAAGCCACCTTTTCCAGTTTCTTCATCACCGAGAAGATGAACAGAGCAGCCAGCAGGCAGAGGCCCATCAGAACGCCCCATACAATCCACAGATTGAGATCGCCCCACAACCAGGCTGCTACAGCCGTCAGATAGTTACCGATGGCAGTAGCTACAAACCAACCGCCCATCATCATACCCTTGTACTTCGGAGGTGCGACCTTCGACACGAACGAAATGCCCATCGGTGACAACAGCAACTCGCCGAACGTCAGTACCAGGTAAGTCGAAACCAGCCAGTTGGGCGATACAAACGTAGCTGTACCGGCCTCGGTAGCCGCTGCCTGCGCGTTGGGAGTAAGCAGACCGAAAGAGGCGAACATCATCAGTACGTAACCGCAGGCTGCCACCAGCATACCCAAACCGATTTTGCGGGGAGCGGAAGGTTCCTTACCCTTGCGGGCAAGCGAGCCGAAGATAGCCATGGATACCGGTGTCAGTGCTACTACAAAGAAGGGGTTGAACTGCTGGAAGATAGGAGCATCTACCGGCGTAGCGCCTTCGAGCGTCGAATAGCGGTAAACCAGGAACAAAACAGCCAGCAGAATCACCACACCTGAAATGGTCTTGCCCTTACCTGTCTTCGACTGGAAGAGGGAGAACAGAGCATAGACAATAAAGATAATGGCCACCAGGTTCCATACGCTGAACATCATGCTTTCCAGTCCGACAGAACTCTTGGCAGTATATTCATCGGCAAAGTAAGTCAACGTCAGTCCGTTCTGATGGAACGCCATCCAGAAAAAGATAACCACAGCGAACACCAGGCAGAGGGCCACGATGCGGTCTTTCGTTTCGCGCGGAGAAAGTTCCTCGACAGCAGCTTCCTGCTTGCTTCCGGCCTGCTTTCCGCTACCTTCCACGTGCTTGAACGAGCTGCGGAAACCGTAGTAGATCAGCATGGAGACAATCAGTGACACACAAGCCACCGCAAAGGCGAAATGATAGGAATCGTTCACACTCACACCCCAGTTCTTCTGGGCATATTCCATCATGGCTACCGCTGCCGTAGGAGCAAACAGGGCGCCGATGTTGATGGCCATATAGAAAATACTGAAAGCAGAATCACGTTTGGATGCGTATTCGGGCGAGTCGTACAGATTGCCCACCATTACCTGCAAGTTACCCTTGAACAGACCCGTACCACTGCTGATGACTACCAGTGCGGCAAACATCGCAATCAGGCCCACCGTGCCGCTGCCCAACGGAAGAGCCAACAGCACATAACCCGCAAACATGGCTACGATACCGATTTTCACCATCTTGCCATAACCGAACTTGTCAGCCAGGATACCGCCGATGAACGGGAGGAAATAAACCAACGCCAAAAACGTAGAATAAATAGTGCCGGCCATGGCAGGTGACAAGCCGAAATTGGCTTTCAGAAACAAGACGAAAATGGCCAGCATCGTGTAGTAGCCGAAACGTTCGCCGGTATTGGCGAGCGCCAAGGCATAAAGACCTTTAGGTTGCCCTTCAAACATAATTGTGAATATTAAGATTAATAAATTGAGTTATTTTGTGCAAATATATGATTTTTGCCGATATTTTACCGAAACTATCCCGAAAACTTTCCGTCAGTCCTCAAAAAGCACGCACACCTCGGCCTTCACTTCGCGTATCAGGTCCTTCGGGTCCAGTTTCAGCTGCAGGCCGCGTATGCCCGCACTGATGTAGATGTAGGGGAAACGGAGGCACGTCTCGTGGATATAGGTGGGGAAAGGTTTCTTCATCCCGATGGGCGAACAGCCGCCACGGATGTAGCCCGTCAGGGGCAGCAGTTCCTTCACGGGGATGAGGTCGCACTTCTTGTTGCCCGACACCTTGGCGGCCAGCTTCAGGTCCACTTCGTGTTCGCCGGGAATGACGCATACGAAATGTCCCGTCTTGTCGCCGTGCAGTACGAGGGTCTTGAACACACATTCGATGTCTTCGCCCAGGCTGGCGGCCACGTGTACCGCACTCAGGTCGTTCTCGTCCACCTCGTAAGGGATGAGTTCGTAGGCTATCTTTGCCTTGTCCAGCAGCCTTGCTGCATTGGTCTTATTGATCTTTTTCATTGTTTCTGTTTTATTATTTTATTGTTATTACTTGCTTTTTTGCTTGCCGCTATCTCTGCACTTTTTCTTTCGCTTGCCCGAAAGAAAAAGATACCAAAAAGAAAGGGCACCGTCTGCACTTCCGGGGCTACTCCGGAAGTCTGCCGGGCTGAAGGACAGGAACTCGCTGCGCTCAAACAGCCTGTCCTTCCCGACGCCCGTCCGACTCCCTCCGCTTTACGCCCCTGCAGTGAGGCCGGAAAGCCCTGCGGCGTGTTCCTTACAAGAGCTAATTTATTCACTCCCGTAGCGCAGCCCGGGCCTAATCGGAGGGGCGTTAAGCGGAGGAACACCTTTTGCGTCAGGAAAGGCAGGCTGTTTGAGCGCAGCGAGTTCCTGCCTTTTAGCAAAAGGCGCTCCGGAGTAGCCCCGGAGGTTCAGCCCTTGACTTTTTCTTTTGGTACCTTTTCTTTTGTGTCAAGGCAAAAGAAAAGTACACACGTTCTCATTTCATTTTCAACTCCTCCCGCAGGAACTTCGGCGTATATCCCTTGCCGCTCATCGCCACTTCCTCGGGCGTGCCGCAGGACAGGACCTCTCCCCCACCCTTGCCGCCTTCGGGACCCATGTCGATGATGTAGTCCGCCATCTTGATGACGTCCAGATTATGCTCGATGACAATCACTGTATTGCCCTTGTCCACCAGACGTTCGAGTACCTTCATCAGCACGCGGATGTCCTCGAAATGGAGGCCGGTCGTCGGCTCGTCCAGGATATAGAGTGTCTTGCCCGTATCGCGCTTGGACAGCTCCGTAGCCAGCTTGACGCGCTGGCTCTCGCCGCCCGAGAGCGTGGTGCTGGACTGTCCCAGCTTGATGTACCCCAGACCCACGTCCTGGATAACCTTGATCTTGTTCAATATCTGCGGCACGTTCTCGAAGAACTCCACCGCCCGGTTGATGGTCATGTCGAGCACGTCGGCTATGGATTTGCCCTTATATCGCACCTCCAGTGTCTCGCGGTTGTAGCGCTTGCCGTGACACACCTCGCACGGCACGTACACATCCGGCAGGAAGTTCATCTCGATGGTCTTGTAACCGTTGCCCTGACAGGCCTCGCAGCGGCCTCCGCTCACGTTGAACGAGAAACGTCCGGGCTTGTAGCCGCGTATCTTCGCTTCAGGCAGCCCCACGAACAGGTTGCGGATGTCGCTGAACACCCCCGTATAGGTGGCCGGATTGGATCGCGGCGTGCGTCCCAGGGGCAACTGGTCTACGTTCACCACCTTGTCGATGTACTCCAGTCCCTCGATGCTGTCATAGGGCAGCGGGTCCTGCAACGAGCGGTAGAACTTCTGCGACAGGATGGGCTGCAGCGTTTCGTTGATGAGGGTCGACTTGCCGCTGCCCGACACGCCCGTCACGCAGATGAGCTTGCCCAGCGGAAACTCCACATCGACATTCTTCAGATTGTTGCCCCGGGCTCCTCGCAGCCACAGGCTGTGTCTGTTGCCCTTCCGGCGCTCCTTGGGCACCTCGATGGCCTGTTCGCCGTTCAGGTATTGCGAAGTCAGCGTATGCGTCTGCAGCATCTCCCGCGGCGTGCCGGCAAAGACCACGTTTCCTCCCAGCCGTCCGGCCTTCGGACCCATGTCTATCACATAGTCGGCCGCTAGCATCATATCCTTGTCGTGCTCCACCACAATCACCGTGTTGCCGATGTCCCTCAGCTCCTTCAGCGAATGGATCAGGCGCAGGTTGTCGCGCTGGTGCAGTCCGATGCTCGGCTCGTCCAGGATGTACAGCACGTTCACCAGCTGCGACCCGATCTGGGTGGCCAGGCGGATGCGCTGGCTCTCACCGCCCGACAGGCTCACCGAACTGCGGTCCAGCGACAGGTAGTCCAGTCCCACGTCCAGCAGGAACTTCAGCCGGGTGCGTATTTCTTTCAATATCTCTGCGGCTATCTGCCGTTGCTTGTTGCTCAGATGCTCCTCCACATGCGACAGCCATTCATACAACTCGCTGATGTCCATCGTGGCCAGCTGCTGGATGTTCTTGTCATGGATGCGGTAGGACAAGGCCTCGCGGTTCAGCTTGGCTCCGTGACACTCCGGACAGGTGGCGGTGCGGGCAAACTGCTCGGCCCACTTCTGTGCCGTGGCCGAAGCGTCGCGGTCCTGCAGCATCTGGATGTATTTCACCACGCCTTCGTACGTCACGAAGTAGTCCGACGACGTACCCACCAGCTGGCTCTTGATCTTCAGCCGTTCGTCCGAGCCGTAGAGTATTTCGTCTATCGCCTCGTCGGGCAGTTCCTTGACGGGTGTCTTCAGGTTGGCGTCACACTTCTCCAGCAGCGCCTCTATCTGCCAGAATATCATGCTGTTCTTGAACTTGCCCAGCGGAACCACCGCTCCGTTGTACACCGACAGCTCGCGGTCGGGAATCACCTTGTCGATGTCTATCTGGTTCACCACGCCCAACCCCTTGCACTTGGGACAGGCACCTTGCGGAGAGTTGAACGAAAAATTGTGCGGCGCCGGTTCCTTGTACGACAGTCCCGTCACGGGGCACATCAGCCGCTTGCTGTAGTGGCGTACGCTTTCCGTCTGCGCGTCCAGTATCATCATCAGTCCGTCGCCCTGGCGCATGGCCGTAGCCACGCTGTTCTTCAGCCGAGTGTCGTCCTTGTCGGCCACCACCAGCTTGTCGATGACCACCTCCACGTCGTGGTTCTTGTAGCGGTCCAGCTTCATGCCCGGCAGGGCCTCCTTCAGCTCGCCGTCCACCCGTACGTACAGGTAGCCCTTCTTCCTCACCTGCTCGAACAGCTCCTTGTAGTGTCCCTTTCGGTTGCGCACCAGCGGGGCCAGCAGGTAGATGCGCTTGCCCTTGTAGTCCTTCAGGATCAGGTCCAGAATCTGTTCTTCGGTGTACTTCACCATCTTCTCGCCGCTCAGGTACGAGTAAGCCTCCCCGGCCCTTGCATAGAGCAGACGCAGGAAGTCGTAAATCTCGGTCGTAGTACCCACCGTCGAACGCGGGTTCTTGTTCGTCGTCTTCTGTTCGATGGAGATCACCGGGCTCAGTCCCGTAATCTTGTCCACGTCCGGCCGTTCCAGGTTACCCAGGAAGTTGCGCGCATAGGCCGAGAACGTCTCGATGTAGCGCCGCTGCCCTTCGGCAAAGAGCGTGTCGAACGCCAGCGACGACTTTCCGCTGCCGCTCAGGCCGGTAATCACCGTCAGGCTGTTCCGCGGAATCTGCACGTCGATGTTCTTCAGGTTGTGCACCCGTGCGCCATAGACGTTGATATATTCGTTTTCTTCTGTTTGTTGCATATCTTCGGCATTTTTTCAAATCGCAAAAATAAGGGTTTCTCGGCGAAAAACAGCCGCTCCGGCGTTTTTTTCGGATTTCACGGGGTGAATATTATTTCTTAACTCAAACCTTTGGATGAAATGCGACATTATTGCTACCTTTGCAGCTACTTTGGGAATAATTTAATTGTAGAAACCAAACGGACCGAATCGAATGAAAGCATTAAAACGCACCGTCTTTTCCCTGTTGCTGGCCGCCACGTGGGGCCTGAACCTCTTCGCACAGGAGAACCAGACCTATTTTCTGCATACCATTGAGAAAGGGCAAAGCCTCTATTCCATCGCCAGCATGTACGGCGTCAGCCAGGCCGACATCGTCCGCCTGAACCCCGGCAGCGATGAAAAGATATACGTCGGACGCACCCTGCGCATCCCGCGCCAGGAAGAAAGCCGGACCCGGGAAACCTACCACACCATCGCCGCCGGAGAAACGCTCTACCGCCTCAGTGTGAACTACGGCATCAGCGTACAGGCCATCTGCGCCGCCAACCCCGGTCTCGATGCCCGGAACTTCCGTACCGGCCAGGTCATCCGCATTCCGGCCAAGACCGATGACAATACCCTGGCCACGTCTGCCCCAACCTCCCAGCCACAGCAGCCGCAGCAGTCCCGGGAACTCCGTCCCAACTGCCGCGACATGCACAAGGTGAAGCGCAAGGAGACGGTCTACAGCATCAGCCGCGAATACGGCATCACCGAAGCCGAACTCATTGCCGCCAACCCCGAACTGAAAGGCGACAACAAGCTCAAGCGCGGCAGCTTCCTCTGCATCCCCTATCCCAAAGAGACTTCCGTGCCTTCCACTCCGGCTCCGCAGGCCGCTCCCAGCAACGACGAGCTCTTCCGGGAGAACAGCGGTGAGGCCCGTCAGTACAAGACCCTCAAGGCAGCCGTCATCCTGCCCATCCTGCCCGAAGGTGCCCAGCGCAACGAGTCGTCCCGCATGGTGGAATACTACGAAGGCTTCCTCATGGCCGTCGACAGCCTGAAGCGTTCCGGTGTGTCCGTCGACCTCTATACCTACAATTCCGGTCCCGAAAAGGCCTCCCTGCAGAGCATTCTGGCCCGTCGCGAGATGCAGGACGTCCACATCATCTTCGGTCCGCTCTACCAGGAGCACATCGCTCCGCTGGCCGAGTTTGCCAAGAAGAAAGGCATTCGCCTCGTCATCCCCTTCACGTCGAAGGACAACTCCGTGTTCCGCAATCCCTATATCTATCAGGTCAACACGCCGCAGTCCTACCTCTATTCCGAAGTCTACGACCACTTCACCCGCATTTTCCGCCGTCCCAATGTCATCTTCATCGACACCCGTGACAGCGGCCGCAAGGAGAAGGCCGAGTTCATCCAGGGCCTGAAGGACGAGCTGAAGAGCCGTTCCATCCCGATGGTTACCCTGAGCGATACCGTCACCTCTCCGTCACTCGGTGCCGCCCTGCGCCCCGGTTACGAGAACATCTTCATTCCGACGTCGGGCAGCAATGTGGCGCTCATCAAGCTGCTTCCGCAGCTCTCCCTCACCGTACGCCAGCATCCCGAGGCCGAATGCCGTCTCTTCGGCTACCCCGAATGGCAGACCTATACCAAAGACCATCTCGAGTCGTTCTTCGAACTCGACACCTATATCTACTCGTCGTTCTACACCAACAACCTGCTCCCCACGGCCGTCAGCTTCACCAACAGCTACCGCCGCTGGTATGGCAAGGACATGGAAGAACGCTATCCCAAGTACGGCATGCTGGGCTTCGACACCGGCTACTACTTCCTCAAGGGCCTGTCCCGCTACGGTTCCGAGTTCGAAGAAAACCTCTCCGGCTTCCAGACCGTTCCCATCCAGACCGGCTTCAAGTTCCAGCGTGTCAACAACTGGGGTGGCTTCATCAACCGCAAGGTGTTCTTTGTCCGCTTCTCTAGGGAGTACGAGGTGGTCAAGCTGGACTTTGATTGATAGAGAAATGAGAATGGAAAATTGAGCATGGAACGTTACCGCATGAAACTGAAAACCCTACTTCCCGCCACCCTGCTGCTGTCCGCCCTGGCTGCTCCCCTGCATGCCCAGATGGGCGAACAACGCTATAACTTCACCGTCGGCATCAACGGCGGCGTCAACCTCAACAGCGTCAGCTTCTCGCCCAGCATCCAGCAGAAGAACCTGATGGGCCCCACAGGCGGCATCACGCTGCGCTACGTGTCCGAGCGTTTCTTCCGCATGATCTGCGGCGTACAGCTTGAGGTCAACTATTCGCAGCACGGCTGGGACGAATACTACCAGGACTATCCCGAACTGCAATACACCCGCAAGATGAACTATGTCGAACTGCCCTTCCTGGCCCACCTGGCTTTCGGTAAGGAAGGGCACGGCATGCAGTTCTTCTTCAACGCCGGCCCCCAGATAGGCTTCTTCCTCAACGAAAGCCACACCCAGAGCGGTCCGTGGGAAGACTTCTCCGGTATCACCGTCGAGCAGCACGACATGCCTGTCGAGAACAAGTTCGATTACGGCATCACCGCCGGAGTCGGTGTCGAGCTCCGCACCAAGGTCGGCCATTTCCAGGTCGAAGGACGCTACTACTACGCCCTCTCCGACTTCTACCACAGTACCAAAAAAGACTACTTCGCCCGTTCAGCTCATGGCGTCATCGGCATCAAGATGGCCTACCTGTTCGACATCACCAAGTGACCTCTTTCCCGGGGGGAGACACGCTTCCCCCCGACAAAAAAATTCAGGCACGGATTACGCGGAATGTTCACATCGACCTCCTTTCGGTCAGTGTATTCGCGTAAACCGTGCCTGAAAACGTTATAGGCACGCCTTCTGTCGCCTCTTAGCGCGAAGGACGCAGTCTGTCGGCCGCCTTTACCATCACCTCGTCCCGGTAGATGGCACGGAAAGCCAGATAATTCAAAATGATGCACACGGCAGGCAGGCACAGGGCCCATCCCACCTGAAAGCCCGTCACGTCCAGACGACCTTTCAATACATACCAGAATACGCCGAACACCACGTAATACCCGATCAGCAGCACACTGTTGAAGATGGTCATACGCACCTGCAACATGCGGTTGCGGAACAGGAAGATGGTGCCGAACGCCACGATGGCACTCAGCAGCAGGAGGCCGAAGAGACCCCATGTCGACTGGAAGCCACCGTCGGCCAGCGTCACGCCCAGCGGCTTGAACGCCAGCGTATTCACTCCGTCGGCAGCGATAAAGTGTCCGGCAGGCAGGCACATGGCCACTACCAGCAGCACCGTCACTACCAGGAGGTATACCGATTGGATGCGCTGTATCATTACTGCAGTTTTTCTTTTTCCTTGGCCGGATTGCGGTAGTACACCTTTCCTTCGATGTATTCCTGCGTGGCAATCAACGTCGGTTTCGGAAGTTTCTCATAATAGCGCGAAATCTCTATCTGCTCACGGTTCTCGAACACCTCTTCCAGGTTGTCGTTGTAGGAAGCAAATTCAGCCAGCTTCTTCGACAGATCGTTCTTGATTTCCACACTGATCTGGTTGGCTCGCTTGCCGATGATAGCCACTGTTTCATAGATGTTGCCCGTGTCTTCACACAGCTCCATCAAGTCGCGTGTTACGGTTGTTGTAGGAGCATTGGTTTTTCTGTAATCCATAAATTTCTATCTATTATATATTTAATAATTTCCCTTTAGTAGTTAAGAAGTTACAGAAGTTATCACTTCGCTGCGCTCCGTTAGAAGTTAAGCCAATAGTCCTGCAACAGGAAACCGGTTGTCTTTCTATCGGCCTTTAACTTCTTAGCCCGCTCTGCGTGCGATTAACTCCTTCAGTTCTTTAACTCCTGCAAGGGTATGTCAAAAGGAGAAAGGGCTATCACTTTGTCATTCTGAACGTAGTGAAGAATCTCGTAATCAACTGCTTATGTATTGAGATCCTTCACTACGTTCAGGATGACATTGCGTTTTGATTACACTTCTCTATTTTGACACACGCTTGAGTTATATATTCACGTTCACTCTTCTGTTTCTTCTGCATTCTCTTCGTCCGTACCGCCTTCGCCAAGCACATTCTGCGCTTTCTGGAAGATGCGGTCGGCCTCCTTGATGTATTTGCTTTCCGGAAATTCGTTCTTGAAAGCATAATACTCGTCTATCGTCTCGCGGTAGCGTTCCGGCTTTCTCTCGTCCACGCTGTAGAAGGCCAGCTCATATTTGGCCCGCAGGATCAGGATGGACAGGTCTTCACGCAGATTGGTGTACGGATAGTCGTTCAAGGCATTCTGTGCCGTGATGACGCACGACTGGTAGTTGTTACCCATGTAGTTGCCCAGGTTGTAATACAGCTTGGCAGACAGATATTCCTTCATCACCAGCTTGTCCTGCAGTTCGAAGATCATCTTCTGTGCTTCCTCCCGTTTGGGGCTCTGCGAATAGTATTCCAAGAACAGCTGCAGTTCCTCGATGGCCTTGTACGTGCTGGTCTGGTCCAGACGCGGTTCGGGTGTATCCAGGAACAGCGACTTTCCTGCATGGAAGCGGGCCAGTTCCGCATACGTACCTCTCGGATAAACCTGATAATATTGGATGAAAGTCTGGGCAGCCGTCTGATAGTCACCGTCGTTGTAGTAGCACATACCCAGCATGTAGAGCGATTCTTCCGCGTTGGGCGTACCTTTCAGGATGGCAATCAGCTCGTTCAGCAACGTAGCGGCACGATTGTACTGTCCCTTGGCGAAGTACGATTTGGCAGCCTCGTACTTGTATTCGTAATCCGTGCTCTTCAGCAGCTTGTTATATTCTCCGCACGATGTAAGCCCCATTGCTGCTGCCAGCAGAGCTATGATAAGAGTTCTCTTTTTCATTCGCTAGTTTACAAATAATGCGCAAAGATAGGGCTTCGCCACGAATTACACAACGTTCCGAAGCTTAATTTTTTCAAAAAGAAAGGAAGGGGTAGTAGGGAGTGGTTAGCGGTTAGTGATTAGCGGTTAGTGGTGAACGGTTAGTATGCCATTCGGATGATAACGAACCATCACTAACCACTAATCACTAATCACTAACCACTAACCGCTAACCACTAACCGCTCACCGCTCCCCATCACAGCTTATACAGCTCATTGGCCGCCAGCAGTTCCACCCGGTGCTCCTTCAGCACACGCAGGCAGTTGTCCATGTCGTTGGGTCGGATCACCACGTTCGCATGATCTCCGTTGGCAAAGGAATACATGTATTCGATGAACACCCCTTCGTCCGACAGGAACTGCAGCACCTTGGCCAGCGCACCGGGGATATTGGGACAGCTGATACCCACCACGTCGTTCACATTCACGGCAAAGTGATGTTCCTTCAGCAGCTGGTAAGCCTTCTCCGGTTCCGACACCACCCCTCTCAGAATGCCGAAATCCGCATTCTCGGCTATACTCAAGGCCGACAGGTTGATTCCTCCCTCAGCCAATACCCGGGTCACCTCCGTCAGGCGTCCCGACTTGTTCTCCAAAAAGATTGAAAGTTGTTTTGCTATCATATTTTTTAATTGAGAATTGAAAATTGAGAATTGAGAATTAAGAGTTGAAATATCTGATATTTAATATTTTATATTTAACATTTGACTTATCTTGTACTTTTCTTTTGCCTTGACGCAAAAGAAAAGATACCAAAAGAAAAAGTCAAGGGCTGAACCTCCGGGGCTACTCCGGAGCACCTTTTGCTAAAAGGCAGGAACTCGCTACGCTCAAACAGCCTGCCTTTCCTGACGCAAAAGCCACTCCTCCGCTTTACGCCCCTCCGATTAGGCCCGAGCTGCGCGACGACGTCCTTCGTAGTTTCTGATTTCAGATTTCATGTTTCTAATTTCAAATTTGATCTCTGAAATTTAATATCTGATATTTGATATTTCATATTTAATATTTGATATTTGATATCTGATATTTTATATTTGCTCAAAGCTTCCTCTTGTCTATCACCCTCTTCGCCTTGCCCGTGCTGCGTTCGATGCTGCGCGGTTCCACCAGCTTCACGTCTACGCTCAGGCCCAGTACGCTTTGCAGGCGGGCGGTCAGGCGCTTCTTCATCGCTATCATCTTGTTGATTTCGTCCGAGTAGAATTCCGGTCTCACCTCCACCTGCAGCTCCATGGTGTCCGTATTGTTCTTGCGGTCCACCGTCAGCAGGTAGTGCGGTTCAAATTCCGGCATCTCCAGCATCACCGACTCAATCTGTGTCGGGAATACGTTCACGCCGCGAATAATCAGCATGTCGTCGCTGCGTCCCAGGATGCGGTCCATCCTCACCAGCGTTCTTCCGCAGGCGCAAGTCTCGTAGTGCAGGGCCGTCAGGTCCTTCGTGCGGTAGCGCAGCAGGGGCATTCCCTCCTTCGTCAGGTGTGTGAACACCAGTTCGCCCGTCTGTCCCGGCTCCAGCGGCTGCAGCGTCTTCGGATCCACAATCTCCGGGAAGAAGTGGTCCTCGTTCAGGTGCGTCCCGTGCTGGCACTCACATTCGTAGCCCACGCCCGGACCTGCCACTTCGCTCAGTCCGTAGATGTCATACGCCTTGATGCCCAGCTTCGCCTCGATGTCGTGGCGCATCTCCTCCGTCCAGGGCTCCGCCCCGAAGGCTCCTATCCTCAGCTTGAATTCCTCGCGCGGCAGTCCCGAGTCGCGGATGGCGTCCGCCAGATACAGCGCGTACGACGGCGTGCAGCACAGCACCGTCGCCCCGAAGTCGTGCATCAGCGTGATCTGTTTCTCCGTATTTCCGCTGGACATCGGGATCACCGACGCCCCGATGTTCTCCGCGCCCGCATGCGCTCCCAGTCCGCCCGTAAACAGTCCGTAGCCGTACGACACCTGGAAGATGTCCGTTTGGTCCGCTCCGTAGGCCGTGAAGGCCCTCGACAGGCATTCCTTCCACACCGACAGGTCCTTGCGCGTATAGCCCACCACCGTCGGTTTTCCCGTGGTGCCGGACGACGCGTGGATGCGTACAATCTGGCTCATGGGCACGGCACACAGCCCGAAGGGATAGTTGTCCCTCAGGTCCAGTTTCGTAGTGAACGGCAGCTTCACGATGTCGTCTATGCTGTTGATGTCATCCGGGGTCACGTCCATTTCCTGCATCTTCCTGCGGTAGAAGGGCGTGTCGTGGTACACCCGCTCCACCGTTTTCTTCAGCCGGATGCCCTGCAGCTTGCGCAGGCTCTCCCGGTCCATGCATTCGATGCTCTCATTCCAAACCTTGTTTTTCATACTTGTTGTTTTTCATGTGGTTATTTATTTGGATTCTCTACCCGCAAATTAAACGAATTGTTTCCAAATCCGCAAATATTCTTTCCACATATGTTGCACGGAAACAAGATGCAGCTCATTTCATTGATAAAAATAAGCGGACTTATTTTGTATTGCTTTCACCTTTTCCTATTTTTAAATAAAACAGGATGCGTCTCGGCATAGTCAAATTGAAAAACTTTGTTTTTCATTTGCCTCTGCTCTCGACTTTCACTATTTTTGCATACGTTTTCTATAGACCGAATTCACCGTGAACAAGTTCCAGCTCACCTCCGACTACCAGCCTACGGGCGACCAGCCCGAAGCCATCCGCCAGCTCACCGACGGCATCCGCCAGGGCCTGCCCGCCCAGACGCTGCTCGGTGTCACCGGCTCGGGAAAGACCTTCACCATCGCCAACGTCATCGCCAACATCAACAAGCCCACGCTCATCCTGAGCCACAACAAGACGCTGGCCGCCCAGCTCTACAGCGAGTTCAAGGGCTTCTTCCCGCAGAACGCCGTGGAGTACTACGTGTCCTACTACGACTACTACCAGCCCGAGGCCTACATTCCTTCGTCGGATACCTACATCGAAAAGGACCTGTCCATCAACGGTGAGATCGACAAGCTCCGCCTGGCGGCCACCTCGGCCCTGCTCAGCGGACGCAAGGATGTGGTGGTGGTCTCCTCTGTGTCCTGCATCTACGGCATGGGCAACCCGGCCGACTTCTACAACAACTCCATCGACATCACCTGCGGCAAGGCTTTCAGCCGCAACGTCTTCCTCCGCCGCCTGGTGGACTGCCTCTACGTGCGCAACGACCTGGAACTCAACCGTGGCAACTTCCGCGTCAAGGGCGACACGGTGGACATCTTCCTGGCCTACGACGACAACCTCCTGCGCGTCACCTTCTGGGGCGACGAGGTGGACAGCATCGAGGAGGTGGACCCCGTATCGGGTGTCACCCTCGGCCGCTTCGACGACTACCGCATCTACCCCGCCAACCTCTTCATGACCACCAAGGAGAACACCCTCCGCGCCATCCACGAGATTGAGGACGACCTCCACCGCCAGGTCGAGTTCTTCGAGAGCGAAGGCCGCTTCCTCGAAGCCAAGCGCCTGAACGAGCGCGTCACCTACGACCTCGAGATGATCCGCGAGCTGGGCCACTGTGCCGGCATCGAGAACTATTCCCGCTACTTCGACGGCCGTCCCGCCGGGTCGCGTCCCTACTGCCTGCTCGACTTCTTCCCCAAGGACTTCCTCCTGGTGGTCGACGAGAGCCACGTCACCATCCCGCAGATCCGGGCCATGTATGGCGGCGACCGCGCCCGCAAGGAGAACCTCGTCGAGTACGGCTTCCGCCTGCCTGCCGCCCGCGACAACCGCCCGCTCACCTTCGACGAGTTCGAAGCCCTGACGCCGCAGACCATCTACGTCAGTGCCACGCCCGCCGACTACGAGCTGGTGCGCTCCGAAGGCATTGTCGTCGACCAGGTCATCCGTCCCACCGGCCTGCTCGACCCGCCCATCGAGGTGCGCCCCACCCACAACCAGATCGACGACCTCATGGAGGAAATCCAGCTGCGCATCGAGCGCGGCGAGCGCACCCTCGTCACCACCCTCACCAAGCGCATGGCCGAGGAGCTCACCGAGTTCCTCCTCAACCACGGGGTCCGCTGCAACTACATCCACAGCGACGTCGACACCCTGGAGCGTGTCCAGATCATGTCCGACCTGCGCGAAGGCGTCTACGACGTTCTGGTGGGCGTCAACCTCCTGCGCGAGGGCCTCGACCTGCCCGAAGTGTCCCTCGTGGCCATCCTCGACGCCGACAAGGAAGGCTTCCTCCGTTCCCACCGCTCGCTCACGCAGACCGCCGGACGTGCCGCCCGCAACGTCAACGGCCTCGTCATCATGTATGCCGACCACATCACCGAGAGCATGCGCCTCACCATCGAGGAGACCCGCCGCCGCCGCGAGAAGCAGATCCGCTACAACGAGGAGCACGGCATCACGCCCCGCCAGATCCGCAAGGCCCTCAACCTCAACCCGCTGACAGCCACCGCTGCCGCCGCCTCGGGCCATGCCCCGTCCGAGTCTTCGTCCGCTCCCCGTCCCTACGTCGAGCCCGAACCGTCCCGCCTCGTGGCCGCCGACCCCGTCACCCTCCACATGTCGCCCGACGAGCTCCGCCGCAGCATCGAGCGCACCCGCCGCCTCATGCAGCAGGCCGCCAAAGACCTTGACTTCCTCCAGGCTGCCCAGTACCGCGACGAGCTGCTCAAAATGGAGGCGATGCTGGCGGACACGAAACATTGATGCAAACATTCCACATATTTCAAAATTGTAACAAAATCTGAATCGTCCCCGACTCTTCCGGTTCATATCAGTTCTTTTACTACTTTTTTTATAATAAAAGAATTAAATTCGTTACTAATGAAATATTTTTAATATCTTTGCCGCGTTTAATTTTTAGGGAGTATGGGGCATACAACGAAGCGGTTTTTTCAATGGTCGGGGAAAATGGGCGAAAGGCTTTGAGAACCAAATGGTTTAGGCATGTTCGGGAAAATGGGCTGAATATTTCGAAGCGGTTTTTCTCTTTACATGGGCTTACATCTGCTTTACGTTTGAGGGGCTTTTCTGCGGATCTTCGGGCGATTGCTTTACATCGGGCTTGCAGATGGGGCTAAAACGTCCTGGAAGGGCTTTATTTTCGGCTGTGTGGCCGTTTTATGGCTGGGTTGATGGATTTTGTTATATGATGGTGTGAACGGCTGTATGGCCGTTTTTTTAGTGTCTATTTTCAAATATTATTTCTTGAAATTCTTCCAAATAGGTATTATTTGGTATATTTGCAGCATAATAGAAACGAGTATGGCAAAAGTGATTCATGTGCATTTGCTGCATAAAATAGATGGAACGAAGCAGAAAGACTGGTATTTCAGCAGTATATCGGCTGTTTATACGGTTCTGACGGCAGAACAGGTGGGAGCGACCAAGAACTACCTGCTTCATGCCGGACTGTCTGGTAACGGCACAATATGCACGAAAAAGGCTATAATTAAGCAATCTACGCTCATTTCGGGCGGTAGTAAGGGCAATGGTTAGAACGACATAATAACGCCGTTAGAAAGGCTTGTAGGCGTTATTTCTTTGAATGCTGATTGGGGAGCTTATGGCTCCCCTTTTTTATGCCCTTACGGATGGTAATTTTTGGTTTAGGGTTACTATTACGGTTACTGTTTAGGGTTACTACTTTAATGAGTTTAGGGTTACTTTTAGGGTTACTTTTTTGGATTTTGGAGGGTTCGCCCGAAATAGGAAAGAATGCAGTAAATGTAAATAAGTGCCGTTTTTCGCTGTTTTCAGATAGGAAAAACGACACTTACTTTATAGATACACATTATATATATAGCGTGAAGCCTTTGATTTTCAGTTGTTTTTGCATCCTGATACTCTGTAAATGCCTCTAAAAGTGTGTGCGTGCGTCTTATTGTGCCTGTTGGGTGATATGACGCATGTGCTTCCTCATTAGAAGAACTTGCTGATGCTTCCAATGACTTCAAAGACATTCATGATGCGTGATTTGTCGAATTCCTGCTCATCGTAGTCCTCTGTATTAATGGGAATGAAGCGCAACTTGCTTGGATCCGGCGACCTGCGCAGGATTTTAATGGTACGGATGGTGTCCAATACCACTGCATAGATTTCTCCATACTGGATGTCGTTGAGTGTGCATTGTCGCAGGGCGATGATGTCGCCATGGTTTATTTTGGGCTCCATGGAGTGGCCGGTGACATTGCACCAGAGGCTGGCTTTTTCGAATCCCCTTATTACGATGTTGGTGGCAGGTATGTTTACCTGAGAGTTGAACACCTCATCGAATCCCCCAATAAAGTCAACATCGTAGTATGGTGTGCCGACAGATGGGTTCATAGATGTTGTAGGCAGAGTCGAAGGATTGGCTTCGTCTGCTGTTTGAATGCCGTTCAAATCATCTTTCAACATGCTACCTGCACCAGTAAGTAACCAATCGGCAGATAATTCTGGATAGGCTAATAGAATTTTTTCAATATTCATTGAGCTCATACCTTTGCCAGACACCTTTGCTTTCCCGATAAGTCCAACAGAAAGACCGGCATTGACAGTCATTTGATTGTCATTTATGCCCTTTTTCTCCATGAAATATTGAAGTCTTTCTATAAAATTCATGCCTTTATATTGATTTTCTTCCATATTTAGTTTGGTGTATTGAAATATTTCTATATATTTGCAGCGTGTTTAAGATGTAAACAGCGCGCCAAATATACAAAAAAGGCGTGTGATTAGCGAATTTTAAGTATAAGATTATGAAAGAGACATTATTGAGAAAGGTAAAACCGGAAACATTGGAAAAACTCCTCAGTGCGTTTGGTGATGTTCTTGATGAAATCAAGGATGCAGTACCTAACAAGAATGAAAGGTTACGAGATGAATTATATACATCTTTACTCGTGATGAACTATGATGCGTTTCAGACACTAAGGTGGCACGAACAGAAGAAACAAGAGGGCAAAGAGATTGCCGGATAACTGGCAGCCCGGAAAGACGGGCAGGGGCGGCAGGCACGGCCGGAAAGTTGGTAAATTGAAAATAAGAAAGCGTAGAAAGCCGCTGGGGTTCGATTCCCCTCGCCCCACGATATTAACCTTTAAAAATTCAGATTATGGCAAAGAAATTCAACCAAGGAAGGGATGAACGCCAGTTCAAGCAGAAGCTTCGCACGATGATAAGCAGTGCGGCCCATACACAGAACATTGCCGACCAGGCTATGGATTTGGCCGGACAGTTCATGACAGAGGATGCGATCAGCAACTCGGATGCCTACCGGGTGATAGAGAATGTGAGCTGTGTGTGCGAGGAAGCCATGCAGGTGCTGATTGAGGAACTGAAGAAGGGAACACGCCTTTACGAGATCCTTCCGGATGATTCGGATGACATCAAGCGGAAAGCGATTGAGGAATTATAAATGAGCAATATATCAAGAGATAAACGATATGAGAAAGCAGATTTTGACAGATAACGAGACAAAGACCTTCCTGATGAAGACCTTTAAGTGCAGCCGTCAGGCTGTGTGGCAGGCACTGAATTTTGTCCGTGACAGCGACCAGGCCCGTCGGATCCGTACCCTTGCCCTGAAGCGAGGCGGTAAACTGACCGACGGGAACTTCATCCCGAACTGCGAAACCACCTTTGAAGAGTGCGAGAAAACCATGACCTGCACCTTCGGTCCCCGTGTAAAACTGGTAGTCCAACGGAAGACCAACGATGTGGACGTGTACGTGGACGGAAAACGGACCGAAACCTACCAATGTGAGTTTGTATCAGACTTCATGCAGCTGCAGCACGAGACCCAACAGATGGCAGCCGCCTTATAAACAGAAATGAAATGGAGTATTATGGAAAGATATTGTGCATATCCTACAATGACCTGACCTACGACGACCGACCGGTGATGGTGAACGGGAAGGCTGACTACAGCAGAAGCCGCACGCTGAAAGGCGTTCATCCTTCCACTCTTTCCGAAGAAGAACTTGCTCCCATCCTGTCGGTACCCAATTACAAGAAATTAGCGGCCAAGAAAGAAATCAACGTAGTGCGACCCGGCAAGGGGCTTGGAAGCTATGCACTGGTAGAGATAGCGACCATGCCACTGCGGTTTCAGGAAAGGATAAAACTAAAATACGGAGACATGAAAGAGGACGTTATAAGAAATTGGCTCGGCAGCCATTACCACATCGATGCGAAAGCCCGGGAGTTCTACACCCGATTCCGCTTTGACAACGGAGATACACTGCCACCGGAACACATCCAAGAATATACGGTAAACGCTTCGGTAATTGAGGCAGTGATGCGTGCCATGGAGGATGCCACGTTTATGCGAAAGGCCATGAAGGCCGGGCCGGTGAACTGGGGCGAACTGGCAGGAGCCATCAGTTACTACCAAGCAGAGTTCGGACATACCTTGCCTGTCAGTTCCAACCGCTTCAAGAAGCGTGTGAATGACTTCAAGGCCAACGGCTATGAAAGCCTTATCAGCCGCAAGTTCATGAACCAGAACCGCCGGAAAGTGACCTATGACATTGAACGCCTGCTGCTGAGCATCGATGCCCAACCGGAGCAGCCCTTCAATACCACCGTGTGGGAACAGTACAATCTATTTGTGCAAGGAGAACTGGAGCTATATGACCCCGAAACCGGCGAGGTGTTGAATCCGGCAGACTTTACCGACAAGGATGGAAATCCGCTGGTATTGAGCCCGGCCACAGTAGCCAACTACCTGAACAACCCCAAGAACAAGGCCCTTCGCGGTAAGCTGCACATGAGCCAATGGGATTTCAACAATGCCTACCGTCCTTATCATCTGCGCAGCATCGGTGAATATTCCTTGAGTAAGGTTTCTCTTGACGACCGCGACCTGCCGCGCCCAATGAAGGATGGCAACCGAGTGAAAGCCTATTATGCCTACGATGTGGTGAGCGGTGCTGTGGTGGGATATGCCTACAACCGGTACAAGACTACCGAGTTATTTTTAGACTGCATGCGAAACATGTTCCAGACCCTGGACCGGAACGGCATGTATATCCCCGCCGAGTTAGAAGTGGAACACCACCTGGTAAGCGACTTTGCCGACGGATTGATGCAAGCCGGTACCGTCTTCCCCCTGATCCGCTGGTGTAACCCCGGGAACTCGCGTGAAAAACGTGCCGAGCACAAGAACCGCGAAAAGAAATACGGTGTGGAGAAACGCACGCAGGTAGGTATCGGCCGATGGTATGCCAAGCTGGAGGCCAACCGCCCGAAGGAAGAAAAGGTGTATGACGAAAAGAACAACACCTACAAGGTGAAGACCTATAGTTATGAAGAATTGGTAGCCGATGATATACGCGCCATTGAGACCTTCAACGCACAGCCTCACCCCAACCAAAAGCGCTATCCGGGCATGAGCCGTTGGGATGTGCTTTGCGCCCATCAGAACCCGAACCTTGCACCTTGGGACAAGGCCGTTCTTTACCGGTTCATCGGACAGCACACCGAAACAACCATCCGGCAGAACACCTACTGCACGGTGATGTACAACCAATACGGACTGCCCAGCCCGGAAATCATCGAAAAGCTGGAGCCGAGGAACTACAAGGTAGATGCCTATTATCTGCCCGATGCCGACGGAACCATCAACGAGGTATATATCTACCAGAACGGACGATATATCGCCACCTGCAAGCCCGTAGCCCGTTACAATGAGAATACAGCCGAGCAGACCGAGTACGACAAGGCAGCCTATACCGAACAGTCCAAGTATGTAGCTCAATTCGACAAGATGATGAAGGACGGCAAGATCAAGCGTGTGGGCATCCTTGCCAAAGAGGAAGCAAAGCTGATAACAGAGGTACAGGCGGAAGCCGTTCCCCTTCCTGCACAAGCCGAGGAAGAAGATTACTCAGCCTATATGGACATCAGTGCCTTCGAGCATGATGCAGTAGCCAAGATATAATTAACGACGTTAGAACGAATTTAAAACAGCATTCAAATGGAAATAACAAATGAAGTAAAGCAACGTATTGTGGCAGCGATAGCCGCCGACCGTGAAAATTATCCCAGTGACAACCGCCATGCCACGGCACTGGGCATAGCCCCCAGCGTTTACAATGCCATCAAGCGGGGCAATTATGAAAAGCAGGTCAGTGATGCCAACTGGGTAGGTATAGCCCGAAGATTAGGCGTGCAACTGCGTACAGAAATACCTTGGCTGGCAGCACAGACCCCGACCTACGTGTTTGTGAGCAAGCAGCTGGAAGTGTGCCAGGGAAGCGGGCTGAGTGCCATCCTGTGCGATATGCCCAATATCGGCAAGACCTTTACAGCGAAAGCTTACGTGAAGCAGCACAAGCACGCCGTATATGTGGACTGCAGCCAGGTGAAGACCAAACTGAAGCTGATACGCTACATTGCCAAGGAATTCGGTGTGACCAGCAACGGACGCTATAGCGACGTGTATGAGGATCTGGTGGCCTACCTGCGCACGATTGATACGCCCCTGGTTATCCTGGATGAAGCCGGGGACCTGCAGTATGAAGCCTTCCTGGAGTTAAAGGCGCTTTGGAACGCTACGGAACGCTGCTGTGCCTGGTATATGATGGGTGCCGACGGATTAAAGGAGAAGATCAACCGCGCCATCGAAGGCAAGAAGGTGGGCTATACCGAAATGTTGAGCCGCTACGGTGACTCCTACAGCAAGGTGACCCCGGACGATGCGCAGGAACGCGAAAAGTTTCTGAAGGCACAGGCTGCCATCGTCGCAAAAATCAATGCCCCGGACGGTGCCGACATTGCCAAGATTGTTCATAGCACCGGAGGCGGCTTGCGGCGCGTATATACCGAAATCGAAAAATTAAGGAGGATGCAGGCATGATAAGCAAGATAGAAATGCAAGCGATGGATGCTGTTATCGGTATCCATCGCGAGATGAGAAAAGCGAATGAGATAGACTGGGAACAGCGCAGATATGAAATTGCCAAAAGCATGCTTCCGGTAGTAAGAAGCAATTCATCAGGTATAATGTCTATAAAACAAGTTGCCAGACTTGCTGTGGACTATGCTGATGCTCTTATTGAAGAATTGAAAGGAGGTAACCGTGAAACTGAAGAGAGCCTACAGTCCCGGTGAGGTGCTGAACATGAAGATTCCCCGGTTCGAGTTTTCCGGGGACTGGCAAACCTCGATAGGCAACCCGGCCAAGAGCGGCGTGTGGATTATTTGGGGAGCCAGCGGAAACGGTAAGAGCAGCTTTGTGATGCAGCTGGCCAAGTACCTGTGTAGCTTCGGACGCGTAATTTATGACAGTTTGGAAGAAAGTACCGGTTTGTCGTTCCAGATGAGCCTGAAACGGCACAAGATGGGTGAAGTGAAAAAGAAGCTGATTATCCTTGACCGGGAACCGATGGAGCAATTGGAGGAACGGTTACGGCGCAGAGGCAGTCCCGGAATCGTGATTATCGACAGCTTCCAATACAGCGGCTTGAACTACAAAACCTACAAGGAGTTCAAGGAACGTCATCCCAAGAAACTGTTTATCTTCATCAGCCATGCCGAGGGGCTTCATCCGGCAGGTAGAAGCGCCCGCAAGGTGGAATATGACGCCGATGTGAAAATCATGGTAAGCTGTTTCAAAGCCTGGTGCAAAAGCCGCTTTATGGAGCGGCCCGGTGAGCCCTACGTGATATGGGAAGAAGGTGCTGCCAAAACATTGAAGGACGATAATATGGAGGATTATTTGAATGATGGAATGGGAGAATAAGCTGTACCAGATACTCCTGAAAGAACAGGAAGCGGAGGCCGTGGTGGACGATTGGGTAGAACGTAACATACAAAGCGACCTCCGTCTGCGCAGGGCCAAGACAAAGGGACACGTAGTGATAGAAACCAGGGATGTGATGTTTGCTCGGAATATTCAGGTATGGCATCCGTCCTGCCAAATAAACATTAAAGATTTGAAGTGATGGAAAAGAAAGAAGAAAAGAAAGTGTGCTGCATCTGCGGCAAAGAGTATGAGGGCTACGGATACAATCCGTTCCCGGTGAAAGAAGAAGGCTGCTGCTGCCAATCGTGCAACTACAGTGTGGTGGTTCCGGAACGGTGGGAACGACACAAGGCTTTTCAACGTGGTGAAGCGACCGGTGCCGGGAAAGTGTACATCAGCGGAGCCATCGCGCACTATGATATGAATGAGCGCAAGGAAGCCTTCAGCCGTGCCGAGGAGAAACTGATGGCACAAGGCTATGATCCTGTAAACCCTTTCAGGAACGGATTGCCGGATGAAGCTCATTGGAGAGCCCACATGCGGGCCGACATTGCCCTGTTGCTGGCTTGTGACTATATCTACATGCTGAAGGACTGGGAACTGAGCAAGGGAGCCAAACTGGAGCTTGACGTAGCCAGTTCGTGTGGCATTAAAGTATTGTTTGAATAACCTTTTAATAGTGAATGTATGGAAGAAAAACAGAAAGTTCAGGTCGTATTTGAATTTGACCGTTCCGAGTATGACGCGTATCTCTTTTTGATGAATCAAAAGAAGACGAAAGAGGTAGAGCAAATATGGAACACCATGAGCGGTGAGCCTGTGGTTGCGGATATTGATTTGTTTGAAGAGGACAGCCAGTCTGTAAAACTTATGATGATAAGTTTGGCAATTCTTTCAGTGGAGAAAAAAGTGAAAGGATGATATGGCACAGGAAGTAACCAATTTCGCCCGGTTCTATGCATTGTTCAACAAACTGCCTTATCAGGGCGATCGGGAGGAATTCAAAAAACAAATCGTGCTGCAGTACACGTGGAACCGGACAGACAGTCTGAAGGAAATGACGGCCAAGGAGTATGAAGTTTGTTGTACTGCTCTGGAGAAACTGAGCGGACAAGACGAATGGCGGCAGAAACTTCGCGAGGAACTGCGACGGAAACGCAGCGTCTGCCTGAAGCTGATGCAACAGTTGGGTATAGACACCACCGACTGGAACCGGGTGAACGAATTCTGCAACAACCCCCGGATAGCCGGCAAGCCCTTTGTTCAGGTTAGTACAGCCGAGCTGGAACAACTGGCCATCAAACTGCGGGCTATCCAACGAAAAGGAGGTTTAACCGATAAATAGAGCAATATGGATAAAAAAGCACATGAAGCGCTTGAGCGCATAAGAAAAGACGTGACCCTTACGACATCCGATATGGAGAACCAGGATGCAGCGGAGTTTTTCAACGAACTGGCCGACTGGGCGTATGCCAATGGGGAGGCCATGCTGATAGACGATGAACCGGAAAAGCAGGATGATTATGAGGATAGATGACCAAGACAAGCTGATAAAAGCGGGGTTCTGTATAATACGAAAGGATGATTATCCAGGCCCGAGGATAAAGATGTGTACCGGCATAAACGGTGGCTGGAAGACATACAAGAAGTTTGAAACCAAAGCAGAAAGAGACAGGACATTCGCTTTGCTGCTGAAGGATGACAAAGTAATAGCTGATTAACAACTAAAATGATTTAAAATGGAAAAGAACAATCAAAGTGTGGACATCAAGTCCCTGAGTAAAGAACAGCGAGCAGCCCTCATGGCCCAGCTGCAGCAAGAAGAGAAAGAAGACCGCATCGCCCGTCGTGAAACTTACGAGGCATTACGCGGTGAGTTTATGCACGAAGTAAAGACCAACGTTCTTGAGATGGTGAATGCCGTGACCGGGTTCCGCGGATGGCTGGAAAAAGAAGCCGATGCCTTTACCAAGGTGATGAAGGAATACGGCCAGGTGAAAAGCGACGAACAGCGCAGCTATACCATTACGGACGGAGACTTCCGTCTGGAAGTGAAAAGCAACAAGGTGAAAGGCTTCGATGAACGAGCCGACATGGCAGCCGACCGTCTGATTGACTATTTGAAGCGCTACATGCAGAACAGCGAGAAAGGTTCTGATGATCCGATGTATCAGATGGCCATGACCCTGCTGGAGCGCAACAAGATGGGCGACCTGGACTACAAGAGCATTTCAAAGCTGTATGAACTGGAAGATAAGTTCGATGAAGAGTATGCAGACATCATGCGCCTGTTCAAGGAAGCTAATGTAGTGCAGCGCAATGCCACCAACTACTACTTCAGCCGCCGCAACCCTGAAAACGGCGTATGGACCCGCATTGAACCCAGTTTCTGCCGTTTGTAGCCGAAACCCGTTAACCCTATAAACAGAAAGCGCCGCAGTTGTTATAATTGCGGCGCTTTTGTTCTTAAAATAGATGGAAATCAGTTATTTTTGTAAGAGAAATAAAATGTATGGGCAAAGGACGGGATAAAGAACTGATCAAGCTGCGTGACGAGGCACTATGCCGTCGTTACTACTATTGGACAGAAATACAGCGGTTGCGGTTCGACGATGCTTTAAAAGTGTTGTCGGAGCGCGAATTCTTTATATCCGAGGAACGTATCATGACCATCATCCGCCGGAAATCACGTGAGGGAACAGACTACAATCTGAAGCCTGTTCCCAAGGTGAAAGCCCCCCGTCTGACTGCCGCCCAGCTGGAACTATTCCCCATAAGATGACGGCATGGCCGATTCATCGTGCAGTGTGAATGAGAACGTCATTTCATAGACCTTGATGTAATGCGGCATGGCATACGAACGGCTTTTCTCGCGTACCAGCGGCGAAGCGTTGTCCGTGCATTGCAGACACTGCAGCGACTTGTATAATTTCTTGGCCAGCTGCTGCCTTTCCCTCACCTTGTCATACGTGCCGGATGCGTAGCTTGTATCGTCGTAACAATCGATGGCCAGCCGGACGGTCAGTGCGGATTCGCTTTTCTGTGCCCCGTATCCGAGGTCGTGCCAGTCGGAGTTTGTATTTCCGATTAATACACAAGGGAAAGTGACCGGGTACTGGTCTTCTTCTGCTCCCATTTCCAATTGTCCGTAGTCCTCGTCGATGAGAGAGAGTTCCGGCATTTCCTGTGCAATCTGTTCCATGATTGCGATAAAAATTTCGTCCATATCGTTATTGGTTTAAAATGTTGGTAATTTCCTGGTCCACCTTTTCCCGGATACGCCGGTTCAATTCTTCGCTTTCGCCCATGAACTGGCGCTGCGGGATGCGGATGTGCAGTTTCTTTTTTTGGGTAAGCGCCATGTTCCTCCAGAACTGTGCCTGCGGATTCAGTTCCTTCGGCTTGGAACGTCGTTTGACGCGTTTCTTTTGCCCTGTGCCGGTTTTTTTTCTTTTTCCCGAAGCCTTGTAGAACTTGGCCCATGCAAAGCGCCTCATGCGGTCTGTGACGGTGACATCGATTTCCCCGCCCCAGTTGTTGATGGGTGCATAGACCACCTCGTTGAATACCCTTACCCGGTAGTCTGCAGGTGTATATCCGACCGATTTGAACAGATGTTTCCTGCCGGAGAGCAGCGTTCCATAATTGCTGGCGGCATCGGAACCTCCCGAGGACAGCCGTTTGGCTTTGGGCCAAGGGTGAAGACCGCCATTGACAAATCCACCCTGCCGGAAGTTATCCTGAAAATGGTCTTTGGCCATTCGTCCTACCATGACTGGCATTTTGCGGCGCATCATACTGTCCAGCCTGTCACGTTTCCGCTTTATCATTTCCGTAAAATCTTTTATGTCCATAATCATCAGTAATTCAAGAATAATTTATAACTTTGCAACCGAGGCTTCCAATATGCCTTTTATGCGTTATGAATATACCGGAACAAGTAAAGAACGAGGCCCGTGTACTTATTGAGCAATACGGTGACACCTTCGAATACCTTGGTATTTATGAAGGCCAGGAAGCCTATGTGTTCAAGTTTCCGGGGGACTCCTGTACCGGTTATCCTTTCGTCTATCTGTATGACGGTAAAGACGCAACCGAAATAACCGGTCCGTTATCCCTTGACGTTATCGATTCATGTATCGAAAATATCGAGGAAGGAGACATCGAATAGCTTATTGTCAATTCTCAGGACTCCCCTGCAGTTGTGGGAAGTCGCAGCTCCTATTTCACATAAATATTTTACGTCTTTCCATTCCATTCCTGAACCGGCAGAATTATCGCTTTGGGGTTCGATATACCTTAGTTCACCATCCGCAAACCGTTGCAGGATTGTAGCATGACCTCCTCCACTTTTCCAGCCGATGCACAATTCATACACGCCTTCTTCCTTACATACCTCATTGAAATACTCCATGTACCTTTTAGGGGTCATTTTCAGGTATCCTTTGTGCGCAAGCCAGCTGTTTATACTTATATGTTGCGCCGGAGTACCGTCGGTGTTTTTCCAGACTTCAAAAGCACGTCCATTACTCAGATATTCAAGTTTAGACCCTGCGACATTGCCTTTGGCGGTAATATCCCATCCACGTAATCGTAAAGCGTATGCCGGTGCGCAAGTCTGGCAGTTGATACTGTATGGAGTATCCCGTTTTTTATCGTAATCGCTGTTCTTCCGGTATCTGTTTCCCCTTTTATCGCGGTATATTCCTTTGGAATCCAAAATATACTCTTCCACATGTTTGGGATTTGCATTCTGTTTGTCCGCCTTATCCACATCCATAGGTTTTCCTTTTTTGATTTTAAGAGCCTTTTCCATTTCGAGGTTGTTCCGGGCAATGGCCATTTTTTCCTCCCCGGTAAGGTAGTCCGGCATTTCCGCAATCATCTCGTCAATACGGGCCATAAGTTTATCCACCGCTTTTTGGGCACCCTTGTGGGCTTCTGCCTGATATGGATGATTGTCGGAAAACAGTTTGCCGTCCGTTCCCGGATTGTTATCCAGTCCGGGCTGGGGCTTGTTCTTGTCGTCTTCGTCCGGAAGTGGTGTCGGCTCCTCGTCGGTGGCAGTGAGGTCGCACTTGCAGTTCCACCGGTCGCCCGGTCGGTGGATGTTCCAGAACGTGTCATCAATCGGCCGGATGGTATTCCAGAACGGGCGGTGGTCAGCCCCCGGATGAATGGAGGTGGACGGTAGCCATTTGAGGTTGGGCAGAATATCGCGTTCGCGCAGGAACTGTTGCCAGTCAGCCGCCTGATGCGCCCGGATGACCGCCGTATCATACTCCGTCCGCAGCCAGTGACGAACCTGATGGGAAGCAATGGGCAAGACTTCCTGTACCCATTTGTCGAACGGTTTTAAAATGCCGTTTGAATCCAATAAAAGTCGTGCCATGTCATTCTGCATACGATGTACCTTGAATGCCGAGAATACGGCATTGTTCCGGAGTATGGCATTTCTGAAATCCTCGTCCGGAGTAATGGCCTTGGATTTGCTGAACCCTTCCTTTGCCGCCTTGTCCATCTTTGCCCATATTTCATTGAACAGGTTGATTTCGATTTCGGTTGCCGGATGAAAGTCCCTGCTGTATATGTTCAGCAAGGCACGCCGCAGCACCTCTTCGGAGAAGTCAAACTCCATGGAGATGCTGCCATTATCAGCCGCATACAGTCTGTCGACTACCAGTCTAAAGCTGCCCCGTCTGCCGGGGCTTTCACGAAAAAACCTTTGAGCCAGTTCCGGAAGTTTCTTTTCTGTTTCGGTGTCGGTTCATCATCCCGTCCCTTATTCGCTGGCTCCGGCTCCTTCTTCGGGCTTGGAATCTGGTCGGCTTGTTCAGCCGTCTTTTGTTCCGCCTTCAGCTGCTCGTAATTGGCCGGTTTGTCGATACCGAATTCCTCATAGAGATAGTCGTCGTCGATGGGGATGTTGAAGTTCTTCTTCAGCTGCGTGAGGATGGATATTTTGGTACCGGCATCCGTTTCCTTCGGTTCGGGGAAACAGAACGTACCCCCTTCGGTGTTGATGCCCATGCGCAGCAGAATGTCCGTCATGTCGTAATTCAGCACGTTGAGCACGTACTTCCGGTCGGCCTCCAGTACCTTGTCCTCTACTTTCTTATGAACCGTACCCAAAGCCTGCGTGCCTTTTTCGGACGATTCGGTGGTCAGCGTATTGCCCAGTATCAGTTTGGAAATTTCGTTGTTGCACCGCTCGCAGAGGCGTTCATAGACATCGGCAGACCCTGTTTTGTTTCCGGCTTCCGTGAGTTTGAGTTCCGTGTCCTTGGCATGGAAGAACTGCGCCAGACTTCCGGCATTGGCCGCATCCTCCATGGCCCGCTGGCGTGACTCGTCGTCGTCGGAATCATAGATATATTCCTGGATAGGCATGCCGAATACCTCGGAGAACTGTGCCCAGTCGCCCGTAGTGTTACGTTTGTAGATGACCCAAGGTGCAGCCTTGGCCAACAGCCCCAAATCGGACGGTGAACCCACAAACAGCAGGTCGGTATATTCATTCCAGGAATGGCCGGTAATGTCCGTCTGGTGGCGCAGGATGAGTTCCCTGACCGGATCCACATGCTTGCGTGGTACCAGGTCATAATCCACCCACTCCTGCAGCTTGTAGAACTGGCAGAGCGAGAAGCCCCAGAATTTCGCATCAAGGATGTCACCCACCAGCCGGTTGAACCAGGGCGACTGTATCTGTTCGTTGATTTTATCGTCGGGCTTCCCGTCCACCCGGAATTCCATGTTGGAGCACAGCACGGCATTCTTTCGCTTTTCGAGCACACAGGAAAGGTGGGTATCCATCAGAATGTCCTCGTAGAGGTCATAAAGTTTGTAACGTCGCGAGAAATCGACATTCTCGGCCACCCTTACGGCTGCCATGTAGTCGGAAATGTCCAGCCCGAAGCGTTTGGGCTGTGTGAGCACAATCACATTCGGTCTCTTTTGTCCCGGCAACGTGAAGTTTCCCCCTACGGTGATGATGCCGGCTTTGTTGTTTTTTCTGTTTTTCTTTTTCATGATGCTTGCTTTTTACCAGTGGTTCGTTCGTTTGCGGTTGCTTTGAATGCGGAAATCCGACCTGCCCGCCCTTTGTTCCTCGGGCAGCAGCGGAGCCCCTTCGATTGAAATGTCCTCGTCGGCCACCGCCTTCATCCATTCCACCGCCCGTTCGTAACGATCCTTGCGTACCTGGGAAAGTTTCTGCGGGTTGTGGATGCAGAAGATGTGATAGACCGCCATGTCGATGACCATCATCAGCACGAGCTGGTTACGGTTCTCGCCGGTGGCTGCAAAAATCTTGTTGCAGTCGTAGCGTTTGCCCAGATAACACCGCATTTCGGCAATGGCCCTGTCCTCGCAAACCTCAATGACCGTTTCGTCTTCGCGAACCAGTGCGTCGAGGATGTCTCGGTGGATGCTCGCATCGTAATCGGTAAGTTCAACAAATTTGCTCATAGTCCTATTGTTTTAGAGTTGTCATAATCTTTTCTTATTCCGTTTTCTTACATCCTTCCGTGATCGGAATACGGGCGGTTCAATGCGCCTGATCAGTTCGTCAATGATACGGTTCGCCCCTTCGACCGCATCCGGTCCGTCGGCCGGATAGCGCATGGTCAGGGTGAACAACTTGAATTGATCCTCCAGTTCCTTCATGTGCGGATTGTCCCGTTCAGCCTCGTTGAGGATGAGGTTCCCCTCGCGGTTGAGCGGTTCAAGGTTGGCCTCGATGCGCGTAGCCTTGTCCGTCTTCTTCTCCTCGTCGCCCCGGATGAACAGCGCAATCTTCTGTTCGCGGCGTACTTTTGCCACCAGCGGTTTGAACACCTGTTGGAAGAAAGGGTCCTGCAGCTTGTTGTTCTCCATGTAGCAATAGACATTGGTCTTGCCCCCGACAAATTCAAGCATCCGGACATACCAGTCAATGAACTCCGCATTGAGCGCCTGTGCCAGGAAAGTCTTGATGACGTAAAGCCTGCCACCCAATTTGCCACAGAGCGAAACCGTCTTGAAGGATTTGCCTTTCTTACCCTTGCTTTCGCCCGGTGCCGGGTCGCCATACACCACGAGGAACTTGAATTTGGAGAGTGCCGGAACCTTGCCGTATGCAATGTTTTCGAATACCTCTCCCACGGAAATCGGGTTGTTGAAATATTCTCCCTGTGCCGCCTTTTTGGATATTTTGGACAGTGTGCGGTCGATGTCCTCTTCCGAGTTCTTTTCCGGCCATGTGGAAAAACCGTTTTTGTCGCGGATGTTCACGATGTCCCAGGAGTCGGCCATTTCGCCCGCCCTCACCACGCAGCAGTCCTTGGCGATGATGTTTCCGCAGAAGATGACCAGTGTAGGTTCGGAAATGGACCTTGTGGGATACAGCGCATTTTCCCACCAGTCCCAGCGCTTCTGGATGATGTCCGGGTTCTTGGTATCCTCGTCCGTATCAAAGTCATCGACCAGCAGTACGTCGGGACGTATGGCCTCGTTTCGCGAACCACGCGGAGATTGTCCGGCACCCAGTGCGCGGAAAGAGACCTTCCCTTTGGTGGTGAATTCATCCTCGGTCCATGAGCCCGGCAGTTCCTGTTTGCCGTAGTATGCCATGATGCGTCCGTTGGCTTCGAGATTGGCCCGGTAGGGATCGAGCAGGCGCACCGCATTGTCCTTGCTGTTGGAGGTCAGAATCACATTCTTTTTGCGTCCGGTAAGCGTGAGATTCATGACGATGAACATGGTGACGGTGGATTTGGCCAGCTCACGGCTCCAAGAAAGCACCTCAAACCATTCATCGTGTGCAATGATCCGCCGGATAGCCTTTTTCTGGAAGTCGGCAAATTCATATTTGACATAATTCGGAAAAAAGAACTTGATCCATTCTATGGGATGTTTCTCAAGATATTCCCGGTGTTTTTCCCGTTCGGCTGCCGTCATGTTCCTATCGACCGGTGTAGCCCTTGCGATGTCTTCTTTGTACTTCTCCCAATCGAGGAGAGCGAGTCTGTCAGTCTGTTTCATTGTCTATCCCTTTATAATTTGTCTTTAATGTACGCATCGGCCAGGCGTGTAATTTCCTTTGCCTTTTCGAGGTCGGCCGCCCGTACCCAGTCGATGAGCCCGGTGAGGACACTGATGATGTCGGCAATGCCCACTTCCTGCTCCATGTTGCGTATGGCCGCCGACAGTTTCCCGAGGATGTCAGCCTCCTTGGATGAGGGGAACCGTTCCCCTTCGGGCCGTTCGGCGATGGCCTTGTTTATTTCGGCCACCTGCCGGTAGAGGTTAGCCACCTGTTCCTGCCTTGTGAGCGTAAGCCCCACCTTCTGTTCCTCCCACTTCCCGGCCCGTACCCAGTTGGACACGGACACCCGTGACACGCCCACCCGGTCGGCGATTTCCTGCTGTGTGAGGTTTTCCTTGAGGTACAAAGTTTTTGCCCATTCCTTTTTCTGGGCATTCGTCAAATCTGCCATAAATCGTCCTTTTTAGTTGTAAATCACGTTACAAAATTGCATGAAAAAGCGGGGTTTGTAAAAGCGCGTACGCATGATGACGGGTTACAGCGTTATGATAACGCCAGAAAACGTTATGATGCGGACGCGGTTTCTTGGTGCCATGGGAATGTTCTATTTTCGCACCATCGAAAGGCGGGGAAACCGCTGGTAAAGACATGACGATGAGCAGATTTTTCAATATTACAACGAGTGACGACGGCACCAGTACGATATTCCTGTACGGGGACATCGGAGACTATACGGAGGTGCAAAGCGGGCGCATAGCCCAGGAACTGATGGAAGCCGAACGCGTGAGCCGACGCATCCATGTGCGTATCAACAGCAACGGCGGGGAAGTGTACAGCGGCATTGCGATATTCAACGCCCTGCGCCATAGCCAGGCCGACATCCGCATTTATGTGGATGGCATAGCCGCCAGCATGGCCAGTGTGATAGCCCTTTGCGGCAAGCCCGTAGAAATGAGCAAATATGCCCGTCTGATGCTGCACAGTGTGAGCGGCGGGTGTTACGGCAACAAGCAGGACCTGCAGCGTTGCATGGAAGAGATAGAAAGCCTGGAAGGCAGCTTGAGTGAAATCTATGCCGAGCGGCTGGGCATGAGCAAGGAAGAAGTGAAACAGACCTATTTTGACGGCGAGGACCATTGGCTGACCGCCAAGGAAGCCCTGGACCTTGGTTTCATAGACGACATCTATGATGCAGACCCCGTGCCGGCAGACAGTACACCGGCGCAGATATATACTTTATTCAATAACCGGCTCGTTGAGCCACAAAAAAACAGAGAAGACATGAATCTGGAAGACGTAAAGAAACGCCCGCGCTTCAAGGACTGCGCGAGTGATGCGGATGTGTTCCGCCTGATGGACCAACTGGAGGAAGAGGCAGGCAAGGTACCTATCCTTACGAAAGAGAACACCGACCTGAAGGCCAAGGTGAAGACCTACGAAGACAAGGCTGAAGCCGAAGACCTTGCCGCCCGCAAGCAGCTGCTTGACGCAGCCGAGCAGGACGGTCGCATTGATGCGACTACCCGCCCCATCTACGAAAACCTTTTGGCCAATGACCGCGAGAACGGCGAAAAGGCCCTGGCCCAACTGCCGGTAAAGCGCCGTGTGATGGAAGACCTGCATCTGGAACCGAATGGTGAAGAAAGCCCCTGGAACAGGCGTATGCGAGAAATTAAGGACAAACGTAAAAAGTGATTGAACTATGGCAATAATTGTAAGAAACACGAATTACAGCGGCGAGGTACTGGAACAGTTGCTGACGCTTGCCGCTACGAGCAATGAGATTGTGGAAAAGGGGCTGATCATGGTGATTCCCGGTGTGGAGAAGAAAATCAGCCTGCCGCGCCTGAAGACCGGCAAGATGCTCCAGAAGCGCAAGGAGAACCCCGGCGTGGAGGATTCGAAGGGCAACTTCAACTACGACGAAAAGAGTCTTGACCCGGTGGACTTCATGGCCTTTACGGTGTTTAACCCCCGCACGTTCGAGAACATCTGGCGCAAATGGCAGCCGAAGGGCAACCTGGTATTCTCGGAACTTCCGCCCGAAGCGCAGAACGCCCTGCTTGCCGAGTTGGCCAAGCGGGTACAGTTTGAACTGGGTGACCACTATGTGAACGGTGAATATGGGGATGATGACGACCACTTGTTTAACGGCATCCTGACCCAGATGGCCAAGGATACTGAGGTGATTGTGGTGGACAGCGCAGAATCGACCATGCTGGGCAGACTGAAAGCCATGCGTGCGAAGATTCCCGTGGCCATCCGCAACAACCCGGACCTCCGCATTCTGATGAGCGTGAACGACTTTGACAAGTATGATGACGAGCTGACCCAGCGCGAGTCCAAGAACACGAGCGAAACCGATGTGAATGCCCGTCGCTACAAGGGCATTACCATTGAGACGCTTGCGGCCTGGCCCGATGATCTGATTGTGTGCACCCTCTGTTCGCCCGATGCCGGCGGCAACCTGTTTGCGGCTGTGAACCTGCAGGACGATGAAGACGTGATTCAGATTGACAAGATCTCGAACGCGAGCGAACTGTACTTCTTCAAGATGCTGATGAAGGCTGACACGAACATTGCCTTCGGTGAAGAAGTGGTGGTGCTGGACAAGCGAAGCAACCCCGTGTTCAAGGCGAGCGAGAAGAAGATTTCAGTTGACCCTGCCAGTGTGACCCTTGAGGCAACCGGTGGCAGTGAAGAAGTGACCGTGACCGCCAGCGGAGAATATGAGATAGGCAGTGCCCCTGCCGGCTTCAAGGTGGAAGCGACGGATAAAGGCGTGAAGATTTCGGCCGGTGCAAACAGTGGCAGTCAGAAAACCGGTACACTGACCCTTACGCTCAATGCCGACCGCAGCAAGACGGCCAAGATTACCATTACCCAAAACCAGAAAGGATAAGATGGTATGGCAAAATTGAAGTATCTGGTAATTCACTGTACGGCAACCCCGGAGGGGCGTGAGGTATCATCGGCGGACATCCGGAAGTGGCACACTTCGCCCGTAAGCCAGGGTGGCAGAGGTTGGAAACAGGTGGGCTACACCGACCTGTTCCACCTGCAGGGCGGTGTGGAACGCTTGGTGAACAACAACGAGGATGCGCAGGTGGATCCCTGGGAAGTGACCAACGGAGCCAAGGGGTACAACAGCGTGAGCCGCCACATTGTGTATGCCGGCGGTGTGGCCAAGGACGGCAAGACCCCGAAGGACACCCGCACCGGCTGCCAGAAAAAGGCACTGGAGAAGTATGTGAAGGACTTCCATCGCAGATTCCCGGATGTGCGCATTGTGGGACACAACGAGCTGGCGGCCAAAGCCTGCCCCAGTTTCGATGTACAGAAATGGCTGAAAGAAATAGGTATTAACCAATAATAAAAGAAGCAATCAATGAAACGAATTATGCTGTTTATGATGCTGATGCTGGGAACAGTATCGGCTGTGATGGCCCAAGGGGCCGATGTTCCGGCAACGGACTATGACGCAATGATTGGCACCTTTGCCGGTTTCGTCGGCGGTGTGGTGGTGCTTACTGAAGGGTTGAAAGGTTTGTTCCCCAACATGAAAGGCTGGGTGACGCAGCTGGTGAGCTGGTGTGTGGGCTTGGTGTGCGCGATGCTACTGTGGTGGCTTGATGCCGGATTTGTGAGTGATGTGAGCTGGGACATTGCCTTGCTCTATGGTTTTGGTGCCTCACTTGTAGCCAATGGGGTAGCCGACACGGGACTGGTGCAATGGGTTATCGGACTATTCCGAAAGAAACGCGAGGAAGCAGAATAAAAGGTTGACTGACTAAAAAACGGGTGGTATGGACTTTAGCGAGATCATGAACATTATTCTTAGCGGCGGCCTTGTGGGCACTGCAGCAGCCATCGGTTCCCTGCGTGCTACGGTGAGGAAAGCGAAAGCGGAAGCGATGAAAGCCGAAGCCGACGCAGAGGGTGTGCGTGTGGATAACGCAGAACATGCCACTCGCGTTTTGGTGAGCAATATTGTGGTACCCTTAAAAGAAGAACTGAATGCAACAAGAAAAGACCTGCAGGCCAACAAGCGCGAAATGGCGCGACTGCGCAAGGCCATTGACACTGCCAACAGTTGCCGCCATCATGATGACTGTCCTGTGCTTGGCGGGCTGCGCAAGCAGCAGGAAGAGCACGACGGTGGAGAAGATACAGACGGAATCGGCAAGCACCGACAGCGCGAGCGGAAGCCGACGGGCGGGACTGGTGATGGCGGGTATACCGGCGAGTTCGGTGAAGCTGTCTATACCTGCGGACAGCCTCCGTAAACTTCCTGAAGGTGCCGTGTACCGTGGCAAGAGCGGACAGGCGAATCTGACCGTAGGCAGCGACGACAGCGGGAACATCGTGGCCGAAGCCTCGTGTGACAGTCTGCAGCAGCTGGTGCTATGGTATGAAGAAGAGCTGGCGCGCATCCGTAGCGAAACCAAGAGCGAAATTTCAAATGACGTTCAAACGGTAGAAAAACGCCCTCCGAACCGGATGCGGACGTTTATCACAGGTGTATTGGCCGGCTTATTGGCCGGTGTGTTATTAACCATCAAACTTTATAAACGATGAACAAGAATTTCATGTACGGCATAGGAGCCGTAAAGTATAAGGATTTCACAATCGGGTATATTGAAAAGAACTCGTTTGACCTGGGCGGCAAGAAACCCGAGGCCGCGAAGATCGAGGCCGAACAGGTGCAGGGTGCCCCGGTGCTGGTCATCCCACAGAGTAACGGCGGCATCGCCCCGACGTTCAATGTGATCCAGATGAACTATTCGAACCTGCACAAACTGCTTGGCGGCAGCCTGCATTATAAGAAAGAAGACTCGGAAAAGAAAACTCCGATCGGCTGGACAGCCCCGTCGGAGGTGCTTGTCATGCAGGGACCATGGGAACTCTCCCTCGTGTCCGGACAGAGCGTACTGATTCCCAACGCCACGCTGCTTTCCAATCCTGCAGGCAAGCTGACCCTTACAGAAACCTCCAAGATAGAGGTTACGCTCGAAGTGGCGATGCCGGAGGACGGTTCGCAGCCTTACGGCGTGTTCGATACGGAAGCAATACCGGACGAGTGGGGGCAGTACAAGCTGCCGCCGGCGGAAGCCGCGGCTGCAGCATCGCTCCAAAGTGAGGAGGGCTAACGTATGGCTGACCGGCTGGAACAACTGATAGAGATGGAGTGTGCGGACGCGCTGCTTGACAGCGGCGTGTCCGTACCTCTTAAAAGGTGGAAGCTTCCGTGGCTGAAACGCCCGGTGGAGGTGCGTGTGACGATGAAGCGTCCGAGGCTGCGGGGTCAGATTCTGCTGGCGCGGGAATACCTGAAGACGGGTGTCAAACCCGATTGGCAACCGAAGGACAAGACCGAGGAACTGGCCTTTGTGGCGGAGCATGGTAAGGCTGTGAGCCGCCTGCTGGCCTATACGGTATGCCGGGGATACGTGTCGCGGCACGTGGGCATCGGGGTGACAGCGTGGGTACTGCGGAACTTTGTGGAGTGGCGTTATCTGACGGCCATGTTCCGAACATTCGAGCGTCTGATGGGCACGAAGGATTTTATGCGTATTATCAGCTCGACAGCGCGGGCGAACCCGATAACTCCGAGACTGAGCCAGGCAAGGAAGGGGAGTTAAGAACCCGGTATGAAGGTTCCCATAGCCCTTTCGGCTTCGTGTGGCAGATTGCATCGGCGACCGGCTGGAGCGTGGATTACATCCTTGATGGGGTGAATTACCAGACGCTGATCATGATGCTGAGCGACGCGCCGCGGTATGTGCGGAAAAAGCAAGGCGGCGGAAACGGTGCTCCCAGACCGGAACACAGCGCCGAGGATGAAGCGAACGATATAGTAGGATTTTTTCAAAGCAAACTGGAATGAGCAAACCTGTAGAAGTTGAATTTTTGATGAAGGACAAACTCACGCCCGGCATGAACAAGGCCGAACGTGAGGCGCTGGAACTGCGTAATACCGTCAGGCTGCTGGAGGCTGAACTGGAAAGGCTGCGCCTTGCCGGGGAGACGGCTGCCCCCAATCTGGACCAGAGTGCCAATATCGCGCAGATCCATGCACTGGAGAAGCAGCTTGAGGAATTGCGCGGCAAACTGAAACTGCTGCAGGAGGAATCGGAATCCGTGCAGGTCACCCCTGCAGACATGCCCAATGCACAGCGCCAGTTCAACGGGCTTCACAACAGCATCCAGCAGATGGCCCGTGAAATGCCTTCTTTGGCCATGGGACCGCAGATGTTCTTTCTGGCCATATCCAACAACCTGCCGATTTTTACGGACGAACTGGCCCGTGCCCGCAAGGAATACGATGAGCTGCAGAAGTCAGGCAAGAAAGGCACACCGGTATGGAAACAGGTCCTGTCCTCGCTCTTTTCCTGGCAGACGGCCATGACCACCGGCATCATGCTGCTGGTAATGTACGGTGATGAAATCTGGGATTGGACGAAAAACCTGTTCAGTGCCAAAAAAGGCGTGGATGAATTCAACGTATCAGTCAAGGAAATGACCGAGATAGAGAAGGACGGCCGTGCCCAGATGGTGCGTACCCGCTTCGAACTGAAATCGGTCATCGATGAAATAAAGAACTTCACCGGCAGCAAGGAACAGGAAAAGGCGAAGGTAGAGGAACTGAACCGCAAGTACGGGGAATCTTTCGGGTATTATAAAACACTTTCCGAATGGTATGATACCCTTATCCAAAAGAGCGAGGACTATGTACAGGTCCTGCTGCACCAGGCCAATGTCCAGAACCTTGTAAAAAAAGCTGCAGAAGCCGATGAAGAGGTGAATAAAATCAAGGCGCAGAAACCGGAAGAGGCGGAAAGCGCCATGGGTTTTTTCGGGAAATGGGGACAATATATCATGCAGTCAAGCATGGCAGAATCCGGGCAGTTCTATGATGCACAGGCTGCCATTAAGAAACATGATCAGGAAGCTTATGACATACTGTTGAAAAATGCCGAAAACAAACGCGACGGTTATCTGAAAAAAGCGGAGGAAGAGGTAAAGAAAGCGGCAGAAGCAGCCAAAAAAGGAAATATCGGCGGACATACCGACCCCGAACAGTCCGGGAAGAATCCGGAAGCGGAAGCCAAGCAACGGCTTGCCACAGAGCGCAGGCTGGCGCAGGATCTTGCCGCCCTGCAGGCCGAGAACCGGAAGGAAGAGATAGACCGTATGCAAGCCGGTACCGAAAAGAAACTGGCACAAATCGAATATGACTATAACGCCCGGAAAGAAGAAATAAACCGGCAGGAAGCCGACTGGAAGCGTGAGAACAAGGAAGCCGGTCTTTCCACCGGAGATAACGGACTTACCCGGGAGCAACAGGATGAACTTGAAAAAGCCCGTGCCTCAAACACCGAGTCAAGGAAAAAAGCGGAGGCGGACGTGTACAGGGAAGAGGCGGAAGCCATGCGTGACTATCTGAAGGAATACGGGACCTTCCAGCAGCAGAAACTGGCCATCGCTGAAGAATATGCCGAGAAAATCCGCAAGGCACAGTCCCAGGGAGAAAGGCTGACTTTGGAGAAGCAGCGTGATGCGGCTGTGCACAAAGTGGACATGGCAGCCCTTACCCAGAAGATAGACTGGGGAGCAGCGTTCGGGGATTTGACCGGTCTGCTTGCAGACCAGATGAAGAACCTGCTTGGCGAGCTTAAACAGTATGTCAAGACGGATGAGTTCAAAAAAACGGGAGCCGCAGACCAGCAGGTCGTTTACGATGCCATCGAACGGATTCAAAGCATGCTCCCCGGTGGCAACGGGACATTGGATTTTGCCCGGCTGCAAACGCAGATGCACGCTTTGGGGGATGCCGTAACACGCGTGCAAAATGCGGAACTGCAGCAGGAAGCGGCATTCATTCGGTTAAAAGCAGCGCAGACCGATTACAACAAGGCTCTTGAAAGCGGTAACCAGGCAGAAATAGAACGTACTAAAATCGCTCTTCAAACGGCCCAATCGTCCAGCATTTCAGCTGACGAAGAATACCTGAACGCCACCTCTGAAATGAAGGCGCTTGCCGGGGAGGTGAAAAGTGCCTCCCGGGACACGGTTGACGGGTTGAACATGGTATCCGACGGGTTGCACGGCTTTGCGAGCGGAACCTTGCAGGGATCATTTGAAGGAATCCAGAACATGCTTACCGGTCTTTCAAAACTGAATATCGGAGGCAAGGTCGGCGATGCCATCAGCCGGATGTCCGAAACCCTGTCAAGTGCCGGAGTCATCGGACAAATCATATCGGCCATTCTCTCCATACTGGATTTGCTGAAAGACGGTATTGGCCCGATTATCTCATCATTGATAGATACCATTTTCAATGCGATAACCGGAATACTCGACAATATCCTCAGCGGAGACCTGTTCAAACAGATAGGCGGTTCCCTTGTGAATGGTATCGGAGGACTGCTGAACACGGTGTCTTTCGGAGGTTTCAACAAACTGTTCGGCATCGGCGGGAACGCCAGGGAAGTGCAGGCGGCTATAGACCGTCTTACGGACCGGAACGAGAAACTGCAGACTTCCATCGAAGACCTGACCGATACCATTAAGGCAAGCAAGGGGACAAAATCGGTGGAAGCTTACCGGGATGCTTATAAATACCAGAAAGAAACGAATGCAAACTATCTGCAGATAGCAAAGGAACAGGCACGCTACAGCGGAAGTCACCACAGCTGGAACTACTACTGGGGCGGTTTCAACCAGGCACAGATAGACAAACTGAGCGGACAGATCGGCCGCCAGTGGGACGGGAACCTGTGGAGCCTGAGCCCGGAGGAAATGAAGGCACTGCGCAGCAACGTGGATATGTGGACGCAAATCCAGAATACCGGTAAGGGAGGCTATGGCGGGCGACTGACCGAGAAACTGGATGACTACATAGACCAGGCCGGCAAGCTGGAGGAACTGACCGACCAGCTGTATGAAGGGCTGACGGGCATTTCGTTCGACGGTATGTACAGCAGCTTCATCGACAACCTGATGAACATGAAGTACGGTGCCAAGGATGCGGCGGAGGATATATCCGAGTACTTCATGCGGGCGATGCTGAGCAACAAGATCGGTGAGATGTACAGCGACAAACTGAAAGGCTGGTGGGAGAAGTTCGGCAAGGCCATGGAGGACAACGAACTGACCGAGGCGGAACGGAACGCGCTGATGGAAGAGTACATGCAGTATATGGATGAAGCCCTTGCCCTGCGTGACAACCTGGCGGCAGCCACCGGTTATGACAAGACGCAGCAGGGCGGTACGAGCCAAAGTGCGAAAGCGGGCGGCTTTACGGCCATGACGCAGGACCAGGGCACGAAGCTGGAGGGCATGTTCACCGGCGGGCTGCAGCACTGGAGCAGCATGGACGTCCGGCTGGAAAGCGTGGTGGAGAAGATGGACACGGCTGAAGGGCATCTGGCCCGGATAGCCGAGAACACCGGTGTGAGCGCCGGACACCTGGGCGAACTGAAGGAAGTGATAAAGAAAATGATACGTGACGGACTAAAAGTGAAGTGATATGGGCAATATACTGAGCGGACTGGTGCTGGTGAACGGCACGGACATCTGGACGGAATACGGCGTGTTCCTGGTGGAAGACCGACGCGGGGGCATGGAGAACCTGACGGCCATCCTGACCCCGAGCAAGGCCAAGAAGGATACGGCTGTGGACATACGGGAAGAGCACGGGGAAAAATACAGCCCCGTGCTGACCCCACGGAATGAAGCGCGTGACGTGACGCTGCATTTTGCGCTTTACAACAAGACCCAGGCAGGCTGGATGAAGCAGTACTTTGCCTTTGTGAATTTCCTGAAGCAAGGGAAGGACGGCTGGCTGGAGATCCGTTTCCCCCAGCTGGATCTGCAGCTGCGGGTGAAGTATGCCGACTGTACGAAGTTCACCCCGCTGACCTATCTGTGGACGGAAGGTGTGCATGCCGGAAAGTTCCGGGTAAAGTTCCGGGAACCGAAACCGATTATATAACCATTCAAACGCTATTAGAATATGCTTCTAACGATATATGATAAAGCCGGAACCAAGCGTGCGGATGTGGCCGTGAACGACAGCTCGACGCAAAGCAAGGAAGTGCAGGGAGACAATGTGCTTTCCCTGTCGTTCAGCTATTATGCCTTCCTGCCCCTGGACGTGAACGACTACACGGACTATCTGGGCGAACGGTACTGGCTGACAGAACGCTACACGCCGAAGCAGGTGAGCGATGGTGAATGGGAGTATAACCTGAAGCTGTACGGTATCGAGAGCCTGATCAAGCGGTTCCTGGTGCTGGAGACGACGGACGGGGACACCAACCCCCTGTTTACCCTGACGGCCACGCCCCGCGAGCATGTGGCGATGGTGGTGAAGGCTATCAATAACGGCATGGGCCACATTACTGACTGGAAGACGGGTACGGTGGAAGGTACGGAGCTGATCACGATAGACTACGAGGGGATGTACTGCGACGAAGCGCTGAAAGCCATCGCGGAAAAGGCAGGCGGCAAGGTGGAATGGTGGGTTGAGGGGCAGACTGTGAACGTGTGCCGCTGCGAACACGGGGAAGAAATCACCCTTGGCTATGGCAAGGGGCTGACCTCCCTGGAAAGAGATACGAGCAACACGGCCAAATTCTATACGCGCCTGTTCCCGGTAGGCTCGACCCGCAACATCGATGCGGAGAAATACGGCAGCCCGCGTCTGATGCTTCCCGGCGGCAGGAAGTACATCGAGCAGGGCGTGGAGGAATATGGCATCTATGACCATTACGAGCAGGATGCTTTCAGCGGCATCTTCCCCCGTCGGGTCGGTACGGTGAGCTCGGTTCGCAGCGAGGAGGTGGCAGACGATGAAGGAAACAAATTCACCGTCTATTATTTCCGGGACGGGGAACTGGACTTTGACCCCAACCTGTACGAGCTGGCGGGTGAGACAAAACGTGTGTCGTTCCAGACAGGCGACCTGGCCAGACTCGGGGAGAGTGACGACCACTATTTTGAGGTGAACTACGACAGCGCGGCACGTGAATTCGAACTGATCACCATCTGGCCCTACGATGACGACACCCAGCTGCCGGGCGGCAAGCTGGTGCCCCGAGCAGGCGACACCTATATCCTGTGGAATATCCGGATGCCGGATGAGTATTACCGGCTGGCCGAAGAGGAGTTTGCGGTTGCGGTGGACGAGTACAACCGGGACCACTGGCTGGACATTGCCGCCTACAAAGCCCCGACAGACCCGGTATACATCGAGGAGCACGGCATAGACCTGTTTGTGGGCAGACGGGTGAAGCTGGAGAGCCGGAAGTATTTCCCGGAAAAAGGCTACCGTCAGAGCCGTATCACCAAGATCAGCCGCAAGGTGAACGAACCCGGGCAGATGGACATCGAGATAAGCGATGCGCTGCAGGTGGGCAAGTTCGACAAGGTGACGGACAGCATCGGTGCGCTGAAAAGCTATACGAAATCAAAGACGGAAGGCGCTGCCCTTCCGGACATCATACGAAGCTGGGACAAGACGCTGCCCACGGACAACAACCTGTTTTCCGCCCGGCGCAGCCAGAAAGAGTTCCTGAGCAAGAACCAGCCGGACACAGCCAAAGAGTCCATCCGCTTCCTGAAGGGTGTGAGCTTTGGCGAGGCTGCTGGCGGCAAGCCCTGCGGCATCGTGGATGGTGAGGGCAATGCCGAATACTTGACTGCCGTGATCCGCGAACTGCTGCGCAGCACGGAGTTTGTGGACGGGCTGACCGGTGAGGGCTGGCAGCTGTGGATTGACCAGCTGACCGGACTGACAAACCTGACGGTGGACAAAGTGACTGCCCGGCAAAGCCTGGTGGCGCTGGAACTGCTGATCGAGAAGGTGCGCAGCGTGTGCGGCCAGCTGGTGGTGTCCGCTGCCAACGGCAAGATCAAGGACGTGGTGAAGCAGGGCGACAACTACCGCATCGTGTTTGAGCAGGAATCGGGCTTTGTGGCCCATGACCTGATGCGCTGTGCGGTTACGGGTGGTAAGAAACTAAAAGCATACTGGGTGGAGGTGGCTTCGGTGATAGCCGGCGGTGTGCTGGTCCCGGTAAGCGAGTTTGGCGGGGTGAAGCCGGAGGCAGGCGATGAGTGCGTGCTGATGGGCAACACCGAAAACCCGCTCCGGCAGAACCTTATATCCATTGCGGCCACGGAGGACGGGCAGCCCCGTATCGACATTCTGGACGGTGTGAAGGCCAAGAACTTCAACGGCTGCCTTCGTTGCCGGCTGGGTAAGCTGGACGGCATCAGGAGCAGCGCTTTCCCGGCAGACAAACAGCCGAAAGGAAACGGCCTGTATGCCGACAACGTGTGGCTGAAGGGTACGTTCGTGTTGATGACGGGCGAGGACATCCTGACGCGGTTTGAGATAACCGAGGGGAAAATCCATTCAGCCGTGGAAAGCTTGCGCAAGGAAATACGCGAAGAACAGAGTTATCTGGACAACAGCAGTTTTGCCGACGGCATGGACAAATGGAAGACGGGCAGCAAGGCTACGCTGTTCACCCTGGGCGGACGCTGGATCTGGGCGAACGGCGGTCCTTACGGTACGAAGCCGGACGGCCATGCCGAGATACGGACCGAAGGCAAGGTGCCTTATGCCTATATCCGGAACAGCTATATCATGCAGAAACTGGAGGACTTCCGGCTGGTACCGGAGTACCGGCAGACGAACAGCCAGGGCGAACGGGTGCCCGGCGTGGTGTATCTGTCGTTCAGCTACCGGGTTATCAAGGCCGGAAGGTTGAAAATAGAATTTGTGAACGCTGATAAGACCGGGTTTGAGAACTTCAACATGTTCGGCCATGAAGAGGACCTGCCCGTTGGCGGTGAGAAGATGTTCACGTTGGACGGACTTTGGAACGGCACTGGCGACTTCAAGCTGTCGTTTACGGGCGTGATTTACATTTCGCTGCTGGTGTTCAGCACCAACAAGGCGGACGCACTGGCCTATAAGTACCGTACACTGTTCGAACAGAGCGACCGGCTGGTAAAGATTTCAGCGGCGGTCTTCGACAAGGACGGTAATGCGCTGAAAGAGACCGGGCTTGTCATAAAGCCTGAAGGTTCCGGTCTGTATGCGCAGGACAATACAGGAAAGATTGCCCTTATCGGGGTGAGCGTGGAGGAAGAGGACGAGTACGGAAATACCGTGAGCAAAATCAAGCTGACAGCCGACCATATACAGCTGGAGGGACTGGTAACGGCCAACGGCAACTTCAAGATACTGGAAGACGGCAGCATTGAAACGACCAACGGTAAGTTTACCGGAGAGATAGACAGCAGCAAAGGGAAAATCGGCGGCTTTGAGATAGGGAACGGCCGTATCGGTTCTGTGGCCGACTCTCACGGGAGCGGTGGCGGTCTTGCCATTTATGATGATTTTTTCCGTGTCGGCGGCAGCAAAGGATATGTGATGTTCGGTGATGATGTGATACCGTCTTCTGCAGGAGGAGCTTTTACCGCTGTCGGTCGTATCGTGAACTCAGCCCCCAATATATACGGGAATTACGGCTTCGACCAAGCGAACTATGGATTGTTTATAGATGTTACCGGCGGTACGAAGAACTACGGTATCAGCAGCAATGCGGCATTACTTGCCCCGGCGTTTATCAATACGAAAGCCAAGCTGCTTACCTTCGGAAGTGGAAACTACACGGTGGATTTCTCACAACACAATATCATTTTGATGTATTACAATGAACCCAACTACAGTAAGGCAGAGGTTACGCTGCCGTCGGAAAGTTCTGTGGCATACAAGTTCGGCATGAGTTACTTGCCTACCGATTTTGCAGCCATTGTCACGTTCAGGGTCAGACCCGGTTCAAAGAATATCATACTAAAAGGTATCTATAACCACAATGAAGATTTGCAAAACTACGAGATGGCATCCGGGGACTCCGTAACGGTACTTATTACAAAAGCGGACGGATTCCGTTACCAGATATTGAATCATTCATCCTAAAAAACAGATATATATGAAAAAGTTAGATTTCAGGAATTTCAGCGTTCCCACCGGAATAACCCGTCAGACGAGGGAGGTTTTCGATGCACGTGAGCAGATAGCCGATTTGCTGTATACGCGTGTCAGTGGCATCAAGGCCCATCGGCTTGCGTTCAAGATTTTCGAGAGTACCGGCGAGACCGAGTTCAGCGATGAGGAAACCGGGATGATACACATGGCGGTGGAACGCTATTGTCTTCCCAATGTGATAGATGCCCTGAACGAAATCCTGGGCGGGTCAGAAACCGATAAAAACGAATGAGTATGGCAGAAATGACACAAGAAGAACTGGTTCAGGAAGTGCTGGACCGTGTACTCCAGAGTTCTACCGGCGTGGAGGACTTGGAGACCGTCACCTCGCTGAGCGGTGTGAAATCACTGCCCGGGGAGAAGGACGGCAAGATGGTGAACGTCCCCCTGGAACTGATAGGGAAGCCTGCGAGCGATGCCGCCGCCCGTGCCGAGGCTGCCGCCAAGAAAGCGGAAGGAGCCGTAGCCGGACTGGAGGAAAAGACCCAGGCCGCCACGGAAGCGGCCACCAAGGCCAACGAAGCGGCAGCCAAGGCAGAAAACGCCGCTGCCAAGGTGGAACAGACTACGGCAGCAGCCATCGGCGGGGCTACCGCACGCTTTTCCTCATGGATGGAAACAGGCAACGTTTTACCTGACAAGAGTACCAAACCGGGCGGCAGCGTAGTGTATGTAGCGGATGCCGGGAAGTTCGCCTACCACATGGACTCCACCCTGTACGGGGACTGGGATGTGGCGGGTGTGCCTCCTGCCGGCATATTCATGAATGCGGACCGGACAGCCATCCTGCCGGACAAGCTCTACCTGCTGGGTGATGCCGTATATACCGGAACAGGCGGCAGCCTGAGACTGCTGGCCTACCGGCATGAGGTGATGAGCGGGGAAGCTTACGAGGCGCTGCAGGACAAGGATGCGAATACGCTGTATCTGATTTATGAGGAGGATTGACGATGATAACCATAGGCGGTAAGGAAATAACGGCTGCGTATGTGGGGAAACGTGCCCTGTCGGCTGTCTATGCCGGGGCAAGACTGGTGTGGTCTGCGATAAGCAGCTGTTTCGGACTTGGATACTGGAAAGGCGACGAGCCGTGGAACGGATCGGACGCATGGAACGGTAGCAGTAAAACTGATAAATGAATGATTATTATAAAAGGACAGTATTATGGCAAAAAGGAAAATAAGCGGAATCATCAACGCGACCGAGCATCCGATGAATCTTGAAACACCATGGAATCAGAAACAGCCGGACGGCACCTATCATGCCTATGCAGGCGATGACATCGAAGCGTTCCTGAAGAAGGAACTGTCAAACCGTACCCCTACCGAGGAACTGGTGAGCGGCGAGACGAAACCTCCTACATCCGGAACGGTGTTCGATGCGATGGTGGGTACGGTGACGGACGTGGATGTGCAGGACAGCGAGGACGGCACCCAGTACGTGATGACCGTCAAGCAGAAGGACAACCAGGGCGGCGAGAGCTCGAAGGAAGTGCGCTTTTCCAAGTACACGGACGATGACAAGGTGGTGGTGAACATCGACCTGACGGACAGCGGCGGTGCGGGACTTCCCGCCTCGCAGTATCTGGCACTGGGCAGCGGCTTTGTGGTGAAATACTCCGTAGGTGTGGGCACTGCCGGTGGCGGTACGGTGGACGGCTACAGCGACCTGAAAGCCCGTGTAATCGTGAAACGCGGTTCGACCGTCATCAGTGAGTTCCGGGATGCGGAGTTTGTGGGCGTTACAGCCGGACAGAGCTATACCTTTGACGCTTCGCCCTATCTGAAGGATGCCACTGCCTATACCGTACAGGTGGAAGCGCAGGCAACTTACCAGGACGGCACGCTGATGAAGACGGCCACGGCCATGGTGACCATGGTGGCCATGGAGCTGGAGACCACCTACTCGGCGGGCAACGGGCTGGCCGACGGGGGATATAAAAATGACGTGAACATCCCCTTTACTGCCAAGGGCACGAGCGGTGAGAAGAACATCTACTACCGCGTGAACGGCGGACAGGCCTTTACCCTCGGTCTTTCGGCCGGCAGCGGTGTGCAGCAGAAGAACGTGACCATCCCCCTGACACAGATGCAGGAGGGTACGAACGTGGTGGAAGCCTACGCGCAGCATGAGAACTCCGGTGTGGTGAGCCGGGTGCATTACATTACGCTGCTGAAGGCAGGCGGAGGTGTGACAGCGTATGCCGGCCTGATGTTCAGCCACCGGGCAGCGGGGTTCCAGCGTGACTGGAAACACCCGGTGCTGGAGGCAGAGCAGTTCACGGCATGGAACTTCACGTATGCCGGCTATGACCGCGATGCGTACACGGCCCGTGTGAAAGTGACCGACCGGGGCAGCGTGGTGAAGGAAGACCTGCTGCAACGCGGTGAGACCGGCAGCTACGGACGGACGAACGTGAACGTGGAACCGTTGGACTACCGTGTGTCATGCGGCGATGCCGTGCTTGAGGTGCAGGTGAACACCACATCGCACCCGGACATTGAAGCCACGCTGGCACCGGATGCCGTGTGTACGTTTGACGCCTTCGGGCGAAGCAACACGGAAAACAACCCGGCAAGCTGGGTGAGCGGTGACAAGCGTATGGAGTTCCGGGACGTGCTGTGGAGCGTGAACGAATATGGTGCCGGTAGCGGCTGGCACAAGGACCGCCTGCTGCTGGCCGGTGGTGCAGGTATGACCCTGACCGCTGACGGCGGTTACCGCCCCTTCAACGAGGCGGACAAGCCCGAGGGATTTGCCATCCGTGACGTGGGCATGACGCTGGAGATAGAATACAGCACGGCCAACGTGACGGATACGGATGCCGAGCTGATCACCTGCCTGGGGCAGCTGGACAACGGCAACCGGTACGGGCTGATTGTGACTCCGGAAGAGGCCAAGTTCCTGACCGGTGTGGTGACCGAGGCGATGGATGCCGGACAGATGCTGCGCTATGAAGACTCGGTGGGTACCAAGTTCCAGCCGGGTACGAATATCCGCATTACCTACGTGTTCTATCCGAACGTGCAGACCAACGAACAGCGCACGCTGATCGGTTTCTATGTGAACGGTGAAGAGTCGGCTGCTTCCAAGTGGCTCGACAAGGTGAATTTTGACATTCAGAGCCAGTTGGAATTTAAGTCGGCGGGTGCCGACCTGAACGTGAAGAGCGTGCGTATCTATAACAAGGCGCTGACCTCGGACGAGGTGCTGAACAACTACATCGTGGACCGCAACCACCTGGAGGATGCCGACGGGGAACCGGGCGTGCGCTCACTGGATGAGGACAACCGCGTGCTGAATGAAGGAGATACGGTGAGCATGGAGAAGCTGATGGGGCTGATGAAGAAGCGCCGGAACTCGATCCTGGTACTGATAGGCACGGGCAGCGTGGGCAGTGAGGTTCCGAGCGACAGCGACACGCTGAACGTGGTGGATGCACTGGCCCAGCTGAACGACAAGAAGGCCAACAAACTGGTAAGGGAGGTCCGTTTCTATAACGGAGAGGACAGGACGCTTGACTTTATCCTTACCAACGTATATGTCCGTATTCAGGGTACTTCTTCCGTGAACTATGCCAGAAAGAACTTCCGTTTCTACTTCCAGAAGACGGCAAGCGGCTGGACGGTTACATTGAGCTACGGGGAGATTGACGGAAACGGCAGGCAGAAGAATCCGGTGGTAACTACCGGCAAAAAAAATCTCTTCAAGTTACGCAGGAACTCGGTAGGCGCGAAGCTGGCATGTTCCAAATGCGACTTCTCGGACTCGTCCATGACCACCAATACCGGAGGTGCGAAGCTTATCAATGACGGACTGAAAGAGATGGGGCTGCTTACGCCTGCCCAGCGTTACGCCAAAGACCATGGGCTGAAGGACGATTACCGTTCGGCCATCGACGGCCTGCCGTGCGACCTGTTCGTAGCGAAGAGTGCCGACGAAGACCTGACCTATTACGGCCAGTACAACATGAACAACGAGAAGAGCGACAGCTACCCCATCTTCGGGCAGGATGAGACCATCGGCGGCGAGAAATGGGGCGAGGGCGACACGCTGAACTACCTGGAAGCCGACGAGGAAGGACACAAGCAGTACCTGCCCGTCTGCTTCGAGACGCTGAACAACTCCAATCCGCTGTGCCTGTTCCACTGGTTGCCGAGTACCGAACCGGAGCATAAGGATTTCATGGACTACAACTTTGACGGAGGACTGGAATTTAATCATCCGAAAGATACCTTCTGGTCGGACGGAGGCGGTGACGCGGAGGAAGAACCGAACCTGAAAGACCACCTCGGTACCGGTGACAAGTACGACAAGATGTACAAGGCCACCGACCGCATGATGAGTTTCGTCTACCGGTGCGTAAAGGAAACGCCTGCGGGCAGGAACATGGTTTACAGCACGGAATCCCATTCGTTCGAGGGGGTGGACTATGAGGACGACGGCGACAAGTTCCCTACCGCCAAGTGGCAGAGCGATACGTTCAGGAAAGAGGCATCGAAGTATTTCGACCTTCCCCACCTGATTGCCTACTATCTGTACGTGCAGTTCAACCTCGGCGTGGACCAGCTTGCGAAGAACATGCTTATCCGCACATGGGACGGTGTGAAATGGTCGATTGACTATTATGACGGCGACTGCCAGCTCGGTTCTGACAACAAGTCGTTCCTGACCGGGAAGTATGACGACAACCGCCAGACGAAGCGCGACGGGGCTTATGTGATGCAGGGTCATAACTCGTGGCTGTGGAACCTCATCGTGGCCAATTGCTGGGACATGATTGTGGAGATTATGGTGAGCGGATGGAACGGGGGCGCAAGCTTCATGAGTGCTTTCAGTATCCAGAAAGCCATTGACCATTTCGATACCGAACAGATGAAGAAGTGGTGCTCGCGCCTCTATAACAAGTCCGGCATCTTCAAATACATCTATCCGTTCCTGAACGAAATGCCGGTGGGTGCGGACGGAGCCAAACAGACCTATCCGCAAATCTACGGTCTGAAGGGTTCGTTGAAAGCACACCGAAACTACTTCATCCAACGCCGGTATGACCTGAAGCAGGTGGAGTACGGCTATGTATCCACGCTGGGTGCCCAGTTCTACCAGAGTACGGCATCGCTGGACAAGGCCTACACGCTGAAACCGATGCAGTACCGTCTGACCATTCCGTACCGTGTGCAGCTTTCCACCAGCAACGGCGTGCAGGCCGACAGCGGCGTGGTGGATGCGGACGTGCTCCACTCGTTGCAGCTGACCCGTGCCTTCGGTGAAAATGACCCGTTGAAGATCATCGGTGCGGCGAAAGTCAAGGAACTGGTTTGGCATGAGGATGCGTTCGCAATCGGCTTCAACTTCGGTCTGCTGACCTCACTGGTAAAACTCGACATGAGCGTGGAGAAAGCCAGCGGTTACCGGAACGGCTCGTTCATGGCTTCGACGAACGGCATGCTGCTTCTGGAAGAAGTGAACATGCGGAACAACCGGCTGGCCCGGAACGGGGACAACGGCAATGTGGCTACTTTGGACTTGAGCTGGCAGGGCCGCCTGAAGAAACTGGACGTGAGGGGTACGGGGCTGACCCGTGTGAAACTGGCCACCGGTGCGCCCGTTGTGCAGTTATGCCTGCCGGACACGATTGAGGAACTGTTCCTGGAATATCTGACCAAGCTGTCCGACAGTGGCCTGATACTGGAAGGCATCAATAATGTGCGGGGCTACCGCTACACCAACTGCCCCGGCATCGACGGGTTCGCTATGCTGGAACGCCTTCACCAGGCCAGACTGAACGGCAGCGGCAAGCTGGAACGCTTCGTGCTGGAGATAGACCGGGAAGACGACGGAACCCTGCTGAAGAAGTATTACGACTACGGAACGTATACGCAGACGGGTGCCGTGGATGACCGGCATTCGGGACTGAGGGGCAAGCTGACCCTGACGAAGTATCTGGCTGATGAGGAACTGGAGAAGTATGCCGCCCGTTATCCGGAACTGACCATCAAGCAGCCGCCCTATACGATGATTGAGTTTGACGACAGTGTGGCCGACGATGCCAATGTTTCGAACCTGGACAACAAGACGGGGTACAAATTCGGCAATACGTACAAAATGAGCGGGCATGTGAATGCCATCCTGTCCAAGCGCCACCGCGTATTGGCCAAGGTGACCAGGATGCCCACGAGCCGGAAGGTGGAGATAGCCGGGCAGCAGGTGGAAGTGAACAACCCGGACGGGGAGATGACCTATTTCCCCCTGCATGACGAAAGCTCGAACTTCTATGCCGATGCGGAGGATATGAACGATTGCACGGTGGCGAAGCTGGACGGCAGCGAGGGAGACTGGATGATGTATGAGCCGTTTTACTGGAGCAAAGGCATCAACGATTATTTGAACAACAAGAAGTACGCCTGCTACAGCAGTTATCCGGAGGACGAAATGCCCCCGATTCCGGACGCGACGGTACTGACACTGGATGCCATCAAGGAGACACAGGGCGGCTGGCTGGGTGAACGCAAGATCATGAGCGGCAAGCCCACGCTGATGGAATCCTATACGACGGACAAGGCTTATTCCGTGTGCAAAGTGGACGTGTCGGGTTACAGACGTGTCCGCTTCCCGAGCGTTCCAGGAACAGGGCTTATCGGCAGTGTGTTTGCTGATGCGGAGGGAAACATCCTGAAGAGTATTGTGGTGCCGACCATCGGCTTGAAATTTGAAGCCGGCATGTATCTGATAGCAGACGTTCCGGAACGTGCTACAGCCCTGCATTTCTCCATTCTGAACACGGCAGAGTTTGACTGCGTGGTGCTGAGCAACAGCGACAAGATAGAGGACATGGAACCGGATTGGGTGGCCAATGAGGAACATCTGTGTGCCGTTGTGGGCAGTTCTGTAGTGGGCAGCAAGTTGCGTGCCTGCATAACCGGAGCTTCGACCACGGCAAGCATGACATGGACGGACTTCCACTATTACAGCCAGCAGCGTGGCATGCAGCAGATAGATGCCCTGATGCACAGCCGCATCGCGAACCTGAGCTATGCAAAGTACGGGCGTAGGGACATGCAGGAACAATGCGGTGCCGGTCAGCATAACAATAACCGGACAACGGGTGGAACGGCCGACCATGGAATGACAGACACCATCGGCTATGACGAAGCGTATGTCATCAACAACAAAATCACGAATTCGCTGATTGACGGCTTGGTGCATCAGTATGCCTGGTATAAGAGCCGGGACGAATACGGACAGGCGACCGTGGTGCAGGTGAACAATATCTGCTGCCTGGGCTACGAGGACATCTACGGCAACAAGTATGACATGATGGACGGCGTGGATCTGCCGAATGACAGCGGCAACCAGGGCAAATGGCGCATCTGGATGCCTGACGGCAGTATCCGTATGGTACAGGGCAAGAAGGACAGCGGTCAGTGGATTACAGGCGTGGCGCACGGCAAGTATATGGACATGGTTCCGGTAGGTAATTTGAACGGATCATCTTCCACCTACTATACCGACATGTACTGGATAAGCACCGCTACAGTCCGTGTGGTCTATCGCGGGTACAACAATGCGTATGCGAGTGGCGGCGTGTCGGATGCGTATGCGAGTAACGATGCATCGAGCTCGTACACGTATGTCGGCTCCCGTCTGGCCTTCCGCGGCAAAATCGTCCGGGCGCAAAGCGTGGCAGCGTACAAGGCGATACGCGAGGTGGCGTAAGCGCAAAGCGCCAAAGCGTGGAGCGAAGCGACTAAAACGAAAGAACGGGATTCGGATGGTTTCCGAATTCCATTTAAAAGGTATTCAAATACCGGCGAAGCCGGTCGAAAAAATAGAATTTTGAGGTATATGAAAAAGATTATCGCATTTTTAAAAATGAGTAACCGTTACAAGCATCTTATCGGTGGTTTGATGGTAGGTCTATTGGGATTTACTCCTTGGACGGCCTTTTATGCTGCGGCCATTGCAGCTTCCTGTCTGGAACTGAAAGATACTCTTCGGGGAAGTCCTTGGGACTGGATTGATTGGGGGCTCACCGTCGCGGGTGGCAGTATATCCGTTTTATTTTGGATGATAGTGTAATTCGTTTATCTGTTTTGCCTGTTAAATCAGTAACTTTGCAAGCGGTAGAGTTCCCCAATAGTCCGTGTGGTCTATCGCGGGTACAACAATGCGAATGCGAATGGCGGTGTGTCGAATGCGAATGCGAATAACGATGCTTCGAATACGAATGCGAATGTCGGCTCGCGTCTGGAAATCTAACAAATCGGCGTACAGCAGCGGGGACGTGTCCCCGAAGCGGTGCCGAGGGGAGCAAGCCACAGCAACAGCACCAGAAAAGGTGGAAAGCTGAAAAATCACGCGTCGGGTGGAGTTTGGTAGGCTGTTATCAGTTCGAAGAAGTCAGACCCGGGGAAAGGAAGGCCCTCATCTTCCATGTTTATTAACCAATAGCTTATGCGCAGGGAAGGATATATTATCGAGGAAATCATCGAATACTCCAATATGTCGGAGGCATTCGATTCGGTACTTCGCGGAACCGATCGTAAGAGGTCAAGGCAGGGACGATTCCTGCTTGCCCATAGGGAGAAGATTATCACCGAACTGACGGCTTCCATTGCGGACGGCTCATTCCGGCTGGGCGGCTACCATGAGAGGGAAATTGAAGAATACGGTAAAAAACGTATTTTGCAGATCCTGTCCATGAAAGACCGCATCGCTGTGTTTGCCATCATGAATGTGGTGGACCGCCACCTGCAAAAACGTTATATCCGGACAACTGGTGCAAGCATCAAAAGGCGCGGTACTCATGACCTGATGAACTGCATACGTACCGATTTGCAAAAAAATCCGGAAGGCACGCTTTACGCATACAAATTTGACATCCGGAGGTTTTATGACAATGCGCGGCAGGACTTTGTTATGTGGTGCTTCCGGAGGGTGTTCAAGGACAAAAGGCTGTTGGTCTTGTTGGAGCGGTTTGTTAAGCTGCTGCCGGAAGGTATCAGTTTCGGACTGCGCAGTTCACAAGGGGCAGGAAATCTGCTTCTGTCTGTATTTTTAGACCACTATCTGAAGGATAAGTACGGGGTTCGTTATTACTATCGCTATTGCGATGACGGACTGGTACTCGGTAAAACGAAAGCGGAATTGTGGAAGATTCGTGATGCTGTTCACGGGCAAATGGGAAAAATAGACTTGGAAATAAAGCCGAATGAACGGGTGTTCCCTGTGGAAGAAGGCATTGATTTCCTTGGCTATGTTATCCGTCCCGACTATGTAAGATTGCGGAAACGCATCAAACAGAAGTTTGCCCGGAAAATGCACGAGGTAAAATCGAGAAAAAGACGGCGGGAACTGATTGCCAGTTTCTACGGCATGACGAAGCACGCCGACTGTAATAAGTTGTTTAAAAAATTAACAGGCAAAGAAATGAGAAGTTTTAAAGACTTGAATGTCGCTTACAAGCCGGAAGACGGTAAAAAGCGATTCCCCGGAGTGGTGGTAAGCATCCGGGAACTGGTAAACTTACCCATTGTAGTGAAGGACTTTGAGACCGGTATCAAAACCGAGCAGGGAGAAGACCGCTGTATTGTGGCCATCGAAGTGAACGGCGAGGCAAAGAAGTTCTTCACCAACAGCGAGGAAATGAAGAATATTCTCGCACAAGTAAAGGAAATGCCGGATGGTTTCCCGTTTGAAACGACCATCAAGACAGAGACATTCGGCAAAGGTAGAACCAAATACGTGTTTACATGAGAAGAGTTGAAGGAAGTTCCGGGGTTTCGCTGATGGAATGCACGAACCCGGTTAAAGACAAATGGCGCATCCGATGGGATGTGCAGGAAAAAGAGAACGGCTCTGCCTCCTACATGGAAGAGGAGTTCGGGCATAAGCCTACTGATGAGGAAATCCACACATTGGTTATGTCCTGGTATAACAGCCAGACTGATGCGGCTATCCTATCCGGATTCGCCTATAATGGTGCCCATGTATGGCTTTCTGTGGAGAACCAGTACAACTATAAGGCAGCATACGATTTGGCCGTTCAGACGGGCGGAGAAACCCTGCCAGTGACGTTTAAGTTTGGTTCGGATGAACAACCGGAATACCATACTTTTACTCAGTTAGAAGAACTGAAAGATTTCTATACAAAAGCAGTAGGATTCATTCAGACAGTTCTGGCTGAAGGCTGGGAAAAAAAGGACAAGTTCAATTTGGAATTATATCGGATTGAGTGATTGACAATCCCTTCGGGGGAGGGATAAAAAAAGCCCCCGGCCTGTTAATATAGACGCCAATCATTTATTAACACAAAACGCCACGAGAGTGCGCGACCGGGGGCAATGCCCTCTGCCGCACTCTCGTGGCGTTTTTACGCATTAAATAAATGATTGGCATTGCAAAAGTACAAAAATGATTGGATATGACATTGTTTGAAGCACTTAAATTTAACAGAGAACCGCTTGAAATGCTTATAAGTTTGGGCGGCAAGCAGGATGACCTTCGATTCATAGACTTATATACGGAGTATGAGGTCATGAAAAAACAAGGTGAAAAGACCACTTATGCAGTGGCGTTTTTGGCAAATAAATATTCGGTAAGCGAACGTAAGGTGTATGATGTTATCAAACGGTTTGGAAAGCACTGCACGCTCGGTGCAGTGTGATTGATGTGCCGGGGATGCCTTGTGTTGTCCGGTAGAGCTACCTTTGTACAACCAAAAATAAAGCTCATGAATAAGTATTACCAGACATTAGACAAGATACTCCAAACGGGCAAAATCCAGACCAATAGGAAAGGGCGTATCAAGTATCTATTAAACGAAAGGCTCATGCTAACCCCCGCTGATTTACTTGACATATTTGAAAGCCACGGGATAGCCAGGAAAAAGCTGAAAGAGGAATTGAAACTGTTTATGCAAGGAGTCCGGGATGTGGAAAAATACAAAGAGGCAGGGATTACCTGGTGGGATTATTGCGGCCATACCCTTGTAAACAGCTATCCAACTTACTTTGAAAAGCTTCCACCCCTCATAACCAGGATTAACCGGGAAAAGCGCAACAGCAAGAATTATGTCCTGTTTCTTGGAGAAACCGGGGTGGAAAGCAACCAGGCACCCTGCCTGAGTCTTGTGCAGTTCCAAATTGATGAGGGAGAATTGGTGCTATCTGCATATCAGCGTAGTTCTGATGCGAACCTTGGGCTTCCGGCTGATATTTATCATCTTTATCTGATGGCAAGGCAGGTGGAGCTTCCCCTGAAGTCCATAACCCTTGACCTTGGAAATGTGCATATATATGAAAATAACATTGACCGGACTCTGGAACTGTTATCCGGAGTTGAAAACATTAAATTTGACTTGAACGTATGAAGAATATGAATTTATCTGCACCACTGCCATTTGTAGGCCAAAAAAGAATGTTTGCTAAAGAGTTTATTAAAGTTTTGGAACAGTTCCCTGAAGATACCGTGTTTGTGGACTTGTTTGGCGGTTCCGGACTTCTTTCGCATATAGCCAAAAGAAGCAAGCCCGATGCTACTGTTGTCTACAATGACTTCGACAACTACCGGTTCAGACTGAAAAATATCCCACAGACAAATAAACTGCTTGCCGATATTAGGGAGCTGGTGGGTAATTCGATACCCAAACATAAACCAATTAAAGGGGAACTTAGAGAACGCATTTTTAAACGTATCGAGGAAGAAGAACTAAATGTTGGGTACGTGGATTTTATAACCTTATCATCCTCACTTATGTTCTCCATGAAGTATAAATTGTCTGTAGCCGAAATGCGCAAGGAAGTCCTTTATAACAACATTCGCAAGACCGGTTATCCGGAGTCTTCTGACTACTTAAAAGGGCTTGAAATTGTATCATGCGACTACAAAGCAGTATTCAACCAATATAAGGATGTTCCCGGAGTCGTCTTTTTAATTGATCCGCCTTATCTTTCCACTGATGTTGGTACGTACAATATGTATTGGCGCTTGTCTGATTATTTGGATGTTTTAAAGATACTCGAAAAGCATTCCTTCGTTTATTTCACATCCAATAAATCCTCCATACTTGAACTGTGTGAATGGATTGGAGCAAACAAAACCATTGGCAATCCTTTTGAGGGTTGTACAAAAAAGGAATTCAATGCCCACATGAATTATTCTGCCGAATATACAGACATGATGCTGTATAAGAAACAGGAAAAATTAGTTCATAAAACAGCTGCTTAGCACTGAACAAAGATACAATTTTTCAAGTAGAAGGCCAAACTTTTGAGCCTTATTTTAATGCCGTTATAAAGCCATTTTTTATGAAATTATAAAGCCGAAACAGAGGTCATTACAAAACTTTTGTTTCGGCTTTTTGAGTGTTGCGCGCTTTCCTTTTTTGAACGCTTCGTTTTGTCCTTTTCCCTGAAAATCGAACGCTTCGTTTCGGATTCTGCGGAAATTTGGATTTGCGGATTATAGGAGAATAAAGAGATGCATTGTACAGAAATAGTACCATACGCCCCACACAAACAATAACAAACTAAGCAAAGTAGTCACAAATTTATGAAACAAGGTCTGCAATTCAACAAGCTGCTGAAAGGAGTCATCATCCTGGGCGATCTTTGCCTGATGAATCTTCTTTTTGTCGCCCTCTACTGGATTTTCGACGAGGGGACGCTGGGTGCCTTGTTTGTCCACTCCCTTCCCCAGATTCTGGTGCTGCTCAATCTGGTCTACCTCCTCTGCAACTACAACCACGGCGTCATCCTCTACCACCGCATCGTGCGCCCCGACCACATCGTGCGTCGGGCGGCCCGCAACGTGCTGCTCCATGCCCTGGTGTTCTGCACCCTCTTCAGCCTGGCCGATTTCGGTACCCTGTCGCTCCGTTTCTTCCTGACGTTCTACCTGTTGTTCTTCGTCCTGCTGGCGGCCTACCGCCTGCTGTTCCGCGAGGTCATCAAGCGCTACCGTCGCCGGGGCGGCAACTCCCGCACCGTCGTCCTCATCGGTGCCGACGACAACATGCACGACCTCTACGACGACATTTCCACCGACCCGGCCTACGGTTTGCGCATCAAGGGCTACTTCGCCCCGGCCGTTTCCTCCATCTACCCCGACACCGTCCCCTACCTGGGCAATGTCGGCGACGCCCTTCCCTGGATTCGTCAGAACGGGGTCGAAACCGTGTTCTGCGGCCTCTCGTCCTCCTACGGGAAGCAGATTCTGCCCGTCATCAACTATTGCGAGAACCACTTCATCCATTTCTACAGCGTTCCCAGCATCCGCAACTACCTCAAGCGCCGCATGCACATGATGCTCATCGGCAACACCCCGGTGCTCACCATCCGCCCCGAACCTCTGGCCGACATCCAGAACCGCATCTACAAGCGTTGCTTCGACCTCCTGTTCTCGGGGCTGTTCCTGTGTACCGTCTTCCCGTTTGTCTTCCTCATTGTAGGCACCGCCATCAAGCTCTCGTCGCCCGGTCCGGTCTTTTTCCGGCAGAAGCGTACGGGGCTCAACGGCCGCGAGTTCTGGTGCTACAAGTTCCGCTCCATGCGGGTCAATGCCGATGCCGACCGCCTGCAGGCCACGCTCCACGACCCCCGCAAGACGCGGGTGGGCGAGTTCATCCGCAAGACCAGCATCGACGAGCTGCCCCAGTTCATCAACGTCTTCCTCGGCAACATGTCCATCGTTGGTCCGCGCCCCCACATGCTGAAGCACACCGAGCAATACTCCCGCATCATCGAGAAGTATATGGTGCGCCACCTCGTCAAGCCCGGCATCACCGGCTGGGCCCAGGTCAACGGCTTCCGGGGCGAGACCAGCGAGCTCTGGCAGATGGAAGGCCGCGTCAAGCTCGACATCTGGTACATCGAGCACTGGACTCCCGCGCTCGACCTCTTCATCATCTACAAGACCCTCAAGAATGCCATTCAGGGGGATGAGGAGGCGTATTGAAATCAAATATAAAATATTAAATATCAAATATGAAAGATAAAATGTCAAATATGAAAGATAAATTTTCAATTTTCAATGCTCAATTTTCCATGGACCGATTGAACCGTTTCTGCCAGTCATTCGGATTGCTGGCTGTCGCAACCCTCCTTCTGGCCGCCTGCCGGAGCTACAAGGACGTCCCCTACCTGCAGGACCTCGGTGCCCGGACAACCGTCCTGGCCACGGCCGACAGTCTTTACGACGCCCGCATCCAGCCCAAGGACCTGCTCACCATCGTGGTGAGCTGCCCCGAAGCGCCCGAGCTGGCCGAACCCTTTAACCTCACCGTGGCTACCGTCGTCAGTCAGAACTCCAAAAGTCTTACCAGCCAGCCCGTCCTCCAGCAATACCTGGTGGACAACGCCGGCTGCGTAGACTTCCCCGTGCTGGGCACCATCCGCCTCGGCGGGCTCACCAAGGGCGAGGCCGAGCAGTACATCCGCGAGCGGCTCCGTCCGCAGTTCTCCACGCTCCCCATCGTCACCGTCCGCATGGTCAACTACAAGATTGCCGTCCTGGGCGAGGTCAGCCATCCCGGCACCTTCACCGTCTCCAACGAGAAGGTCAACCTCTTCGAGGCCCTCGCCATGGCGGGCGACATGACCATCTACGGCGTCCGCGACAACGTCCAGCTGGTGCGCGAAGACAGCAACGGTCATCGCCACATCATCCAGCTCAACCTCAACGACCGCAACATCATCCACTCGCCCTACTACTACCTGCAGCAGAACGATGTCCTCTACGTCACGCCCAACGAGACCAAGGCCCGCACCTCGTCCATCAGTTCCAGCACCACCATCTGGTTCTCCGTGATCAGTTCCATCGTCTCGCTCGCCACGCTGATTATTGCGATTACGAAATAAGTTATTAGCGGTTAGTGGTTAACGGTTAGCGGTTAGTATGCTTACCGCTGACCACTGACCGCTAACCGCTAACCACTAACCACTAACCACTAACCGCTGACCACTAACCCCTAACCACTAACCACTATTTTCATGAAAGAAGAACTTTACGACGACCTGTTCGAAGAAAAAGAAGAGAAGACCGACTACAGCGCCCTCCTCTTCCCCTACCTCATCCGCTGGCCCTGGATTGTAGCCGCCGTGGTGGTGTGCCTCGCCCTGGCGTGGGTCTACCTCCACTTTGCCACGCCGGTCTACAACATCAGTACCACCGTCCTCATCAAGGACGACAAGAAGGGTGGCAACGCCGGCGGCGACCTCGCCCTCTTCCAGGACCTGGGCATGCTCAACTCCGCCGGTAGCGTGGACAACGAGATCGAGATCCTCCGCAGCAAGTCCCTGGCCCGCAAGGTGGTGGGCGACCTCGGCCTCCACATCAGCTACCTCCGGCGCGACGGATTCCGCCGCATCGACTACTACGGCCAGTCTCCCTTCCGTGTAGACTACCCCGCCGATGTGGCCGACAGCCTGTCCGCCCCCATCCAGCTTCGGGTTACCCTCCACCCCAACGGTTCCTTCCAGGCCACGGCTACCCAGAACGAAACAACGATCGGCTCCGCCCGCTTCGACAGCCTGCCCGCTGTGCTGCCCACGTCGGCCGGTGCCCTCACCTTCCTGCCCGTTGCGCGCAACTCCTTCCCCCGTGAAGTGACCGAGGTCGATGTCACCGTCAGCTCGCCCACAGCCGTGGCCCGGGGCTATGCCGGCAGTCTCACCGTCGAGCCCACCGGCAAGAACACGTCCGTCGTGACCGTCTCCCTCCCCAATACCAGCCGCCAGCGGGGCGAGGACTTCCTCAACCGGCTCATCGAGAACTACAACCGCGATGCCAACAACGACAAGAACGAAGTGGCCCGCAACACCGCCCGCTTCATCGACGATCGTATCGCCATCATCAACGCCGAGCTGGGCACCACCGAGGCCGAGCTCGAGGAGTTCAAGCGCAGTGCCGGCCTCACCGACCTCAGCAGCGACGCCCAGATGGCCGTGGCCGAGAAGTCCGATTACGAGAAGCAGGTGGTGGCCAACGGCACCCAGCTCAACCTCGTGGACTACCTCATCGACTACCTGTCCCGTCCCGAGAATGCCCACACCGTGCTGCCCGTCAACATTGGCATCAGCAACGAGTCCGTCTCCACCCTGGCCACCGCCTACAACGACCGGCTCATCGAGCGCCAGCGCCTGCTGCGCACCTCGTCCGAGTCCAACCCCGTCATCCGGCGCCTCGACTCCGAGCTGGCCGGCCTGCGCCAGAGTCTGTCCACCAGCCTCCAGAGCGCGCGCANCACCCATCAAGAGGTGTATAGGAGACGGCCCCGGGCCCCCGCCTACACCGACCGGCTCATCGGGCGCCAGCGCCTGCTGCGCACCTCGTCCGAGTCCAACCCCGTCATCCGGCGCCTCGACTCCGAGCTGGCCGGCCTGCGCCAGAGTCTGTCCACCAGCCTCCAGAGCGCGCGCAAGGAGCTGCTCATCACCAAGTCCGACCTCGACCGCCAGGCCAGCCACTACGCCGGCCGCATCAGCAACGCTCCCACCCAGGAGCGCCAGTACGTCAGCATCCAGCGCCAGCAGACCATCAAGGCCGAGCTCTACCTCATGCTCCTCCAGAAGCGCGAGGAAAACAACATCACCCTCGCCGCCACGGCCAACAAGGCCAAGATCATCGACCCCGCCATGGCCGGTGGAGCCATCTCTCCCAAGACCAAAACCGTCTACATGCTGGCTCTTGTGCTGGGTCTGGGCATTCCCGTCGGCATCATCTACATCCTCCAGCTGCTCAGCTTCCGCATCGAGGGCCGGGCCGACGTCGAGCGTCTCACCACCGTCCCCATCGTGGGCGATGTCCCCCTCAGCGACGAGGACCAGGGTGCCGTTGTGGTCCGCGAGAACGAGAACAACCTCATGACCGAGACCTTCCGCAACCTGCGCACCAACCTCCTCTTCCTGCTGGACGGCCCGCAGAAGAACGTCATCCTCGTCACCTCCACCATGAGCGGCGAGGGCAAGACCTTCATTGCCACCAACCTGGCCGTCAGCCTGGCCCTGCTGGGCAAGAAAGTGGTGCTGGTGGGCCTCGACATCCGCAAGCCCGGTCTCAACAAGGTGTTCCACCTCTCCCACCACCACCGCGGCATCACGCAGTTCCTCTCCGCCCCCCAGGACACCTCGCTCGACGAGCTCATCCAGCCCTCGGGCGTCCACCCCAACCTCGACCTGCTGCCCGGCGGCGTGGTGCCTCCCAATCCCACGGAGCTGGTCGCCCGTCCGGCCCTCGACGAAGCCATCCGCCAGCTGCGCAGCCGCTACGACTACGTGGTGCTCGACACCGCCCCCATCGGCATGGTCACCGACACCCAGCTCATCGCCCGCACGGCCGATGTCAGCCTCTATGTCTGCCGCGCCGACTATACCCACAAGAACGACTACCGTCTCATCAACGAGCTGCAGCAGCAGAAGCGCCTGCCCGGCCTGTGCACCGTCGTCAACGGTCTGGACATCACGCAGAAGAAGTACGGCTACTACTACGGCTACGGCAAATACGGCCGCTACTACGGCTATGGCAAGAAGTACGGATATGGTTACGGTTATGGAGTCGATTCCGAGCAGCAGTCCAAAAAGAAATGACGCAGGCACCCGCCAGTGGCTGGTGGCCTACGTCAGGTCCTGCATGGAGAAGAAGACGGCCGAGCGTCTCCGTTCCATGGGCATCGAGTGCTACGTGCCTGTGCAGAGCGAGGTCCGTCAGTGGAGCGACCGCCGCAAGCGGGTCGACCGTCTGGTGCTCCCCATGCTCGTCTTCGTGCATGTCACGCCCCTGGAACGCCCCCTGCCGCTTACCCTGGCCGCCGTGCTGCGCTACATGGTGCTGCGCGGCCAGAACACGCCTGCCGTCATCCCCGACGACCAGATGGAGCGTTTCCGCTTCATGCTCGACTACAGCCCCGAAGCCGTCGGTTTCAGCAACGCCCCCTTTGCCCCGGGTGATCCCGTCCGGGTCATCAAGGGCCCCCTGGCCGGTCTTTCCGGCGAGCTTGTCACCATCGACGGCAAGCGTCAGGTCTTCATCCGCCTCGACCTCCTCGGCTGTGCCCACGTCGAGGTGCCGATCGGCTTCATCGAGAAGGTGCGTCCCGCTGTTTAGTCACCTCGTATCCCGGACACCCCTTCCTCGGATCCAGGTCCCGGTGCCCCACCACCAGCGCCCGTGGGAAGCGTTCCTCCAGCTCCGCCACCAGCCGTTGCAGGCTGTCCTTCTGGGCGGGCGTGCGCGTGTCCGCCACTCGTCCCTGCGCGTCCAGTCCCCCTTCGTAGCAGATGCCGATGCTGTGCCGGTTGTGGTTCCGGCAGTGCGCCCCCACCTGTTCCAGCGGCCGTCCGTCGTGCACCGTTCCGTCGCGGGTGATGTAGTAGTGGTAGCCGATATCCTTGAATCCCCGGTGCCGGATGTGGTCTTCCCGGCATTGTTCAAAGCCAAAGCTCTGCCCCTCGCGGGTGGCAGAGCAATGGATAATGATCAGCGTGATGGTCCTCATCTTCCCACGCACGATGCAATTCCGAAGGCCCCGGCCAATGCCGTTGCCACCGTTACAATAATCTTGAGCACCAGGCTCCACACATTTTTCTTCTTCGTTTCTTCCATTGGAGTTACATTTAAACATTAAAAACTTAGGTAGCGGTAAGTGGTGAGCGGTTAACGGTGATCGGTGAGCATCACTAACCACTAACCGTTAACCACTAACCACTATTTAAAGCGGACTCCCCTCCTGGTCTTCACCCCCCTGGGTACCGCCGCCCGAGCCGCTGCCGCCCGTCGACGTCGTAGTGCCGTCGGCCTGCACCAGTTCGAACACCATGTTGTTGGGAGCACCCTTGGTGGTGGCCAGCGTGTCGTTCACCAGGCGGAAGGCGTTGTCCACGCGGAACTGCACCCTCACCTTGTCGATGTTCTTCACCGTGCAGTCCTTCTCCTCCTCCGTCGCGATGCAGTGAAAGGTCGTGCGAAAGATGCCGAATCCGTCCAGCTTCACCGTGTTTCCGTCCACCAGTTTCTGCTTGATGTTGCGTACGAGGCTCTTGCACACGTGCAGCACGTCCTCGGCCGACATGCCTCCCAGGTCTTCTATCTCCTGGGCCAGCCGTTCCAGGTCATACGTCTTCGCATCGCGGTTCTTCCGTTTCAATGCATATACCATCGGTGACTCCGGGTCACCCAAAAACTTTCTGCGCTGAATGCGCTCTACCAAAGCTGTTGCCATAATAATTGATAATTAATAATTGATAATTAAATTAGCGGTTAATGTTAATTGAAAATTGAGAATTGAAAATTGAAAATTGAGAATTGAAAATTGAAAATGAAATTAGTGCTTAACGGTGAGTGGTTAGCATCATTCTTCATTCTTCATTTAAAATGTTCTTCATTTAACCTTAGCCTCTACAAAGATACCACCTCTCCATCGCCCCATTTCCCCTTCCGTCATCCACCGTCCCCCACCGGCGCGCAATGACACCTTTCCGCACCATATTCCCTCCCCACTTCTTGCACAAGTCGCTAAAAATGAGTAACTTTAAGGCAAAGATTAAATATAAAATATCAAATATGAAATATCAAATATCAAATATGAAATATCAAATATCAAATCATTGCGCAGCTTGGGCCTAATCGGAGGGGCGTAAAGCGGAGGAGTGGCTTTTGCGTCAGGAAAGGCAGGCTGTTTGAGCGTAGCGAGTTCCTGCCTTTTAGCAAAAGGCGCTCCGGAGTAGCCCCGGAGGTTCAGCCCTTGACCTTTTCTTTTGGTATCTTTTCTTTTGCGTCAAGGCAAAAGAAAAGTACAAGACAAATTAAATATAAAATATCAAATATCAGATCACTGCTGTCCGGAGAAGATTCTCCAAAGCAGCTATTATTAATTAATACTCAACTGGTTACGAGGATAATAAAATTTTTCGATTAGAAATCATAGTTTTGCAAGAAGGTATAAACAGCCAATTCTGCAAACTATGAACAAAGGAAAAACAATATTTGCACAGGTTATGTCTCTTATAAACACATACGAATTTAAGAAGTGCGTCAACCGCTATAAGGGTGACAGACACTCCATCAAATTCACTTGCCGTGACCAGTTCATGGTAATGAGCTTTGCCCAGTTCACGGACAGGTCCGGGCTGAGAGACATAGAGACTACACTTAACCTTTGTTCTCCTGATCTTTACCGTTCTGGTATCAAGGTAATGCCCAAATCCACCTTGGCCGAAGCGAACGAAAAGAAGGATTGGCGTATCTATCAGGACTTTGCACAAGTTCTGATACGACAAGCAAAGGAAGCATATAAGGGACAGAAACTTAGACTTGACCTGGATGAAATGGTCTATGCCTTTGACAGCAGCACTATTGAGCTGTGTCTGAAGCTTTGTCCATGGGCTAAGTTTCATCATGAGAGAGGAGCAATCAAGATGCATACCTTGATGGATTTTAGGGGTTCCATCCCGACATTTGTTCATCTGACAGAAGGAGCGGTTCACGATTCCAAAATTATGGATAAGATACCTGTAGAAGCAAACTCCTACTATCTTATGGACAAAGGATATGTCAAGTTTGACTCCTTGTACCAGCATTTTCATCTTAACAATGCCTTTTTTGTAACTAGAGCAAAAGGAAATATGCTTTATAAGGTTATTGATAGTAGAGAGGTAGATCAATCTGCCGGACTTTCCTCTGATGAAACCATCAAATTGACTGGGCCACTTACTTCTCAGAAGTATCCTGATTCTCTTAGACTTGTTGTATATGAAGACTTCAGCACAAATACAGTTTACCGTTTCCTCACCAATAACTTCAAACTTGAGGCATTGACCATTGCCGAGTTGTACAGGGAAAGATGGCAAATTGAGTTGTTCTTCAAATGGATAAAGCAGCATCTGCACATAAAGACATTCTATGGAACCACCCAAAACGCCGTGTACACACAGATATGGATAGCTATCTGTGACTATCTTCTGCTTATCATTGCGAAGAAACATTATATGTTGAACCCAAGTCTTCATTCTATTTCAAATTCTATTGGTCAAGTTCTCTTCAAAAGAGGCGACATCAAAGATATATTTAATCAAACCGACCTCACTGCTAATGTTCCGGAGGGTGATGGTCCTAGGCAGCTTACATTGTGGTAAAGTTTCTCCGGACAGCAGTGATATCAGATATAAAATATAAAAATGGAACCGATTTTTGAAATCCGCAGCTACAGCAAGAGCGAGCTCGCCTCCCTCTACAGCCCCTATACCACCCAGAAAGCCGCCGTCCGCAAGCTCAACCGCTGGATCGCCCTCCAGCCCGGCCTCCCGGAACGCCTCCTCGCCACCGGCATCACCCCCTGTGCCAAGTGCTACACCCCCCTCCAGGTCCGCCTCATTGTCGAGGCCCTCGGCGAACCGTAACCAAACCATGTAGGGACACACCATGGTGTGTCCGCCCCCCACATCCCCGGAACCCGAAACCGGACACACCATGGTGTGTCCCTACACGGCGTTCGTTTACCCTCCGTCATCCCGGCCTTCTATTTTATCATTAACCTTTAAAAGAATTCTTCATTTAATATATTCTTCATTCATCATTTATTTGTACTTTTGTCAAAAATACAGTCATATATTTCTGTATTAATTATGTTAAACCTTAAAATTTAGTTGTAACTAAACTTTTTTATGTCTACCTTTGCCCTTGAAGAAATAGAAGCAGTAAAAGGAAAACAAGCATTTCATAAACTTGTTGTAGACGGAGAATGCCCTTTAGACAAGTTTGAATCAGAAATAGAAGCATGTTATAAATCAGAACTAACGGGTATATACAGCATTATGAACCAAGTTGCCAATTTGAAAAGTGTTCCGCAAAATAAATTTCACTTTTTTGATAAAGCCAAAGGAGAATATCGGGAATTCGAATTCAAAAGCAAGCATCTTCGGATTTATGGTGTGACCCAAACAGATGGAAAAGTCATCATTACAGGGGGCACTAAAGCCACCCAAGCAAAAGATGCCACTTTGTTCCGCAAATTAAAGAAAGACTACATAAACTTCAAACAACTCTCAGATAAAAGCCCAAAACCATGAAACGGGAAGATTTATTGAAGGATCCGGTTTATTGGACAACCAACCTTCAGATGGAACTATACAGACAGATAGAATCGTTCATGCAAAAGCATCAGATGAACCAGAAACAACTGGCCGAATACCTTGGTTGTTCCAAAGGATATGTCTCCCAACTTCTGTCAGGAGACTATGACCACAAGCTGAGCAAATTCGTCGCCCTGTCGCTGGCCATCGGAAAAATACCAGAATTCAACTTTGTAGATGTCGACGAATACATTGAGAACGACAAGCGCCCCTATACCAGTGTCGTTTCCAATGACCACTTTGCGACTTCCCCCAGCCGTGACCAGTTGACTCTCAATAATTATGTAATAGCAGCCTGATTATGCAACCTATCCCATATAAAATCCACCAAATCAAGACATTGCAGTTTGCCATTTTCCCTGAAAAATTCATAAACGGAGAAAAAGTGCAAACGTCTGCCTCTTTTAGTTTCGCCTACAATCCATCCACCAGCAGCATTCGATGTACTGCTACCATTGAGTTCACGCAAAACGAAGAACTTCTCCTGACAACCGAAGTCCAGTGTTTCTTCAGCATTGCCCCCGAAGGCATCGAACAACTGCAACAACAGCAGGAAGTCCCTGTAGGTTTTCTGCAATATATGGGTACCATCACTACGGGTACCGTCCGTGGCATTATCCACGCCAAAACTGAAGGAACCGTCTTGAACTCCATCGTCCTTCCACCGCTCAATCTGACAGAAGCCATTACAGAAGGAATGCGTATAGGACCAGTAAAATAAAACCTCCTCCAGTATCACCCCGCAACGATATGGATCCCGCATCCAGTGCGGGATGACAAAATGAACCCGCAATGACATGGATCCCGCATCAAGTGCGGGATGACAAAAGTTTACCCCGCTCAAACCGTCCCTTTGCCCAGCTTAAATTCTCCCTTTCCCCAGCTTAAACCACCCGTTTACGCTGGGCAAAGCACCCAAATAACGATAGTAAATAGTAAATATTAAATGAAGAATGATACTAACCACTAACCCCTCACCGCTAACCGCTAACCGCTAATTTCATTCTCAATTAACATTCAACGCTCACCGCTCACCCTGCCCCCCTCCCCGACCGATACCGCCTACAGGCGTCTGTAGCGCTTCCCGTCGCGCCCCAGCAGGCCGCGGTCCACCGCCCTTTTGAGCAGTCGGCGCATGGTCGATTCCGGCAGCCCCTGGCGTTCCGCCTCCGCCGCCAGCTCCGAGTAGGTGAACGTCGATGCCATGGACTCCACCACCGGCCTCAGGCGGGCGAACGCCTTCAGCGGTCGCACCTTCTCCTCGTGTCCCGGCAGCGACGAGCTCAGCAGCAGCGCATGCTCCAGCAGCACCGCCGACATCGCCAGTGCCGCGTCCAGGTCCTCGTCCAGGCAGTAGCGGTCGTCCATGGCCCACAGCTCGTCCTCCGCCTTGCGCAGGGCCGTCATCACCGCCGTCATGCGGATGGCTATCAGCCCCATGCGCAGCACCGACGACGCCATGCGCTCACCCCCTTCGGCCACCACCTCCTGCAGCTTGCGGTCGAAGAAGTCCGAGTGCCGCCGCCACTGCTCCGGCGTCAGCCTCATGTCCGTGCGCCGTCCCTTCATCATCTCGTGCATGTGCAGCACGTCCTTGCCCAGCTCCGTGAAGTAGCGTCGCAGGTCCGGCGTGTCCTCCCCTCCGTTGGCCGGGCGCCACACGTACTGCGGCTGCACCTGGTAGAACACGAAGCGGCTGAAGAGTCCGTCCTCCGTGTTGTGCACCAGCGACACCAGCTGCATCGGCGTGCCCGTCATGCAGATGGACAGCATCGGATAGTGGATGAAGATGGGCTTCCCGTCCTGCTTGAACGACGAGCTGATGGGTTCGTGGTGGAAGCAGGCACGCAGCACGTCGTCCTGCCGTCCGTAGTCCTGACCGATGGCCGCCGCCAGCGCGTCGATCTCCGAGGTGTGCAGGATGCCGCTCACCCCACCGTTCGCCGCCAGCTGCCGGTAGAGCATCGACTTCGACGTGTTGGGCGAAATCAGGAAGTACACCCGTTCCGGTTCCTTCTTCGGCCGCGGCTCCGCCTTCTCGCCCTTCCGTCCCTTGCGCATGCGTTCGCTGAAGTCCTCGTTCCACTGCTGCAGCCGTGCCTCGTAGGCCGCCTGCTCCTCCTCGCCCTGGGCCACGTAGCGGTCGTGCAGCGGGTGCGACAGGTAGGACACCTGCGTCACGATGCCCTTGCCCGTGCCCGCCGGTGCCACCACGGCCAGGTAGAAGTGCGGGCGCATGTCGTGGCGGTCGTAGCGGAAGTGCACGTCCGGCAGGCAGGCGCTGAGGTGCACCAGCATGGAGAGCAGCACCATGTCGCGTTCGCGCCGGTCCTGTGCCACCTTCACCCCCTGCTGCAGCAGGCGCGGCAGCGTGTCGAAGATGGCGTCGTCGAAGTGTGGCAACGCCGCCCGCAGCCTTTCATTATTTTCGGACAAGTCCAGCTCCACGTCGCGGTCGTCGCCTCCCGTCGGGGCGCCCGAGGGTGAGCGTTGAGCCTTNTCCGCTTCGCCGGCCTCCGGTTGCCGGGTGCGTGCCGCCTCCCGCCGGTCCTCGTCCGTTTCCAGTCCGCGCCACGCCATCATCCGTGCCCCGTAGTTCACGTACAGCTCCTCGTCGTGAGCCGCGCTGCACAGCCGTCCCACGTTGCGGCACGCCTCGTCCACGCGGCATCCCGTGCGCTGTTCCATCCATCGTCCCACGACGCGGTACGCCCGCAGATACTCCTCCGTGTTCGTCACGTCCACGCGGATCACCGCCTTCACCCCCTGTCCCGAGATGGACGTCCAGGCCAGCACCACGCAGTCCGCCATGCGCAGCCGTTCCAGCAGTTGCGTGCGTGCCGGTCCCACGTCGTCCCAGTCGAACATCATCAGCCCCGTCAGGCGTTTCAGGTCCTTCTCCTGCCTTCCGCCCTCGAAGACCCCTGCCATCGTCGCCGCCGGCAGCGTGCGTTTCACCCGTGCCGCCTCCTCTTCGCGGCCTTCCGTCATCAGCCTCCGGTACTCGTCCGTCAGCCGTTTCACCTCCCCGTTCGTGCGAGTCCATTCCACGAATCGGGCTACTGTCATCTCCATCGGTTCCTTGTCATACAAATTGCGGAACCCCGAAATCATTGTTGTTTCCATTTTTTGTAAAATATTAAATTTGCGGTTAACAGTAAGTAGTTTGCCCCATTTATCATTAACCATTAAAAGAAATCTTCATTCTTAATTCATCATTCTTCATTTAATAAGTTCTTCATCAAATAAATTCTTCATTAGCTTCGCTCAAAACCACTTCTGATTTTTTTCACTAAGGAATAGTCATCATTCTTCATTCATCATTCTTCATTCTTCATTTAATTTGTTCTTCATTTAAATTGTTAACCATTAACACTTTTTCTTTGACAAAGTTCCTTCTTTTTCCCCATTCCCGCAAATCCCTTTCAACGCCTTTCAACCCCGCCATACACCCCTATAGCCCCATTTTTCTTTCGATTTCCCCGTCAAAAATAAATTTCACTTTAGGGATAATCCGTAAATTCGCGCCGTTTTAACTTAAAAACAATGTAATCATGAAAAAAATTTCAAGGTCGAAGTATGGATCGACGGTAAGCCCTTCCATACCCTTCACGGAGAAGTAACCCACGTCCGCAACCGCCGTCTGGCCCTCACCCTGGTGTTCCGCGACCTCCTGCGCGGCCTCTATCCTCCCGGCGACCGTCAGGCCAGCAACGAGGAACTGCGTACCCTCCTCACCCTGCGTACCCTCGCCAACATCCTGGAGCGTCAGTTCCGCCACCAGCAGGCGCTGAAGCGCGGCGAGGATCTGTAACCGGCCCTCCGCCGTCATGCTGAGCGGAACGGAGTGCAGCCGAAGCATCCCACCGTGCATGCCGGCCCCCTACCGGTTACCAAGTCATCCCGGCCTCGAGCCGGGATCCACTCCCCCCCCGCAACGACATGGATCCCGCATCCAGTGCGGGATGACAGGCTCAAAACCACTTCTGATTTTTTTCACTAAGGAATAATCTTCATTCATAATTCTTCATTTAAATTGTTCTTCATTCATCATTCTTCATTCTTCATTTAAAATGTTCTTCATTTAAAATGTTCTTCATTTAACAAGTTTCCCCACCCGAAATTTTGCACTTTTCCCGTCTTGTGCTATCTTTGTTTCAATTTGATGTACTACCAATCAATTACTAAGAAAATGTCTCAAATCCCCCGTCATTCCATACAAAACTTCTCCAATAAAAAGAGCGTTTATGTCAAAGGAGTTCCAATCATCAAAAATTGCAACTACACAACCATACACAATATTTCAGTTACAGGTGATGCCCCTAAAGCCATCATTCGAATACACTATCCCAATCAAAGGCATTATTTTAAGAAAAACAAGCATCGATGGAGTATTTATATTGCCAAAACAGGTCACAAATGGTATCCGATAGAATCCATGACAGAATATCTGTTAAATTTGTTAGGAAAAGATTTCGGCTTGAATATGGCCGAATCATCCATAGCCATGATTGGGGGACAACTTCGTTTCCTCAGTAAGTACTTTCTCACTACCCGATGGGAAGAATTGGTACATGGAGCTGATATATTTGCAGGTTATTTGGGTGACAAAGAATTGGTTGAACAAATCGAGGAGCAACAACTCTCGCGTGACTTATTCACATTGCAATTTGTAGAAAAAGCAATCGATTATCAATTCTATATTTCAAAAACAGAAATAAAAGAATTATTTTTGCCAACAATTTTAGAAAGGATGTTTGCAACTATAGATGTTAATTTCTCTCATTTATTCTGCAAGCAGCGGATTTTGCTAATAAAAGACTGTATTGAATATCGGTATAACGAAATTTGCAAGTTGTTACAATGATGCATAAGATAAGCAAGAAATTTTCATGGTTTATAAATAGTGAAGGGAAAAACAATACTACTGAGGATAAGCCTGTTGACTTTATTTTAAAGTTTGATAAGCTGGAGATTGGTATTTTGTCCTTTACCGATGACACATGGTTTTTCTCTTATTCGGAAGAGTTCAAAAGCCAAAAAGAAATACTGCCATTAGTGAATTTCCCTACTGTCAACAAGGAATATACGTCCAATGAGTTATGGCCATTCTTTGTTTCACGTATTCCAAGTAAAGCCCAATTGCAGTTGTCTAAAGACACAGAAAATCAGGCAATTACTACGCTCCTAAAGATATACGGGCGTAAAACGATAGCCAATCCCTATCAGCTTGTGCCCGTATAATAAATCGTTGTCTCCCGAACGTACAGGAGCATTGCAAGCGATTATGCGAAAGGCAGGAAACATCACCTTGTTCCAAGCTACCTTCCACCCCGACATCCAGTTTCAAGAAATGCCCGTCTTTCACAAGTCCGTTACGGCCAATGGCGAAACGATTGATTTGACCCCTCTGCTGAAACAGCTATAGAATCAATATAGCCTCCTGCCATATCAATTCACCATTACACTTGTCATCCCGAGCCCAGTCGAGGGATCTCATTTTTCATTTTCAATTATCAATTCTCAATTTTCAATTAACGAAATTGGCCACAAAAAAATTCTTCATTCTTCATTCATAATTCTTCATTTAAATTGTTCTTCATTCTTCATTTATTTGTACCTTTGCCCCGTCAAACAAACAAATCCTTGGTTCGTCTCGCCCGAAAGCGTTGGGAGGGGCGAACGCGTAGCGTACCCCAAACGGAGACAACTACAATAATTGAGTTGAAATTTAGGAAAGTGATAAGCACATTTAATACTCCATTCAAAAAGAACATCGTCAATTATATTGTGAATTATATTATCGAATAAACCGATATATTTTTACTAAATAAAGATGGTTCATAGTCAACCTCATGATTAATATTCCATATTAAATCAATAAACACCCAACATGGATAGAATATCAGATAAAAAGAAATGCATGGCGTCTTTAGCTGTTTTTCGCGTTTTATATAATGGCAAAAAGGACATCTATACTATTATCTCAGAATTCATCAAACTCATCATCGCCAATAAGAATATTGTTCATTTTGAATTACAGGAAATGATTGGATGGATTTGTACAGAATATGGATTCAAATTACCAGAAGCTGTAGTCAAACGAGCCACCAACCGCCTGAACTTTTTGGATAAAAACAGAACACAATATACTGTAACAACCCAATTAAATGGTAAGGAATGCCAAGACATACAAAACAAACTATCTGAAGCCCAAAGTGAGAATGGCCATCTTATTGAATCTCTATTATATTATGTAAAAACAAAGCATGCGAATTTATTAGAAAAAACCAACTATGAAGAAGAACTAAAAAAAGCATTCTATTCTTTTGTGATAGATGAAAAAGCCGTTTCACCTGAATATGGAGCAGTCATAAGCGGGTTCATCGTTTCCATTAATAACGATAATAGATTAATGAACCAGCTTAACAAAATTAGACAAGGAATGATAATTTATGTCGGACTTACATATAATACAGATTACCATGTCATTGATCAAATGGACATGCCGCTCTATATTTATTTCGACACAGAAATCCTATTCAGTATGGCAGGCTACAATGGCACACTGTACCAAACACTATTCGATGAATTCTTTGATTTAGCTCTGCAAATCAATAAACGCTCCCACAAAGCGCCTATTCACTTCCGTTATTTCACAGAAACTAAAATAGAAATTGAAAACTACTTTTCTGCAGCAGAAGATATAGTAAACCATAAGCAGCAGTTAGACCCATCCAAGCAGGCCATGACATATATCGTTACATCCTGTAAATCTGCTTTTCAAGTACAAGAAATGTTAGTTGATTTTTATGAAAAGTTAAAATCCCATAATATATTATTAGATGCACAAGAGTCTTATTATGACAAAGAAAACATGCAATTCTCTATTGAACACAACACAGCATTAGAGGAACTTAGGAATGAATATAATGAGGATGACCTCTTTAAGAAACTAAAGCTATTGAACTATATTAGCATAAAGAGAGGAAGTAAAAGTCAGAAGATATTTCACAATATAGGTCACATATTAGTTTCTGCAAATAAACTGACTTTCAAATTGTCGCACCATAAAAGTATCCACCAAGCAGGTTGCGTCCCTTTAGCAACAGATTTGGACTTCTTAACCAATCGCTTCTGGCTTTTACTAAACAAGGGGCTTAGCAACGAAATGAACTTACATTCATTTGATATTATTACTAAAGCCCAAATCGCACTTTCTGCATTAGTAAATGACGCAGTAGGAGTTTATTATGATGAATTGACAAAAGAAATGACCGCTGGGGAGATTAATACCGAAGAACTCAAACGAAAAATAGCTGCATTACGTCAACTCGCCATTAAGCCTGAAGACATAAACCAATCAAACGAAGACACTTACATTAATATCATTGATATTGATGAAATTGACAGATATATTGCAGAAAAACAACAAGCGGCTGAAAAACAACGTAAAGACACAGAACAATTAAAAGGCAAAATAACAGAGCTCGAGTCATTAAATTCTCAACACAAACAAAAAATACAAATGATGGCCTATAAGTTAGCAGAAGAGAGAAACCAAGTACTAAAAGAAACTTACGAGCAAAAAAAACAAGAATACGATATTAGAGAATCAAAGTGGATTGCCTCTGAGTATAAAAAGGAAAAAAATAAATGCTTAACAATTGTTCTTTTATATTCTTTGGTTGTTGTTGTACTCATTACATGTTCTTTTTTTAATAAAGTAAAATGGATTAGTACAATTTCAGCTATAGTTATGATTATTATTCCTTTCATAAGACCACTTATAGACCATATTTATATCAGAAAAGCCTACATCTTCTGTTTTAAGAAAACAGCAAGAGAACAATATAAAGCAAAACTTAAAAAAGAATATAGAGATATGGAACCTAATCCTATTTTAGAAGAAGTTACTATAGATGATATAATCAAAGAGCTTAATTAATATGATACCCGACAAATTAAAAAAGCTATTCTCTCTGAACATTGTAAAGACTTTATACGTAAACTTCTACTACTTCCCTTTTAGTACGGCTCTCAAGTTTCCCATATTGATTTATAGAAATGTTAAATTAAGCCGGATAGCGGGAAAAATAACAATTAACGCATCGGTTCGGAGTGGACTTTTAGCAATTGGGAAACGAAATATCGGTACATTGGATCATAAGAACGTCAGAAGCATTTGGGAAGTACGTGGAGAAGTCATCTTGGACGGAAAAGTCAGTTTAGGCTCGGGCAGCAGGATTAGCGTTGCCTCTGATGCCGTATTACGGTTTGGAGACAATTTTTCCATGACGGGAAATAGTAGTATCGTCTGTCAGAAGAATATCAGCTTTGGGAATGATTGCCTGCTTTCATGGGACATTCTAGTAATGGACTCTGATTTTCATAAAATACTCAACTCGCAGGGCGAAACCATAAATGCTCCCTCTCCCATCCGCATAGGCAATCACGTATGGATTGGATGTAGAAGTACCATCTTAAAAGGTGTACAAGTTGCAGATCATTCAGTGATTGCTGCTGGAGCAATTATTACGAAAACACTCCCTGATACTCATTCCATTTATGGAGGTAATAATTTAAAATTGAAAAGTGGTATTGATTGGAAAGGATAAAAATAGTCAAACATTTAAGCATATAAAAACTTAAACAAATCAATAAATTTTACATCTATAAAAAACATTGATTAATATAGCCATTTGATTTTCATGACGTTAATAAAAAACTTTTTTCAAAAAGGAAATCCTCGAACAATAAAAGCAAAAAAGAATATTGCAGCCTCGATAGGATTAAGAGCTATTAGTATATTGGTATCATTACAAATCGTACCTATTACTATTAATTATATTAATCCCACTCAGTATGGTATTTGGCTAACATTAAGTTCCATTGTCGCATGGATTTCTTATTTTGATTTAGGTTTTGCAAATGGATTTCGGAACAAGTTTGCAGAGGCTAAAGCCATTGGTGATATGAAGATGGTAAAATGCTATGTCAGCACGACATATGCCATCTTGTCCATATTGTTTTCATTTGTATTTCTCATTATTTTTGTTGTAAATCGTTATTTAAATTGGAGTTCTATTTTGAATATAGATATATCTTATAATGAGGAACTTAAAATTGTATTTGCCATTTTGTCATGTTTTTTTTGTATAAATATTGTAGCAAGCATTTTTACTACGATGTTAGCTGCAGATCAAAGACCTGCATTAGCTGCCTTAATTCAAACCTGTGGCCAGGTACTTGCTTTTGTATCAATTCTTATACTGACACATACCACAGAAGGTAGTCTCACAAAATTAGCATTTATATTCTCTGGTGTACCTTGCATATTGTTGGTCGTAATTTCTATCATAACTTTCAGTAGAAAAAAATACAAAGAAATACGCCCTTCTATCTCGCATGTGCAATTTGGTTTATCACGAAATATCATTGGCTTAGGAAGTCAATTCTTTATTATAATGATTTCCATGCTGGTTATCTTCCAATTTATCAATATCATGTTATCAAGAATCCAAGGACCGGAAGCAGTAACACAATACAATATAGCATACAAATATTTTAATGTAATCAACATGGGAATATCTATTATACTTACTCCATTTTGGTCTGCTTTTACAGAAGCATATACACAAAAAGACTTTGCATGGATGAAATCGACTCAACACAAACTGGAAAAATTATCATTGATATGTATCCCTATTTATACTTTGATGATTATTATATCATCTACTTTTTATAAATTTTGGATTGGTGAAAGTATCCACATTCCTTTATCTCTAACAATTACCATGGCAACCTATTCATTTGCACAAAGCTATGGTAACATATATATGTATCTCATTAATGGAATCGGAAAAGTACGCCTGCAGTTAATTATTTATTTAACATTTGCTCTGATTTCAGTACCGATAATGTATATCTGTTGTAAGATGTGGGGGATAGAAGGAATTCTAATTCTCCCTATTATCATATTTGCTACACAAAGTACCACCGGGAAAATTCAACTAAAAAAAATTATTTCGAATAATGCCATGGGAATTTGGAATAAATAAATAAATAATAACTCTTATGTTAGGAATACTCCTTTTAACAATATCCTTAATACTATACTTCCAACCAAAATACAAATATATATCATATTTTCTATACCTCAGTTTCATGATGGGTTATAATGGAGGTTTCGGTTTATGGACAGATAGTGTACTACAAATTCAGAATAAAGATATTGCTATAGTATATACATTTGCGATAAATATCTATTTGATAGCCAGCGGTAAATTCCATTTACCAAATCTTCCATGGATCAAATATTATAAGCTACTGGTATTATTTATCATTGCATGTGTACTTTTCTCTCTGACATATTATGAATTCTCGCCTTACCAAGTATTGCAGGGAGGAAGAAGTTATTTGTTGTTGGCTTCTTTACCAATCTTAACACAAATTAAATATACAGAACTTTACAAACTCCTCCAGCTATTAATCTTGGTGGCTGTAATAACAAGCGGCCTGTATATTTTGCAAATCGTTTTCGGACGTCCCATTATGCCTTATGCCGGTGAGGGGAGCTTGGATCAGACAGTCGGATTAATCCGACTTTACAATTCGCCCGCTAATTTAAGCTTCTATTTAACGCTATCATTTATTGCCCCACAATATTTTAAAGGGAAAATCATAGTTTACCGATTATTATTCTTTACAGCCTTGATGTGCACATTGGGACGTACCGGCATCTTTACTGGCATCATGATGGTATTCCTTTCGCTTGCCATGACCGGAAAGTTTTCCAATATCAGCAAGTATGCCATACTTATTGGCATTATGCTTATCCCGTTTTGGGGTACCCTGAGCAACCGTTTTGAAAAGGGAAATACTCAAAACGATTTGCAGCAAATCCTACGGGGTGATTTTGGCAAGAATTATGAAAGTAGCGATGCTACTATGACTTACCGTTTTGCATGGGTGTATGAAAGAGGCAATTATATGATACATAGACCTATATGCGAACAGATTTTCGGTCTTGGGCTTATTTCCGAATCGCAAAAACGTACACACCAATTATACCATTTTAATATCGGACTATACAATGGAGAAACAGGTCATATCAACCAGTTATCCACACCGGATATTGCATACGGTAATCTGTTAGTAAACTTGGGATTTGCCGGACTGATTATTTACATCGTATTTTTTGTCCATTTGACAGTTTTCTTCTTCAAAAACAGAAAAATACACCCTGTATATACCGTATGTTCCGCAGCTACAATCATAATGTTAATATCATCTTTCTCTGGAAGCGCTTTTTCGCAACCACAAACATTCAGTATTTATTTCATCTTCATACCTATCTATTTATCCATAAAAAAGAAATACCAGCAACAACATGAAACTAATTCACATAGAATCCGGTCTGGGCAATCAAATGCTCTCCTATTGCGAGTATTTGGCCATGCAGGAAGCGAATCCGGCAGATGATTTATACATCGAAACTATTATCTATGATATTCCTGAATGCAACCAGGTAACTTGCCAATGGAACGGATATGAGTTAGGGCGCATATTCAATATTGAAGCCCCGGACATCAAAGACAGAATCGCACCGGAAGATTGGGCCAGATTGATGAACGAAATCCGAGAAAGTAAATTTTGGAAGAAGAACATGAACTACCCGGTCTATTTCACACAGGCTTTCCGAAACATTGGTATTGACTTGGTCAACACATTCGGGAACTTTGAGGAACCGCAATTTTGGGGAGACCAGTTAAGAAAAAGTGATTTTAAATCACATCTCAAGCGAAAACTTAAACACACTTTGCCTTATTGCCACCTACAGATGTGGAAAGCGCGACGTAAAGTTCCGGCAGACAAGTTGGACTGTACAACAACCTTGTTCCCCAAAACTAATCAGCCGTTATTTGCGGGCCAAAAACTGCTTTTCAAATACAAAGGTAGCGGAATAGAACACATTGAAAATAAAATACGCAAGACTTTTATTTTTCCACCCATAACCGATGATCGAAATCTGTTAGTTTTTAAACAAATAACAGCAACCAATTCAGTTGCCATCCATGCCAGGAGAGGAGATATGCTGGGATTCAATTATCCCTGTTACGTGACTGGCTACTTCAAAAGAGCTGTCAAGCTTATACGGAAACATGTACCTCGTCCTATGTTTTACATCTTTTGCGACCCAGGAAGTGTACAATGGGCCAAAGAGAATTTCAACATCCTAGGTTTAGACGGTGCAAAAGACGCTATCACTTTCATAGACTGGAATAAAGGAAATGAAAGTTTCCGCGATATGCAACTTATGGCGCAATGCAAACATCAGATTATCACAAATAGTTCATTTGGTTGGTGGGGGGCATGGCTCAACACGAATCCTGATAAGATTACGTGCTCGCCCAGCTTTCGTATCAACACAACTCATACAGTATAGTGGAAATCACAAAATATTACCATATCATGTATTTTGGATATTTATATAACAAGTACAAAGAAAAACAACTCAAGAAGAAACTCGGCTTTTGTGGAAGAGACAATAACATCTTGCAGCCCTGCCATTGCGGATTTCCGCAAAATGTTTATTTGGATGACTATACACTCATCCAACCAAACTGTACGATTATCATTACTCCCCCCGGGAAATTCGTAATAAAAAAATACTCATCCATCTCATGCAATGGCATGATTGTTACTGGTAACCATATACCTACGGTAGGATTAAACCAACGAATCATTGGACGCCTACATATCAATGACAACGAGAAAGGTGTGTATATTGATGAAGACTGCTGGTGTGGTGCAAACGTTACCTTATTGGGAGGAACACATCTAAAGCGTGGAGTTGTCGTAGGTGCCAATTCATTAGTGAATAAAGAAATTCCTCCGTATGCAGTCGTCGTAGGAAGTCCGGCAAAAATCATCGCCTCCAAGTTCACATTGGAGCAAATTATAGAACATGAAAAAAAGCTTTATCCTGAAAGCGAACGGATGAAACGAGAAGAACTGGAAGAACTATTTGAAACCGTATTCAAAGGCAAAAAAAGCATAGGTACAGATTATCTTTCCCCGCAAGACAAAGAAAGAGCGCGTCAATATGCCTACATGCAATATGAACTGTAAAAACAATCCCGAAATGTCATCAAATACAATAACACAGCAGAGAAATTCAAGCATTCAACTACTGCGAAAAATAATATTCTTTCACCATTTATCAATAAATACATCTAAATGATTCATATTATCGTATTCTCATTCAACCGCGCCCTACAATTAGACGCATTGCTCGCAAGTGTCCAGCAACATTGGAGTAAAACCGCACATCAATTAGCCGTTTTGTATAACACATCAAACGATGAATACCAAGCCGGGTATAATATATTGGAGAGGAGATATCCCCAATATCAATTCATCAAAGAGACCAATGGAAAACATCGCTATCCATGTAAAGACTATCTATCATTCTTCAACCTAAAGAAATTAATAAGATACAAACATTGCAGGTGGCAAAAATCCAACTTCAGAGATTTACTAATTGAAATTGTTACAAAAAGTTCCTGTAAACAGATAATGTTTCTTACGGATGATTCAATATTTATCCGAAAAATTGAACTGAACGATGAAATACTAGAATGGATAAATCAAGACTCCAATCAAAACTCTTTTTCCTTACGTTTAGGTAAATCCATCAATACGCCACAAAAACAATTACCCCCTCCTATAAGTAACATCATAAGCTGGAATTATTCAGACTACGATAAATCTAATAATTGGGGATATCGTTTTTCTGTTGATGGACATATTTACAGCAAACAATTAATGATAAAATTGATAAAGAATATTATTTTTAACAATCCATCTACATTAGAAGCACATCTCCATAACTATGTACACACACACAATCTTCTCAATAAAGGGAAAACTGGAATCAATCCCTGTCTATTGAGTTACCCTATCAACATGGTTCAAACAATAGTCAACAACAAATCACTAGGAGTATCTGAGACGCTTTTAAATGAATATCTCCTGCACGGGAAACACTTAATTTACCCTATACCTGAACACCCAACAGAATTCCAACAATATCCTGAATATATTGTACTGAAAGGAACATCTGGCATAGAAGAACTAAAAATCAACTATGAGCAATGAAATTCTCAATTATAACTCCAGTATACAATCGTGAAGATACGATTTGTAGATGCATTGATAGCATCACAAGAAATTTGCAATGGGGAATTCCTATTGAACATATCATTGTAGATGACGGTTCTGCAGACCGAACTGAAGAATATATCCGTTCCTATATTTCCAATACCAAACACATTAAGTTCATAAAATTCTCTCAAAATAAAGGCACAAATGCAGCAAGGAATGCAGCTATAAAGAATGCAACAGGAGAATACTGTATTATTTTGGATAGTGATGATTATTTCACAAACACAGCTATTAAGGACATAGCCACAACCATTCAGGCGCATCCAACATACCGACATTATCTATTTGTACCCAATGATATGTTAGATGCATATCAAAAGAATCCCTTACTGAAGAACAAAATAGAGCAAGTCATTACATATCAAGATTTCCTCACAGGAAAAGTTTCAGGAGATTTCATACATGTAATAGAGACCAATATACTCCAGGCATTTCCCTTTGATGAATATCTTCGTATATATGAAGGTGTATTTTTCTTAAGGTTCTATCGAGAAGCACAAAACATTTTATTCACAAATAAAATTATAACAATCCGAGAAAGGAGCCGTAAAGACAGTGTAACACGCACTACCATTAGGACAAATAAGGATATTATAACTCGAAAAGTAATTGCTACAGAATTATATATCCAATGGTATGGCAATGACTTGAAAAAATATGGTTATACAGACAAACTATATCAAAATTACCAAAGTCTTCTTGAAAATCTTCTTTTATTAGAGGATTACAAAAAGGCGCAGAGGATTATCACAACTGATTTACCAACCACTAAGCCTGTATATAAAATAATATATCATCTAAGATTAGGGAATCTATTCAGAATTAGTCTAGCTATCTTCCTAAAAATTAAATACAACATACTAAATACACAAGTGAAATAAACATAAGTATGATTCCTAAAACTATTCATTATTGTTGGTTTGGAAGAAATCCACTTCCACCATTGGCTATTAAATGTATTGCATCATGGAAAAAGTATCTTCCCGACTATGAAATAAAAGAATGGAATGAAGATAATTTCGATGTCAATATCATTCCTTATACAAAAGAGGCATACGAAGCGAAGAAATACGCCTTTGTGAGTGATTATACCCGATTTTGGATACTCTATCATTATGGAGGACTCTATTTTGACACAGATGTTGAAGTTATCAAACCATTAGACGATATTATAGATCGAGGAGCCTTTATGGGATTGGAGAGAGATTATGAAATAGGGGCGACTATGCAATATTGCACAGTCGCCCCTGGCCTTGGCCTAGGTTGTAACCCTGGCCTTGGCCAGTATAAAAAAATTTTAGATTTTTACGCTACTCTACATTTTCGAAATAAAGATGACACGCTAAATCTGAAAACTATTGTTGAATATACTACCAATTTATTAATCCAAGATGGATTATCATGTATATCTGGTATTCAAAAAATCGGAGATATTTATATCTATCCATCAGAATACTTCTGTCCCATCAATATCATTACAAAAAAAATGCATATAACAAAAAACACACGGACTATTCATCACTATATGGCATCATGGCAAGAAACTAATTTTTTAGAATCTACTAAAAATATACTTAGAAAAATTATACCTCAAAAAATTTTATTATGGTATAATAGAAAAAGAAATAAATGAAAATGGAAATCATTATTACATCTCCTTCATTAGATCCTAAACAGAATGTAAGTGGCATTTCTTCTGTTACACAATTCATTATTCAAAATAATAAAAAAATCAAATACGTCCATTTCGAATTAGGTAAAAAAGATAATGAACGAGGAGGAATTTATAGAATAGGCTCTATCCTTAAATGCCTATTCTTATGGTGGAAGACATTATCCAGATATCCGCAAGCAATTATCCATTATAATTTTCCATTATCAAAGGCATCAATACTGAGAGATCCACTATTCATAGGAATTGCCAGAATCAGAAAACGTAAAATGGTGATACACCTGCATGGTGGGAATTTTCTAACAGCTCCTCACATTCCTTTTTACTTAAATGTATTACTTAAAAAAGTATTTGCACTATCTGTTCCTTTTATCGTTCTCAGTGAACTTGAAAAAAAACTCATTCAAGAACGATTTAACTGTACCGACATTAATGTTCTTCCCAATTGCATTGATTTAAAAGATGCTGAGGAATTTGAAAGAGAACCGAATGTCCATAACCCTTTAACCATCGGATATCTTGGAAGAATAGCGGAAACAAAAGGAATGGATTACCTCCTGGACGCATGCATACAAATGAAAAAAACGGGAATACCTTTTTTTCTGAGAATAGCCGGCAAAGAGGAAATCAAAGGTAAATATATACCAACTTTCCAAAAAGAATTGGGGGATCATTTTATTTATGAAGGGGTCGTATCCGGAGAAACAAAAAATAAATTCTTAAAAAGTCTGGATGTATTTGTCTTACCATCCTTTTTCGAAGGTCTCCCTATGTCTTTAATCGAATGTATGAGTTTCGGAGTTGTTCCGGTGACTACACATGTCGGTTCAATCGGAGAAATAATAAATGATGGAGATAATGGCTTATTCATCAACATAAAAGATTCTCAGTCAATCATCCAGCAAATTGACAGATTAGAAAGAGACAGAATGTTGTTATCAAAATTGTCAAATCATTCTAAAGAATACATCATCAGGACTTTTAATCCCCTAATATATATTGACAAATTAAACAAGATTTACGCTAAGACTTGTCATCCTAAATGCTGAAACACCTATCCGATATTCTCCCCCAGCCTACCGCCCACGGCGTTGGACAAAAACGCGTCCTACTCAGCCAAGCAGAAACGGATACGAACCTGACACAAATAGCCGTCACTACCCTGCAAGCAGGAGAAGCGGCGGAAGAACACTCCCACCCGACCATGGAGGAGTGTTTCTTCTTTCTCAACGGGGAAGCGAAGCTGATCATTGAAGGAAAAACCGTTACTTGCCACGAAGGGGACTTTGTACTGGTGAAGTGCGGGGAGAGGCATCGGCTGGAGGCGGTGAAGGAAACGAGGGTGCTGACGATTGGGGTTCAAATATGAAAGATGAAATATCAAATATTAAATATTAAGATATTACGTGGATACAAATAAATTGAGACTGAAAGATATACGGCTTGTCACCAGCCGCAAAGAGCTGGAACGCCTGCCGGAAGGCAAGTTCCTCATCAACACCATCAACGCGCACTCGTATAACACAGCACTGAAGGACCCGCTGTTTGCGGAAGCGCTGATGAAGGGGGATGCGCTGATACCGGACGGGGCAAGCATCGTGATGGCGTGCCGCTGGCTGAAGGCGAAATGCCAGCCACAGGAACGCATCGCGGGATGGGACCTCTTCGCGTACGAAATGGAACGGCTGAACCGGCGAGGGGGCACGTGCTTCTTCATGGGGAGCAGCGAGAAGGTGCTGGGCCTGATACGGGAGAAGGGGGCAAAGGTGTATCCGAACATCCACATCGAGACGTACTCGCCACCCTACAAGCCGGCATTCAGCGAGGAGGAGAACCGGGCCATCGTCAACGCCATCAACCAGGCCAACCCGGACTTGCTGTGGATAGGGATGACGGCGCCGAAGCAGGAGAAATGGGCGTACAGCCACTGGGAGGAACTGGACATCCACTGCCACTGCGGAACCATCGGGGCGGTGTTCGACTTCTTTGCCGGAACAATGGAACGGGCGCCGCTGTGGTGGCAGGAGCACAGTCTGGAATGGCTGTACCGGCTGATAAAGGAGCCACGGAGGATGTGGAGACGGTATATCATCGGGAACATGCTGTTTCTGTGGAATGTCCTAAAGGAAAAATGTAGCTCCTAACAGGGTTACAGAATAGCGGTAGCCGGAACGGGCTACGTGGGACTTTCGACCCGCAGAAGGAGCAGCCATGCATCATCGGGGTGTTCCGCCTGACCATGAAATCGAACAGTGACAACTTCCGCCAAAGCTCGATACAGGGGGTGATGAAGCGCGTGAAGGCCAAAGGGGCGGAGGTCATCATCTACGAACCGACGCTGGAGGACGGCTCTTCGTTCTTCGGCTCGAAGGTGGTGAACAACCTGGAGGCTTTCAAGCAGCAGGCACAGGCCATCATCGCCAACCGCTACGACGCCTGCCTGGACGACGTGAGGGAGAAGGTGTATACGAGGGATTTGTTCCAGAGGGACTGAGGGCAAATATCAAATATAAAAATGAAAAAGCTCTACTCGACACAAAAATACAAAAGATTCAACAAGCAACGTTCTTTGCACGTGTTGCGGCGAATGTCTGCGCCGAAAAGGGAAGCATACCGAAACATGCAGAGAAAAAGGCTACGAAAGATGGAGCGGTTTTACCATGATGCCATGAAGGCTCCAGCAGACTTTCGTTTTCTGAACAATACGGCAGAGTGTGCAGACTTCTTCCAGAAAATCCGAACAAAACGTAACTATCATCTGCGGAACAACCGAAGGATGATGACAATCAACCTAAAGCATGTGGCACAGATTGATTTTGCCGCAGTGATGACATTGGCAGCTATCTGCGAGGAACTTCGTTGTGAGAAAATACACGTGAATGGAAATTTTCCGAAAGACAACGATTGTCGCAAGTATTTGATTGATTCCGGATTCCTCAATCAAAAATATGATGAGTTCAGCCACCTCTACACGCTGCAGAGCAAAACGGAATTCATGTCCTTGGAACGAGGACAGGAGAGATTGCGATTGGAGGATCTGAAGAATATCAGTAACCTGGCACTACACATATCGGCGCATCTGTCAAGGAAAGAAGAAGAAAACTTGAACTTGATAACTTTGCTAAAAGAAATATGCGGAAACTCTGTAGAATGGGGAGATGCATACAAACGCCAATGGAGTATGGCCGCGAAATTTGAAGAAGGAAAAGTGATATTAGTGGCTGTGGACTTGGGACAAGGGATTCTAAACACTCTGTACAGAAAATACGCTGAAAAACTGAAGGATTTTTTTACACAGAAAGAGGATTGGCAGATACTGGAAAGGGCTTTTGACAGAAAATATGAATCGGCTTCACACGACACAAACAGGAACAAAGGACTTCCAAGTATTAAGAAAGCAAGCGAAGAGGGAATCATCAAAAAATTATCGGTGGTGACAAATAATGTGTGTCTGGCGTTTGATAATAGCGGCAAAAAACTTACTTTTGCGGATAGCAAAACGGCTTTCATGGGTACTTTATATCTATTTGAAATAGATGAAACGTGTATAAAATAAATGTTTTATGATTTTTAATATATCAAAAGATTATTCTCCTTATACGGGTATACGCCATTGTGAAACCAGTGATTACTCTGGCGAGGATTTTTATCACAAGAAGTTGAATGAGGCTTTTAAAAAAGCCTTCGAACAGAATGAACAATTGGTTCTTGTGCTTGACGGCAGCAAGGATGGATATGCTCCCTCCTTCCTGGACGAAGCATTGGGAAATCTTGTGTATGACTTTGGAGAGGAAAATGTGAGGCGGTTAGTGACAATCGTGTCAGAGAGAGAATCACAGTGGAAAACGATGCTGGAAACCCGTACCTATCCGGAATGGGAACAAAGAAGGAAAAACAATCAACCACCCAAGCAAACAGCAAAACATCCTGCATGGTACAGGCTCGTGAATGGGAAGTTAGAATGTAGAGTGTGGAACTGACAACTATAGAAACGGATGAATTGTACAGATATAATTGCCATTGTTTCTGTGGTTATTGATTTCATTGGGATCATCGCCGGAGCCGGAGTTGCAATATGGGTAGTGAACTCCATACAGAAAAAAATCGATAATTTACGTTCTATAAAGGACCACCTGATAAATGAAATTGTCGATATCCGGGGGCTTTACAGAGAGATGATAAAAAAAACCATCAATGGCGAATACAGACCTCGTGATGTGAAAAGGCAGCTACGGCTACTCAGTGCAAGAGTTACAGACTTGATAAGTCTGACAAATGCCCAGTTTAATAATTGTGTAAACAGAGATTTTCTTCTGCCATATCAACTGGACTTGAATATTATGATTACGTATGATGAGAATTTTGTAAACGCATTCAGAAATAATGCACAATTTTCTCTTAACGCAAATTCACAGAATACTCTTGCACGCTTCCTGGCAGAAAAGGATCATTTGTTTAATGAATTGATAATCATTATCAATAAAGCCCAATAATCAATGACACGAAATACAAATATCGTGCAGACAAAACTGAGACTGAAAGACATACAAATCATCACCAACCGCCAAGAACTGGAACGCCTGCCGGAAGGCAAGCTCCTCATCAACACCATCAACGCGCACTCGTATAACACGGCACTGAAAGATTCGCTATTTGCGGAAGCGCTGATGAAGGGGGATGCGCTGATACCGGACGGGGCAAGCATCGTGATGGCGTGCCGCTGGCTGAAGGCGAAATGCCAGCCACAGGAACGCATCGCGGGATGGGACCTCTTCACGTACGAAATGGAACGACTGAACCGACGGGGGGGCACGTGCTTCTTCATGGGGAGCAGCGAGAAGGTGCTGGCCCTGATACGGGAGAAGGCGGCAAAGGTGTATCCGAACATCCGCATCGAGACGTACTCGCCACCCTACAAGCCGGCATTCAGCAAAGAGGAGAACCGGGCCATCGTGGACGCCATCAACCAGGTACAGCCGGACCTGCTGTGGATAGGGATGACGGCACCGAAGCAGGAGAAATGGGCGTACAGCCACTGGAAGGAGCTGGACATCCACTGTCACTGCGGGACCATCGGGGCGGTGTTCGACTTCTTCGCGGGGACGATGGAACGGGCGCCGCTGTGGTGGCAGGAGCATAGCCTGGAATGGCTGTACCGGCTGATAAAGGAACCACGGAGGATGTGGAGGCGATACGTCATAGGAAACATGCTGTTCCTGTGGAATGTGGCAACGAAGGGATAAGGCCTAAAATATTTCTGTTTACTTTGTACTTCAGATTGTTTATCTTATCTTTGCTATAACTATATACATTACAAAGACGAACAATGAAGGATTTTAGAATACATATCGAAGAACTTGGCCCCATCACAGACGCTGATATCACATTGGCACCTGTCATGATTTTCACAGGAGCTTCCAATTTAGGGAAAAGTTACACGAACTTCCTGACTTACTATATCTTCAACCTGTTTTCCGGCGACAGGTTAAAGGACTTTATCCGGACTAAAATAACAGAGGATACAGAGAGACTAAAGGAATTTAACTTTTCTTTTACGATAAGCGAACTGAAAGCATGGATGGAGGAAGATGTCAGGAGGTTCTTCGTGTATCTGCTGAACTATCCGGATATCCCTTGCCGCATTCAATTTAACCCTACAGAATGTACGGAAAATGAATTTGCTGTGAGATATACACAGGATGTTTCGGGTATCGTAAAAGAGGTACCCAAAGGGCTGGACTTAGCGATGGTCAGCATAAACAATGAAGATCATTATATATACGTTCTCCAATCAAAAGATAAAATACAGGAAATTTGCTTTTTAACGTCCAAATATTTATGCAAGAAGTTATTGGGCAGGGAAATCAGTCACGCCTATCTGTTGCCGCCGGGACGAGCCTCGCTCCTGAATGAAAGCTATTCTACGCAGGCGCAGTCGAGCAAAATAGGTATGTATGACATCTTTCTGAAGGATTTCGACCTGATCAACAACCGACGGATGAAGGACATGCAAAAGACGATCAGGCAGGCGACAGATGCCAAAACGGTGAAAATAAGGGAGATGATCAATGGAGAGGTGAACAACAAGAAGGAAGGTCTTGTACTTAAAATAAACGAACAGACGGAATTGCCCCTGAGCGCAGCCGCTTCATCCATCAGAGAATTAAGTCCGGTAATCCTTTGGATGCAGACTAACGATCTAAGCAAGGACTCCATGTGTATCGAAGAACCGGAAGCTCATGCACACCCGGAAATGCAATATAGTATTGCTGACTTACTGGCCAGCTGTATCAACGAAGGCGCATTGATGCAAATCACAACGCACAGCGACTATTTCCTGGCCAGACTGAACCAGCTGATCAGACTGGATAAGGTGAAACGGAACATACCGGAAACTTTTGAGAGTTTTTGCGAAAAAAACGGATGGGACAGGAACCTGACATTGGACGGATCTCTGGTAGGCGCGTATTATTTTCATGCCGATGATGCCGGACAGACAATCAAGGTGGAAAGAATGAACAGTGAAAATGGAATTCCCTTCGCAACCTTTGTGAAAGCGGTACAGGAACAAATTGAATGGAATGACCTTTTAGAAGATACAGAAAGATGATTTTGTATGACAAACTGACTAAGGTTTTCGATACCCGATGGTTCCTGTTAAAATACGATGGAGGGACTTTCTGTGTCAAGGAGCAAGAGGCAGGCGCGTCTGTAAAAGAAATCGTATTTGAATATCACGGACAGCTCATGAGCATACACAAAGATATATTCAACAAAACAGATTTCCTATATAAGGATGATGCTGATACGGAAAGAGGAATGCCCCCATTAAAACATGGTTGTGATGCCGTACTGGTCATTGAACGCAGAGAAGAAAGATTCATCGTATTCGTTGAACTGAAATCGGGATATACGGAAGGAAACATTTCCAAAGCAGAAAAGCAATTATCAGCAAGCTACTTCCGCACGATGTTCCTATTGTCCACCCTGGACGAAATGCCATACGACCGATACAAAACATGTGGCATTATTGTATCACATCCCATCGAAACTGAAAGACTAACACTCATTCAGAAAAAGATGAATACGAAACGGGGAGCTTTGTCCAGATTTGAAAGGCAATGCCTGAAATTCTCCAAAATGGAACCGGCTAACTTCCCCGTCAATCGAATGTATTCCCAATTATACAAATTGCCCATCAAGGATCATTTATTCTTTGACGAGCTCCCAACATTTCATGTCAAAGTGAACCGTAATGCGGAACAAGGAAAATTTAATTTGGATTCTATTCTGAAACTATTGTAATACTGATATGAAGGACTATAAGATTGCAGTAGCCGGAACGGGCTACGTGGGACTGTCGATCGCGACGCTGCTGGCACAGCATCACCCGGTGACGGCGGTGGACGTGATCCCCGAAAAGGTGGAGAAGATAAACCGGCGAATCAGCCCGATACAGGACGAGTACATCGAGAAGTATCTGGCAGAAAAGGAACTGAACCTGACGGCAACACTGGACGGACGGAAGGCGTACGGCGACGCGGACTTCGTGGTGATAGCGGCACCGACGAACTATGACCCGGTGAAGAACTACTTCGACACGAGCCACGTGGAGGAGGTGATAGACCTGGTGCTGGAGGTGAACCCGGACGCGACGATGGTGATCAAGAGCACGATACCGGTGGGATACTGCCGGAGCCTGTACGTGAAGTATGCGCAGGTGTTCAAGGAGACACCGGCCCTGCAAGGGAAGCGGTTCAATCTGCTGTTCTCGCCGGAATTCCTCAGGGAGAGCAAGGCGCTGTATGACAACCTATATCCGAGCCGCATCATCGTGGGCTATCCGAAGCAGATAGAGGGACGCGACGAGGAGAACGAGGCCATCCGCGCCGTTGCCGGGGAGCACCTGGAGGAGAAGGCACGGGAGTTTGCGGCGCTGCTGCAGGAGGGGGCCATCAAGGAGAACATCCCGACGCTCTTCATGGGGATGAAGGAGGCGGAGGCGGTGAAGCTCTTCGCGAACACGTACCTGGCGCTGCGCGTGAGCTACTTCAACGAGCTGGACACGTATGCGGAGGTGAAGGGACTGGACACGAAGGCCATCATCGACGGCATCTGCCTGGACCCACGCATCGGGACGCACTACAACAACCCGAGCTTCGGCTACGGGGGATACTGCCTGCCCAAGGACACGAAGCAGCTGCTGGCCAACTACCAGGACGTGCCGGAGAACCTGATTCACGCCATCGTGGAGAGCAACCGCACGCGCAAGGACTTCATCGCGGACCAGGTGCTGCACAAGGCGGGGTATTATGACTACTACAACCGGGGGGACTTTGACCCGAAGAAGGAGCAGCCGTGCACCATCGGGGTGTTCCGCCTGACGATGAAATCGAACAGTGACAACTTCCGCCAAAGCTCGATACAGGGGGTGATGAAGCGCATCAAGGCGAAGGGGGCGACGGTAATCATCTACGAACCGACGCTGGAGGACGGGACGACGTTCTTCGGCTCGCTGGTGGTGAACGACCTGGAGGCCTTCAAGCGGCAGTCGCACGCCATCATCGCGAACCGCTACGACGCCTGCCTGGACGATGTGAGGGAGAAGGTGTATACGAGGGATTTGTTCCAGAGGGACTGAAATCAAATATAAAATATGAAATATTAAATATCAAATATCAAATATAAAATATAAAATATTAAATATCAGATATTTCATCCCTGCCACGGTGCGGGAGGCAGGAGGAAGTAATTTCCCAATACTTTTTAGGTGGTTCGGGATAGTCAAATGAAAAATAAGGGCATTCATTTGACTATCCCGAACCTTTTAAGTATTTTTGCCAATAGGAATAACCAATCTGCTTTATCATGGAACTGACGATACGCAACTTCGGACCGATCAAGGACGCACAGATAGATTTCGGTGACCTGACTTTCCTCATCGGACCTCAGGCCAGCGGGAAAAGCCTGTCGTTGGAACTGCTGAAACTGATCATTGACAGACAGCACATCATCTCAACCCTCCGGAACTACAACTATATACTGAACAAAAAAGATGCAACCAACATTCTGGAAGGATACTTCGGAGAAGGATTGTCGAAGCTGTTCAAAGAGGAAACTGAAATATATTGGGGCAATGAAAACTTTTCACCCCAAGAGTTGCTGAAAACATTATCAAGACAGAAAGCTTCGGAAATGCCCAAAGAATCTGTATTCTACGTACCAGCCCAAAGGATATTGAGCATCGCTGACGGACGCCCCAAGAACTTTATGGAATATGATACTTCAAATCCGTATGTATTACGTAGATTCAGCGAAACTCTAAGAGTATTCATGCAAGGAGGATTGGGCAATCCGGATACTATCTTCCCCATGAGAAACAGATTGAAGGGAGCGGTAAAAAATTCTATCAACCAAACCATCTTCCATAATGGTAAGGTGGTTGTCGACAAAACTGGAGACCAACGAAAAATGAAACTGGAGATAGACAACTTGAGAATACCCTTCATGGCCTGGAGTGCAGGACAAAAGGAATTCATGCCGTTGCTGCTGGGTATCTACTGTCTGTCGGGACCTCCTACACAGGTGGTAAAAAAAGAGGATTATGAATGGGTAATCATTGAAGAGCCTGAAATGGGACTGCATCCACGGGCCATCCAATCGGTATTGCTGGAAATCATCGAGCTGATGAAGAACGGATACAAGGTAATCGTATCGACGCACTCGACGATATTCCCGGAATTCGTATGGGCCTTCAACAACCTGCGGGGACTGGAAGAAGAAGATTTCAAAACAGCCATGAGCAAAATGTTCAACATATCCATCTACTCAACTGCAGCCAATCTGTTTGATAAATTGAAAGAAAAAGATATAAGAACATTCTATTCGGCCAAACATTCAACGACCAAAGGAGTGACCTTTGCGGACATATCTACGCTGGACGCACTGAGCGAAGACACGGATGTGTCGGAATGGGGAGGCCTCTCCAGTTTTGCCGGAAAATCATCGGAAATCGTCAGTCGCTATGGGGTACAATAGAAGAAGAAGAAAGAACACGGGAAGCAATGCCTTCAAGAAAGCGGTAGAGAGTACACCGGAAATAAGTGGAGGATATCGGGCCGGACTACAGGCACTGAAGGATGGAGAAAGGGGGCTGATAGATACAGAGAATACCCTACTACTGGAAGGAAGTGTGGACATCGATGCCTGCACGCGTGACGCTTATCCTGAAGACGCACGATGGGACTATGCCATAGGATATGACAAAAAAGCATACTTTGTTGAAATACATTCGGCTGACACAAGCAATGTAAGTGAAATGATCAGCAAAGCGAATTGGCTGAAGAACTGGCTGAATACGAAAGCTCCAGCCTTGAATGCATTGGAGTCTGACAACACATTCTACTGGATACCTTCGGGAAGATGCAAAATCTTACCGCTATCGCCGCAATACAAGAAGCTGGCACAAAGCAACATCCTGATAAAAAGCAGATTCAAATTGCCTGTGAAATAACGGGGAAAACGACTTTCCTGAAGAAGGAGAGCTTCAGACAATTTGGTTGTGACATACCTTCTCTATCCAATATCGCAACGTGGCCAATATCAAGATTTTTTTCTGCACCATCCGGCATGCAAGGGGAAGAGGAAAAAGCAGATGTCTGAATGTAGGGACGCACCCCGGTGCGTCCGGCCTGTCTCTCACCCAGCGCATGACACTGTGTACGTAATGGATCCCGCATCGAGTGCGGGATGACATGAATCTGGGAAATTTCTATACATCCTTTGTAATATATTCAAAATCAGCACTATACAAAATCCATATTGCTTTTAAGGAACAAATTAGAAACAAAACTGTCTTTTTTTATAATTCTGTGTTTTTTTCTTTTCATTTGATTTCATTCTTTGCACTTGGTAACATTTGAGTGTCTCAACAAGTAGACTTCTGGCTCAAATATCCCCTTGCAAAATCGTCTGACTTTCCCAATATCTAATTTTGCAGCCAAAAGAAAAAACACATTATATGGTTCAATGGCGACAGGATAATGCAAAGATACAATTTTTCATCAATAGGCAGTCACATTTTCCTGCCTAAATACAGTTTAGTTTAATTTAGCCTATATATAGAGCTAATAAACCAAACTAAACTGAATTTCGATGCCTTGATCAAATCACCGAAAAACTCTCTTCCCCCCTTTTTATTTTTTCGCTGCACCCCTCTTTTATACGGGAAGCATCTTCCGATACTCCGCACACCGACTTTCGACCTTCCTGATAAGAATTATGTCGCGAAGGTATATGTCATGCCCCATTGTTCACAAGGTCAAGTCTGCCGATTCTCACCAAAATCTCCACCTCGGTTTCACTGAGGTTGTATTTTGCTGCGAAACCTTGCCGGAATGTTCCATGACACCTTTTGTTGCGCCAAAATTTTATCAAGCCCGAAAGTAGCGGATGCTACCAGAGGGAAGAAAAAAACTTAAAATATTGAGATTATGGCAAATTACGCAACAAACAATTTCTTTGCACAGACAGAGAACGAAAAAGACCTTATTACGATTGAGCAGTTCATAGAAGAGAATTTCTGTGATAGCAACATTGCGAGACATGGACAATGTGTCGAGAGTGAATTTTACTCTAAATGGGAATGTCCTCAAAAAGAAATGGATGAATTGATTGCCTTGCTGGAAGCACCTAAGCGAATTTACATTCGCATACATTCTTATGAGCTTGCGAATGAGTATGTGAGCTTCAGGACGTTTTCAAATGGAGTTTGGAACATCAAATAAAGACAGGTTTATGTACGAGAATGAAGAACAGTCCGACATTATAGGTAAGAGCTGCACCTTGCTTACCCCGTACAAGGGTTATACAGAGGGAACTGTTGTCGGCGACTATGGGGACAGAATCATTGTCTCCCTAACCAGCGGAAAAGAAATATCCGAATACCGAGATGAAGTAATCATTTATGAATAATAAGAATATACTTATGACACCGATAGCAAACAAATTTGTCCAGTGGGAAGTGCCTGCACTGGAGACATTGCGGAATAGCCGTGCGTACAAACTTCGTGAGAGCCTCAATAATGGAGGCAAGTTGAGCCGTGAAGATAAAAATTGGATAACCCGCAGCGTGAAGGAAAGCGTTTATTTCAAGCGAGGAATTGCCTTAAATGGCTATCACTTCGATTTCTCGGATGTCCTTAAGCGGTATTTTGTGAAACAACATGGGTTCATCTGTGAGTATTATGCCATTGACAAGACTGCATTAAGGTCAATATTGTACGGCAGAATAGATGACATTGTAGAATTAAATTAAGACAGGTATATGGGAAAATATCAGTTTTATCAAGACTGTAAGGTTACAGCCTGGGAACGTGATTATTTCACTGTGGAAGCTGAAAGCTACGAAGATGCGGAAGCCATTGTCCGTTCATGGAAATGTGAAGATGTTTCGAATATCATTGACAGCCGTTTGTGCTACGACGAATGGCGTGCGTTACCCGATACATCGGAATGTATGTCCCCCGATGAAAACGGTGGCAGTCCGACAATCGAGGTATATAACTCTGTTGGAAAAGTTATTATAAACAATGCTCCTGAAAAGGCTTAATCAAAATAGATTGTCATGAATGTAACGATAGAACATATCTTCTGTCCCTATTGCGAGGAAGTGATAAACCTGTATTTTAGAATTATGAATACGATTCTCTTTTCGTGTAATGAAGCTGAACTTCGCACAAGTATGGAACGTCTAAAGAAAGAGACCAGGCTTGACGAGTATTTCATATTCGGTTATGAGGCACATCATCTGTGGCTATGCCAGAGGAAACCGAGCGATAAAAACAAGGTCTTCGAGCATCGCATCATGATTGCCCGTTTCTGACCTTGCTGTATATGTATAGATTGCATTTTCTGGATTATTCAAGGTCATATTCTCAATACGCCGTATTGAGAATATGTACCTTCGATACTTTTTTTATCATGGCTATTTTCCGGGGGCAGGGATTCCTTTTTTATTTTCTTTTGGCTGCACCACACCCTTTTATTGCACATTCCATTCGCTGCGGAGCGACCCTCATGCTTTTGCCCGCAGGGGGCATTCCTGCCCGCTTTCCTGCCTGCCTCCTGCTTCCCATTGCAGCCGGAACAGACGCCTGACGGATGCTTTGCGCAAAGCCGGCTGTTGAACTTCCGGTCATGGCCCTCCACGCAGGGCTTTTTGGCCCGCCATTGACTCCTTTTTGCCGCTTCAATGTCAAGCGGGTGTGGCTGGCCTGCCGACTTCATGCCGGCACTACGGGGAGAATATGCCTGCTTGCGCCTTGCGGACACGTCCTTCCGAAGCCCGTCGCTTCGTGTTCTACTTTTTCACTACTGCTTTTGGCCGAAGTCACAATCATTTTCCGCCGCAAAGATAGTATGCGGTCGGGAGCGGCTTGACAAGCCTTGACCAATGCACAGCTGTACAAATCTTCCTTTATCGGGCCTGCGGTTTTGGGGGACCAAAAATAAAGAGTATTTGCTGGCAGTCCTTGGTGCATCCCTTTGCGACACCTACTTTTTTGGGCATCGTAAAATTGATTTGTTTAACTTCTAAAAGCATTGAATTATGAAAAAGATTGAGAACACATTCACAGTGACAGGTTTCGTAGGTAAGGACGCTGAAATCCGCAGTTTCACCAGCGCAAGTGTAGCACGTTTCTCCCTGGCCGTAGGCCGTCAGGAGAAGTCCGGCGATCAGACCAGCCGGGTGTCCGCTTTCCTGAATTTTGAGGCGTGGCGCAAAAACGAGAACAAAGGGTCTTTCGACTACCTGGCCAAAGGCACCCTGCTTACCGTGGAGGGCTATTTCAAGCCCGAAAGATGGACAGACAAAGACGGCATCGAGCATAATAGCATCACGATGGTAGCCGTCAAGTTCTACCCGGCAGCGGAAAAGGAGGAAGCCCCTGCGGAGCCGGCAGCGAAACCGAAACGGGGCAAAAAATAACCTCCTGCTTCCCGGTCAAAAGCGGCCTTCGGGTCGCTTTTCTTATGCTCATTGTTATTCTCCTCGAGCCTGTTCCTTTTATACTGTATCCATGCCGGTCCCGCCGTCCATTGATTTTCCTGTGCAAAGTTAAGCCGGGCGGGAACCGTCAAGGCGCGGCTACATTTGTGGTTAACAACCATCAACTCGCAGGCTCGTCAATACTTCTTGAACACAAATGCAATCGTCATGGACTGTCCGCTTCCTCCTTGCCTTGTTCCCTCCTTTCCGGCTTGTATCCTGCACATAAAATCAAATCCCGTCGGAAGAGGCGAAACCTCTGAAGAGAGGGAAGAAAAACAAACAATTAAAATCATATCAAATGGAGAGAATTTACAGCTTCAAAGGATGGGTAAAAGCAATCATCGACAATGAAAACGCAGAAGTTCTGTGTCAGTTGGAAGAAAATGGGGTCGGCAATATAGGGAAAAAGACTCTGGTTGAAATGGCGAAAGCGCAATTTGAACACTGGAAAGAGTTTTGCCAACTACTTGACACAGAGAGTAGAATAGCGGTGCATGTTTGTGTATACGGCAATGACATTCTACCCAACGGCTTGCTTTGCCGGAAAGAGCACGAATGTGTCTATAGGGACTTCGTTAAAATTGAGCCGCACAGGAAGAATATTAACTTATAAAATTAAAAGACATGAAACAGATTATTTGGTCGAGCGAGGACAGGTTGGATGATAATGCAAGAGAAAGATACCAGGAATTTCAGCGTGAGGTGCAAGATGACAACACTTACATTGTCAGTGAAGAAGAATGGGCGGACGAGGTGTACGGCTATTTGGATGACGAACGGCATAACTTGAACAAGCACATTGACGGCGTTATCATGGTGTTTGCCGATTTAGGGCTGTGGTATGGCCGGAGGCAAGGCTACCAAATACTGGGCAGCAATATCGCCGACATATTGCACTCCCAATGTGATGAAGCCGAGTGGTACGGTGATGGTTACAACATTCGGGGGCGCATGATTCACCATGACGGAACAAACTATGTTTTGTACCGTATAGCCAAAGACAGGGACGAAGCGGAACGCATTGCCGCCAAAATCTACAGTGGGGAAATCGACGAGGAAGGCTTTCGCCGGAGAACCCGCTCCCTCTATCCGTATGTCGCCGATGTTTACGGCTGGAAGACCAGAAACCGTAAAAAGTCCGCGTGAGAATGACAAACATGGCAATGAATGCCGCAGCCGTCTATGGGATGTGTTGCGGCATATTCCTTTCATTCTGCATGAAAGACCCTTTTGCGGGCCGGGCAACCTGTTCTGACTCATCCGGACTAACCTTTATATATCTTTCCCTTTTCTATTATTCTCTGTACACCTACCTCTATAATCCGGACCGTAAGCCGTCTATTGTTTCTGCAAATTTCGATTGCCGCCTGTCAGTCCGCTCAAGGACCTCCTTGTTTGCTGGCGAAAAATCTTCCTCACCGTCTCCGCTGGCGAGCGTATTTTTCGCAGCATCCTTGTTCTTGGACTGGTCGCCAATCCTCGGGCAGAAAAATAAACAGCCTTCCGGTACAGGATTGTATCAGAGGGAAAAAAATCAAACTTAAAATTGAAGCATTATGACATTCAGAGAATTTATGAGCGAGAACGGCTACACGGTACAGACAACCTTTTGGGAAGATTTCACAATAGCCGACCGATTTGGGCTTTCGGCTATCCGGGACACATACAACCGTGCTTTCAAGGAGTGGAATGAGAACTACAAGTTTCTGACCGAATTGGTATTGGTTCTCAATCACAAGATTTGGCAGCATCACAAGAGCCACCCCGAAGTCGCAGCACTTTACAATGACCTATGGAAGCAGGCAGACCTATACGCGGTCGAAAATCTGAAAGATGACGAGTTGAATTATTTTTTTGAAGTAACGGATTAAACAGATATTAAAATAGAAAAGATATGACAAAAGAAGAAGTTTTACAGCATGACAAGAAGTTTCGCTATATGCTCCTGTCCCGAATGCAGTCAGATTGCGAGTATTATCTGAACTATGGCAACAGGAATCCAAAACGCCTGTGGGCTGGCGATGAACAGCGACAAATCGAGTACATGATACTGTTGCATGACAGTTTCAAGGAGGATGAGAAACCGCAATGGCTGACAATGGATGAAATTATCGACTATCAAAAGAGAATGCTTGAGCCTGTCGCCTGATGCGAAAAGTAGCTGCAGCCGTCCTGATGGTGGCGGCTGCGGCATTTGCTGAGGTCTATCCCAACTCCTTTTTTATCGGCCACCGACATTCACTTCTGACATTTTTATTTTATTCAATGCCATGCGGCATAATAATTTATGAAAAGGTTTTATGAAAAAGAAGTATATCCGTCCCAAAGCATTGTGAAATTTAACGGATGTGCAGATACTGATTGCCTGCTCCGATTTTACCAGCTCGCCACACTCAATCTTGATTTCAAGAAATAGATGCCTGTCGTCTTTTTCAATTTGTATGTGATTGGTGGAGTTTTCCGTTATAAGGTCGTTAAAGCCGTTACTGGCTTTCAGCCCGAACCTTTTTACAATTTTATTCCGGATATTGAAAAGCAACCTTACAAGAGGAGGATAGTCGGAGAAAATCATGTCGTACACCTCCTGTGCCGTAATCTGCTTTTTCGTACATACACTTATCGAATATTTGTCTATGTAATCCATTTTACTGTTTTTTATTGCAACATTGCACGTTTATAATTTGACAATACATTTTCTATTCGGTCAAAAAACATTCCCCATCAATGTCTTTAATACGGATGACAGGAATACCCGTGCCATCCTCGAACTGTAGAACCCCTTTGTCCGGCTCTACACTCTTGACAATCCCGGTCGCCGTATGATAACTTCCACCCTCTTTCTTATCATCAGGCACAAAATAAGTAACACTAATAGTCGGCTTTTCATCCAATGATTGCAGATAAGCCAGCTTCCTGTTCAGCACTTCAGCATCACTTTCGGACAGTTCCTCTTCCGCCTCCGTCAGCCTTGCGGCCTCTGTGATGGCCGAATCATGTCCGGTCAATGCGGCAAAGGGAGCAAACTGGGCAGCACGGTTATACATGGACATCTGCGGATGTCTTTCGGAAACATGGTGCGGCAGGTTGATGATGTCGTCGTATGGGTGATTCATGCTTTGTGCCCTCCTATCTGTTCATTACGTTCCTTGGCAGTGGCGCCCTCTTCATAATTCAGTCCTTTCAGAATGGCGTTCTTACCGAACTGTTTCTTGATGTTCAGAATGGCCGTCTGTATTTGGCGCTCCTTGGCAAGCCTTTCCTTTTCTTCCCTCTGTTTCCTTTCCAGCGCTTCATAGTCTGTGAACAGGTCATACTGCACCGGAGACGGATTCTTGGCTGCCGTTTCTTCATCGACGACATGGTTCGTGGTCAGGTTGATGCGTCTCACCAGCAGCTTGGGATTGACAATCCGGTCGAAAAGTTCCATGACGGCTTCTGATATGAGCCGGGCGGATGATGTCGGGCTTTCAAGGTTGGCCGTGCCATGTGCGTGCTTCGGGACTTTCCGGCCATAGTAGTCGGTCTTTACTTCACCCTTATATGTTGTCCGTGCATCTTCATTGGACAGACTGGCTGTATCATAGCCGATGGTCAGCACGAGCTGGTCTGTAACCATCCTTTTGTCAAGCAGGTCGAGAGCGGCGCTTTCCGCCATTTCCCGGACTACCACACGGGCTTTCCGTACCGTGTATGGCTCCTGGAGCACCTGCCCGCTGCTGAACGAGTTCGTTGCCGGCTTATAGGCTTTTATAAATTCCATCGTGCAAGGCTCCCATCCCCAGGCATGGTCTATCAGCAGCTCTGCATTGACGCCAAACAGCTGATACAGCACCTCCTCGTTCCTGACGGACTGCCTTGCGATGTCTCCCATCGTGTAGATGCCGTATTGCTCCAGTTTGCTGGCTATGCCTTTTCCCACACGCCAGAAATCCGTCAGCGGTCGGTGCGTCCACAGCTTCCTGCGGTATGTCATCTCATCCAGTTCCGCTATGCGCACACCGTCCTTGTCCGCTGGGATATGCTTGGCCTCGATGTCCATTGCTACTTTGCAGAGGTACAGATTGGTGCCAATCCCTGCGGTTGCCGTGATGCCAGTCTGCCGCAGTACATCGCCGATCATTCTTCTTGCCAATTCGTGCGCCGTGACTCCGTAGGTGGACAGATAATCCGTTACGTCCATGAACACTTCGTCTATTGAATATACATGGATGTCCTCCGGGGCAATATAGTTGAGATATATCTTGTAGATGCGCGTGCTGTGCTCGATGTAATAAGCCATGCGGGGCGTAGCGGCGATATAGTCCACCTCCCAGTCCGGATGAGCTTTCAGATCAATGTCCGACACAGATTTTCCTGTCAGCCTGTATCCCCTTGAGTTTCTTCTGCGCCCGGCATTGACTTCCCTTAATTTCTGCTCAACCTCGAACAGCCGGGCCCGGCCGGGAATGCCGTATGCTTTTAGCGAAGGACTGACGGCAAGGCAGATGGTCTTTTCCGTCCGGCTCCTGTCGGCCACGACGAGATTGGTCGTGAGCGGGTCAAGCCCACGTTCCACACACTCGACCGAGGCGTAGAACGACTTCAGGTCAATAGCTATGTATGTCCTGCCTGTGTCCTGCATGTGTCCTGCATGTCTGTCTTGCCAACGGGTTATCGGTCTCTCCGGTAATCAGACTTCCTGAATCCGCCCCACAGCCCTTTAAGGATTTTGCCTACTACCCAGAACACGGCTATAATCACCAGAATTTCCATACTCTTCTCTTTTTATATAACCATATAATTATGCACTTATATAATTATGATTTTATATAATTATATATTATAACAATATCAATTCTATAACTCATTGAGGCTCTCCTCATTCTCCTCAATGTAAGTCATTATTATTGCGGCTGCAAGCGACCTCAAAGGAATATTACGGTGTGCATTGAGGCGGATTAGTTCAAGCCGTTTCTTTACCTCTTTGGGAAGCCAGATGGCAAATCCCTGCTCGCTTATGCCGGTATATTTTGCGAGGTTTTCCTCAAAGGCTTTCTTGCCTCTCTTGCGGCGTTTTGTCTCCCTTTCTGCGGCAGGGTCGCCGTTCGCATCCACGACGGGTTCTTTATCCTTGCCTGGTGTCGTTATGCCCCGCACGATGTCGTCCAGTCCCATGTTCGCAAGCGGGTTGTCTATTTCCGGTCTGCTGTTCTTTGCCATAGCCTTTATTTTTTAAGTTCAAGTTCCTCGATGATTTTATTGAAAGCCGGTTCAAGCAGTTCCGTCTGGTTTTTCTCCAATGGGTACAGCGTGGAATATCTCTTTATGGCCACGCTCTGCCTCACCATCGGTGTAACGGTGCCGATCAGCCCGAGATACCCGATGGTCTGTTCCCGTTGCCGTATCTCTTCCGCCTTCCTCTCGGCCGCGTTGATTCGGTTGGGGATGAAAATCAGGCCGGCTGATGACACAGACTTCAAAGCCTTGACGAATATGCCTGTGGCGTCCACAGTGTCCGCGTCGAATGATATGGGTACTATTGCCGTATCCGCTGATTGGTAGATGTATGCCAGGTTGCGGTCGTTCAGGTTTCCCGGACAGTCTATCAGTACGATACCCGGCACTTCTTTCAGTTTGCCCATTACCTGCACGAGCCGCTTATGGTCGGACGTGTCAAGCATCTCCACGTTCCACGGAATCTGCGCGTCCGGTGCGGCGTCCTTTTCACGTTGGCGGTGACGGAACAGCGATGCCTGAAGGTCCGCATCTATCACAAATGAGGGGAAGCCATGCTCTATAAGATGATTTGCAAACAAGGCACAGAGGGTCGTCTTGCCAACGCCTCCTTTGATGTTGCTGAATATGACAATCTTGTTTTTCATGCCCATGCGAATTTATGCTATATAATTCACCTACAAAGATACAAAATTATCGGCTCACAGCAAAGGAAAGACAGTTAATAATTATATATTTATGATTTTATATATTTATATAATTATATAGTTGTATCTATTTCGTATCTATTTGTATATCAAATATGAAGAATGTCATATAGTGAAATTGTACAAGAATGAATATAAGGTGATTGAATTCATTATATATATAATTATATAACTATATAATTATATAATCACACAATAGAAGTCATTCCCGTCTGAAGGCTTTTCAACAAGGTTGTAGTAATTCAGCTCCTACTTACCACCTTGCATTTGAAGCAATCCGTTCACATCACCATTCCCGATATAAGCCAAGCATCTCCGTATCTTCTCGGCAGACCAATTCCACCATTGCAGCGTTTCAAGTTCCTGTATCACTTCTTCATCGAAACGCTTCCTTATCGGTCGGGCAGGAACACCGCCGACTATCGTATAGGGCGGCACGTCTTTCGTAACAACGGCACGGGCGGCTATGATTGCCCCATTGCCGATGTGAACACCAGCCATAATCACCGCTTCATAGCCTATCCACACATCGTTGCCTATCACGATGTCACCTTTGTTGTCCCAAGCCGTTGCCACGTCCGATTTCTCCAAATCCCAGTCTTTATAAAAGAGCGGGAAGGTGTAAGTGGATAGGGATTTTAAGGTATGGTTGGCACAGTTGAACAGGAATTTCGCGCCGCAGGCAATGGAACAGAACTTGCCGATTATCAGCCGCTCGTGGTTGATAGGGTAATGGTAAAGCACATTATTTTGCTCGAAAAGCAACGGGTCGGACACAAAATCATTATAGATGGTATAGTCTCCCACCTCGATAGACGGGTCTTTCACGACGGCATTCAGGTACACGGTCTGCGTGTCGCCTGCGCGTGGATATATCTTTTTCATTATGACGTTCTGTTTTTAATAGTGTTTATATTTCAGATAAATGACAGAAAGCAAGCCGAGTAATATCACATACAGATATTCTGCTGTCCAATAAACGGACAATGACGTGCTGAAACTGCTTATGCTCCACAAATAAATTTGATAAGCCACGATAGTTATCAGTTGGAAGATAAACGTCATGCGTGTCGCCCCCGTACCTGTTACGCTGTTCATATAGACATAGCCGGGCAAGGCAAAGATGTAGTTCAGCAACATGACTACAAACGGCAAATGGGCAATCTGCATCAGAGCTGTGCTTTCCGTATAAATACCGATAATCGGACGATAGAAAATCACGGCAAGGATGACCAGCGGAAAGCCGATGGCATATCCCAAACGGACAACACAGTTACATAGCGGGATAACCTGTCTCTTTTGTCCGGCTCCCAACAAATTGCTTACCAGCGAACCGGTAGTAGCCGCCAGCGAATTGACGATGACAAAGAACACCGTCGAGACACTGCGTATGACATTGGTAGCTGCCAGTTCCATTTCTCCCAAATGCTCGACAGCTACGAAGAAAGCAAGCCACGAGGCCACTCCGATAAACGAATGGAACATGCTCCATACGGACACACGACAAACATGATGTAACAAACCTTTATCAAAGTTCCAATACAAACCATAAAGCCGTCTGTCCATTTTCCGTAAGACATGAATTGTCAGCACAGCCAATGAACACGCTTCGGCAAAAGACGATGCGACGGCTGCACCCGCTATCCCCATGTCCCAATGGAATATGAGCAGCCAGTTGCCCGGAATGTTCACCAATACGGCTGTCAGGGCCGCCACGTTCAAGGCTTTTGTACGGGTAATGCCGACCAGAAACGAGCGTAAGGCAAGGAACGGAAAGGAGAACAGCAGTCCCCATATTCGTCCGTCCAAATAATCAATCACGGCATGATAGACTTCCGCAGAAGTTATCAGCCTACTTAGAATCATCGGGGAAAACAGCTTGGAGAACAAACACAAAAGGACAGCAAGTCCCGACAGGAAAAACAATCCTTGAAAGAACGTCTTCCCTGTTTCGGAATAGTGTTGTTCGCCGTTGCGCCGTGCGATAACGACCTGCAAGCCCAGACTGAAACCGAAGCCGAGCATATAGACAGCCAGATACCAAATCCCGGCAAGGGCGGATGCGCCCAATTCTATTTCTCCCACATGCCCCAGGAAAATGGCATCAGTGATATTGATAAGTTGTTCGATAAGGATGCTCATCATTACAGGAAAGTTGATGAGCCAAATATGTTTATATGTATAGTTCATTGTTCAACTTGACATGGTGCGACAAGTCCCGCTGCATAAGGCGGCATGACACATCGCATGGTTATAAATTTGGAATAATGGCAAAACAAAAAAGGACAAACCTGTTATAAGCCTGTCCGTTGCTGAATAGCTTGATTAAAATGCTATCCGTTGAGCGCAGCTATATGCACACTTGCCATTTCATACGGGTTGAACAATCTTTGTTTTTAATATCCAAATACAAAAGTAGTAAAAATAGAAATGGATTGATACTATTTCTGTATTTTTTATAATCTTCCGTTATCATTCCATTCTCCGTAGAGAAGTCCTTTTCGGGTATTTTCTATGAATTTGTTCAGGCGACTTTCAAAAAGTTCGGGCTGATTCTTCTTGATTTGGATAGTATCAATCCTGATTCGCTTATATAAGTCAGGGAATTGGCAGAAGTTATTCCACACTACCGGATCGGATTGTAGTCTCTGCAATATATCCTTGTCAATGATAAAACCATTAGGTGACATATCCGGCAGAACGGCTCTTCCGGCATCAGTCATCAGTCCTAACCGCTCCATCCTACGGCATCTTTCCTTGTTAAGCTCGGACCAATTGCTTCTCGGTTTTCTGGGACAAAGTTTCTGGGCTGTTACATCATCTGCTATTTTCTTAGTTGTACTGTCTATCCAGCCGAAGCATAGGGCTTCTTCTACAGCATCAATATACCAGAAAGTATTGTCATCTGTAGGTCTGCCACGTTTCACAACTACCCAGCATTCTTTTTCTGTTTTATGGTTTTGTAATAGCCATTCACGCAGTTCGGCTCTTGATTTGGCATCCAATAAATTATGAATTTCCATTGTCGTCTATTGTTTCAATTTGCATTTTGCAATGTTGGTCTCCCCGTAAGATGGATTCACAAATAGTTACCCGAAAAGTCCTGTCTTTCCATAATGAATGCAGGACGTAAAGGATGCTTTGCCTGGAGCACTCACAGAGCAAAGGTGTTGAAACATAACCTTGTTTATGAAGCCCACAGGTGCATTCCAGGAAATACAGGTTATAAACAGAACCTTTCTCTATCGTTTCGCATCTTACACCCGGCAATTCATTGGCCTTAGAGAAAAAATCGTCCATATTTCCTTTTGCCTGTTCATACAGGTCTTTATAAACCTGAAGCGTTCCGCACTGTACGCAATGCTTTCCGCATTCCGAAAAGAATTGCTCCCTTTGTTCCGCTGCAAGTTTGGCAATTCCTTTCTCAAAACCTTTGAACCAATCAGCCAAATCCATAAATTGCTATTTTAAGTAGTCAAACTGTTATCTTTCTTTTGATATATAAGCAGGGTAATCGTCTTTAGACAAACTTTTCGCTAACGTGTCCGGATTTACCTCCCAAAGCGTAGGAATATATTCAAACACGGCTTTCCCCTTATCAAGGTGGAAACGGACTTTGGCATCGAACGCAACAGGCTTATAGTTGTCATCTCCTATAGGGTTGTCTCTATACAACAACTGGTTTTCTTGCCATTTCAGTTCTTTGCCGTCAAAGTTCACATCGAATATTCCGCAGACCACGGCTTCCATCGTCTGATTTTGGACTGTTGTTGAGATACAACGCATATAGCCGGTCAGTTGATTGGTGCTTTTCCGCATAGCCAATTCATAGCGAAACACACTCGTTCCGGTATAATCTTTGGCAACGGTCATTCTTGAGCCTTTCCCATCTATATTATAAATCAGTTCATGCGTGACTGTGGTCATATTGAAGCCGAAGCCGTTTTCGGTTTTTGCCAAATCGGAAAACACTATCTTGTCGCTATACACGCCTTCTAACTTTCCGTTGTCAAGTTGATAGACTACATCATCCGTAAACAAATTCTTGCCAATGATATTTTCCTTCAGGAATTGAATTATTTCGTCTTTCATATCTATTTCTTTTTAAGCTAATCTGCATTTCTTCATCACGATTGGTGATAATAAAGTAGTCGCCAGAACCAACAGCCATAAATTGCCGGACAACGGATTGTAAGCGGCTAAAAGTTCCGAAACGGTACTGCCTCCCGCCAGTCCTGCGGCAAATTCAAAAGCAATCGTCAACAATGCCCAGCCTACCCCAATCAACCAGCCATCTTTGGAGGTAAAGGCTTTTATCATTCGAGGCAATAGCATCCAAGTTATCAGGAAAATACACACGCTTAAAATGATTCCGCTGACAGGCAATGCCCATTCCTCTCCGATAGCTTCCACCAATACATATTCCCTCAGCCCGCCATTGAGGATGGCTACGGGAATAAAACAGAGCCAGACGGGAAGAGATTTTAGGACGTTCATATTCTTTTATTATTTTTCCCATTCCTCCTTCGTCATCCGCATGAAATGCTCCGTGCGGACATCGCCAAGCGGGGAGGTCTTGCCTTCTTCCGTATGATGGAAACGGAAACCGCATTTCTCCATCACCCGGCAGGATTTCGTATTGCCGTCATAATACCCGCACCAGACGGCGGTCATTCCCAAATCCTCAAAACACCTTCGCAGCAGGCGGCGCACGGCCTCTGGTATAAGACCCTGTCCCCAGAACGGCCTGCCTATCCAGTAGCCTATTTCAGCCTCGCCTGCCTGCATTTGAGTGTGCAGACCTTCTCCGTCCATGATTCCTGCGCTCCCGACAGGCTCGCCTGTCTCTTTCAGGACCACAGCATAGGTCTCCGGAGCGGAAAACACAGTCCGGATCACATTCAGGCTGTCTTCCACAGAAGTATGAGGAGGCCAGCCCGCAATAGGGCCGATTTCGGGATCCCGGGCGTATTTATATAAGGATTCTGCATCCGACTCTTGCCAGGGACGCAATATAAGTCGCTCTGTAACTATCTCTTTATCCATTGTTAAAACTTTAATTTCACTCCGTTTCTTCTGTTCCCTTTTTCCGTCTCGGTCCTTTGGTCCGTCCTCTGTTCAAATTGACATTGTATTTGTTCAAAATACGGAATATCGAACTCATGCTGCTGAATCCGCTTACATTGGCAATGTCGTCCATAGAATAACCGGCATTGTACATATCCACGATGGTTCTTTCCCGTTCAGTCCGGGATAAAGCCTTCACCGTCTTGGCCGGAGATTTGATGTTCTTTTGGAACAGCATGATATGGCTGGAAGACTTCCGCAATGCGGCTATTTCTTCCGGAAGGGCTCCAATCATTTCAAGAACCTCCGCCGCCGTAGTTTCCTTGAACAGTTCATTACAGCTGTCAATTCGGTCATGAATGGAAATCAGGCGCACGACCTTGATTCTGCACATCTCTATGCAGAAGGCAAGTTCCCGCACTCCGCGAACCGCGTTACTGAACTTCGATACCACAAGCTCGTCGCCCCGGTCAAGGGCATTCATGAGCTGTTTCCATTGCGGACGCATCAGCTCATGGTCAGTCTCTTCCTCAATCACCTGTACACAGCCGAATTTCAACATCCATTCCTTATCGGCCTCGTATGAGTCATAGTGATTAGCCTTGAATATGTATCCAACTTTTGCCATTGTCTTATGCTGAAAATAATAACCGATGCAAAGATAATGTTTTTTGTTTGTCTGAAATCATACTCCGATATATTTATTCTAAAAATCGTATTCTGAACTTACTTTTTCTTTCACTTGTTTTCATTGGAAATCATACTGTTGAATATGAATAAAAATAATTATCAAAATGCGGTTTTATATCGCGTTTTATGGCAAATATTGTATAGTTTTGTGTCGTTTTTAGTCTGAAATTGCAAGATGATAGATACAAAATCATATTCAAAATCAAGGTCTCTTTTGGCCGGGTTGGTTGCCGCATCGGTAGCCATGTTCCTGTCCGTATCTTGTAGTAACGGAAATGGCAGTGCCGAATCGTCAATGAAAGAAGATCCTGCCGGAACATACGGAAAGTTCCTAAGTGAAATCAGAAACATGGACAGCCTCTCGACGGAAGAGCTGGCAATTAGTATCAACCGGTGGCAGTCCCTCAAGGATTCCGTCTTTTTCTATGCGACACAGGACACTTCCGGCAATCCCCATTCCGACCTGTACGGTAAATGCAACGAGGTTCACGATTCTCTCCACACGGAGTTCACCCGTCTGGCAGGGTCAGCACCGCGTTCCTATCAGGACGTGTTCACGCTCATGGAAAGGACTTCTCCCTATTGCGGCGACAAGGAACTAACGGATGCGGCAGACAGTATAAGGCCGTTCTTCTGTTCTCTTGACAGTATCCCGCCCCTTGCCATTGACGGCAACGGCATTCGTTCGGCGTACCGCCGGTTGCTTGCCGGGACATTGCAGGGCGGAATACACAATCTTACCGACTTGAAAACATTCATCAGGGACGAGGATGTCATGTTCCGCACCTTTCTTGCGCACCTTGACGGTCAGACCGAAGAGGATGTGTCGGATTTGACAAAAGACACGGAACGGTGCTGTTCGTTGGTTTTCCTCGCTGCGGAGAAAAAGGAAATATCCTACCGGGATGCGATGATATACATGGCCATGCGTACCAACCGCCGGATTATACAGAATGCGGTTGCCTGCCTTGATGACATCCGCGAGGACAAAGTAAAATCCAAGGCGCAGGCATTCGGATATGCGTGCATGATACTGCAGCCCTACATCTCGATGGACGGCATTTGTATGGCCTTGCTTTCCGGATACGAAAAAGAGAAGTTGCGCCACATTGCGGAACAGACGCCTGCGGCTTTTACCCGGCTGGGAGATGTTCTGCAGTCGGACAATAACGGACTGGCGGAACTGCCCGGCACGCTGATGGGGATATACATCCGGACATTATGAACGAAACACAAACAGACATGAATATGCTACGACATTTTCTGAACGATTTCCTTTCTTTCGTCCCGTTGCAGTTGCCGCAGCTTCTCGATGTGACGACAATGGAGGAACCGCAGTTCTACGGAGACTATGTACTGCTTACATTTCCTCTACGCGACACCTACGAGTTGGAAGAGGTAATGGACATGTTCGAGGACGACATGGAACTGATTACGCTGTACCACCATATCCCGATGCCGACGGAGCAGTACGGGCACAGTACCTGTGCGTACTCCAATCCCGCATTCGGGCAGATGTTCAAGATGAACGCCAAGACCGATGCCGATGGCAGGGTCAGCTGCGTTTTCGCCACTATTTACGATTCGCTCGATCTGATGTACGGCGACCTTTGCCTTGATCTCAAACTGCATTCGAAAAGTGGCACATTGAAATACAGGAGGAACAAGGAAGACTTATTGATGGATTTTATATGAGAAATACATTGTACCGACAGATGGTGTACTGGATCAATGCACACAGGACATGGATTGAGGTGGCCGATGCCAGCCTTTACAGGGAGCACGTCATCGCAAGGAGCGACAGGACAGACTACCTCGTTTCCCGCACGCTGGTCCTACGGGCATTCAAGCCGAACGGAGGCTGTGCCGAAGGCACCGTGTGGAACATTCCCGAACACGATTTGGACAGGGCGTTGGCCACATTGCGCAAGCAGGACAGGCAGTTCCGTCAGCGAATCAAGAAAGCCGCCATGTATCTCACGGCTCCAGATGCAGAAGCCATCATACTGTTGGCCACACACGGCATTGTACGTTTGGAGCTGCTTGAACAGCCCATACATTTGACATCAAAGCCATCCTACCTATGACCAGCCTTCTATTACAATTTGTATTCATAGCACTGCTTGTCATTCTGCCGATGGCGTTGTACAGGAGCCGCCGTTCCTTCATGGCAGCATTCTACCGTGCCATGACAGACAATGCCCAGGCCCGCAAATTCTACACGCAGGTGCTTGTGGTCCTGTTGCTCCTTTTCCATTATGTCTATACGACCGGACATCCCGGACAGTTCGGCACGGTATTGTCTGCCATCGTATGTGCCGCCATGTTCTCCGCCAGGAGGACGGACAGATGGCTCCGCAAGCTGCTCGACCGTCCGAAGGCATTTGTCGCCTGCGGCGTCTTCGCACTGGCTGTATGTATCGTGCCGCAGTTGTTCACCCTGTCCGTTACCGTCTCATATATCCTTCTGGCAGCCCTGTTCTATCCCTCCGGCAGAGTTCTGGCCGAATGGGAGGATAGGGACAAGAGACTTTACCTGTCGGAACATCCGGATGAGATGTCCGACATCTACCATTGCAATCATCACGCGAGGCTGCCATGATAATGCGGACAGAAGCGGCCTTATCTTATCCGCACAATAGTCAATCACAAAAAACAGAATGAAGATGAAGAATAAAGAAGAAATGACCGCAACCATATCGACATGTATCGGTCTGTTCGACTTCCTCAAGGAAAAGGTCGGTGAACGCAAGACAAGGACGGAAGCCTATTGCGACCTGTTGGACAAGTCGCTGGCAGGCTTTGTTTCCCCTTTTTTAAGAAATCAGGATTTCGAGCTCAGGCCGAGGCAGTGCCATGTGACCGTTTCAGACCTCGCAACCGAATGGCGGTGGCACAGGGCCACTGTCCGTTCCTTTCTGGATACGCTGGAATCATTCGGACAGCTGGAAAGGACGAAACTGCCGAAAAGCATGGTCATCACCATGCACCTGCATGATGGCAGCCATGCCGTACCCGATATTGTACAGGGAACCGCAGGCATTGTCCGTCAACTGAACGGAATCCTGTCCGAATGGATAAACGGCAGCATCACTTCCGATGACGCTGGTATTGCGTGTGGTCAGATTGTACACCAGGCCATCACCGATGCCGGACTCAAGTATGAACTGCCGGAAGACGACTGCCGTGTCACCTTGCAGAAGTTGCCGGAGAGAATGAACGCGCGAGTGCTGGAAATCCACACCACCGCTGTGGAGTGCATCGTCCTTGCTGCCCTGCGGAAAGTGTTGCGCCGGTCGAAGCCGGAAGAAAGCATGAAGCTCATGCAATACTTCTGTTTTGATCTGGGAGCAAGCTGGCCGTCATTCATTGACCTGTCAAAGACCCTTGCAGAGCAAATTCTGAACTCAGGGAAAGAAAAGGACATCGACCACGACGACGACCGTCAGCTGCTCCTTGACGACCTTCACGACCCGTTCCTGTCGGCTGCGGCGAAAGCCCTGGAGAAATCCGCAGGTGCGGACTGTCGAACCCCATTGTATAACCACGGATAATCCGTCCTTCAGCCGGCGTAGCCGTCCTGCCGTTTATAACAGGCATCCGGGCTTGCCCGTCTGCCACCAAACAAAGGGATGGGGAGCCTAATACCCCAATGACAGGAGCCATTGGGAGAGATGTCCAGGCAGGCAGCAAGCTGGGACATGAAAGATTATCCAATGCAACAGAAGAAGCAGTATGGCAAATGCAAAACAGGTTCTCGACGTTCAGGTCTCCAAAGGAATCACCACCGCCCAAAGCAACGAACATCTGCGTAACCGCAGTGAGAAGGCGGCGGAATATGCCATGAAGAAAGGTAACTACGACCCGACAAGGGAACATCTGAACTTTGAGATAGTAAACGGCAAGGTGCGTCCTGTGGACAAAAGCCGGAGCATTCCGGATAGGATGGCCGACAGTCTCCGTCTGCGGGGTATTAAGGACCCGAACGAAGGACTGGTGGAGCCCAAGTACAGGACGGTGGTCAACATTATCCTCGGCGGCTCCCGCGAGCTGATGCGGCAGCTTGCCTTTGGAAAGCAGGATGTAGATTTCGAGCAAGGAGCGGACAACAGCCGGATCGTCAGAAAGCCGGAAATTGAGCAGTGGGCAAAGGATGCCTATAGATTCATCTGTGACAAGTATGGCGAGCAGAATATAGCGGCGTTTGTTGCACATCTCGATGAACAGAATCCCCATATACATTGTACGCTACTGCCAATAAAGGACGGCAAGTTTGCATACAAGGAGATATTTGCCGGAAAGGACAAATACGAGTACAGCGCGAGAATGAAGCAGCTGCACAGCGACTTTGCCGAGGTGAACAGGAAGTGGGGACTTGCCAGAGGCAGCAGCGTCTCAGAGTCCGGCGCTCGTCACAGAACGACCGAGGAATACCGCCGTATGCTGTCGGAGGAATGTACGACCATCGAGGAGCAGATTGCCCGTCATAAGGAAGTCCTTTCGGACCTCCGGTCGGACATCAGGCTGGCAGAACGCAGGGTCAAAGGATTGACCTCTATGGTGGAAAATCTCCAGAAGAAGCAGGCGGAGAAGGAAGCAAGGCTCGCTGTTCTTGAAGACGAACTGAAAGAGCACAAGGGCGATGCCGATGCCATATCCGCCGAGACGGACAAGCTGAAAAAGGAGCTTGCCTATATCCAGCTTAAACTGGCAGACAAACAGGATAAGCTGAAGCTGGCTGACCGACAGCTGTCCGACCTCAAAGAGAACATGGATGCCATTCAGGAGAGGACAGAACATCTCAAGGAAGAAGCCTACAAATACTCCCGTGATGTCCATTCCAAAGTGGACAGTCTGCTCAAGGATGCGATGCTGGAAAATATGGTGAATGAGTTCCGTGACCTTTCGGCACGGATGACCGGGCCGGAACGGCAGATGTTTGACGGCACTCTTGTACAGTCCATAGCGGAACAAGGGAAAGAGGTCATGCACTGCGCCACCTTGCTATTCCTGGGCATGGTCGATGATGCCACCACCTTTGCCGAAACACATGGCGGAGGCGGAAGCAAGAGCGACCTCAAATGGGGACGGGACGAAGACGAGGACAACCGTGCATGGGCTCTCCGCTGCATGAGGATGGCAAGTCGCATGATGAAGCCTGCAATCGGCAGGAAGCCCAAGCGTTGACCGGCATCCCTGACCCATAAATCAAAAGAATCAACCAATAAAGTATCAGATTATGACGAAACATATCATTTTGTTCTTTGCGGCACTTTGTTCGCTGCACAACCATGCGAATGCTGCACCGTCGGACAGCGATACTGTCCGATATGAAAGTTTCAGTAACGGCATTGAAATGCTACGCCCGATGCAGCCCTCTTATCTTGACGGAGTGGTAGTCCCGACACGCAAAAGCGGCAACTGGTTTGTCAGCCTGTCCGGAGGGGCATCGGCGTTTCTCGGCACGCCGCTCGGCTGTGAAGACCTTTTCGGGAGACTCAAGCCTTCGTACACTATAGGTGTGGGCAAATGGTTCACACCGTCGGTCGGCGTCCGTGTCAATTACAGCGGGCTGCATTTCAAGGACAGTCAACTGTCCACACAGGAATATCATCATGTCCATGCGGATCTGATGTGGAATCTGCTCGGAAACAGGTATGCAAAACAAGACGAGGTTCGCTGGGGGCTTTCCCCGTATGCGGGTCTCGGACTGCTGCACAATGCGGACAACGGACACAACCCTCTTGCCATATCATACGGCATACAGGGCCAGTACCGCATATCCAGGAGAGTAAGCGTCCTGATGGAACTTTCCGGGACGACCACATTCCAGGACTTCGATGGATACGGGAAAGCGAACCGTCTCGGAGACCACATGCTCTCGCTGACGGCGGGATTCTCTTTCAGCATCGGCAAGGTCGGCTGGAAACGTGCTGTTGACCATCGCCCGTATGAAAGACGCAACGAGTGGCTGACCGGCTATGCGAACACCCTGACAGAACGGAACAGGCAATATGCCGGAAAGCTGGACAAGGAAAGAAGGACTTTGGACGAGCTGAAGAAGATTCTCGAAATAGAAGGGCTGCTTGACACTTACGGACATCTGTTTGAAGACATGGAAGCCGATGACAGGAGGTTTCCCGTAAACAATTACAGCGGACTGAACTCCCTCCGAGCCCGGTTGAAGAACCGTCATTGGGACGGCAACTCGCCCCTTGTAACAGAAACGGGTACAGACAGTATTCAGGGCATGAATACGGACAGCATCTGCAAAGTGGGAACGGACAGCCTGCCCGGAAAACGGAATGCGGCAACCAACCGCCCGGACACTGTTTCCGCAGCCGGTTATTTCGCCCTCATGCAGCATGGAGACGAATGTATAGGTTCTCCGGTCTATTTCTTCTTCGACCTTAATGCAGCCCGCCTTACGGACTCTCTGCAAAAGGTCAATCTTGACGCGCTCGCTCATGTAGCCAAGAAGTATGGACTGTCCGTAAAAGTCACGGGAGCGGCAGATAGCGCAACCGGCACAGCTTCTATCAACAATGCGTTGAGCACAGCCAGAGCCGATTACATTGCCGGTGAACTCATCAAGCGTGGCTTATCGGCAGAAAGCATTACCAGAACATACGAGGGCGGCATATCGTATTATGTGCCGAACGAAGCCAACAGACACACGAAAGTAGAACTTTATTTCAGATAAGTAGTCTTTTTGTTCATAAATGGAAACTGCTTTTTCATTTTTTGTGCGAGCCTGTCCGTGATGGATTGGCTCTCACTTTTTTATTAGAATCTACTTCTGACTATCGCTTATGCCTGAAAAAGATCATCCATAGTTACCTCACTATGGACAATACTTTTATGCTTTCCACCTACTACACCGTATGTCGTCACAAAAGTGATAACAAGCGATTTCTTGTTTTTTGTCGCCATTCGGAACAGTCCCATACGTTCCCTCAGTTTTTTTTCATAGCTGTCGGTGATGCCATATTGGTCCGTGCTGAATTTCATTTCGCACAAGTGGATAATCCTGTCTGCTCGTTCGATTATCAGATCAATCTGAAAGCCGGGAATCCCTTTTTCAGGATCGGCCGTGCTCCGCCATGTGGATATGGCGGTTCCCACTCCGGCAATCCCAAGTGCTCCTTTAATCTGTTTATGGTGATTCAGGCACACCAATTCAAAACTCAGCCCCATCCATGCGGATACACTGCGTGAACTCATGTTGTTGCTCCACCACCTGTCGTCTTTGGTGTTGTTGTTTTCAATGAACTTATAATAGAAGAGCGTGTAGAAATCCGTAAGCCGGAATATGTTGTTTCGGACTTTTTGCCCATATTGTGACAACCGGGTGATAAAATCGCAACGCTCCAGATTCTTCAATATTTTGCTGAGAAACGCACCTTCCAAGCCGGTGGCTTTGGCTATGTCCTCCCTTAACATCCCAGACTTGTTTTCTGACAATAGTTTGACTACAGATATATAAGTGTCCGCATTGGCAAAAAGGGCGTTGTATAGTTCATCGAACTCATTTCTCAGCAATGCTCCTTCGGTGAAAAACAGCCGGTCTATATTCTGAACAAGGCTATCTGACATGTTCAGAAGGCTCAAGTAGTATGGTACGCCTCCTAATATCATGTAGCATTGTAATATCTGGTATCTGTCCCATTGACAGTTCCTTTGTCTCAGGTATTCTTCCGTTTCGTGCAGATTGAACGGTGGCAGGTGCAGGTTGCAGGTGACTCTTGCATGGAGACCGCCTTGATTTCCTACTATTTTGTCTGCCATCCATGATGTCGCCGAACCGGTGGCGATAAGCATGATGTCTGTGCGCCTGTTGCACCATCCGTTCCAAAAATTCTCCAATGCACTGACGAAGTTCGAGCGTTGTGTATCCATCCACGGCATTTCATCAATGAAAATAACCTTCTTTCTGTCAGAGGGCAATGTTTCAAGATAATCTTCAAGCGCATTGAAGGCATCATACCATGTCTCCGCTTTCGGTTGGCGTTTCTTGGACTGGCGGTGAAGTGCCCGCATGAAGTTCTTTATCTGAATCGTTGCTGAAGTCTTATGCTCACCCACGAACGTAAAATCGTATTTGTAGTTGAAGAATTTGTCTATAAGATATGTCTTACCTATACGACGGCGGCCGCTTATAATGACAAATTCCGAACGGTCTGAATCCAGACAACGTTGTAAATCCTCACATTCTTTCTTTCGTGAAATCAGTTTGTCCTGCATGATACTCTGTATTTGGGGCAAAAGTACTTAATCTGAATGTAATAGCCAAACTTTTTACGAATAAGTTTATACTTTATCTGCTAAAATAATCGAGATAAAGTATAAACTCAGCAATATGTGGTGTTTGGGAGATAATACTTTATCCGCGATGTATCATCACTTAAGGTATGAACTCATCTCCCTATCCAAAAGGGTATTTGTATGATATCCTTTTGTATCCAGTAATCACGCTTACTTTTATACTCCGCAAGTTCTGTCCGCTTTTAATCTGCCTCATAGCCACTCTCTCCGCTTTCTGGCATTCCCTGCCGGAGTGATTTTCCCATGCAAAAGTACAGCGTCCGTCCAGCCGTCAAGTACCGCTACGCTAACCGGTTCACGGATTGAGCGGCAGCCTTCCCAAATCGAAGATGAACCGCCGGTTCCCCGCAGGGTTGGGTATTCCGTTAAATCCCTGACAGTTTCCTTGCCTTACCTGTTCTTTACACGCTGTCTGTCCTGCATGTAAAATCTTTCCCGACAAGGAAGCCGAAGAAGGCTTTCGAGAAGAGGGAGGAAAAAGAAAGTTTAACGAATAAAAATTTAGAGTTATGCCAAACTGGTGCAGTAGTGCATACGCAATAGAGGGCGATGCAAATGAAATCAAGAGCCTCTATGAATTAATGAAAGGATTGGAAAACATGGAAAAGCCTTCAGTGGAAAATGGCTTCGGGACTACATGGCTTGGATGCCTTGTAGATGCCCTGGGCAAGGATTGGAACGATGTAAGCTGTCGTGGTGAGTGGAGCTGCCTTGAAATGGACGGCGAAGTGATAAGGTTATACACCGAAACGGCGTGGTCTCCCTGCAATGAGGTGTTTGACCTTGTGAGGGAAAAATATCCGTCACTTTACTATTATTTTCAGGCGGAAGAGCCGGGCATGGGAATTTATGAAACGAACGACATTTCGGGTGTCTATTTCCCCGACAGGTATTTTTTTGATGCCTGTACGCCCGAAGAAGAGTACATCAGCGAATACTTCGAGAATCAGGAAGATGCGTTCAAGTGGATTGAGAAAGAGACTGGGAAACCAATAAGGTCGGCAAAGGATGTCGAAGCTCTTGATGCAGAATGGAGTGAGAAGTACGAAGATGCTTTCTGCTACCTGCATGAGTTTGAGGTGATAAGTTGACTCGGGTAAAGGGGCATATCTCCCGGGCTGCAAGTCAGTTCGGGGGATTTTTCATGTCATCACAATCCTTTTTCCGGTTCCTGCTCCCTGTTTTAACCGGATGCCTTGGAAGGCACTGCAACCTTTTGTATGTCCCTGCCGTCCTGCCTTTTTATTCCGCGATTTCTGTCCGCTTTTATCATGGGCCATCGACCGTTCCTCCGCTTCGGCATTCCCCGCCGGAGTGATTTTCCCATGCAAAGGTACAGCGTCCGTCCAGCCGTCAAGTACCGCTACGCTAACCGGTTCACGGATTGAGCGGCAGCCTTCCCAAATCGAAGATGAACTTTCAGTTCCCCGCAGGGTTGGGTATTCCGTTAAATCCCTGACGGTTTCCTTGCCTTTCCTGTTCTTTACACGCTGTCTGTCTTGCATGTAAAATCTTTCCCGACAAGGAAGCCGAAGAAGGCTTTCGAGAAAAGGGAAGAAAAAAGAATGTTCAACAAATTAAATTTCAAGATTATGCACAGCAAAATTTTTCAAATCACAACGACAAAGGTGGACAAGGAATGCTATCTGAACGAGGACACGCTTATGCAGGGCGATAACAGTTATTTTGACTATTGCGATAAAATTGACGAGGAGGAGCGCAAGTACCACATTGACGTATTGGTAAACCATATCCTGCCCAAAGGGATGTTCGAGCTTGTCGATGAAGATACAATCCGCTACATCGGTGGGGTGGAAAAGTGGAAGGAAGAATTTGTCGCAGGTTTGCGTAACAAGGTGGAAGCCGTTACTCCCGACACTGTACAGGATTGGATTGGCCCGGTCTATCAGCTTGAAAAATACTTGAAGAACCCGCTTGAAACAGCTTATTGGTTTTACACGGATACGGAGGGTGCGCAATCCTATGCCGAACAGTCTTACGAGTTTATGCGCGAGGTTTGTGGGTATGAACCCGGCACGCTGCTCTACATCGGAGGCGTCATTGATTATCATTTCTGACTCTAAATTAAAAGATTATGAACGAACAGGAAAGAATTGATTTAAAACGGAAATTACGGGAGGGACTTGCAGAATTGAGACTGACTTTTGACGAACTGCATAAGACCCTCGAATGGGCGGAATTGACGGAATGCTATCCTGAAGCATCCGCCGTATATAGGCGGATTGAATATCTGGAGGACATTGTAAATAAGATATGATTTGAATGACAAGACAGCCATCATCGGCAGAGGCGGTATCCCAGCCGGTGGTGGCTGCCTCACAACGGGACTGGCCGAGCCTGTTATAACATGCCCATAGGTCATGGTCTCCCTCCTTTTATAATGGATAAAGCTCATTTCCATGTACCGCCAACACCCCCACAGGCTGTTTTTATGCGGCAAAGGTACGGCGAACGGATAGCCGGTCAAGGACCGCATTGCCTATCAGGATAAAATTTGACGGAAACTTTCCGTAATCACAGATAGCGGCTTTTCATAAAATTTCACCGCTGATTCCTTGCCTGCCATCCTTGTCTTCGCCGTGGAAACCGCACATAAAAACAATCCCTGCGGCGGGTCGGAAGACTCGGAACAAAGGGAAAATAAAAAACAAAGCTATGACAACAGTAGAACTAATCAAAAGCATCGCCTTCGATTTCGGCTGGACAGTAAGCACAGACGAGGAAGAAGACACTGTAGTATTCGATTTCCGCTATTACACAAAGCATGGACTGGATTACGGATTTTGCGCCGAGCTGACAGGAAACAAATTTGGCGGGTTTCTTGGGGATGTGGAGCGGTATTGCGAGGACTTTGACCCCGACTATGAAGCCTATCGGTGGATTGGCCATGACGGGCACGGCAAGTGTGGTGCACCTTACCATATCAAGGACATTGTGGATGAGATGGAAGAGGCGAAAAGACTTTTCACAGATTTTTATAACTCATTAAAAACAGCTTTGACATGAGAACAAAGACACTTTACAGGCGGGATGGTGAGAGAATAGGTATAAGCCGTTTCCCTAATTTCCACAAGTCCGGGAGCATTGCCGGAATGAAAAGGCTGTACTACGGTAAGAATGCACTTCTGGTGCGGTGCGGCAGTTGGATTTATAATGTATCAAGCGAACCCGAAATTTATTATAACATAGCTCATTAGATTATTATGGAAAGAAGAAGTAAAAACAATTTTCAAGGTTGGAAAAAAACAGTGACTCTAAAGTTACTTTGCTGCAATATTGCGGCAGGTCGTTTCGACTGGCGGAAATACTGTACGCCGCAGCCTTATTATGGCCACGAGATTTGTGTTATACCCTTGCACAGTTCTTACGGTCAGATAGGCTATACCGTGTATTTCCCTTATGCTAATATGCCGGAAGTAGAATACGATTGGGAAAAGGGCAGACTGACCGTTGATGAAGAAAATTGGCAGGAGTATTTTCAACAAAGCTGACAAAGACACGGGGCTGGCATCCACACCGGCCCCGTGTTCCTTTTTGTCTATCGCCGCATTCCGCCGCCATATTCTGCCTCTTGTAGCTCCTCCCTGTATTCGTCGAGTTCGTTCAGCTTCTCGTTTACGGCCTGCAGGTTGGCATCGAGCGTCGAATTGTAGTCGTATGGGAAGCTGTGCCGCACGGCAAGACCCGCATTGCATACACCTCCCACATCGAGCGCATCCTTCTCCCTGTTGTACGCTGCATACAGAATATCCCCGTTCGGCATTTCGAATACCGGCATTCTCTGATGCGTCAGTTTGGCAAACTGTTCAACGACCATATCCTTGGCAAGCTCTTTCACATCCACGCTCGCACGGTCAATGCCGTAGCGGTTGATGTGGTCGCGTACCTCCTGCTCCGAGTATTTCAGCATCACCTCATAGGTGCCGCCCACGCTCCCGTTATACACGACGGCAAAATCCTTGTCTTCGACAAGCAGGTCATCACCCCTATGCTGCAAGGGAGTCTGGTAGGTGTATTGTTCATCCATGCCGTTCCCGTCATAATATTCCTTGGCGCAGGCCAGCAGCCCCTCATAGTCTCCTTTTTCCCTCAGTTCGTCAAGTTGGCTCCTGTCATCGGTGGTTTGCAGGTAAGCCACGGACGCATAGAATGTCTTTCCCTTTGGAGAGGTCCCGTTTGCTATCCGTTCCGTATTGTCTTCGTCCAGTCCCCTTGCAATCCTGTCCACCTTCTGCGTGATTATAGAGGATGCCTTTTTTACATCCATCAGGGTTGTCTTGATGAACTGCGGGGACTCTTTCAATGAGTCGAGCCATGATTTGAGGTAGGCGCAGCTGTCTTCCTTGATGTGTTTGGTCATGCCGTAACGCTGTGAGACCAATGCGCTGCCGAGTTCGGCCACCAGTTCCTCCCTGGCATATTCCTTTGAACCGAAGGCTGTCGGTTCGAGGCGGTCGAGCACGCCTTTCGCACCGGTGGAATGGGTCATCTCGTGGAACAGGGTGCCGTAGAACGCTTCCCCGTCCTTGAACTGCCTCTTTTCCGGCACTACGATTTCATTCTTCGTAATGGAATAGTACGCACTATCCTGATGCATGGGCCGTATGGGACAGATCCACAGGTTCTCGCTTATCATCCGGTCCACCGGCTCGAAGTCGAACTGTTCGCCTGCCTTGACTTCAGGACGGCCGTTTTCCTTTTCCAGCTTTTCCCACAATTCCGGACGCGCTTCCCGCAGGTTGGTCTGCTGTACGTTGAACACCCTGAAAACCTGCATCCTCGGATAGACATTGTACTCCTTCTTCTCATCCTCGGAGAGATTCTTGTAGTCGTCATACTTGATTTTCTCCTTCGTCTCCTTGTGTATGCAGGTGAAAGTGGTGAGCATCACCGGGAAGGATTTCTCGCCGCGCAGCACGGAGACCCTCGGCAGTTCCTGTCCGTCCTTTCCCGGCTTGTTCATCCGCTGCACGCAGTCGAAGGTACAGAAGCGGGGTATTTTGTATCCCTCTTTCTCGCAGTGCAGCATCAACATGAAGGCGTTCATGCCGTTGTATTCGCGTCCGGACAGGTTGCGCGGCCACTGCAATGCGCCTTCCGTGAACCAGGGCTTGCGCCAGTCCTCATTGATGCTTTCTATCTTTTCAATCATCATCTCGGCGAACAGGTCGAGAGCCTTTTCCTCGCTGTTCGGCCCGTCCGCGTTCTGTCGTCTGTAACCGGCCATATCCGTCATCTGTTATCGTTGCCGGCCTCCGGCACATACTGGTTGAGTTCTTCCACACGGCAGGAGATGTCCGGCTTGCCGTCGTATAGGGAGAGGGACATTTCTCCTTTCGCGTCCACCTTGACACCCGGCTGCAGCCACTCCTCCTTTTCCTTGCCGAAACAGAAGAAGCGCACCCATTGGTACTCGAACCCGTCATTGACCTTCTCCGTGCTGAACGCGGAGAACATCAGGTACGGCTTGCCGGTCTTGTCCTTGCGTTCCTCTATGTGCTTGCCGGTCTTTCCACGGAAGACCATCTGCCCCTTGACGGAATCCGTGTTCCCGGCATCGGAAAGATCCACGGAATCTGCCGACAGGTTGAAATAGAGCTTCTCGCCCCTGCGTTTCAGCAAAAGGGTGCCCGTGACCTTGGCACGGGAGCCGTACCGGTATTCATGGACGGTGTCCTGTCCGCCGTCTTTGCTGACACTGACTTCCATGTTCCCCTCATTCCCGTTCTTTCCGGGGATGGAGACCTGGAGAGGAAAACTTACGAACTCCTTGCCGTCCTTGCCTGTGCGGACGGAGGCGTCGCGGCTGATCGTGCCGCATAGGGTAACATTGCATTTTATCATCGCTTGTCTTTTTTTGATGTGTGACATTTCCACCGGAAAGCGGAAACGGCCTTGTTGAAGTTGAACCGGAAATTCCCTTTGCTAATCGGGTGCCCTGATACGGATGTAGATTATCCATGCGGCAAGCAGCACCTGTATCCCGATGATGACAAACGCCGCCACCCATCCGAACAGCTTAAGGTACATGACGGTATGCAGCACGCACGAGGACAATCCGAGTACATAAACACATAATTGCATCATCACGCTTTTCATATTTTCATTGCTATCTTTTCAGTCCTTCTGTCTGTCCCTGCAGTTGTTCCATTCCCATCTCGAAGTTGCGGGAAGCCGTCTCGGAGAGGATGACCGTGTTGAGCAGTCCACTCACGCGCATACGCTTGGTCTCTTCGGAGAGAGAACAGTTGTTCAGCGTGGCCGACAGGCGGCTGAGTTCGGCAGAGGAAAGCTCCCTCGACATCTGCATGTTTCCGTTGTCGGCATGAAGCACGGCCTTGCCGTTTTCGTTGATGGTCAGGGTGCAGCTTTTCATACCCGGCAACAGGGATTTGAGGTCGATTCTCCCACTGTCCATCGCAGCGGACACTTCCGCTTTCTGCCTTTCCTCTTCCTTGTTGTCAATCTGCACGGCCAGCAGCATCAGGGAGGTGAAGGCGGTCATGGCCATCTCCACGACAGGATCGCTGCATCCGGACAGGCCCACGCCGCTGTCCTCCGAGGAGAGCAGTTTTTTCATCCATCCTTCGGTGGTGAGCGGTTTTCCGTCCCTGGTGCTTTCCGTACTCCTGTATCTGGCGAGCAAGTCGTTGCCGTTGTGCAGCACCTGCTGCCGGATGCTGCCTTTCTGGGCGATCTCTGCGAGGTACGCCGCCGGGTCGATGTCCCGCTGCGTGCCGTCCGCATAGATGTTTTTTACCCCGAAATGCAGATGTTCGCCGCCCGTCTTTCCGAGCTGCTGCCCGGACTTGACTGTATCCCCGGCCTTGACGGAGACTTCGCCGAGGTGCATATAGGTACACTGCACCTTGCTGCCGTCTTTCCGGCTGTATTCCACGGTCACGGACTGCCCGCTACCGCTTCCTTTCACGGAGACGACCTTGCCTCCGTTTTCCGTGGCGAGGACAGCATCCCCGGCACACCGGATGTCCAGCCCCTTGTGGACTTTCTCGCCACCGTTGGCCGTGCGGTCGTCCACACCGAACGGGGTGGTGACAAAAAGGAAATCCTTCCTTTCGACCGGAAAGGAATAGGCCGTGTTTTCAGATTTTCCCAAAGGGTTTTCCTCCACGCCGAAATGCCGTCCCTGTGCCGCCATTTCCTGCATGACCTGACGGTCATATCTGTCAAGGCCGTTCTGCTCGATGATTTTCTGCAGGTTGGCGGCATAGCCGCTTCCCGTGGCATATCCGGCCCGGGCGATGCCTTCCGTCCACCCCTTGTAGTCATCCGGCGACAGATTGAAGCAGGCGGCATAGCGGCTGTTTTCTTTCAGGAAACGGGAGTGGTGTTCGTAGGAGTCGCCTACGGAGTCATAGCTGCAGAACTTTTCGTTCGGACGGTCGTCTGAATACAGGGCATACCGGCCTCCTTCGGCAATCCATGACGGCGTGGCCTTGATGCCGAAATGGTTGTTCTCGTTCTGTGCCAGTTGGCTCTGGCCGTTGCTGCTTTCCAGTATGCCTTGTGCCAGCGTCACGGAGGCGGGAATACCGTACCGCCGCATCTGTTCCATCGCGTATCCGGCATATTTCTCTGCGTATTCTTGATTTTTGCTCATTTCTTATAAATCTTCATCGTTTCATTCCTGTTTTCTGTTCTTCCTGTTCACTCTGTTCCGGCTGCCTTTCGGCTGATGCCGCTGTTTCCACGGAATTGTCCCGTGCCTGTCCTTTGCGCAGCACATCGGCAAAGAGAGCGGCTGCCAGGTTCAGCTTGTAATCGTCCCTGTCCTCGGCAAGCCACATCCGCTGCCATTGCTGTTGCGTGACGCTTCTCGGTTCCGGCCTTCGCCCGTCGATGGTCGCCGCGCACAGGATGCCGTCCTGCTTCGTCTTGAACACACTGACGCGCTGGATCCGGCTCATGTCTATATCCTTCTCCCCGCAACTGAACAGGTCAACCTTCAGGTCGGGTTTTGTTTCCGCAAGGGCGTAATACTTGTGTGCCAGTTCCATGCGCACTTTGTCAATGTTGTTCATCGCCTGTTTGAGGGTGGAGAAAAAACGGTTCACGTCCTCCTTGTCCGGATAGACGCTGTAACCGTTCTCGTTCTCCGGCTTGATGTAGAGTGCCCAGCGGTTCTTGTCGTCCTGTATCATCTGCACCCGGTCGAAACTTACCTCGCAGGCCTGCTTCACCGCAGGAGCTACATCCAACGTGGACAGTTCCTGTATCTCCCAGTTTTTCAGCCGGGCCAGAGATACCTCCTTGCCGGAGAAATAGCTGTCGTCGGGCCTGAATCCCAATGCCCCGTCCGGATTGAAAAACCGTATCTGCTCGAAGCCCTCTTTACGCAAGGCTCTTTCGATGCGGCTCTTGTTCATTCCCGGCACCTCGTTGTCCACTTCCGTCGAAGCACCGGCCGGCAGAACCACATCCGCCGTTTTCGCGGCGTTGTCCCTGACCACAATGATGGTTTTCTTGTCCTTGTCCGGATGTCGGGCTATTTCGTCCGCTATGGCATGGTGTTTCGGAAGTTCCGCCCTCATGTCTGATGTCTGTTTCCGGTTGCGGATGGTGGCGTATTCAATCTTCTCGCCGCGTTCCGCCTTGCGTATCACTTCAAGGGCGTTATTCACGTCGCTTTCGATGGCGGCCATCATGAGCGGATTCTCCTGAAGTTCCCTGTTCCAGTATTCCACCGTCTTCAGACTCTCTTCCGACAGTCTTGCCGGCAGGCCGAGTTCCAGCATCTTGATGCCGGAAGCCACTTCCACAATCAGCCGTTCCTGTTTCAATGCGTCCTCCGAGGGTGCCATGCCGTTTTTCATCACCATGCCTTCACGTGCCAGACGCTGCTGGTGACCGGTGGCGCTGACAATCTGCCGAAGGGTTTCCTGTATATAATCGTGATAGTGGTCGAAATTCCGCTGCCGGGGCATATAGACGGCATCCTTGTCCGTTTCGTAATGGGGCATTCCGCTGCCGTCGTAACGGACGGGGACAAGGCTGTCTTTCATCTTCAGCAGAAAATCATTGAAGCGGATATGCAGCTTCCGGTTGTCCGCTTCCGTATAGCCCCTTTCCGCCACACCGCCGTATTGCCTCAGTGCGGCTTCATAGGATGGTCTGTCCACATCCTGCAGGGTGGTCTGGTCTATGTTGAAGAGGGTGCGCACTTCCCGGTTATGCACGCCTTTGTAATGTTTCCTGTCCTGTTCGTCCAGTCCGAGATAGGCTGTGCGGCTGATGATCTCTTCCGGATTGTTCCGGTTGACATATCTGTTCCAGTTGTAGAAAAGGAAAGGCACGCCCCGCTCATGCTCCCGGACGGACATACCCATCGCTTTGGCTTCATTATAGTGAATGAAAAGATTTGACCCGCAGCCGTTCTTGTCCGAGTGCAAAGCCATGAAAAGGGCATTGAACGGACTGACGGACACGCCGCGCGGATGGAACTTGGGATAGCCTTTGCCGGATGCGTTCAGCCAATACCCGTTTGCGTTCGAGGCTCCGTTCAAGGCTTCGGAAAGCAAGTCTATCTGCTTCCTCTCTGCATTTTTCTCTATGGGTGATTTTTCTTTCATACTCCGTATGCTGTTTTAATGGTCGGTTATTGGATGCCCCGCGTCCGAACGATGGTTTCAGGACGGTTGTTGTCGTAATTCTGGGAAGCCATCTGATTCATCCGGTCACTTTGGGCAAGCACGGCGTTGGCCAGCGTGTTCAGCGGCAGGGCACCTTTCCTGTAGGCATCGGCCACCACCGGACTGAGCTGGACGGTGCACGGCACATGGTCTATCGTGGCCACCAGCGTACAGCCTTGTAGCACCGGATTGACGATGCGGGGATTGAGCGGCTCGTCAGGATAACGCTTGTATTCGGTTTCCCTGTTTCCGGCGGTCAGCCCTTCCGACTGCTTGCGTTCCAATGCCTCATGTCCGGCTTTGTTCAGCAGGTTTGCCCCGCCCAGGCCGATAAGGAGCATCTTCAACAGCGGATTACGGACAAACAGGCCCGCCACGATGCTTGCCATCGGCAGCAGGTTGTCTTTCAGTCGCAAGGATTGTGTCTTTCCCGTGAATGCTCCCAACAGGATGTCCGGAAGCATGGCCATGATGTAACCGAGGTTGCCGGTGATTTCACCCAGCCCGTCCAGTCCCACTGACCGTAACAGCCCGTTCCAGCCGTTTTCGTTGCTTTGGATGGCTGATGCAGATGGATTCTCCTGCCCGACAGTCGCAGTTTCTTCGTCGCCGTGAATTTGGGTTTGTGATTCTGTCCTGTTTTCTTCCCTCTGCTCCTCTTGCACTACAGCCTGCCCGTTCTTGTCCTCCGCTTTCTGCCTTTCCAGATCCCGCAGGTAGGCTTCTTCCTGGCCGGGAGCTACAATCAACGGAACATCCTTGTATTTTTCCTTCCGGTCATGTTCTGTTGCCCCGAAATCGGGCCACCACTGTGTGTTTCCCACTTGCATCCATTTCGTGAAGTCAAATTCGCATACAGGTATTTTCTTGCGCAGCACATTGTTTGCAGCGGCAAGGGTGACGTTTTCTTGGGGAGAAATGGCTGCGGCTTCCTTCCGGAACGTGGTGAAAACATTGCCGTCAATGCCGAACACGCCCTTGCTGATGCACGTTTCCACCGTAGGGCCTTCCGGCTTGTCCTTATCGAGATGTCCGGCAACGGCGGAAACGGCGGCATCCGCTCCAATGAACTTGGCGAATGTCGTCCACGACCCAGCGCCGCCCAGCATGAGAGTGTCCACAGAAACCCCCAATGCCCAGGCTGCACCTTTCTCTACCTTGCCCGGACGGTAGGCTGCCTCTCCTCGGGCTTCTATCTCTTCGGCAAGCGGCGATCGACCCAACACCTGCGGCAGTCCCAGCAGGCTCGACTCCGCCGCCTTGCGGATGATGTATTCTGCGGACGATTTGGGCATCCGTTCCTTGACCAGCTTGTCTATCATCATCTGCTCCACGCGGTAGTCCACATAGGCATAGGCAAGGTCACAGCCCAGTTCCTTCGACAGTTCGTCGTACCGCTCCCTGCCGATTTCCTGCACGACGGCATGACGCCATTGTCCGGCGATACAGGCAAGGTCATGCTGCATCTCGTCGGACGAGACGATTTTCTCCCGGCACATCGCGATGTAGTCCTCGGTGGTTTTCGAGTTCCATTCTCCCGTGACCTTGAGGGTCTGGTAAGGGTCGCCGAGCGGCTGACCCGCCGTCGCCATCATGCTGAGTATGCCGCCGATGGAGGTGGAGTATTCCTTCATCTCCTCGCCCTGTTTCTCGTTCAGGTACGCCTGCGTCTGTTTCATGACGGGAACTATGTGGCAGACGAAATAGTTGTCCATAAGGGATTCCGTCTCCGCAAACTGTCTGCTATGTTTTATTCCTTCCATTATGTTGTCATATCATATCAAGTTCACCTGTTTCAGTAACTGTTCCTTTGTCTGTTCGATGGCGTTGCGGTACACCTCCATCTGCTTGGGGAAGAACGCTTCGAGCCATGCGTCCTTTCCGATGCGGTCGTGGATGAAGTCCACGGCCTGTGTCCGCTCGATTTCCACCGATGCCTCGCCTTCCTCCCGGTTGTTGAACCAGGCTTTGGTCCACCACCGGATGCCGGCACGGTCGGGATAGACGGTGACCGCCCTCGGTATGTCGAAACTCTGGATGTCGATGTCCAGTTCCGCCAGCGGGTCGATGATGCCGCTGGAGGCTACTGCTTCGGCACGAAGTTTTTTTTTAAGTTCCCGCCGCCCATTGTCGAAAGGTACACCTCATGCCGCAGGGCGAGGTAGTTCAGGAAGTCCGCTATCAGCAGGTTCTGTACCTTGCACACCAGAGGCAACGCTTTCTGTCCCAGACCGAGCGGGTTTGCCATGCTCGGCATCCGCTCATAAAAATATGCTTTCATCGCACCGGTCGTGAAGATGTTGCGAAGCGATTGCTCCGTATGTTCCGGCACCGTGTATCTTCCCAGCCGAAGGTCATCCATGTAGAGCGGCAGGAAACGGAACATCAGCCGTTCTATTTCCTCCCTGTCCCGTTCATAGTCGGTTTCCGGTGCGCCATCGTAGAAGCCGTCAGCACTGTCGCCGCCCGCTTCCTGCATGGCCTTGATGTTGCCGTACAGCATGGCGAGGAACTCCAGCGGATCCATTTCCTCGCCTTTGAACTTGACCCCGACATGCAACAGGTCGCCGCTCATCGCTACCGTCTGCCCGGCTTTCACTTGCCTGCCGAATTGGGCGAACACATTGGACAGGTGTCCGTATGTCACTTCATATTGTCCGTAGCGGATGGTCTGGCAGATGCCGTGTGTGGGGTCGTTGCCTACACCCGACACGACACCGCTGGCCACGGCGGACAGCAGGTAACGCCGCACGTCGAAGTCGATGCCGTGGTGGAAAAACTTCTCGCCGCTCTCCGGATGGTTCTGCTCGCCGTAGCCGAGCGACAGGCTCACATCCCTGCCGTCAGGTTCTGCGAACGGCATGCAGTAGCCGCTGTCGGAATGCAGTATCATTTCTTCGGTATATTTCATTTTCTTATTTGTTTGATGTCCTATCTTCTCATGCCTCCGCCTTGCGCCTGTCCCTCTTCTGTGGAAAGGCCCTGTGCGGAATTTCTCTGTGCGCTCTCCGGAACTTCCGTGCGGACAAGCCCGGCATTGTTGCCGATGAGCATCATGCCCAGAAACAGCCCGGCTATCTTGCCGAGCCAGCCGGTGCGCCCGAAGACCAGGAATGCGGCGGCGATAAGTCCCGCTATGCTCAGCCCGGACACGTTACCGCGTCCGAGGTTGCTGAAAAAACCGCCGATCATGTTCCCAAGTCCGCCTCCGGTGGCCTGGCCTATGAAGTTCGACACTCCATTCAGGCTGGAGCTGATGCTTGCCGCCGCACCGCCCACCGCCTCGGCTGCTTCTCCGGCCTTTCCTTTCAGTTCTTGTATATCCTCCGTCGTACCGGCAAGGGCATTCGTGGCCGATTCGCCGATGACGGTATCGCCCACAATCCTCGCCACGCTTTTGTCCGTGGTCAGCTTTTCCCACGCCACATAACCGGCCGCACTGCCTATGGCGGCGGTCTTCATCGCCTGACCCGCTCCGCGCAGGGTCTGCGAGGGATGCAACACGGCTTGTCCCGCACTCCTCCCTGTGGCTGCGGCGGCCTTGCCCATGTTCTTGGCGGCCTTGCCGCCTGCTTTCAATAATGCGTCCCAGAATCCCATATCTGTTCTATATATTTAAGGTCTTACTTTCCTTCCGTTCTGCTTCCATCTGCGTCGGGCGGCTTCCACGATGTCGCGCTTGTCCGCAACGGGAAGCGAACCGCCGTCAATCTCTATCCAGATGTCGCCCATCGTGGTGTATTTCACCGCTATGGTCAGGCGTTGCAGTTTCTTGTTCATCAATTTGAGTTTCGGACGGATGCCGAACACAACTTCCATCCGTTCTTTCTCCGTCATCTTGTTGTCCGACAGGCAGGCGGTACGGATGTCGTTCACGATTTCCACGCTGCCGAGTATCAGTTCCCGGTATATTTTGTTCCGGCGTGACGAGAGGGCGACGGCAAGGGCGTTGGACGGATGTCTCGCAAGCTGCTGCGAGAAGTCGCCTAAATTGTCCGTCAGCCGGCTTATCTCATGGTAGAAGCCGTAGGTCTGGGCAGCATAGCAGACAATCGAGCGGAACGAGTCCAGATAATTGTTGAACTCCCGCTGCAAGTCGGTGGTACCCTCTATCTCCTCCTTTGTCCAAATGTGACCGGTAGTCTGCAGTAGCATCACCTTTTCCTGGCTTTTCAGTTCTTTCTGCGCCTTGTCGGTATAGAGCAGGATCATGCCTGCCAGTACCGGGTCGTTCTGTGCCCGGACTTTCGGAGAAGCGGCACACAGCAGTAGAATACAGGTCAATGTCATCGTCAGCTTCTTCATCTTTTCATCCTTTTTAATGTGCGAGTGCGGCTGCCCTGCGCCATCGGGTCATGGCCAGCCGTGCCACCTCTCCATTATCACGGTCCAACATCCCGGCTGTCACATTGTTCCATACGTCGTTCAGCGTATAGTACCGTATGCTCAGGTAGAGCAGGTGCAGTTTCCGGCTGAAAGCCGACAGTTTGTCGTTCAATGCCCACAAGGTCTTGCTGCGTTCTGCGCCTGTCAGCATGTTTTCCGTGCCTCCTTTCGCCACGGCATCGTTCAGCAGCGTGAACACGGAGACCAGTTCCGTGGCCGTCTCGATATAGAGGTTGTTCATGCTCATGCTGGCGATGATGCCCTGCGGGTTGTTTTTGATGGCCTTGCCCAGTTTGCCGAGGGTGAGGAATATCCTCACGCCGTCGTTGTACAGGTGTGTGCAGGCTTTCAGTGACGAAGCGAAGCCGCTGGCCGTCTTAAGGTAGTTGTTGTATTCTTTCTCCCATTGATGTATCCGGTTGAACTCCGCAGCAATGCTGTTCTGCAGTACCGCCGTCTGGGTTTGTCCCTTTATCTGTTTGTCAATCTGGCCGTTTATCAGCTCGTTCCCTTCGGCAAGAGCCACCCATTCCAACGGGTTGGAGGCCGCTATCTGCGCCTGCGCAAGCTGCGGCAGCAGGAATGCGAGCACGGCGGCAAGGATGATGCTAATGGTTCGTGATTTCATATATTCCCTTTTTTCGTTTGTTGTATTCCACCCGTCCCCGGATGAGCGGAACGATGTCGTCCTTCCGTCTCATGCCTGTAAGGTCGAGCCGGGGCGTGTTCCGGTCCGTAGAGAAAATGCGCACCGTCTTCAGTCCGCAGAGCTGCTGCATCAGGCTCTGATGTTCCTGGAAGTCCACGATACGGTACAATTCCATATAGTCCACCTTTCGGACGAACACACCCTGTTCACAGACAAGCTGCTCGATGCCGATGTGGTAGTGTATCCTGCACAGGTAGATGAAGCGGTACAGCAGGACAAGCGACAGGAAAAAGAAGACAGCAACCCCGGCAACCGGGTATGGCACGCCTTCCATGCCGCCGTAGATGCCACCGGCACAGCACACGGCAAGGGACGGCAGCTCGTCGATGACGAACTGCATCTTGTGTGGTCTCAATACGAGACTTTCCGGCTGTGATATGGATGGTGTCGTTCTCATCGGTGGAAGCCTGTTTTTCGTTCCTGTTCCGTATCTTCTTCTCTGGGACGGTTCTCTCGGGCGGATGTTTCCTGTCTTATGCCTGCCAGCAGCTCGTCGTTCCAGTCCTTGCAGGGAGCTTTCGGCTCTTCCCGCACGAACCGGGTGTCATCCTTTTCGTCCAGACCGAGAAAATCCCGCAGCCCATTCCGGAAATCCCTGTATTGTCTGTTCATCAGGCTTTCCTGTTCCTTTATGTCATCCGGATGGCACAGCCCGCTTGAGCGCATGGACATGACCTCTTCCCATGCGGCTTCGTATTTCCCGTAACATGACCGCAGGGTGTCAGGCAACAGGTCGGCATTGCCTCCGTCAATACCGCCTCCGGCAGGTATGGTTTCGAGATAGGCTTTTCGCTCCGGCGTGGACTCGATGCCAGACTTGACTATCCGGTGAATCTCTTTCTTGAGATTGTCGGTAAATTCCCGGCCTGCCGCATCGGTGTCGAAACAGATATGCTGCCGGGCGGAACGGGTACGGGAGATTACCCCACGCATCTGCTCCACGGTAGGAGTTCCACCGGTGGAGACGAACACGGCTTTTCTCAAATCCTTGTTCTCTTTCTGGTATAGCTGGTAGTAGGACATGGCATCATAGCCGCTCTCGAACCAGTAAATGTGGGTGGCATCACCCAGGGCTGTCCCGGCAGGACTGCCAATCCACAGACCCGCACTCGAATTGCTTCCTTCGGCCTTGCCTTTGTAGCTGCCGCTGCCGTCCATCCTTGCCCGGCCCCGTTCCTCGAATCCCACGACCTTTTCCGGCTCTTTGGGCAGGCGGAGCGGGAATGCAAGGTTGGTATAGGACGACCCGTCCGGCCTTTTCCGCGTGGCCAGACAGAAATCTCTATGAAAGGCATATTGGGTGTACAGGTCTATGCCCCTATGTTTGAAGAAAAAGTAGAATTTCTTCTGTGTCTCTTTGTCCTGGGGGTTAAACTTGTGGATGTCGTAGTCGTCTATATTGAAGGGCCTGATGTCCCGTCTGGGCTGTATGATGCGTGTCTCCCTCTCGGGGATGGGCTGGTTCAGCAGGCGGTTGCAAACGAGGTTCACCAGCCTGTCGCCGGATATGCCCGCCCGGTATTCAGCAAAGAACTGCGGATGTTCCTTGATGAAGGAGATGATGTTGTACAACTTTTGCTGGGGCGGCTGGAAACAGCACTGGCCGTTGGCCGTGACGATGAATTTGTCACCGCGCACACGCCTGCCGTCGCTGTCTGTCCGGACGTATGACGGATAACGCAGGCCGTCCCGCCTGTTCAGCCGGTAGCCCGCGTCAATGAGCACGTCCTGTATGGTCAAGCGCCGCAGAAAGTCATCGTATGTCAATTCGTTTCCGTTCATAGGCCTACCTCCCCATACGCAAGTCACTTATCTCCCGGTTCATCTCGGCCTCGAAATTGCGTATCGCCACATCCCTTGGCGTGTCCACACCCGGTTTGAAATAAGGTCTGGGCGGACCGCCGAACCGTTCGCCGTAGAACTCCGGCGCATGATGACTGTGCTTTATCCCGTGTACGACACCGGTCGTGACGACGGCTCCGGCTGTCAGGGCGGCGAATATCTTCACACCGAGGTCTTTCCGGGCTTCGGGGCGCATCTTCATGTCCACTTCGCTGAATATCTTCGAAAAGAGCTTCATGCGGTGGTAGTCATCGACCGCCAGGAATTTGTCATAGTCCTTCTGGCTGATTTCGTGGCTGACGACCTGCCCGTCGATGACGGCGGTCATCCTGTACTTGCCCTCAGCCTCTGCCGGATGGACGGCTATCTCGCTTACTTCCACTTCGCGCCCATGACGTCCTTCCTTATACCAGCCCCGGTTCTCGTTGAGATAGTAGAGATCCCTGCCGTCAATCACGGCTCCTTCGGACATCTGTTCCTCGGCAAGTCCCTGTTGCGGTTGTTCTTCAAAAAGCGTTTGTTCCTGCTGTTGGTGCCGTGCCAGGTCTTCCTGCACTTCCGGATGCAGGCCGATACTGATGCGCCGGTCGCTGTCCAGGGCTTCCATCGTCACCTTGTCCCGGTAGTCCGCTGCGATGATGTTATTGAGAAGCTCGATGCGTTTCTCTACCGGATGTTCTTCAATGGAGTTGGAGGTCAGCACCGCCGTCTCTTCCGCTGTCAGGTCATAGACGAAATCGGCGGAAACCGACTCCGACTGCACGGTCAGCGTCCGCTGCTCCGCATCCACGATAAGGCCGTGCGAGGACAGGCACTCCTGCCATTTCTCGTTGGAGAAGTACACGGGCGAGCTGACCAGTTCCTTGTAGGGCTTGGCCGGCTCGCTGCTCCGTTCCCGGGTGACAAGCGGCGTGATAACGCTTTGCAGGTTCTGTAAGACATCCGCAGGTTGCGCCGCAATCTCCCTTTGGTCACCTTTATAATAGAATCCGTAACCGCCGGATTGCAGCTCTCCGGGCTTCATCCGTCCGTCCCAGCGTTCGGCGACAACGGGGCCGGGATAAAACAACTGCCCACCGACCCTGCGCAGGTGAAAGCCCCATTGCTGGCGGGGCGTCCATCCGAGGAACGGGGGTGGCAGCCCCCTCCACCCGGTGCGTCCGTATTCGCCGATACCGATGCGGTATCCGTGAAGTCCCATCGCGACACGGCCGTTGGCGTTCCGGGCGTGGACGAAATCTTTGGGCATATAAAAGTCATTGCCGACAATGCTGGTAAACACATTGTAGGCTTTCTTGTTGGCCGTATTCGTACCCCAGTCGGTCAGTGCCAGCATCTGCCGCTCCGTGATGGGATAGGCAAGCAAAGGCGAGTCATGCCCCTGCACGACCAGGCTGTAGCCTGCGCCGTCAGGCACGATATGGGCCTGCATACCGTTGCGCATCAGGATGTCGCGCATCTCCGGCTGCAGATCCATCGCCCGTGGGTTGGTATTCTTTCGTATCGCCATTGTCTGATGATTTGGATTGTCTGTGATAGATTAAGCGTCTCCGTTTTCGAGGGCATATTCAAGTTCCCTGTCCTTGAAATGGACAAACTCTTCCGCCGACGGGTCTCCGACTAAGAAGTCGTTTTCCTTGCAGTAAAGAAGATACTCCTCCTGCCATTCGGCCGAGTGGTGATTGACAAAATCGAGCCAGCCGTATTCGCCGCTCTCCAGCTTCTCTATAAGGATGTCCTCCGGATAATACTGTTCTTTGTGCATGGTCGTGACGGTTATAAGGGTTATTTGTGAAGGGCTGCGGCACGGTTGCGCTCGGCGCTTTTCTTCTGTTCGTTCCACATTTCTTCAGTATAGTCGTCTTCGGAGACATAATTGAGGTTGCCGTCATCGTCCATGACCCAGCACCCGTAGCAGCCGAAGGTGTATTTATCCCATTCCCGTCTGGTCTGCTCGCGCCATTTCTCTCCATCGCCGTGGCAGAAGCGGATACCCGTCCTTGTATTGAGGTCGATGCCCACGGTGACAGGCTCGTCATCAACGACAATGGTCAGCGGTTCTCCGTGTTGCAGGCTGTTGACCTCTGCCGTGCCGAGGTGAAGTTCCTCTGCGGCCACCTGCAGATTGCGCCCGATGATGGGGGTAGGCACGGAAAGCACCTGCTTCGTCTCCGGGTCTATCTGCACGAATGCCTTGCTGTGGCGTCCGTCGGAGGTCTCCACGTCAACGATGACAGCCTTGCCGTCGAGTAGCTGTTTCTGTTGCGCCTCGCTGTATTTCTCCAGCGGGGAGGATTTCAGCACCGGATAGAATACCACGTCCGCCTGACCGTCGTCCCTGCGGATAAAGGCGATGCGTGTGCGACTTTCAAAAGTCTCACCGTTCTCACCGGTCACCCGGACAGGAAGCACAGGCGAATGCTTTCCTTGGCAAATGTCCTCAAGGACATACATGGGGAGATCCTCTATCATTTCTTGTGTAAGCCCGAATTTGGACAGTGTTCCAAACGGCAGTTCCGTCAAATCAAATCGTACTTGCTTCATATTATAAAATCAAATTCTAAATCATACTTTGCAAAGATAGATTGAATTTATTGTGACAGGCAAATATATGGAATAATAAGTAGTTGAAATATACTATTTTTATGATTAGAATATGATTTCGGCTTAAAAATCATATTCTAAACAGTTAAATAATCATATTCATATAAGAAATGGATTAGGATATTTGCACAGGGTGGATACGCCTTGTTACCTTTGCGGCATGAAAACAAAAAAATGGATGATGCTGGCTGCTGGTGTCATTATGACCACGACACCGCTTTTTGCACAGTTCAATACGGTCATGCCCGGTAGGACGACAGGTGTATCGGAATCTGTATCGCTGAAAGACGACGATATGGGGAACCGGCAGGGAAAGGCTTTTATGGAAGGATGCCTGTCTGAGGAAAAAAGCGCACCGGCATCGTCAGGCGAAGCCGGAAAGGAGAAATGGGTGCAACGCTATCTGAGCGTGTGCTATCCGCTCCGTAAGATGAAGGTCAATTCGCCATACGGGTACCGGACGGACCCATTTACCGGAAAGAGGAAGTTCCACAACGGCATAGACCTGCACGCGCGGGGTGACAAGGTGCTGGCCATGATGGAGGGCACGGTGATCAAGGTCGGACAGGACAGGGCTTCGGGAAAATATGTGGTGTTGCGGCACGGTGAGTTCACCGTCAGCTACTGCCATCTCTCGCGGATACTGGTCGGCAAAGGGGCTGTTGTCCGTCCGAGGGATGCGGTCGGCATTACGGGAAACACGGGACGCAGCACCGGCGAGCATCTGCACATCACTTGCAGGCGCAACGGGAAGAGTGTGAATCCGGCTAAGATTTTCAATTACATCAAAACCACACGGGAGAAATGCCTGGCGGCATTGGCAGAAATGTCATAAGACCTATGGCTCGTGCGTGATGGCGCGGACGATATGTCCGCCCCATACATGGGCCTTTATCAGGAACAGCGGCGGAACCGTAACGGTCTTTCCGTAGAAGATGGCGGCCACCACTTCGCCGCCGCACCGCTCTATCTCTTCCTTGTAGTCGGTAAGGCTCTGGCCGCTCGTGAACACATCGTCCACGATGATGATTCTTTTTCCCTTGATGTCGCCTGTAATATTGTAGTTTCTTTCAAGGATGCGTTCGCTGCCCTTGCACTCGTGCAGGCTCTCGCGTTCACTGTGTACATCGACATCATACAGTCCGGAGGTGAGTTCCTTCCGGTGGGTCGTGATGTACCAGTCGAGCCGCTTGAACCGCTGGCCGTATTTTATCCAGTTGCTGCATGGCATGAACATGACATGACAGGAAGCGGTGTCCACCGGCAGGGCGGCCATACAAGCCTTGAAGAAGTCGATGCCGTGGTTCTCTCCCTCTTTGAAGGCATAGAGAGTACGGCAGAACCCACGCTGTTCTTCGTCAAGCAGCCTTTTGTAGCGTGACGGATAATAATGGCCGTAGAACGTCACGCTTATGCCACGGAAACGGAAAGGCTTGAGCGGATGCCTGTCCTCGTAAAAATCGGGATGGGCGAAGCAGAACATACGGCAGGCATCCCTGTGCCCGGCCATCACAGCCAGACGGCAGTGGCGGTCACGGTCCTCGGCTTTATCGGCGAGCAGGGCAGCGGCAAAAGCGGCTTCCCCGGCTTTCTTCCGCCAGTACCCGGCCAGACAGGACAAGCCTATCGCTATGCCGACCAGTATCAGGAAGAGCAGCCTCGGTTCCATTACAATTCAAGTGAATTGTCCTTCAGCAGGAAATCATAAATACTGATGGTTGTAATACCTACTTCATCTCTTGTTACAGGACTTTCTTCACCGATGACAATAATTTTCTTGAACGAATCGTCCACTTTCAGTAGGGATGCCCGTTCCTGTTTTATCTTCTCATCAGACTCCATTCGGTAAGCCGACTGTATGTAGTACCGCCTGCTTCCCAAGTTGCAAACGAAATCGACTTCAAGGCTGGAACGCTGCTGCCTGCCGTTTTCATCAGTCACAACAATCGGAACGGTACCTACATCCACATTGAACCCACGTATCCGCAATTCATTGTAAACCATATTCTCCATCAGATGACTCCTTTCTGATTGACGGAAATTGATGCGGGCGTTGCGCAATCCCAAATCCATGAAGTAATATTTGTATTGGGAGTTGATATATCGCTTTCCTTTGATGTCATAGCGGGTGGACTTTTCAACCAGAAACGAATCGATCAGGTAATCGATATATTCTTTGACCGTATCATAAGAGATGCTTGACTTCTTCTCGCTCCGGAAAGTGTTCGCCAGTTTGTTCGGGTTTGTCAGTGCTCCGATACCGGAAGCCATGATGTTGATAAGTTCCTCCAGATCATCGTCCTTGCGTATCTCATAGCGGTCTTTGATGTCTTTGATATAGGTCTCGTCGAACAAGGATTTCAGGAATTTCGCTTTCTGTTCTTCCGTATTATATGACAATATCTGCGGAAGACCGCCATATAGCATATATTCATTGAAGCCGGCCTGGATACTGCCTGGATAAACAGACATGTATTCACCGAAACTCAAAGGGTACATTTTCACTTCAAAACCACGCCCCCTGAACTCTGTGGCTATATCCTTGGAGAGAAACTTTGCATTACTGCCTGTTACATACACATCTACATTCCGCATCCTTAAAAAGCCATTCAGGACATCCTCAAACTTATCAAGCATCTGTACCTCGTCAAGCAGGAGATAATACATGGCGTCATCCGCAATGCGGCTTTCCATGTATGCGTACAGATTATCGGGATTTCTCATTTCCCGATTCTTATAGTCTTCCAGATCCACTTTTATGATATGGTCTGAAGCAATGCCCTCATTTTCAAGCCATGAAGCGAATATCTCAAAAAGAAGATAGGACTTGCCGCATCTGCGCATACCCGTTATGACCTTGATCATACCGTTATGTCGCAGGGAAACAAGTTCATCCAAATATTTATTCCTTTCTATATGTGCCATGCTAATCGAATTTTATGTCAGTTTATGACGGATTTTTCGATTACAAAAATAACTGTTTTCAATCGTATGGCAAAATCCTAATCGGAAAAAGCGTCATTAATGACGACTTTTTAGGTTAGAATAATTTTTTTGTGAAAGCTTCTTGCCTAATCATACTCTTTTACCCCGTGTTACCGCCATTCAGCCCTGCGACCTTCAGGGAGTTATTTTGCTGCAAAGATACCCGTCCGTCACAACCCCTCCAATGCCGGCAGACCGCCGGAGGTGTTCCGGGAAAATCTTCCTCTCCGTTGTCGAGCGTATTTTCCCGTCCAGCCTTGTCCGGTTGCTCCTTGCCGCCCTCCGGGGCAGAAAAATAATCCCGAAGTCGCACAGAGGGCGAACAGAGGGAAAGAAACAAACTGATGTTGAACATTAAAATTGAAAGATTATGACGGAAGAAATCAGACAGAACGGCAGCGTGGTGCTGTCAAGTTGCAGCGAACACGCAATCCCTATGATTTTCAACAATCTGTGCGGGAAGAACTTTTCGGGCAAGGAATACCGGGACTATATCCGGTATATAGCACTCGGTGAGATGGGCTTCAAACCCGGACGTATCGAACTTTACAGGGATGGAGAACTATTGAAGTCTGGCTACATCCCCAAATTCTGACCCATGTTTTTAATAACGAATGACCATTAAATCATAAACAAATAACTTTATAAATATGGAATTGACTAATATTCATCCGGCAGAAGCCTATCTCCGTAACGAACAGAACCCATCGTTTTTGTATATCAGGATTTACGGGGAGCGTAGGAAATTGTTTATCAACCGGGGTGGTGAAAATGCCATCGGTATCATTGCCAAGGGAAAGCGCAAGCGTGGCTACATCTTTACAGACTGGGACAACATCGAAAAAATCTACGCCCCCTCACAGGATAATGAAAAGGATAGGAACAGGAAACTACTCCTTAAATACCAGCGGCTCGCTCGCCTTGCCACACATACCAACAACTGGCTCCGGAAAATTGCCGCAGCCGACCCGGAAAAGTCCCTGTATGAGAACCATATTACGACAGGAACAGTAATTGACGGAATGTGCATCAGTCTGGCAAGAATTGAAAAGTATTGCGGCAGCACGAGCATGGCCCTTTTCAGAAAGGCATTGAAAGATGGCAAAACTTTCTCTACCAGTCGTTTTGATTTTTGCGGTTATGACGGTACGCTTTGGTGCGAACCGGATGGTGAGGGAGGCATGAAGGCTGGCTTCAGCAAGGAATACCGGGATTGTGGAAACGGTTATTACTATTTGCTTATCAATGACAAGTTCATGATTGGGTACGACATCGACTAATCCGTCGGAACAAAGCTAAGCCGTGTCGGGCAGAATGGCCCGGTACGGCTTTTTATCTTTCCGGTCTGCCGACGGCAATGGCCTTTATACTTTTCCATTCCCTTTTCTACCTGCCGGGCATCCTCCCTTTTCTATTCCGGCGTTTCCGCCCCATTCAGCCGTGCGACCTCCTGGGGAACTATTTTGCTGCAAAAGTAACCGACAGTCCCAGCCTTTGCCAATGCCGGCAAGCCGCCGCAGGGGTGAGCCGGGAAAATCTTCCTCTCCGCTGTCGAGCGTATTTTCCCGTCCAGCCTTGGCCGGGTGTTCCTGCCAACTTTTCGGAGCAGAAAAATAATTCCCGGCGGCCGCAAACAGGCCGAACAGAGGGAAGAAAAATAAAAGGTTAAGCTATGAGTTACAACAGATTGAAATCACTGGCGGCAAATGTGGCCGCCATAGAAACAGCGGTGACTGTCCACAAACAACGCAGGAAAGCCACACAGGAAGAGAAACAGGTATTGGCGCAGTATTCGGGCTTTGGAGGTGTCAAGGAAGTGCTGACTATCGGAACGCAAATCCCCATGCCCGAAGAACTGGCGGAGCAGACAAACCGCTTGCAGGAGGTTTTGAGAACTCTTGCAGGAGGGAGCGAGGGGGATTACGACCTGCTGATGAACAGTATAAAGGCTTCCGTGCTGACTGCGTTCTATACGCCGGATTTCCTCATTGAAGCCGTCGCAGGTCAGATACACACCACATTCAGGGAGAACGGACTGCAGATGCGCAGCTTCCTCGAACCGAGCGCAGGCATCGGAGGTTTCCTGCCTGTGGCTATGGACGGCACACACAGCTACGCCATTGAAAAGGACATAATTACCGGGCTTGTGCTTTCTCTTTTGCATGATGAAGCAACCACCGTGACAGGAGGGTTTGAAGCAATAGACAGGCAGGAGCTGGAGCATCGGAAATTCGATGTCATTGCATCCAACATTCCATTCGGCAATTTCCGTGTGTTCGATACGGAATTTTGGAAGAAAGGCGGTATTTACGAACAGGCCACCAAGACCATACACAACTACTTTTTCGTCAAGGCGATGGAACTGCTTAACGAGGGCGGACTGCTGGCTTTCGTCACTTCAAGGGGCGTAGCCGACACGCCGGGCAACAAATTCGTGAGAGAATACCTTGTCAGCCATGCCGACCTTATCAGTGCGGTAAGGCTTCCCGACACGCTTTTCATGCAGACGAGCGGTATCGAGGTGGGCAGCGACCTGCTCATATTCCAGAAGCACACGCACAAGGCATCCCTCTCGCTCCGGGAGAAATATTTCCTGCAAGTTACAAAGGAAAATGTAAATGCGGACGGTGCGATGACGGAATATGCCAACAAACTGTTTTCCATGCCGAAAACCGTGCTGACAACAGACAGCCGCATCGTGAAGAACCAATACGGCAAATATGTACGCAAACATCACTGGCTCGGCTCTGATACGGCAATGGCACAATACCTTTCCGCTTTGGTTAAATATGACTTTGACAGATATTTCCACAAGAGCCTTTTCATCGGACAGGACGATGCGCCTGTACAGATGTCGCTTTTCGGTGGGGCGGTTGCCGCCGTGCCGGACAAAGGCAGGAGGGCATACACCGGGGATATGCCCGGATGGATGAAAGAGGGGGCGATAGTGCTGTTCGAGGGACAGGTAGGAACGCTCCGGTTCCGCAGGTCAAGCCACTACGAGGAAACGGCGGTGGATTTCGTGCCGTTGGACGAGGGCAAGGTCAATGTGGAGAGGACGGCGGACTACTTGCCGCTCCGTGAGGCGTATTTCGAACTTTCAACGAAAGAGAGGGAGCAAGAAAAGGAACAGGCGGCTTTGCGTGAAAGGCTGAACACCCTGTATGATGCCTTTGTCACCAAGTGGGGATATTTCCACGAGAACGACAACAGGGATTTCATCATGCAGGACAGTCTGGGCATGGAGGTCTATACCATTGAAATGCAGGTCGGCGACAACATCTTCAAGTCAGACATCATGCGTGAGCCTGTGACTTTCAAAAAGATAGACACAGGTGTAAGACTGGCACCGTTCGAGGCATTGGCAAGCAGCCTCAATTTCTACGGCAGGGTGGATATGGGCTACATTATGCAGTCCACAGGCACGGATTGGGAAGAGGTCATGGAAGCTCTCAAAGGGGAGATTTTCTACAATCCCGTTGCCGGATGTTGGGAGCATAAAGGAAAGTTTCTTGCCGGGAATGTCGTAGCCAAGCACAAGGAAATGGCTTCATATATTCCCTCTTTATGCAACACCGAAAAGGAATGGACGGAGGCATCCGTGAGGGCGTTGGAGGAAGCCATACCCGAAACGATACCTTACGAGGAGCTTGACATCAACATGGGCGAGCGGTGGATTGACACGAAGATATACGCCGATTTTGCGGCGGAGCTGTTCGGCGTGGAAGCCGAGGTGATGTATTTCGATGTGAACGACACCTACCTTGTAAGGCTGAAAGGCTATTCTCCGGCGGCGTACAACACCTATTCCGTGCGGAATTACAACGGTGAAGACCTGTTCGTCCATGCCTTGCACGATACCGTGCCGGAGATAACGAAAGAGATTGAACGCAACGGCGATAAGGTGCGTGTGCCGGACGAGGAAGCCATACAGGAAGCCGCCACCAAGATACAGGAGATTAGGGAGCGGTTCAACGAATGGCTCGACAGGCAGCCGTTGGAAGTCCGGGACGAACTGGTAAGGGTCTATAACGAGCGTTTCAACTGTTTTGTAAGGCCGCACTATGACGGTTCGGCGCAGACCTTTCCGGGGCTTTCATTCGAGCACTTCGCCTACAAGGAGCTTTATCCCTCGCAGAAAGATGCTATCTGGATGATTAAGCAGAATGGCGGCGGTATCTGCTGGCACGAGGTGGGCACGGGCAAGACGATGATAATGTGCGTGGCGGCTTACGAAATGAAGCGTCTCGGACTAATTAGGAAGCCGCTTATTGTCGGATTGAAAGCCAACGTGCACGAGATAGCCGACACGTTCCGCAAGGCTTATCCGTCTGCCAAACTACTCTATCCGGGCAAGGAGGACTTCACGCCTGCCAACCGGAAAGAGGTGTTTGCTAAAATCAAAAACAATAACTGGGACTGCATCATCCTGACACACGACCAGTTCGCAAAGATACCGCAGTCGGAAATAACCATGATGGAGATTTTCTCCGAAGAACTTGCCGATGTGGAGCGCAGCCTTGAGGTATTGGAGAACTCCACCATGCGCTACCGCAGCAGGCAGATGCAGAAAGGACTGGAGAAGCGGCAGGAGAATCTGAAAGCGAAACTCGCCGAATTGCAGGAGAAAATCAAAGCCCGGAAAGACGATACGGTGGACTTTCATTCGATGGGCATAGACCATATTTTTGTGGACGAATGCCAGGTTATAAAGAACCTGATGTTCCAGACACGCCACACAAGGGTAGCGGGCATCGGCAACACACGAGGTTCACAAAGGGCAATGAACATGTTGTTTGCCATCCGTGACATTCAGCACCGCACAGGCCGGGATTTGGGGGCGACATTCCTTTCCGGCACGGTGGTGGTCAATGCGCTTACCGAGCTGTATGTGATGTTCAAGTACCTGCGCCCTCGTGAGTTGAGACGGCAGTCCATCAGTTGCTTTGATGCGTGGGCGGCGATATTCACGAAGAAGACAGCCGACTATGAACTGAACGTGACCGGGACGATAAAGCGTAAAGAGCGTTTCCGCACCTATATCAAAGTGCCGGAACTGGCGATGTTCCTGCGTGAGATTACCGACTACCGCACCGCCGACATGATTAACCTCGATGTGCCGGAGAAGAACGTGCGTTTCCTTTCCCATGCGCCGACCATCGAACAGGAAGAAATGATTGGACGATTGGTTTCCTTTGCGCATAGCGGAGAGTGGGAAGACCTCGGTCTCGATATTCCCGAACCGGACAACATCGGCAAGGCGAAGATGCTCATCGCTACCAACGTGGCACGCAAGATGGCTCTCGACATGAGATTGCTCGGAGACAAGTTCCATGACGATACGGAAAACAAGGCTTCCATCTGCGCAAGGACGGTCTATGACTATTATGTGCGCTCCAATGCCAACCGGGGTACGCAGTTCATATTCAGCGACCTTTCCACCTACAAGCCGAATGAGTGGAACATCTATTCCGACATCAAGGACAAGCTGGTACGGCTCGGCATTCCGGCGGACGAGATACAGTTTATCCAGTGCGCACAGACCGAGAGGGCGAGAAAGAAGCTCTTTGCCGACATGAACAGCGGCAGGGTGCGTGTGCTGTTCGGCTCGACCACCATGCTTGGTACAGGGGTGAACGCCCAGCAGCGGGCGGTGGCGGTGCATCATCTTGAGATTCCCTGGAGACCTGCGGACATGGAGCAGCGCAACGGCAGGGCGGTGCGCAAGGGAAACACCGTCAAACTCTGGGGCGGCAATGTGGTGGATATAGTCATCTACGGCACGGAGAAGACGTTGGATGCCTACAAGTTCAACCTCTTGCGTAACAAACAGATGTTCATCAATCAGATTAACAACGGCACGATTGCCGTGCGCCGCATTGACGAGGACAGCATGGACGAGGACAACGGCATGAACTTCGCAGAGTTCGTGGCCATCCTTTCCGGAAATACCGACCTGTTGAACAAGGCGAAACTCGACAACAGGATTATGCAGTTGGAAAAGGAACAGGCGATTTTCAAGAAAGAGCGCATCCGTGCCGAGCACAAGATTTCCGCCAACAGGCAGGACATCGAAAAGGCGGAACGGTTCATCGCCCAGGTCAATGCCGATAGGAAATACATCACGGCTTACACCGGAGAGCGGACGACCCTGCTGTTGAACCTGCCACAAGCCACGGCAGAAGAAACCGGGCGTGAACTGCACCGCATGGCGAGAACATACCGCAGCGAGGCATACGCCACCATTGGCAGCTATATGGGGATGAACCTGCTGGTACGCAGCGAATACGACTTTTCCGGGACATTCGACCGCAACACGTTCTATGTCGAGGGCAGAAGCGGATTGAAATACCGTTGCGGCGTGTCGGGTGCGTTGCCGCTGGGGTTTGTCGAGTCGGCGCAATATCCCAAAACCACATTAGACAAACTGCCGGGCATCATCGACAATCAGAGCAAGAAAATCGAAAAACTGCAAAGCGAGCTTCCCACCTTGCAGGAAATCGTCAGCCGCAAGTGGAGCAAGTCGGACGAACTGGCAAGGCTCCGGCAGGAATGCAGGGACTTGCAGCGGCGGATAGACGAAGCCCTCAAGGAAGCGGAACAGAAACCGCATCCGGCACAGGAGGACATCGACAAAGCTGCCTGACCGTAATTCATATTTTAACCTTTACTCCCTGTCCGGTCGTGATGGCCGGGCAGGTTTTTCTGTATGGTATGCCCTGTGCGGCCCGCCCTGCCTTTATAGGCCGGCATCCTCCCTTTTTATCCTCTTTCCCTTTTTTACCCTTCCCCCTTATACCTGCCTGTCCATCCTTTTATATCTTTCCTTATCTTTGTCTTCGCAGCCAGTCCTTCCTTCCCGGCTTATTGTTCCGCGAAAGTAACGGATTACGGCTGTTCCCTACAAATCCTGCAAGCCTGCGGTGGCCGACGGAAATCTTCCTTCTCGGGGAGAAGCGTATTTCTGTCGCCAGATTTGTCCGGTTGCCGTTATCACTTTCGTGGTGCGGAAAAATAAATCCGGCGAAGGTCTTTAAGGACCGAACGCAGGGAAAATAAAAAAACGAAATTAAAAATTTGAAGTATGGAAAAAAACAGTGAGAAAAAAGTGGTCGTTGACGGTTTGACGTTAAAACTTCTGCGTAAGGATGAAAAATGGGTCTTCCCGTTTGTTACCTACTACCAGCACGGACTGGGCAGCCCAATCTGTCTGGAATTGCTTGAATATAAAGAAGACAGCAACGGTTTCGAGCCGGAGGCAGTCATAACCGTCAATCTTCCGGGCGTGGAGCGTAATGCCGGCTGCCAGTTCATCGACACGAACAACAACGGAGAAGCGGTGCTGGACTGGCTCGTGCTTTATGAGTTAGGTGTACCGACTGGCAGATACGCCGCTTCCGGCCATTGCATGTATCCCGAAGTGGACTTCTACCGGAGCGAGCGCTTCATGCGTCAGAAAGAATTTTGCGACAGGCATTTCAACTTCGTCGGCTGACAGGCAGGGGAAGGCAGTCATATTGGGCTGCCTTCATTGCCGGCAATTCCCTTTTTATGGCATACCGTCCCGGCATTTCATCCCTTTTCTACCCGGCTTTTCCCGCCCATGAAGCAAGGTAGGAGGTCTGTGCCGCTGTCCGCTCTTCAATCCAAGGTACGGAAGGCTGTGCCGGAGCACCGCCAGTCCGATTCTTGCCGCTCCATGCCGGAGCTTCGACAGATGTCGAAACAACACGGTATTCCGCTATGCAAGGCTTCCTGCCGGATCTTGCTCTGGCACATTCCGCCTTTAATCCGTATCTTTTCTTTCCGGGCCGTCAGTGTCATGGGCAAACGGTGACACATCCCGCTTTGCGCCGGCCTCCATATATTCCGGCAGATCTCAAGGCGGAAAGAGTCCCCTTTCTGTTTGCCCGGCAGACCACTATTCTCTACCCGCCCAAGCCGTTTCTCCCGTTATATCATCCTTTCCCTCTGCTTTTATCCCCGGCAGGGCCGTCCGTACAGTTATAATCGGTGCGACTTTATGCTTTCTCCGGATGCTTTCTGGCAGTCACCGGTCTGGTTTTACCGCTGCAAATATAGGCCGTCGCGCCTGTCCCTTACGTTTTGAAGTGCATTTCTTGCAAATTCTTCCTTGACAGCCGGGGCTGCCAAGAGTAATTGGCAAGAAAAAACGACGTGTGCGGCTTTGCCGACAGCCTTTGGTTGCAGCATAAAATCCCGACAGCGGTTCAGACAGAAAGGAACCGAGAAGAGGGAAAATAAAAGAAAGGTAACGGCAGGACCAACCACCTTGCCACAAAACATTTTTTATTATGTTACATGTACACACTATCGGACGCATTGGCAAAGACTGCCAGGTAATTGCAGGAGCCCACGGCTCATTCATGGCTATGAACATAGCCGTTGACGATTATGCAAAGGGACAGAACATCACCACATGGGTAAAGGTAAGAAGCAGCAAGGAGAACCACATCCGGCTGGCCGAATACCTCACCAAAGGACGCCTGGTGCTTGTTGAAGGCACACTGTCATCTTCCCTGTGGACGGACAAAAACGGGGAGAGCCAGATTCAGCTTTCCATTACGGCGGAGAGCATCGCATTCATCAATACAGGCAAGAAGGACAGCTCGGCTGGCAGCCCGGACAACATGGCGGCCACAACGGACAACACACCCGTACCCCCTGCCGATATGCCGCAGGACGACAAGGACGACCTGCCGTTCTGACAAAGGCATCACCGGTGACGGTATGGACTGGACTATGGTATATGCCGTATCCGGCAGTCAGGGAAATCGACCCGCTGCCGGTATGGTGTATGCCGGTTTCAGTTTACACCACAGACAGAAATAAGAACGACCCGAAATGATAGAGATATGAGTAATTACGATTTTATAAAGGCTGGAAGCAAGGTTTTCTGGCATGACCCGGACGGCGGTTTGTCGGACGGTGTGTATCAGGTGGTGGATGTCCCGGAGGAAATCGAAGAGGACAGTATCATTTTGATAGCCTCGGACTATTCGGAGGCGGAAGTATTCGCAGCGGAACTGTCGCCGCTGTGATTTTCTTCAGGTGGCATATCGGAGTTGCCCGATATGCTACCTGTTCCGCCAATCCTTTTATACGATTTGTGGAAAATTTACCTTTTGTATTTGTCAAATATCACATTCTTTTATACCCATTTATAGCGTTCATCCACACCGTTTCTATCTCCGGCAAACCCGTTTCCCTTTTCTATACGGCCGGGCCTTTATCCTCTCCTGGTCATTCCTGCTGTCACCGGCCATTGGTTTTATCAGATGCAAAGGTCGGCAGTCGCGCTTGATCCGTCGGCTTGAAGTGCATTTCTTGCAAAATTCTTCCTTTCCGTGAAAGAGTAATTTGGCAAGAAAAGCCGCCTTATGAAGCTGTTCCGACGGCCGGAACCTGCATCCATAAAACCCCAAAGGCGGTTCGGCAGAAAAGAACCGACAAGAGGGAAAATAAAAAAACAAGTTATTAACAAATTAAATTTTTTGAATTATGGAAGCAACAGACATGAAGTCAGTAGAGAAGAACATCGCATCGGTAGCATTGGCAGACATTCAGCCGAGTAACTACAACCCTCGCAAGACCTTTGACGAGGCGAGCCTTGCCGAACTTGCCGAGAGCATACGGCAACAGGGTGTCTTGCAGCCCATAGGTGTACGCCCCATTGATGAAAACCGCTTCGAGGTTGTCTTTGGCGAACGCAGATACCGTGCATCGCTCATGGCAGGACTGGAAACCGTTCCGGCAGTCATATACGAAGTGTCGGACGAGGTAGCCGAGGAAATGGCGGTCACGGAGAACCTGCAGCGCAAGGACGTTACACCCATAGAGGAAGCAAACGCCTATCAGAAACTGATAGAGAGCGGACGGCACGATGTGCATTCATTGGCTGTTCAGTTCGGCAAGTCGGAAGACTATATTCGCACACGGCTCAAATTCACGACTTTGATTCCCGAAATCGCAGCCCTTTTGGAAACGGACGAAATCACAATCAGTGTGGCAAGTGAAATCTGCCGATATGGTGAGGACATACAGAGTGAGGTGTACGACAGGCATCTGAAAGAGGGAGTCATATACGGCAGTTGGCGTGGCATGAAAGCCGTAGATGTGGCGAAACGCATAGAAAGTGATTATACGACTGACCTTGACCGCTATTCCTTTGACAAGACCCTCTGCAAGTCCTGCCCGCACAACACCAACAACATGATGTTGTTCTGTGAGGGCAGTTGCGGAAAGTGTGCCAACAGGAAATGCCTTGAGGACATGAATGCAGCCTATCTTGTGGAAAAGGCCATGCAGATGTTGGCAGACCATCCTACCGCTTCGCTTGCTTATTCTATCTTTTACACCTGCAACGACACGACTGTCAAGCGGCTTGAGGAACTTGGCTACGAGGTGGAGAGATTATCATGCCGCCATGAGGACTATCCCGAACTGCCCGAAGCACCCGAAGCGGCAGATTACGAGACCACGGAAGAATACGAAGAAGCCCAAAGGGACTTCGAGCAGGAGCAGGAAGATTACAAGGCTGAATGCGAGGACATATTACGACGAAGTGAAGAGGGGGAAATATCGCTCTATGTTCTTATCGGTAACAAAGACCTCTTTCTCGGTTATGTGGAGAACTCCGCAACGAATACGGCAAACGGCACGTTATCGACAAAGGAGAAAGAACTTACTCCGCTTGAGAAACTGGAAAAGCAGGACAAGCGCAATAAGGAAATCGCCCTTGAAAAGACGGTTGCGGACACCAAGAAGCGGATATTAGAGGTGGACACCGCCGAAACCAAGTTCGGAGCTGACGAGGACAAGATGATTTATTACTTCCTCCTTTCATATCTCCGCAGGGAGCATTACGCAGCCGTAGGCATTGAGGACGAGAATGTGTACTACCTTTCCGACAAGGACAAGTTGCGCATCATTGAAAACCTGAATGGCAAGGCGAAAGCCGTTATCCGCAGGGACTTCTTGATTTCCGAGTTCCAAGACGCACCGGCCAGCGATGCCGCAGCCACCCTCTTGCTCCGATTTGCGGAGAAGCACATGCCCGAAACGCTTGCCGAAATCCGAAAGGGTTATGATGAAGTCTATGAGAAACGCCACCAGCGCATCGAGGAAAAGAAAGCAGTCCTCATGGTGCAGGACAAGGCCAGGCAGGAAGCGGAGCAGCAGGAAGAACCGCAACCCGATGAAACGCCACAAGCCGAAGATGTAGCGGCTTGACCTTTCCATAATTCAGTTCAGAAGCAGGGCGGAGAAATCCGTCCTGCATACTGTTGTGTTATGTGGTGCGTCGGTCATGCCTTTTTTAGTGAAAGCCACAAGGTGCGACGGCGGCACCATGCCGCTGCTATCCCTTTCTAACCGCCTGCCGACCTTTTCCAAAGCCTTGCCTCACAAGGCTCATTCCCTTTATACCGTTTGGGGGCTTCCCATGTTTCCGCCTCCATGCCGTCACCGCCGCAGGTTTTCTACGGTGCGAATGTAGGCTGCCGCGCCTGTCCCCTCCGTTTTGAAGTGCATTTCCTGCAAATTCTTCCTTGCCGGGGCAAGAGTAATTGGCAGGAAAAAACATCGGGAATGGCTTATCCGGCGGCCTCTCCCTGCACCGTAAAACCCGAAGCGGCTCCGGTTGCAGGATGCCGAACAGAGGGAAAAGAAAAAACTTAAATTCAAAAAGATGAAAACATTGGAAGAATTGTTACAAGAGCTTGGATGTGTCGGTGACGCATTCGACAGTACAGGAGAATTTACAGAAGCTGGAGACAAGGCATATCGCTTTCTGTTGGATTTGCTGCATGACATTGAAGGATTGACAGGAGAAAGTGTATCAAGCATAGTCAAGGAACTTGATGGGATATGTAATGAGAATTATTAAAAATCAAAACTATGGACAGAAATATTCAGGAATCGAAAGAGTATAGACTCGCAAAGGAGTGGGAGATGGCGGTGAACAGCTACAGTTTCGACCCCAGAAAATTCGCTGCGGCTATCCCGGGCATGCACCCGACAAATCAGCAGAGCCTTTACCGGCTTATCCGGGAGTGCATCAAGGTCATGGCAGACGACAGCCGCCGTTACGATGACCGCAACAGGGCATCGCATGAAGAGGCGAAGTGCATCATGGAATATCTCAATGAACACGGAAAGTATATACCATTAAAATAAATCGAATATGAGAACAAAAGAATTGGAATTTGACGGCAAGACATACATCTGCCGTATCGTCGATTCAATTGACGGAGAAGAATTGTTGATTGGTTCAACCGAACTGCTTGACGCCTTGCAGCCGGGCAGTTTCGAGGATGTGAACGAAGGTTTTGCCAGTAAGGAAGCGGAAGACCTATACGACGAGGTATTCTACTTTACAGAACCGCAGAATCTTCTTCTGCCGGACAAGGAACTGATTGAAGTCTTGAAGGAAAGCAACCCGGATTGGTTCGAATGAAAAGAGTATAAATCAATCAAAAATCAAGATGATGGACAAAAAATATGTGGTACAGGTCGCACAGACCGTTAGAGAACAACTGATAGCAACGACCCGCATGGAAATCCTCATGTCTTGGGGTATCGGACAATTCACGCCTGCCATATTCAAGGATTTGCCGGGTCTGAAATTCCATGTGAACGGAAGACTATTTCAGGGCGATGTGCTTATATGTCTGAACGGCTCGGACTATTACGAGGTGTATCTTCGGGACGGTACGGGGGTGGAGTGCATCAGTGATGAAGTCTGTTTCGATGAACTGGGAGAGCTAATTGACCGCCGCATCGAAAGCGGGACGGACAAGGAGGAATATGCCCGTTTCTGCGAACAGACGGCAATGTCGCTCAGATGGTACAAATAAAGACATAGGGGAAAAGGATAACCCCGGAGGTCAGGCAAAGACCTTCGGGGCTTATTCATGTTACAGGTTCAGAGCCGTTTTTGCCTGATTTCCGGCATTCTCCTTTACGGATTATTAATTTTGGATGCTTTTCATTATCGCATCTAAAATCAGGACATTTCCGGATATGCTGGATAATTCTTTTAATGCAGTCACTGCTTCCGGCGCGATTGTGTTTCCATGCCGGGAAACAATCCACTCCTTTATTTTCGGAAACACCGTGTCTTCCGTGAGGTCCCATTCGGGGACGAGACACCGTGTGAGGGTATCGAACACGAAATCACGGATACCGTTTTTAACCAGCTTTTCGCAAAACCGCTTCATATTTACCTTTTCATAGCCGAGAAGCACGCATCCGGAATATACGGACAGCAGATCTGAAAACCTGACGGAACCGTATTCGCTGCACTTTTCCGCTGCCTCTGTCAGAAGCGGGAGCAGGTTGGTTTTCAGATAACGCACGCTTCTGCCCATAGAATAACCGGCATGGAGGGCATTGACTGAATAGGTAAGGAATGATTCGCAGGATTGAGCCAGTGAAGTGGCGCTATCCGGTTGGTCGTCCGAGGGCTTGCCCGCAGGATGGTTTCTTGCCATCAGCCTTACACGGTCTCTTTCCACGAGTGCGGCCTGCATATTTTCAGCCATGATGTCACGGTAGTGCTGCCATGTGTCTCTCCTGTCACGGCTGCCTGCGAATGTGATTTCCATATAGCCGCCGGATGCAGATGACGCTATTTCCAATTCTCCGCTGCATACAGTCATGTCGGATGTCCTGTCCCACTTGATGCCATCCACTATGATTTCACTGCCGTATATTCCGGTTGGTGCGGGAATGGCTGATACCGGCTCCTTGTTTTCTTTTACCTGTAAATAAATGGCCGAAATATTATAGGCATTCTCTTCGTTCCGGACAGCAGTCACTCCGGCATCGTCCCACACGAGGAAACTCCGTCTGTCGTATTGTATGGTCCTGCCTCTGTCATCCTGCATAGTCTTATGGGTGATCACAATTCTCTCCTTGCCAAAAATCTGCACCATAACCGTGTAGGATAAAGGCATGGATATCTGCCGGCCGTTTATTTTCAACCGTCCCTCTGCAATTTCTACTCCGTCTGTGGCTTGTGTCTCGGAGGCTTCTGCAGGTCCTGTTTTGACGCTTCTTGTCGGTTGCGGCTTTGCAACAGGAGAAATGGTTGGCTGAGATTCAACGAACGGAGGTGCAAACATCAGGGTCACGTCTTCCGACAAGGGAGGCAGCTCGTATTCCCTGTCCGGGTAAGGCTTCGGATAGTTGAGCCAGTATCCCAGTTTCTTCGCTCGGCTTGACGTGCGCAGGAAATTCCAGAAATCTTCCGCCCGGTACAATGCATCTCCTTTATTAAGGGTATTCACGATGACAGTTCCGTCAGGCATCGCATGGATGGATTTGAAGGATTCGTTGCCCAATACGCCGGGACGGAGGCGTAGCACTTCGTCCGTCTTCCGGTTCCAGAGACGGGCATAGTCGGTTCGGTTGCCGTTCGATTGGCTCTCCACCAGCACCCACTCCTTGTAGAACACACGCAAACGGAAAGAGCCGTCCCCTATGCGGAGCGGGGCGATGCGGCAATTCTGTGTCGCCATGTCCAGGTCGAGCAGACCCGGTTCTATCCATATCCCGCTGCAGCTTCTTGCCGTGTAGCTTCCCAACAGAAGGAGGCGGGATGTGTCCGGCACAGGAATACAGCCTTCATCGAATCTGTCATGTCCGGACATTTTGAACGGCATTCCGTAATATTTCCCGTTGCCGTCATAACGGATAACCGGAGAATTGCAAAACTCTCCCGGAATGATATACAGCGTTCCTTTGCCGTCTGTACCGAAACTGGGGGCATACATCAGGTTATCAGGCAGTATGAGCCGGCTTACATGTTTCACACCCCGTGGTGTCATGGTGTGTATGATGGCGCTATGGACATCGCCCAGACACAGATAACGCCCGCACCACCGGAACTCATACTTTTCGTCAACGGCCATATTGCACATGCGCGGCCATTTTTCCGCCTCCAACGGATTCTTGCCTCCTATGACCATTTCTCCCAAAGAGATCGGGTACAATGCCGCATAGAAATCCAGTTCTTCCGAGTATATGAAATGGTGGATTTTTTTCGTCTTCATCTTCACCGGCTGAAGCGGTGTGACACGTAGATCCGCAACGAATGTACCCTGCCATTTCTCAACATCCGCCTGTCGCCATTCCCCATAAGCGAAATAACCCGCAAAACCTCTTGTGATATATCTGTTCCCGTCATCAGGCCATGCCATCCTTTCACGGGGCATCTGCTTGCGCAGCTTTATGGTTTTTGCCTTCATTCCGAAATCATAACGGGGTTGTTTCAGCAGTTTGCAATACTGCCCGTACTTGCAACATTTCTCCTCAAAGGCCTGCATTTTCGCCTGCGGAACCAATGCCAGAAGATATATGTCATCCCCGTTCAGGTCATATAGTGCGTACCCGTATGAGGTAAGCTCCTGTCCCAGGGCAGTAATGCCCATCTCGTGCGAGAAGCAGGAATACTGCATCTCGATTTCATCGAAACGGTCCTCTTTCAATACCGGTATCTCTTCTCCCCATTTTTTCCTTATCTCGTTGAGTGTGTCGCCAACATCCCCCTCGTCCTTGCGTATGTCAAGGGCCTGATCCCGTACCTCCTCCATGCAGTCATGCTCGTATGCCTCCATCATCTCCCTTATCCATTCCTTCACGGCTTTGCCGGATATTCCCCTGGAAGCATACACGTCGGCAGGGACCTTTGAAAAACGGATACCTACCCCCGAAAGTTTGTGCATCAGTATGACAAGCTGTCTGGGAGTGTAGTGTTCATCTTTTATCAGGTATTCGTTATCACGCAGGAGATAGCCGTCCTTTTCATTCCAATGCCCGTGAACGGAGTTGTCCCCGTTGCGTACATGGATGTGGTAGCTCGTGAACCTCGTGTAGTCGCCGTATAAAGCCTGAGGGCCGAACAGTTCGACACTCAGCGTGAACCACGCTTTCCTTTCCGTTTCGTTCCCCGACAGGAGGACCGTTTCCCCGTTGGAAGTGAAACGGAACGATACGGACCACTCGAAAGTGTCTGGGTACGGGATGCCTGCCTCTGCAAGCCATTTCGCCGCTTCAAGGTCTGGGATGATTTTCCGGTAGTAGTTAGCAAGCTCGTCTGTCAGCCCGTGCAGGTGTTCCCGCTCCGGCAGCAGAAGCAGGATGCGGTACAATATGCCAAGTTCTCCCGGTCCCTGCTCCATGAGGGTACGGGCAAGTCCCGACAGGCAGGCAACCGCACATTCGTCCGGGGACTGGGCGAGCAGGGCTACGCAGTACCAGAACCGGATGACATCATAGTTGTAGATTCCGGTTATGCGGTAATCCTCCTTTTCCTGCGGTGTGGAGGGTATGCAGGAATACCCCCGGATGACATCGGCCACGATACGGACAAGGGAGCTGTCCTCCGCATAAGGTTTCATCCGCTCCGTTTCTTTCCTGTCCGTGGGAGCATGGATGTATGAATCGAGGGCGGAGTTCAGCCGCTCTATCTTTCCGGACAATGCCGGGTCGCACCCGGGCGGCACAGGTATGTGGAGTGTGTTACGGTCGTTGACTGCATGGAAGGGTATGACCTCCTGCTGCGGGTTTTCATACATGGCGAGAGTCATGTCCAGGTACCAGTTCCAATACTCCCTACGTTTTTCCACGTCACCTTTCCAGTTATCGGAAAAGGGACTTCCACCGGAGCAGACCAGCGACACTATGAAATCGATGTCCATGCTCTCAGGGTCAAAACTGTCATCATCCTCTCCTTCGTAATCTTCCGGGTTCAGCATGGAGGCCGCATCACCGCAGACAAAATACCCGAGGCTGGCGATGGCCCAGCTCACGGTTGTGGTCGCCTCGTCAGGATTGTTCTGCACATGAAGCCACAGTTCGCCCGACTCCTTCTCGATGTCTTCCACCGAGTCCGGCTTTCTGTAAAGATGCTCGTTTATGTGGGAAAGCAGATGTACATTGTCCATAATCTGTCGCCCCGTGACAGAACAGGCTTTCTTGCAGCATTCGCACATGATTTTCTGCACGGTGAGTACATCGCCGACCTGTTTCATCAGTTCGATACGGCAGGACAGCGGCAGGTGCCCCGTGTCACTTTGGGCGATAATGCCTTTCAGTTTCTCTATGGTTTCTTTTATCATTTTCTCTGTATTCTCTCTTTTTTTATGTTAATGAAAACTTGTCGATACATCTCTTTCAGTTCCTCCGGAGCTGCGTCCACCACTTTCTGACCACCCTTGGCGCTGTTTTTGCCCCATATTACATAGCAAACTGTTTCCCATGCGTATTGCAGCACTTCTTCCGGGCTGGCTTCTGTTTCCTGACTGGGGGTATCATCCTCGTCATCATCCTCGTCGGAGGAAAAACCGCTTGGGACGATTTCAGACAGACGGGATTTTGTCTCCAGCAGAGCACCCAGGCTTTCGGCGTTTGCCATCCATGCGGCATAGTCCTTGGAATATTTCATGTCCTGCATGGACAGCACCCCCCGGACAAAAACGGGGACTGTATCGGCGGTAAAGCCGAACTGTTTCACATACTCCCGGAGGAATTTTTCCTGTAAGCGGGAGTGCTCATCATCGCAGAGGTCAAGATAATCCCACACCAACTGCCGCCACTCTTGCCCCAGCATTCCCAAGGCAAACACGGCAAAACTGCCGGGAAGGGCACACAGCTCATCGCTGAGATTGGTGTATTGTTCATATTGCCGCATGGCAAGCCGGGCGTACCGTTCCATCAAGTGGTGGAGGCTGGGGTATTGCACGGCACAGGCAAAAAGTTGGTTTACTCCCTTTTGGGGCAGTCCTGTAATGGGCAGATACTTCTTTTCCGGTCCTTTGAACTCCACAGCATAGCTGCGGGGAAAATCATCCTGCTCCAGAAGCTCACACAGGTAGTTCAGCACTTCATGACAGCATTCCTCCGTATTATCCCTGGCAGTAATACGGATGACGGCAAAGGCATCGTTGGCCGATGCGGTGAAGTGCACTGTTTTTCTCTTTTGCAGGTTGAACGGCAACCTGCCGGTTCCGTTTTCCTTCAGCTTTTCCACTATATCCGGTCGGACTTTCCCGACCAATCCCAACAGGTAATTGGTGTCCAAATACTGGAAGCTCATGCCATATACCTTATAGTTTACCGCCACATAGCAGGCAAAGCGCAGCAGCGGCTCCGGAACTTGCTCTGCATGGATACCTGGTTTCAGGGAATACTCCCGATTCCAGAAGCGATCATCTTCATTGTCTGTTGCAACAAAATACTTTTCCTGCAGCTCCCGTTTGAGCATATCAAGTAGATGGTGGTCAATTTCACCCCACCGGCTCTGGCGGCGCAGGTTTTCGCTGAAGGCGATGGCCTGTTCCGCATCCAGGGTCTCGGCCCGCTGTATTTCGGTCCACGCCCTAAGCAGTTGCCACACCTCAAAGGGCGCACCTTGACTGCTGACCACTACCGGCGGCCAGAGAGAATCAAGCCGCATGATTCTCCCGTCAATAGCATCCTGGATGCACTGGTCAAAGAGCGGCTGCAATTCCTCCTGTACCTCGGGCTTCATCCAGTAACAGCGCCCGTCCTGGCTATTAAACTTGGGTAAATTCGTTGTTTTTTTCATTGCTATATAAAATCAACTTGTATGTTAATGATTTCACAGAAACCAGCAGGCCTTTATCCCGCATTTCCGGATATTCATTTGCCGTGCAATGCTTCCAGTCCGCAGGGTACTGGCAAACAGAGCCTGTTTCCTTGGAAATATATGCCCTTGTTGGGGCGTGCAATGCCGGCAGGAACAGGATAGCCGACAGGCACAGGATAATTTTTTGAATGTTGCCTTCATAGATGCAATTATGTATGTTTCCAAAAATATATCGTACTTCATTCCCGTTAGAAACAGAATCTCAAAAAGTTATACCAGCATACCGATAGATAAAACAGATCTCCGGCAATCAAGACAGTAAGCCGCTGTTTGAATTTCAGGTCACACTTTTCCTCCTTCAGCCTTCGCAGTTCCCTGAACATATAACTGAAGTCAACGGGAGTCCGGCTTAGCAGGTGGACAGGCAGTAAAATAATAGAGCCTACAAAATACCTCATTTCTCCGAACATATAAAATGGGGCGAACAGGAACATCGGTATCAGTTCCCACCACCGGTAACTCACGTTCCTGTTCTTCTCTCTCTCCTTGTCAAGGCGTTCCTGCTCAGCACGGGCTGCGGCATCCAGTCTTCTCATGAAGGTTTCCTCCTTTTCTTCCATGATGTCGGCTATCAACTTGTAGTTTACACCGCGTCTGTACAGTTCCAGCTTGGCCTGTCTCACTTCCTTGTCCGTATATTCTCCGGTTACATTGTTGGCCATCATCAAAAGCTCATCGGTAGCGTATTCTTTTATTTTCATTGTGAGTTGGATGGTAATATTCTGACAGAACCGATTATATCATGGGCTTCGGATTCATGGGTCTCGGTCGCTGTCATTGAAACGATAATGAAACCGTCCAACGCCTTTTTATTCAGATAAAAAATTATACTCTGATTAAAGTTCATGCTGCCACCTCTTTCCAATGGATATTCCCTTCTGCCCGAAATCCGTTCAAACGGTATTCCGTTGATATTTACACTTTCGGGAGCGGTCCCGCTCATAGATTTCAACAACAGATTGCGTGCATTGTCGATTTCCTCGGTCGAAGAGAACTTTTTGTAGTTGAAGACAATGGTATTACCGGCATTGCCCATAAGCTGTAAAACACAGTTGTCATCTGATTTTACTACAGCATTCCATCCTGTGGGATATGTACACCTCAGTCCGCATGCTTTATTCACATACTCTCTCCTGCCGTCTCCTATGCTTTCATCGCTGCCGCTAAATGTTGCAGGATTATCCCCTTGGTTGGGTATATAATTAGTATGATCTGTTCCACTTTCCTGTATTCTGCCTTCAGATTCACTTTCCTGTGCGTATTTCTCTAATGTACCGTATTCCCACATGTTCCTTATTTCCCTAAAATCCGAAGGTACGGATTTTGTCTGTCCCGTAAAAAGGAATGCGAACATTATCAGAAATGTCATTTCAGCAATATATGCGATATATCGTGAGGCCCTTTTAGAGCTATACTTGTCTGCCAAAAGATAAGTTATACCCAATATGACTCCTGAGACAAGGCCTCCTATATGTGCCGCATTATCTATTCCTTCTTCCTTAGTTCCAAGCAAAAGATTGTAGATTACAAAGAAACCTATGCTAAACAAAAGAGATTTTCGCTGGTGTTTTTCTATCTTGTGATTGAAGATCAGGTAAGAAAGGAAGATGCCGTAAAGTCCGAAAATAGAACCGGAAGCCCCTGCGCTTATCGTTTCGGGATGAGCAGTAAGGCTTGCCAATGCCGAGAATAATCCGGTCAGGAGATAGGCGGTCATCAACTTTCTGCTTCCGATAATCTGTTCCAAGAATATCCCGATGTATAATAGAGCATACATATTCATCAGCAAATGGATTATCCCGATATGGATAAAATTGCAGGTCACGGTTCTCCACCAATCACCGGTAAGTGTGAGCGGGCCAAAATCTGCACCCCATTTCATCAAAGAAATGCCTGTCGGTTCTATAAGGCTTACCCCACATATAGACATCACTATAAACAATGCCACATTTATATAAATAAGTAAGGGGGTTGCGATATTTCCTTTTCTTGGAGTTATTAGTGACCAGAATGACAGATCTTTGTTATCCTTTCCATTTGTCTCCTTATCGACAGGAAAGTTATATTCCTCAGAGCCTGCAGGGTTATTCTTTCTCTCTGTATCATCTGCATCAACAGTATGGACAGTTGATATGGTTTTTTCCTGATTATACCTGACCTTACCCCAATTAGCAGATTGCCCGGATGTGCATTCACCCCCGGCAAAAAGATGCCCTTCTTGCCCGGCAGCACCGGCAAGTGCCTCCCTTATTCTTCGAATATTCCGTTTGTTATGTCCGAAAGAACATATCGAGGTACGCTTGTTCAGGTCGTTTACGCTATTGACCCATACCTGACCTTTGTCGAACACGACAAAAATCTGTTCTCCCCATGTCATACCCCAAAGGGAAGGATTGGTATGAGCCACGATGCAGTCCTCGCCGTAATGGTCCACGTCCCAGTCATAAGTTACCGACAACTTGTATATCTGGTCATAAATCGCCTGTTTGTCCAATGAGGTCGGTATGCTCTGGAAATCCAGCTTGCGCCGTTGGTGCCGGTAAAGTATAAAGGCAAGCAGTCCGGGAATGATACCGAGCCATAAAAGACCCTCTATATCAATATTGCTCGAATAATGCATCACTCCGCTTATGGAAATAAACATTGCGGCATAAAGCATCAACATATGCGATGCGCCGTAGTGGGTGTACGCCCAGCTGATAATCAGGGGAAGCGTCTTCTTTTCCAATACAAAGGCGGCAAGGGGAGCATTCTTTTCCTCACGGTAGCGAATCCGGTAGGCAAGCCACCATATCAGTTCGAACAATGCACCTATAATCAGGATTGCAACAATATAATCCGCTTCGTCCAGCTTGCTCTCCCTGGGTTTGATGGAATAAGGAACCCCGCCAAAGGTCAGTTCCTCGCAGGACACATCATAACCCTCGCTGGTAAAGTAATAAGTGTAAGTGTATTCCTCCTTGTTCTTGGAACTCGAATATGAGTTGCTGTTTGGCGGTACCGTTTTCCCGTTAATGGTCAACAAGGGGGGATTCTGGTCGGGACGGGCGTTGCAAGTCAGTATTGCACGGTACTTGACGTAATCGCTCTTCAGTTGCTCCACCTCCAGATGACATTCCAACTTGCTCATGTCCACTTCGGTAGGATGTACGGACACCCGGTATTCCGGCGTGGTATATGTCTTGCCATCGGCCGTCACGGATGCGACAGGGATTCTGGCTTCCCCACTGTTTTTGAACTGTACAAGATAATAGAAACCTGTTTCATAGCTATTGCTTTTCACACCGTTTATAATGGAACAGCTCTCTCTCTTATGCGGCTTCGGACCGTTCAACACTTTAATGCTGTCATTGAACACTGGGTAGGAAGCCGTGTCGAATCGGGAATTAACCAGTGCATACGTCAGCCGCAGTACCCGCCCGACACGGAGACCGCCAACCGTATCAAGCTCCGCATGAAAATATACGGAGTCTGCAGTCTCCGAAGCATGCGTATGGGCTACCGGCAAAAATGCAGATAGCAATAACAGGCAGACGAACATTCGGCTTCTGATGAAGCAGTATTTTGTTTTACTTGTTCTTTTTGTCATATATCGTTGTTGAATACCATATTAGCACTCCATTTTATAATATATTCCAGGTTATGTTTGGTGGATATGAGTTTGTACTGAACAGGTTGGGACACAGTAAATCCGTTTCCTGTGTCCCAACATCAAAGATTATCGGTCCTTGAACCTTGCCGGTTGTCAGTCGGCGTCGTTATCGCACATGTGCCGGATAAATGCCTCGTTCTTCTCGTATTCCACCCCGGTGAGGATAACGGGGTCTGCAAGCCCTACAATCTTGTACCCCTTGGTATATGTAACCAGGATGCAATAAAGCTCACGCCCTTTTTCATCCTTTTCCACTTGCAACTGCACCGGTTGGTCGTTGCCGCTGGGTAAATCGCACAGGTACTCGAAATCATGGCGGTTGAAGGCTGCTACTATGTCGTCCTTGTCTGTCATGCTGCTGATGAACTTCTTGGTCTTGTAACGCTTCACCTCGCCGCCACTTGTACGGTTATAGATTTTAAGGCCTGCGGCCAACGCGGTAAGGACACAGAAAACCGCCCCGATAACACCGGCTGTCCGTACCAGCCATGAGGGGATGAATGGCAGCCACCCGGGAAAAATGACAAGCAGCACACATACTGCCGTCAGTCCCCAGTAAATCATCGGTTTTACTTTGTCTTTTCGTTTCTCGAATTTCTCCGGCATGGCATCATAGACCTCTCCGAAATGGCTGGGAAAATGTTTTCCCTCATCCATAATTTTTTCTTCTTCCAGTTTCATTTTTCTCTGTTTTTTTATCCTATATTGAAATTTGATTTTTTCCAGGGTGATTCGTCATCCTCCAGCAGCAGGCTTACTATCTCGTATGCCGTTTCACTGTCATCCGGGTCACCGTGCCATACGCCCCTGCCCATGACGAAACTCATTCCGTATTCCTCCCATGAAGAGAAATGCTCAAGTGCCGTATCTGCCGCCGCCTGCATGATTTGCCACATTTCACCCTCGTTCACATAGCCGCAAAGGTATGCCCAGCGTCCGAGGTTTACCAGACGCACCAGATCCCATGCGATGACGCTGCCCGGCATCTTCCCTCCGGGACACCATCCGTTTTCTTCCATGCTCTCCGCTATCAGGCAGACATCTCCTATCTTGCTTTCCTCGTCGTCTCGCTCTTCCTGTGATATGTTTTCGATTCCCCGTTTCCGGACTTTTTCAAGGGCTTCGTCGGCCTCGGCATGATGCCCTTCTTCAAGCAGCCACTTCACAATCTCCAGTGTACTCTCGCGGTCAGTCACATTCCACCAGCTCTCAATCGTGCTCCTGATGCTTTCGACATCTTCCTCAGGACAGTCAATCGAATCCACATTCTCGTCATTATACACTAACATGGGCGCACCGAAAGCCAGCAGCCGGAGCTGTGCCGTATCCAGTTTGCCGTCGTCGGCTTTGTTAATGGTCCACCCATCACTACCGAAGGCGTCCATCATCTGTGCCATTGCATCGGATGAGGACAGTTCCTCTCCGAGTGTGCCGTCCATCATTCCCTGCATCATCTGCTGGGCGTATGCCATGTTCTGACGGCCTGCCTGCGCCACCGTCTCCGGGTCTATGCCCGCCGCTTTCAGCATAGCTTCCTGCTGTGCCTGTGCTGCTGCCATGTCGGGCATTCCCGCGCCCATCTGTGCCATGAGTTGTTCCTCCATGCCGCCGGGCATCTGGAATCCCGGGATATTCCCGAACATGGACTGTGCCTGTTCCATTGCCGCCTTTACTGCGGCTTCCTGTGCCGCCTTTGCCATTTCCTCCGGACTTTGAGGATTTGCTTTTTCTTTTGTCATATCATCTTGATTATTAAAAATGTGATACTCTATCCTTCGGCTCCTGCCGTCAGCAGGATTTCCGTTATTTCGTTGTAACCCCGCTCACTGGCATAATACAATGCCGTATGCTGGAGATTGTCCGCAAGGTTCACGTTCGCCCCATGCTCCACAAGGAGTGAGACAAATTCGTTGTTCCCTTCTCTGGCGGCAAGGATTAGGGGCGTTTCCCCGTTCCCGTTCTGCGCATCTGCCTGTGCGTGGGCTGCTATCAGGTCGTTGCCGATAAACTTGTTCCCGGACCATGCGGCAAAATGTAGCGAGCTGTTTCCGTCCAATTGGGCCTTGTTTACATCAGCTCCGGCACCGATCAGAAGCCTGGCAACGGCAAGGTTTCCTTTCATGCAGGCGATGATTAACGGGGTTTCCCCTACGTCGTTCGCCGTATCTATCATGTCGGGGTATGCAGAAAGTAGCGAGCGGACGATTTCCGACTGGCCGTTGAAAGCCGCCTGATGAAGCGGTGTGTTGCCATGTGTATCGGTCGTGCTTTCTACGGACAGACGTTCCACCACTGTACGCAATCCTTGTGCAGTGGCGTAGTCTATCGCCTTGTGCCCCGTGTTGTCGGCTATTTCCGTGTCCGCTCCCTGTTCTATCAGGAACAGGGCGGCGTCTGTACGCCTGTTGTCAAGCAGACGGATCAACGGGGTACGGCCATCGCTGTCCGTTGCATCAATGTCCGCTCCGTATTGTAACAGTTTCCCGATTATCTCCTTGTTCCCGCTCCGGGAAGCGGCGTGCAAGGGTGTTTCCGACAGGTTGTTGGCGATGGTCGCATCCGCCTCGCTGTCAAGCAGCAGGTTCACGATGTCCCTGTAACCTTTCAGACAAGCGTAATGCAGCGGCGTATTGCCCTCGGCGTCCCGCTTGTTCACGTCGATGCCGCCTTTCTTCAGGAATATCAGCACGATGCCTTTCTGTCCGTTCCGGCAGGCATTCAGAAATGTCATGTTGTTGTCCATACGATTCTCAGCTGTATTTCAATAAAAATTTCACAAGGGATTCGTCGTTCTTCTTCGCCGCAATGTCCAGGGCTGTCAGCCCCTCATTGTTCACGGCGTTCACGTCCGGGGTACCGAAGTCCATCACGAGGGCGGCGGCTTCCTTCGAGCCTCTCATCGAGCTGGCTGCGATGTAATGCAGCAGGGTATTGCCCCATTTGTCCCTGGCGTTGATGTCCGCTCCGGCTTCAAGCAGTATTTCAAGTGTCTCTGCATCCTGTTCCGTGCAGGAACGCCCGTCGTATGGATATGACCTCGGCATGGCCGCGAAACGCGGTATGTTGCCGTCCCAGTACCGTCCCCCGTAGAGATTCATCGCAGGGGTCTGTCCCTGCATGTTGGCGGCATTTACATCCGCCCCGTTCTCCACAAGATAACGTACAGCCCAGATACCCGTATCATATCCTGCCCCGCGGCAGGCGACGGACAGGGCCGTGTTCCCCTCTTTGTCGGCAGGGCTTTCCGGGTCCCATCCACATTCCGTCAGGCATTGAAGGAAATGCAGACATTCTTCCTTGTCCTCGTGCTCGTGTCCTCTGTTGCTCATCCATACGGCAAAGGCCGTCCGTTCTTCAGCATCCCCGAAATTCGGGTCGGCACCACCTCTGAGCAGCATTTCCGCTGCGGTGAAGTTCTCCCATGCAAGGGCGCAACCCAACGGGGATTTGCCCTTGAAGTCGGTCATGTTTTTATCCTCGCAGATGCTTTGGGTATCTACTCCGGAACGCAACAGGGCATCCAGGGCTGTCATGTCATTGTGCCATAATGCCTGGAAGATGTCCAGCCCTCCGGCGAGGGCGGCCAGACCGTCCGTTTCGGGGTCCTGTCCCGACAGCAATGCCCCGATTTTACGCGCACCGCTTTCCACGGCTATGTCAAAGGCGGTTTTCCCGATGCTGTCCTTTTCTTCAGGGTCTATCTGTCCGCTTTCCAGAATGAGCTTTGCGGTGTGGCAGCACTGTCTGTCCGATTCCCGCAGGTTTTCCAGTTCGGCATACGCTTCCTGCTTGGATTTGTCCGAGTACCACCGCTGGGAAAAATCTGCTATCCGTCCTTCCGTGCGCCTGATATCGTCCGCAATAAGTCCGGCAGACAAGCAGATGACGTGCAGCACGTTTCTGCCGCTCCTGTCTGTAGAATCAATGCGGTTCCCCGTCGTCAGAAGGGCATCGGCCATCTGGAAATTGCGGTTGCGCACGGCTTCGATGAGGGCGGTCGTGTCTTTGCCGGAACGGGGCACTCTCGCCCCTTTGGACAGGAGCAGGCCGGCAATGTCGGCATCGTCCGGTCGGGGACCGCGCCGCGCCATGACGCACAGCGGCGTGTCGCCGTCATCGTTTTTCACATTGGGGTCCGCGCCCCTGTCCAGCAGGATACCTACGGCTGTCATGTCTGCAAAATGGCAGGCCGTATGCAGAGGGGTATTGTTCTTGCGGCTTTCGTCCAGGCTGTCAAGCGGGACATCCTGGTATGCTTCGTATAATTCGGAAGGTTCCGAATCATGGGAAGTGTGCAGATTGTAGATTTCTTTATTGGTCATCATTGTTGCATGAAGTATTGATTAACGTTTCAATATGTTTGTATTTCCCGCCCAGCCGGAAGGAAATGGCCTTAAGTTCTCCGTACAGATGCTGTTTGCAAGCGGCTTCCGCCTTCAGGCGCAAGATCCGTGTGTATGCCAGCGGCTCGGGAGTGCCTTGCGGCATGGGGCAGAACGGTGACTCCTCGTCATGGAGGTAACGGAGGAAGGCTTCAGGAAGTCTTTCCGTGCCGTGGCCGACATTCATGGGCACAAGGCGTTCGGCTTCACAAAGCAGCCTGTGGCACTCATCGTACCATTCCACCATGAAACAGCAGAGGGCTTTGTTGTACAGTAGCTTAAAATCCTTGGCCGGAATACGGTCAAAGCACACATAGGCGGAAGAAAAAGCCTTGTTGCTTAGGAATGAAACTCCAGCAGCGAACAGCTTGTCCGCATCTTCTTTAGGTATGCCTGGGGTATTTGCAAACTGTGTCATATCAGAAAGTTTATTGGAATTTATAAATGACTTTTATTAAGTAGCCATGCTGCCTGCCACATTTTGTTGATTTAATGATCTAAAATTAAATTCTGTATTGTATTATTTTTCCATATAAAGCTGAAGCTATAATCCAAATCATATGTGGTGAAGGTGATTTCCCAGCTATTGTTGTATTTCTCGGATAATTTGATTTCTTCAGGATAGAATCTGTTTTGCCACGAGGCATATATTTCTTCCTTATGTGCCAACCGGCTTTCATCAGGCAAGCGGCTTCCCACTCGCTCATTCACTGATTTCCAGTTTTCCAGCAACACCTGTAAATCCAATATCTGCCGGGGTAATGGAGCCGAAGTGTCTCCATCCAGCCAAATCACTGTTTCAGCCGAATATGATGGCAACTGTAATGTACACCACCAGCCGCATCGCTCGTTCGGCCACCAATCGCAAACTTTGGAATGAAAAACTCCCAAGCCTTTTATCGCATATTCTCTTTTTCTTCCCAATAAAGCAATTGCCAGCTTCTTGATATGATTCATTGTTCTTGTTTTAAGTGTTATTTGAGAATGAGTTTTATGGTTTGAAAAAGAACACCGGTTGGGGCTACCTTTCCTTGCAGCCGATGAACTTGCTTTTGTATATGGCATACTCTACCGTATAAACAGCCAGTTTCACGCCTAAGAACATGCCAACAAGCAATATATATGCTACAAAACAAAAATGATTATACAGGAGGTCTGTCAAGAATATAGGTATCAGCAGGGCCGTGATTGTAGCGTTCTGAAACCATTTCTGTACTTTCAATAACAGGTCAATGTACAAGTGATTCTCTATGTAGCTGAACCCCCATCTGTAATTATGTCGTTTCAGGTAAGACAACGAGAACCATAGTCCTGTAAGTGAAGCGATAAGGGCTACATACCACCATGCATCCATGTATGGGAACATGCTTTTTAAGAATGTCAGCAGAACAATGCCAATGATGCTGCATTCATAGACTATTCTTACTTTTGTTGTATTATTCATATATATATATTGTTTGTAGAAACGCCATTGGGTTGAAGCACCTCCGCATACGAAGTATTTCTGTATCTTCCGGCGTGATTTTACGAAAATTTGATTTTCATGCCAGAGCCTCGATGTAGCTGTTCTTGACAGCAGCCATCATAAAAGGCATTTTGATATATCCGTTCGCACATACGATTCCTCCTGCAATCGGAATAGTGCCGGTACTTCGCTTTCGGGTCTTCCGGTATTCGACACATTCTGACCGACCTGCCCGGAACACACAGCAGGCCATTCCCGGATGCTCTATCCGGATGTAATACGCATCATGTTTTTCTTCCATGTACAGAAGGATGCTTCCTCTTTGTTTCTGAATCTTATCCATGTTGCCGAAACTAAATTCATATGCGCAAATATAGCAAAAGGATTGCAAAAACAAACCGACCGGTCTGTTTTATTGTGTTAAAACTTATAAGAAGGATGATTTACGGATATGGTTTTTACCGGAAATCTGCTTTCAGACCTTCAGTAAAGAGCAAAGGAAATGAAGCCTCTTTGTGTAAATCGCCTGATATTCAGCATTGAAATCTACCGATACCCTCCGTACCGTTGATGCCTTCTCAACATGCGGCTTAAATCTTTCAACTGCACAATTCCTTTCGTATTTCCCGAAATCCGATTCCCTGCAATACTTTGAAAGGAGCATTGTAAGATGCTGTCCTTCTGCTGCCAACTACTGAATTCTCTGTTATACAATTCTCAGCCAATGGCGATGCGTTATGATGAAATAAAGCAATATGACCCAAAGAGGATAAATCACCCAGGACATGATGCAGGAGAACCTTTGACTGCCAAACAGCAATGGCTTTTCCCGCATTATTTCAATTCCCCTTTTCTTTTTGATGTAATGCCTGCTCATGAAATGATACATGATGCAATAGATTAGGATGAAGAAAATAAACGGCAAATCATAATCGAAGTTATCTTTGACCAATGGATAAATCAACACTATTGCAGGTAAAAATAATAGTCCGCAAAATAGCATCACAGTTCTTTCATGCGGGTTTTCCAACCGAAATTTGTCCCGGTTGAATATGAAGAATTGATAATACATTGCATCGAAGAAGAATTTTATCAGTCTGATTGCTTTCATGCTTGCTTTACATTATGGAAAAAAACGATATATTATCGTCAGGGCGGTCAGGATGATGTGTGCCCAAAGGCAGACCGTATTATATCTCATCCGATATAAAGCAGATATGCCTATACCGACAACTGCCCAACAGACGATTATCCAACAGGAAACGATGTAATTGCAGGAGGATTCGTAAATCCATCCGAAGCCTTCGCCTATGGGATAGAGTTCCGGATGCCTCGTGAACTGCAAGTAATCACTGATGCCTGCCCATAGCATCAACAGGCAGCATAACGCCCATATCGTCCTTGCTATCTTTTGCCAATGAATCATTCGTTCCAATTTATAATATCCGGCGGCAACTAATCACTATTGGGGTGATTAAGTCGTTTGCTACCGGCATACAGTTTCATAGCATAAGAAATAATCATTACCACCGTAAGATAAGTCATGATGATTGCGCCAACAATCCAACAAAAGTAGAAGTTGTTTTCATCAGACGGTATCATATTCTCCGGCAGTACCCCTGTGCGTTCATATTCCGCTTCGTAGGTGCCAAGTGTCGGCAGTGCGCTAAACCATAATAGGCTCCAAAGGTTAAAAACAGCTTGCAGCAGAAGAGCGGACAACCGACACAACGTATTGCGTATCGCTATATCATACAATATATAAATGGGACAAATGCCAATTAGTGCCATCATGCTTACCAAAGGTCTGCGGTCGTCATGGGCAATCCATTCTCCCCCTTGCATTTCTATCGCATAATATTCAAAGTATAGAATAACAGCGAAAAGCAAGAAGTATATCGTGAACTTTATGACATTGGCTTTTCTCATTGAATTTGTATTTCAAGTTGGCAATCCTAATCCACCGTCTAAAATTACGGAAAATAATGGAGAGACTGACCATACGGCCGGATTATTTTATGAATTATCCATACCGATTGGTTAAATACCCGCAAATGAATAGGTAGATTCCATAAATTACAATAGACAATCCCATATAGACGAATGCCCTATGAGGGAATATATCCAGATGATTGCTCCATAGCAACACAGGCATTATCACCGGGAGTGCTATCAGGAATTTTCTTCGGGTAAGCCGTAGGATGAACATGCCCGCCAGCAAAGTCAAGAACAGAACGGCAATGCTGAACCGGAAGAGGATGCCTATCGAAACGTCCATGTGCGCAATCGGTTTGCATACATTGATTTGATTGAGGCATACGCAATATGCCGCACAGCAGATTATATTCAATATGACAGGGACAAGTATTTTCATGTCATTCAATACCGTACAGCTTCTTTTTGGCGCAGACAAAAGAATTCCAATCCTGGAAAAGTTCTTTGATGCGGTTCACATATTTGTTGCCTTTCTTGTAGTCCCAATCCCAATGTACCCAAACCGTGTGGTATTTCTGGTTCGTGTCCACCGAATAGTGGTGCGTTTCCATTAGGATGTCGTCAATGTGGTTCCTGAAATCTTGGATGTTGTCCCAAGTGGAGAACTCCGGGTCGTATTCCTCTCCCTCCTTGAAATTCTTCGTCATATACTTTGTTTCTTTGTAATAGGTTCGGGATATGGATTCGTATTTCTCCAAAGTGTCCAGCGGCAATGTTTCAATGTCGTATTTCTCCACTATCTTGCGCAATTCGGAAGTGTCGCAGGGTGCATTGCTTACTACAAAGGCTTCGTGTTTCATGCCATCGTTCAGTCTTGTGAGAATCGGATAAAACTCCGTCGGTTTGTCAGGATTGTACCCGCAAGCCAACCATTTCCACATCAGCAACCCTGCTGCGAGGATGGTCAGGATAAGTATTGTTCGCTTTTTCATGGGCAACTTGGGTTTAGCATACATATCAACTTATTTATCAGTCTTTGATTGTAGGACATGCCATAAGCCCCAACAGTATTCCGTCTTGCTGTGGCTCTGGTAGCAATTATCTTCATCTAAATAAATATCCAACTTCCAAAAGTCCAAATCCTCTTTGCGGATGACATCGCCGTAGTTATCTATGAAAACAGCCACCTCGTCCTCCTCTTTCCAACTCCAAAGGTAGGGCAACCTGTAGCGGACAGTATGATTTTCGATATACAGTTTCTCCAAATCCCCATCTGCCGTACAAACTATTTTTCCCAAATACTTGCTCTCTTGTGGAGTATGGAAGATAATGGTCGGATGAAGCTCATGATATAGCCACCCCGACAGCACAAGGGCAGCTATAACGGCTATTGTCTTTACCAATCCTTTATGTCGTTTCAATCGGACAGTCATATTCTCCATTTTGGTTGCCAATGATTCAGCAGGAAACAGTTCGACCTTATCCTGCGTTATGGGTTATGTTTCAGTCTGATACAAGCGTTATCTCGCCATCGCCTCATGCGCTGTTAAGCAACAGATAAAAAGTCGCCAACTGGACAATCAGAGAAACGACATAGATGCCGTAATAGAGCAGATACTTTTTCTCCTTTTCGAACTTGATGAAATACTTCTTGTATTTGTCGTTCTTGAATAAGAATATTTCATTGATATAATATCCGCATATCATGAAGACTACGAGCAATGAATAAAAAATGATGCCGTTTTCCAAAATAATACGCACTAATTGTACCCTTAGTATTTTGGTGCAGGCAAGGCAGGCAAGACTGAATATCCAACAGATGATGATGAATGGGGTGATAAGTGCCCTACTGCTGTAAGGAAGATAGATGCCTTTATCCATTCCGGCTTCTTCTGTTTTTTTACCAATCGAAACTAACCATTTTATGTAGCGGTTGTCCCATTTCAAGAGGCTTAGCCAATACAAAGGGTTTAGCATCCTCCAACAAAGGATGAACAGCAGCTTATAAGTGCAGTAATAATTTATATTGTAATATATCTCCAATAATTTCATCATGCTTAATAAATAATGATGTATCCTTTTCCCTCCTTGTTTTTACGATTCCAAGCCAAATATCCAGTAACACGCCAACAGGTACAGGATGAGAAATACGATGAAGCCTATCCTGAATTTGAGTTCTTTCCGGGTGGGATGAAACCATTTTTTTATGCGTTCACCTGCTGTCTGCGGTCGTGGCATCAGTATGTCCGCCACTTCCTCAAAGGTCTTGCAGGCGAAAATCGCCTGCCGGAACTCGTCCACGCTTTCCCAGCATTCTTCCTTGAACCACCGTGTCTTGGGGTATCGCTCCGTTATCAGTTCTTGCAGCTTTTGCAGCGGGAACGGTTCGGGGTTGTCCTTGTACTCGTATTCAATGGAAATCACACGCCCCTGCATTCCGGTAAAATACCCGAATATCCCTTGCCATTTCACTTTATGCGCCCCCGTTTCAACATATTTCGTCCCCGTTGCATCCACTACGATATAGCTTTTCCGCTTCTTTAACAACTCGGTATTGGTCGTTGTGTACAATTTCTCCGTGCGGAACACGTATATCATGTTGCCTTTGGTGGAAAAACTGAATATCGGGTATTTTAACTTCGTCTTCATCGTAAAAAATTGGTAATGGGTTGGTGCGGAACAGCGTTTAGCTGTTAGCTCAACCTTGTTAGCGATCTTTACTTTCTGAATCAGACAATCTTGTTAGCCTACAATACTGGCGGAAATCAGAAAGGTAGAACGAATATTGCGGATATTCGCGTAATACTGGCACGACCTTTTCTAAAAAGGCATTAACGTCATACAACAGAAAGTCCATATAGCAACAACAGGTTCCCATTGCACCTCCCAACAGAAGTCCCAGCCCTTCCGGATTCAGAATTTCCTTCGTAATCCTATCCTCCAATGCATACCGGAAGCCTAAAACTAATTTTCTTTGTTCAGCACTTGTATTGTCATATGGAAATGCAAGAAATACAGCTTGCGCTCCAAACCGATTGATTTTATCAAAGATAGTCGTGACGTTTTCGTAATATTGGGAAATCAAGTGAGAAAAACAGGTAGTACCGATAGCCACATCATACCGTAACTCTTCATTTTCTTCCGGCTCCAATTGATAGGTGACAAAAACATCCTTTGGATTTTCAAACACTTCTTTGCCATGTTCTTTTAATGTTTGCGTGATATGCCTACGGAGTGCCGTAAGAGGAAACATATCGCCTTTCAATTCATCAGCACGTTCAACATCTGAAATATACCTAAAAGCAAGACCTTCGCCTAACATTATTTCCATCATAATACAAAAAGTGCCATATCCTTGTTCTTCAGGCAAAGAGCATAAACCCTTTTCATAAAACGAAACAGCAAAATCATTTTGCTTGTCATCATAATTGGCATATACATAGACTTCTTCCATATTCACTTTAATCCCATGCATTCGGAATTCGAAAGAAGTATCCATTCCTGGATTATAAGGGAAGAAATGCCATTTGTTTTCCAGCGATTCCGGCATTCGGGATATTAAATAAGGATAGAGATAAAATAGGTGCTCATTCCCTTCTATTGAAAAAGTAAATTCATAATTGCCACCTATATTGAAATGCACGTCTTTTGCTATCAAGTCAGTACCTTGCTCAATAAATCTAACAACCACATCACCATCATATTCGTTACGTTTTTCGACCATTCTCGAAAGTTCTGCTTCATTCTGCAAAAACCATGACCAAAAAGCGTCAACCCTACTCTTAAATGGTACTTCTATATTGCATTGACGAATAAAATCAATCGTGTCTTCATCTCCTGGTGTCAATTCATCGGCTTTTGTAAAATAAGACAATGCTTCCCTATTCCTGCCAAGATAATAGAGAGCATAGCCCATTCGATAATTCCAGTTGGTATCCGACTCACCAACTTCTCGAATTGATTCAAGCAAGACTAATGCCTTTTCATACTCACCATTATAATTGTAAGCTCGTGCCAATAATCCGATTTCTTCAAAATCCCTGTTTGCTGGAGAGATTCCTTCTAAGAAATCAATTACATTCTGGTGTTTATCGGCTTCTGTCCAACTATCAATTTGTCGTTTTAGTTCTATATTCATAATTATATCCTTTATTTGATTGTTAATGGTTTAGCGGGGAACGCTGTCAATCGTTATCACGCTTTGTTACCGATATTTTTTACTTATTTTGATTTATAAAATTTCGATGAAGAAATGAGATAAAGCTATTTACTCGCCTTCTCTGATAAACTATAATTACCATTGTTCATATTTTCTTCTACTTACTATTTTACCGTTTTTTATTTCCTCAAACCTTTCTTCAAGCAATGGGATAAAAACAACAGCATCAAAATCAAGAAAGCGTTCTTTATATTTCAAGATAACATCTTTGAAATATAGGAATATATCATCACAAAGTGCCTTTCTTGTTTCAATTTCGGACAAGTTATCATATTTGTCAATTGTGAGCATTTGGTCTATTATAAGTTTATCATCTTTTTTAAGGTATCTGTAAAATGATTTTAAGTTGCCACCTTCTATATTTTCAGAAAGGAAAAATCTAAGAATTGCGTCAATTGCAATATGACTATATTGAGGATCAAGAGTAGTTAGTTTGGTCGAATTTGATTCTTGCCAATCAAAATCGTTTAAGCCATCTATAATTTCATCTAAAATCTTTTGATTCTTAAATGCTGTTTCAGGTGTTCTACCTCCTTGCGATTGATATGTAATTCTTAAAAATAGTCCCATAATGAAATTAATTTATTTTGTTATTATCGGTAATGGTTTGGTGAGGAACAGTGTTCAGCTGTTGGTTCGACCTCGTTATAAACACTATTTTCCATTTGAAATAGTTTGTTGTATGGTATTGCAAACTCGTTTGTTTCACAAATGGGAGCAAACATTCGTATCATAAAAACCTTGCAATAGATACTATCACATAGTATGTTTTTATTAGATTGTTCCATAATGAACAGTGCTTTATAAAAAAACTTATCGTTCATTTCTTTGACAAAAACCACATCATAAGAGATTAATATAGCAAGACTGTCATTATTCATAAAATCATTGTAGCTTAAATTCCTTTTACAGCCACCTTCCAAAATAATTTCACAGTCATCAAGTTTTTTATCTGTTATAAATTCTATCACACCATCGTGTTTGGGGTGCTTGTATTTTATGTTGCTGTAATCACTTGCTGATATTTCTCTTATACGTGTTTGTTCAACGAAAGGTAATTTTTTTAATCCCCATTGAACTGGGTACAATGTAAATAGCCATACATACATTCCAATAATGATGATAATCGGAAATGCAAACATTAAGGAATGTCTTAAATCCTTTCGGACAAGGCATCCTAAGAAAGCTATAATTAGCATAAGAAGCAATACAATGATTATCATCCTATTCCAATTCTAATTGTTTATAATGGTTTGGTGAGGAACAGCGTTCAGCTGTTATCTCGACCTTGTTAGTTGCTTACTATATTTACTTAATGATTTCAATGTCTTGAATAGGTATATAACCTATATGGGCATTAAAAATGGAATTTATTCTACACCAGTCATTTACTATTTTACTTATAACAACAGGCATTCCAAAACTAACTGCTATACCATCTTCTCCTTCGGTAATTTTTTCTCCATCAGGTAAAGAATAAATGTAGGGGCTGCATAGTATGGCACTATCTCCAACTTGTGGCGTAAAATTCGTCCTTTTAGCATTCGGGGGGCTCTGTAATATTATATTATACTGAGCTTCCATACATTTCGTAGATAAGAATAGGTATGCTTCAAAACAGTCATTACATTCATTCTTTTCAGGAAAATGCTCTATATGAAAACCCGGAGTGTCAGCATACAACTTTCCGTGAGTTTCATCTCCTCTATTATATACCCCATATATCAATCGCCCATTAGAATCATAATATGCGATACTGTGCAATGCACCCCCGTCAGCCCATCGCTTAAATACTTTCCTGATATTGTTATCGCTATCGAAATACATAGTGATCAATATATTGGCATTCTTAATTTGACCATCATCTAAGATTTTGTATGAATGGATTTGATCGAATTCCATATATTCATCCTCTATTACTTTTCCTAAACTATCTAAAGGAACAAGGTATGCAATTCTCAAAGGCATTTTGTTTATTGCATCAATCTCTGTTTGAATAGTTTCCTTATAGTTCTGTGCAAAAGTATAAGGTGAAAGCAAGAATAAAACATAAAGTATAATTACTCTTTTCATATTGCAACTAATGGTTAGAAAGGAGCATCGTTAGATGCTATCTTTCGTTGTTAGATATTTATTGCCCTTTCCCGTTTGGGAACATGGAACAAAAGTCGCCTTTATAATTCGATTATTACAGTTAAATGGTACATAAGCCACTTTACTATCAATACTTAACGTGTCGTTTAGCTGTTTCAAATGGGAGGGGTCATTTCGTAATAAGACTTCCAATTTTGAAAAGTCCACAGAACTGTATATCGGATAGAAACCGGAAAAACATGTAGGCGTTATGTAAGCAATTTGACTTTCATAGTCAAAGAATAAGAAACGGTTTCCGTCTGCCACATTATCATACACGGCAAAGCAATCAAACTTTCTTACTCCATTGATTGTATAGCTTTGCATGAAGTCAATACTGCTATCATCTACCGCTTCTAACTCAAAAACAACACGCTTTTTACCTTGTTGATTAAAACACAGCCTATATAGAATTTCAAATTCTGTTTCTTCTGTTTCTATATAAAGGGTATCTTGTTCAATCAAAGAACTATACTTGGCTGGATTTTGTTCCACATAGCCGTTTTTCGCTATAACACAGCAAAGTGGGAAAAGGAGCAAACTATATAATACAAATATTCTCATGTCTTTATATCTAATGGGATGCAGCTTGCCGCCGTTATAGGCGGCACAGGTGCATGTTAGTCGCATATTTAACTTTCCCAAGTAATATCTAATATTTTTCCTTTATTGTCTGTATGTACTACGACTATTTCATCGGAATTTTCACTATCAATCATGTAATCCCAAACAGCATAGTGATTATCGCCGGGATAAAAACTAATTCTCTCCACCCTCTGTAGCAACAAGGATAGAAACTGTTCTTCCCTTGTTTTTGTGGAATCAGCATTTGGCAATAAATCATCAACATTATCACCCCATTCGTCAAGATGCCAACGGACATATTCATTCGTTGTGCCACCATCTTCATAATCCTTTAATATGGATTTATCTATTTCTGTCTTGTATTTAAGAAGGTTGGAAAGATAGCCTTCCAGTTCTGCCGACCAATCCTTGGGGTTGCCTTCATAATTGCAGAAGTCCAAATCCAATTCGGCATCCTTGTTACAAATCATTACATGACCTTCAAAATAGTCCTCTTCCTTATTATCTACTTCACCGAAATAAGTAATATTCTTCTTGCTCATATTCTTTTGTTTTTAATTAATTGCGACTAATGGTTTGGTGAGGAACAGCGTTAAGCTGTTGGCTCGACCTTGTTATAAGCTACATTGTTCTGTTATTATATTCTTTATTATTTTAGAATCTGTGCCATTCAGCATGTAAACGCTGCATAGTTTACTAAGAGCTTGCTGAATATCCACATCCGTTATCCCTAAATTGAACATTATACCTAAAGGTAAAAAACAAGAATCAGGAACTTGCTCATCTTCAATATTTACCATTGGGATATGACTTTCTGCATCATTTTCACAACTCAATACACACCCTCTGTCTTCTTCTTGTAGATTTCCTGTAGCATCTAATTCGGCACAATAGAAACGCTTTTCTTGGCTTTCATCATAATAGCCATAGGCGCAACGATATTCCCATAAATCTATCGAGAAGTAATAGACACCGCATTTTGCCGAAAGTCTTTTACACAATGTTTCGTAAATATATCGCAAACATTTTCCTTCAATGATATAATATCCGTTAATTAATGACGAAATCAATATCTTATCCACTCTCGGTAAAAGGTCATCAAAATAATTGTCTGCATTTTTATAAGTAGTACAAAGTATAGGGTTGTTATCCCACTGCTCATTTTCAGACAAAAGGGTTAGTCCTAATATATCTGCAACATCTTTTCTGACGTATGCAGGTATTAGGAGCCAATCAGCACAGCTAAAATATTCTTGTAATTGTTCGTTCATGATTCGGTGTATTATTGCTTATAATGGTTTGGTGAGGAACAGCGTTTAGCTGTTATCTCGACCTTGTTATGAACTTTACTTATCACACATTATTCCAGATAATAATCAATTATAGATAGCCTCTTGTTTAACTGACAGTTAATAACATAATCAGGTAAAACATTTGGAGCCAAGAAAATGATTGTAATATATCCTTTGTCAACAATGATTTTATCAATAGACAAATCCCCACAAAGTAAGTTGGTTTGTTCCACAAGATCATGTTTGGAAACATTATCTGTTTGAGAAAACACATCTTTTGTTAGTTTCTTACTTAGTCGAATTTTCATTTTATCCAATTCTTCAGGTTTAAGAATAGATAGCCATTTATCTATTTCTGTCTGTGGACTATCTGGAGAGTATGCAAGTTCTACATTCAATTTTTTTCCTGACAAATCAACCTCAAAAATCTTATTGGAGGTTGATTTTTGCTCAGAAGATTCTTTTTTGCAATCAACAGATTGTAAGATATTATCTAACACTTCTGGGCTTGGCGCAACAAATGTTATTTTCTTATCTCCTTGTCGAATAAAAAAGGATGACAGACTTGTATTTATCCTTAATGTATATAAACAATATGTACCTCTAATCCAAATAGGGAAATAATCACGTATCTTCAAATAGTTAAATTTCCGTATTGAGTATGTATTTTTAGATTTTGTTGAAATCCATAAGGCTAATTCTATAAGTAGAAAATTAGAAGATTCTTCAAGAAAAAGATCCCCGTCATTATAGTAAACAGGAGGATCAAATAAATGTTTATCAGTATTCTTAATTAAATAAACATACTTATCATCGGCTCCAAATGAAAACATTATGCCATTCTCCCGGACAGACAAATCCATGAAACCTTCAAGCTGCAAATTATGAAGTATCATAATATTTTGCTCGCCATGCAACTTGTTAATATCCATTTGTGTGGAAATTGTTTGTAATAATGTGTGACAATGTTTTATAAAATCATTTGCTTCCATATCTTGTTTTTTAATTGTTCATAATGGCTAAGCGGGAAACGCTGTAAGCGTTATCACGCTTTGTTATAAACTCAATTTACTTTGCATGATTGGCTTTTATTTACCCACCATTCCTGTTCTTCCACTTCACGAGCCTTTTGTATCTCGTCCGTTGTCAGATTCTCATTGTGATAGGCATTATATAGATTTTCCCAACCATTCTTACGATATTTCGGTGATACAACCCATTCTCCTGCATCATTAAACAGGCAGAAGTTTGCTGGAGTATCTGGTATGATTTCATCTGCCCAGGAACAGACTTTTGTCAGCCCCTTTGCGGATTTCCACTTACCCCGATATTCAGATAAGTTCAATTTCAGTTCTGATATTTCATTTAGTCCTTTCTCTATTTGTTGTCCTCTCATCCGATACCCTTGTTTGAAAGAACCGGAGAATGTACCGCAATATCGTTTATCTCCGTATTCCTCAAACGAGTAATGCCCGTATATGAAACCGTCCACTTCCGTATATTCACTTTTTATTATTTGAGAACAGGAAGAAATGCTATCTATACAAACCTTTCCCTTAAACGGACATATTACGGACAATCGGGTACGACTGATACCCATTATCTCATATTCTCTACTATCCATTTTCCGAGCATCGGTAATATGAATGTCAATTCGGCTACAATCTTCTCCTAATATGCCAATCATGCTTGAATTGTCAAACAAGCCAGAAAGGTCTTGCTGCAAAATATCCGCTTTGTGATTTTGTGGATAGGCTACTCCACAAAACCAAAAGAGTAAAAAGATACTGATATGGTATATTTTCTGTTCCATATTTTGCATTACTGTTTATAATGGTTAGCAGGGAACGGCTTGCCGTTATCCTGCGTTGTTAGCGAAATATTACTTGAAATTTTTTATCATATTTAGTTATAAATCAATTTGCATATACCTATTCCTACCAAGAACACCAATAGAGGAGAACAATATATCATCCATGCTGGGATTATCTTGTTCCACATGTTACCTTTGTATTTCAAAAGTATAGCGGCTGTCCTTTTGCGAGTATATCGCAAAAAGAATGCGATAAAGCACAACATACCTGCACCCACAAATATACTTTGTATCTGAATGGGAGTGAAGTTCTCTAATGAAAACCAATCATCTGTCAGTACTTTGTTAAAGAAGATACTGAAAAAGAAAAATATTATCATAGAAACCATGCCCAATAAGAGGCAGGCACTGAGACGTGCAGCTTCATTATGTTTTCGATAAACCACATATAACCGATAATACAGGTAGTCAAAAAAATAATACTTGTATTTTCCCCCTTCTCGCATCAGATTGTTTCGTGCGAAATGACTTATTGTTTCTTTTCTGTATCTCATCTTTCTGAAATTTTCGCTAATGGTTTGCAGCTTGCCACTGTTAAGTGGCACAGGTGCTTGTTAGCAACTACATTAATAATAAGTCTTTTCCATTTCTACAACTTCATTTGCATTTTCATCCCAAAAGAGTGTTCCACATACTTCGCACTTTTCATTTGCCATATTGCTTTCCTCTTCAATCAACATGTCATAACATGCAAAATCTTTACAATTAGGGCAGGTTATGGAAATAACCACTCGACCTTGCTTTTGCTCTAAAGTTGATAACTTCCAAAAATCAGATTTTATAGACTTTAGTTTTTTGGCATCTTTTTTATAAGCCACCAATATGTTATAAGTGTCATTTTCTAAGTCAAGCAATACAACTCTTGCCCCAAGCTTTTCCAATTGCTTATCAAAATAGGATAACGCAAAGGGAATGAAATCACCTCGTTTGGGTTCTTCTATTTCTTGATTATATTTTTGATAAACTTCATCTTCGGATACAACCAATTGTACCCCCAACATTGATTGAAGTCTGTTGTTGAAGAAGTTATACAACATTCCTTGTCTATCTTCTCCACTCCAATCCACTATTAAGAGGAAATTTTTATCCACTAATTTATAGAACAGGCTTTCATCGTCTTTAATAGTCTGTACATTCATTTCCATAAGTTCTTTTTCTCCAAGAACTTTTGCGAGCATTGTTTTATAGTTCATATTTCTTATTTTTATTTGNTCATTCACTACCGTTATTTTTTTACATTTGTTTATTTGTTTGTAAGTTGCTGTATATTAGTTGTTTTAATTTGCCTTGAATGGTTAGAAAGGAGCATCGTTAGATGCTATCTTTCGTTGTTAGATATTTATTGCCCTTTCCCGTTTGGGAACATGGAACAAAAGTCGCCTTTATAATTCGATTATTACAGTTAAATGGTACATAAGCCACTTTACTATCAATACTTAACGTGTCGTTTAGCTGTTTCAAATGGGAGGGGTCATTTCGTAATAAGACTTCCAATTTTGAAAAGTCCACAGAACTGTATATCGGATAGAAACCGGAAAAACATGTAGGCGTTATGTAAGCAATTTGACTTTCATAGTCAAAGAATAAGAAACGGTTTCCGTCTGCCACATTATCATACACGGCAAAGCAATCAAACTTTCTTACTCCATTGATTGTATAGCTTTGCATGAAGTCAATACTGCTATCATCTACCGCTTCTAACTCAAAAACAACACGCTTTTTACCTTGTTGATTAAAACACAGCCTATATAGAATTTCAAATTCTGTTTCTTCTGTTTCTATATAAAGGGTATCTTGTTCAATCAAAGAACTATACTTGGCTGGATTTTGTTCCACATAGCCGTTTTTCGCTATAACACAGCAAAGTGGGAAAAGGAGCAAACTATATAATACAAATATTCTCATGTCTTTATATCTAATGGTTAGAAAGGAGCATCGTTAGATGCTATCTTTCGTTGTTAGATATTTATTGCCCTTTCCCGTTTGGGAACATGGAACAAAAGTCGCCTTTATAATTCGATTATTACAGTTAAATGGTACATAAGCCACTTTACTATCAATACTTAACGTGTCGTTTAGCTGTTTCAAATGGGAGGGGTCATTTCGTAATAAGACTTCCAATTTTGAAAAGTCCACAGAACTGTATATCGGATAGAAACCGGAAAAACATGTAGGCGTTATGTAAGCAATTTGACTTTCATAGTCAAAGAATAAGAAACGGTTTCCGTCTGCCACATTATCATACACGGCAAAGCAATCAAACTTTCTTACTCCATTGATTGTATAGCTTTGCATGAAGTCAATACTGCTATCATCTACCGCTTCTAACTCAAAAACAACACGCTTTTTACCTTGTTGATTAAAACACAGCCTATATAGAATTTCAAATTCTGTTTCTTCTGTTTCTATATAAAGGGTATCTTGTTCAATCAAAGAACTATACTTGGCTGGATTTTGTTCCACATAGCCGTTTTTCGCTATAACACAGCAAAGTGGGAAAAGGAGCAAACTATATAATACAAATATTCTCATGTCTTTATATCTAATGGTTTGGAAAGGAACTCCGTTCAGGGGTTATCTTTCCTTGTTAGTAGCGTCATTCCATTTTGTACATTTTTTTCTCCCAACCTTTTAATTCTTGAAGAACAGGTTTGGGATTTTGCAATATCTGATTAAGAAATTCTACAAAATTAGGTGCTAATACTTCCTTTTCAGGTGTTTCGTAATCAAAGAGTACAACTTCACCTTCTTTATTCTCATTGTCTGTCAATTTAAGAGCTATCACACCATAATCAGAATATCGACCTATCGCAAAATACCCTTTATCAAGAATTTCCTCTTGCAGTTCCTTGTTATTTTCAATCAGGATTTTATTCCATGAATGGATAGGCTTTGGATATAGACAAACATCTAAATCCCAAAATATTTCATAAAAGTGCTTGTATTTCAGATAAGTCTTATATGAAAGCGGAAGAATAATATTCAAAATACTCTCTAATTGAGAAATATCCTCGTCTGAAATTTGATTATCTATCGCTTTCCATACATGGTCTTTTTCTGTAATAATGTCCACCATATAATTTGTATGTTCCGGTTGGGTAACATATATCTTGACTGATTTTCCTTGAAGTATGGCATTATCCAGTGAATCCCGCATTTCAGACTCTATGGGTTCTTCATAAGAAGAAACATACATAAGGTATTCTCTATGCTCTTGCACAAAGCCCAAACATTCATCTACATATTTCTTTATTATTTCTTCCATATTCTTATTTTGTTTTCAGTTCGCTACTAATGGCTAAGCGGGGAACGCTGTAAGCGTTATCCCGGTTTGTTAGCAAAATATTATACCCATTCTAATATTGGGTTAGGTCTATGAACAAAATACCGTTTATTATCCGAAATTGAAAATATCATTCCCGAATGTAATTTCGTTCAAGTTCCTCTTTTTACAATCCACAACGCCTCCACCCGTCTGTCCGCATCTGTACTGCATCGATTTTCCATGCTTCCCCCACACGTTTCATACAGAAACGATAGTCGAGATTGATTCTTTCATCCTGCGCATAGATGTAAAGTTTGTTGCGGGAAACCTGTTCGGCATCAACCAGGCGGAAGGTGGCATACGTCCCCTCTGGAGAAAGCGACAAAGCGAGCGGCCGATACCCCATCCGTGGCTTCTCGGATACATACTGCTGCCAGATCTGCTGCAACTTCGGTCGCACATCCGGCGCATCAAAATCTGTCTGGTCGGTATATTTCTCCCATTGAGTCATGGCGGCAAAGAAAGCATACAGCACCTGTTCCGCCTGATGAACCGCATCAGCGTCCACCTCCAGCTTCTTCTTCGCCTGGTTTCGTTGCAACGAGGCGAACAGCTCCATCTGCTCCTGGGTAAAGAGGTCGCCAGGACGCAAGGAAAGGCGTTTATTGAAAGCAATGCCAAGCATCCCTTCATAAGTGATCTGAGTTTGTCGAACATGCAAATGATTCAGCTTAGGAAGCTGAGCAGCCCGATGCAACCCCTCATCGTCCAGCGACGTGGCGCTCAAGTCCAACAGAGCCACCTTACTTGCCTGCATCATGGACAACCCCTTTCCAGTAATTGTAGGATTTCCTGCCAAGAGCAGATACTCCAAAGTGGGCATGGTGGCAAATACCGCAAAGCATGCGTCGGTAAGCTTCGCATATTCGATCCCTACATTGACCATTTTCTTGGCACCTACCAGCGGTTGAATCTGTTCGTCCGTTAAAGGGTAATGCTTGACATGAAATCCCACCAAAGCAGGATAAGCGCCAATCTGTTGCATCACCTCCACAGATAGCTCGGGCATGAGCATCACCTTATCGCCATCAAAAATCAGTTTGCCGTCTTCCCAGTCGATGGTACGTGCCCGCTTGGGAAAAGAAGTAAGTTCTTTTATCATCGTTCTATCATTTTTAAGGTAATCTTTGTTCATAGACTTTCTGTTTTTGCTAATGGTTCGGAAATAAGCACCGTTTAGGTGCTTCATTTCTTTGTTCAAGGCAGTTTTACCCACCATGCACTATTACATATTTATATAGAACTTCAATTTTTGACTGCTGTTTCCGGCAGAAAGGGGTGTGAAGTTCATTCCTGCACCCGGTTCG
>NZ_LT635834.1:1332-197898 GCF_900128475.1 Mediterranea massiliensis | reverse complement strand
CGCTTCCCCGCGGCCGGCCCTCCCGTGCCGCGCTTCCCCGCCTCCCCACGCAGTGCTGCGTCACCTCTTCAGGAAGTGCTTCCTCATGTCCTCATGAAGTGCTTCCTCACGCCCTCATGAAGCACTTCCTCAGAACCTCAGGAAGTGCTGCGTTAAACTGAAACAAAAAATGGGTGAGCTTATTTTTCTGTTTTCGACTTTTGTTATATTTGCGCTTGAATTATTTTATAGGTTTATTTTTAATATTAATTGGATTTATGAAGACAAAAGTATTTTTGGCTGTGATGTTCGTGTTTTCTTTGACTGTGATGTCTTGTGGTAACAAGAAGGCAGCAGAGGCAAATGCTGATACAGCTGTGCAAGTTTGTGATTCTGCATGTACGAAAAACGCTGGTGAGTGCTGTGCCAATGACAGCATCTGTAAGGACGGCTGCAAAGGCAGCTGTGGAGGTGACTGCGAAAATGCTGCGTGCCAGAAGAAGGCATGTGACAAGACTTGTGAGAAATAACCTTGATGGTGACCCATATTGTGGCGCATCCCTTTCGGGTGCGCCTTTTTTATGTCATATTCACGGTGATGTAATGCGTATTGTTATAGAATGTCGTGTTTTGATTGAAAAAAGTAACGGATTTGTTTGCGTGCTATGAAATTATCTCTACCTTTGCATCGTTTTAAAACCAAAATGATGAGATGATTATTCAGAACTTTACATATATTCTGCTGTGTGGCATTATTATTCTGCTAGGAAAACGTAGTGGAAGTGAGTGTCGTGCATGATTATATGTAAATTCAAAGATATATATGAAGCCTTTCTCACTTCCCTGTGCGAAAGGCTTTTTTATTGCACATAAACTTATAAATACAATAAACAAGATGAGTGACAGATTATTTATTTTCGACACGACGCTTCGCGACGGCGAACAGGTTCCGGGATGTCAGTTGAACACAGTAGAGAAAATCCAAGTGGCCAAGCAGCTGGAGCTGCTGGGCGTGGATGTCATTGAGGCAGGATTTCCCATTTCGAGTCCGGGTGACTTCAATTCGGTGATTGAAATATCCAAGGCTGTGACGTGGCCTACCATTTGTGCCCTGACCCGTGCTGTCCAGAAAGATATCGATGTGGCGGCAGAAGCCTTGAAATATGCCAAGCATAAACGTATCCATACGGGAATCGGTACGTCTGATTCTCACATCCGCTATAAATTCAACTCCAACCGTGAGGAAATCATCGAGCGGGCGGTAGCAGCCGTGAAGTACGCCCGTCGTTTTGTGGACGATGTGGAGTTTTATGCAGAGGATGCCGGTCGTACGGAGAACGAATACCTGGCCCGTGTCATCGAGGCTGTCATCAAGGCAGGGGCTACGGTGGTGAACATTCCCGATACGACGGGCTACTGCCTGCCTTCGGAGTATGGCGCCAAAATCAAGTATCTGATGGAGCATGTAGACGGCATCCATAACGCTGTTATCTCGACCCATTGCCACAACGACCTCGGTATGGCGACGGCCAATACGATGGCCGGTGTGCTGAACGGTGCCCGCCAGGTGGAAGTGACTATCAACGGTATCGGTGAACGTGCCGGAAATACTGCGTTGGAGGAAGTGGCGATGATCATCAAGTGCCATAAGGATATCGATATCGAGACAAACATCAATACGCAGAAGATTTATCCGACGAGCCGCATGGTGTCCAGCCTGATGAATATGCCCGTGCAGCCCAACAAGGCTATCGTGGGCCGCAACGCCTTTGCCCATTCTTCGGGTATTCATCAGGACGGCGTGTTGAAGAATGCGCAGACCTATGAAATCATCGATCCGCACGACGTGGGCATCGACGACAACTCCATCGTATTGACGGCCCGTAGCGGACGTGCGGCGTTGAAGAATCGTCTGCACGTGCTGGGTGTGGAGCTGACTCAGGAGAAACTGGACAAAATATACGAAGAGTTTCTCAAACTGGCCGACAAGAAGAAGGATATCAATGATGATGACATTCTGGTACTGGCCGGTGCCGACCGTACGCAGAATCACCGCATCAAGCTGGAATACCTGCAAGTGACGAGCGGTGTGGGTGTCCGTTCCGTGGCCAGCATCGGATTGAATATCGCGGGCGAGAAGTTTGAGGCAGCTGCCAGCGGCAACGGTCCGGTGGATGCGGCCATCAAGGCACTGAAGAAAATCATCGACCGTCAGATGACGTTGAAGGAATTCACGATCCAGGCCATCAGCAAGGGAAGCGACGATATGGGTAAGGTACACATGCAGGTGGAGTACGACAATCGCAGCTACTACGGTTTCGGTGCCAACACCGACATCATTGCCGCTTCTGTGGAAGCATACATCGACTGTATCAATAAATTCAAATAAACATAGCAAAGATTCTAATTAATTTATTCATTATGAATACATTGTTTGATAAGATCTGGGACGCCCACGTGGTGCAGAAGGTGGAAGATGGTCCCACACAGCTTTATATCGACCGCCTCTACTGCCATGAGGTGACCAGTCCGCAGGCTTTCGAGGGCTTGCGGGCAAGGGGGCTCCGCTGCTTCCGTCCGGAAAAGATTTTCTGTATGCCTGACCATAATACGCCGACGCACGACCAGGACAAACCCATCGAGGATCCTGTATCGCGCAAGCAGGTAGACACGCTGGCACGGAATGCCGAGGAATTCGGGCTGACACATTTCGGGATGATGAATCCCAAGAACGGCATCATCCACGTCGTAGGGCCCGAACGCGGCCTGACCTTGCCGGGGATGACCATCGTATGTGGAGACTCCCATACGTCGACCCACGGAGCCATGGGTGCCGTAGCCTTTGGTATCGGTACCAGTGAGGTGGAGATGGTATTGGCTTCGCAATGCATCCTCCAGACACGGCCCAAGACGATGCGCATCACCGTGGACGGCAGGCTGGGCAAGGGAGTGACAGCCAAGGACCTCGCTCTCTATATGATGTCGAAGATGACGACCAGCGGTGCCACGGGTTATTTTGTGGAATATGCCGGCGAGGCTGTCCGCAGTCTGACGATGGAAGGCCGCCTGACGCTGTGCAACCTCAGCATCGAAATGGGTGCACGCGGCGGCATGGTGGCACCCGACGAGGTGACCTTCGCCTACATCAAAGGCCGTGAATATGCGCCGAAGGGCGAGGATTGGGACAAGGCAGTGGCCTATTGGAAGACACTGAAGAGCGATGAAGATGCTGTGTTCGACAAGGAAGTGCGTTTTGACGCTGCCGACATCGAACCGATGATTACCTATGGCACCAACCCCGGTATGGGCATGGGCATCACCGCCCATATCCCTACCACCGAAGGTATGGGCGAGGCGGCAAAGGCTTCGTTCCAGAAGTCGCTCGACTACATGGGATTCCAGCCGGGCGAGTCGTTGCTGGGCAAGAAGATAGACTATGTGTTCCTCGGTGCTTGTACGAATGGTCGTATAGAGGACTTCCGTGCCTTCGCTTCCATTGCAAAAGGCCGCAAGAAGGCTCCCCACGTGGTAGCGTGGCTGGTTCCCGGCTCGTGGATGGTCGATGCCCAGATACGTGAAGAGGGACTGGACAAGGTGCTGGCCGAGGCAGGCTTCGAAATCCGTCAGCCGGGCTGTTCCGCCTGTCTGGCAATGAACGACGACAAGGTGCCTGCGGGCAAGTATGCCGTGTCTACTTCGAACCGCAACTTCGAAGGACGTCAGGGACCCGGTTCGCGCACGTTGCTGGCCAGTCCGCTGACTGCTGCTGCCGCTGCCGTGACGGGCGTGATTACCGATCCGCGCGAACTGATGTAAGAATATGCATACAGATGATCATTCATTAACTATCGTACTACAATGAAACAGAAATTCAACATCATAACTTCCACCTGCGTTCCCCTGCCGCTGGAGAACGTAGATACCGACCAGATTATCCCCGCCCGTTTCCTCAAGGCAACGACGCGCGAGGAGAAGTTTTTCGGTGACAACCTTTTCCGTGACTGGCGCTACAATGCCGACGGTACGCTGAACAAGGATTTCGTGCTGAACAATCCCACGTACAGCGGCTGCATCCTGGTAGCCGGAAAGAACTTCGGATCGGGTTCCAGCCGTGAACATGCCGCCTGGGCCATTGCCGGATATGGTTTCCGTGTAGTTATCTCCAGTTTCTTTGCGGACATCCACAAGAACAACGAGCTGAACAACTTCGTGCTGCCCGTGGTGGTGAGCGAAGCTTTTCTGAAAGAATTGTTCGAGAGCATTGCGGCCGATCCCAAGACCGAAGTCGAAGTGAGCCTGCCCGCCCAGACGGTGACCAACAAGGCAACGGGCCGCACGGAAACATTCGAAATCAATGCCTACAAGAAACATTGCCTGATGAACGGGCTGGACGACATCGACTTCCTGGTAGAAAACAAGAAGAAGATAGAGGAATATGAATCGGCGGCACACAAATGATGCCACCTGCCACAATAATTTGCCAACTATGAACCATCCAAGAATAGAGATCATGGACACCACCCTGCGCGACGGGGAGCAGACCAGCGGCGTATCCTTCGTGCCCCACGAGAAGCTGATGATTACCCGTCTGCTGCTCGAGGAGCTGAAGGTGGACCGTGTGGAGGTAGCCTCTGCCCGCGTGTCCGACGGCGAGGCCGATGCCGTGCGCATGATCTGTGACTGGGCCGCCCGCCGCGGCCTGTTGCAGCGCGTCGAGGTGCTGGGTTTTGTGGACGGGCATGTGTCCGTCGACTGGATACATGCCGCCGGGTGTCGTGTCATCAATCTGCTGTGCAAGGGCTCGTTGAAGCATTGCACATACCAACTGAAGAAAACTCCCGAGGAGCACATCGCCGACATCCGTGCGGTGGTGGACTACGCCGACTCGCTCGACATGGACGTCAACATCTATCTGGAGGACTGGAGCAGCGGCATGAAAGATTCGCCCGACTACGTCTTTCAGCTGATGGATGCCCTTGTCGGCACTTCTATCCGCCGCTTCATGCTGCCCGACACACTGGGCATCCTCAATCCCCTGCAGGTCATTGAGTTCATGCGCAAGATGAAGAAACGTTATCCCGACGTGCATTTTGACTTTCATGCACACAACGACTACGACCTGGCCGTCTCCAACGTGCTGGCAGCTGTGCTGAGCGGCTGCCGTGGCCTGCACACCACCATCAACGGTCTGGGCGAACGTGCGGGCAATGCCCCGCTGGCCAGCGTACAGGCCATCCTGAAGGACCACTTCAACGCCATAACAGGCATCGACGAGAGCCGTCTGAACGAAGTGAGCCGCGTGGTGGAGTCGTATTCCGGCATTGCCATCCCCGCCAACAAGCCCATCGTGGGCGAGAATGTCTTCACGCAGGTGGCGGGCGTGCATGCCGATGGCGACAACAAGCGCAACCTCTATTGCAATGACCTCCTGCCCGAACGCTTCGGCCGTCGCCGCGAGTATGCCCTCGGCAAGAATTCCGGCAAGGCCAACATCCGCAGGAACCTCGAAGACCTGGGGTTGCAGCTGGACGACGAGTCGATGCGCAAGGTTACCGAACGCATCATCGAGCTGGGCGACAAGAAAGAGCTCGTCACGCAGGAAGACCTGCCCTACATCGTGTCCGACGTGCTGAAGCACGACGTGCGCACCGAGCGCGTCAAGCTGAAGAGCTACATCGTCAACCTGGCCTACGGGCTGAAGCCGATGGCCACCATCAAGGTGGAAATCAACGGCAAGGAGTACGAAGAAAACAGCAGCGGCGACGGTCAATACGATGCCTTCGTCCGCGCCCTGCGCAAGGTGTACAAGGGTACGCTGGGCCGCCGCTTCCCGATGCTGACCAATTATGCCGTCAGTATCCCGCCCGGTGGACGTACGGACGCCTTCGTGCAGACGGTCATCACGTGGAGCTTCGACGACAAGGTGCTCCGCACCCGCGGCCTCGACGCCGACCAGACGGAGGCTGCCATCAAGGCTACGATGAAGATGCTGAACCTCATCGAGGACAGTTACGACAAGACTGAGGCATCTTCTGACTCCTCTCCGCGTATGTAATAGCCCTGAGGCTGCGCAGAAAACTGTAATTTCCTGCTTGCGGAACGGGCGTTCCCTGCTGGGGGAACTGTCGTTTCCTACTGGGGAAACGGGCGTTTCCTGCGGGGGAAACGAAAGTTACTCCGTGGGGAAACAGAGACTGGCGGCTCAGACATTGCTGTAGACACAGGCATCCGTTCTGTCCCTTCAGCTTGGGAAAAGTGGTCCGTTCAGACTTTTAAGAAAAATTAGGGCCGGAGATATGGAATAAAATGCTTATTTTGAGCCCTGAAACAAAGGTGAAACATGAAAAAGATTAGCTTGAAACCCTGGCAGCGCTACGTGCTGGTGTTCGTTCTGCTGCTGGCCGTCAATGGCTTGCTGCGTTGGCTAAGCCCCGACGAGGAGTGGAAGGACGGCAATCTGCTGGTCAACGTCGTGGTGGCGGCCCTGCTCACCGCAGGCTTCATTGCTGCCGACCGCCGGCGTCTCAGGAACAAGAAGTATAAAGACAAAGTACAAGAATTATTGAATAATAACGAATAAACGATATGGAACTGAAAGTAGCAGTATTGGCCGGTGACGGTATCGGCCCCGAAATATCCGCCGTAGGTGTGGATGTAATGACCGCCGTATGCGAGAAGTTTGGTCACAAGGTGACGTACGAATACGCCCTCTGCGGTGCACATGCCATCGACGAAGTGGGCGATCCCTTCCCCGAAGCCACCTATCAGATATGCAAGAACGCCGACGCTGTTCTCTTCTCGGCCGTGGGCGACCCGCGCTTCGACAACGACCCCACTGCCAAGGTGCGTCCCGAGCAGGGCCTGCTGGCCATGCGCAAGCGTCTTGGCCTCTACGCCAACATTCGCCCCGTGCAGACCTTCAAGTGCCTCCTGCACAAGTCGCCCCTGCGCGCCGAGCTGGTCGAGGGTGCCGACTTCCTCTGCATCCGCGAACTGACGGGCGGCATGTACTTCGGCGAGAAATACCAGGACAACGACAAGGCATGGGATACGAACTATTACACCCGTCCCGAGATTGAGCGCATCCTCCGTGTCGGCTTCGAGTATGCCATGAAGCGTCGCAAGCATCTGACGGTAGTCGACAAGGCCAACGTGTTGGCTTCTTCCCGCCTCTGGCGTCAGATAGCCCAAGAGATGGCCCCCAAATATCCCGAAGTGACGACCGACTATATGTACGTCGACAACGCCGCCATGAAGATGATACAGGAACCGCGCTTCTTCGACGTGATGGTCACCGAGAACACCTTTGGCGACATTCTGACGGACGAAGGCTCCGTCATCAGCGGTTCGATGGGCTTGCTTCCTTCGGCCTCTACGGGCGAGAGCACACCGGTCTTTGAACCCATTCACGGTTCGTGGCCGCAGGCCAAGGGGCTGAACATCGCCAATCCGCTGGCACAGGTACTCTCCGTAGCCATGCTCTTCGAATATTTCAACCTGAAGGAGGAAGGAACCCTTATCCGAAAGGCGGTCGATGCTTCGCTCGATGCCAATGTCCGTACGCCTGAAATTCAGGTGGAGGGCGGAGCCAAGTATGGCACGAAGGAAGTCGGTGCCTGGTTGGTGGACTATATAAAGAAAGCTTGACGCATCATGATAGCAAAGAACCTGATAGATCTGGTAGGCCGCACTCCGCTCATGGAGCTGTCGGCCTACAGCCGTCTGCATGGGCTGCCCCGTCCGCTGGTGGCAAAACTGGAGATGTTTAACCCTTCGGGCAGTGTGAAGGCACGTACTGCCCTGGCCATGATTGAAGATGCCGAAGCTCGTGGCTTGCTGCAGCCCGGCGCTACCATTATCGAGCCTACCAGCGGCAATACGGGTATCGGCCTGGCCATGGTGGCTACCATCAAGGGCTACCACCTTATACTCACCATGCCCGAGACCATGAGCCTTGAGCGTCGCAACCTGCTGAAGGCCCTGGGAGCTGAAATTGTGTTGACGTCCGGTGCGGAGGGAATGGCAGGTTCCATTGCCAAGGCCGAGGCATTGCGTGACGCCACGTCCGGTGCCGTCATCCTCCAGCAGTTCGACAACCCTTCCAATCCGGCCGTGCACGAGCGTACTACCGGTGAGGAAATATGGACCGAAACCGCTGGGCAGGTCGATGTCTTTGTGGCCGGTGTAGGAACGGGCGGTACCGTCAGTGGTGTGGCTCGTGCACTGAAGAAACATAACGCTGCTGTGCGTATCGTAGCCGTCGAGCCGGCTTCGTCGCCTGTACTTGAGGGCGGACAGGCCGGACCTCACCGCCTGCAGGGCATCGGTGCTAATTTCGTACCTGGCAACTACGACGCTTCTGTCGTCGACGAGGTGATTCCCGTGTCCGACGACGATGCTTTTCACGCTTCCCGTGAGCTGGCTGCCACCGAAGGGCTGCTGGCCGGCATTTCATCGGGTGCCGCGCTTCATGCTGCCTGCACTTTGGCTACCCGGCCCGATATGCAGGGCAAATGTATCGTCGTGCTTCTGCCCGATACCGGCGAGCGTTATTTGTCGGTGGGGCTGTATTGATCCCGATTATTTATACCTTATATATACTGTATTTATTGCATATGAAGAAAGCCTTCCTGTCCGTACTCCTGCTTGTAGTCACTTGGCTACCTGCTCTGTCGCAAACCTATGACGAATGGTGCGAACGTGCCGTGACTGCCACCGAGCAAGATAGCCTCGAACAGGCTGAGTACTGCATCCGCCAGGCTCTGAAACTGGAGCCGGCCAATGCGCGCAATGCTCTGCTTTTCTCCAATTTGGGGACTATCCAGCGCAGCCAGCACCGTTACGAGCAGGCTTTGGAGTCCTATCGGCTGGCCCTCAACATCGCTCCCATGTCTGTTCCCATCCTGATGAACCATGCCACCCTCTCGCTCGAGATGGGGCAGGACGACAAGGCCCGTGCCGACTATTCGCAGGTCATCGAGCTGGAACCCCACAACGTCGAAGCGCTGCTGATGCGTGCCTACATCTACATGAACCGGCGCGACTACAAGTTTGCCCGTCTCGACTATGACACGCTGCTGAAGGTGGATCCCCGTCACTACAGTGCCCGTCTGGGGCTGGCTACCCTCCACCAGCGTGAGGCCCGCTATGGCGAGGCCCTGAAGGTGCTCGAAGGCATGCTGGCCGATAAGGGCGGTTCGACGCCTTATGCTCCTCGTGAGCTGGCGGTGGTCTATGTAGCCCGTGCCGGCGTGGAACTCGACATGCGGAACACCGATTTGGCTCTGATGGATCTGGACGAAGCCATCCGGCTGGATCCTGAACAGGTGGAGGCCTACTTGATGCGCGGGCGGGTCTATCTGATGCAGGAAAAGAAAACGCAGGCCAAGCGCGACCTGGAGAAGGCCGTTTCGCTGGGCGTGCCCCAAAGCGAGGTACGCGAATTGTTGCGTCAGTGCAGGTAGGACGGCGGTTGTTCCGGTCAGACGAAGCGTCGGATGAGCTTGACGAATTCTTTCCCGTATTTCCGTTTCTTGTATTCGCTGATGCCGCTCACGTTGCCGAAGGCTTCGAGGGTCGTGGGGCGTTGGGCGGCCAGCAGGTGCAGCACCTTGTCGGACAAGACGATGTAGGCAGGTAGTACTTCCTCATCGGCCAGGCGTTTGCGCAGGTTCTTGAGGGCTTCGAAGAGATCGGCGCTCTCGCCACTGTCCATTCCCAGTGGCAGTTCGCGCATGACTGGCGATGCCGCCTGCCGTTTCCTTCCTCGCGTGCCCGTCGTTTCCTCCCTGCGGATGACCACCAGGCGGGCTGTCTCCCTGCCGAAGAGGACATCGCTTCCCGCAGGGGTTATCTTCAGGTGGTTGCTTTCGTTGTAAGCCACTTCGAAATATCCCATTTGCAGCATCTGTAGCAGGTAGTCCTGCCAGTCGCGGGCGGGGATGTCGCGTCCGGCTCCATAGGTTTTCAGCTGGTGGTATCCCTTTTCTTTGAGTTCGGCATTGAGGTTGCCGCGCAGGATGTCTACCAGCATTGGGGTACCGATCTGCTGGTTGGTGCGGGCAATGGCGCTCAGTGCTTTCTGTACGATGACGGTGCCGTCGAACCGTTCGGGCGGATTCTTGCATACGTCGCAGTTGCCGCAATCGTGTGCCCGTTGTTCGCCAAAATAGTTCAGCAGGATGCGTCGTCGGCAGATGTCGGCCTCGGCATATTGTTGCATGCGCTGGAGTTTTTCCAGATTGATCTCACGCTGTCCGCTTTCGTTGGCAAACTTGGTCAGCAGGATGAGGTCGGCCATCGAGTAGAAGAGCAGGGTGTCGCTTGGCAGGCCGTCGCGTCCGGCACGTCCTATTTCCTGATAGAAACTCTCGATGCTCTTGGGCAGGTTGTAGTGGATGACCCACCGCACGTTGCTCTTGTCGATGCCCATGCCGAAAGCGACGGTGGCACACACTACCTGTATGCGGTCGTTGATGAAGTCGTCCTGTGCGCGGTTGCGCTTTTCGGTATCCAGCCCGGCATGGTAGACGGCGGTACGGATACCGCTCTTCTGCAACATTTGTGCCACGCTTTCCGTCTTGCTCCGGCTCATGCAGTAGACGATGCCGCTTTCGCCCCGATGCCTGCCGATGAAGTCGAGGATGGCTTTGTTCTTCTCCTTCTGCTGGTAACCACGCTTGACGGTCAGGCTCAGGTTGGGTCGGTCGAACGACGAGAGGAAGATACGCGGTTCCCGCAAGTGCAGTTGCCGGACGATGTCTTCACGCGTCAGCTTGTCGGCAGTGGCGGTCAGGGCAATGACGGGCGTCTGTGGGAAGAGGCTCCGCAGGATGCCCAGTTGGGCGTATTCCGGCCGGAAGTCGTGTCCCCATTGCGAGATGCAGTGTGCTTCGTCAATGGCGAAGAACGAGATGGAGATGTCGCGCAGCAGGTAGTTGGCCTCGGCCAGCAACTTCTCGGGCGAGATGTAGAGCAGTTTCAGTTTTCCTTCCATGCAGGTTCGGCGGATGCGCAGGTTTTCTGTCTCGTCGTTGTTGCTGTTCAGGGCTGCGGCGGCGATTCCGTTGGTGCACAGACTTTCCACCTGGTCCTTCATCAGTGAGATGAGGGGTGACACGACGACGGCAGTTCCTTCGCACACGAGGGCGGGCACCTGATAACAGACGGACTTGCCACCACCGGTAGGCATCAGCACCAGGGCATCTCTTTTTTGTAACAGATGTCGGATGATTTCTTCTTGTTGCGGACGGAAGCTGTCGTACCCGAAATAGGTCTTGAGCACTTGTTGGATTTGAGTCATGCGGCGGTGTCTATATTTTTTCTTGGGCAAAGTTACACCATTTATTTGAATATTCGCGCTGTCTTTCCCATGAATATTCGGATGCGCGAGACGGGCTTCTACGCGATTTTATTACATTTTTATGCTTTTATTCAATCTTTTTTATTCTTTTTAGGGGAGAAATATGTACGAAAATAGTTGCATATATAAAAAAAAAAGCAGACTTTTGTATGTCCTAAACAAAACAGATTGTTAGGACACGAAATGTAAAACCCCTAACCAGTTAATTCAATGAGTGATTTAGAGAACAAAACGCAGGAAGAGGCTTCTAAGAAACGCCCGTACAACCTGCGTGAAAAGAAAGAGAAGGACGCGGCCTACCGTGCTTTGATTCGTCCCGAACTGGCTGACGAATTGTATGACAAGATTATGAACATCATTGTCGTGCAGAAGAAGTATAGAGATCGTGACTACTCTGCCAAAGAGTTGGCTAAAGACCTGGAAACCAACACCCGCTATTTGTCGGCGGTGGTCAATTCACGTTTTGGTATGAACTATTCCTGCCTGCTGAACGAGTATCGCGTCAAGGAAGCCATGCACCTGCTGAAAGACAAGAGATATGCAGACAAGAATGTGGAAGAAATCAGTACGATGGTAGGTTTTGCCAACCGTCAGTCTTTCTATGCGGCTTTTTACAAGAATGTCGGTGAAACTCCGAACAGCTATCGCAAAAAGCATGCGGAAAAGAAAAAATAACCCTACTCCGTAAGGAGTGGATAAAAAAGGAAATATTCGGGAGCCGAGGCTTCGGGATACTTCCTTTTTTATTTATGACCGATGTTACGGAAGGTATGTACGGAATTGAGATTACTTAAACAGACCGATATATGAGAAAACAATTTCTTTCGATGGCCGCCGCTCTGGCGATACTTTCCGCTTGCGGAGGCCAGAAACAAACGACTGCCGAGGCAGAAAAATTTGATTATACAGTGGAACAATTTGCAGATTTACAGATTTTACGCTATCGTGTGCCGGGCTTCGAGGAGCTTTCACTCCAGCAGAAGCAGCTGGTTTACTATCTGACGGAAGCGGCTCTGCAGGGCCGTGACATCCTGTTCGACCAGAACGGCAAATACAACCTCCGCATCCGCAAGGCTCTGGAGGCTGTCTATACAGGTTATAAGGGCGACAAGCAGTCGGCCGACTTCAAGGCAATGGAGGTTTACCTCAAGCGTGTATGGTTCTCCAACGGCATCCACCATCACTACGGATGCGAGAAGTTTGTGCCGGGCTTTACCCCCGAATTCTTCAAGCAGGCTCTGGCCAGTGTCGATGCTTCCCAGCTTCCCTTGGCCGAAGGGCAGACGCTGGAGCAATTCTGCGACGAGATTTTCCCCGTCATTTTCGATCCGGCCGTGATGCCCAAGCGCGTCAATCAGGCCGATGGCGAAGACCTGGTGCTCACCTCCGCCTGCAACTACTATGAGGGTGTAACGCAGAAGGAAGCTGAAGACTTCTATAACGCCCTGAAGGATCCCAAGGACGAAACGCCCGTTTCCTATGGACTAAACAGCCGTTTGGTGAAGGAAAACGGCCGTGTTCAGGAAAAGGTATGGAAGGTGGGCGGACTCTACGGCCAGGCTCTCGAGAAAATTGTTTATTGGTTGAAGAAAGCTGAAGGCGTGGCCGAGACACCCGAACAGAAGGCGGTCATCGCCAAGTTGGTGGAATACTACGAAACAGGCGACCTGAAGACCTTCGACGACTATGCAATTCTTTGGGTGAAAGATTTGAATTCGCGCGTGGATTTCGTGAACGGCTTTACCGAAAGCTATGGCGACCCGTTGGGCATGAAGGCCAGCTGGGAGTCGCTTGTCAACTTCAAGGACCTCGAGGCTACCCGCCGTACGGAAATCATCAGCAGCAATGCCCAGTGGTTCGAAGACCATTCGCCCGTGGACAAGCAATTCAAGAAAGAAGAAGTGAAAGGCGTGTCGGCCAAGGTCATCACCGCCGCCATCCTGGCAGGCGATCTCTATCCGGCTACGGCTATCGGCATCAACTTGCCTAATGCCAACTGGATACGTAGCCAGCACGGCTCCAAGTCGGTGACTATCGGCAACATTACCGATGCTTACAACAAGGCCGCCCACGGCAATGGCTTCAACGAAGAGTTTGTTTATAGCCAAGCCGAACTGGACAATATCAACAAGTATGCCGACCTGACCGACGAACTTCATACCGACCTGCACGAATGCCTCGGCCACGGTTCGGGCAAGCTGCTTCCTGGTGTTGATCCCGATGCCCTGAAGGCTTATGGCTCTACTATCGAGGAAGCCCGTGCTGACTTGTTTGGCCTCTACTATGTAGCCGATCCCAAGCTGGTCGAGCTGGGGCTTCTGCCTGATGCCGATGCCTACAAGGCCCAGTTCTATACCTACCTGATGAACGGCCTGATGACCCAGCTGGTACGCATCGAGCCGGGCAACCAGATTGAGGAAGCACACATGCGCAACCGTGCCCTTATCGCCCGTTGGGTGTACGAGAAGGGAGCGGCCGACAAGGTGGTCGAATTGAAGAAGAAGGACGGCAAGACCTATGTGGTGGTGAACGATTACGCCAAGGTGCGTACCCTCTTCGGCGAATTGCTGGCCGAAATCCAGCGCATCAAGTCGACGGGCGACTTCGAAGGTGCCCGCCAGCTGGTCGAGAACTATGCCGTGAAGGTCGATCCTGAACTGCATGCCGAAGTGCTCGAACGCTACAAGAAGCTGAACCTGGCTCCCTACAAGGGTTTTGTCAATCCGAAGTATGAGGCCGTGACCGACGCCGAAGGCAACATCACCGACGTGAAGGTGACCTACGACGAAGGCTATGCCGAGCAGATGCTCCGCTATAGCAAGGATTACGCCACCCTGCCTTACGTCAACGAATAAGACTTGACGTACGATATACCTGTCTTTAGGCACGGATGCCACGATTTTCACAGACGAACCGATGTGACAATTTGTGTCGTTCGTGCCTAACGTGTCCCAAGAGAAGGCCTTATGAGGCTACTATTGTTATTTTCACTATATTTGAATGATGGACTTACACGAACAACTGAAAGATATCAAGACCCAGCTCCGCCTTTCGATGAACGGTGCCGTGTCGCAGAGCATGCGCGAGAAGGGGCTTGTCTATAAACTGAACTTCGGCGTCGAGCTGCCCCGCATCAAGGGAATTGCCGCCGCTTATGAGAAAGACCACGCTCTGGCTCAGGCCTTGTGGAAGGAAGACATCCGCGAATGCAAGATACTGGCCGGCCTGCTCCAGCCTGTTGATACCTTTTTGCCCGAGATAGCCGACATCTGGGTGGATACCATGCCCACGGTCGAGATTGCCGAACTCACGTCGATGAATCTCTTCCAGCATCTGTCTTATGCACCTGCCAAAGCCTTCCGTTGGATAGCCGACGAGCGCGAGTTGGCACAAGTGTGCGGCTTCCTCACCATCGCCCGCCTGCTTCAGAAGAAGGGCGATATGGACGACCGCGTAGCCAATGAGTTTCTCGATCAGGCCGTGTCGTGCTTCCTTGCCGGCTCCTATGCCGTACGCAATGCCGTTGCCGCTGCCCTCCGCCGTTTCATGGAGCATAGCGAGGAGCATGCGTTCAGGGTTTGCCGATGCGTGGATGGTATGAAAGATTCTTCTTCCGAAGCCGAACGCCTGCTCTACGAAGTGGTGAGCGGCATGGTCGGATGAGTTCGGTCCGCTTGGCAACTTTTCCAGCTTTTCCTTTTGCTTTCCACAAAAAAGGCTTAACTTTGTTGGCTGTTAGAGAAAAAACGGCCTGAAAGATGGAAGCTCAGAATGTGAAAGATACGGTCAAGCAGATATTCACCGAATATCTCAATGCGAACGGGCATCGGAAGACTCCCGAACGCTTTGCCATTCTTGATACCATCTACTCCATTGACGGCCATTTCGACATCGACACGCTCTACTCGCTGATGGCCGACCAGGAAAAGTTCCGTGTCAGCAGGGCTACCCTCTACAATACCATCATCCTGCTCATCAACGCGCGGCTGGTCATCAAGCATCAGTTCGGCAACTCGTCGCAATATGAGAAGAGCTACAACCGCGACACCCACCACCATCAGATTTGCATTCAGTGCGGCAAGGTGACGGAGTTTCAGAACGAAGACCTCCAGCACGCCATCGAGCATACCAAGCTTAGCCGCTTCAGTCTGACGCACTATTCCCTCTACATGTATGGATTGTGCAGCAAGTGCGAGCGTGCCAACAAGAAAAAATTGAAAAACAACATTCATAAGAAAGAAAAATGAAAGTAGATGTACTGTTAGGATTGCAATGGGGCGACGAAGGCAAAGGCAAAGTCGTCGATGTGCTGACGCCGCGTTACGACGTGGTGGCTCGTTTTCAGGGCGGACCGAACGCCGGTCATACACTGGAGTTCGAAGGTCAGAAGTATGTACTCCGCTCGATTCCTTCGGGAATTTTCCAGGGCGACAAGGTGAATATCATCGGAAATGGCGTAGTGCTCGATCCGGCTCTCTTCAAGGCTGAGGCCGAAGCGCTCGAAGCATCGGGCCACGACCTGAAGCAGCGCCTTCACATCTCGAAGAAGGCCCATCTCATCATGCCCACCCACCGTCTGCTCGACGCTGCCTACGAGGCCGCCAAGGGCGATGCCAAAGTGGGTACGACGGGCAAGGGCATCGGTCCTACCTATACCGACAAGGTTAGCCGCAACGGTTTGCGCGTGGGCGACCTGCTGCACAACTTCGACCAGAAGTATGCCGCCGCCAAGGCCCGCCACGAACAGATTCTCAAGAGCTTGAACTACGAATACGACTTGGCCGAGGCCGAAAAGACCTGGTTCGAAGGCATCGAATACCTGAAGCAATTCCAGTTGGTGGATAGCGAACACGAAATCAACGGCCTTTTGAACGAAGGCAAGTCCGTCCTCTGCGAGGGTGCTCAGGGCACGATGCTCGACATCGACTTCGGATCCTATCCTTTCGTCACTTCGTCCAATACCATTTGTGCGGGCGCTTGCACGGGTTTGGGTGTGGCTCCTTGCAAGATTGGCGATGTCTATGGTATCTTCAAGGCTTATTGCACGCGTGTGGGGGCTGGTCCTTTCCCCACCGAGCTCTTCGACGAGACGGGCGACAAGATTTGTACGCTCGGACACGAATTCGGCTCCGTTACCGGTCGTCGTCGTCGTTGCGGATGGATTGACCTCGTGGCGTTGAAGTATGCCGTGATGGTGGATGGTGTGACGAAGCTCATCATGATGAAGAGCGATGTGCTCGACACGTTCGAGACCATCAAGGCCTGCGTAGCCTACAAGATGGACGGTGAAGAAATCGACTACTTCCCCTTCGACATCACCGAAGGTGTGGAGCCTGTCTATGTGGAGCTTCCTGGCTGGCAGACCGACATGACCAAGATGCAGAGCGAGGACGAGTTCCCCGAAGAGTTCAATGCCTACCTGTCCTTCCTTGAAGAACAGCTGGGTGTGCCCATCAAGATTGTGTCCGTAGGTCCTGACCGCGAGCAGACCATCGAACGATATACCGAAGAATAATTCGGATGCCATAGACAAAACGTAGACTCTCCTGCTTGCGCTTCAGGAAGCCTGCGTTTTTTGTTCCTTAAAACATACTTTTCATTCACTTAAAACACCTTTTTCCTCATGAAGACACATCTTTTAGCTTTGGCCCTGTTGGTAGGGACCTGCCTGTCACTTCCCGTGCGTGCCCAGCGTTATACGCCCACGGAAGAAAATCTGAAATCGCGCCAGGAGTTTCGCGATGCCCGTTTCGGCATTTTCCTTCACTGGGGCTTGTATGCCATGCTGGCTACGGGCGAATGGACTATGACCAACAACAATCTGAACTACAAGGAGTATGCCAAGCTGGCAGGCGGATTCTATCCCTCGAAGTTCAATGCCGCCGAGTGGGTGGCCGCCATCAAGGCTTCGGGAGCCAAGTACATCTGCTTCACGACCCGTCATCACGAAGGCTTCTCCATGTTCGATACGAAATACTCTGACTACAATGTAGTGGATGCCGCACCCTTCAAGCGCGACGTCTTGAAGGAACTGGCCGACGAATGTCACAAGCAGGGCATCCGTCTGCATCTGTATTATTCACATCTTGACTGGTATCGTGAAGATTATCCCTGGGGTCGTACGGGTAGGGGGACAGGTCGTCCTGACTCCAAAGGCAACTGGCCCACCTATTATCAGTTCATGAACAACCAGCTGACGGAGCTGCTCACCAACTACGGGCCGATAGGCGCCATCTGGTTCGACGGCTGGTGGGATCAGGACCAAAATCCCGACTTCGACTGGCAGCTGCCCGGCCAGTATGAACTGATACACAAGCTCCAACCCGCCTGCCTTGTGGGTAACAACCATCACCAAGTGCCTTTCGAGGGTGAAGACATTCAAATCTTCGAACGCGACCTGCCGGGCGAAAACAAGGCGGGCCTTTCGGGGCAGGACATCAGCAACTTACCTCTGGAAACGTGTGAAACGATGAACGGCATGTGGGGGTACAAGATTACCGACCAGAACTATAAATCGACGAAAACCTTGATTCATTATCTGGTGAAAGCCGCCGGCAAGGATGCCAACTTGTTGATGAATATCGGCCCTCAGCCCGACGGATGCCTGCCTCAGGTGGCCGTAGAGCGCTTGAAGGAGATGGGTGAGTGGATGCAGACGTATGGTGAAACCATTTATGGCACACGTGGCGGTTGTGTCGCTCCGCATCCTTGGGGTGTGACTACGCAAAAGGATGATCGTTTGTTTGTTCACATCCTTGATTTGCAGGACAAAGCACTCTTCTTGCCTTTGGAAGGCCAGAAGGTGAAACGTGCGATGGATTTTGCAAGCCGTCAGGCTTTGAAGTTCAAGCGTGTGGATGGTGGTATTGTTCTTCAGCTTGATGAAGTGCCAACGGAGGTGGACAAGGTTGTAGAATTGCAACTTGATTGATTGGGACGTAAAACAATGGAAAATTTATAATCTGTGTTAATTCCTGAGGCTACTTGCCTGTCATCGCTTATCTTTGGCAAACTATTTGCACTTGGTAGAAAAACGCATATTGTCAAATAATTAAAATAATAGAGAATAGATTATGGTAATAGGAATGCAATGGATTATATTTATCGGCGTAGCCGTTGTGAGCTGGTTGGTGCAGATGAACCTGCAAAACAAGTTCAAGAAATACTCGCAAATACCTACAGGCAATGGTATGACGGGGGCCGACGTAGCTCGTAAGATGCTTAACGACAACGGGATTTATGACGTACAGGTCACTTGTACGCCCGGACACCTGACCGACCACTACAACCCTGCCAACAAGACCGTCAACCTGAGCGAGAGCGTTTACTCCAGCAACAGCATCATGGCCGCTGCCGTAGCTGCCCATGAGTGCGGACACGCCTTGCAGCATGCCCGTGCCTATGCGCCGCTCACCCTGCGCAGCAAGCTGGTGCCGGTCGTTTCGTTTGCTTCAAACATCATGACGTGGGTGCTGCTGGCCGGTATTTTGCTGCTGAACGTCAATTCGAACTTCCTGCTGGCAGGTATCATCCTCTTTGCGATGACCACGTTGTTCAGCTTCGTCACCCTGCCGGTGGAAATCAATGCCAGCCGCAGGGCGTTGGTATGGCTCAGTGCGAGCGGCATCACCAATTCCTATAACCACGACAAGGCCGAAGACGCCCTCCGCTCTGCCGCCTATACGTATGTGGTGGCTGCCCTTGGTTCGTTGGCTACGCTGATTTATTACGTTATGATTTTCATGGGTCGCCGCGAGTGATATTGTCCCGCAACTACCCTTAGTCGCTTGTTGAATACGGCCGATGTCCTTCCCTCCTCACGGAGCAGGCGGATGTCGGTCGTATTTCTTTTCGTAAAAAGGCTGGGCATTTGCAGGAAAATGACTATCTTTGACCGCTGATATTGTTAACTTTAACAACTTTCGTATGATTAAAATCCGTTTTGTTTCGAAGGCTTTGTGCCTCCTTGTGTTATCATTGTTTGTACAAATGGGCTTGTATGCCCAGAATGAGAAACCTTTTGTCGTTCCTGAACTGAAAGAATGGAAGGGGAGTAAAGGTGATTTTGTTCCTTCCTCCGACATGCGCGTCGTCTATGCCGACGAGGCTCTGCGTGCCGTGGCCGAAGCCTTTGCGGCCGATTATGGGCAGATGTTTGGCGCTGCTCCTGCTGTCGCTCAGGGCAAACCTTCTGCCGGTGACATTTACTTTACGCTGAAGAAAGACAAGAAACTTGGCAGCGAGGGCTATGCCATCCGGGTGGACCGCTACGTCACCGTCTCTGCTCCCGAGGTGGTCGGTGCCTATTGGGCTACGCGTACCCTGCTCCAGATAAGCGAACAGACAGAAGACCACCAGCTGCCGAAAGGTCAGTTGCGCGACTGGCCCGACTATGCCATGCGCGGCTTCATGATGGATTGCGGACGCAAGTTCATCCCCATGTCCTATATGCGCGACCTGGTGAAGATGATGGCCTATTATAAGATGAACACCTTGCAGGTGCACCTCAACGACAACGGCTTCAAGCAGTTCTTCGGCCATGACTGGGGACGCACCTACGCCGCTTTCCGTCTGGAGTGCGATACCTATCCCGGCCTCACCGCCCGTGACGGCTATTACACCAAGCGCGAGTTCATCGACTTCCAGGAAGAGGCCGCTTCACGTTTCGTCGAGATTATCCCCGAAATCGACGCGCCCGCCCATACGCTGGCCTTCACCCAATACAAACCTGAGATAGGCAGTAAGGAGTATGGCATGGACCATCTCGACCTGTTCAATCCCGAGACTTACAAGTTCATGGACGGCCTCTTTAAGGAATATCTGGAAGGCGACAAGCCCGTGTTCCGTGGCCCGCGTGTCCACATCGGTACCGACGAGTATTCCAACAAGAAGAAAGACGTAGTGGAGAAGTTCCGTGCCTTTACCGACCATTACATCCGTCTGGTGGAGAGCTACGGCAAGCAGGCCTGCGTATGGGGTGCACTGACCCATGCTGCCGGCGAGACGCCCGTTAAGTCGGAGAACGTTATCATGAGTGCCTGGTACAACGGCTATGCCGATCCCAAGGAGATGGTGCGCCAGGGCTACAAGCTCATCAGCATCCCCGACGGACTGGTTTACATCGTGCCTGCCGCCGGTTACTACTACGACTACCTGAATACCCAATATCTCTATGAGAAGTGGACGCCTGCCCACGTGGGCAAGGCTGTCTTCGAGGAGAAAGACCCCGCCATCCTGGGTGGTATGTTTGCCGTGTGGAACGACCACGTGGGCAACGGTATCTCCGTCAAGGACATCCATCACCGCCTCTTCCCCGCCTTGCAGACGCTGGCCGCCAAGACGTGGGGCGCACAGGCAGGCCTGCCATACGCCGACTTCGACCGTCTGCGTCAGGGGTTGAGCGAAGCTCCCGGCGTCAACCAGCTGGGCCGCATCGGCCGCACCGAAGGCCTGGTTTACGAAGTGGCCGAAGTACGTCCGGGTTCCAGCCTGGCCCATGAGGAGATAGGCTACGGCTATACCGTCAGCTTCGACCTCGAGGCTGCCGACGAGACTCCCGGCACCGAGCTCTTCCGTTCGGACAACGCTGTCTTCTACCTGGCCGATCCCGTCAGCGGCCGTTTCGGTTTTGCGCGCGACGGCTATCTGAACACCTTCCGTTTTCGTCCCTATCCGGGCGAGAAGCTGAACGTACAGGTGAAGGGTGACAACCGTTCCACCTCGCTCTATATTAACGGCAAGCTCGTTGAGACGATGGACATCCAGAAACGCTACTTCAATAGTGGCAAGGACTCCATGAACTATGTCCGTACGCTTGTCTTCCCGCTCAAGAAGGCCGGCTCGTTCAAGAGCAAGATTACCAACCTGAAAGTTTACAACCGATAATACCTTATTTATATGAAGAATTTCCACCTCTCCACCTCGCTGCTGTACTCGCTTTCGGGCACGGCAGCCGTGTTGCCCCTCCTCTCGTCCTGCTCCGCGCAGAAGAAGGCCGAGGCCAAGCCCTACAACATCGTCTACATCATGACCGACGACCACACGGCGCAGATGATGAGCTGCTACGACCGCCGCTACATCGAGACGCCCAACCTCGACCGCATCGCCGCCGACGGTGTGCGCTTCACCAACAGCTTCGTGGCCAACTCGCTGAGCGGCCCCAGCCGTGCCTGCATGATTACGGGCAAGCACAGCCACGCCAACGGCTTCACGGACAACACCACCTGCGTGTTCGACGGCTCCCAGCAGACCATGCCCAAGTTGCTCCAGCAGGCGGGCTACCAGACGGCCATCGTCGGCAAGTGGCACCTCGAAAGCCTGCCCACCGGCTTCGACTATTGGGAAATCCTGCCCGGCCAAGGCGACTACTACAACCCGCGCTTCATCACCATGCAGAACGATACCGTCACGGAGAAAGGCTATCTGACCAACCTCATCACCGACAAGAGTATCGACTGGATGGAGAACCGGCGCGACAAGGACAAACCTTTCTGCCTCTTCATCCACCACAAGGCCATCCACCGCAACTGGCTGCCCGAGCTGAAGTATCTCTCCCTCTACGAGGACAAGACTTTCCCCATGCCCGACAACTTCTATGACGACTACGAAGGCCGTCCGGCCGCCGCTGCGCAGGAGATGAGCATCTGGAAGGATATGGACATCATGTACGACACGAAGATGTACCACAAGGACCTCAAGTCACCGCTCAAGGGAACTTATGAAGCCTTCATTGGCCGTCTGACGCCCGAAGAGCGTGCCCAGTACGATGCCTTCTACGCACCCATCATCGAGGAGTTCTACAAGAAGAACCCGCAGGGACGCGAGCTGGCCGAATGGAAGTACCAGCGCTACATGCGCGACTATGCCAAGGTGGTGAAGTCGCTCGACGACAACGTGGGCCGTGTGCTCGACTACCTGAAGGAGAAGGGCCTGCTGGACAACACCCTCGTGGTCTATACCTCCGACCAGGGCTTCTACATGGGCGAGCACGGCTGGTTCGACAAGCGTTTCATGTACGAAGAGTCCATGCGCACGCCGCTTGTGATGCGTCTGCCCAAGGACTTCCAGACGCGTGGCGACATCCCGCAGCTGGTTCAGAACATCGACTACGCGCCCACCTTCCTCGACCTGGCCGGAGCGCCCATCCCCGACGACATCCAGGGCGCCTCCCTGCTGCCCCTGCTTCGCGGCGAGAAGCCGGCCGACTGGCGCAAGTCGCTCTACTACCACTTCTACGAGTATCCGGCCGAGCACATGGTGAAGCGCCACTATGGTGTGCGCACCGAGCGCTACAAGCTCATCCACTTCTACAACGACATCGACGAGTGGGAACTCTACGACCTCCAGGAAGACCCCAAGGAAATGAACAACCTTTATGGCAAGCCGGGCTACGAGGAAGTGACCCGCGACCTGCACGCCGAGCTGAAGAAACTCCAGGCCCAGTACAAGGACCCCATTGAGGAGAAACTTCAGGCGGCAAAGGTCCGGCAGAAATAAAGTTTCCGGCACAGCCGGAACCGTTTCCGCAGGATTGCTGTAAGAATAATTAGATGCCCGTTACCGGATGGTTCATACCTCCGGTAGCGGGCTTTTCTATGCGCCTTCCCAAACGGGAAAAACCTTTCCCTCACTCGGGGAAAGGGGAGGAAAAAGGTCGCTCCTGCTTGTTAGGATTGGGCTTGTCTTTCTTCTGATTCGTCCGTGCAGGTTGGAAGTGTGGATGAAGAAATGGTTGAAATCAGTTTTTTTCTTATTTTTGCAATGAGAATAACGTGAGTATAGATGAAAAACCGAAGACTTCCTTTTTATGTTTGCCTGCTGGCTGGTGCCGCGTGTGCATTGTTTTTTGCAGAGGTGCGTTCCGGCAGCAAGTGGCGGGACTATAAAACCTTGATAGGTGAGACCCTGACGGAGGCCCTGCGTCGGGAACTGGCGGTTCGGGATACCGGAAATATACCCGTATCTGCCGAATTGGATGATTTGGATGAAAACTTGCCGGATACGGTGAAGGGCTATATGGAGACAGAGCAGGGAAGGCTTTATTATGCTGTTCCCAAGGGGAAGTATTGTCATAATATCGGTGATAGCAGGTCTGTACGTGTCACCCATACCTATTGGATGTTGGATGTTCCGATGGCAGCCGACAGCTTGTATAGTCGTTGGCGGCAGATTTTGGATGGTCAGCAGGTCTCCAGTTCTTCAGTGGGGCTTCGGTTGAGATTGCCGGGGAGCAGGCAAGTGGTCTGTCTGCCCGATTCTGTTTCGGTGGCGCATGCCGATAGTATCTGTGTCCGGTATGCTGGGCTTTATTGTGAACTGGAAGCTGTTGCTTTCTCCTCTGTTGGTCGTTGCAGGTTGTTGGGGTGGACAGACTGGTTGCTTGCGCTACTTGTGGGGGAAATTTGTTGTTTGGGTTGTGCCGGGTTGTGCCATTGGTGCAGATATAGGTGGAGTTGCAGGAAGACGGAAACGGACGAGGCGTGCGTTCCAGCTCCGCCGGTAGGTGCGGTGGCGGATACTGAATCAGGGAAGGACTGTATGGTTATTCGCCTGGGCGTTGGAAGCGTGGAGCTTGAAAGTGGACTTTTGTGTGGACCGGGTGGAACGGAAAAACTGACCGATCGGGAAATCCGGATGTTGACCTGTTTCCTGGAAGCGGAAGGTTTGCGGGTGGAAAAGGCTGTGTTAAGACAGCTGTTTTGGCCGAAAATCAGTGACAAAAATGCTTCTTCCAATCTTCGTACAACGCTGACCCGTTTGCGTGAGAAACTGAAATTGCTTGGTGTGGGTATTGTAAGCGAGGAAAATTATTACCATCTCCTTCTTTCGGATGAAATAGGAAAATGAATTGATAATCAGGTCTTAAAACGGCCGTTACACATTGTTACAAATGACAGGAATCAAATGTAACAGCAAATGTAACGGCCTTTGTTTTTTTCTCTATCTTTTATCAGACCTTTATAGCACATAAATTGATATCATATGAGAAATAAAGTCATTTATTCAGGTATGGCCGCTTTGATTCTGTTTTCAGTAACGGTATCAGTAATCTCCGAAAAGGGGGAGCCGGCCGCCGATTTGTTGCGCGAGAATGTGGAGGCGTTGGCCGATAACGAGTATGGCCACAATATCTATTGTTTGGGCTACGGTTCGCTTGATTGTCCTTTGAATGACCGCAAGGTTAAAGTGATAACAGGGGAGTATTGACGGACGGTGATTGAAATTGAAGTTGAGGAATGAGGGGGATATGCCCTGTGTAAGAAAGCGAGGCATCCCCGCTCATTCCATAACCCACTTATGCCAACATTTAACACGCTTCATTAAAAAAGAGTAAGCAGATGGTTATAATATATTGAGTTTGATTATGAGTGGAAAAGTTGTTTATATCGTTTTGATGTCGCTGATTGTTATTTGCAGTGGATGTGTTAGCACAATCAATAGAGTTGATGAAGAGAAGGCTGTGGTGGTGAATCTTGACGAAAAGAGTAAAATTTCGTTGTTCGATCTTTTTTCATCAATAGAATTGATACCCTTGGAAACTTCCGATAGTATATTGATGGGTGCTCCTTTACGTCAAATGGCTGTATTTAAAAATAGGTTCTATTTATTGGTGGGTAAGGAAAATCAGTTGTGGGAATTTGATGAAAAAGGGCATTTCATCAAGTCAATCAATCATTATGGTGCAGGCCCTGGGGAGTATAGCACATTGGCTTGTTTGCAATTTAACCATTTTACTGGTAATCTTGAGATTTTATCCGATTTTGGAGATATATTTGTGTATGATGAATCCGGCACATCGTTTAAAAAGAAAATTTCTTTAAGAGGAGAAGGGATATCTGCTGTACATGAATTCATATCCTTGTCGCCCGCCAAATATCTGATATTTTCCTCTTCCCGTAATGGAAACAAAATGATATGGTATGATGCTTTGAAAGAGCAGGTTTATAAGGAGGATTATGATTTGCCGAGTTTTCTTTTTTTCAAGACACCTTATCATCACACGTTTTCTCCTTTCTATTTGTATGGGGATACGGTTCATTTTGTTCAAGGCTATAACGGTGAGGTTTTTGTAGCGGACAGTTTGGGGACTTTTTCGTCCAAATATCATTTTGATTTTGGGAAGGCAAATCTGCTCCTTTCCGACCTGCCGGATAAAGATATAAAGTACTATATACGTCATAGGCATGCCGAGGGAACCAAAAAGGCGACTTGTTTCATTACATACGGAGAAAATTCCCATTATTACATTTGCAGTTTTTCTTATCAGAATAGACCTATGCATCTGATAGTGGATAAGCGGGAAGGTAAAGTCTGTTCTTTTTCGTATTACGAAGAAAACTGTTCAAGTTTTCCTTTCTATATGGATGAAGAGGCATTGTATTCCTTGTTGTATCCTAAGGAATTGTACAAAGCGGTCTCTCCTCAGGTTTTGTCAGGTAAGGATGCAGAACGATACAAATATATAACGTTGGAAAATAATCCGATTATTGTTAAATATGTTTTCAAGAAATGATTTGAGATGAAAATAAAGTTGTTACTATATATGCAAATGGTATTAACTGGCATCATGTTGTGTGTAGTTATCTTTTCTTCCATTTATTGGAGTTTCTATGTGGAGGATATAAAATATGAAAAAGTGGAGAATGAGATGATGCCATTTGAACGTATATATATAGAAGAAAATATGCATGAGGCATTGTTGAATAATAATCGGCCCGTTGACATACCGGAAATAAAGGATTCGATAGCGTTGATATGTTATTACTCTTCTTTATCATGTACTAGTTGTATAAATTAACGTGAGTTCGAAATAAAAATAAATATATTTCAGTGATAATTAGAAACATAGCGATAAAAGTATTAAATTTATAGTGCTGAATTATAAGATTTAAACGATTACCACTATGTTTCCAGAGTCTAAAGTTACAGAGATTTATTGTATGGCCGATGATTTTTGCAAGGAATTTACATTGCAACAGGAAAAATATATGATTGAGGATAAGAAAACCAGGCATCGTAACAAGCCTAACCGTATGAATGATGCTGAGATTATGGTTATTCTAATCCTGTTTCACTCCGGTGGTTTTCGCTGTTTCAAGCATTACTACAAGGAATATGTCTGTAAACATCTGAAACACCTTTTCCCACGTTTGGTATCCTATAACCGTTTCGTAGAACTGGAGAAGGAAGTGCTGCTTCCTCTGACCATTTTTATCAAAAAGATTCTTTTGGGGGCATGTACCGGCATCAGTTTTGTCGACTCCACTCCTTTACGTGTCTGCCGTAACCAAAGAATCCTTATTCATAAGACATTTGAAGGACTTGCCGAGCGTGGAAAATGTTCTATGGGATGGTTCTTCGGATTCAAACTACATCTGATAATCAATGACAAAGGGGAAATCCTCAATTTTATGTTTACTCCTGGAAACGTGGATGACCGGGAGCCTTTGAAGCAGGGTAAGTTTCTGGAAAACATCAAAGGAAAACTATGTGCTGACAAGGGATATATTGGCCAGGCTCTCTTCGAGAACCTTTTCCTTAATGGCATTCAGCTTGTCACTAAAGTTAAAAACAATATGAAGAACTCGCTGATGAGCATTGCCGACAAGATCCTGCTCAGAAAAAGGGCCTTGATTGAAACGGTCAATGACGAGCTGAAGAACATTGCACAGATAGAACATTCCAGACATCGTTCGTTCAATAACTTTATAGCCAACTCTTTGTCGGCTATAGCAGCATATTGTTTTTTTGAAAAAAAGCCCGCCATTGATGTAAACTTTGTCAATGACGGACAACTGGCTATTTTCTAATTTTATATCGAACTCACGTTAAATAGATATTGAAATTTATAAAGGGGTATATATGATTGAGAATAAGATGATGAGAAAAAGCTTGTACATACTTTTGGGCAGTCTGCTGGTGGTATCCTGTTCTTTTCCTGAAAAGAAGGGAGAAGGACAGGAGGCTGTCGGCAAGGTCTTGTCGTATGCAGAGGCTTTGCCGTTGCGGCAGAAGTATTCGGATCTGTTCTCCCGGGTGGAGATTGTTCCGCTGGACACGGTGGCCGATTTTCTGGTGGCCGACATCCGTCAGTTCCGTTATGCGCTCAACCGCTTCTTTGTGCTCAGCGGGGACGAACTGCTTGTCTTCGACCGTCGGGGAAAGGGAATGGCGCGTATCGACCGGCGCGGGCAGGGCCGGGAGGAATATCTGTCCATCCGGGGATTTGACGTTTCGGAGGAGGACAGCACGGTTTGCCTGTTGACTTTTCCTCCCAAGCTGATGTATTTCTCGTTGGACGGTACGTTTGTACGCGAATGCGTGATGGAGAGCCGGGGATTTGAAATGGCACTTTTGCCGGATCGTTCGGTGGCTGTCTATGCGGATAACGTGAAGAGAGGTGATACGGAGAAACCTGCTTTGCTGGATACGTATCGGGCGGAGGGTCTCAGGCGGAAAAGTTTTGTGCAGGGGTATAGTCATTGGGAAGGGAAGCTCATCCCGTCCTATCAGCAGAAACGCGTCTTTACACATTTGCCGGATGATAAGGGGATTTTGTTTTCCCATCCGTTGTCCAACCGTATTTATTCCCTCGCTTCGGCCGATACGGTGGAGATCAAATACACCTTGGACTTCGGGAAAGACAATCCTCCTCAGGATACGCCCGACAGGGTGCGTCCGGAAATGCCAGTGACGGATGTGGTGAAGAAGTATTGGCCTGTATACGGATTCAACAGTTGTTGGGAAAACAGCCGTTATCTGTATGTTCAGGCATTTGTCGGTGGCGAATGTACGGACTTGCTATATGACAAGCGGTCCTCCCAATTCTATGCCGGATGGCTTGAGAACGATTTGCTTCAGTGCCAGATGAATCCGGTGGAAGCGACCGATACCTGTTTGGTTGGTTATGTTCCGACGGACAATCTGGTCCATTTGAGCGAATATCTCCGGCTGAATCCGGACCAGAAGCTGTCGGAACAGACGAAACGGTTGATGGAGTGGGCAGACCAGGTCGGGAATCCGGTGGTTTGTCTGTATTGGAAGGAAAGCGAGACATCCCGCTCATTCCATAACCCACTTATAAAGAAGAAGGTTCTTGGCGAAGATACGAATTAATTTGTTTGCGGCAATACGTTTGCCGCTGTCCCGGAAAGATTTTCAGGAGATTTGTATCTTTCCGGCACCCGCTGGGGTGCGCTTGCGAGACAAATCCCATCAATACCAATTTAAAACAAAATTACAATGAAAAAGAATATAATGAAAGTTGCTCTTGTAGCAGCCGTTGCCGCAATGGCAGGTTATGGCGTTTATGCCCATCAGACAAAGGAAATGATGTCGGACGTGATGCTGGAGAATGTGGAGGCACTGGCGACAGATGAAAGTATTGAAGGAGGTGGAATTACTCTTATTTGTTATACAACATTTACTCCTGCTGATTGGTTTCATGAGGATCAATATTTCATTAATTGTGATAATTGTATGCGGGATAAAGGACGAGATTTGAGAGACCGATCTGAATGCAATAGATAGTGATATAATTTTTGTAATATTAGAACTTGCATAACTTGAAGGGGCTTCCATGATTATGTTCATGTGTTACATGCAGATAATTTTGTTGAATGCCAGTTTGGGTTATCTGACAAATGGTTGAATCATGAAAAAGTTAATTCTTTTCTTTTGTGTCGTCGGGCTTTGTTCCTGTTCCCGTCAAACCGCTACCCATGTGTATACTTCTTTTGAAACAACGGATACGCTGGTCGCCCAGGTGCATTCCATCCCTCCTGTCATGCTGTATCCGAGGGGGGTGTTTCTGGACGGTCCTCGTCTGGTCGTTTTCAATGACAAGATGGATACCTGTTTTCAGGTGTTCGACCGTAACGATTTCCGGTATCTGTACAGTTTTGGTGTATTGGGTGAAGGGCCCGACGATTTTCAGTTGCCTGCAGGGCAATTTGCTGGCCAGCATGCGGGGAAAACTTTTGTGACAGATATGGACAAGTTGAAGTCCATCTCTTTTGAATCGGGAAAACCAGTCGTTTCCGTCCATCCGCTTCCTGTGCAGCGTAGCTATTACAACGGCTTGATGATGCTGGCCGATTCTCTGTACGTCTGTGAAGCCGACCACGAAGATTCCAAAGAATATCTTTTTATCCATCCGGACGGAAGTCAGGAGCTGAAAGTCGATTATCCGGAAACCGAAGAACGTTTCGGGAGTGTGTTGGCCCGTAATCAGGCGTATGGACGATTGGCTGCAGCCCGTCCTTCAGGGGAGTGTTTCGCCTCTTTCTATGTGTCCGACCGTCGTTTCCGCATCATCGACCGCTCCGGAAATATTCTGCATGACATCCTGTTGGACATTGCTCCCAGAGACCCGCAGATTCCTGTAGCATCTGATGAACGGCGGATTCATACGCTGTCAGTCTATGCAACACAGGACCATATCTATACATTGAACTTGGATATGAAGCCCGAAGAAATCTATAGCCGGAAGAGCCTTCCTTCCATTCAAGTATTTTCGTGGGAAGGAAAACCATTGGCGCAATGGTTCCTGGACCGTTTTGTCAGCTCGTTTGTGGTGGATGAGGACAGGCGGATCATCTATGGCGTGTTTGCCGAGAATGAGGCGGAAATATATACTTTTGGCTGGGGCGATGATTGAACGGATGGCATTTCCGGTATTATATTCCGGGTCGGATGTTTGGCGCTTTGTCTGTTTTTGCCTACCTTTGGTCTCTGTCTATAACAAAAATGGATGGAAACAAAAATACGCTATAACGATTTCCCGACTTTTCTGAAGCGGTTCTTCACTGGCAAGGTGCAGAAGATTTCAATCAATGCAGGATTCACGTGCCCCAACCGCGACGGGACGGTGGGCTACGGCGGATGCACGTACTGCAACAACCAGACGTTCAACCCGGAATACTGCCGTACGGAGAAACCGGTATCCGTACAGCTGGAGGAAGGGAAACGCTTCTTTGCACACAAGTATCCCGAAATGAAGTATCTGGCCTACTTCCAGGCCTACACCAACACCTATGGCGAGCTGGAGATGCTGAAGCGCAAGTACGAGGAGGCGCTGGCGGTGGACGACGTGGTGGGGCTGGTCATCGGTACGCGCCCCGACTGCATGCCCGACACCCTGCTGGACTACCTGGAAGCGTTGGCCCGGCGGACGTTCGTGCTGGTGGAGTATGGCATCGAGAGTACGCTGGACCGCACCCTGCACCGCATCAACCGCGGACACACGTGGCAGACGGCGGTGGATGCCGTGCAGCGTACGGCTGCCCGCGGGTTGCCCGTAGGCGGGCATGTCATCCTGGGGCTGCCCGGCGAGTCGCGCGAGGACATGCTGGGGCAGGCCGCGGATATCTCGCGTCTGCCTCTCGACACGTTGAAGCTGCACCAGCTGCAACTGATACGCGGCACCCGCATGGCCCGCGAGTACGAAGAACGGCCCGAAGACTTTCACCTGTTCAACGACGTGGACGAGTACATCGCGCTGGTGGTGGACTACATCCAGCGTCTGCGCCCCGACCTGGTGCTGGAACGCTTCGTGTCCCAGTCGCCCAAAGAACTGCTCCTCGCACCCGACTGGGGACTGAAAAACTACGAATTCAACCATCGTCTGCAAAAAAGAATGAAAGAACAGGATGCCTGGCAGGGAAAGTTGTATAATCCATAAAATAGTCGTACTTTTGCACCACGTATCAAGAATGGAATGAATCCAAATAAGACAATCAGTATATGGACCAAAAAACATTGATTAAAGGAAAAGTACATTATGTGGGTGTGAATGACCGCAACAAGCACCTCTTCGAAGGCATGTGGCCGCTGCCCTACGGTGTTTCTTACAACTCGTATCTGATAGATGACGACATCGTGGCGCTGGTCGACACCGTGGACGCCTGCTTCTTCGAGGCGTATCTGCGCAAGATACGCTGCATCATCGGCGACCGCCCCATCCAATACCTCATCATCAACCACATGGAACCCGACCATTCGGGATCCATCCGCCTCATCAAGCAACACTATCCCGACATCGTCATCGTGGGCAACAAGCAGACTTTCGGCATGATCGAAGGCTACTATGGCGTGACGGGCGAACGCTACGAGGTGAAGGACGGCGACTTCCTTGACCTGGGCCACCACAAGCTGCGCTTCTACCTGACACCGATGGTACACTGGCCCGAAACGATGATGACCTTCGACGAGACCGACGGCATCCTCTTCTCCGGTGACGGCTTCGGATGCTTCGGCACGCTGGACGGAGGATTCCTCGATACGCGCATCAACCTGGACAAGTATTGGGAAGAGATGGTGCGCTACTACGCCAATATCGTGGGCAAATACGGCAATCCCGTGCAGAAGGCACTGGCCAAGCTGGGACACCTGCCCATTACGGCTGTCTGCTCGACCCACGGACCGGTGTGGACGGAGAACATCGCCCGCGTGGTGGGCGTCTACGACCGCTTGAGCCGCTACGAGGCCGAGGAAGGCGTGGTCATTGCCTATGGCAGCATGTACGGCCATACGGAACAGATGGCCGAAGCCATTGCCGCCGAGCTGTCGGCACAGGGCATCAAGAACATCGTGATGCACAATGTGAGCAAAAGCAATCCGTCGTACATCCTGAAAGATATCTTCAAATATCGTGGCCTTATCGTGGGCAGCCCCACGTATTGCAACCAGATTTATCCCGAAGTGGAGTCGCTTCTCTCCAAGATACTGCTCCGCGAAGTGAAGGGACGCTATCTGGGATGGTTCGGCTCGTTCACCTGGGCCGGAGCTGCCGTGAAGCGTATGGCCGAGTTTGCCGAGAAGAGCAAGCTGGAAATCGTGGGCGACCCTGTGGAGATGAAGCAGGCCATGAAGGAGATTACCTACGAGCAGTGCGAGCACCTGGCCCGTGCCATGGCCGACCGCCTGAAGAAGGACCGGGAATAAGCGGTTAACGGTTAGTGGTTAGCGGTTAGTAACCATCCGGACGGACATTTACCATTGACCATTCATCATTCACCATTACTATTATTACTAACCTTATAAATTGATCAGACATGAGACTAATCATTCAGCCGGATTATCAATCCGTATCGAAGTGGGCAGCTCACTATGTAGCTGCAAAAATCAAGGCTGCCAATCCTACAGCAGAAAAACCCTTTGTACTGGGATGCCCCACCGGTTCTTCTCCCCTGGGGATGTACAAGGAACTGATTGACCTGAACAAGAAAGGACTGGTATCCTTCCAGAATGTCGTTACCTTCAACATGGACGAATATGTCGGTCTGCCGAAGGAGCATCCCGAAAGCTACTACTCCTTCATGTGGAACAACTTCTTCAGCCACATCGACATCAAACCGGAGAATACCAACATTCTGAACGGCAACGCTGCCGACCTCGACGCTGAATGCGCCCGCTACGAAGAGAAGATCAAGTCGTACGGCGGCATCGACCTCTTCATGGGGGGTATCGGCCCCGACGGACATATTGCCTTCAACGAGCCGGGTTCTTCCCTGTCGTCGCGTACCCGCCAGAAGACGCTGACGACGGACACCATCATCGCCAACTCCCGTTTCTTCGACAACGACGTGAACAAGGTGCCCAAGACGGCTCTGACCGTAGGCGTAGGTACGGTGCTCAGCGCACGTGAAGTGATGATCATTGTCAACGGACACAACAAGGCACGCGCCCTGTATCATGCCGTAGAGGGTCCTGTGATGCAGATGTGGACCATCAGCGCTCTGCAGATGCACGAGAAGGGCATCATCATCTGCGACGATGCCGCTACCGACGAACTGAAGGTGGGTACGTACCGCTACTTCAAGGACATCGAGGCCGACCATCTGGATCCCGAGTCGCTGCTGAAGTAAAACTATTTAAATGGAGAATGAAGAATTAAGAATGAAGAATTTCCAAGCGTACGGAATAATTCTTCATTCGGAAGCAGAGCTTCCATTCTTCATTCTTCATTTTTTTATCCTTCCTCCAGCCATCCGGCTCCCTGGCGTACAATCTCCGCTTCGCTCTGCGTGCAATCCACTACCGTAGAACCTTCCGTGCCTCCGATGCCTCCGTCGATGACGAGGTCCACTTGGTCGCCCCATTTCTCGTCAATCAGTTCGGGGTCGGTGACGTACTCGATGTCGTCGTGCTCCTCATGAGGCAGGGTGGTGGTCATGATAGGAGCGTCCAGCAGGCGGGCTATCTCCTGGATGATGGGATTGTCGGGCATGCGGATACCTACCTCCTTGCGGTTGCGGAAGATTTTGGGCAGGCGCGTGGTGCCGTTCAGGATGAAGGTGAACGGGCCGGGCAGGTTGCGCTTCATCAGCTTGAAGGTGGCGTTGTCCACCTTGGCATACTCACTGATGCTGCTCAGGTCGTAGCAGATGATGGAGAGGTTGTTCTTCTTGGGGTCGATGCCCTTCAGGCGGCAGATGCGCTCGATGGCACGTTCCTTCAGCCCGTGGCACCCGATGGCATACATCGTGTCGGTGGGGTAGATGATGAGGCCGCCGTCGTTCAGCAGGTCGACCACGCGCTGCAGGTCGGCGGGGTTGTTGTTCTTGTTGTAAAGTTTCAGAAGCATGGCATTTCAGGGGCTTGGTTTCCGCAAAAATACGGATTTTTTTCCTTGCCTGTGCCTATTCCTTCCGCATTTCCTTGTCCAGCTTCTTGATTTTCTTCCATGCCTCCTTGAACTTGGGGTAGAGGGCCACGGCCTTCTCGTAGTTGCGCAGGGCGGCTTCCTTCATGTCGTGCTTCAGGCACTCGTCGCCCATGTTGATGTATTCGCGGGCATATTTCACGAGAGTCTTCTCCTTTTCGAGGGCGGCGGCACGCAGGGCACGGTTCTCTTCGCGCAGGCGGTTGATGACGTTCAGCTTGCGGCGGATGAGGCGCTGGGCGGCGGGTCGCTCGATGTCGTAGCGTGAGTGGATGGCTTTAAAGAAGGCCGTGAGGAAGGTGTCGAAGTCGCCCTGGTCAAAAGCCTTGGCCGCGGAGGCATATTGCACGTCGGCCTGTGCCTGCTTCAGGGCGCGGTCGATGGCCTGGCGGTTGTTGAAGCGTTCGGCGAACTGTACGATTTCGGGGCGGACGAAGACGTCGGCACGGCTGACGGGCTTTCTCAGGCGGATGCCTTCGAGCGAGGTGCAGCGGCTCAGGGCCACGTAGGTCTGCCCGCCCGCAAAGACACCGCCCGTGAAGTCGATGACCACGCGGCTAAATGTCAGTCCCTGGCTCTTGTGGACGGTGATGGCCCACGCCAGACGGACGGGAAACTGGGTAAACGTGCCCAGTTCTTCTTCCTCGATCTGCTTCTTCTCTTCGTTGTAGGTGTAGCGGATGTTGCGCCACGTCTCGCGGCGTACGTCGCAGGCACGGCCGTCGTCGGTGGTGATGTAGAGCGTCTCGCCGTCGAGGTCGAAGCCGCTCACCACACCGATGGTGCCGTTCACCCAGCGGCGTTCATAGTCGTTCTTGATGAAGATGACCTGTGCGCCGGGCTTCAGCACCAGTTCCTGCGAGGTGGGCAGGCTGCTTTCGGGAAAGTCGCCATGCACTTCGCCGAGGAAGCTTTCGGGCTGGCCGGGCAGCTCCCTGAGGCGGCGCTCGTTGATGTAGTCCACGTTGTCGCGGCGGGTGGCCAGGGTGATGTAGAGGTCGTCGGCATCGGCGGGTTCGGCAGCCGTGGTGTAGCGCGTGTTGAGCAGTTGGAGGTCGGCGGCACCGGCGGTGTTGTTGCGGATGTGGTCCAGCACGCCGATGAACTGCGGGTCGCTCTGGCGGTATACCTTCTGCAATTCAACCGACACCAGCTCTATCTGGCTGAAGACACGGGCCGAGAAGAAGTAGGGCGTGGGGTAGAAGCGGTTCAGAATGTCGCGCTCGTCGGCCTTCACCACAGGCTCCAGCTGGAAGACATCGCCCACGAGCAGCAGTTGCTTGCCGCCGAAGGGTTCGCGCAGGTTGTGGCTGTAGACGCGCAGGATGCGGTCGACGGCGTCGATGATGTCGGCCCGCACCATCGAAATCTCGTCGATGATGACCAGCTCCAGCTCCTCGAGCAGCTTGCGGTGGGTCTTGGTGTATTTGAAGAACTCATGGATGCGTCCCTTTTGCAAGCTCAGGTTGGGGTCGTCGGGCAACAGGGGGTGGAAGGGCAGCTTGAAGAAGCTGTGCAGGGTGCTTCCGCCCGCGTTGATGGCGGCGATGCCTGTGGGGGCCAGCACGACGTGCTTCTTGCGCACGTTGTCGCAGACGTAGCGCAGGAAGGTCGATTTGCCCGTGCCGGCCTTCCCCGTCAGGAAGAGCGACTGGCGGGTGTACTTCACGAGGTTCAGGGCATCCTGAAACTCACGGTTGCTGGTGTCGGGGAGGAAGGAGGGCAAGTTGTCAGCGGTTAGTGGTTAGCGGTTAGTGGTTAGTATGTAGTGGTTAGTTACTAATCGTTAATCACTAACCGCTAACCACTTCATTATGCCTTTGGCAATTCCGTCCTCGTCCACCGTGTCGGTGACGTAGCGGGCGGCGGCCTTCACTTCGTCGCGGGCGTTGCCCATGGCGATGCCGATGCCCGCGTGGCGCAGCATGGGGATGTCGTTGCCTCCGTCGCCGAAGGCAAGGGTGTCCTCGAGGCGGATGCCGAAGTGACGGATGATTTCGTCCATGCCGCGCTGCTTGGTATTGCCGCGGGCGGTGACGTCGACAAAGGCCGGATGCCAGCGGCCCATCTCGCAACAGGAGAGCGATGGCAGCACTTCCGCCTCCTGCGCTTCGTCGAGGAAGGGTGTCAGCTGAAAGATTTCCTTGCCGTCGATGGCTTCGTGGAGGGGCGTGTCGGGGATGGGGACGGTCACCTTGAGGTGCTCGTAGAAGATCTGGCGCACGCGGTCGTCGGGCTGGCAGACGCAGATGTCGTGTTCGCCCACCACGATACAGGGAATGTGGCGATGGGCACAGTAGCCGGTAAGCGTGCGGACGTCGTCGGTCGGTATGGCGCTTTTGTAAATCACCTCATCGCCTACAAAGCAGTAGGCTCCGTTCATGGTGACGTAGCCGTCTATCAGCCCCAGATTCTGCAGGGCGCCGAGGTTGGTGATGATGACGCGCGGGCGGCCGGTGGCGATGAANGATGTCGTGTTCGCCCACCACGATACAGGGAATGTGGCGATGGGCACAGTAGCCGGTAAGCGTGCGGACGTCGTCGGTCGGTATGGCGCTTTTGTAAATCACCTCATCGCCTACAAAGCAGTAGGCTCCGTTCATGGTGACGTAGCCGTCTATCAGCCCCAGATTCTGCAGGGCGCCGAGGTTGGTGATGACGACGCGCGGGCGGCCGGTGGCGATGAAGAGGCGGTGGCCCCGGGCCTTGGCGGCAGCCAGTGCCTCGACGGCCGAGGCGGGTATTTCGTGGGTACGGAAGCTGACGAGCGTTCCGTCGATGTCGAAAAACAGAGCTTTGGTCATACGTTCATTTCTTTACGGGGGACAAAATTAAAGATTTTAGGTGGAATATTCGGTTGCATTCTTGTCCCTTTTTCGGGAAATGGCAAAGATATTTTGTACATTTGTCGCCCCTAACCAATAACTATTCTTTTCTTATGGACAAACATTCTTTGAAAGACTGGCTGGTGGCCGTGCGCCCCTGGTCGTTTCCCGCTTCGGCGATGCCTGTGGCGGTGACGCTGGCCTACCTGTACTGGATGCAGCAAGACGTGAACTGGACGAACGGTGTGTGGGCACTGCTCAACATCATTGTGTTTCATGCCGCAGGCAATACGTGGAGCGACTACTTCGACTACAAGCACCACGTGGACCGCGAAGATACCCACGGCGTGTGTACGCTGACGAGCGGCCTCTTCCGCCCGCAGGAGATCTTCCGCCTGTCGCTCTCGCTGCTTGTGGTGGCGCTGGCGGCAGGCATCGGACTGCTGGTGCGCACGGGCCTTCCTTTATTATATATAGGTATAGGCGGAGCGGCCTGCACGCTGCTCTATCCGGCGCTGAAGTACCGCGCGCTGGGTGATGTGGTCATCTTCGTGGCCTATGCCCTGCTGCCCATGCTGGGTACGGCCTATGTGGCTACGGGCTGGGTAGACTGGTCGACAATGTGGGTGGGCGTCCCTGTGGGGCTCATCACGGTGGCCATCCTGCATGCCAACAATACGCGCGACATGGAGACCGACGTGCGGGCCGGCATCCACACCCTGGCCATGACGCTGGGCGGACGCGCTTCGATGCTCCTCTATTGTGCCGAGGTACTCTTTCCCTTCGGCTGGGTGGCCGGATGTGCCGCAGGCGGTGTGTTCCCCTGGTGGACGATGCTGGTGTGGCTGTCCCTGGTGCCGGCGCTGGGCAATGTGCGGCTGATGGGCCAATACTCCGTGGCGGGCATGGAGGGCATCTCGCGCCTCGACGAGCTGACGGCCAAGCTACAGCTGCTGTTCAGCCTGCTTTTGGTATTGTCGTTCGTGTTGGCCCGTGTGTTGTCATGAAGAAGCTGGTGTTTCCCATCCTGTTGGCCGCCGTGCTGTGGGCGGTGATGTTCTCGCCCCTGACGGCGCCGCATGTCAACTTCTGGCTGATGATGACCCTCTCGGCCCTGACCCTCTCCGTGCTGTCGCTCCGACTGGATGCCGGGTGGCGGCGCGAGGCGGACGGCGGCTGGAAGGACCTGCTGCTGGGTGTGGGCATCGCTGCCGTGCTGTGGGGTGTCTTCTGGACGGGCGACAAGGTGTCGTCGTGGCTTTTCGACTTTGCCCGTCCGCAGGTCAATCTGATTTATGGCATGAAGGCGGGCGAGTCGCCCTGGCTGCTTGCCGTCCTGATGCTGGTACTGATCGGTCCGGCCGAGGAAATCTTCTGGCGGGGCTACGTCCAGCGCGCGCTCTCCCGCCGTTGGAGTCCCGATGCGGGCTTCGTGGTGACGACCTTGATCTATGCGCTGGTGCATGCCGCTTCGTGCAACTTCATGCTGGTGATGGCTGCGCTGGTAGCCGGCGTGGTGTGGGGCGGCCTTTACCGTCTCTGTCCGCGGCGCATGTGGGCCATCATCGTGTCCCATGCCGTGTGGGATGCGGCGGTGTTCATCTGGTTTCCCATCTGATGAAGTGTGGCAGAAAGTTTTATAAATGTTTTCAGGCGTTTTTCAGGTACTACCTGAAGACCTTTCAGTCCCTGCCTGAAGACCCTTCAGTCCATACCTGAAGACCTTTCAGGTCAGGCCTGAAGACCTTTCAGGTTTTCGGGAAATGTGACCTGAAAAAATGAGTGCTGATTATCAGGTTATTAATATAAATATGAACAGAAGGTACTGCTTGTGCGGCACCCGATAAAAAGAGTTGGAAAATGATTTACAATTTTGACGAAGTGATTGACCGTCGCGGCACCGATTCGGTGAAGTGGGACGGCATGAAGAGTGTATGGGGACGCGACGACCTGACGGCCATGTGGGTGGCCGACATGGACTTCCGCACGCCGCCTTTTGTGATGGAGGCCCTGCGCCGCAGGCTGGACCACGAGGTGCTGGGCTATACGTCGGCCTGCGAGGGCTGGGACACCACCATCTGCCGCTGGGTGCAGAAGCGTCACCAGTGGGACGTGCGACCCGAGTGGCTGACGTTCGTGCCGGGCATCGTGCGCGGACAGGCCTTTGCCCTGCTGTGCTTCACGCAGCCGGACGACAAGGTGCTGGTGATGACTCCTGTCTATCATCCCTTCTTCCTCGTCACCGAACGCCTGAAGCGTGAAGCGGTGCGTTCGCCGCTCGACCTGCGCGACGGGCATTATCACATCGACTTCGACCGTCTGCGCCGTGATGTGCAGGGCTGCAAGGCGCTCATCCTTTGCAATCCCCACAATCCCGGCGGACGCGTGTGGACGGTGGACGAGCTGCGCCGGATAGCCGACATCTGCCGGGAAAGCGGTACGCTGGTCATCTCCGACGAAATCCATGCCGACCTCACCTTGCCGCCCTACAAGCATCATCCCTTTGCCACGGTGAGCGAGGCCGCCGCATCGAACTCCGTTACCTTCATGGCACCCAGCAAGACGTTCAACATGCCCGGTGTGCAGAGCTCCTTTGCCATCGTGCCCGACGACGGCCTGCGCGAACGCTTCCAGGCCTTCATGGAGGCGGGCGAGTTCAGCGAGGGGCATCTCTTTGCCTACATCGGCTGCAAGGCCGCCTTCGAGCATGGCGAGGAGTGGCTGGAGCAGGTGCTGGCCTATATCCAGGGCAACATCGACTTTACCGAGACCTATCTGAAGGAACACATCCCCTTCATCGGCATGATACGCCCGCAGGCTTCCTACCTCATCTTCCTCGACTGCCGTGCCCTAGGACTCGGCCAGGAGGAGCTGGAGCATCTATTTGCCGACAAGGCCCGCCTGGCCCTGAACTCGGGCACCATGTTCGGCGAGCCCGGACGAGGCTTCATGAGGCTCAACGTGGGCTGCCCGCGCCAGCAGCTCCGCAAGGCCCTGCAACAGCTGGAGATGGCGGTGAACATGCGCTAACCTGACTGGAAGGAAAGATGGAATACAAGGTTTATCTGTTTGACTTCGACTATACGCTGGCCGACTCGTCGCGGGGCATCGTCATGTGCTATCGCCGTGTGCTGGACCGCCATGGCTATACCTCGCCGACGGACGACGACATCAGGCGCACCATCGGCAAGACGCTGGAAGACTCCTTTGCCCTGCTGACGGGTGTGACCGATGCCGGCCGCCTGGCCGAGTTCCGCCGTCAGTATGTGAAGGAAGCCGACGGCTGCATGACGGCCAACACGGTGCTCTTCCCTGAGACGGCCGGTGTGCTCCGCCGCCTGAAGGCCGCCGGGGCGAGGGTGGGTATCATCTCCACCAAGTACCGCTACCGCATCCGCGAACTGCTCGTGGCCCGGGGACTGGACGATGTGTTCGACATCATCGTGGGCGGCGAGGACGTGTCGGCCGCCAAGCCTTCGCCCGAGGGAGTGCTGATGGCGTTGGACCGCCTGCAGGTCTCCCGCGAAGAGGTGCTCTATGTGGGCGACAGTGCGGTCGATGCCGAGACGGCCCGGGCGGCAGGCGTCAGCTTCGCTGGCGTGACCCACGGCGTGACCACGGCCGAAGAGCTGTCCGCCTATCCCCACCGGCTGGTCATGGACAGCCTGGAGTCTCTGCTGCCCGATGCCGGGACGGCGGAAAAATAAATAATGTTAAGAGACGTTTCGCTGCCCGTCCGGTCTCGTACATCTTCTTTACTTTTGCATCCGACAAGAGTGTAAAACACGAAGGAGAGTATGCGTAAGATAGGTATTGATGTAGGTTCGACGACGGTGAAGGTCGTCGCGTTGGACGAGCAGGGAAGTGTATGTTTTTCAAGGTATAAAAGACACCATGCCAGAGCCCGTGAGGTTGTTGCAGATATGCTTGGCGAGCTGTTGCAGGAGCAGGGCGATGTGGAGGCCTGTGCGTGCATTACCGGTTCGGTAGGCATGGGTATGTCCGAGCGTCACTCAATCCCTTTCATTCAGGAAGTGGTGGCCGCCACGAAGGCTATCCAGCAGGATTATCCGCAGGTAGCGTCCATGATCGACATCGGAGGAGAGGATGCCAAGATTGTCTTCTTCGAACACGGCGAAGCGGCCGATCTGCGCATGAACGGCAACTGTGCCGGAGGGACAGGGGCGTTCATCGACCAGATGGCCGTCATTCTGGGTACCGATGTCGACGAACTCAACCGGCTGGCCTTGAAGGCCGGGCGTATCTATCCGATCGCTTCGCGTTGTGGAGTCTTTTGCAAGACCGATATCCAGAATCTGGTGGCCAGGAACGTCAGCCGTGAAGACATCGCGGCCTCCATCTTCCATGCCGTGGCCGTCCAGACGGTGATGACGCTGGCCCATGGATGGGACATCAAGGCGCCGGTCCTGTTCTGCGGTGGTCCGCTGACCTTCATCCCTGCGCTTCGCAAGGCTTTTGCCGAATACCTCCATCTGCGCGAGGACGAAATGGTGCTTCCGGCCAACGGTACCTTGCTGCCTGCTACGGGGGCTGCCTTGTCGCGGGGAGAGGAAAACGAAACCTTCAAATTGTCGGCCCTGATAGCCCGTCTGTCCGAAGCGTCTGCGGCGGCAGACCATCCTTGCGGCCTGAAGCCCGTATTCTCCGGTGCTGGTGACTATGCCGGCTGGGAGAAGCGCATCTCTTCCCATCGCATCGGTCGGGCTTCCTTGCGTGAGGGTGTCCAGGATGTGTTTCTGGGCATTGATTCAGGTTCGACGACTACGAAGATTGTTGTGATTGATTCGGATGGCAATATCCTGTTTTCCTATTATAAACCTAATGGCGGGCATGCCATCGAGACGGTAGCCGATGGTTTGACCTTGCTCAAGGACCGGTGCCGTGAGCTGGGTGCCGTCTTGCATATCAAGGGCAGTTGCTCCACCGGCTATGGTGAAGACCTAATAAAGGCCGCTTTCCAGCTGGATGCCGGCATCGTGGAGACCATTGCCCATTACGTGGCTGCCCACTACCTGGACCGGGATGTTTCCTTCATCCTCGACATTGGCGGCCAGGACATGAAGGCCATCTTTGTGGACAACGGCATCATCAACCGCATCGAAATTAACGAAGCCTGTTCGTCGGGGTGCGGCTCGTTCATCGAGACGTTTGCCAATACCCTGGGCTATACGGCGCACGACTTCGCTTCGGCGGCCTGCCGTTCCGCCCGTCCTTGCGACCTGGGTTCGCGGTGTACCGTGTTCATGAACTCCAAGGTGAAGCAGGTGCTCCGCGAAGGGGCGACGGTAGACGACATCGCTGCCGGTCTGGCCTATTCGGTCGTGAAGAACTGTCTCTACAAAGTACTGAAACTGAAGGACGTTTCGGAGTTGGGACGGCACATCGTGGTGCAGGGTGGAACCATGCGCAACGACGCGGTGGTCCGTGCGCTCGAGCTGCTGACAGGTGCGGAGGTCATTCGGTGCGACATCCCCGAGCTGATGGGGGCCTTCGGTTGCGCCCTGTATGCCCGCCGGTATGGGAAGCGGGAAATGTCGCTGGACGATATCCTGTCGCAGGCCGACTATTCGACGCACGAACTGCATTGCCGGGGGTGCAACAATCAGTGTCAGGTGTTCCGTTACCGCTTTGCCAACGGCAAGGACTATTATTCGGGCAACCGGTGCGAGAAGGTGTTTACCAATGGAGCCAAGGAAGAGCCGGGCGCGAATGCCTATCACTTCAAGAACGATTTGCTTTTCGGCCGTGCGGCCCGGCAGGTGGAGTATCCTGTGCTGACCCTCGGCATCCCGCGCAGCCTGAACATGTACGAAAACTTCCCCTTCTGGCACACGCTGTTCACCGCTTGCGGCATACAGGTATGCTTGTCCGACGATTCGGACTTCAAGGCCTATGAACGGAGTGCGCGCATGGTGATGTCCGACAACATCTGTTTCCCGGCCAAGCTGGTACATGCCCATGTGCAGAACCTGATGGATCGCGGGGTAGACCGTATCTTCCTTCCTTTCGTCATCTTTGAACGGAAAGGGAACGAGCAGAACAGCTACAACTGCCCGGTAGTGACCGGCTATTCGGAAGTCATCAAGAGTGTGCAAGGTACGGGTATCCCCATCGATTCGCCCGCCATCTCGTTCAAGGATTCCAAGCTGCTGTACAGGCAATGCCTCAACTATCTGAAAGGGTTGGGAGTAGGGGAGGCAGCCGTCAAGGAGGCTTTCGCCAAAGCAATGGACGAGCAGGAGGCTTTCGGCCATTCGCTGGCCGAACATGACGGGCATTTGTTGGAAGAGAGCCGCCGGAAGGGCCGTCGGACGGTACTGCTGGCCGGTCGTCCTTATCATGCGGACATGCTGATCCAGCACAAGATATCGGATATCCTTGCGGAGATGGGCATTGATGTGATTACCGATGATATCGTTCGCGATCAGGCCACGCAGGTGGAAGGTGATGTGCATTTCCTGCCGCAATGGTCCTATCCGAACCGCATTCTGAAGGCTGCCCAGTGGTGTGCTGTCCAGGGCAGTGATGTCCAGTTTGTGGAAATGACTTCCTTCGGCTGTGGTCCCGATGCATTTCTGGTCGACGAGGTTCGTGATATCCTGATACGCAGCGGAAAGCCGTTCACCCTGCTCAAGCTGGACGACATCAACAACATCGGTTCGATGAAGCTGAGGGTCCGTTCGCTCATAGAGAGCATGAAGCTGTCCGGAGAACGTCAGGTTCTCCCTCGGAAGAAGGAGGAAGGCGGGGTGGGTGCGTCGGTCAGCTACCATGACCTGCGTACCAAGAAAATACTGGTACCATACTTCACTCCATTCATTTCACCGCTGATTCCTGCCTTCATGCGTTTGGCGGGGTATGATGTCGACAATCTGCCCCTCAGCAATATGGAGTCCTGTGAATGGGGGCTGAAGTATGCCAACAACGAAGTGTGCTATCCGGCCACGCTGATTGTGGGCGACGTTGTCAAGGCTTTCAAGAGTGGCAAATATGATCCAGCACAGACGATTGTAGCCATGACGCAGACCGGAGGCCAATGTAGGGCCAGCAATTATATCTCGCTGATCAAGAAGGCGCTGGAAGAGGCCGGCTATCCGTCGGTTCCTGTTATCTCGCTTACCTTCGGCAGTTCGTTGGACAGCCGTCAGCCGAGTTTCCGTGTCAATTGGCTGAAGATGCTGCCGGTTGCGTTGCGTGCCGTTCTGTACAGCGACTGCATTTCGAAGTTCTATTATGCTGCCGTTGTCCGTGAAAAGGAAGCGGGGCAGGCTGCCCGTTTGCGCGACCGTTACTTGCAGGAAGGGGAGGAACTGATATTGAAGTATCAGACGAAGGACCTGTTGGGCCGCTTGTCAGGGGCTGCCCGCCAGTTCAACGACATTTGCCGGGACTTGGATTGCCCGAAAGTGGGCGTTGTGGGAGAGATATTCTTGAAGTTCAATCCCTTTGCCCAAAAGAATGTCATCGAGTGGCTGACGGAGCAGGGGATAGAGGTCGTTCCTTCGGTGCTTGCCGACTTCTTCATGCAAAACTTTGTGAACAGGAAGGTCCGGGTGGAGTCGTGCATCCAGCAACAGTTCCTGCCCGATTTTGTCTATAAGCTCGCCTATAAGATGGTGGGCCGCCAGATTGAAAAGTTCAACAAAGTGGGAAGCGAGTTCCGCTATTTCAATCCGTTCAAGGATATTTTTGAGGAGGCTGACGAGGCCAAGAAGGTTATCTCTTTGAATGCCCAGTTTGGCGAAGGTTGGCTGCTTCCGGCCGAAATCCTGTCGTATGCCCGTCAGGGGATATACAATGTCGTCAGTTTGCAGCCTTTCGGGTGCATTGCCAACCATATTGTGTCCAAGGGCATCGAAAAACGGATCAAGTCTGTTATTCCCGAACTGAATATGCTCTCTTTGGACTTTGACAGCGGAGTCAGTGACGTGAACATCACCAACCGTCTGTTGTTGTTCATAGACCATTTAAAATAGAAGCCTCATCTCTGTTAAGTCTCTGAGAAATGTATTACTGGCAGAGTGGAATTCGGATGTTGTCAGTCAGAGGATTCATTTGTTGGAGTTGGAAGAGATGGAATGAAATAAAGGAGTAAAGAAATGTGGAAATATTATGCTTTGTTGTCGGCTTTCTTTGCGGCTTTGACGGCAGTCTTTGCCAAGATTGGTGTAAAGGATATCAATTCCGATTTGGCTACGGCCATCCGAACGACTGTCATTTTGATAATAACGTGGGGTATTGTCTGTTGTGAACGTCAGATAGCCAGTATCAGGGAAGTGAGTACCCATACGTGGTTATTCCTTGTATTGTCGGGAGCGGCTACTGGCCTGTCTTGGCTTTTCTATTTCAAGGCTTTGCAGACGGGTGATGTTTCGCGTGTAGCTCCTGTTGACAAGTTGAGTGTAGTGATGACCATTTGCCTCTCCTTTCTGTTTCTGAAAGAGCCTGCCACTCCTCGGGTCATCATTGGAGCGCTATTCATTACTTGTGGAAGCATTCTTATGCTTTTAAAATAAATGATGAGGGCTTGGGGAAAAAAGAAGCCCATTGGATTTTGTGTCCCAATGGGTTTGTTCATTTAAGTGGTGTCACCAGGAATCGAACCGGGGACACAAGGATTTTCAGTCCTTTGCTCTACCAACTGAGCTATGACACCATCGCTGTTAGTTTGCGGTTGCAAAGGTAGTGAAAGTTTTGGACTGTGCAAGGGCTTTGAAAATAAAAAAGCACGGATAGAAGGCTACTTGTCTTACTATCAGTGCTTTTGTACGATGAAAAAAATGAATTTTATTTTTCTTCTTCTGCTGTTGCTTCGGTGGCAGACGAATACGTCAGGTTGCCGCCGTCTTTCAAAGGGTTCCATCCCTGGGCCTTCAGTTCGAATTCCTGGCCGTCTCGGGTAATGAGGGCGCAGCCCAGCTCGGGCTTGATGATATGGCCAATCAGCTTGACACCTTCCATTTCTGAAACCTTTTCATGGTCGGCAATGGGGACGGTGAACAGCAGTTCGTAGTCTTCGCCACCGTTCAGGGCACAGGTCGTGAGGTTCATGTTGAACTCTTCGGCCATAACAGCTGTCTGATAGTCGATGGGGATGTGCTCTTCGTAGACGCGGCAACCTACCTTGCTCTGCGAGCAGATGTGCATCAGTTCGGAGGAGAGGCCGTCGGAGATATCCATCATGGCTGTGGGCTGTACGCCGGCTTCACGTAGCCGCTCGATGATGTCCTTGCGGGCTTCGGGCTTGAGCTGGCGTTCCAGCAGATATTCCTTGCCGGCAAAGTCGGGCTGTACGTCTTTGTCGGTACCTTTCAGTACGGCTTTCTCGCGCTCCAGCAGCTGGAGGCCCATGTAGGCGGCACCCAGGTCGCCACTGACGCATATCAGGTCGGTCTCCTTGGCGCCGTTGCGATAGACGATTTTGCCCTTCTCTCCTTCACCGATGCAGGTGATGCTGATGGTGAGACCTGTGTAGGACGAGCAGGTGTCGCCGCCTACGATGTCGACGTTGTAGGATTCGCAAGCCAAGCGGATGCCGGCATACAGTTCCTCCATGTCTTCCACACAGAAGCGTTTGGACAGACCCAGCGAGACGGTAATCTGTTTGGGAGTGCCGTTCATGGCGTAGATGTCGGAGAAGTTGACCACGGCGGCCTTGTAGCCCAGGTGTTTCAGAGGCACGTAGGTCAGGTCGAAGTGTACGCCTTCGAGCAGGAGGTCGGTGGTGACCAGCACTTCCTTGTCGGCAGGATAGGAGAGTACGGCGGCATCGTCGCCGATACCGTAGCGGGTCGATTCGTTTCGGGGTTGGATGCCCTCGGTCAGATGGTTTATGAGGCCAAACTCGCCGAGGGTTGCTATTTCTGTTCTCATTTTTACTTGTTTATATATAAGTATAGTTCGTCTCAGGCACGGTTGATGAGTTCGCGCATGATTTCCGTCATGCGGGGCTGGGCGGCGTCGGCTGCCTTCTGCACCTCTTCGTGCGACACTTCTACAATCTTGCCTTCCACTCCCAAGTCGGTGATGACTGATACGCCGAAGACCTTGATGCCGCAATGGTTGGCCACGATGACTTCGGGCACGGTAGACATGCCGACGGCATCGGCTCCCAAGATGTGGAAGAGCTTGTATTCGGCAGGCGTTTCAAACGTCGGGCCTTGTGTACCCAGATAGACGCCGTGCTGCACCTTGATGCCTTTTTCGGCGGCAATGGCGTCGGCCTTGCGGATGAGCTCTTTGTCATACGCTTCGCTCATGTCCGGAAAGCGTGGACCGTAGGGGATGTTTTTGCCGCGCAAGGGATGTTCGGGGAAGTAGTTGATGTGGTCGGTAATGATCATCAGGTCGCCGATTTCGAAGGCAGGGTTGGTGCCCCCGCTGGCGTTGGATACAAACAGGGTCTTGATGCCCAGTTCGCGCATGACGCGGACGGGGAAGGTCACTTCCTTCATCGAATAGCCCTCGTAGTAGTGGAAACGGCCTTGCATGGCCATGATGTCCTTGCCGCCCAGCTTGCCGAAGATGAGCTTGCCGCTGTGTCCCTCGACGGTCGAGAGGGGGAAGTTGGGGATGTCCTGGTACTTTATTTCATACTTTTCGGTGATTTCGCCGGCCAGGCTTCCCAAGCCGGTGCCAAGGATGATGGCGGTTTCGGGATGTGTGTGCATCTTACTCTTGAGGTAAGCTGCCGTTTCTTGAATTTTTTCTAACATAGCCAATAATGTTTTGGTTAAAGGATTCTTGTTGGTTGAGCAGAAATTCTACTTCGATGGGGATGACATGGATGTAGGGCTTCAAGTCTTCGCTGAGCGAGGGATGGGACTTGAGTCTGGCACCGTCTTTCTCGGTCGTGATGATGAGGCGCTTGCATCCTTCCATCTGTGAGAATTCTTCCTCGATGAGTTGCAGGTCTTTGTCGCTGAAGTCGTGGTGGTCGGCAAAGGGGAGCAGCTTGACTTGGCGGGCATAGAGCTGCACCTCTTCCACCAAAGGCTGGGGTGAAGCAATGCCGGTGACGAGCAGGACGCATTCTTCTCCGCTCAGTACGCTGGATATGGGTTGCCCCTCCGCTTCCTGCGGAAACAGGGGGACGGGCATACCATAGTGTATACGTGTGAAGTACAGCTGCTGGTAGGGGTACAGGTCCAGCTGCTTTTCCGTGATGTTGAAGTCGATGGGCTTCATGTCCTGCGGACACTTGGTCACGATGACTATCTGGGCACGGTCTTTGCCAGAAACGCTTTCGCGCAGGCGGCCGGCCGGCAACAGACAGTCTTCGGTGAACAGGCGTCTGTAGTCGGTCAGCAGGATGTTCAGGCCAGCCTTGACGTAGCGGTGCTGGAAGGCATCGTCCAGCAGGATGACATCGGTCGGCGGGTGGTCGAGTTGCAGAAGTCTGGCGATGCCTTCACGACGGTCGGCATCGACGGCGATGCGTGCCTGGGGAAATTTCTGCTTCATCTGGCAGGGCTCGTCGCCTATCTGCGAGGCTGTGCTGGAAGCGTCTGCCAACAGATAACCGTGGGTCTTGCGCTTGTAGCCGCGGCTCAGTACGGATACCTGCATGCCTGCCTGCTGGAGGAGGCGTATCAGGTATTCGGTATGGGGCGTCTTGCCCGTGCCGCCCACGGCCAGGTTGCCGATGCAGATGACAGGCGCCTGGAAGCTCTCCGACGGGAGGATGCTCCAGTCGAAAAACTTGTTGCGCAGCCAGACCACTCCCCCATATATCCACGACAGGGGGAGAAGCCAGCGGTGTATCTGTACGGATGTCTCTGTCATCTGTCTTTGTCTTCAGCGTTATTGTATGTTCAGCTCGAAAGGCAGGCGTGCCTGGATGCGGTCGCGCTTGTCGAAGTTGTCCAGGATGCTGAACTGGCGATAGAGTTCACCAGCCTTTCCGCCCAGCAGGTGCGACTTGATGTAGGTGCCCGGATTGGTGCTCATCAGCATTTCGAGGAATGTCTGCTTGGCCGGATAGGATACAACGGTATAGGCGTCGATGCCGGCCTTCTGGCAGGCAATCTCCAAGGCACGGTTCAGTCCACCCAGCTCGTCGACCAGGCCCAGCTCCTTGGCGGTGCTGCCTGTCCATACGCGGCCTTGGGCAATCTTGTCCAGCTCTTCCTTGGCGATGCCGCGGCCTTCGGAGCAGCGGGTCAGGAAGAGGTCATAGCCCTGGTTCACCATCTTCTGCATCAGGGCCTTCTCGCCTTCGTTCATGGGGCGGCCCGTGGCGCCGAAGTCGGCGTATGCGTTGGTCTTCACTACGTCGAAGTCAAGGCCTATCTTGTCGGTCAGCCCTTTCACGTTGGGGAACATGCCGAAGATGCCGATGGAGCCCGTCAGCGTGGTGGGTTCAGCCACGATGGTATCGGCGTTGCACGACAGGTAGTATCCGCCCGAAGCGGCATATTCGCCCATGGAGACGATGACAGGTTTCTCTTTCTTCAGCTGGCTGACGGCATACCACAGCTGCTCGGAGCCGTAGGCGCTGCCGCCGGGGGAGTTGACGCGAAGCACGACGGCCTTCACGTCGTCGTTCTCCTGCAGGCGGCGCAGGTCGCGGATAACCTGGGAGGAGATGATGGTGGGCTGGTCGCTGAACGACGAGGTCTCATAATCGATGATTTCGCCGCTGGCGTAGTAGACGGCCACGATGTTGCCGCTCTTGTCCTTCGGCTGGTTCTTGCGCACGTTCACCATGTCCTGCAGGCCCAGCACAGGCAGGTTGTCGTCTTTGTCGAGGCCGGCCAGGGGTTTCAGGTAGTCGCGTACGTCGTTCTTATATATTAAGGTATCGACCAGGCCGCATTTCACGGCTTCCTCCGAGGGGTCGAACATGATCATGTTGTCGGCATACTGGTTGAGCTTGTCTACGCTGATGTGGCGCGACTCGGATACGGCTTGTGTCACTGTGCTCCAGACGGAGTTGATGTAGGCCGTCACCTGCTCGCGGTTGGCAGGGCTCATCTCGGTGGCGATGAAGGGCTCGACGGCCGACTTGTAGGTGCCCACCTTGAATATCTGCATCTCGACTCCTATCTTGTCGAGCAGGTCCTTGTAGAAGATGGGGTTCGAAGCGATGCCCCTCCACTCCAACGAGCCTTTGGGGTTCATCAGCACCTTGTCGGCCGCGCTGGCCAGGTAGTACAGGCTTTGCTGGTAGTTGTCGGCATAGGCCACGACAAACTTGCCGCTTTCCTTGAAGTCGAGCAGTGCGTCGCGTATCTCCTCGATAGCGGCATAGCCGGCGGTCAGGTAGTGGAGCTGCAGGTAGATGCCTTTGATCTTTTCGTTTTCTTTGGCCTTGCGGATGGAGGAGAGGATGTCGTCCAGCCCATACGTCTGGTAGTCCTCGCTGAGCAGGGCCTGGTAGGGAACTGACTGGCTGCGCTCCCTCAGCTCGCCTTTCAGTTCGAGCATCATCACGGAGTTGTCGCTCACCTGCGTCTCCACGTCCGACGAGGCTATGGCGCTGAAGAAGAGCAGGATGCCCACAAAAAACAAGATGACGGTCGACAGGATGATACCTGTGACGGTCGCAAAAGTGAATTTGAAGAAATCTTTCATATCGGTTCTTTACTTTTGATGCATGCTAACTTTTTAAGTTAACAAAGATATACAATTAGGTTGATATTTACCCTATCTGTCGCCATCTTTTTTGTTTTGTCACATGCGGCCGATAAAAGGCGGGTGATTTTGTGGAAAGAAAACCTCCGTCTGGAGGGGCGTGAAAGGCCGGCCGGAGGAAAGCATCGTTTTGCCAGGCGGAAAGCAGTGCTTTGCGAGGAGAAAGGCAATGCTTTGCGAAGGCAGATGCAAAGCTTTGCAAGGGCGGATGTAAAGCTTTGCAAAAGCCGGTGTAAAGCTTTGCGTCGGAGGAAGGCCGAAAACGGCTTCCGATGCTTTGTACTTCCCCCGCTTTGCACTATCTTTGCCCCCGAAAAAAGCTAAGATAGCAGTGAATCTGATAATTGATATAGGAAATACGGTCGCAAAAATTGCGTTGTTCGAAGGCGCTTCATTGGTCGATGTCTTCTATGATTCCAACCAGACACTGGAGCAGTTGCCCGACATTTGCCGCCGCCGTCCCGTCGAACGTGCCATTGTGGCCACGGTCATCGACCTCACGGCCGAAGTCGAGGCCCGGCTGGCTGCCTTGCCCTGCCCCTTGCTGAGGTTGGGGCCCGACACTCCCCTGCCTGTAGAAAACTTGTATGAGACACCCCGCACGTTGGGCTACGACCGCATGGCGGCGGTTGTGGGAGCCTCCGACCGCTTTCCCGGCCGCGACATCCTGGTGATAGATGCGGGTACCTGCATCACGTACGAGTTTATCGATGCGGCCGGCCGTTATCATGGCGGCAACATCTCTCCCGGCCTTCAGATGCGTTTCAAGGCACTGCACAGCTTCACAGGGCGTCTGCCGCTGGTGGCATCGGAAGGCCGCTGCCTGCCCATGGGCAAGGATACGGAGACGGCCATCCGTGCCGGAGTGCTTCGCGGCATCCGTTATGAAATGCAAGGTTATATTCAGGATATGAAAACTAAATATCCTGAACTTTTGGTTTTTTTAACGGGGGGCGACGAATTTTCTTTTGATACAAACGTAAAAAGTATCATCTTTGCAGACAAATTTTTAGTGTTGAAAGGATTAAACCGAATATTGATTTATAATAATGACAGGATATAGACTGACACTGTTGGTGCTTTTACTCGGCATGTGGTGCGGGATGGTAATGGCCCAAAACAATACGAATTCACCTTATACGCGGTATGGATACGGCCACTTGTCGGATCAGGGTTCGAGCAACAGCAAGGCGATGGGCGGTGTGGCTTATGGCCTGCGCGACGGCAGTCAGGTGAATTTCGCCAATCCGGCTTCTTATACGGCGGTCGATTCGCTGACGTTCATCTTCGATGGAGCCGTCTCCCTGCAGAATACCAACTTCAGTAATGGAACCTTGAAGCAGAATGCCAAGAACTCCAGCTTCGACTACATCACCATGCAGTTCCGTCTGGCCAAATGGTGCGGCATGAGTGTCGGCGTATTCCCTTTCTCCAATGTGGGCTACAGCATGGGCGAGACACGTGAAGATACGGGGAATTCGGCCAATTCAAGCACTGTCACCTACTCGGGCGAAGGTGGTTTGCATCAGGCTTATGTAGGATTAGGCTTTAAAATATTTAAAAATTTTTCTGTTGGTGCAAATATTTCGTATCTTTGGGGTGACATCACGAGGACGTCTGAACTGAAGTTTCCTGCTGATGCAACCAAATTCCCTTTTACGCGTACACTAAGTACTGATATTAAGGACTATAAGTTGGATTTCGGCATTCAGTATACGCAGCAGTGGGGAAAGAAGAACGCATTGACACTGGGAGCTGTCTTTTCTCCGAAGCGTGACCTGAACAACACGACGGTTATCGGCGAAATGGTGGGGAATACGACGACGGGAAGCACGTATAGCTCGCGCGACTCCGTGGCTACCTTCGGACTTCCGATGACGGTAGGTGTAGGTCTGGCCTATGTGTACGACAAGCGTCTGACCGTGGGTGCCGACTTCATGATGCAGCAGTGGGACAAGGTTTCCTATCTGAACGACGACAACGCCTTCTGCTCGCGCATGCGGGTAGGCGTGGGAGCGGAATACATTCCCAACTTGTTGGGACGCAGTTACCTGAGCCACATCAAGTATCGGGTGGGAGCCTATTATTCCTTGCCCTATTACAAGATAGACGGGCAACGGGCGGCCAAGGAGTTCGGAGTGTCGGCCGGTTTCGGTCTTCCTATACCGCGCACAGGCTCATTCTTGAGCGTCACGGCCCAATATGCAAGAACCAAAGGCTCGAAAGTGACGTTTGTGGATGAAAACACGTTGCGGCTGGTCATTGGAGTCACGTTCAACGAACGCTGGTTCTTCAAGCGCAAGGTTGACTGATGCAGAGACAAAGAGATAGATGGAATAGACAAAAATATAACAACTAAAAATTTTAAATACAATGAAAATTAAGACGCTTGTAGCGGCCTTGCTCCTTTCGGGTGGAGCAGCCGGAGCTTACGCACAAAACGACTGTAATGCCAACAGCAGTATCTCTCACGAAGCTGTCAAGGCAGGAAACTTTAAGGATGCTTATGCCCCCTGTATGGAGGTCTTGAAAGATTGTCCGACACTGAGATTCTATACATATGGTGATGCAAAAGATATTTTGCAGAGCTTTTTGAAGGGTATTAAAGACCGTAATTCCGCCGACTACCAAAAATATTTTAATGAACTGATGTCTGTTTATGATCAGGAAATGAAATATATTCCTGAGTTCTTGGCAAAGGGTACAAAATTGAATTATGGTGTGGAAGGTGCAAAAGGCCGTAAGGCTATTGACTATTTGACTTACGCTCCAAAGCCAGACTTGAATCAAGCTTATGCTTGGCTGAAAGAGTCTGTAGATGCGGATAAGCAGGAAGCCAATCCTACCATACTCTTTTATTTTATGAATACCTCTATGCAGAAGGTTAAGGCTGATGCAGCTCACACTGAGCAATTCTTCCAAGACTATTTGGATGCAACAAAATATACAGATGCTGCTATTGCTGCAGAAACAAAACCGTCTACGAAGAATACGCTTGAGAAGATTAAAGAAAGTATAGTCGCTATCTTCATCAACAGTGGCGTAGCCGATTGCGAATCTCTTCAGAAAATTTATGGTCCTCAGGTAGAAGCCAATCAGACGGATTCTGTTTTCCTGAAGAAGGCCATCAACGTGCTGAAGATGATGAAATGCACCGAGAGCGATGCTTACTTCCAGGCTTCTTATTATATGTATAAGATCAACCCGACGGCCGATGCTGCTGTAGGTTGCGGTTTTCAGGCATATAAGAAGGGTGACTATGATACGGCTGTGAAGTATTTCGATGAGGCTTTGAGTTTGGAAACAGACAATGCCAAGAAGGCTGAAATGGCTTATGCAGCTGCTGCCGCCATGTTTGGTGCCAAGAAGTGGTCGCAGGTACGCAGTTACTGCTACAAGGCTATCGGCTTCAACGAGAACTTCGGTAACGCTTACATCCTGCTGGCTCAGGCATACGGCTCCAATCCTCATTGGAACGATGAACCTGCTCTGAACAAGTGTACTTATTACGTAGTGCTCGACAAGCTTCAGAGAGCCAAGTCTGTTGATCCCTCTGTTGCCGAACAGGCCAACAAGCTGATTGGAACTTACTCCGCTCACCTGCCCGAGGCCAAGGACCTCTTCATGCTGGGCTACAAGACCGGTGACCGCATCACGGTTGAAGGCTGGATTGGTGAGACTACAACCATCAGATAATCGTATGTCCTCCGACATTTATCGATGGATTAGACATAAAATGACGAGCATAACCATTGCCTGCGGGGTGATGGTTATGCTTGTTTTATTCTCTTCCTGCTCGGGCCGCAAGAAGGAGTTGGGCGCTGCCATTACTGAACGCGACTCGCTGCCTGTGATGGATACGCGGGGAGTTGTGACGCTGGTGTCCGATTCGGGTGTCATCCGTTACCGTGTCAATGCGGAGGAATGGAAGGTCTACGACCGTAAGTCGCCCTCCTATTGGTCGTTCGAGAAAGGTGTCTATGTCGAGAAGTTCGACTCTCTCTTTCAGGTAGAGGCCAGCATCAAGGCTGATACGGCCTACTATTACGACAAACAGAAGTTGTGGAAGCTGATAAGCAATGTGCACATCCAGAACCTGAAAGGCGAGAAGTTCGATACCGAACTGCTTTTCTGGGACCAGAACAAGCAGAAAGTCTATTCGGACAAGGAGGTTCGCATCGAGCAGCCTGACCAGATCATTTACGCTGTAGGCTTTGAATCGAATGAGCAGCTGACGAAATACACATTCTTCAAGACCAACGGAATCTTTTATATTGATGAAGACACAGGAACCGCACCTGCCGATACTTTGCAGGCCGATACCGTCAAGTAGCTTTTTGTTATGGGAATAATTGTTTCTTTGTTGGTGACCATGGCTTTCTCGGCTTTCTTTTCGGGGATGGAGATTGCTTTTGTGTCGGTGGACAAACTTCGCTTTGAGATGGAGAAGAAGGAAGGGTGGACCTCGAACGTCCTGTCCTATTTCTTCAAGAATCCCAATAACTTCATATCCACGATGCTCGTGGGTAACAACATCGCCTTGGTCATTTATGGTATCCTGATGGCTCAGATCATTGAAGGATACCTGTTGGCGGGTGTCATCGACAATCACTTTCTTCTGGTATTGATTCAGACAGTCATCTCTACGTTGATTATTCTGGTGACGGGTGAGTTCTTGCCCAAGAACCTCTTCAAGATCAATCCGAATCTGATGCTGAGGATATTTGCCTTTCCTCTGTTGGTTTGCTACGTGGTCCTTTTCCCGATATCCAAGTTGGCTTCGGGTCTATCCTGCCTTTTCTTGCGTTTGGGTGGGATGCGTATCAATAAGGAAGCCTCTGACAGGGCTTTTGGCAAAGTCGATTTGGATTACTTCGTCCAGTCGGGCATCGAGAATGCTTCCAACGAAGAAGAGCTGGATACGGAGGTGAAGATTTTCCAGAATGCGCTCGATTTCTCGAATGTCAAGATACGCGATTGCATCGTGCCCCGTACGGAGATTGTGGCGGTCGACACATCCGCTTCGCTCGAAGAGTTGAAAAATCTGTTTATCGAGTCGGGATTGTCGAAGATATTGATTTATAAAGGGAACATTGACAACATTATCGGATACATCCATTCCTCGGAGATGTTCCGCAATCCGGCCGACTGGCACAACCACGTCAAGGAAGTTCCCATTGTGCCCGAAACAATGCCGGCCCATAAGCTGATGAAATTGTTCATGCAGCAGAAGAAGACGCTGGCCGTAGTGGTCGATGAATTTGGCGGTACCTCGGGCATCGTTTCTTTGGAAGATCTGGTGGAAGAAATTTTTGGCGATATAGAGGATGAGCACGACAATACTTCGTACGTCTGCCGGCAGATAGCCGACCATGATTATCTGTTGTCGGGTCGTCTGGAGATTGAGAAAGTGAACGAGACATTCGACTTGGATTTGCCTGAGTCGGACGATTATCTGACGATTGGCGGCTTGATTCTGAACACTTATCAGAGCTTTCCGAAACCGAATGCAGAAGTGGCTATCGGCAAATATCATTTCAAAATTATCAAGGTTACGGCGACCAAAATTGAGCTTGTCCGCATGAAAGTGACTGAATAAATGCCTGAAAACGTAATTTTTCTTGGAATAAATAGAAGTGTATTTGCATTTTTTGTATCTTCGTGCGCTAAAATGAACAGTGGCAGAAAAAGAATAATAAACAAATAAAAAACAATTAATAAAAATGGCAACATTACAAAACATTCGGTCCAAAGGACCTTTATTGGTGATTGCTGTGGGTTTGGCTCTGTTCGCCTTCATCGCAGGTGATGCGTGGCGTGTGCTCCAGCCGCATCAGTCACAAGATGTAGGTGAGGTGAACGGAGATGTGCTTTCCGCTCAGGATTATCAGTCAATGGTAGATGAATATGCGGAAGTCGTGAAGTTTACGAGCGGTACAAACGCATTGAGCGACGATCAGCTCAACCAGTTGAGAGATGAAGTTTGGAGAACGTATGTCAACAACCAGTTGATTGAGGCTGAGGCCGAGAAGCTGGGCCTGACCGTTTCCAAGGAAGAAATAAAGTCCATCATCAATGAAGGCACTCATCCGCTGTTGGCCCAGACACCGTTCCACAATCCGCAGACAGGTGCGTTCGACAAGGATATGCTGATGAAGTTCCTGGCCGATTATGCCAAGATGAACCAGGGACAGATGCCTGCGCAATATGCCGATTACTATAACTCTTTGTATAAGGTATGGTCGTTTATCGAGAAGACTCTTGTTCAGACTCGCTTGCAGGAAAAGTATAGCAACCTCATCGCGAAGTCTCTGCTCTCCAATCCCGTAGAGGCACAGATGACGTTCGACGGCCGTATCGACCAGAAGGATATGCTGCTGGCTGCCGTTCCTTATTCTTCTATCGTGGATTCTACCATTACAGTGACTGACGCCGAGCTGAAGGCTGCTTACGACGAGAAGAAGGAGCAATACCGTCAGTATGTGGAAACCCGTAACATCAAGTACATTGACGTACAGGTTACTGCCAGTGACGAAGACAAAGCCGAACTGCGTAAGGAGATGGACGAATACACGGCTCAGTTGGCTGGTGCCACTTCCGATTATTCGACGCTGGTTCGTTCGACCGGTTCCGAGCAGCCTTATGTAGACCTGTATTATACGACTCGGGCTTTGCCGAGTGATGTGGTAGCTCGTCTGGATTCAGTTGCTATGGGCGATGTATACGGTCCTTATTACAATGCACTTGACAATACGATGAACTCGTTCAAGAAACTGGCCAAGGCCTCTATGCCCGATTCTATTCAGTATCGTCAGATACAGGTCGTTGCCGAAACTCCTGAGAAGACCAAGACTTTGGCCGACAGCATTTACAACGCCATCAAGGGTGGGGCCGATTTCGCTGAGGTTGCCAAGAAGTATGGTCAGACGGGTGAATCCATATGGATTACTTCCGCCAACTATGAAGGAGCGCAGGTGGACGGCGACAACTTGAAGTACATTACCGCTGTTACTATGGGTGAAACCAATGACCTGCAAAATCTTTCACTGGCCCAGGGCAATGTCATCCTGCAGGTTACAGGAAAGAAGGCCTACAAGGACAAATATAAAGTGGCTGTTGTAAAGCGTGCTGTAGAGTTCAGTAAGGACACATATAGCAAGGCATACAACGATTTCAGCCAGTTCATCGCTGCCAACAATACACTGGACAAGCTGGTAGCCAATGCCGAAGATGCCGGTTATCGTCTGCTCGACCGTACCGACCTTTACAGCGCAGAGCATAGCATCGGCGGTGTACGTGGCACGAAGGAAGCTCTCAGATGGGTATTCTCCGCCAAACCGGGTGAAGTATCTGGCTTGTATGAATGCGGTGAAAGCGACCACATGATGGTAGTTGGCCTGGTTTCGGTGGCTCCCGAAGGCTATCGTTCGCTGGCTGCTGTGCAGAATGACTTGAGACTGCAGTTGGTTCGCGACAAGAAGGCTGAAAAGATTATGGCCGACATGAAGGCTGCCAACGCTTCTACTTTCGACCAGTATAAGGGACTGGCCAATGCTGTAACCGATTCTGTAAAGCATGTAACTTTTGATGCTCCGGCGTTTGTATCAGTTCTGCGTAGCAGTGAGCCGCTGGTAAGTGCTTATGCTTCTGTTGGTGCCATGAATCAGCTGAGTGCTCCGATTAAGGGTAATGCAGGTGTATTTGTCCTCCAGCCCTATGCTGAAGAAAAGCTGAACGAAACTTACGATGAGAAAGCTGAAGTGGACAAGTTGCAGGGTATGTATACCAACTTGGTTGTAAGACAGTTTGTCAACGACCTTTATCTGAAGGCCAACGTGAAGGACGATCGTTACCTCTTCTTCTGATAAGTATTCTGTAATAATATGCAGGAGCTGCCTGATAGTCTCGGGCGGCTCCTGTCTTTTTATAGAGTCCTCTGTTCGGTATGGCCGAATCGAAAACTTGCTTTTCATTTGCTACTGCCCTTACCTTTTAATATCTTTGCAAAGAGAAATATATAGATTCCATAAATATGCAGAAACAACCTCTTTTGGGAATGACACTGGCCGAGCTTCAGTCTTTGGTGAAACAGTTGGATATGCCAGCCTTTTCGGCCAAGCAGATAGCTTCTTGGTTGTACGACAAGAAGGTGAAGTCTATTGACGAGATGACCAATCTGTCGTTGAAACATCGCGATTTGCTGAAAGAACTGTATGAAGTCGGGGCCTATGCTCCTGTCGAAGCCATGCGCTCGGTCGACGGGACCATCAAGTATCTCTATCAGGTTGGCGAAACTCATTTTGTAGAATCTGTTTATATCCCAGATGACGATAGGGCCACTCTATGCGTGTCTTCACAGGTGGGTTGCAAAATGAACTGTGAGTTTTGTATGACTGGCAAGCAGGGCTTCTCGGCCAATCTGACGGCTGCACAAATCCTGAACCAGATACATTCCTTGCCCGAGCGTGACAAACTGACCAATGTTGTCATGATGGGTATGGGTGAACCGTTGGACAATCTGGACGAAGTGTTGAAGGCGCTGGAAGTGATGACGGCTTCCTATGGCTATGCCTGGAGCCCGAAGCGGGTGACTCTTTCTACTGTAGGTTTGCGTAAGGGCCTGAAGCGGTTTATCGAAGAGTGCGATTGCCATTTGGCTGTTAGCCTCCATTCCTCTCTGCCGTTGCAGCGCAGGGAGCTGATGCCGGCCGAGAAGGCTTTCTCCATTACAGAGATTGTGGATGTGTTGCGTCAGTATGATTTCAGCAAACAGCGCCGTTTGTCTTTCGAATACATTGTTTTCAAGGGTGTAAATGACAGTTTGCCTTACGCGAAAGAACTGTTGAAGCTCCTTCGCGGATTGGATTGCCGTGTGAACTTGATCCGTTTCCATGCCATTCCCAATGTCGACCTCGAAGGGGTGGATATGGATACGATGGTCCGTTTCCGTGATTATCTGACCTCGCATGGCCTGTTCACTACAATCCGTGCGTCACGTGGAGAAGATATTTTTGCCGCGTGTGGCATGTTGTCTACTGCCAAACAGGAGGCTGTAGACAAGAATTAATATAAATTATTAACTCGGATATGGTGAATAAACGCATTCTTTGTAGCTTTGTGAAAATTTAAATGGAGAAGTAATATGAAAAAACACTTGTTTTATTTCAGTTTGTTTTTTGTACTGTCGCTTCTGATGGTTTCTTGTAGTGGCAAGAAAAAGGGGAAAAGCGTGTTTACGCCGACTTCCAGCGGCCGTGCTTATGAAATTCTGGTGGTTATCGACCAGGACATGTGGGAGCGTCCGGCCGGTCGTGCGCTTTTCAATGTGTTGGATACGGATGTGCCTGGACTTCCCCAGTCGGAACGTTCGTTCAGAATCATGTATACCGATCCTACCAATTATGATGCTACCTTGAAGCTCATCCGCAACATTATTGTGGCTGATGTGCAGAATATCTATACCCAGCCCAAGATGAAATACAGCAAGGATGTGTATTCTTATCCGCAGGCCATCTTGACCATACAGGCTCCCGATGAAGAGTCTTTCGGAGAATATGTGACCCAGCATAAACAAGATATCATTGATTTCTTTACCCGTGCGGAGATGAATCGTCAGATTGCCGTATTGGAGACTGACCATAATGATTTTGTCTATAAGGAAGTCAAGAAGATGTTCGATTGCGAAGTATGGGTGCCGGGTGCACTTTCTTCCCACAAGATTGGTGAAAACTTCTTCTGGGCAGGTACCAACGCGGCTACCGGTGACCAGAATTTTGTCATCTATTCATTCCCCTATCGTGACAAGAATACGTTTACCAAAGAATATTATATGCAGAAGCGTGACTCTGTGATGAAGGTGAACATCCCCGGTGCGCGTGAGGGCATGTATATGGCAACCGATACTTTGCTGACCGATGTACGTCCCATTACCGTTCAGCATGCTTACGCACTCGAGGCACGTGGCTTGTGGCGCGTTCATGGCGATTTTATGGGAGGCCCGTATGTTTCCCACATGCGTTTGGATGAAAAGAACCAGCGGATCATTGTAGCCGAAGTGTTTGTATATTCCCCCGACAAGTTGAAACGCAATCTGATTCGTCAGATGGAGGCTTCCCTCTATACTTTGCGTTTGCCGGGTGAACAGAAGGATGCTCAGGAAGAGGCTGCAAAAGACGCGAAGAATACAGATGTTGCAACTAAGAAACAAGACAATGGAAAATAAGAAAGTGAGAGTCGGCATTACGCAAGGCGATATCAATGGTGTAGGTTACGAAGTCATTTTGAAAACTTTTGCAGAGCCTGCTATGCTGGAGTTGTGTACTCCTGTTATTTATGGCTCGCCCAAGGTGGCGGCTTACCATCGCAAATCCCTCGATTTGCCGACGAACTTCAGTATCATAGAATCGGCCAGAGAGGCTGCTCACGACCGTCTGAGTATCGTAAACTGTATGGACGACGAGGTGAAGGTTGAATTTTCCAAGCCGGATGCCGAAGCCGGACATGCGGCTCTCGTCGCCTTGGAGAAGGCTTTTGATGAATATCGGGAAGGACTGATAGACGTCATTGTGACAGCTCCTATCAACAAGCATACCATTCAGTCGGAGGAATTCAAGTTCCCAGGGCATACTGAATATATCGAGCAGCAGCTGGGCGAAGGAAAGAAAGCGTTGATGATTCTGATGAAAAATGATTTGCGGGTAGCATTGGTTACCGGTCATATCCCTGTGGGCCAGATTGCGTCTACGCTGACTAAAGATCTGATTAAGGAGAAAATGCGCATTTTCCATCGCTCTTTGAAGCAGGATTTCGGTATCGGGGCACCTCGTATAGCGGTCCTTTCTCTCAATCCTCACGCGGGTGACAACGGCTTGCTGGGCACGGAAGAAGAAGAAATCATCATTCCTGCCATGAAGGAAATGACGGAAGAAGGAGTGCTGTGCTTCGGTCCTTTCCCTGCAGACGGATTTATGGGTTCGGGCAGCTTCACTCATTTCGACGGTGTGTTGGCAATGTATCACGATCAGGGTCTGGCACCGTTCAAGGCCTTGGCTATGGACGAAGGGGTGAACTTCACTGCTGGTTTGCCGGTGGTTCGTACATCGCCGGCTCATGGTACCGCCTATGATATTGCGGGTAAAGGAATTGCTTCGGAAGACTCTTTCCGGCAGGCAGTTTATGTGGCCATCGATGTTTTCCGCAATCGTCAAAGTGAGATGTTGGCCAATGCCAATCCGCTTCGGAAACAATATTATGACAAGAAAGACGACAGTGACAAACTGAAGTTGGATAGTGTAGAAGAGGATTTGTAAAATGATGACAAAGGCGGAAATACAACAGGTCAAATTGCGTTTTGGCATTATCGGCAATAATGAAGCATTGTTGCGTGGAATCGATGTAGCCATGCAGGTGGCTCCTACCGACTTGTCCGTACTGATAACGGGTGAAAGCGGTGTGGGAAAGGAAAGTTTTCCGCAAATCATACACCAATATAGCCGCCGCAAGCATGGGCAATATATAGCGGTGAACTGCGGTGCCATTCCTGAAGGAACCATCGACTCTGAACTGTTCGGCCATGAAAAAGGCGCTTTTACAGGAGCCATCAGCGACCGTAAGGGTTACTTTGGTGAGGCAGACGGAGGAACCATCTTTCTGGATGAAGTGGGCGAGTTGCCTTTGCCGACGCAGGCCCGTTTGCTTCGTGTGCTGGAAAGCGGGGAATTTATCAAGGTGGGGTCGTCGAAGGTGGAAAAGACCGATGTCCGCATTGTGGCTGCGACCAATGTCAATCTGACGCAGGCCATTGCCGACGGGCGTTTCCGTGAAGACTTGTATTACCGACTGAACACGGTGCCTATCCAGGTTCCCCCTTTGCGTGAGCGGGGTGAGGACGTGGTGCTGCTGTTCCGTAAGTTTGCTTCGGACTTTGCCGAGAAATACCACATGCCGGCTCTTCAGCTCACTGACGATGCCCGTCAGATGCTGATGGCATATTCCTGGCCGGGCAATGTCCGCCAATTGAAAAATATAACGGAGCAGATATCCATTATAGAACCTAATCGGGAAATTACTGCGGCAATTCTGAAAGGTTATTTGCCGGCCAACAACGTCCAGCGCTTGCCGGCCCTGCTGGGTGTCAAAGAAAGCAAGGGATTTGGCAGTGAGCGGGAAATTCTGTATCAGGTATTGTTCGACATGCGTCAGGATGTGACCGAATTGAAGAAACTGGTTCATGAGATCATGTCCGAACGTGCTTCGGGCGGTCATGGAGCCCCTTCTCCGATACCCGACTCCACGTATTATGCTCCGACGACTCCATTGGTGCCTCCTGTGACTGTTGAGTCCAATGTGCCGACCATCATTCGTCCGGCAGTCCAGCCTGTGAAGCCTGCCACTGCTCCTGCCGATGATGACATTCAGGATACGGAAGAGTATGTGGAAGAATCTCTGGCGTTGGATGATGTAGAAAAGGAGATGATTCGGAAGGCATTGGAAAAGAATCATGGAAAACGGAAAAGTGCTGCACAAGATTTGAATATTTCAGAGCGGACGCTTTACAGAAAGATTAAGGAATATGGATTGGATTAAGAAGTTAGGAATCGCATTTGCCTGTGTCGCACTGGTGGTCATTGTATATTCGTGCCGTATGTCTTTTGGATTGGCTCCCATCAGTTCGATAGACTATTCGAAGGTAAAGACCATTTCCATTGCCGATTTTCAGAATCGGGCGGAATATGTCTATGCGCCTTTGGCCATTGAGTTCAATACGAAACTGAGGGATATGTTCATTCAGCAGACACGTTTGCAGGTGATTGATTCGGGTGGCGATTTGGATATCGACGGTGAAATTACAGGCTATAACCAATACAATGAGTCTGTCGATGCCAGTGGTTATGCTTCCAAGGTAAAGGTGACGCTGACGGTCAACGTGCGCTATACCAACAATACCAATCATGAGGAGGACTTTGAACAGCAGTTCTCGGCTTTCCAGACTTACGATTCCAATCAGTTGCTGACCGATGTACAGGACCAGCTGATTACGTTGATGGTAAAGGACATTACGGAACAGATTTTCAACGCTACGGTAGCCAACTGGTAAGATATGACATCCTTCCAACTGCAACAATGGATTCTGCATCCCGAGTCGTTGAATCGGGAATCTTTGTACGAGCTCCGTACATTGGTAGCCCGTTATCCTTATTTTCAGTCGTTGCGTCTGCTTTATCTGAAAAATCTTTTTTTGTTGCACGACATCAATTTCGGAGTAGAATTGCGTAAGGCGGTGCTGTATGTGGCCGACCGCCGTTCGTTGTTCTATCTGATAGAAGGAGACCGCTACACATTGCATCGGGAGGAGGAACAGCCGGCTGTCCTTTCGGAAGGAAGTGGGGAACCGGGTGTTGACCGTACGCTGTTCCTGATAGATGCCTTCTTGTCTTCTATGCCCGAAGACCATTCGCAAAGTACCGGCTTGGATTATACGATGGACTATACGGCCTACTTGCTGAAGGAAGAAAACTCTGGTTCGTTGGATGAGAATGTTCCCCAGTTGCGCGGGCAGGAGTTGATTGACGGCTTTTTGGACAAGGTGGAAAACGCTGGTAAAGTAACTGCTCAGGAAGAGACGGCGGCGCCGGAAGTCCAAGAGCACGAGGCGATGCCGTTAGAGTCTGGTGAAGAAAGCGGGAAGACGCTTGCGGTAGAAGAACCGGCATCGGATGTTGAGAAAAAGGAAACCGCATCGGCGCAGGACGAAGAGGCGGCCGAAAATCTGCCGTTGTCGTCCGAAGAGTGGGACGACAGCTGTTTGACCGAAACTTTGGCCAAAATTTACATAAAACAGCACCGATATGAGAAGGCCCTTGAAATTATTAAAAAGTTAAGCTTGAATTATCCAAAAAAAAATGCTTACTTTGCAGACCAAATCCGATTTTTGGAGAAATTGATTATTAACGCTAAATCAAAATAATTAGAAAATGTATTTATTATTAGTTATCTTAATGTTGCTGGCATCTGTGCTGATGTGCTTCATTGTCTTGATTCAGAATTCCAAAGGAGGCGGTCTGGCTTCCGGATTTTCTTCATCCAATCAAATTATGGGTGTGCGCAAAACTACTGACTTCCTGGAGAAGGCCACATGGACTTTGGCTGCTGCCATGGTCGTATTCAGTATAGCTACCGCTTATGTGTTGCCTACCGTTTCTTCGAAGAGCGGTGACGTCATCATGGAGCAGGCACAGCAGCAGGAAGCTACCAACCCCTATAACATGCCTACAGGTACAGCTGCTCCGCAGACCGAAGCACCTGCAGCAAATGCTCCTGCAGATTCTGTAAACTGATATTGCACTGATTTTATAAATTTCTGAAAGGACGGGATTGCTGCATACCATCGTATGGCAATCCCGTTTTTCGTTTATTCCTTTATAAATTGTTGATACAATGACTCCTACAACTCCAATTCATCAGACTTTGCGCGATTCGGCGGCCATTCGCTGGATGGTATTGATGTTTCTGGCCTTTGCCATGTTCTGTTCATACATCTTTATGGACATTCTTTCTCCCATCAAGGACTTGATGCAATCCACACGCGGATGGGATTCGACCGCCTTCGGCACCATGCAGGGTTCCGAGACCTTCTTGAATGTATTTGTCTTTTTCCTCATCTTTGCCGGTATCATTTTGGACAAGATGGGTGTACGTTTCACGGCTGTCCTTTCGGGAGCTGTGATGTTGGTGGGTGCTACCATCAACTGGTATGCCGTTACGGAGGCTTTTCAGGGAAGCAGTCTGGAAACCTGGTTTAACAACAACCTGAACTACATCCCGGGTTTTGATGAATTGGGTATCTCGCCTTTCTATGAGGGAATGCCGGCATCGGCCAAGTTTGCGGCAGTGGGCTTTATGATTTTCGGTTGTGGAGTCGAGATGGCGGGTATCACCGTGTCGCGCGGTATCGTCAAGTGGTTCAAAGGTCGTGAAATGGCATTGGCTATGGGGTCTGAAATGGCGCTTGCCCGTCTGGGAGTGGCTACCTGCATGATTTTCTCGCCTGTTTTTGCCAAGCTGGGTGGAGTGATCGACGTTTCCCGTTCGGTCGCTTTCGGCGTGGTACTGCTGATGATAGCTCTGATTATGTTTATCGTCTACTTCTTTATGGACAAGAAGCTGGATGCGCAGACAGGTGAGGCCGAGGAGAAGGACGACCCCTTTAAAATCAGCGACTTGGGAAGCATCCTTTCAAGCGGTGGTTTCTGGCTGGTGGCCCTGCTGTGCGTGTTGTACTATTCGGCCATCTTCCCCTTCCAGAAGTATGCGGTCAATATGTTGCAGTGCAATCTGGTGTTTACGGAGGTGCCTTCCGATTCCTTTTGGGCTACCAATACGGTGACCATTATCCAGTACGTCATTATGTTGGTAGTGGCGGTTGCCGCTTTTGCCAGCAACTTCTCGAAACGTGCGGCCATGAAGTACGGCTTGTTGGTGGTGGCCGGTGTGGCGCTGGTTGTATTCTGCTACATGGGCTATATGCGTCAGAGTGCAGAAACGGTGTTCGCCGTATTCCCGCTGCTGGCCGTAGGCATTACTCCGATTTTGGGTAACTATGTGGACCACAAGGGTAAGGCGGCCAGTATGCTGGTTGTCGGTTCGTTGCTGCTGATTTTCTGTCACCTGACGTTTGCATTTGTGTTGCCTGGACTGAAAGAAAATGCGGTGGGAGGCATTATCGTGGCTTATCTCACGATTCTGGTTCTGGGAGCCAGCTTCTCCCTGGTACCTGCTTCGCTCTGGCCGAGCGTCCCCAAGCTGGTGGATGCCAAGATTATCGGTAGTGCCTATGCGCTGATTTTCTGGATTCAGAACATCGGCCTCTGGCTGTTCCCGCTCCTCATCGGTAAGGTGCTCGATAAGACCAACCCCCAGTTGGTGGCCGACTTGCAGAACGGTGTGATTACCCCCGAGGAAGCCGCCGTGTCCTACGACTATACGGCGCCGCTGGTCATGCTGGCCTGTCTGGGTGTGGCTGCTTTGATTCTGGGCTTTGTATTGAAAGTGGTAGACCGCAAGAAGGGACTGGGCTTGGAAGAACCCAATATCAAGGACTGATGCCGACAGCGGATGAAAAAGCAATTTAACTTACTGGATACCGTGCCTGTGTGCGCGGAGATTGTCCGGACGGAATGGGAGGATGAGTGCGCAGTGCTCATCCTTCCTCGTTTCCGGAAGGCCTGGATGCAGCGTTGGCTGGTGCCCAAGACCTTGTCGCGTGAAGTGCACATCCCGTTGGAGGAGCATGGCTCTGCGGTGTGGCGGCTGGTGGACGGCCGTCGTACGGTAGGCGAAATCATCGGCCTGCTGGAGCCGCACTTCGGGGCGGATAAAAACTATGCATCCCGCGTAGCGGCCTATATCGTGCAGCTACAACGGGATGGATTCATTCGCCTGTTGGCCCGTAAAGAGGGAGAGAACGTTTAGTTCTCCGCTCTGTCCACTTTCAGCAGTCCGCCGGTCGTGGTGTCGAAGAGGACTGTGGTGGTCGATTTCTTGTTGAACAGTACCGGAGCCAGCGATTCCTGCGTGCCGAACTGGGTGACCGGCAGTTCGTTGTTGTATATTTCCTTTCCCAGGTAGGTCAGTTTGATGCCGGCCTGTCCGGGTACATTGTAGATGATGCCGTCCAATTTCTTCTTTTCTTCGGTGGGGGCAGTTATCAGTTTTTTGTTTTGGATACTGATGTAGACAGGATCGCCGGACAAATCGTCTTTGTCGACCATTCCCTGCTTGCTGGAGAAGCGGAGGACCACTGCACTTTCTTTTTCTTCAGGCTCCATGCGGACGGTGAATATTTGTGTATCCTTCTTCTCTTTGCCCGTAAACATCTGCATCAGCGCCTTTTCCTGAAGGCTCATGTTGTCGAGCATGATTTTCAGTTGATTGCCGTCGGTGGGCATGTTGTCGGCTTCGCCGCGTATCAGGGCATTCTTGCTTTCACGGATGCTGTATATTTCCTTGGCTACCAGTTCGGCCATCTTGGCGTTGGAGCTGGTCATCAGGATTTCTTCGGTCAGGAAACTGCGCGGGTCCAGATCCTTTTCGGGCTTCCCGGCTTGGGGAGTTTCCTTTTTGTCACCTCCGCTGAAAGGCAGGTTGATGGAGCGAACAATGCCGTCTTCGGTCAGCTCCATGAGCGGGGCCACCGTTTTGTCTTTCATCTTGACGAAGTAGATGTGTTCCTTGTCCGGTACTCCTACTAAGCCTGTTTCTATCCGGTCGAGTGTCCAGTAGACGGCCGGCTCGTCCGATACGCCCGAAAGGCGCAGATAGCGGTCGGCATAGCGGCAGAATTCGCCGGGGGTATAGGTGTGCTTGGTGGCATATACCTTGATTTCAATCTGGGTCTTGGGGAGCATATAGGTCACTCCATAATCTTTGCCCTGTGTTACGCCGACGGTCACTTCCGTCTGTGCCGAGGCCAGTAGGCTCAGGGTAAGTGCAGACGACAATAAGAATATATTTTTCTTCATGCTTCTGTTAGGTTTTGGTTCGTAACTTCTTTAATTAAGCAAAGATAAGGAAGTTATCGGTGCAGATAGCGGATTTTGACATAATTAACAAAAGAAGCGGGCACGGACGATGCGGGCTTGTGCGGCGGGGTGACCCGTTGCAGCCTGTATCGTCCGTGCCCGTGGTGTTATTTGCCTGTACTTTGCGGCAGCTTCAGCCCGATTTCGGCGATGCCTACGCGGTCGTCGTTGAGCAGGATGCGCAGGTCACTGGCCGTCGTACCGCGGAAGGTGTAGGTGTGCGGCTTGCCATACTCGCTGACGGTGCCTGAGTAGACAGTCAGGAACTGGCCTCCGCCGCCCGAGAGCTGAATCTCGAAGTTGGCGGGCAGCTGGTTGTCGCGGCTGAAGGTCAGGGCCACTTCGTCTACCTTCGGATTGCCTTTCAGGGCGACGGTCAGGTAGTCGCCCTTGTTGCCCTGCCAGCAGGTTTCGGGCTTTCCGTCGAGCACGTTCAGTACGCTTTCGGGATTGGTGCTGGCTGTGACGGGGCTTTCTTCCTTCTGTGCCTCCAGGCGGGCGTTGCGTGTGGCATAGTCTTCCACACGAAGCACGGCGGTCTGGCGGATATCCTCGGACGAGGCGGCAGCCATGACGACGAATTCACCCGGCTCTACCACCCATTTCATGTTGGTGTTGAGCAGTTCCAGCTGCTTGCGGTCGAGGTGGAAGGTGACTTGCTTCGTTTCGCCCGGTGCGAGGTGGACGCGTTCGAAGCCGGCGAGATTCTTTTCGTAGGTGGTGACGCTGCTCACCACGTCGCGTGTGTAGAGCTGCACTACCTCGTCGCCTTCACGGCTGCCGGTATTGGTCACGTTCAGGGTGACGGTGGCCGTCTGGTTCGGAGTGATGACGGCGGGGCTGACCGTGAGGTCGGAGTACTCGAAGGTGGTATAGCTGAGGCCGTAGCCGAAGGGGTAGAGGGCGCCGTTGACGCGCGACATGTTGCCTTTCGGCCCTGGATTCTTGCCGCCGTCCACTTGCGACGAAGGCTTGCAGGGGAAGTTGAACGGTATTTGTCCCACGCTCTTGGGGAAGGTGACGGTGAGCTTGCCGCCGGGGTTGTAGTCGCCGAAGAGGACGTCGGCCACGGCCGTGCCACCCTTGGAGCCGGGATACCAGGCCTCGACGATAGCAGGTACGAACTTGTCGGCCCAGTTGATGGAGAGCGGACGGCCGTTGATAAGTACCAGCACGACGGGTTTGCCCGTGGCCTGTACGGCCTGGAGCAGTTTCTGCTGGCGGCCGGGCAGGTCGAGGCTGCTGCGCGACTTGTTCTCGCCGCAGGTGCGCTGGCCGCCTCCCAGCACTACGACGGCCACGTCGGCACGGCGGGCATTGGCCACGGCACGGTCTATCTCGGCCTGTTCGTCATCGGTCAGCGGGTATTCTATCAGTTCGCTTTCGGGCCAGTGGGCATCCACCAGGTCGCAACCCTTGGTGTAGAGCACTTCGGCCTTGCCTTCCACTTTGGCCTGGATGCCTTCGAGCACCGTCGTCACGTCGACGGCCAGCGGGCCGTAGTGGGTCAGCGCATAACCTTTTTCGTCGGCATTGGGGCCGCAAACAGCGATGGTCTTGATGCGGTCGATGTCGAGGGGCAAAGTCTGCTTGTCGTTCTTCAGCAGGACGATGCTTTCGCGCGAAGCCTGCAGGGCCACGTCTTCGTTCGCAGGATTCTCCACCTCTTCGTCGGCTCCGGCCAGATCGGTCTGGTAGGGAGCGTCAAAGAGGCCGACGAGGAGCTTCACGCGCAGGATGTCGCGCACGCGGTCGTTTATCAGTTCTTCACTCAGGCCGCCCTCCTTTACCAGTTCGCGGAGCGGCTCCACGAACGATTCGGGCGAACGGAAGGTGCAGCGCACGTTCAACCCTGCCTCCACGCTCTGGCGTACGGCTTCCTTCATGTCCTTGGCCGTGCCGTGCTTGGTGTAGAGGTATTCGACGGCGTCGCTGTCCGACACGACATATCCCTTGAAGCCCATCTCGCCGCGCAGGCGGGTGGTGAGCCAGTAGAAACTGCCCTGGATGGGGATGCCGTCGTAGTCGTTGTACGAGCTCATCACACCCAGCAGACCCGTTTCCTGAATGACGCGCTTGAAGGGATAGACGTGTATCATCTCCACTTCGCGCGGCGACATCTGCGGATCGACGCGCGCCATGCCTTCGCGGGCGCCCTTGTTGTTACTGTAAGCCACGAAGTGCTTGGCCGTGGCGGCCACCTGGTGGTCCTTCTGCAAGCCATGTACCATCTCGATGCCCAGTTCGGCCACAAGGTAGGGCGACTCGCCGTACACCTCTTCATAGCGTCCCCAGCGCTGGTCGCGTCCCACGTCGAGGATGGGGGCATAGACATTGGTATAGCCCAGCATGCGGGCTTCGCGCCCCGTTATCTCGCCGATGCGGCGTACGAGGCTCCGGTTCCAGGTGTGCCCGATGCCCAGCTGGGTGGGGAAGTTGGTGGCGCGGTAGCTCTCCACGCCGCGGATGCCTTCGTTGGTGAAGTCCACGGGGATGCCCAGACGCGTCTCTTCGACAAAGAAGCGCTGCACTTCGTTCAAGGCCCAGGCGTGGCGCGAGGCCGGCCACACGTTCTCGTTATCCGAGGGCGGCAGACCCCACTGGCGGAAGCCGTTCAGGTGCTCGTCGATGGCGCCGATGCCGTCTTTCCACAACGCCTGCTTCCATTCGGGGGTGGGCAGGTCGTCCTTCAGCACGCGCTGGTAGCCGTAGAGGGTCACCATCTGACAGGTCTTCTCGTCGAGTGTCATCTGCCCGAGCAGGTCCTCGATGCGTGCGTCGATGGGAGCGTTGGGGTCTTCGTAGACGTCCTTCACGCCGTTCTTGTTGAAGTCAATCCAGTCTTTGTGGTACATGTCCGTGCGGACGGGTTTGTACGTTTTCGGTGTTTTCCGGTCGGTCGTGGCGCTGAAGGTGGACAGGCACCCGCAGGCCAGCAGGAGGGTAGCGGTCAGTTTCTTCATGAATAATCAGATTTTGTTTTTTGCAAAAATACGCAGATTTCCTTGAACGGGAAGGTAATATCGTCCGTTTCGTTGGTCAATATTTTCCAAAACGTATGGTTTTGTCCGTTTTCCGTCTGTCTGGCGGTCTTCTTGGAGGCGTCCGGAGTCTTGTCGGCGATTTTTGACATCCTGACCTTTGTCAAGGCAGATGGCTGACACAATGGATGGAAAAGCCGCTTGCAGCTGACAACCGTTTTTCTTGAAAACATGGAAATAGAGGACGGAAAGTGAAGAATATACGCTGATAGATGCATAAAACGAGCAGATTGGGCATAAAAATGCAGGTTTTCGTGCGGCTGGTCGTAGGTTTTCTGTCGTCAGATGGTATGTTTTGAGTCGGGAAAACGTATGCTTTCTGTCGGAAAAAGCAATGTTTTCTGCCGGGCGAGGCCTTCCCGCTGCTCAGTTGTGCCGTTTTTCACCCCTCATCGTGTCTTTTTCCCTCCTTTTTCTTTCTGGTTTGTTTGTAAACATTTCGCTATTTTGTTGATGGTGAACGGATAAGCTGTTTCCGCCTTTGCCGTTTCCGTCCGCCTCTGCCTGCGGTCCGAAAGAAGCGATTCTCCGGCGTTTGGAAAATCAAAGTGTCAGCGACTGACATTCTGTTAGAGGGCAAGTGAGCTTAGATAGGTGCAGGCGCAAAAAAATCGGGCCGGAAGGCGTGCAATTGAAAATAAGTTCGTATCTTTGTAGCCACGATTTCCATGAACCGTGCATCAAAATTCCGGGGTTGACTGGATTTGACAGCGGGCAGAAATGGTAGGTAAGCATGCAGTGGGTCGGTAATTTCCACTTTAATCTCAGTTATCAAACAATTATCTGGCAACGAAAATTATGCTCTCGCTGCTTAATCGAAGTACAGTAGATTAGCTTTATTTCCGCCACAGTGGTGGAAACGGGATGTCACTCAAAAGCTCTTGTTCCGAAGCGTTTGGTAAAGTGGCACAGCAAAATCGGGAATAGCTTGGGTCTTTCTCCGCGGCCTTTGCGAAATTTTAGGGGATAAGGTGCAGGTTGGTGGCTCTGGTCTTGCCTGTGCTCGAAAACCGAAGGCAGAGATAAGCATGTAGAAAGCTTATGATTTCCTCGTTTGGACGAGGGTTCGATTCCCTCCAGCTCCACGGATATGAGTTAGAAGCCGCTGATGTCAGCGGCTTTTCTGTTTCTTTATTCTGTCCTTTCTCCCGTTTTCCTGCAATATGTGTTGTAAAACATCGCTTCGGATAGTGCTTTTTATTTCTAAAAACCGTTTCTTTGTACCAGCATAGTTCAGCACAGCATTCCTTCTGTACTGACAAACTTGGAAACACCATGAGAAACGATACATTCGGACAACAGGCAAGCAAGGTGACGCAGTTGGCAGACCGTCTTGGACAGGCCATCTCCATGCGGGAGTTTCTGGAAGGAGATTCTCTTCCTTCCATCAACGAGCTGAGCCGACGTTATGGAGTGTCCCGAGACACGGTCTTCAAGGCTTTCCGCGACCTGCGGGAACGCGGCTTGATAGACTCCACGCCACGCAAGGGTTATTTCGTAACGGGACAGGTGACCAACGTCCTTCTGCTGCTCGACCAGTATACGCCTTTCAAGGAAACGCTGTACAACAGCTTCGTGAAACATCTTCCCCTTCATTATAAGGTAGACCTTCTGTTCCACCAGTACAACGAACGCTTGTTCAATACGCTGGTCCGCGAGTCGGTGGGCAAGTACAGCAAGTATGTGGTGATGAATTTCGACAACGAGAAGTTCAGCCCGGCCTTGAACAAGATCAATCCGGCCCGGTTGTTGCTGCTCGATTTCGGCAAGTTCGACAAGGACCGCTATTCGTATGTCTGCCAGGATTTTGATGAGTCTTTCTACCGTGCCTTGGTGTCTTTGGACGACCGCATGTCGGCCTATCGCAAGTTTGTCTTTCTCTTTCCCCGCAGCTTGAAGCATCCCAAGAGCAGCCAGGACTATTTTATTCGTTATTGTAAGGAAAAAGGCTTGGAATGGGCGGTCGAATCGGACGTGGAAAATCTGAAGGTCGAAGCGGGGACTGCCTATCTGGCCATCAAGCAGCAGGATGTGGTCAAGGTGGTGAAGCAGGGACGTCTGGAGGGACTGAAGTGTGGCAAGGACTACGGCCTCCTGGCTTACAATGACATACCGTCCTACGAAGTGATTGATGAAGGCATTACCGCTCTGACCATCGACTGGCAGAGGATGGGCGACGAGGTGGCCGGTTTCGTTCTGAACGGCACGTCTGTGCAGGAATATCTGCCTACGGAAGTGAGGATGCGCAGTTCACTCTGATTTTTTTTTCTATATTCAGCACAGGTCAGTATAAAGATAGATAAAAGTAAAAGGATAAGTTAATTTGTTAGACCCATTAATTTGTGATTATGAAAAAGTATCCCAAAATTGGAATCCGCCCCACCATTGACGGTCGTCAGGGCGGTGTTCGCGAGAGTCTGGAAGAAAAGACCATGAATCTGGCCAAGGCAGTGGCCGAGCTGATTTCCACCAACCTGAAGAACGGCGACGGCAGTCCGGTAGAGTGTGTGATAGCCGACGGCACCATCGGCCGTGTGGCCGAGAGCGCGGCCTGTGCCGAGAAGTTCGAGCGCGAGGGTGTAGGTTCCACCATTACCGTGACCTCCTGCTGGTGCTATGGTGCCGAGACCATGGACATGAACCCGTATTATCCGAAGGCCGTCTGGGGTTTTAACGGTACGGAGCGTCCGGGCGCCGTTTATCTGGCCGCCGTCTTGGCCGGACATGCCCAGAAGGGGTTGCCCGCTTTCGGCATCTATGGCCATGACGTGCAGGACCTGGACGACAACAGCATTCCCGCCGACGTGGCCGAGAAGATTCTCCGCTTTGCCCGTGCCGCCCAGGCCGTAGCCACCATGCGCGGCAAGTCCTACCTGTCGATGGGCAGCGTGTCGATGGGTATTGCCGGCTCCATTGTCAATCCCGACTTCTTCCAGGAATACCTGGGCATGCGCAACGAGTCGGTCGACCTGACCGAAATCATACGCCGCATGACGGAGGGCATCTACGACAAGGAAGAATATGCCAAGGCAATGGCCTGGACCGAGAAATATTGCAAGGTGAACGAAGGCGAGGACTTCAAGAACCGTCCCGAGAAGCGCAAGACCCGCGAACAGAAGGATGCCGACTGGGAGTTCATCGTGAAGATGATGATCATCATGCGCGACCTGATGCAGGGCAACCCCAAGCTGCGTGAGATGGGCTTCAAGGAAGAGGCGCTGGGACACAATGCCATTGCCGCCGGCTTCCAGGGACAGCGCCAGTGGACCGACTTCTATCCCAACGGCGACTATCCCGAAGCGCTGCTCAATACCTCTTTCGACTGGAACGGCATCCGTGAAGCCTATGTGGTGGCTACCGAGAACGATGCCTGCAACGGCGTGGCCATGCTCTTCGGCCATCTGTTGACCAATCGTGCCCAGATTTTCTCCGACGTGCGTACCTATTGGAGTCCCGAAGCCGTGAAGCGTGTCACAGGCAAGGAGCTGACCGGCCTGGCTGCCAACGGCATCATCCACCTCATCAACTCCGGCGCCACGACGCTCGACGGTTCGGGCCAGTCGGTCGACGAAGCCGGAAACCCCGTGATGAAGGAGCCTTGGAACCTGACCCAGGCCGACGTGGACAACTGCCTGAAGGCTACGACCTGGTATCCGGCCGACCGCGACTACTTCCGTGGAGGCGGCTTCTCGTCCAACTTCCTTTCCAAAGGCGGCATGCCTGTCACGATGATGCGTCTGAACCTGGTGAAAGGCCTCGGCCCCGTGCTTCAGATAGCCGAAGGCTGGACCGTGACCATCGATCCCGAAATCCACGAAAAGCTGAACATGCGTACCGATCCCACTTGGCCCACTACCTGGTTCGTGCCCCGTCTGTGCGACAAGCCGGCTTTCAAGGACGTCTATTCCGTGATGAACAACTGGGGAGCCAACCACGGTGCCATCAGTTACGGCCACATCGGTCAGGATCTGATAACGATGGCTTCCATCCTCCGCATTCCGGTCTGCATGCACAATGTGGACGATGAGAAGATTTTCCGTCCGGCTGCCTGGAACGCCTTCGGCATGGACAAGGAAGGTGCCGATTACCGTGCCTGCGCTACCTATGGTCCCATTTACAAATAATTCAACCGTCAACAGCTATGATAACAGAAGAACAAATCCAACAGTTTATAGCCCAGGCCCATCGCTGTGGCGATGCCCGGCTGACCATTTGCAGCAGTGGCAACCTGTCGTGGCGCATCGGCGACCAGGCCCTGGTTTCCGGTACCGGTTCGTGGGTACCGTCCTTGAAGCGGGAGAATGTGGCCGTCTGCAATATTGCCGACGGAACATCGGTCAACGGCGTGAAACCCTCGATGGAGAGCGGTTTCCATCTGGGCATCCTTCGGGAGCGTCCCGATGTGAATGTGGTGTTCCACTTCCAGTCGGAATATGCCACGGTGGTGTCCTGCATGAAGAACCGGCCGACCAACTTCAACGTAACGGCCGAAATACCTTGTCACGTAGGTTCCGAAATCCCGTTGATCCCTTACTATCGTCCCGGTTCCAAGGAACTGGCCGCCGCTGTGGTGGCCGCCATGCGCGACCATAATTCCATCCTGCTGGCCAAGCATGGCCAGGTGGTCTGCGGCAAGGACTTCGATGAAGTCTTCGAACGGGCCATGTTCTTTGAAATGGCCTGCCGTATCATCATTCAGTCGGGCGGTGCCTATGAGGTGCTGTCGCCTGCCGAGATAGACGACCTGGAAGTGTATGTACTGGGCAAAAAGACCAAATAAGTTCAAGAAACCGATACCATGAAAAATAACACCGTTGTCAAGAACACTTATCTGGCAGTGGACTTTGGAGGGGGGAGTGGCCGTGTTATGGCCGGTTCCCTCTTCCAGGGGAAACTGGAGCTGGAGGAAGTGTACCGTTTTCCCAACCGTCAGGTGAAGCTGGGGAAACATCTTTACTGGGATTTCCCGGCGCTGTTTGCCGAGATGATGAACGGGTTGAAAGAGGCGGCCCGCAGGGGATATGCCGTAAAAGGCATAGGAATAGATACCTGGGGTGTTGATTTCGGGCTGATAGACAAGAACGGCAACCTGCTGGGCAATCCGGTGTGTTACCGCGACAGCCGTACGGACGGAGTGCCCGACAAGGTTTTCCGGCAGCTCGATCCTCGCGACCATTACCGGACTACCGGTATCCAGGTGATGCCCATCAATACCCTGTTCCAGCTCTACAGCATGAAGGAAGCCGGCGACCCGCAACTGGCCGTGGCCGACAAGCTGCTCTTCATGCCCGACCTGTTCAGCTACTTTCTGACCGGTGTCGCCGATACGGAGTACAGCATTGCTTCCACTTCCGAACTGCTGGATGCCCGCGGACGCTGCTGGTCGGTAGATACAGCCCGTGCGTTGGGACTTCCCGAGCATCTGTTCGGGCGGCTGGTGATGCCCGGCACCGTGCGGGGCAGGCTGACGGACGAAGTGGCCCGCGAGACGGGACTGGGCGCGGTCGATGTCATTGCGGTCGGCTCGCACGATACGGCCAGTGCGGTGGCAGCCGTTCCGGTAACCGACGATACGGTGGCTTTCCTGAGTTCGGGTACCTGGTCGCTGCTGGGAGTGGAGCTCGACGAACCCATTCTGACCGAAGAGGCACGGTTGGCCCCGTTCACCAACGAAGGTGGAGTAGGAGGCCGCATCTGTTTCCTCCAGAACATTACAGGCTTGTGGATTGTACAGCGCCTGATGGCCGAGTGGAAACAGCGCGGGGAGGAACAGACCTACGACGAACTGATTCCGCAGGCCGAATCTGCCGTTGTCACTGCCTGCATTCCGGTGGACGATGCCTGCTTCATGAATCCCGGGAATATGGAAGCGGCCATTCTCGGCTACTGCCGCGAGCATGGGTTGCCGCAGCCGCAGGGCAAGGCGGAAATGATGAAGTGCGTGTTGCAGTCGTTGGCCCTCAAATACAAGGACGCTGTCAGCCGTCTGAACCGACTGCTTCCGGCTCCTGTCAGTCGGCTGAACATCATCGGCGGCGGCTCGCAGAACCGCCTGCTCAACCAGCTGACGGCCGATGCCCTGGGCATCCCCGTCCAGGCCGGACCGGTGGAGGCGACTGCCATCGGCAACATCCTGACGCAGGCCATGGCCAAGGGAGAGGTTGCCGGGCTCGACGAATTGCGCGGCATCGTTGCGCGGAGTTTCGCCTCGCAGTTGTATTATCCCCGGAAATAAATCGAAAAAAATAACGGATGTCTGTACGGATGCTATTGCTTTTGTCCTATATTTGTACCTGCAAAATGAAGGGCGGCAGCATCGTCTGACCCAATTATGAAGTGAAGTTTATATCAATATGCAACCATGAAACACAGTAAAGAGTCCATCTTGTCGAAGGACGGAGTCAACTATTTGATTCCTTTTATTCTGATAACCTCCTGTTTTGCCCTTTGGGGGTTTGCCAACGACATTACCAATCCGATGGTCAAGGCATTTTCCAAGATTTTCCGTATGAGCGCCACCGACGGGGCGTTGGTGCAGGTAGCCTTTTACGGCGGTTATTTCGCCATGGCTTTCCCGGCGGCCATGTTTATCCGCCGCTTTTCCTACAAGGCCGGTGTCCTGTTGGGGCTGGGACTGTATGCGTTCGGTGCCTTCCTCTTCTTTCCGGCCAAGATGACGGGCGAGTATTATCCCTTCCTGATAGCCTATTTCATTCTGACCTGCGGCCTTTCCTTCCTGGAAACCAGTTGTAACCCCTACATTCTCTCCATGGGTACCGAGGAGACGGCCACGCGTCGTCTGAACCTGGCCCAGTCGTTCAACCCGATGGGCTCCCTGCTGGGCATGTTCGTGGCCATGAATTTCATTCAGGCGCGTCTCCATCCCCTGGATACGGCCGACCGCGCCCTGCTCAACGAGCAGGAGTTTGAGGCCATCAAGGAGGCCGACCTCAGTGTGCTGATAGCCCCTTATCTGGCCATTGGCCTGGTCATCCTGCTCATGCTGATTGTCATCCGTCTGGTCAGGATGCCCAAGAACGGTGAAGAGAACCATTACATCAACTTCATCCCAACCTTGAAGCGCATCTTTACCAAGCCCCGTTACCGCGAGGGAGTCATTGCCCAGTTCTTCTACGTGGGCGCGCAAATCATGTGCTGGACGTTCATCATCCAGTATGGTACGCGCCTCTTCATGTCGCAGGGCATGGAGGAGAAGGCGGCGGAAGTCCTTTCCCAGCAGTACAACATTGTGGCGATGGTTATCTTCTGCATCAGCCGCTTTGTCTGCACCTTCATGCTCCGCTATCTCAATGCCGGGCGTTTGCTGATGATTCTGGCGGTGCTGGGCGGCCTCTTCACGTTGGGCACCATCTTCCTGCAGAACATCTACGGCCTGTATTCGCTGGTAGCTGTTTCGGCCTGCATGTCCCTGATGTTCCCCACCATCTACGGCATCGCGCTGAAGGGGCTGGGCGAAGATGCTAAGTTCGGAGCTGCCGGTCTGATTATGGCCATTCTGGGCGGTTCCGTGCTGCCTCCCTTGCAGGCCCTGATTATCGACATGAAGGAAGTGGCCGGTTTCCCAGCGGTCAACCTGTCCTTCATCCTGCCTTTCATCTGCTTTGTAGTGATTGTGTATTACGGCCGCCGTACGGTGAAGAACCGTTGGTAAGCGGCGGGGTGGCTGGTTCGTCTGTCTGGACGTGCGCCGTTTTCAGGAGCGGTCCTTGCGGGCCTTCTCCCGGGCTGCACAGTCCGGACAGATGCCTTTCAGCACATAGTTGATGCTGTGCAGGCTGAATCCTTCGGGCAGCGTCACCATCGGGGTGGGTATGTTGGTGAAGCAGAAGGTGCGGTTGCACTTCTCGCAGTGGAAGTGGGTGTGCAGGTCGTTCACCTCGCACGAGCACGACGAGCTGCATACGGCATACTTGAACGACCCCGTCCCGTCGTCGATGCTGTGGATGAGGTGGTGCGACAGAAAGAGGGTGAGGGTGCGGAAGATGCTCGACCGGTCTACCGTGTCGAGTCGGTCTTCCAGGTCGGCCAGCGAAACCGACTGCTTGGCCTGCATCATGGCTTTCAGTACCAGCAGCCGGATGGCTGTCGGTTGTATTTCACGCTGGGCCAGCAGGTCCAGACAAGTGGAGTCTTCCATATCGGTTTGTTTTTTCATTTCATCAGTTTTTGTATCCGCATGGCGTTCAGCACGGCCAGCAGGGCTACGCCTACGTCGGCAAACACGGCTTCCCACAGCGTGGCCGCTCCCAGGGCTCCCAGTACCAGTACCACTGCCTTCACGCCCAGAGCCAGGGTGATGTTCTGCCAGACGATGCGTCTGGTCAGCCTTCCGGCCCGGATGGCGGTGGCGATGCGCGAGGGCTGGTCGTTCTGTATCACGACGTCGGCCGTCTCGATGGCGGCGTCGCTTCCCCATTGTCCCATGGCGATGCCCACGTGGCTCAGGGCCAGGGCGGGGGCGTCGTTGATGCCGTCGCCGGCAAAGGCCGTCCGGCAGGTGTCGTCCTTCCGCAACTGCTCCATGTGCTGCACCTTTCCTTCGGGCAGCAGGTCTCCGTAGGCTTGGTCGATGCCCAGCTGCTTTGCAAAGTTAGTGACAATCGTCTGTTTGTCGCCCGAAAGTATCTGAATATTTTTGATATTTAAGGCTTTCAGGTTGTCGATGGCCTGCCGGGCATCCGCTTTCAGGGTGTCGGCCAGCAGCAGATGGCCGATGTACTTCCCTTCCACGGCGCAGGCTACCGTTGTGCCCGCAGCCTGGTGCAGGTCTGCCGGGTAGGCGATGCCCTTGCGGTCCAGCAGGCGGGTGTTGCCCACTAGTACCGTCTGTCCGTCGACGGTGGCCTGCACGCCGCATCCGGCCAGCTCTTCGACGTCCGATACCGGTTGCAGTGCTATGTGCCGGGCCTGTGCATAGCGTTTCAGGCCTGCCGCCAGCGGGTGGGTGCTGTTCTGCTCGGCCGAGGCGGCCAGGCGGATGAGGCGCTCTTCGTCAATGCCCGGTTGGGGCACGCAGGCCTGTACGTCAAATTCGCCGCGGGTCAGGGTGCCGGTCTTGTCGAAGACGACCGTGTTGACCCGGGTGATGGCGTCCAGGTAGTTGCTTCCCTTGAACAGGATGCCCCGCCGGGAGGCCGCTCCGATGCCGCCGAAGTAGCTCAGCGGGATGCTGATGACCAGCGCACAGGGACACGACACCACCAGAAAGACCAGTGCGCGGTAGAGCCAGTCGCTGAAGAGGTAGGTGAACGTCGCGCTGTACAGCGACCAGAGCCAGGGCAGCAGCACGATGAGGACGGCCAGTCCGGTGACGGCGGGCGTATAGATGCGGGCAAACTTGCGGATGAAGAGCTCGGCGGGCGCTTTCCGTTCCGAAGCGTCCTGTACCATGCGCAGGATGCGCGACAGGGCACTGTCGGTAAAGGGGCGGGTGACGCGGATCTGTACCGTCCGTCCTGTCGAAATCATGCCTGCCAGCACTTCGCCGTCCTTGTTGATGTCGCGGGGCAGGCTTTCGCCCGTCAGGGCTGCCGTGTTGAAGGTAGCGCTTTCGTTGCACAGCGTTCCGTCGAGCGGCACCCGTCCGCCGGCCTTCACTTCGATGACCTCGCCCGGATGGACGTCCTGCGGCGGCACCTCCACGACCTGTCCGTTGCGGACCACGGCTGCCCTTTCGGGCCGGATGTCGAGCAGGGCGCTGATGTTCCGTCGGGCTTTGCTCACCGCCTTGTCCTGGAAGTGCTCTCCCAGCGAGTAGAACAGCATCACCGCCACGCCTTCGGGATATTCGCCGATGGCAAAGGCGCCGACGGTGGCGATAAACATCAGCGTGAACTCGTTGAAGTATTCCCGCCGGGCCAGTCCCTCCCAAGCCTCCTTCAGCACGGGCAGGGCCACGGGCAGGTAGGCGGCCAGGTACCACAGGGCGGCCACGCCCCGATGGCCGAAGAAGGCGGCGTCCGTGGCGTGGAGCGTCATGCCGGCGGCCAGCAGCAAGGCCGACAGCAGCATCCGTCCATACTCTTCCATGAAACTTTTCTGTCTGCAGCAGGCGGCGTGTGCAGACTCGTGTGAACAACAGTGGCAACTCATATTCGTAATGATTTGATTGTTTTCCTGCTGCAAAGGTAAGGCTTTGCGGATGCAACCGGGTTGCAAACTGCGGGTGCCGGGTGTCACAGCTCCCTTTTATGCCGGGAAGTCTGTGGTATTTGATATAAATCAATTCGCCTGCGTCTCTTTTTTTACTAATTTTGCGCCCGAATTCAGGAGGATATTTACATGGCCAAGTCGGTGGAAATGACGGAGGGACGCACCCTGCCGCAAATCTTTTATTTTGCATTGCCCCTGCTGATGGGCAACCTGTTGCAGCAGACCTATTCGATGGTCGACGCTGCCATCGTCGGAAAGTTTCTGGGCATCAATCCGCTGGCGGCGGTGGGTGCCAGCACGTCGGTGGTTTTCCTGATTCTGGGTTTCTGCAACGGCTGTTGCGGAGGCTTCGGCATCCCCGTGGCCCAGAAGTTCGGTGCGCGCGACTACGTAACCATGCGCCGTTATGTGGCGGTCAGCCTCAAGCTGGCGGCGTTCATGTCCCTGTCGCTGGCGGTGGTTACTGCCCTGCTCTGCAACTGGATCCTGCACCTGATCCGCACGCCCGAGAATATCTTCACCGATGCCTACTACTACCTGCTGATTACCTTCATCGGCATCCCCTGCACCTTCTTCTACAACCTCCTGTCCAGCATCATCCGTGCGTTGGGCGACAGCAAGACACCTTTCTGGTTCCTGCTCTTCTCCACCGTGCTCAACATCGTGCTCGACCTCTTCTGCATCCTCGTGCTGGGCTGGGGCGTGGCCGGTGCCGCCATTGCCACGCTGGTGGCCCAGGGCGTGTCTGCCGTCCTTTGCTATTTCTACATGATGCGCCATTTCGACATTCTCCGCACCATGCCGGCCGAACGCCGCTTCGACAGCCGCCTGGCCCGCACGATGCTTTCCATCGGTGTGCCCATGGGACTCCAGTTCTCCATCACCGCCATCGGCAGCATCATGCTCCAGAGTGCCAACAACGCGTTGGGCACCGCCTGCGTGGCCGCCTATTCGGCTGCTATCCGCATCAAGATGTTCTTCATGTGTCCCTTCGAGAGTCTGGGCATCGCCATGGCCACCTTTGCCGGGCAGAACTACGGGGCGGGCAAGCCCCAGCGCATCTGGCAGGGCGTGAAGTCCAGTGCGCTGATGATGATGGTCTATTGGGTCTTCACCTTCTGTGTCCTCATGCCGGGTTCGCGCATGTTTGTCCGGCTGTTTGTCGATGCCTCCGAGGTCGAGATTCTGGCGGACGCCGTGCTGTTCCTCCATACGGCTGTCTGCTTCTTCCCCGTGCTGGGCGTGCTCTGCATTCTGCGCTACACCATTCAGGGTTCCGGCTTCACCAACCTGGCCATGCTTTCGGGCGTATCCGAGATGATTGCCCGTATCCTGGTCAGCGTCATTGCAGTACCTGCGTGGGGCTATCTGGCCGTCTGCTTCGGCGACCCCACCGCCTGGATTTTTGCCGACGCCTTCCTCATTCCCGCCTTTGTCTACGTCTACCGGCGGATGAAGCGGACGGTCTTCACGGCTGTATCCTGACGGGCTTCTCTTTCTTTCAGCCGGATGGAGCGTCCGTTTAAGCCGAGCAAACCATTCGTTTAGGCTGGGCAAACCATTCGTTTAGGCTGGGCAAACCATTCGTTTAAGCTGGGTAAACCATTTGTTTAGGCTGGGCAAAGCGGCGCTTTGGGCCGGGCATGCCGGCTGCTTCCGCTTTTCCGGCAATCTTTTCCTTCAAAACATACGACCTTTTGCCCCCAAACAAGCAATGTTTTGCCTCCAGACAAGGCATGTTTTCCGTGCTAACTATGGACTTCAGCGCGCCAACTATGGACTTGGGTTGGAAATAATTGTTTATGGAGAAACGATGGGAGAACGATAGTCAATGAATTGAATAAGTCTGAAAACGTGTTTTTCGTCTTTTGTACTTCACTCGGTTTGCACTATCTTTGTCCTCCGGAAGGAGGAGAACGGAACAATGACCGAGCGCAAAATCATTCACATCGACATGGATGCTTTCTATGCGTCCGTGGAGCAGCGCGACAACCCCGAACTGCGCGGCAAGCCCATCGCCGTGGGCCATGCGGAGGAGCGGGGTGTGGTGGCTGCCGCCAGCTACGAGGCACGCCGCTACGGGGTGCGTTCGGCCATGTCGTCGCAGAAGGCGCGAAGGTTGTGTCCATCGCTCATCTTCATCCCCGGGCGGATGGAGGTATATAAAGAGGTGTCCCGCCAGATACATGAAATTTTCCACGAATATACGGACCTCATCGAGCCGATTTCACTCGACGAGGCGTTCCTCGACGTGACCGTCAACAAGCCGGGCATCCCGCTGGCGGTGGACATCGCCCGCGAAATCAAACGGAAGATACGCGCGGAGCTGAACCTGGTGGCATCGGCCGGCGTGTCCTACAACAAGTTCCTGGCCAAGATTGCGTCGGACTACCGCAAGCCCGACGGGCTCTGCACCATCCATCCCGACCAGGCACTGGACTTCATCGCCCGCCTGCCCGTCGAGAGCTTCTGGGGCGTGGGCCCTGTCACGGCCAAGCGGATGCACCTGCTGGGCATACACAACGGGGCGCAGCTCCGGGCACGCTCGCTGGAGATGCTGACGCGGGAGTTCGGCAAGGTGGGGGCGGTGTACTACGACTTTGCCCGGGGCATTGACCTGCGGCCGGTCGAAGCGGTGCGCGTGCGCAAGTCCATCGGGTGCGAGCATACGCTGGAGCGGGACATCAGCCGTACGTCTTCGGTCATCATCGAGCTGTATCATGTGGCGGTGGAGCTGGTGGACCGCCTGAAGCGCAAGGACTTCCACGGCAACACGCTGACGCTGAAAATCAAGTTCCACGACTTCCGGCAGATTACCCGCAGCCTGACGCAGCAGGGACAGGAGCTGAAGGAACTGTCTGTCATCCTGCCCCTGGCCAAGCGGTTGCTCCGCGAAGTGGACTATGAAGAACATCCCATACGGCTCATCGGCCTGTCGGTGTCCAATCCGCGCGAAGAGGAGGCGGACCGGCATGGCGTATGGGAACAGCTCAGCTTTGAATTCAGCGACTGGAAATAGGAAAAAGGCAGGGACAGAGGGTTGTTTTTCTCCGGTTTATGTTATCTTTGCTCCCGGACAACAATTAAACGATAAATTGCTATGGGTTGTTTGATGAACCTCTTGTGGCTGCTGTTCGGAGGGATTCTGACGGCAGTGGAATACCTGGTGGCCAGCTTGCTGCTGATGCTAACCATTGTGGGCATACCGTTCGGCATGCAGACGTTGAAGATGGCTTCACTGGCCTTGTGGCCTTTCGGCAAGGAGGTGAGGAGCGGAAGCCGTTCGGACGGCTGCCTGTATGTGTTGATGAATGTGCTGTGGATTCTGCTGGGCGGAATCTGGATTTGTCTGTCGCATCTGCTTTTCGGCGCCTTTCTTTGCATCACGATTATCGGCATACCTTTCGGCCTGCAGCATTTCAAGTTGGCGGCCGTGGCCCTGATGCCTTTCGGCAAGGATATCGTGGCGGCCTGACGGAGGAGGCTGTGGGGGAAAAATAAAAACGACGGGTGACCTTCCGGTCGTCCGTCGTCTTCTTCATATTTGTTTAAAGGGTTGTTGGGGTCTGTATCGGATTAAGCTTGCCGGGCAAGCAGCTTCTGGAGTTGGCCGTTCAAGGCTTGGCACATGGCACCGTTTCTCATCGTCTGATAGCGTTTGATACGGTACTGCAACATCATGATTTCATTTACGTTCTTTTTCATAATCGTCTTGGTTTTGTGCTTTCCGCGTTTCGGAAAGCGGTTCTACATCTTTTCTTCTATTCTCTATTAATAACACTGCAAAGATACGAATTGTTTGCTGAAAATATGTTCTACAACATAAAAATCTTGCTAATTTCTCTTTCGGGTGGCTGGATATGGGCTGTTTTGCTATATGGAGATTACAGAAATATTGCATATCTTTGTCCCTGTATTCAGATTCGGATATGATGGTTACTTCATTCAAACGGTTGGTGACGTTGCTCCGCAGCCCTTATCCCGAGTTGCGGCAACGGTGGAAGACGGTGGTGCTGCCTTCGTTGCTGGTGTTCTTCATCCTCTACGTCCTTCAGCCTTTCGGCATTTCGAAGATGGGGGAAAACAAGTTGCCGGTGCTGGCAGGCTATGCCGTGGTGTCGTCGGCCATGCTGGCGGTGTCGGTTTATGTGCTTCCGGCACTGTTTCCCGCGTGGTATCGGGAGGAGCGGTGGACGGTGGGGAAGGAAATGATTGCCACGCTGCTGCTGTGTGTGCTGATCACGCTGGGTAACTGGTGCTATACGGCTGCGGTGTTCGGCCTGGAGCTGGACATGCGTCTGCTGGGTATCTGCCTGATGTGGATGGTGGTGATAGGGCCGTTCCCCATCGTGCTCTTCGTGATGTGGAACCGTAACCTGCAACTGCGCCGCAATCTGCAGGAGGCGGTGGAAATGAATGTCCGCCTTGGAGAGAGGATGCGGGCGGAAGCGGCATCGGCGTGCGTCCCGGCGGAGGCCGGAGCGGAAGTCCGGCTGGAGAGCGGAACAAGGGAAAGCCTGGCGCTTGACCCCGTCCGGTTGCTGTATGCCGAGTCGGAGGGCAACTACGTGCGGCTGAACTACCTGGCCTCCGGTAGCGACCAGCCGAAGGTGAAGCTGCTGCGCCTCACGATGAAGCAGGCAGAGGAGGCGTTTTCGGATTATCCCTATATAATAAGGTGTCACCGCGCCTATCTCGTCAACCTGCATCGGGTGGCGAAGGTGACGGGCAATGCGCAGGGCTACCGGCTCCATCTGGAGGGATGCGGGGCGGAAGTGCCCGTTTCGCGGAGCTATGCCGCCGGCGTGAAAAGGGGGTTGGCGGACATCAGGTAGCTTGCCGTTCGTCCCAGTCGTTTGCCGTTCGTCCCTCGTGGATGCGGCTGGTCACATATCCGGGCAGTCTGTCCCGGATATTTTTTTGTCTGTTTGTCTCCGTGTAATTTCGCTTCCGCTAAACGAAAAGAAAAACGGAAGGATGAAACGGTTATTCTTTATTCTGATGGTGTGCTATGGAACGGGCGGCCCGGCTGCCGATGCGCAGACCGTGGCGACTGACACCATCCGCCTGACCTTGGGCGGCCTGGCGGTGACAGACAGTGTGGGGCTGGACGAAGTGGTGGTGAAGAGCCGACGCACGCCGACGGCCAACAGCCGGTGGAGCGATATGCATCCGGTGGAGCTGGTGACGGTGGGCGGGGCAAACGGTGACCTCTACCGGGCGCTCCAGACCCTGCCCGGCACGCAGGTGCAGGGCGAGACGGGCCGCCTGCTGGTGCGTGGAGGCGACGACCGCGAGACGCAGACCTACATTGACGGCATGCATGTGCTGGTGCCCTACACGTCGGTGGGCATCGGCGCTTCGGCCCGCAGCCGCTATTCCACCTTTCTGTTTAGCGGGATAAACCTGGCTTCGGGCGGTGCGCCACTGGAGTATGGCGGGGCACTCTCGGCCGTCCTGCCGCTGGAGACGAAAGACTACAGCACGGTGAACAAGCTGGGACTGAACGCCTCCATCGTGGGGGCAGGCGGAGGAGGGACGCGCACGTTCGACAAGGGCTCGGCCTCGGTAGACCTGAACTATCAGAACATGGCGTTGCACAACCGGATTGAACCCGGACGGAAAGAATACGACCGTCCCTATCAGTTGCTGTCGGGAGCCACGCAGCTGCGCTTTACGCCCGATGACTCGACCGTGGCCAAGGTCTATGCCCAGTACGACCGGACGGACTTCTCCACCTACGAGGGTGACGACCGTCGCCTTTTCGGCCTGAACGAGCACAATGTTTACCTGAACGCCACGATGCGCCATACGTCCGATGCCGGATGGGAATGGTTTGCGGGGGCGGCCTGGTCGTACAACCGCCGGACGGTGGACAATGCCGCGGCCAAGGGAGACGCCTGGCTGCAACACCAGCAGGAACTGCATCTGAAGGCCAAGTTGGGACGGCATCTGTCTCCGGCCTTCCGCCTGGACGGCGGGGTGGAGGCCTTTTTCCGCAGCTATGCCACGCGCTACCGCTTTCCGGCTTCGGACGGCGAAGCGGAGGAACGGGTGTCGCCTTCGCTGGGTGCCGCCTTCCTGTCAGGCGCTTACTTCCCGCTGGAGCAGCTGAAGGTGGAGGCTTCCGTGCGGGCCGAGCATCACGGACAGAGCGGAGCGACGGAGGTGTCGCCGCGCCTGGCGTTGAACTGGTTTCAGGGCGACGTCGTGCTGACGGCTGTGGCGGGCCGATACACCCAGCTGACGGCAGACAGCCTGCTGGTGAGGCAGGAGGGGCTGAGGCCCGAAGTGTGCTGGCAGTATAACGCGGGCCTGCAGTATCGCCGCGACGGCCGCCTGGTCAAGGTGGAGGCTTATTATAAGAAGTACAGCCGCCTGCCGCTGTGGGAAGACAGTGAAGGCGCGGTGCCGGTGCTGACCTCCGGCGGCTACGGCTACAGCAAGGGCATCGATCTCTTCCTGGCCGACCGTGTGTCGCTCAGAAACCTGGAATACCGCTTGTCCTATACCTACAACCTGCCCCGACGCCGGACGGATCACGACTCCGAGCTGACCATCCCCCAGTATGCCACGCGCCACAACGCATCGGTCGTCGTCAAGTGGTCATTGCCCCGCCTGCGCACCGTTCTGAGCCTGACCGACCGCTTCAGCAGCGGGCGTCCGTGGCACAACCCCGAACGCCCCGGCCTGATGAACGACGAGGTGAAGCCCTACAACAGCCTCGACGTGGGCCTGACCTTCCTGCCTTCGAAGAAGGTCATTGTCCACGCCTCGGCCACCAACGTGCTGGGCCGCCGCAATGAGTTCGGGCGGGTAGACGGGCGGCCGGTACTGGCGTCCATGGACCGCTTCTTCTACATAGGCATCTTCGTGACGCTGGGAAAGCATGCGGCCTACGACGTTTCCAGCTTTTAGCCAATTACTTTTTCAAATATTAAAACGAGATGATTCATTTTAAAAAACAAACGAGTATGAAAACTTTGATTTTGCTTGCCTTGCTGGCCCTTCAGGGCCTTTCCGGCGCGCTCGACGCGCAAACGCTGACCCTCCGCGTGCGCGACATTCCGAAAGCGGAGGGACACCTCTATGTTGCCTTTTATGCCTCTGAGGCCGATTTCCTGAAGAAACCCTTGACGGGTTTCCGCGTGGCGGTGACCGACACCACGCTCGTCATTCCCTGCCGCGGACTTCCGGCGGGCGAGTACACCTTTGCGCTCTTTCAGGACACGAACGGCAACGGACGGCTGGATACGGCCGCTTTCGGCATTCCGACAGAAAAATACGCCTTCAGCAACGATGCCGAGGCGGTAATGGGGCCGCCGTCCTACGACAAATGCCGTTTCCGCTTGCAGAGTGATACGACCATGACCGTCCGGTTGCGGTAACGGGCGGACGGTGTGGCATGGTGGCAGAAGCACATTCTGTGGGCGTCCGGTTTGGTGGAGTGGAAAACTTGTTGTAAATTTGGCCGTCAACAACTAATAGAATATGAAACATTTCACCTATCAACTCCTCTGTCTGGGCTGGCTGGTAGCCATGCTTGCTTCGTGTAGCAGCAAACATGCCCATTTCATCAGTGACTCAACTTATCGTACGCATGTGGAGCAGGACTTCCAGCAGAAGCAGGCCGTCATGTCCAAAGGCAATTTGTTTGCTATTTTCGACACCGACCTGACGCTTTACGAGCGTGAAGCCCTTGAATTCCTCTACGCCTACATGCCGCTGGCCGACATTACCGACTATCCCGGCAGCTTCCACCTGATGAACGTACAGGCTGCCCGCCGTGCGGCCGAGGAGATGCCTTGGGGACGGATGGTGTCCGAGGAACTGTTCCGCCACTTCGTCCTCCCCGTGCGGGTGAACAACGAACCGCTGGACAGTGCCCGCGTGGTGTTCTACGAGGAGCTGAAGCCACGGGTGCAGAACCTCTCCATGCGCAACGCCATTCTGGAGGTGAACCACTGGTGTCACGAGAAGGCTGTCTATCAGCCCAGTGACGCCCGCACCAGCGCGCCGCTGGCTACGGTCCGCACGGCCTACGGACGTTGCGGCGAGGAGTCGACCTTCCTGGTGGCCGCCCTGCGCTCGGTGGGCATTCCCGCCCGTCAGGTCTATACGCCCCGCTGGGCCCATACCGACGACAACCATGCCTGGGTGGAGGCCTGGGCCGACGGTAAGTGGTACTTCCTCGGTGCCTGCGAGCCCGAACCGGTGCTCAACCTGGGATGGTTCAATGCACCTGCCAGCCGCGGCATGCTGATGCACACCAAGGTGTTCGGCCGCTATGAGGGACCGGAGGAGGTGATGTCCGTCACACCCAACTATACCGAAATCAACGTCATTGACAACTATGCTCCCACCGCGCAGGCCACGGTGACCGTGACCGATGAGGCCGGACAACCCGTCGGCGGGGCACTGGTGGAGTTCAAGCTCTATAACTATGCCGAGTTCTATACCGTAGCCCGCAAGCAAACCGATGCATCGGGACAGGCCTCACTGACCGCCGGAAAGGGTGACATGCTGGTGTGGGCGTCGAAAGACGGGCGGTTCGGCTTCCAGAAGCTGTCGTTCGGCAAGCAGGAGGCCCTGACCGTGAAGCTCGACCGTCGCGACGGTGATCCGTTTGAGTTGGATTTGGATATCGTTCCGCCTGTCGAGTCGGCCAACCTGCCGGCCGTTACGCCCGAACAGCGGGCCGAGAACGACCGCCGCATGGCTGTGGAAGACTCCATCCGCCGTGCCTATGTGGCTACGATGATGACACCCGAGACGGCCCGTGCCTGGGCTTCCTCCCAGAAGGGCCTGAACGAGGCGGAGCAACAGCGTGTGGCCGACTTCCTGGTTGCCTCGCGCGGCAATCATGCTGCCATCAAGGCGCTTGTCACCTTTGCATTGGAACAGGGGCAGGGCAGCCGGGCCGTGGAATTGCTGGGAGCCGTGTCTGCCAAAGACTTGCGTGATGCGCGCTTCTCCATTCTGAAAGACCACCTGCTGAATACGCCCTCGGTATCTTGCGAACGGAGCGTGCCGGCAGTGCTGAATCCGCGTATCGCCACCGAAGAGCTGACCGCCTACAAGTCTTTCTTCCAGCAGACCCTGGACGAACAGACGGCCGAAGACTACCGGGCCCAGCCGCAGAAGCTGGTAGACTGGTGCCGCGAGAACATTGTGCTGAACGATACCTTGAACTCGCAGCGCATCCCCATGTCGCCCGAAGGTGTGTGGAACGCCCGCATGGCCGACACGTATTCGCGCGACATTTTCTTTGTGGCCGTTGCCCGCAGCTTGGGCATCCCGGCATGGATAGACGAAGTGACGGGCCGCGTGCGCTATCAGAATCTGGCCGAAGGCGGAAAGACGTTCGACGTGGACTTCAGCGAGGGCCGGGCACAAGGCGTTGCGCCTGTGGGCAGTCTGGTGGCAGCCTTCCAGCCGACCAAGTTCAACGACAATCCCAAATACTACAGCCACTTCACACTGTCGCGCTGTGAAGACGGTGTGCTCCGCCTGCAGAGCTACGACGAGAACGGCGCTTCGTGGAACACGCTGCTCCGCTCGCCCCTGCAGATGCCGGCCGGCTATTATGTGCTGGTGAGCGGCACGCGTCTGGCCAGCGGCGGGGTGCTGGTACACATGAGCGGCCTGAATGTGGAGGCCGGTAAGACACTGGAAACCACCTTGACGATGCGCGAAAGCTCGGACCAGGTGCAGGTCATCGGTAACTTCAACTCCGAATCGCTCTTCACACCCATTACGGAGGGTACGGTGGCCGCCGACCCCATCAGCCTGCTGACGGCTTGCGGGCGCGGTTACTTTGTGGTCGGTGTGCTGGGCGTGGGACAGGAGCCTACCAACCATGCCTTGAAGGATATGGCCAAACTGAGCAAGGAACTGGAGAAGTGGGGACGCAAGATCGTACTGCTCTTCCCCGATGCCGAGAAATACGGCAAGTTCCGTCCACAGGACTTCCCCGGCCTGCCTACCACCATTGTCTATGGCATTGACAGCCACGGCATTGCCGCCCAGATTATAGAGAACATGAAGCTGAAGCACAAGGATACGTTGCCGGTATTCGTGATTGCCGACACGTTCAACCGCGTAGTGTTTGTATCGCAGGGCTATACCATCGGTTTGGGCGAACAACTGATGCAGACTGTGAAAGGACTGTAATCACGCTCCCTGACACAGTGCTTTGTCAGAGTCCGACACAGTGCTTCCTTACCCCCTCACGCAGTGCTTCGTGAGGAGGTAAGGAAGTGCTTCGTCAGACCCTCACGCAGTGCTTCGTGAGGGAGGTAGGATGAAAGGTATGGAAATGAACCCCTATAGGGGAAGGAAATACGAACCGTACGGGCATAAAAAAAGTCTGGTGTGCTTTCGCACGTCAGACTTTCAATTCTCTCTGGTGTTGTCCTGAATATTATTCAGCTACAACAGCGCTGTCAGCTACTACAGTATCAGCTGCCTGAGCTGCTGCCTCGGCTGCGGCTGCTTCAACAGCTGCGATAGAGTCAGCGATACGGATAGAATCAGCTGCTGCTTGTTCAGCGTTAGCTGCTTTGTTACCACAAGATGCGAAAGATACTGCTACGATAGCTGCTGCCATCAAAACTAATTTTTTCATTTTCTTTTTACTTTTAAAAACGTAATACAATCAATTGCTTTATTAAAACGCTGCAAAGGTATAGACTTTTTGGATACGTTGTTCTCGAAACCCCAACTTTTTTTATGTTTTTTTTGTGTCTTCTCCTCAGAAGGCCTGCAAAGAGGGGCGGGAAACGGGGAAGATGGACCGAAAGTAGGGAATTCGAATAATAATGTGTACCTTTGTGCCCGATACAGCTATAGGAAGATTTATGATTGATACCAATATATTCCAGAACAAGACAGCGGTTTATTATACGTTGGGCTGCAAGCTGAACTTCTCGGAGACGTCTACCATCGGCCGGACGCTGCGGGAAGCGGGAGTGCGTACGGCCCGGAAGGGCGAGAAGGCGGACATCTGTGTGGTGAATACCTGCTCGGTGACCGAGGTGGCCGACAAGAAGTGCCGCCAGACCATCCATCGGCTGGTGAAACAGCATCCGGGTGCCTTTGTGGTAGTGACAGGATGCTATGCACAGCTGAAGCCCGACACGGTGGCCCACATCGAAGGGGTGGACCTGGTGTTGGGAGCCGAGCAGAAAAAGGATATCCTGCAATACCTGGGCGATTTGCAGAAACATGAATCGGGCGAGGCCTTTACTTCGGCGTTGAAGGATATCCGTTCGTTTGCTCCGTCGTGTTCGCGGGGTGACCGCACCCGCTTCTTCCTGAAGGTGCAGGACGGTTGCGATTACTACTGTTCCTATTGTACTATTCCCTTTGCCCGCGGGCACAGCCGCAACGGCAGCATCGTTTCGCTGGTAGAGCAGGCCCGCCAGGCAGCCGCCGAAGGCGGAAAGGAGATTGTGCTGACGGGTGTCAACATTGGCGACTTCGGCAAGTCGACGGGAGAAACCTTCTTCGACCTGGTCAAGGCGCTGGACGAGGTGGAGGGCATCGAACGTTACCGCATTTCCTCCATCGAACCCAATCTGCTGACCGACGAAATCATAGACTTCGTGTCGCGGTCCAAGCGGTTCATGCCCCATTTCCACATCCCGTTGCAGTCGGGCTCCGACGCGGTGCTGAAGCTGATGCGCCGCCGCTACGACACGGCCCTGTTTGCAGCCAAGGTGCACAAAATCAAGGAGGTGATGCCCGATGCCTTTATCGGTGTGGATGTCATCGTGGGGACGCGCGGCGAGACGGAAGACTATTTTGAGGAGGCCTACCGCTTTATCGAAAGTCTGGACGTCACCCAGCTGCATGTGTTCAGCTATTCGGAACGTCCGGGTACGCAGGCGTTGAAGATAGACCATGTGGTGGCGCCCGAGGAAAAGCACCGCCGCAGCCAGCGGTTGCTGGAGCTGTCCGACCGGAAAACCAAGGCGTTTTATGAGAAGCATATCGGCCAGTGTCTGCCGGTGCTGCTGGAGAAATCCAAGCCCGGTACGCCCATGCACGGCTTTACGCCCAACTACATCCGGGTGGAAGTGCCGCACGACGATGCCTTGGACAACTGTGTGGTCACGCTCCGCCTGAAGGAATGGAACGACGACGGGACGGCCCTGAAGGGAGAACGGATATGAAACATCGCATTATCTATGGACTGACGTACGCGGGCATGTGGCTGCTGGCCTCTTTGCCTTTCAGCCTGCTGTATATCCTTTCGGACGGGCTGTACCTGCTGATGCGTCACGTGTTTCACTACCGTCGGAAGGTGGTCCGGCAAAATTTACGGAACTCCTTCCCCGAAAAGTCTGCCGGAGAGCTGAAGGAGATAGAACGGGAGTTCTACCATTACCTTTGCGACTACATGCTCGAGGAAGTCAAGATGATGCGCATGTCGTTTCGTGAACTGACGGGGCGCATGGAATATGTCAACAAGGAACTTTATCTGGAAATGATCGAGAAGCGGGGAGGCATCGTGCTGCTCATTCCCCATTATGCCAATTTCGAGTGGATAACGGGCATGAGTTCCATCATGCGTCCCGAAGACGTGCCGGTACAGGTCTACAAGCCTTTGCGCAATCCCTATCTGGACGAACTGTTCCAGCGCATCCGGTCGAGGTTCGGCGGATACAATGTGCCCAAACATGCCACGGCACGCGAACTGGTCAAGCTCCGCCGGGCCGGCAAGCGGATGGCTGTGGGACTGATTACCGACCAGTCGCCCAATGTGATAGAGGCCCATTACTGGACCACCTTCCTGCACCAGCCGACTGTATTCATGGACGGGGCGGAGCGGATAGCCAAGCTGATGGATTTCCCCGTCTTCTACTGTGACCTGCACCGCGTGTCGCGCGGATATTGCCGGGTGAACTTCGATCTGCTGGTGGAACACCCCAAGCAGACGGCCGACGGCGAGATTACCGAAATGTTTGCCCGCAGGCTGGAGAAGACTATCTGCGACAATCCTCCTTACTGGTTCTGGTCGCACAAGCGCTGGAAACTGAAACCCGAAAACATTGTTGCCCATCATGGATAAGATAGCTGTAGTCATTCTGAACTGGAACGGATGCGATATGCTCCGTTCGTTTCTGCCTTCCGTCGTAACCTGTTCCGGGGCCGACGGGGCGGTGGTATACGTGGCCGACAACGGGTCGACGGACGATTCGGTAGAGATGCTCCGCCGCGAGTTCCCTTCGGTCCGCCTCATACTGCTGGACCGGAATTACGGTTTTGCCGACGGGTACAACCGGGCTTTGCGGCAGGTGGAGGCCGAGTATGTCGTGCTGCTCAATTCCGATGTCGAAGTGACCGGCCGCTGGCTGCATCCGTTGGCGGCCTATATGGATGCCCATCTGGAAGTGGCGGGCTGCCAGCCCAAGCTGCTCAGTTGGAGAGACAGAAGCGCCTTTGAGTATGCCGGAGCGGCAGGTGGGTTCATCGACCGTTACGGCTACCCTTTCTGCCGGGGGCGTATCATGAGTACGGTGGAGCAGGATGATGGGCAATACGACGCGGTGGCGCCGGTCTTTTGGGCTACGGGGGCTGCCTTGTTCATCCGGCTCGAAGATTATTGGAAGGCCGGTGGGCTGGACGGTCGCTTCTTTGCCCACATGGAAGAGATTGACCTGTGCTGGCGGCTACGTGCCCGCGGCCGGCTGCTGGTGTGTGTGCCCCAGAGTGTGGTCTATCACGTCGGCGGTGCCACGCTGAAGAAAGAAAATCCGCGCAAGACCTTTCTCAACTTCCGCAACAACCTTCTGATGCTTTACAAGAACCTGCCGGAAGGAGAACTGAAGGGCGTGATGCGCGTCCGTTGGCTGCTCGACCAGGTGGCGGCCCTTGTCTTCCTGCTGAAAGGGCAGTGGCCCAATGCCCGTGCCGTCTGGCGCGCCCGCAGGGAGTTCCGCCGGCTTCGTCCGTCTTTCCGACCTTCGCGTGAGGAGAACATGGAAAAAGCCTGCACTCCGGTCATTCCCGAACGTACAGGCTATAGTTTGTTGCTCCGCTATTATTTGAAAGGGAAGAAGCGGTTTGCTGATTTGTAGAGGGGGGCATCATCTCCCTTCGTGTACCTCCACCCCCGCCGTTTCGATGTCGGCACCCATGGGCGGATTGCGCTTGGAGAGCTTCAGGTCGATGTGCTCGATGGCGGGGAAGTCGTCGAGCAGGCGGCGGATGATGCGGCCGGCCACGTGTTCCAGCAGTTTGGACGGAACGTCCATTTCCGTCTTTACAGCCTGGTAGATTTCCGCATAGTTCACGGTGTCTGTCATGTCGTCGCTCTCCATGGCACGGGCGATGTCGGTCTTCAGCCGTAGGGATACGGTGTATTCATTGCCTACGGTCGTTTCCTGAGGGGCTACCCCGTGATAGGCATAGAAGCGGAGATTTTCGAGCAGGATGTAGCTTTCCATATGTCGTTTGTCAATAGGGTTTTACCACACGATGGGAGTTTCCCCATGGGCGGTGAGGTATTCGTTGGTGCGGCTGAAGTGCTTGTTGCCGAAGAATCCGTTGTAGGCCGAGAGGGGAGACGGATGGGCCGAAGTCAGTACCAGATGGCGGTTGCGGTCGATGAAGGCGCCTTTACGCTGTGCGTATGCTCCCCAGAGGATGAATACCAGGTGTTCTTTCTCCTCGGCCAGCACTCGGATGGCAGCGTCGGTAAAGGTCTCCCAGCCGTGATTCTGGTGCGATCCGGCCTGATGGGCGCGTACGGTCAGCGTAGCGTTCAGCAGGAGGACGCCTTGTTGTGCCCAGCGGGTCAAGTTGCCGCTGGCGGGCATGTCAGTGCCGATGTCGCTTTTGATTTCCTTGAAGATGTTGACCAGCGAAGGCGGAAAGGCTACGCCGTCGTTCACCGAGAAGCAGAGGCCGTGAGCCTGTCCCGGGCCATGGTACGGGTCCTGCCCGATGATGACCACCTTTACGCGGTCGAAGGGGCAGAGGTTGAAGGCATTGAATATCAGCCTGCCCGGCGGGTAGACGGGGCCTTTGGCATATTCATCCCGCACGAAGTCGGTCAGTGTCTTGAAGTATTCTTTGTCGAATTCGGGTTGCAAGCGTTTCTTCCAGCTCTCTTCTATCTGAACATTCATGGTTTTCGTTGTGCGCATTATGGGTTAGACTTCAGCCTGCAAAATAACGCAGATTTCTGCACATAGGGAAACTTGTGCCCCTATATTTTGCAAAAATCTGCGTTTGCCGAATGTTCAGATGAGGTGGATGTTATGCTTGAGGCATTCCTCGCGCATGCTTTCGGGCCAGATGCTGGCCTGTATCTCGCCGATGTGTGCCTTGCGGAGGTAGTACATGCAGAGGCGCGACTGCCCGATACCGCCTCCGATGGACAGGGGCAGGGTGTCGTCCATCAGCCGTTTGTGGAAGTAGAGTTCCAGCCGTTTTTCTTCTCCCTCCAGCTTCAGTTGTCTGAGCAGGGCTTCCTTGTCCACGCGGATACCCATCGACGACAGTTCGATGCTGCGCTGCAGGGGCTCGTCCCACAGGAGCAGGTCGCCGTTCAGTCCTGGCAGGCCATTCAGTCCCGGAGTGGTGTAGTCGTCATAGTCCGGAGCGCGGCCGTCGTGCTTCTTCCCGTCGCCCAGTTTGCATCCGATGCCTACGATGAACACGGCGCCATACCGTTGGGTGATGGTATTCTCGCGTTCTTTGGGAGTGAGGTGCGGATAAAGCTGGCGCAGTTCTTCGGCGTGGATGAAGTGCAGCTTGTCCGGCAGGCAGGGCTTGATCTGGGGATACATTTCATATACCATGTATTCCGTGCGTACCATGGCGGCATAGATGCGGGTCACGATTTCCTTCAGGAAATCCACGTTGCGGTCTGCGGCGGTGATGACGCGCTCCCAGTCCCACTGGTCCACGTAGAGCGAGTGCAGGTTGCCCAGCTCTTCGTCGGCACGGATGGCGTTCATGTCCGTATAGATGCCGTAGCCGGGCTCGATGTTGTATTCGGCCAGCGTCAGTCGTTTCCACTTGGCCAGCGAGTGCACCACTTCGGCCTGGGCGTCGCCCAGGTCCTTGATAGGGAAGGATACGGGTCGCTCCACGCCGTTCAGGTCGTCGTTGATACCCATGCCTTTCAGTACGAACAGCGGAGCCGTGACACGCCGCAGACGGAGTTCGGACGATAGGTTCATCTGGAAGAACTCTTTGATCTGCTTGATGCCCAGCTCGGTCTGCTTCAAGTCCAGCAGGGGCTTATAGTTTTTTGGGGTTATCAGGTAACTCATGCGGTTATGTTTTTGTTATGGGGTTGTTAATATGTCCGGCAAATATAGACAAAATATTGATTGTTGAATGATATTTTGTGAATAAAATATCAATATGACCATAAATTTTGCATTTGTGTTTCATTTTAATAGTGCTGGTCGAAGCCTCCCAAAGGAAAAATTACTTGAAAAAAGCGGGCATACATTAGGAGGATGCTGATATTTTTTATACTTTTGCCTCGCAATTGAGGCCTGGTAGCTTAGTGAATAGAGCGTCAGATTCCGGTTCTGAAGGTCGTGGGTTTGAGTCCCACCCGGGTCACCGACAAAAAATCCGCTGATTGTCAGCGGTTTTTTTTGTTTGTGGTGACATCAAAGTGTATAGATAAGGAATAAAGGCTATATTTGCATATGTTTGTAAGCGTTGCGTCCGGCGGATTGCAGAAACGTATGCGGTAGTTGAAAGGGCTGCTGATATTGGTTTGAAAAATGTGCTGGCCGACTGCCACAAGAGTTCAAGGTAAGAAATCAATGATTGAGAACGTTGGATGAAATAACAAAAAGAACAGTAACATGAGAAACAAGATGTTTGCATGCGTTGTCGGCTGCGGCTTGGCTCTGGCTTCGGCAGAAAGCTTTGCGGCGCAGCAGGAACAACCGAAAATGCCTTATTGGCAGGACCTTCAGACGGTATCTGTCAATCGGGAGGCGCCCCGAACGTCGTTCATGACCTATGACGACCGTGAGGCCGCCCTGAGTGGTAAATACGAGAACAGCCGCTTCTACCGGCTGCTGAACGGAACGTGGAAGTTCCTGTATTCCGATTCCCATCGCAGGCTGCCTGCCGATGTGACTTCGGCTACAGCAGACCTGGCAGGGTGGTGTGACATCCAGGTGCCGGGCAACTGGGAAGTACAGGGACATGGCGTGGCCATCTATACCAACCAGTGGTTTGAGTTCAAGGCCAGCGACCCTCAGCCGCCGCTGTTGCCCGACGACATTCCGGTGGGTGTCTACCGACGCGAGATAGATATACCGGCCGAGTGGTTACAGACAAGAGATGTCTACCTCCATCTGGCCGGAGCCAAGTCGGGTGTCTATGTCTATATCAACGGGCAGGAAGTGGGATATAACGAAGATTCCAAGAATCCGGCCGAATTCCTGATCAATTCTTATGTAAAGCCGGGCAAGAACAGCCTGGTGCTGAAAATCTTCCGTTGGAGCACGGGTTCGTATCTGGAGTGTCAGGACTTCTGGCGTCTGAGCGGTATCGAACGCGATGTCTTCCTCTATGCACAGCCTAAGGTGGCCGTCAAGGATTTCCGGGTTATATCGACCCTGGACGACACTTACAAGGACGGTATCTTCCGCCTGGCAGTGGACATGAGAAACCGGGCAGCCGGACAGAAATCTGTAAAGGTGGGTTACGAGCTGCTCGATGCCGAAGGCCGTTCGGTGGCAAATGCGGTTCAGGAGTGCAGCCTGCCTGCCGGTGGTGTACAGACTGTGGACTTCAGCACAACGCTGGCCGGTGTGAAGACATGGACTGCGGAGCACCCCAACCTATACAAACTGCTGATGACGGTCGAGGAAGACGGAAAGGTGACCGAAATCGTTCCCTTCCACGTTGGGTTCCGTCGCATCGAAATCAAGCAGATTGACCAGCTGGCCAAGAACGGAAAGCCCTATACCGTGCTGCTCATCAATGGACAGCCGTTGAAACTCAAGGGTGTGAACATCCATGAGCACAACGAGGCTACGGGACACTACGTACCCGAGGAGCTGATGCGGAAAGACTTCGAGCTGATGAAACGCTACAACATCAATACGGTTCGTCTGGCTCACTATCCGCAGGACCGCCGTTTCTATGAACTGTGCGATGAATACGGCCTGTATGTATATGATGAGGCCAACATCGAGTCGCACGGCATGTTCTACGACTTGCGCAAGGGGGGAACGCTGGGCAACAACCCCGAATGGCTGAAGCCCCACCTCTACCGTACGGAGAATATGTATGAGCGCAACAAGAACTATCCTTCAGTAACCTTCTGGTCGCTGGGTAATGAAGCCGGTAACGGATATAACTTCTACCAGACCTATCTGTGGGTGAAGGAACGGGAAAAAGACCTGATGAACCGTCCCGTGAACTACGAACGTGCCCAGTGGGAGTGGAACTCCGACATGTACGTGCCCCAGTATCCCAGTGCCGAATGGCTGGCCTATATCGGTGCGAACGGTTCGGACCGTCCGGTCGTTCCGTCAGAATATTCGCATGCGATGGGCAATTCCAACGGTAACCTGTGGGACCAGTGGAAGGAAATCTACAAGTATCCCAACCTGCAGGGCGGATACATCTGGGACTGGGTGGACCAGGGTATTCTGGAAACAGACGCGGCCGGCCGTCCCTATTGGGCTTATGGAGGCGATTATGGAGTGGATATGCCAAGCGACGGTAACTTCTGCTGCAACGGTCTGGTAGCTCCCGACCGCACGCCGCATCCGGCTATGGCTGAAGTGAAATACGCGTATCAGAACGTGGCTTTCGAGGCGGTGGATGCTGCAGCAGGCAAATTCCGTGTGCTGAACCGATTCTATTTTACGGATCTGAAAGACTACGACATCCTGTACGAAGTGCAGGTCAATGGAGAGACCCGCAAGAAAGGCCGTCTGAACATGGTGGTAGCACCGCAGCAGTCTGCCGAGTTCTCCATTCCGGTATCGGGCTTCCGCCTTAAGGCAGGGACGGAATGCTTCGTGCGTTTCGGTGTGGTGACCCGCCTGGCCGAGCCGTTGGTTCCCAAAGGCTATGAAGTGGCCTGCGAGCAGTTCCGCTTGTCGGCAGCACAGCCCGAACTGGCCTACAAGGCATCGGGCCCGAAGCTGACAGATAGCCGCGAGGGAGACCGCATTGTGATTTCTTCGTCCAAAGTGCGTTTCGTGTTCGATGCGGCAGCGGGCAAGGTGACCTCCTATTGCGTGGACGGCATGGAATATGTGTCCGACGGATTTGGTATCCAGCCCAACTTCTGGCGTGCGCCCAATGACAACGATTATGGAAACAGCAACCCCAAGCGTCTGCAGATATGGAAGCAGGCCAGTCATGACTTCCGCATCAGTTCGGCTGACGTGAAGAAAGACGGTGACACCCGTATCCTGAGCGTGGTGTACGACCTTCCCACCCGGAACGAATACTTCGTGAACTACCGTATTTATCCGGACGGCGTGGTCAACGTATCGTTGAAGTTCACCCCGACCGATTTCAAGGCTGTGAAGACCGAAGTGCTGGAAGATACCAATCTGGCAACCTATACACCGGGCAAGAAAAAGGCAGACGGCAGTCAGCTCGAATTGCCCCGTCTGGGCGTACGCTTCCGGATGCCGGCCTCGCTGCATCAGGTGGAATATTTCGGCCGTGGTCCTGAAGAAAACTACATCGACCGCAATGCCGGTTCCATGATTGGCCGTTACACGACGACTGCCGAAGACATGTACGTTCGCTACGTGCGTCCGCAGGAGAACGGCCACCGTACCGATACGCGTTGGGTGGCCTTCTCGGACGGCAAGCGGAAGGGCCTGCTGGTAGTGGCCGACAGCATCATCGGCTTCAATGCCTTGCGCAACACGGTGGAGGATTTCGACAGTGAAGAGTCTTCTCATCCTTACCAGTGGCGCAACCGCTCTCCGCAGGAGATTGCCGACAAGAATGAAGCCGAAGCCCGCAACGTCATGCGCCGTCAGACCCACGTGAACGACATCGTTCCGCGCAATTTCGTGGAAGTCTGCCTGGACATGAAGCAGCAGGGCGTGGCCGGTTACGACAGCTGGGGGGCCAAGGTACAGCCGGGCTACACCATCCCTGCCAACCGCCTGTACACCTGGGGCTTTACGCTGGTTCCCGTCAAAGGCGGAAACTACGACAAGGCGTTGCAGTATAGGTATTGAGAAAGAATGTAGGTGATATTCGAAGCCGGCAGTCGGATACGGGCGAAGGTGCGTATCGCTGCCGGCTTCGCTTTGTTTGAAAAGCAGATAGTCTTGGAAACCCGGAATGCGGCAGCCTTTCCCCGTTTCCTGTGCGAGGAAACGCCCGTTCCCCTATAAGGAAACAGGCGTTCCCTTTCAATGGTAACGGTCGTTCCCTTCAATGGTAACGACCGTTTCCTTATAGGGGAAACGGAGTTCCCCCTGCGGAAATACGCGGAAACATGCCGCGAGGGCAGGGGAGTCCGTCGTTTATTCCCAGACAAAGCAGTCGGTGTAACCGTCGAAACAGTTCTCGTCCGGTGCTCCCAGCGAGCGGAGCACGGAACGTACCTGCTTCTGTTCGGCGGGCGGGAGCAGCCGGTCTCCCTTGCGCGAGGCGTAATAGTTCTTTCTTCCCATCTTTCCTATCATCCGTTCGCGGAAAGCAGCCGCCTGCTTCACTGACAGCTCGTCGATGATTCGGGCAAATCCTTTGGCATAGCGCACCTTGGTGTTGGGGCAATAGTATTTGCATTTTCCCTGCGCCTGCCCGGCCATGTGTGGCACCAGCATCCAGACGAAAGCCTTGTCGGCAGGCAGGTGTTCATAGGCGATGTGGCGCAGGCAGGTCGCAGCCTGCGGGCAGCTGGCCATGCAATGGCCGAATCCGCGGGGTACTACAGAGTAATCGAAATTTTCCATGGTTTGTACGATTGGTTTTCTATTTGTTCCAAAGGTACGGAAAAGCTTGTGGAGTGGCAAATGGAAAAGTAATTTTTAAATTGGCCTTTCATATAATTCTACGGGCCTATTTAACCATATTAGCTACTATTTGCTTAAACACTTCACCTGCCATCATTCCACTTGCAGGGACTTTCTCCTTGTGGATAGAAATAATAATGGAATATTGAGGATCTTCAGCGGGGAAATAACCACAAAACTCTATTATGTGACTGCCATCTTCCAGTTGCAAAGCTCCTGTCTTTCCTGCAATTTGTACCTTGTCTGATTTAGCCGATTGCCCCAGTCCATCAGTAACCACATATTTTAACGCCTGTTTCAAACTGTCTGTATTTGCCTTGCTTGCTATATCTCCATTCTTAGCAATCTCGTTATATAAGGTAAGCATCTTAATAGTAGTCAAACTATCTAAATCAACTCCCATTTTCTTTAACTGGGCTTGATATGCCTGTTCATTGCCGAAAGCTTTTTCTATCGTTTTATAAGTAGCGACATTTGAACTGACCGCCAATCCCTGCTGGATGGTGATTGCACTATATCCACCTCTATGCCAGTTATGGTCTTTTATCTCCATTCCATTTGCTGAATAAATACCATTTCCAACGTTTACCGTATCAGACAGTTTGACTTTCCCTGTTTCTAATGCAGCCAATATGGATATGGGTTGTATCAACCCCTCTGTTTGTGTTTGAGGTAGATTCTCACTTGGCTGGTAGTTTGCACTATCCTTCCTCTCAAGTCCAACCATCGCTTTAATCTGCCCTGTCTGAACTTCCATAATGATAGCTTGTCCAGATAGGGCATTTAATTCTGATAGATTGTGTTTTAAGATAAAGGTTGCGTTTGTTTGTAATATGCTGTCTATAGCTACGTCTCTTTTAACTCCTTGCGGTTTGAATTGGCAGGAGGCTGTCAAATAAAATAAAATTAGTAAACAACTAATAATCTGTTTTATATATTTATCGTTCTTGTAATCCATAAACCCACATGAGATCATTGAAATCAACGTAAAGCTGTTTGCTTCCATCAGATTGTACTCTAAGTCGTATTTGGCAACGTAACCCATCTTTGTTTACGCATTGAAATAAAAAGGAAGTACCTCCGTCATTATCTTTTTCTTCTCCTGTATATTCATATATATCATATTCTTGCATTGTTTCACTATATATGTTTATGATATTTCTGTCTAAACTAATGACTACAAGCATATGAGATTCCTGCCAATCGCTCCAGTTTGTCCATCTGCTGTTTTCATAAAATTTGTAAGCAAAACTGTTAGTATAATATTTGTAGGTTTGCGCTTTTAATGAACAAACCAAAAACAACATTATTGTTAGTAAAAATATCTTCTTCATAAGATTATCCAAATAATTTTCCAAATAGCCATAAAATGAGTAGTATTCCTGCTCCCCATATAAATATTTGGAATAGGATATATCCACATCCCATGCCACTCATGATGGCGCCAGAAAAAGCACCAGCGCCTCTTTCTCCGTTTTTAGAGTTTGAAGCTCCCCATATAGCACCAATAATGATTGCAATAATAATAATCCAAATCCACATAATATTTTATTTATTTAATATGTTTATTTGTGCAGATTGCCCAAATTATCCCTCCTACATTTATAATATTGTACAAAATGATAAGCCCTATAGAAAAGGGCATTTCTTTAGCAACTCCACATGTTATTCCAATAGCAAGTAATGAGATATAACCAATCTCATTATCTTCATATATGCTAGCAATAAAAGACACTATTCCTGCAATAATAGAATAGGTTATAAATTCATATGAGGCCAAATCCTTTAAGGTGGTTTCATTCGTTATTTCTATCATTGAAAACACAATATCTTTAGCAATCCAGCCACCACCAAAATATATTATGATTCCTACGATTATCCATATTATTTTTCCCATATTATTGCTTCTTAAATACTACACTTCCTAAAACACTATTTTCGATTAATAGTCCATTGTTCTGCTTAAAAGTTGATTCTTCTCCATTTATATTTATTTTGATAGTAGAATTATTTGAACTTTCCCAAGTGAAGCCAACTTTTTGTGTATTAGTTATTCCTTCAACTATGAATAATCCACTTCCATCGCTATTAAATTTCCATGTGGAGAGTCCGTAGTCGTCACTTGTATCAGCTCTGTACTCTTGCCAAGTACCAATTATGGAGCTTAAATCTTGTGATTTATTTCCACAAGAACTTAACTCTGTACACAATCCGACGGCTAATAGAATTGTTAATAATCTTAGTGTTTTCATTTTTTTTGTTTTTTAATTAGGATATAAATTTGGTATACAATTGTAATCTTTTAAATGATGTGCTAAACGATAAGCTTTATGTAGTTCAGTATGTAGTTCAGTATTTATATCATCAGCAGAATACTTCATTCCATATTTTAGGGATTCTGTATGTTGTTTCTGTCTGCAATGGCAACCACCGAATAAAAAAGAACGCTTAAAGCGGTAAGAGATATTAGTAATTTCATCTTTTGATAAGTTGTGCTTATCTGTTCCCTTTGATAAGCTGTAAATAAAAAAGGTGTGGGAACTTATTGGTTTTATCCTACATTCAGGTCTTCGCATTACCTCTAGCATGGATAAAACAATAGCCCACACCAAATTGATAATATCTAAAGACCTTATATAACAATACAAGGCAGGTATGTATCAAATGGTGCGGTGCTATTGCTATCATCTTCATGCTAGTTTTCAAAGTTGCGAAGTTTGAATGTAGAAGATAATTTCAATAACACCTTTCGTTAATCATATGTCCTTTCAAGGCTTGACGCAACAAGCTTCCTGAAATTGTGGCAAAGTTAGCGAAAGGTTTTGAATTGTAATGGCTTTGAGACGAATAAATTTTATTTGCAGCTTTATTTGTCGTTTCTTCAACGTTATTTGGACTGGTGTGCAGGGTATTCGGGCACTTGTTTTCTTGTTTCATATTCAGTTCGTATTACATGATTGGACAATCTGTTTACTGTGACAAACGGTAGAGACTATATCTCTTTTCCCGTTTGTTGCCGCAAAGTTAGAGGGGGAAACTGATTTGTTGAAACAAAAAATGGTAAGTTATGGACGGGGGAAAATAATTAACTGTTTTTCTGGAGAGTGGTGTGTCCTGACGGAGGAGGGAATAATCAGAATTGAATGATGTCGCCTTCTTCGCAGTTTAATTGGGGGATATTTTCTTCCGTCCAGTCTATTTTCCCTTTGCTCCATGCTTCGTATGGAATGAAAATCAAAGGAATCAGCCTGTCGGTTCCATTGATGCAGAATTTTCCTATATCGGTGGTATGATGGCTGATTTTTTCGTAGACAGCCATCAGCTGCCAGTAGCGTTTGTTGGTCAGCTCTTCTTTGGAAAGATCGACAAGTTTCATCAGATAGAGAATCAACTCTACTTCTTTGGTGGATACTTGTGCATCTTTCTTTCTCTTCATGGGAAAGTATCGGTTCAGGAATACAGTCAAATCGTGGACGAAGTAGCTTTGCAGGACAGATTTATTGGAAAGCTGGTCCCATGAAACGATTCTTTCTATTTCGTAGGATTTGCAGTCGCTTGTCTTTTGTGATTCAGCGTTTCCATTATTGCCTTTATCAGGGTAGAACTGGTGCTTTCTGTCGTGGTGCCGTCCGCGTTGGTAAATGTGATTTTGGTTACGTTATTCAACGCGGAAAGGGTTTCTTGTATGCGGGGCTTCAGTAGGAATACATAGCGGGATTTTCCTCTCATGACAAGAAAGATGGCGAGGATGAAGAGATTGAACATGCAGACCTGTTTCCCCTCGGATTCCAGTTCGTTTTGCAGCTTGCTCAGCTTGGAGTCGTTCCCTTAGATTTGCGCAATAAAAGGAAATACGGTTGGAATGATTACTTTTGTTGTGTGAAAGAAACAGACCAGCCAACTGCAAGGTAAACCATGCTCGTTCCAGATAAAATCTATATTCTGTTTTGGACCTTGCAGTTAACAGTCAAAAAGCCACATAGAAAACTTTGCCTTTTTACCCTAAAGGTAATGGTAGTTAAGGGAGATGGCTCACGGCTGTTGTAGCTGACCTGTTTAAAAATTAAAGAATATGGCAAAGTTAATCATTGGAATTGATTTCAGCAAGGAAAAAATGAATTACTGCTGCATGGAAAGTGAAAGTATGTCTATCCTTCAGGAAGGCGAGGTAGAAAACAGCCGCAAGGGATGTGCCCAGATGACAGGCCGCCTACGTAGTCTGTACAAGGGGCTGAAAGCGGCCGATTTCCTGTTCTGCGGTGAAAATACCGGGATGTACAGCATGGAGGTCGTTGAATGCTTCACCCAAAGGAAATATTTGTTTTGGCTGGAGAATCCGCTTCAGATCAAGTTGAGCAGCGGCATACAGCGCAGCAAGACGGACAGACTTGATGCGCGCATGATTGCCGAATACGCCTGCCGGCACCGTGACAAGGCAAAGGGATGCACCCTTCCCGACAAAGGTCTGAAAAAATTGCGGGAACTCCATCTGACAAGAAGAATGCTGAAGGAATGTGAGGTCAAATTACGCAATTTCTCCGGCAGTACGTCAAAGGCCTCCTCCGAAGCATCCAAAGCCCTTCGGAAAGTGATGAAAGCCATTATGGAGTCCGTCAAGTCCTTGGAGAAAGAGATACGTGAAACTCTAATGGAAGAAGACGAGTTCAAGGAAAATACGGAACTGGCGCTCAGCGTCCCCGGCATATCGTGGGTAACAGCATCAGCCATCATTCTGGATACGAGAAACTTTACGAGATTCGATAGCGCCCGCCAGTATGCCAACCATACGGGATGTGTTCCCCATGAACATTCATCCGGCACAAGTATCAACAAGAAGCCCAGAGTGAGCAAGGCATCGAACCGTTATGTCAATTCCCTGCTCACACAAGGTGCACTCTCGTTGTTAACACATAATCCCCGGACAAAGGAGTATGCACAGAGAAAAAAAGCGGAAGGAAAACCCTTCGGATTCATAGTCAATAACATACGCAATAAAACAATACATCGACTGTTCGCTGTCATACGCAACAAAACACCTTTCTGTTGGGACTATGTGAAGGGAAGTCCTACAAGTTGTGTTAACTTATTGCAAAAAGATGTTGTTACATTTGCGTAAATCATAGAAAACAGAATGAGGGGGATGATTTTTTGGAAGCCGTCTTTGTGTGACTGAAAGAAATTTTGGGCCGTACAGCCTTGATAGATACGTTCGGGCTTTTCGTTGATTAGAAATTCGTCGTAAGGATGGATGTTGGCTTCGTAGAATTCGAGATAGTGGAAAGGATATAGTTCTTGGGTGTTGTCGTCAGGGGTCTTGATGATGTGCTGGCTATAAACGTTCATGGTATCTCTGTCTTTTAGGGGAAGGCTGAACAATGTTAAAACAAAAATCAGATAGAAATCTTTCGATAACTATCTGATTTTCTTAAGAGCGGAAGACGGGACTCAAACCCGCGACCCTCAGCTTGGAAGGCTAATGCTCTATCAACTGAGCTACTTCCGCAAATTTAGTGGGCAAAGATGGATTCGAACCACCGAAGGCGTAAGCCAGCAGATTTACAGTCTGCCCCATTTGGCCACTCTGGTATTTGCCCAATCGCTCTTGATTCACTCGGTGAAGCACCTTTGTTTCTCAATTGCGGTGCAAAGATACGACTATTTTCGTAAACTGCAAGCGAAATCTATCATTTTTATTGCAGTAATTGCACATTCGTCACCTTTGTTGCCCAGCCGGCCGCCGGCACGGTCTTCTGCCTGTTCCATTGTATTGGTCGTAATGAGGCCGTAAATAACTGGTACATCGCCGTTTGCGTTCAATTGGGCGATACCTTGGGTGGCTCCCATGCAAACATAGTCAAAATGAGGGGTATCTCCACGTACCACGCAGCCCAGGGCGATGACGGCATCGACATCGGTTTGCCTGATCAGCTGGCAGGATCCGAAAGTCAGTTCGAAACTGCCGGGGACGGTCTTTATCAGAATGTTTTCGTCTTTGGCTCCATGTTTCTTCAAAGTCTCTACGGCTCCTCTCAGCAGGGCGCCGGTGATGTTATAGTTCCATTCGGATACGACAATGCCGAACTTCATGCTTGCGGCATCGGGTACTGAGTTGAAATCGTATTCGGACAGGTTGTGATAAGCTGTTGCCATAGTGTGGATGGTTTTTATGGGGTTGAACATCGTAGATAAAAAAGTCACGGATTACACGAACTTCACGGTATTCCTGTGGATGGACCGTGTTTCCCGTTTAATCCGTGACCGGGGACCGTCACTTATTATAATAAGGTGTAGCGGTTTATTTCTTCATCAGCTTTTATTTCTTCATCAGCTTGGCCTGCTCGATGAACTTGTCTGCCTGCATGGCCTGGTAGGAGCGGAAGTATTTGTCCTTGATGGTCGTGTAGGCCTCGATAGCCTGGTCGTACTTGCCTTGCTTCACAAGAATCTCACCTGCCTGCTGCAGATAGATGGGGCTCAAGGTGTTGTTGTCGGCTTCTTTGGCTGCCTTGAGGAGCATGTCGGCTGCCTTGTCCAGCTGACCGAGGGAAGCGTAGCAGTTGCCCATGGCACCCTTCATGGCCGGAGAAACCATCTGGTCGTTTCCGTCGAAACTTTCGAAGGCTTTGATGGCTTCTTCATATTTGCCCAGGTGAGCATAGCAGATGCCTGCATAGGCGTGGGCCAGATTGGCTGCGTCGGTTCCGCTGAATTCTTCGGCTACTTTCAGGAATCCTGCATAACCGATGCTGTCGCCGTTCAGGGCCAGTTCGTAGGCGTCGGCTCCCAGATATTCTTCTCCTTTGAACAGGGCGGCCTGTGCCTTTTGTTCGCGGGGTTCGGCATAGAGGTGCTTGTACATCACTACACCGGCCACGATGACGATGACTGCCACTACGGCACCGATAATTGCTTTTTTGTACTTGATGAGGAATGCTTCCGACTGCGTAAGTGCCTCTTCCACATTCAGGGCTTCGTTTGTTTTCTTTTGTTCTGCCATTTTTATAGATTCTTTTTTGTTATTATTCGGTCTTTGAGATTTCGAATGGCAAAAGTAAGTTTTTTATAGGTTTTGGCGAAATTTCACGGCATCTTTTTTTACTTTGTGCCGGAAAAGCCCGAAAATCTTCCTATTTTTGCAGGTGAATGGAGTGACAATTATGATACTGAGACGCATTTCTATACTCAATTATAAGAACTTAGAGCAGGTGGAACTGTCTTTCTCGCCGAAGCTGAACTGCTTTTTCGGGCAGAACGGCATGGGGAAGACGAACTTGCTGGATGCGGTGTATTTCCTTTCGTTCTGCAAGAGTGCGGGCAACCCCATCGACTCGCAGAACATCCGCCACGAGGCCGACTTCTTTGTCATCCAGGGATTTTACGAGGCGGAGGACGGCACGCCGGAAGAGGTGTATTGCGGCATGAAGCGCAGGCAGAAGAAGCAGTTCAAGCGCAACAAGAAGGAATACACCCGTCTGTCGGACCACATCGGCTTCCTGCCGTTGGTGATGGTGTCGCCGGCGGATACGGAACTGATTGCCGGCGGAAGCGACGAACGCCGCCGCTTCATGGATGTGGTCGTTTCGCAATACGACAAAGAGTATCTCGATGCGCTGATTCGTTACAACAAGGCCTTGACCCAGCGCAACACGCTGCTGAAGAGTGAACAGCCGGTCGAGGAAGAGCTTTTCCTGGTGTGGGAGGAGATGATGGCCCAGGCGGGTGAAGTGGTGTTCCGCAAGCGGGAAGCGTTTGTCAACGAGTTTATTCCTATTTTTCAGTCCTTCTATTCGTTCATATCACAGGACCGGGAACAGGTAGGACTGAGCTACCGCTCGCATGCACGGGGAGCATCCCTGCTGGAGGTGCTGAAGGAAAGCCGTGAGCGCGACCGTATCATGGGCTTTTCGTTGCGCGGTATCCATAAGGACGATCTGGAAATGTTGCTCGGCGATTTTCCCATCAAGCGCGAGGGGTCGCAAGGGCAGAACAAGACTTACCTTGTGGCGTTGAAACTGGCCCAGTTCGACTTCCTTCGCCGTACGGGTACCACCGTTCCGCTGCTGTTGCTGGACGACATCTTCGACAAACTGGATGCTTCGCGTGTGGAGCAGATCGTCAAGCTGGTGGCGGGCGACCGCTTCGGGCAGATTTTCATTACAGACACCAACCGCAGCCATCTGGACAACATCCTGCACAAGGTAGGCGGAGACTATCGGATGTTCCGGGTGGAGCAGGGGGCGGTGACGGAAATGCAGGAGGGTGAGGTATGAAAAGAAACAATGCCGAACAGATAGGAGTGCTGATACGCAATTTCTTGCGGCAGGAGAGTCTGGAGTCGCCGTTGAACGAACGCCGTCTCATCAATGCGTGGCCCGAAGTGTTGGGGCCGGTCATCGCTTCCTATACGCGTGACCTTTTCATCAAAAATCAGGTGCTGTACGTCTCGCTCACATCGGCTGCCCTGCGTCAGGAGCTGATGATGGGGCGCGAGCTGCTTGTGCGTAACCTGAACCAGCATGTCGGGGCTCAGGTCATCACCAACATTATTTTCCGATAAGCGTTTTCCGCCCGGCTGATGCTTAGCAGAGTACTTCGTCCATACGTATGTCGAAAGGTTCGGTAGGAATGTTTTCCAGTAATTGGTAGGGAAAGCAGATACCCAGTTTATACGTGGTAGCCAGGAAAGGGAGCAGGCGGTCGTAATATCCTTTCCCGCGTCCGAGGCGGTTGCCACGGCGGTCGAAGGCCACACCCGGTATGACGGCCAGGTCTATCTGCATCAGGTCGGTAAACTTGCCTTCCGTCGGTTCTTCTATCCCATAAGCTCCAATCTTCATCCGGTCGGGACCGTTATAGGTATACAGCTCGAGCCATTCTCCTTTGACCACAGGCAGCAGGATGCGTTTGGAGGCATACCACTTGCGGATGAAGTCGTGCGTGTTGACTTCATCCGCAAGGGAGTGGTACATCAGAACTGTTTTGGCCTGCTGGAACTGGGGATGAGTCTCCAGACGTGCCATGATTTCAGCCGACAACTGCGTAGCGGAAGTGGCGTGCAGGGTTTTCAGTTCTGCTATATACTTGCGCAGTTCTTTTTTTCCTGTTTTCATTGTCTTTATTGTCTGTTACGGTTTCAGGAGCTTTGGGGAACGCTTCACCGCGTTCCAGGATTTCCAGTGCCTTCAGGACGGTGGCATCGTCGCGGTTGATGTAGCGGATATAGGCTTCCTTACCCAGCATGTTGTAAATGATATTACCGTAGAGATTCCTTTCCAGCAGCTTGTGTGACTTGTTGATGAGCAGGTTGCGTCTCTTCACGCCCTTTTCTGCAGCAAAGCGGACAAACTGTTCTGTGATGTTCTGTTTCTTCAGGTAGTTCAGCAAATCTTCTTCGGTCGTATATTCGTTCAGTTTGGAACGGTTACGGTCGGTGTACTGGAAGCTGAATTGGATGAGCAGGCCCTTGTTGCTGACATCGATCAGGTAGGAGGTTACGCCGGTTGTATCTCGTGGCACGAACACATCGGGCATGATGCCTCCTCCACCATAGACTGGACGTCCGAGGGAAGTGTAATAGCTGGTGCTCTTGTCCAGCTTCACGCTGTCTTTGGAGAAGAATTCGCCGTGTTCGTAGCGGTCCAGCCAATCCATTTCGTACTTGCTGTCGTTGCCGCTTTCGTAAGGACGCTGGATGCAGCGGCCCGACGGGGTGTAGTAGCGGGCAATGGTGAGGCGGATGGCCGAACCGTCGCTGAAGTCGATGGGCTGCTGTACGAGTCCCTTGCCGAACGAACGGAGGCCGACGATGGTGCCGCGGTCGTTGTCCTGGATAGCACCGGCAAAAATCTCGCTGGCCGAGGCAGAACCCTGGTCAATCAGTACGACGAGCGGAGTGTTCTGGCAGCTGCCCGTACCGTTGGCATATTCCTCCATACGCGGATATTTGCGTCCTTGGGTATAGACAATCAGCTTGCCTTCGGGCAGGAATTCGTTGACCATGCGGATGGCGGCTTCCATATAGCCTCCCGTATTCTCGCGCAGGTCGATGATGATGCCCTTGCAGTTCTGGTGGCTCAGCTGGGCGATGGCATTCAGCAGTTCGACATGGGTGGTACGGCCGAACTTGCTCACTTGTATGTAGCCAAAGTCCTGGCTCAGCATATAAGCGGCATCGATGGTGTTTTGGGGAATGTCGCCTCGGGTCACCACGAAGTCGAGCAGATTTTTCTCGGTCATGCGCTTGATGCCCAGTTTCACCTGGCTGCCCTTGGGACCCTTCAGGTGGCGCATGGCCTTCTCGTTGGTCAGGTCCTTGCCGACGAACAGGCTGTCGTCCACGGTCACGATGCGGTCGCCGGCCATGATGCCCACCTTTTCGGCAGGGCCGCCCGATACGACGCTGTTGACGTGGATGGTGTCTTCCTGAATGGTGAACTGGATGCCCACACCGCTGAAGCTGCCTTCCAGCTCAGAATTGACTTCCTCCAGTTTCTGGGCAGGAATGTACGTGGAGTGGGGGTCCAGTTCGGCCAGTATCTGCGGCATGGCCTTTTCTACCAGTTGGCTCATGTCTACGGTGTCTACGTACTGGTCGTCGATGACATGCAGCAGGGCATTCAGCTTGTTGGATGAGCCGTTGATGATGCCCAGCCGGTTTCCTCCATAATGTTTGGCATAGAATGTGCCGATCAATATTCCCACCACCACACTGATGGCAATGATAAGGGGGGGGAAGCGGGAAGAGTTTTTTGTACTCATATCGTTATTCTGTTTTAATCATTTCCGTTTATTCGTTGGCCGAGATGTATACCACTTCGATGCCGGCCCGTCTCAGCAGGTTCAGGCCGTCTTCCAGCCGGTATTTCTCGGAGTAGACCACCCGTTTGATGCCGGCCTGGATAATCAGTTTGGCACATTCAATGCAGGGCGAGGCGGTGACATACATCGTGGCTCCGTCGCTGCTGTTGTTCGAGCGGGCTATCTTGGTAATGGCGTTGGCTTCGGCGTGGAGAACGTAGGGTTTGGTCAGGTTGTTCTCGTCCTCGCATACGTTTTCGAATCCCGAAGGAGTGCCGTTGTATCCGTCCGAAATAATCATCTTGTCTTTGACGATGAGCGCGCCCACCTGGCGGCGTTTGCAGTAGGAATTCTCTGCCCAAATGCCGGCCATGCGTATGTAGCGTTTGTCCAATGCTTCTTGTTTGGCTTCGTGGTCCATGGCTGTATTCTGATTTTATTGTGCTTTGAAGTTCATTCGTTTGACGGTGCCGTCCTTGTCTTCGTAATAGATGTAGAGGTTGCTGTCGTCGCCTCCATATCTGATGGCATTCTGTAGTCCTGTGACAAAGGCTTGTGCCAGCTTGTCTCTCTCGGAGATGCTGACGTGAGTCTTGGCCGTACTCATCTCGTGGCTTCCGCCGTTGGCGTTCCACTCTCCGTCTATGGTTGCGTTGATACCTTTGGCGTTGAAGGTTCCTCCGACTGCGTTGTTCAGATTGGTGCCTTCGAAGGTCACGATGAAGGTACCCTCCTGCTTGAGGGCGCTGAAGCTCTGTTCGGATTCCTTGTCGTTGCTCCAGAAGTTGTATTGCTCGTGCGAGTTCTCGGCTGCAATGTAGGTCAGCTTCCAGGTCTTGCCGGTGAAGATCTCCAGCACATCGTCTTCGTTGTTGCATCCGGCCAGCAGCAGGATGGCGGCCAATAAGGCAAACAATTTATATTTCATCATATTTTTATTTCTTTATTCCGTTTCTGATCAATAATGCGTCGATGGTGGGCTCTTGTCCGCGGAAGCGCTTGTAGAGCATCATCGGGTGTTCAGTTCCACCCTTGGACAGGATGTTCTCACGGAAAGATTCGGCCACCTCCCGATTGAAGATGCCCTTTTGCTTGAAGAGCGAGAAGGCGTCGGCGTCCAGCACTTCGGCCCATTTGTAGCTGTAATAGCCGGCCGAATAGCCTCCGGCAAAGATGTGCGAGAACTGGGTGCTCATGCAGGTGCCTTCAACGGGTGGCAGTATTTGGGCACGGGTCCAGGCTTGCTTCTCGTAGGCCATCACGTCGCCTTCGAAGGGCGTGGTGCGGGTGTACCATGCCATGTCCAGCAGACCGAAGCTGACCTGGCGCAGGCAGGCATAGGCGGCGTTGAAGTTGCGCGAGTCCACGATGCGTTGTACCAGCTCGTCGGGTATCAGTTCGCCCGTCTGGTAGTGGCGGGCAAAGGTATGCAGAAATTCCTTTTCGACGGCAAAGTTCTCCATGAATTGCGAGGGAAGTTCCACAAAGTCCCAATAGACATTGGTGCCGCTCAGGCTGGCGTAGGTCGTGTTGGCGAACATGCCGTGCAGGCTGTGGCCGAACTCGTGTAGGAAGGTTTCCACTTCGCCGAAGGTGAGGAGGGCTGGCTTGTCCTGCGTGGGTTTGGTGAAGTTCATCACCAGCGACACGTGCGGACGGCTGTTCTCGCCTGTCTTTTCGTCAATCCATTGTTCCTTGTAGCTGGTCATCCAGGCACCCGAACGCTTGCCTTCGCGCGGGTGGAAGTCAGTATAGAGTACAGCGAGGAAGCTGCCATCCTGATCGAATACATCGAAGGCTTCCACGTCCTTGTGATAGACGGGAATGTCGGAGTTCTTTTGGAAAGTGATTCCATAGAGGCGGGTGGCCAGGCCGAATACGCCTTTCTTGACGTTTCCCAGCTCGAAGTAAGGGCGGAGCATCTCGTCGTTGAGGTTGAACTTGCGGTCTTTGAGCTTCTGCGAGTAGTAGCTCCAGTCCCAGGGCATCAGGGTGAAGTCAGCTCCCTGCTCCTCGCGGGCCAGTGCCTGTACTTCGGCATATTCCTTCTGCGCCGTTGGCTTATAGGCTTCGAGCAACTGGTCGAGCAGGTGATAGACGTTGGCACTGTTCTGTGCCATGCGGCGTTCCAGCTTGTAGGTGGCATAATCTTTATATCCCAACAGCTGGGCAAGGGCCAGACGGGTGTTGACCAGCTGCTTCACGATGTCGAGGTTGTTGCAGGCGTTGGCGTGCGTACACTTGGTGTTGTAGGCCATGTAGATTTCCTTGCGCAGATTGCGGTCGGCGGCATAGGTCAGGAAAGGCACGTAGCTGGGGGCATGCAGGGTGAAGACCCAGCCCTCCTGCTGTTTCTCGCGAGCTGTTTCGGCAGCGGCGTCGATGGCGCTCTGCGGCAGGCCCTTCAGTTGGGCTTCGTCGGTCAGCACCAGCTGGTAGTCGTTGGTTTCCTTCAGGTTGTTCTCACTGAATTGCAAGGTCAGCAGGCTCAGCTGGCGAGAGAGTTCACGGTATTTCTCCTTGTCGGCTCCCTGCAGGTTGGCTCCGCTGCGTACAAATCCTTCGTAGGTATCTTCCGTCAGTTTCCGTTGTTCGGCGGTCAGAGGTTCGTCGTTGCGGTGCTCGTAGGCCGTCTTGACCCGTTCGAAGAGGCGTTCGTTCAGCGTAATGTTGTTGGCATGTTCGCTCAGCAGGGGCATCAGTTCCTTGGCGAGCTCCTGCATGGCATCGTTGGTTTCGGCGCTGAGCAGGTTGTCGAACACCACTTCCACGCGATGCAACAGTTGGCCCGACTTTTCCAAAGCCAGGATGGTGTTGTGGAAGTCGGCAGGCTGGGGATTGCGGACGATGGCGTCTATCTCCTCGTTCTGGCATTCGATGCCCCGGCGGATGGCGGGGGCGTAGTGCTCCACGGCGATGCGGTCGAAGGGGACGGTGCCGTGGGGTGTATGGATATTTTCAAAAAAAGGATTCTGAGCTTCTGTCATATTCAATATGCAAAGTAAAACAACGGCCTCTCTGATTTTCATCGAGATAAGGCCTTTCTCAAACATTACGCAAAAATGCAAAAAAAATAGGCGACTTCCGCAGAAGCCGCCTATACTTTAATATTTTCTAACTGTCAATTAGCAGTTAACAGATGCCATGTGAGCGATCAGGTCGAGAACCTTGTTAGAGTAACCGATTTCGTTATCGTACCAAGATACAACCTTAACGAATGTGTCAGTCAAGTAAACACCTGCGTTTGCATCGAAGATAGAAGTCAGTGTGCAGCCCAGGAAGTCAGAAGAAACAACTGCATCTTCTGTGTAACCCAGTATACCCTTCAGTTCGCCTTCAGAAGCTTCCTTCATGGCAGCGCAGATAGCTTCCTTAGAAGCGGGCTTAGCCAAGTTTACAGTCAGGTCAACTACGGATACATCCAGAGTCGGAACACGCATAGAGATACCAGTCAGCTTGCCGTTCAGTTCGGGGATAACTTTACCTACAGCCTTAGCAGCACCAGTAGAAGACGGGATGATGTTGCCAGAAGCAGCACGACCACCTCTCCAGTCCTTCATAGACGGACCGTCAACTGTCTTCTGAGTAGCAGTTGTAGAGTGAACAGTAGTCATCAAACCGTTTACGATACCGAACTTGTCGTTCAGAACCTTAGCGATAGGAGCCAAGCAGTTAGTAGTACAAGAAGCGTTGGATACGAACTGAGTACCCTTAACGTAAGTCTTCTCGTTTACACCGCAAACGAACATCGGAGTGTCGTCCTTGGAAGGAGCAGACATTACAACATATTTTGCACCAGCCTGAATGTGGGCTTGAGCTTTTTCTTTAGTCAGGAACAGACCTGTAGATTCTACTACATATTCTGCACCAACTTCGTTCCATTTCAAGTCAGCAGGGTTCTTCTCAGCTGTTACACGGATTTCCTTGCCGTTAACGATCAGCTTGCTGTTTTCAACGTCAGCTTCGATAGTGCCGTCGAACTGGCCGTGCATTGTATCGTACTTCAGCATGTATGCCAAGTAGTCAACCGGGCAAAGGTCGTTAATACCAACGATTTGGATATCGTTTCTCTTTTGAGCTGCGCGGAATACGAAACGTCCGATACGTCCGAATCCATTAATACCTACTTTAATCATTTTGTTTAAACTTTTAAAGGTTCAATAAATATTTATCTTGAATATCTCTCTTTAACCTAATTGCGTTTGTTTTCCAAATGCGCTGCAAAAGTACGAAATTGTTTTGTATGTTGGTATATCGTGTAGGTTTAATTTTTCCTTTTTTTTCATTCCAAGGCCCCCGTTAGGGTTATTTATCGTTAAAAGAGGCTTGTCGGAACATCCATAGCGTGTGGAAGGGGAGTGTATTACTCCTTTTTCACCTTTATATATATGTATGCTTGGGAAGCCGATGAACGGGGCCTTCTGGCGAAGAATAGCCGGAAGGGCGGATTGTCATTCTGTTGTCTGTTTTCTTGGTTTTGTTGACAGATAGATGTAAATGGGCTGTTTTTGCTGACAGGCTCCTTGCATGAAAGGAAGAAACTGGAGGCGGAAACGGAGGAAATGCCGGCTTCTGAGGGGTTAAAAAGCAGGCTTTTTGCTGCCTGATTGTAGGTTTTCTGTCGTCAGATCGTAGGTATCCAGTCGTCAGAACGTAGGTTTTCTTTGGGAAAAACGCCGCTTTTCGCTCGGAAAGTGCCTGCTTTTCGTTCGACGAAGGGTCGCTTTGTCGGTTTTTCATCGGTTTCCCGCGGTTTTTTCTTCGTTTGGGGAGGATGAAACTTCTATTTCAAATGTAAGGATTTCGCTATCCGGCTGTGTGCGAGCGTGTAAGCCTTCCGGCTCTTCGTTCTTTCCCATCGGCCTTGACTTGGGGCGGAAAGAAGCGATTCTCGGGCGGTTGGAAAATCAAAGTGTCATTTTGTCGGCAGGGCGTTGGGGAAGTGCGGCGGGCCGAGGGTGTGGAATATTTCTACAAGTTTGTAGATGCTTTCTACAGGGCGGGCCGTCTGAAGGGCTTCCGCGAGATTGCAGACGGGAAAGTTTTTCTATTGAAAATTAAACGGTTACGCCGGTTTATGGTGGAAAATTGGAAAAATGGTATTATCTTTGCACCCTCATTCCTAAAAACAGGGTTTAATTAGCTAAACAAACAGACATGAGACTATTTTTTACGAAGAAGGAATTAAAGCTGAGAAAGAAAAGACTGGTGACGATGGTGGTATGCATGGCAGTGCTGCTGGGCATCTATATCGTGGTGACTTGGCCGAAGAAGGTCGAGCCCATCCCTCCCGTAGTGGTGGTGGAACCCGTCGGCCAGGACGATGTCGAGATATACGGCGACTATGTGGGCCGCATCCGTGCCCAGCAGTTCGTCGAAGTGCGTGCGCGTGTCGAAGGCTTTCTGGAGAGCATGGCTTTCGAAGAGGGTACGTATGTGACGAAGAATCAGGTGTTGTTCGTCATCGACCAGAAGCAGTACCGCGCCAAGGCCGACAAGGCACGTGCCCAGCTTCGCAAGGACTCGGCTCAGGTGCGCAAGACCAAACGCGACCTGGAGCGTATCCGTCCCTTGTTTGAGCAGAACGCGGCCAGCCAGCTCGACCGGGATAACGCCATTGCTGCCTACGAGACGGCTGTGGCCAGCATGGGCATGAGCCAGGCTGACCTTGACCAGGCTGAACAGGAACTGGGCTACACGTGGGTGCGTTCTCCGATTTCGGGCCACATCAGCGAACGTCACGTCGACCTCGGTACGCTGGTGGGTACCAGCGGAAAGTCGTTGCTGGCCACCATTGTCAAGAGCGACACGGTGCTGGTGGACTTCAGCATGACGGCCCTCGATTATCTGAAGGGCAAGGAACGCAACGTGGTCATTGGCCAGAAGGACTCGACCCGTTCTTGGCAGCCTACGGTTACCATCACCCTGCCCGACAACAGCCAGTATATATATAAAGGTATAGTGGATTTTGCCGAGCCGCAGGTCAATCCCAAGACGGGAACTTTCTCCGTTCGTGCCGAGATGCCCAACCCCGACCGCGTGCTTTTGCCTGGCCAGTTCACCAAGGTACGTGTACTGCTCGACGTGCGTGAGCATGCCACCGTCGTACCCCAGAAGGCTCTGATGATTGAGAAAGGTGGTGCGCACGTCTACGTCATGCGCCGCGACTCTACCGTGGAGCGCCGCTTCATCGAGCTGGGTCCCGAGTTTGGCAACAACGTCGTGGTGGAACGTGGTATCGTGCCCGGCGAGAACATCGTGACCGAAGGTTACCACAAGCTGACCCCTGGCATGAAGGTGCGGGTGGGCAAGCCGACCGAAGTAGAGGGTACAGAAGAATAACGGCGTGTTGCCATCACAGAAGTCTAACATCAGAAACCTATCCCGCTTATGAAAGTTAATTTCTTTATAGACAGACCGATATTCTCGGCCGTCATCTCCATATTGATTGTCATTGTGGGTATCATCGGCCTGATGATGCTCCCCATCGACCAGTATCCTCAGATAACGCCGCCTGTGGTGAAAATCTCGGCTTCCTATCCGGGCGCCAGTGCCGTCACCGTGTCGCAGGCCGTGGCCACCCCCATCGAGCAGGAACTCAACGGTACGCCGGGCATGCTCTACATGGAGTCTACCAGTTCCAACACGGGAGGCTTCTCGGCTACCGTCACTTTCGACATCTCAGCCGACCCCGACCTGGCCGCCGTCGAGATACAGAACCGCATCAAGCTGGCCGAGTCGCGTCTGCCCGCCGAAGTGGTGCAGAACGGCATCGAGGTGGACAAGCAGTCGCCCAGCCAGCTGATGACCATCTGCCTGACGTCGGACGACCCCAAGTTCGATGAAATCTATCTGAGTAACTTTGCCACCCTGAATGTGCTCGACCTCTTGCGGCGTATCCCCGGCGTGGGGCGTGTGTCCAACATCGGAAGCCGTTACTACGCCATGCAGATATGGGTAGACCCCGCCCGTCTGGCCAACTACGGCCTGACGGTGAAGGACGTGCAGGATGCCTTGAAGGACCAGAACCGCGAGTCGGCGGCCGGTGTCCTGGGGCAGCAGCCTGTGACGGGGCTCGACATCACTATCCCCATCACGGCGCAGGGACGTCTGTCGTCGGCTTCCCAGTTCGAGGAAATCGTATTGCGTGCCAATGCCGACGGTTCGCTGATCCGCCTGCGCGACGTGGCCCGCATTTCGCTGGAAGCGCAGTCCTATAATACCGAGAGTGGTATCAATGCCGGCAATGCCGCTGTGCTGGGGCTCTACATGCTGCCCGGCGCCAACGCCATGGAGGTGGCCGAGAACGTCAAGAAGACCATGAAGGAAATCAGCGCCAACTTCCCCGAAGGATTGGAGTATGAAATCCCGTTCGACATGACCACTTACATCAACGAGTCCATCCACGAGGTGTACAAGACGCTGTTCGAAGCCCTGTTCCTCGTGATTGTGGTAGTCTACCTGTCGTTGCAGAGCTGGCGTGCCACGCTCATTCCCGTGGTGGCAGTACCCATTTCGCTGATCGGTACCTTCGGCTTCATGCTCATCTTCGGCTTCTCGCTGAACATCCTGACTTTGCTTGGTCTGGTACTGGCCATCGGTATTGTGGTGGACGATGCCATTGTGGTGGTCGAGAACGTGGAGCGCATCATGGAGGAGGAACACCTCAGTCCTTATGAAGCCACCAAGAAGGCCATGAACGGACTGGTGGGCGCTATCATCGCCACGTCACTCGTGCTGGCGGCGGTATTCGTGCCGGTTAGCTTCTTGCCGGGCATTACGGGCCAGCTCTATCGCCAATTCACGGTGACCATCGTAGTATCGGTACTCTTGTCCACCGTCGTGGCATTGACCCTGAGCCCTGTGATGTGTTCGCTCATCCTGAAACCCGAGGATTCCAATAAGCCCAAGAACCGGGTATTTGCCTTTATCAACAAGTGGCTGGCCATTGGCAACGCAAAATACGTTAAGATTATCGGCAGCACTGTGAAGCATCCGCGCCGCATCGCCATGTACTTCTGCATCGGCCTGTTGTGCATCTTCATCCTGCACCGCTTTACGCCCACCAGCTTCCTGCCCGTCGAAGACCAGGGCTACTTTACCGTCGAGCTGGAGTTGCCCGAGAGCGCTACGCTGGAGCGTACCCGTAACGTGACCGAGCGTGCCATCGCCTTCCTGATGCAACAGCCTGAAGTGGAGTATGTACAGAACGTGACAGGTTCCAGTCCGCGTGTGGGCACCAGCCAGGCGCGCAGCCAGCTGACCGTCATTATGAAACCTTGGGAGGAGCGCGACAACACCACTATCGACGAGGTGATGGAGACCGTCCGCCGCGAAATCAGTGAATATCCCGAGTGCAAGGTCTACCTGTCCACCCCGCCGGTCATCCCCGGCTTGGGTACGTCGGGCGGATTCGAGATGCAGCTCGAGGCACGTGGCGACGCTACCTTCGACGACCTGGTGCGCGCCACCGACACGCTGATGTACTATGCTTCGCAATGCAAGGAGATTGAAGGACTTTCGTCCTCGTTGCAGGCCGATATCCCGCAACTCTACTTCGACGTGGACCGCGACAAGGTGAAGCTTTCGGGTGTACCCATGGCCGATGTCTTTTCGACGATGAAGGCCTATACGGGTTCGGTTTACGTGAACGACTTCAACATGTTCAACCGTGTCTACCGCGTCTACCTGCAGGCTGAGGCTCCCTACCGTGAGCATCGCGACAACATCGGCCTCTACTTTGTGCGTGGCAGCGATGGCGACATGATTCCGCTTACCTCGCTTGGCACGACGGAGTACACCACCGGCCCGGGCAGCATCAAGCGTTTCAATATGTTCAACGCCGCCGTCATCCGTGGTACGGCAGCCAGTGGAGCCAGCTCCGGACAGGTGATGGAACTGCTCGAGCGCATCGCCCGCGACCGTCTGCCTGACAACATCGGCGTGGAGTGGAGCGGCCTGTCCTATCAGGAGAAACAGGCGGGCGGACAGACGGGACTCATTCTGGGACTGGTGTTCCTCTTTGTGTTCCTCTTCCTGGCAGCCCTCTATGAAAGCTGGAGCGTGCCCATCGCCGTGCTCATTTCCCTGCCCATCGCCGTGCTGGGTGCCTATGCGGGTATTTCCATCTGCGGGCTCGAGAACGATACCTATTTCCAGATCGGTCTGGTGATGCTCATCGGTCTGGCTGCCAAGAATGCCATCCTTATCGTGGAGTTTGCCAAGGACGAGGTAGACAAGGGTGGCGACCTGGTAGAGTCGGCCCTGCATGCGGCGCACCTGCGCTTCCGCCCCATCCTGATGACGTCACTGGCCTTCATCCTCGGTATGCTGCCCATGGTGTTGGCTTCGGGACCGGGTTCGGCCAGCCGACAGGCCATCGGTACAGGCGTGTTCTTCGGTATGATTGTGGCCGTTACGGTCGGCATTTTGCTGGTGCCCTTCTTCTTCGTGATGATTTACAAGGTGAAGGCCCGGATGCGTACCCGCAAACTGAACGTACAACTCTTTAAAAGAAAAAAATGATGAAGATGCTTAGACGAACGATATATATGACGGGCGTGCTGGCCGCTGTGGTACTATTATTGGCCGGATGCCAGCTGGGCAAGCACTATACACGACCGGAATTGGTCCTGCCCACGACGCTGGGTAGCCAGACGGCCGAGGATTCGGCCTCTATTGCCGACCGTTCGTGGGAGGAACTCTACACCGATACCCTGCTGCAGGGGCTCATCCGCAAGACGCTGGAGTATAACAAGGACATGCAGATGTCGGCCGCCCGCGTCAAGGAGCTGGCCGCACTGAAGCGTATCGATGTGGCTAACATGTTCCCGCAAGTGGGGGCCAAGGTTTACCTTGAGCCCGAGCGCGAGAATTACGGCGGTGACAACCCCAAGAACAGCGATGAGTTCGGCATCAAGGCATCGGCCACGTGGGAGCTCGACCTGTGGGGCAACCTGCGCTGGGCGCGCGACAAGAGCCTGGCCGACTTCATGGGTTCCATCGAGAACCGGCGTGCCTTGCAGATGAGTCTTATCGCCCAGGTGGCGCAAGCTTATTTCGAGCTGGTGGCGTTGGACAACGAGCTGGCCATCGTGCGTCAGACCGTTGAAGCCCGCCGCGAGAGCCTCCATCTGGTGCGTCTGCGTCGCGAAGCCGGACTTATCTCCGAAATTCCTCTTCGCCAGGCGCAGGTGGAATTGGCCAAGACCGTGACCCTCGTGCCCGACCTCGAACGCAAGATTACGCTCAAGGAAAACGAACTGGCTTTCTTGACGGGTGAATATCCCCACAGCATCGCCCGTGCCAGTCAGGCGGCAGATGTACAGCTGCCTGATGCCCTACCTGTGGGTATGCCAAGCACCCTGCTGGAACGCCGTCCCGACGTGCGTCAGGCCGAACAGGAACTCATTGCCGCCAATGCGCAGGTGGGCATGGCCTTCACCGCCCTCTTCCCCCGCATTGCGCTCACTGCTACGGCAGGAAGCGAGAGCGGCGAACTGGGTGACATCTTGAAGTCTCCCTACCACCTCTTCTCGGCCACACTCCTGGAACCCATCTTCGCCATGGGCAAGAACCGTGCCCGCCTCAAGGCTCAGAAGGCCGCTTTCGAGCGTGCCACGTACGCCTACGAGAAGGCTGTGCTCAGTGCCTTCAAGGATGCTTATAATGCTATTACGGAGTTCAACAAGATAAAGGACATTTATGATACCCGCCTCCGACTGGAACAGGCGGCCAAGACGACGCTCGAACTGGCTCAGTTGCAGTATGTCAATGGTGCCATCGGCTACATCGACCTGCTCGACGCCCAGCGTACTTACTTCGACGCCCAGCTCAGCCTGAGCAACGCCGTGCGCGACAAGCGCATCACGATGATCAACCTCTACAAGGCCCTCGGCGGAGGCTGGGAGTAGGGCCGGAAGTTCTTGTCTCAGGAAAGAAATAGTCTTTTGGATGTGGGTTACGCAGATTTCACAGGCAGCTATTTGCTGTGAAATCTGCGTAACCCGCATTTTTTTTGTGTCTTAGAATGACGCAAAATCCTCTTATGGAAAATAAGGGTCAGATCCTCCCCATTGCTTTGAGCACCAGCCAGAGGATGAGTGCGGTTGCGGAGCCGAGAGCCAGCAGGTTGAAGAGGAAGAACGTGAGCAGGCATTTCGTCGTGGTTTTGCCCCAGCCCTCACGGTAGACGGTGTGCATCGACACGAACTGATAGGCCAGCAGGGCGAGGGGCGTGAGGAAGAGAATCGCGTTCTCCCAGCTGTTGGTGAAGAGGTCGTTGTCGTGTCCCGCATTGAAACTCCGCAGCAAGATGGAAGCTGGTACGGCCATTAGCACGAGCAGCAGGCTGCTGAGGTGTGTGGCGTGGGCAAAGTGCTCCATGTAGCGGCGGTTGCGGTAGAAGAATTTGAATATCAAAGCCTGTACAGGCAGGAGGAACATCAGGAACAGGGGCGTCCACTTGGACAGCTGTCCCAGGACGAACGAAGCCGTGGCCTGCTGGTGCAGCTGGTCAGTCTGGTCGAGGCTCGTCATCCAGTCGTACGTGTCGGCTGTGATGCGGCCTGTCACTGTGTCGACGGGCAGGGTGAGACTGAACTGTTCCTCTTCGTCGGGTATACCCAGCCGGGCGGTACGGCGGAGGACGTTGACTTCGGTCTGTGTCTCCTCGTGGACGGCGGTACGCGTCAGGCACGAGTCGAAGAGCAGGCGGGGCAGGGTGACGAGGTTCAGCTCATCGCCACGGTCCTTGTAGTGCAGGTGGACGAGGAGGTCGGCGCGGCTGGCTCCGCGGGCGTCGAGCACCTGTAGCAGAGTCTCCGTGTTGTAGGCATAGACTGTCGTGTCCGGCAGGGAGGTAGGGTTGGCACGGCGCAGGACGTCCATCACCGTGTCCGGTATCTGTTCGCCGGCCATCGTCAGCAGCGCATGGTTCGTGCTGCGCTCGGCGGCCATGAAGAACAGGGTGAAGAAGACGACGGAGATGCACATGTACAGCCGGAAAGGATGCACGTAGGAATTGATCTTGCCGTCGTTGAATTCGTTCGTCAGAAAGCCCGGGCGGGTGAACATCAGGCGCAGTGTCATCCATATCTTGCCGTCAAACTGATAGACGTTCTCGAAGTACTGACGGATGTATTTCCACATGGGTTGGTGGATGTCGAGGGCATACTGGCCGCACTGGTGGCAGTACATACCCTTCAGGCGGGTGCCGCAGTTCATGCAGTGGGTGTAGCCGGGGCGGGTGTGGCGGCGGATGCGTCGCAGGCGCATGGCCTCGATGTTCCGTCGGATACGTCTGCGTCGTTGTCGGAGTATTTCTATGAGTTTCATCGTTTATTCTTTATTCTTCGTTCTTCATTCTTCATTTATATAGCTTCTGCTTCCGTCGCCAGCAGCCACAGCAGCAGTACGGCGGCCAGTAGGGTGGCGATGGCGGTGAACAGCACGTAGAACAGCACTGCCTTCACCGTGGTCTTGCCCCAGCCCTGGCGGTAAACCGTGCGGAAGGACACCAGCAGATAGAGGAACATGGCAACTGGAAAACCTACCAGTGTGATGCGTAGGGAGTTCAGTTGTGCCGTGTTCAGTGTTTGTCCGGCTGCCATCAGGTCGTCGAGCCCGTAGGCGAAGAGCGGCACCAGCGGGATGCAGATCAGGATGAGGAAGACGGTATTCAGATGGATGGCGTGGACGAAGTGCCACATGTAGGGCATCTGCTTGCGGCGATAGAACAGTTTCAGCAAGGCGGCAAACAGCGGCAGGAGGAACATCATGTAGAAGGGTGTCCACTTGGACAGGCCGCCTACGATGTCGTTGACGAACAATTGCTTCTGCAGTTCGTCCGTTTCGGCGTCCTTCTTCACTTCGTCCGTCCAGAGCCAGACCCGCTGCGGGCGCAGTACGAGGCTGTCTGTGCCTTCGGCCGTCTGCATGTAGGTACTGTCCACGTGGAAGGCTCGGATGGCGGCCACGTTGTCCGGGCCGTAGTCACGTCCGTCTATCCAGTTCTCGATGTTCAGGTTTTTCAAGGCGCGCGCCTTTCGGATGAAGTCCCAGTCCTCAGGCAGGATGTCGGTCTGCTTGAAGCAGGAGTCCGCCAGCAGACGGGGTAGGGTGACGCGCGACAATCCGTAAGGATTGTCAACAGGCTGGTAGCGCACTAGGCTGTCGGCTCCCTCCATGCCGAAGCGCAGCTTGAGGGTCTTCACCAGCCGCGGTGCCTGGTAGAGGTAGAGGGTGGTGTCGGCCCCGGCAGCAGGCGTCCCGAGCTGTTTCACGACGCTGCGGCGCAGCCGTCCGTCGTTCAGCGCGTTGAAGTCGTTCGCCCGTTCGCCCACCAGCATGAAGAACACGGCGAAGAACACCACCGAAATACACATGTACAGGCGGAAAGGGTGGACGTAAGAGTTTATTTTGCCCGCATTGAATTCGGAGGTCAGGAAACCGGGGCGGGTGAAGAGGTACCACAGGGTATGCCATATCTTGGTGTCGAACTGATAGACGTTTTCGAAATACTGGCGCACGTACTTCCAGAAAGGCTGTTCCGCATCGAGCGCATATTGGCCGCAGCGGTAGCAGTACATGCCTTCGAGCGGGGTACCGCAGTTCTTGCAGTAGGAGTATTTCGGTGTTTTCTTTTGGCGTATCCGCTTCAGGCGGAGTAGTTCTATCTTGCGGCGCACGCGTCGGGAGCGGGCTTTCCAATGTTCTTTCCAGTCTTGTAGCATAAAGGGGTGTGTTTGTAATTCGGCGACAAAATTATAAAAAATGTGATAGTTGCTTAGGTTTTACATAGAAAAGTTATGTAGTCTAAGGGAAAAAGGCGAAATTTGCACCACCTTTAGATGGTAAAGTATATTCACCTTTAAACAATAGTACAATATGACTAAAAGTGCATTGCAAATCGCAAGGGCTGCTTACCAGCCCAAGTTGCCCAAGGCGTTGAAAGGACATGTGAAAGCTGTAGCCGGCGAGGCTACCCAGTCGGTTGCCGACCAGGAAGCTATCCAGAAGCTGTTCCCCAACACCTATGGCATGCCGCTCATCAAGTTCGAAACTTCTGCTGAGGCTGCTTCATTCCCTGTAATGAACGTAGGCGTTATCCTTTCTGGTGGTCAGGCTCCCGGCGGACACAACGTTATCTCCGGCCTGTTCGACGGCATCAAGAAGCTGAACCCCGCCAACAAGCTCTACGGCTTTATCCTGGGCCCCGGCGGCTTGGTTGACCACAACTACATGGAGCTGACGGCCGACATCATCGACGAGTATCGCAACACCGGTGGTTTCGACATCATCGGCTCGGGCCGTACGAAACTGGAGAAGGAAGATCAGTTCGAGAAAGGTTATGAAATCCTGAAGGAGCTGGGCATCAAGGCATTGGTTATCATCGGCGGCGACGACTCCAACACGAACGCTTGCGTACTGGCTGAATACTATGCTGCAAAGAACTACGGCGTACAGGTTATCGGTTGCCCCAAGACCATCGACGGCGACTTGAAGAACGACATGATCGAGACCAGCTTCGGTTTCGACACTGCCTGCAAGACCTACTCTGAAGTAATCGGCAACATCCAGCGCGACTGCAACTCGGCACGCAAATACTGGCACTTCATCAAGCTGATGGGCCGTTCGGCTTCTCACATCGCATTGGAGTGCGCTCTTCAGGTACAGCCCAACATCTGTATCATCTCCGAGGAAGTAGAGGCTAAGGATATGTCACTGGACGACATCGTTACTTACATTGCCAAGGTAGTGGCCGACCGTGCCGCTCAGGGCAACAACTTCGGTACTGTCCTCATCCCCGAAGGTCTGGTTGAATTCATCCCGGCTATGAAGCGACTCATCTCTGAACTGAACGACTTCCTGGCTGCCAACGCCGAAGAGTTCTCCCACATCAAGAAGTCTCACCAGCGCGACTACATCATCAGCAAGCTGTCTCCGGCCAACTCGGCTGTTTACGCCAGCCTGCCCGAAGGCGTAGCCCGTCAGCTGACCCTCGACCGCGACCCGCACGGAAACGTACAGGTTTCGCTGATCGAGACTGAGAAGCTGCTCTCCGAAATGGTTGCCACCAAGCTGGCTGCCTGGAAGGAAGAAGGCAAGTACGTGGGCAAGTTTGCCGCCCAGCACCACTTCTTCGGTTACGAAGGACGTTGCGCTGCTCCGTCGAACTTTGATGCCGACTACTGCTACTCGCTGGGTTATGCAGCATCTGCCCTGATTGCCAACGGCAAGACCGGCTACATGGCTTCCGTACGCAACACGACGGCTCCTGCCGAAGAGTGGATTGCAGGTGGTGTGCCCATCACGATGATGATGAACATGGAGCGTCGTCACGGCGAAATGAAGCCCGTTATCCAGAAAGCTCTCGTGAAGCTGGATGGTGCACCTTTCAAGGCTTTCGCCGCACAGCGCGAGCAGTGGGCTATGGAAACAGCTTACGTATATCCGGGTCCTATCCAGTACTTCGGTCCTACGGAAGTTTGCGACCAGCCTACCAAGACATTGCAGCTGGAGCAAGCTAAATAATAAACCTATATATAATAAGGTATAAGCAAGAGATTGCAGGACGCTGTGTTCCTGCAATCTTTTTTTTGTGCCTGTCCGCTCACTGAACCTGTAATTGTAAGTTGTTGATAAACAGATGTGTTGCAGTTTATTTTAGTTTATCCGGAATAAACTCTCAGTTTAATGGCTTTAAACTGCCAGTTTAATCCGTTTAAACCGTCAGTTTACTCCGTTTAAACTGTCGGTTTAACGCCTTTGTACTGACGGTTCAATGTGGGTGTTATTACAAAATAATCTATTGGGGAAAGATTTTTTCAGATAAATGCTTACCTTTAGGGGCATAAATGAATCATATTTTAAAGACATTCCAAATGATTGGTTTATGGAAACTGAGAGACTTATACTCCGACGGTGGACGGAAGATGATGCAGAATCGCTTTACAAATATGCGCAAAATCCAGCTATAGGTCCAATTGCTGGTTGGCCGCCGCATACGTCAATTGAAAACAGTAGAGAGGTAATACGTGATATCTTTTCTGCTCCAGAAACATATGCTGTAGTACTGAAGGAAACCAATGAACCGATTGGTAGTGTAGGTATTATGTTTAGTGATGGTTTACATAGTGCAGAGATGGAAGAGGGGGATGCAGAGATTGGATACTGGATCGGTGTTCCTTTTTGGGGACAGGGACTCATACCGGAGGCTGTAAACCGTCTGTTAATACGCTGCTTTGATGAACTTGATATTAAAAGAGTTTGGTGTGGTCATTATGACGGAAATATCAAATCGCGTAGAGTGATGGATAAATGTGGTTTTAAATTTCATCATACAGAGGAAGGCAAGACTTCTCCATTAGGAGACATTCGGACGGAACATTTTACATTGTTGACTAAAGAAGAATGGAAAGCAATGAAATCTCCGATGTAATGTTTTGGGGACTATAATGTAACTGAGCAACAAGAGGCGGTGGGGTATGGGCTAATTAAAAACTTCGTTTTCATTTGCCTATGCGCTCACCTTTCACTATTTTTGTTGCACGAAAATAGGATGCGGCTCAGCAATAAAAATAAGCGGGCTTATTTTGTATTGCTTTCGCCTTTCACTATTTTTGCACAATCAATAAAACTTGAAACAATCATTTTATCAATAGACACATATATGCAGGAAAAAATCATCATTCTCGATTTCGGGTCGCAGACTACGCAGCTCATCGGCCGCCGCATCCGCGAACTGAATGTTTACTGTGAGATTGTGCCCTACAACAAGTTCCCGCAAGGCGACGACAGTGTGAAGGGAGTCATCCTATCGGGCAGCCCGTTCTCCGTTTACGACGAGAGCGCTTTCAAGGTGGACTTGAGCCAGCTGCGCGGCAAGTATCCCATTCTGGGTATCTGCTACGGCGCCCAGTTCATCTCGTACAGCAACGGTGGTAAGGTTGAACCGGCCGGCACACGCGAATACGGACGTGCCCACCTCAGCACCTTCGACAAGAGCAATGTGCTCTTCAAGGACGTGCGCGAGAATACGCAGGTGTGGATGAGCCACGGCGATACCATCACAGCTATCCCCGACAACTTCCGCGTTATCGCTTCGACCGACAAGGTGAAAATCGCTGCCTACCAGGCTGAGGGCGAAAAGATGTGGGGCGTACAGTTCCATCCCGAAGTGTTCCATAGCGAGGACGGCACACAGATGCTGAAGAATTTCGTGGTGGACGTCTGTGGTTGCAGCCAGAGCTGGAGCGCCGCTTCGTTTGTTGATACCACCGTGGCCGAGCTGAAGGCGCAGGTGGGCAACGACCGTGTCATTCTGGGCTTGAGTGGCGGTGTGGACTCGTCGGTAGCTGCCGTATTGCTCCATCGGGCCATCGGCAAGAACCTGACGTGTATCTTCGTGGACCACGGTCTGCTGCGCAAGAACGAGTTCAAGAACGTGATGCACGACTACGAGTGCCTGGGGCTGAACGTTATCGGTGTGGACGCCAGCGAGAAGTTCTTCAAGGACCTGGAGGGCGTGACCGACCCCGAACAGAAGCGCAAGATCATCGGCCGCGACTTTGTGGAAGTGTTCAACGCCGAAGCACATAAGATAACCGATGCCAAATGGCTGGCCCAGGGTACCATCTACCCCGACCGCATCGAGAGCCTGAACATCACCGGCAAGACCATCAAGAGCCACCACAACGTGGGCGGACTTCCCAAGGAAATGAACCTCCAGCTGTGCGAGCCGCTGAAGTGGCTGTTCAAGGACGAGGTACGCCGTGTGGGCCGTCAGTTGGGCATCCCCGACCACCTCATCAACCGCCATCCCTTCCCCGGTCCGGGTCTGGCCGTGCGTATCCTGGGCGACATCACCCGCGAGAAGGTACGCATCCTGCAGGATGCCGACGACATCTTCATCCAGGGCCTGCGCGACTGGAAGGTGAAGGATGCCGATGGAAAGGAGACGGCACTCTATGACCAGGTATGGCAGGCCGGCGTCATCCTTTTGCCCGTTCAGTCGGTAGGCGTGATGGGCGACGAGCGTACCTACGAGCGTGCCGTGGCCCTGCGTGCCGTGACATCGACCGACGCCATGACCGCCGACTGGGCACACCTGCCTTACGAGTTCCTGGCCAAGGTGTCCAACGACATCATCAACAAGGTGAAGGGCGTGAACCGCGTCACCTACGACATCTCTTCGAAGCCACCTTCGACCATCGAGTGGGAATAAGAAATCTTTATATCAATATCAAATCAAGGCACGGACAAGCCAAAGGCGGCTCAAGTCCGTGCTTTCTCTTTTTACTCTTAAATCATAGCTTATGTTACGTACATTTATTTCAGGTGCCAGCATGCTGGCATGTTTGCTTGTAGCTTCTGCCTTCGGGTTGGCAGAATGTAAGGCTCAATCTCAGGATTTCGCCAATTTCAAACGCTATGCTGCCGACAATCGTGTGTTGGAGGAGCAGGGACCGGTCAAGGGAAGGGTTGTGTTTATGGGCAATTCCATTACCGAAGGATGGGTGCGTGCCGATGCCGCTTTCTTTGAAAAGAACGGATATGTGGGTCGCGGCATCAGCGGTCAGACCTCGATGCAGTTCCTGTTGCGTTTCCGTGAGGATGTCATCAAGTTGCGGCCGGAGATTGTAGTCATCAATGCCGGTACCAACGACGTGGCCGAGAATACGGGAGCTTATGTAGAAGACTATACCTTCGGCAATATTGTTTCGATGGTGGAACTGGCCAGTGTGAATGGCATCCAAGTGATACTGACATCCGTATTGCCTGCAGCCCGTTTCAGCTGGAATGCGTCCGTTGCGGATGCTCCCCAGAAGATAACGGCGCTGAACAAACGCATTGCCGAATATGCCTCGGCAGAGGGGATACCTTATGTGAACTATTACGAGGCACTGGTAGCGGACGATGGCTGTTCGTTGAAAGCTGCCTATACGAAGGACGGGGTTCATCCGACGCTGGAAGGCTATCGGGTGATGGAACCCCTGATAAAGAATGCTATCGAACAGGTACGCGACAAGTAATCAGAGCAGCAGATGCTCGGCAGCAGGAATGGCTATTTCGCCGCGGTGAAGCTCCAGCAGCCCCCTGTCCTGCATGTCATTGAGGACCTTCGACACATTGTTGCGTGTATCGTTGACAATCGTGGCTAGGTCCTCCATTTTTATTTTCAGCAGTTTCATTCCTTCCGGCCGTCTCAAGTGGCTCAGGATGAAAAGGCGGATACGTCCTTCGAGCGTGGTCGGACTGGGCTGGCCCCACAATTTGCTGTGCAGGGACTGTGACTGGCTGCTGGCAATGTTCAGATAGTTCAGCCGGAAGATTTCGTATTTCAACAGATGTCCCGTGACGGCTGTCTTGCTGACGCGTACACTGTTTACCTCGGTAGTGGCCACATATTTGGCCGTGTAGTCGGTGCGCATACCGAACAGGGATTGGGGCTCTATCAGGTAAGGGGCTTGCGCAAATTCCGTCAGACTGTAGATTCCGTCAGAGGAGGTTGTGGTGGCGGACACTTCTCCGTTGAGGAGGAAGATAAGTTCATTGCAGGGCGTGTTTGCCCGTGCGATGGTTTCGCCGATTTTCAGTTTGACGAAATGCAGTTTCACTTTTTCCAGTATGCTGGTAAAGTCCTCCGGAGCCAGTCCTTGGAGCAAGGGGAGCTGTAGTAACGTATCGAACATCGTATCCATAGCTAAGAATTGCTTTTGGTTTGGAATAAAAAAGGATGAAGGAAGTGCTCATGGCCGATGGAAACGGAGTCCCGTTCATGGGGCTATGTCAAATTTCATCTTAATCTTATCCAAAAATAGTGATAATAGGCTTCGGCGGTGTGCTGCGACCATTGCTTTTTATTTTTTTTATTATTTCTTAAGCGTACTGTTCAATCCGTTCATTTTTCTGTTGTGGAATAGGAGATTATAGAGTATCTTTGCGGAAAAAAGGAGGAATATATCATGTTTTCAGCATTCAATTTTCAGCAGATGATCAGTGCATTTATCGTACTTTTTGCTGTGATAGACATCATTGGAGCCATTCCCATCATCATCAACCTGAAGGAGAAAGGCAAGGATGTGAATGCGATGAAAGCTACCTTGATATCGTTTGCCCTTCTGCTGGGCTTCTTCTATGCGGGCGACTGGATGCTCCAGCTGTTCCATGTAGACATCGAGTCGTTTGCCATTGCGGGTGCGGTGGTCATTTTCCTGATGGCGCTCGAAATGATTCTCGACATCGAAATCTTCAAGAACCAGGGACCGATTAAGGAAGCTACGCTGGTGCCGCTGGTCTTCCCGTTGCTGGCCGGTGCCGGCGCTTTTACGACCTTGCTTACCCTGCGTGCCGAGTATGCCAGTATCAACATCATCATCGCCTTGGTGCTGAACATGATTTGGGTTTATTTTGTGGTCAGCATGACGGGACGTGTGGAGCGTTTTCTCGGTAAAGGGGGCATCTACATTATCCGTAAATTCTTTGGAATTATTCTGTTGGCCGTTTCTGTCCGCCTGTTCACGGTCAACATCACCGCCCTCATCGAGGCTCTGCAAAAGTAATCCATACAACACCTTTTACCGGTTCTTCCAGAAGCTGGGGTAGAAAAGCAGCAGTACGCAGAACATTTCCAGACGGCCCACCAGCATCAGGAAGGAAAGAATCCATTTGGCAGCATCGGGCAGAGCATTCCAGGAGTAGGCGGGTCCGAAGTTGCCCAGGCCGGGACCTACGTTTCCGATACTCGAGATGACGGTACTAAGCGACTCTTCGAAGCCGACGCCCAAAAACATGAGTGCTATCCAGCCTATCAGGATGATAATCATGTAGAGGACAATGAAAAAGGCTACGGACAGCACGGTATTCGACGCGATGGCCTGCCGGTCTACGCGGATAGGCAGTACGGCATTGGGGTGGAGCATGCGTCGGAAACTGTTGCGGATACCTTTGACCATCATCAGAAGGCGCATATACTTGATGCCGCCAGCTGTTGAACCCGTGCATCCGCCGGCCAGCATGGCAAAGATGAGCAGTACCCATGTGAACGGAGGCCACAAGCAATAGTCGTCGGTGCCGAAACCGCAGGAAGTATGAATACTGGCCACTTGGAACAGGGATTTGCGGAATGCGGTCTCAATGTCATATTGGTTGTAGATGAACAGGGCTACCGTGATGATGCCTGTCAGAATGAAGATGGAGGACAGGAACCAGCGGAGTTCCTCATCGCGGAACATCTTGGATACTTTGCCTTTTATTATCAGGTAGAACAGCCCGAAGTTGAAGCTGGAAATAATCATAAAGGACGAAATCACATACTCGATGAAAGGAGAATTCCAATAGGCTACACTGGCTTGTTTGGTCGAATATCCGCCGGTAGCGGTCGTGGCGAAGGCGTGACAGACGGCATCGAACCAGTTCATGCCACCGATGTATAATAGGAGAGTGACCGAGGTCGTTAGCATGAGGTATACCCCCCAGATCCATTTGACCATGATGCTGATTTTGGGATGCAGTTTGTTGTGGGTGACCCCTGTTGCTTCGGCTGAAAAAAGTTGCATGTTCCCTTCATTGAAAATGGGCAGGATGGCAATGGCGAAACAGACAATTCCCAAACCGCCTATCCATTGGGTCAGGCTGCGCCAGAAGAGGATGCCGTGCGGCTGGCTGTCAATGTTGTCCATAATGGTGGCTCCCGTTGTGGTGAACCCCGACATGGTTTCAAAAAAAGCGTTGGTAATGCTGTCTACACTGCCGCTCAGGTAGAAGGGGAGCATGCCGAAGGCCGAAAACAGTACCCACGACAGGCTGGCAATGCAATAGCCGTCACGCTTGGTCAGCTTCCGTTCGGCACCGCGGCTCAATAGGATCAGAACGATGCCTACGGCTGTATTGATTGCTGCCGTTTGTAGGAAAGTCAGTGTTTCTTTCTCCTCATAAAACCAAGAAACCAGCGCGCAGAGCAGGAACATGGCTGTTTCCACGAAGAGCAGGATGCCCAGTACACGTATGATGATTTTCGTATTGATGAGGCTGTTTTTCCGTTTTCTCATCGACTGGTCGTATAGTGTGTCCGCAATAAATCCTTCCATGCCGTTAGGGTTGTTAAAAGTCTTTTGGGTTTACAAACAGGGAGTTACAGGATGTCCCTCTTCTGTTTGGCAGGGCAAAAATAAGATTGTGAGAGGAATTAAACAACTTTTTGCGTTTAAAAACATGAAAATAAGGGCTCATTCGGGTTCCTCCGTATGCTTGTCTTCTCCTTGCAACTGCTGGTCATCGGGTGGGATGCCGTCTGTTCTATCTTCTCCCTCTTTTTCTTCGTCTTCCTCATCCTGTTCGTCTTCGTCGGCAAACGGATCGGGGCGTTGGGGACCGTAGTTCATGAAGCCTATTGCACACAGCATGCCCGCAATGGCTCCTCCCATGTGTCCTTCCCAGGAGGTAGAGGCTTTGGCAAATTGGGGAAACATGTTCCAGACCAGTCCTCCGTACAGAAAGGTGACCAGCAATGAAATGGCGATGAGGGGTACATGTCTGCGCAAAATGCCGCTGAAGAACAGGAAAAAGGCCAGGCCGTAGATGATGCCGCTCGAACCGATATGCCATCCGCTCTTGCCGAACAGAAAGGTAAAGATGCCGCCTCCTATCCAGACGAGGAAGAAAATGCGGGGCGCGATGCCTTTGTAAAAATAAAACAGGCACCAGGACAGGAAGAACAATGGAAGACTGTTGGCTGCCAGATGGCTGAAACTGCTATGGACCAGCGGGTGGGCGAAGATGCCGAACACCCCCCGTTTTTCCCTCGGATAGATTCCCAGATGGGTGAAATCCCATCCCATGCCGACCTCTAAAATCTTCAACATGTACAGGATGAAAAGAAAGAACAGCGGGATGGCGGCTGCCAGAAAAATTCGTTGTATATCTCGTTTCATAGGGCGTTCATGAGGCTTTTTGACACATGCTATATGCTAATCGGATGCAATACTACAATTATTTGGTCGAAAAGCGAAAAAAAAGTCATTTTTTATTTTGCGTGTATACATTAATTTGTATTTTTGGGCATTGCTACAACTATCTGTAGGGCATAGTGAACCTGAATTTTTAACCTTTAATTTAAATAATGCACAACTATGAGTTATTTACGATTTGACAAGACGCTGATGATTAATTTGGAAGAGTCGCTCCCGCGGGAGATACTCCGTACAAACAAGTCGGGTGCCTATCATTGTACAACGATTGTAGATTGTAACACACGCAAATATCACGGCTTGTTGGTGATCCCCGTCCCCAACTTGGACGATGAGAATCATGTGCTGCTCTCTTCTTTGGACGAAACGGTAATTCAGCACGGTGCAGAGTTTAACCTGGGATTGCACAAGTATCAAGGCAATCATTTCAGTCCCAACGGACATAAATACATCCGTGAGTTCGACTGCGAGCATGTCCCGGCTACAACTTACCGTGTGGGAGGCGTTATCCTCCGTAAGGAAAAGATTTTTGTACACCATGAGAACCGCATTCTGATACGCTACACGCTGGTCGATGCCCATTCGGCCACGACTTTACGTTTCCGGCCGTTCCTGGCTTTCCGCAGCGTGCGCGAGTACACGCACGAGAATCCTCAGGCAAGCCGTGAGTACCAGCTGGTGGAGAACGGTATCAAGACGTGCATGTATCCCGGCTATCCGGAATTGTTCATGCAGCTGAACAAGAAAAATGAATTCCACTTCCAGCCCGACTGGTATCGGGGCATTGAGTATCCGAAGGAGCAGGAACGTGGTTACGATTTCAATGAGGACCTGTATGTGCCCGGTTATTTTGAAGTGGATATCAAGAAAGGGGAGAGCGTCGTGTTCTCTGCCGGTATTTCGGAAGTGGACACCCGCAAGCTGAAGCAGACATTCGAGGCAGAAGCAGCCGACCGTACTCCGCGCGACAGCTTCTACCACTGCCTGAAGAACTCGGCCCATCAGTTCCACAACAAGCAGGGTGACGAACATTACATCCTTGCAGGCTATCCCTGGTTCAAGTGTCGTGCGCGCGACCTCTTCATCTCACTGCCCGGCCTGACGCTGGCCGTCGACGAACAGGATGAGTTCGAGGATGTGATGAAGACGGCCGAGAAGGCGCTCCGCCAGTTTATGAACGGCGAGACTGTGACCTATAAAATTTACGAGATGGAGCATCCCGACATCCTGTTGTGGGCTATCTGGTGCTTGCAGCAGTATGCCAAGTTCACTTCCCGTGAGCGTTGCCGCCAGATGTATGGCAGCCTGCTCGAAGATATGCTCGAGTATATCCGTAGCCGCAAGCACGACAACCTGTTCTTGCACGACAACGGCCTGCTCTATACCAACGGGACCGAACATCCGGTGACGTGGATGAACTCCGTGGCCAATGGACGGCCGGTCGTTCCGCGTACGGGGTATGTGGTCGAAATCAACGCGTTGTGGTACAATGCCCTTCGCTTCGTGGCCGACATGGTTCGCGAAGGCGGTAACGAGCCCCTGGCACAGGCGTTGGAGCAACAGGCGGAAGTGACGGGCAAGTCGTTTGTCGAAGTCTTCCGCAATGAATATGGCTATCTGTTCGATTATGTGGATGGCTATATGATGGACTGGAGTGTTCGTCCGAATATGATATTTACCGTGGCTTTCGATTATTCTCCGCTGGACCGCGTACAGAAGCGCCAGGTACTGGATATTGTGACCAAGGAACTCTTGACACCGAAAGGTCTCCGTACGTTGAGCCCGAAGAGCGGCGGTTACAATCCGAACTATGTAGGGCCGCAGACGCAGCGCGATTATGCCTACCATCAGGGAACAGCCTGGCCCTGGCTGATGGGCTTCTACATGGAAGCTTATCTGCGCATCTACAAGATGAGCGGCATTTCGTTTGTGGAGCGGCATCTCATCGGCATGGAAGACGAGATGGGCCGCCATTGCATCAGTACTCTGCCCGAACTCTTCGATGGCAATCCGCCGTTTGTTGGGAGAGGAGCCATCTCGTTTGCGATGAATGTGGCCGAAATCCTGCGCATTTTGAGTTTGCTGTATAAGTATGAACAAATAGAGAAAAAAGAGGAGGAACGCAAATGAAAGTATTAATGTTTGGATGGGAATTTCCTCCCAAAATATATGGAGGTCTGGCGGTAGCTTCTTACGGCATTACCAAAGGCCTGAGTCTGCAAGGCGATGTAGAAACCATCTTCTGCATGCCTAAGCCTAACGGTGATGAAGAGAAGTTCCTCAAGATTGTCGGAATGAACCAGGTGCCGGTTGTCTGGCGCGGGGTCGACTACGACTATCTGAAGTCCCGCCTTTATGGTCAGATGACGCCGGAGGACTATTACAGTTACCGCGACCATATTTATGCCGATTTTTCTTATCTGCACGTCAACGACCTGGGCTGCATGGAGTTTGCCGGCGGCTATCCGGGCAATCTGCATGAAGAGATCAATAACTTCTCCATCATTGCCGGGGTGGTGGCACGCAAGGAACAATTTGATATTATCCATGCCCACGACTGGCTGACCTATCCGGCCGGGGTACATGCCAAGATGGTAAGTGGCAAGCCATTGTGCATTCATGTACATGCCACGGACTTCGACCGCTCGCGCGGTAAGGTCAATCCGACAGTCTACTCCATCGAGAAGAACGGTATGGATTATGCCGACTGTATCATGTGTGTGTCCGAGCTGACCCGCCGTACAGTTATCAACGAATATCATCAGGACCCGCGGAAGGTGTTTGCCATGCACAATGCCGTGTATCCGCTGTCGCAGGATCTGCAGGACATTCCTCGTCCCGATCATTCCAAGGAGAAGATTGTCACCTTCCTGGGTCGTATCACCATGCAGAAGGGCCCGGAATATTTCGTGGAGGCTGCCGCTATGGTATTGAGCCGTACACGGAACATTCGTTTTGTGATGGCTGGTTCGGGCGATATGCTGAATGCCATGATCAATCTGGCTGCCGAGCGCGGCATCGCAGACCGCTTCCATTTCCCCGGCTTCATGAAGGGACGGCAGGTGTACGAGGTTTACAAGGACAGCGACGTTTTTGTCATGCCTTCCGTGTCGGAGCCGTTCGGCATAGCGCCGCTGGAGGCCATGCAGTGCGGCACTCCTTCCATTATCTCCAAGCAGTCGGGCTGCGGTGAAATTCTGGACAAGGTCATTAAGGTAGATTACTGGGATATCCACGCCATGGCCGATGCCATTTATTCCATTTGTACCAATCCGGCCCTGTTCCAGTATCTGCAGGAAGAGGGCAAGAAGGAAGTTGACGGTATCACATGGGAAAAGGTAGGCCTGCGTATCCGTGCCCTCTACGAGAATGTATTAAGAAACTATGGTAAATAACAAAACAAGAATAGGAAATGAGAACGATTTGTCTTTATTTTGAAATACACCAGATTATTCACCTGAAACGTTATCGTTTCTTCGACATTGGCACTGACCACTATTATTATGATGACTACGCCAATGAAACCAGTATCAGTGATGTGGCCGAACATTCTTATATTCCGGCACTGACAACTCTGCTGGAAATGGTCAAAAATTCGGGAGGAGCTTTTAAAGTCGCCTTCTCCATCTCGGGTGTGGCACTGGAACAGCTGGAGATTTATGCTCCTACCGTTTTGGACCTCCTGCATCAGCTGAACGACACCGGCTGCTGCGAATTCCTGGCAGAACCTTATTCCCATGGCCTGTCTTCGTTGGCCAACGAAGATTGCTTCAAGGAAGAAGTGATGCGCCAGAGCAACAAGATGAAACAGATGTTTGGCAAAACCCCCAAGGTGTTCCGTAACTCGAGCCTGATCTACAACGATGAGATCGGTGCCGTAGTGGCCAGCATGGGCTTCAAGGGTATGCTGACCGAGGGTGCCAAGCATGTGCTGGGTTGGAAGAGTCCGCACTACGTATACCATTGCAACATGAATCCCAATCTGAAGTTGCTGTTGCGCGACTTCAAGTTGTCCGACGATATCAGTCTGCGTTTCTCCAATTCCGACTGGAGCGAGTATCCGCTGTTTGCTGACAAGTATATCTCCTGGATTGATTCATTGCCGCAGGAAGAGCAGGTCATCAATATCTTTATGGAATTGTGTGCGCTGGGCAAGTATCAGCCGCTGTCTTCCAATATTCTGGAGTTCATGAAGGCGTTGCCTGCTTGTGCCAAGGAGAAGGGCATTACGTTCTCTACACCAACCGAAATCGTGACGAAGCTGAAGTCCGTATCCCAGCTCGATGTTCCCTATCCGATGTCATGGGTCGACGAAGAGAGAGATACCAGCTGCTGGCTTGGAAACGTGATGCAGCGTGAAGCTTTCAACAAGCTCTATAGTGTGGCCGAACGCGTACATTTGTGCGACGACCGTCGTATCAAGCAGGACTGGAATTATCTGCAGGCCAGCAATAATTTCCGTTTCATGACTACCAAGAGTTCCAGTATCTCTCTGTATCGTGGTATCTATGAGTCGCCTTACGATGCATTCACTAACTACATGAATATCTTGGGCGATTTCATCAAGCGGGTGGATTCTCTGTACCCTGTAGACATCGACAATGAAGAACTGAATGCCCTGCTTACTACCATCAAGAACCAGGGGGATGAGATTGATGAGCTGCATAAGGAACTTGATGATGTACGCAGCAAGCTGGTGAAGGAAAAGGAAACGGTGGAGAAGCTGACCGAAAAGAAGGCTGCTGCCAAGAAAACTACTTCCAAGACTGTTGCTACCAAGAAGAAGACAACAGCCAAGACTAAGGAAGAGTAACGCTAGAACAGTATAAAGAAAGACTCCCGCCCTTCAGAAGGAGGGCGGGAGTCTTTCTTTATTTTATGTTGTGTGTATAAAGGGATTATTGTTCAAATTGTGTGTAGGTTACCTCCAGCGTCAGCTTTGTACCTCCGTTTTCGGGGTCACCGCCTTGCAGTTTGGCATAGCCGGGCTGCAGGTCGTGCTGTACGGCTGTGGTGGTGCTACTGTTGCTGGTACTGCTTGTACTTTGTGTCGTGATGCTGACGGGGATGAGCAATACCTTGTTCCAGTCGGGGTGTTGTGCATTCCATTCCTCATTCCAGGCCGCTTCGTCCCAGTTGGCTCCTGCACTCTGTTGGGCGGCATTGCGGGCAGCCTTCTTTTCATTGATGCAGGTCGATACCAGTCGGGCGATGTTCTGGAAAGTATATTGGTTGGTCGCTACATTGTTGTGGCTGGCCGTAAATGAAGTGATGTTGTCGTTCACCTTATTTTCTTCAAAGAACGTGCTTAAGTCCTGTTTGCGCAGTAACAGTACGTTGCTGGGTACGTTCATGCTGAATTTGTAGTTGCTCTTTTCGTTATAGTTGGTGAAGGTCAGCTTCACGGCGTTCAGTGTGTCGTTGGCCAGTTCCTCATAGATTTCATCGTAGGGCAGGGTAGCTTCCGTAAAGATGCCGGCCGGCGATTTGATGTAGGTCCATTCTTTTTCGGCTGCCTTTTCCTTTAGCTTGTCCGAGTTTTCGAAATGGTTCGCTTGGATTACTTCCTTGGTAGATGCAAAGATGGTCTGCCGACCAATGTAGGTCGAGTCGTCGCCGATGCTGCCGTTGGCATCGTTCACCTTTTTCGTCAGCTTCACGCCCAGGCTGTCCACGTAATGGAACTGGAACTGGAATTCCAGGTCCACACGGTCCACGTAGAGAATGGTACCGTCGCCATAGTCATTCTGGATGCATACGCCGGGGAATACATTTTCGATGAAGGCGTCCGCATTTTTGAAATATTCGGGATGGCTCTTGTTTTCGTCGTATATCTTCTGTCCGATTTCCGTATCCAGGTTGAACACGATGTTCGGCGAGTAGATGGCATTCCCGTTGGAGTCGGTGGCTTTCCGTATAGAGTCGGACACGGTGGCGTCGTAGGCTGTATAGGCCTTTCGTCCCAGCAGGGTGCCCTTGTAGAGGTCCGTATTGATGTCCGTATAGCGATAGTGGCGATTCTCGTCTTTCCGTTCCTGTGCCCATTGATTGTTCAGTTCATAGGCGCTCATGCGGCAGGCGTTCAGCGAGTCTCCAAACCACGTGCTGTAGTAGACAATCAGTCGGACACCTCTTACCTTTTCATCCACCAGTGTACCCTTTCCTTTCAGTGTATCGTTCTCGATGTATTCCTCGTAGACATCGGGCAGGATATCTTCGAACTTGAAGTTGTCCGTGCAGTTCAGTTCCGTCAGGAAGCTGGCGGTGTAGCTGCCGAAGTCCGGGTCGGTAAAGCGGCCCACGTAGCCGGTACTGGTCTTGGCGTAGACCGAATCTACCAGGTACGATTGGGTAGTAACCTGGAAAGTTGTGGTGTGCGATGACATTCCGTCTGATGAGGGAAGCATGCTCATGCCCAGTGTGTTGGTCGTATCATCGCAGGCTGTCAGCAGAGTCAGCACCGAGGTGAGCAGGGCTCCTATGAATTTTGCTTTCATTTTATTTACGAGTTCAGGTTCTATGTAGTTTAAGGATATTTATTCGGTTTCACTCACCAAGTCGTAGAAGCTGTTGCAGCGGTCGGCAAAGTTGTCGTCGTTCTGGTATTCCAGTATCGGTTTGCCCAGGCTGCGTGCATAGTCCAGTACTTCCTGGTTGGCATTGGGACTCTGCTGGATGATGCCGTCCGAGTATTCTACTGCCAGCTTGCATAGGGTGGTATAGTTGATGGGATCCTTCAGTATGGAGATATCCTTCTTGGTGATGCCCTTCAGCATCAGCAGGTTGGTGAATTCCGGATGGAAGGTCTGCTTGAAGTCGTTGCCATACAGTGAGAAAATCACTTTGGAACTTCTGAACGAAGGTTCGTCCCGATAGGCTTTCTTGATGTAGAGGGGAGCTAGAGCCGTCATCCAGCTTTGGCAATGGATGATGTCGGGACACCAGCGCAGCTTCTTCACCGTTTCAAGTACACCGCGGGCGTAGAAGATGGTGCGTGCATCGTTGTCCTCGTATTCCTCTCCGTTTTCGTCGGTTGCCTGCAAGCGGTTTTGGAAGTAGTCATCGTTGTCGATGAAGTATACCTGCATGCGTGCCGACTGGATGGAGGCTACCTTGATGATGAGTGGATGGTCAGTATCGTCGATGATGAGGTTCATACCCGACAGGCGGATCACTTCGTGGAGCTGGTTGCGCCGTTCGTTGATATTTCCCCATTTGGGCATGAACGTCCTGATTTCTCTGCCTCTTTCCTGGATGGCTTGCGGCAGATTGCGGCCGGTCAGAGACAATTCGGTTTCCGGTACGTAAGGAGTAATTTCTTGGGTGATAAATAAAACCTTATTAGCCTTTGTCATAATCAGTTCTCAAATTATTGCGCAAAGTTACAAAAAAAACGCTCATTACGCCAAAAAAGCCTTGGCTATTATTCCTTATGATTTGTTAAGTACTTGTATTTCAATTCTGCATAGGGGCCTTTATACTCCTCTTCACAGGTGGATTTTATGAGAAAAATGCAATATTTCTTCGTTATGTGGCAAATAATAGCTTATTTTGCACCGCTTTTTGAAACAACCCTGTAAATATCTAACTAAAAAAGTAATGAAAATAGTACATGCTATCAAGGACTTGCAGGAGGCATTGGCTAACCTGCGTGCCCAGGGTAAAACGGTAGGCCTGGTACCTACAATGGGTGCTTTGCATGCGGGGCATGCCTCGCTCGTGAAGCGCAGTGTGGCCGAGAACGATGCCACGGTTGTCAGTGTGTTCGTCAATCCTACCCAATTCAACGATAAGAACGATTTGGCTAAATATCCTCGTACGCTAGAGGCCGACTGCCGCTTGCTGGAGCAATGCGGAGCCACGGTAGTCTTTGCGCCTTCGGTCGAGGAAATCTATCCCGAACCCGATATGCGTCACTTCAGTTTCCCGCCGCTCGACACGGTGATGGAAGGGGCTTACCGTCCGGGCCACTTCAACGGCGTCTGCCAGATTGTGAGCAAACTGTTCGACTTGGTGAAGCCCGACCGCGCCTACTTCGGCGAGAAGGATTTCCAGCAGTTGGCTATCATTCGTGAGATGGTCCGTCAGCTGAAGTTTCCCCTCCAGATTGTTGGCTGCCCCATCGTCCGCGAGGCCGATGGCCTGGCTTTGAGCAGCCGTAACACCCGCCTCTCGGCCGAGCAGCGCCAGCAGGCCCTGAAGATTTCGCAGACCCTTTTTGCCAGCGTCGACTACGCTGCCACTCACACCGTGGCCCAGACGCAACAATTTGTCGAGGATGCCATCGCCGCCGCTCCGGGCCTCCGGCTGGAGTATTTCGAGCTGGTGGACGGCAACACGCTGCAGAAGATTGCCGACTGGGCCGATACCGACTATGCCGTGGGTTGCATTACCGTCTTTTGCGGGGAGGTCCGCCTGATTGATAATATCAAGTACAAGTCTTAACAATAAACAGAAAGCTCTATGATGATTGAAGTATTGAAGTCCAAGATCCATTGCGCCCGTGTCACGGAAGCTAATCTGAATTACATGGGCAGCATCACCATTGACGAGGACCTCATGGATGCGGCCAACATGATTGCCGGCGAGAAGGTCTACATTGCCGACAACAACAATGGCGAACGTTTTGAGACCTATATCATTAAAGGTGAACGGGGCTCCGGCAAGGTCTGCCTCAATGGCGCCGCCGCACGGCGTGTGCAGCCCGGCGACATTGTCATCATCATGTCCTACGCACTGATGGACTTCGAGGAAGCCAAGACTTTCAAACCGACCGTGGTCTTCCCCGACCCGGACACCAACCGAGTGGTGGGCTGATCGGTTCCGATTCATCGGTTTTCAATTCTGGTAAATAGTGGAAGAGGCTGTCTCAAATAAACTTTGAGATGGCCTTTTTTGTGTCTATAAAAAAATGGGCAAGCCCGAACTTCTCTCAGCCAGAACTTGCCCGTTTCCCTAATTTTTTGTATCTTAGGGAACCAAGTTAAGATATCCCAAAGATAATGTTTAAAAGTTACACATCCAACGATAATCTGCTTTTACCTCCATGTTTAGGCGATTTTATCCCCCAGAACGATCCAGTCCGTGTTGTTCACCGTATCATTGAACAGATAAACCTTGAAGAACTTTACCGTAAGTATTCCCCTAAAGGCTGTTCTGCGTACCACCCACGTATGATGCTTCAAATTCTTGTCTATGCTTATTTGCGTAATATCTATTCCAGCCGTCGCATAGAAGAATTCTGTCGCAATGACATCCGCTTCATGTGGCTTACCGGCAATGTGACTCCTGATCATAACACCCTCAACCGTTTTCGCAGCAGCCGGCTGAAGGATGTACTGAAGACAATATTTGCCACCATTGTAAAGTTTCTCGTGTCGGAAGGTTTTGTAAGTCTGGATGTAGCCTGTACCGACGGGACGAAGATGGAGGCGAACGCCAACCGTTATACGTTCGTCTGGGGCAAGTCCATACATACCCGCATATCCAGAATCGCGGAACAGCTTGAAGAGATATGGCAGTACGCCGAGTCTGTCACCAAACAGGAACTGCGTGGTTCCGCTCCGGTCACCTGTCAGGATATCACTCCGGAGAAAGTAGAAAAGGCACTCAAGCAGATTGATGATGCCCTGAATGAAGTGGATGCGGACAAGAAAATGAAAGCGAAGGTAAGACGTGTAAGGAAGTCATGGCCAGAACAGCTCAGGAAATATGAATCACAGGGAAAGATACTTGACGGACGCAACAGCTATTCAAAGACGGACAATGACGCCACCTTCATGCGTATGAAAGAAGACCATATGAGGAATGGACAACTCAAACCCGGATATAATACCCAAATCAGTACCAACAGGCAGTTCATTCTGGACTATACCCTCCATCAGTGTGCGGGAGATACCTCCACCTATTCTCTGCATATGGATGATTTTCATTTCCTTTACGACAGATACCCTGACATATCTGTCTGTGATGCCGGATACGGGAGTGAAGAGAACTATCTGTATGCTTCCAGACATGGCATTAAAACCTTCATAAAGTACAATTATTTTCATAAGGAACAGAAAAAGAACTTCAGAAATGACCCTTTTCTGTCTGCCAACTTCTACTATAATGAAGAAACGGACGGAATGTACTGTCCGATGGGACAAAGGATGGAAAGACTTGCTGATATAACGCGTTCGACAGACAACGGTTTTGAGCAGACCATATCAAGATACAGAGCACGTAACTGTAAAGGCTGCCCGTTAAGATGCCGGTGTCACAGAAGCCAGTCGGAAAGGATTGTACAGGTAAATCACCGTCTGAGGAAAATCAAGGAAAGAGAACGTGAAAAGCTACTCTCTGATGAAGGTCTGAAATATCGCAGTCAGCGACCACAGGATGTGGAGGCTGTATTTGGAAACCTCAAGAACAACAAGCACTTCAAGAGGTTCCAGCTTCGTGGACTTAAGAAGGTTGAGATTGAGTTCGGACTGCTGGCCATGGCACATAATCTTGCAAAAGTAGCCTCGTAGGAGGCTTATGACAACGAATAAACAGTTTGAAAGAATGATATCTTCAAAAGTAAGTTTGTAAACTCCTCTTTTGAGAAAAATGACTTCAATCTGAGATGAAACAAACAGAGGCCATCTCAAGTCTATTTTGAGACAGCCTCTTCTCTTGTGGTGCGTTTCCGTCTCTTACCGGTCGGTGTTGAGGGCCGCGGCGATGGTGTCGCGCACGCGGCGTTCTGTGGTGACGGGGCGCGTGTACTCGTCTATGTGGATGGTGCCGCCCATCGACACGGCATCGTTGTGCCACGTCATGCCGCTCTCCAGTGTCTCGCGGGCCGAGAAGTGGAACTCGCAGATGCCGGTTTCGCGGGCGATGCGGGCGATGTTGCTCTCGTTCACGCCGCAACCGGCCAGTAGGGTAATGCGTCCGGCGGCTTGCCGTTGCAGCTCGGCCAGCAGGCCGATGCCCTGTTCGGCGGTGGGCTGCTGGCCCGAGGTAAGGATGCGGTGGCAGCCCAAGGCGATGATGTCTTCGAGCGCACGGTGCGGGTCGCGGCATACGTCGAAGGCCCGGTGGAAGGTGACCGACAGCCCTTGGGCAGCGGCCATCAGGCGGCCGGTGAGGGCCTTGTCCACCTCGCCGTCAGCGGTGAGGCAGCCGAAGACCACGCCGTCGGCGCCCAGTCGGCGGGCATTTTCGATGTCTTTCAGCATGATGCGTTGCTCGAGGTCGGAATAGAGGAAGTCGCCGCTCCGTGGACGGATGATGACGTGCAGGCGGGTACGGGTCAGCAGTTCGCGGGCGGTGGCGATGTCGCCATACGGGGGAGTGGTGCCCCCTTCGGGAATACCTGCGCAGAGTTCCACACGGTGGGCTCCGCCTGCCTGTGCAGTCAGGCAGCTCTCCACGCTGTTGGCGCAGACTTCAAACTGATACTGTTTCATGGGTTCCGAGGTTGAGAGATTTGCTGTCATATCGGGAGGATGTATGGGGGGAGTTGAAAAAGTAGTCAGGCACGGAGGGCACTGGCTGAAGCCGGTGGTCCGTGCCCGACGGAGGGATTATGTGCTGTAATTTTACTTGGCGTAGCTGACGGCACGCGTCTCGCGGATGACGGTAATCTTCACCTGTCCCGGGTAAGTCATTTCGTCCTGTATCTTCTTGGCGATCTCGCCGGAGAGGCTTTCTGTCTGCTTGTCGTCTATCTTGTCGGCGCCGACGATGACGCGCAGCTCGCGGCCCGCCTGGATGGCGTAGGTCTTGGTGACGCCGGGGTAGGACATGGCCAGCTGCTCCAGGTCGTTGAGGCGTTTGATGTAGGCTTCCACGATTTCGCGGCGTGCGCCGGGGCGGGCGCCCGAAATAGCATCGCACACCTGTACGATGGGTGCCAGCAGGCTGGTCATCTCCGTCTCGTCGTGGTGGGCACCGATGGCGTTGCAGATGTCGGGCTTCTCCTTATACTTCTCGGCCAGCTTCATGCCGTAGAGGGCGTGGGGCAGTTCGGGCTCTTCGTCGGGCACCTTGCCGATGTCGTGCAGCAGTCCGGCGCGTTTGGCCTTCTTGGGGTTGAGGCCCAGCTCCGCGGCCATGACGGCGCAGAGGTTTGCCGTTTCGCGGGCGTGCTGCAGGAGGTTCTGCCCGTAGGACGAGCGATATTTCATTTTTCCGATGATGCGGATCAGTTCGGGGTGCAGGCCGTGGATACCCAGGTCGATGGTGGTGCGTTTGCCGGTCTCGATTACTTCTTCCTCGACCTGCTTGCGTACCTTGGCCACTACTTCCTCGATGCGGGCGGGGTGGATGCGTCCGTCGGTGACGAGCTGGTGCAGGGCCAGGCGGGCTATCTCGCGGCGCACGGGGTCGAAGGCGGAGAGGACGATGGCTTCGGGCGTGTCGTCCACTACGATTTCGACGCCGGTGGCGGCTTCGAGGGCACGGATGTTGCGTCCCTCACGGCCGATGATGCGGCCCTTGATTTCGTCGGACTCGATGTGGAACACGGTGACGGAGTTCTCGATGGCTGTTTCGGTGGCCACGCGCTGGATGGTCTGGATGACGATGCGCTTGGCTTCCTTGGTGGCGGTCATCTTGGCATCGTCCATGATGTCGTTGATGTAGGACTGTGCCTGGGTCTTGGCCTCTTCCTTGAGCGACTCTACCATGCGGTCGCGGGCTTCGTCGGCCGAGAGGCCCGAGATGGCTTCGAGCTTTTCGATCTCCTGGCGTTGCAGGTGGTCCAGTTCGTCCTTCTTCTTGTCGACGATACCCAGCTGTGCCTCGAGGTTCTCGCGGATGGCGTCGGCCTCCTGTTTCTTGCGCTGCAGCTCTTCCTGGCGCTGGTTCAGCACCAGTTCGCGTTGTTTCAGCTTGTTTTCGGCCTGCTGTATCTTCTGGTTGCGGGCGGCCACTTCTTTTTCGAGGTCGGCTTTCTTGTTGAGGAACTTTTCCTTTACTTCGAGTAACTTGTTCTTCTTGATGACTTCGGCTTCGGCCTCGGCGTCTTTCAGGATGCCGTCGTATTTCGTCTTCAGGCCGTGCTTGAACAGAATGTACGAGGCGGCGGCTCCGACGATGAAACAGACGATGGATACTACTATTGTAACTGCTGTCATTTTGATAATTGGTTTATATATAATAAATAAAAAGCGCACTGTCGGTGGCTTATCCCGTTCCCCGGTGGGGGAGGGGGCCTCGTGCAGTGCGCGGGTTCTTGTTCGGGTCCGGATGTCCGGCCGGGGATGCGGGGTGGGCTGTCTTCAGGGTTCGTCTTCCTTGAAGCAGGCTTCCAGCAGTCCGGTCAGTTCCTTCAGCTTTTCGGTATAGGGGGCGGTGTCGTTGCGCCGGTTCATCTGCAGGTTTTCCATGGCGAACTGGTAGGTCACCATGCCAAGCAGTTGTTCCGTGCTGGCTTCGGGGTAGTAGTCCCTATACTGTTTGAGCCTGACATTGACCTGCCGGGCGGCTTCGCGCACCGTTTCCTCGTCTTCGCGGCGGATGGTGAGGGGGTAGGCGGTGCCTGCCATGAGCAGGTGTATCTTTATCTTATCGTTCATACATCTTCTTCTCCTTCGTTATTCATTCAGTAGGGCGATGCATTTGTCGACTTCACGCACTAATTTGGACAATCGCAGCTTGGTCTCCCTGACGTCGCTGCCGTTAAGGCTGATTGTCGTTGCTGTCTTCAGGTCGGTGTAGCGCTTTTCCAGGGTCTTCAGGTCGGCTTTGGTCTTTTCGCAGTCGGCCCGGCAGTCGGTGAGGAGCTGCCTCAAGCTGGCGTTTTCGCGTCTCAATTCATCGTGCAGATAGATCAAGTGTCGCAGCCGGGCTTCAAAGGTTTGCAATAGCTCTTTTTCTTCTTCTGTCATCACTACACCAAAATTGTACACAAAAATACTATTTACTTGGATATTACAAAAACTTTTTGCCGAAAATTCTTGTTTTTTGCGAAATTATTGCGGGCGGAGGGGGAATATGGTCGGTTTTGCGGGCGGAGGAAGGGCGCAAGTGGAGATGGAGGAATGCACTTTGGTACGTCCGCCCGGCTTGCGAGTGGGGATGGAAAGCGGGCGCGTATCAAAACAGAACTATATCAACTCCACTCCATTTGGAAGGAGGGGAGTTGATATAGTATCTCTTTCTCCACAGCGGGCGGGAGGCAGTCGGTCAGTTTATTCCGGGTTACATTATGGCTGCGTACTTCCGTTTGTCAGTGTGCGTCAGCGTCCGCTTTCGGCGGTCAGCCGGCGGATTTTCTCGTTCAGGGCGTCGGCAGCCATGAGCTGCTCCAGCGTGAGATGCATGCGATAGCGCCAGTAGTGGCGCGGATTGGCCGGCACATTGATGCGTTCTTCGGCAGCGTTGGGGTTGCGCAGCTGCCCGTCGATCGACATCCAGTCCTGGAAGGAGAGGATGCAGAGCATGGAATTGCTTGTCAGGTGTGCACGCACCACTTCCTCGCACAGCTCGGGCGTGGCCGTGGCGGGTGCTGTACCATAGTGTCCCAGGGCGTGGTTGTAGAAGCGCTGCGTCTGCTGGTAGTCTTCCTCCCACCAGCCGCGCAGGGTGGACATGTCGTGGGTGGAGATGGTGCAGACAGAGCGGTAGGGATACCATTCGGGATGGCCGAACTCTTGGCTGGGGTCTTTGGGCATGCGTTGTATCTCGAGCGAGAGGATGCGCAGTTCGTTCATTACCCACGCCACGCAGGCGGGTATCATGCCGAGGTCTTCGCCGCAGACCAGCATGCGGGTGGACTGCGTGAGCTGCGGCAGCTTCTTCATGGCCTGCTGTCCCCAGAAGTCGTTGTGGCGGTGGTAGTAGTATTGGTCGTACAGACGGTTGAAGGCGGCCTTCTCCCAGTCGTTGAGCGAGCGGTAGATGTAGTCGTGCTGCACGCCGATGCGCGGGTGGTACTTCGTGGGGTCGGTGCGGTCGGGCACGAACAGTACGTCGCTGATGAGGGCGTAGAGGCCGTCGCGTATCCACACGCTGTCGTCGTCGGTCTTGCCGGCAAAGTAGGCTTCGACCTTGCGCTGCGTGTCGAACTCGGGACGCATGCGGTACACCTCCCACGTGTCGGTGGGCTCGATGAAAGTCTGCTTCACGTAGTCCGTGTGCGGGCCGAACATCTGTCCGAGGAAGTATTCGTGGATGTAGGGTCGCAGGTATTCGGGGCGGAAGGGGAGGCCGTAGCTCTCGATTTCTTCACGGGACATGGGCAGGGCGGGGACGAATTGTCCCAGCAGGCCGTGAACGGCGTTCATCGGAATCTCCCAGATGCGGAAGAAGCCCAGGATGTGGTCGATGCGGTAGGCGTCGAAGTATTCGGACATCTTGCGGAAACGCTTCATCCACCAGGCGTAGCCGTCCTGTTCCATAACGTCCCAGTTGTAGGTGGGGAAGCCCCAGTTCTGTCCGTTGGCCGAGAAGTCGTCGGGTGGGGCGCCGGCCTGTCCGTTGAGGTTGAAGTAGTGGGGCTCTTTCCAAGCCTCGACGCTGTTGCGGCTGATGCCGATGGGAATATCGCCCTTGAGCACCACGCCGTTGGCACGGGCATGGCGGCTGGCGGCCAGCAGCTGGCGGTGGAGCTGGTACTGGATGTAGCAGTAAATGGCGATGTGCGGATAGTCGGCCGAGTCGGGTCGGCACAGGGCGTCAATGTCCTCCTGGCAGTAGTCGCTGTAGCGCGGCCACTGGCGGAAGTCGGGCGTCCGGTAGGCGTCGCGCAGATAGCTGAATACGGCGTAGGGTTGGAGCCATTCCTTGTTGGCCTCGAAGAAGGCCTGGTATTCCGGTGACTGCATCACCGCTTCTCCCTCCTGGGCAAAAATCAGGCGGAAGTATTCCCACTTGGCCTCGTTCACAGCCTCGTAGTCGATGGCGGGCAGGGCGTTGAGCTCGCGGCGGCGCTGCTCGAAACGGGCCATCTGCTCTTCGTCTTTCAGTCGTCCCAGTTGCCGTAGGTCGGTGTACATGGGATGGAAAGCGTAGATGGAGATGCTGCTGTAGGGGTAGGAGTCAGTCCACGAGTGGGTCATGGTCGTATCGTTGATGGGTAGGATTTGTACTACCTTTTGACGGGTCAGAACGGCCCAGTCTATCATCTGCATCAGGTCGCCGAAGTCGCCCACGCCGAAGCTGCCTTCGGAACGGAGCGAGAAGACGGGGATGGCTGTGCCAGCACCTTTCCAGGCAGGCAGGGCGAAGTAGACGTAACGGTCGCCTATGGCCAGTGTTTCCTGGTCGGTCAGATGCGGATCGGCCAGGTAGCGGTTGGGGTTGTTCTCCCAGGCTACGACGCGCCGTTCGGTCTTGCTGTACAGCACGAACTTGTATTCCAGCGGGAAGGTCAGCTGCGAAGCGTCCAGCTCCACCTGCCATTCGGGGAAGTTGGCGTCGCTCATCAGGACAGCCTTGCCTGTGTCCCAACGGCCCAGCGCATCGACGCTGCCACAGATGGCCAGGCAGTGGTCACTGTCGATGCAGGGGGCGTATGCCTTGATGAGCAGTCCCTTCTGCGGACTTTTGGGGGCGGGGTCGCGGTGGGCATGTGCCAACAGCGATTCGGTGAAGGCCGAGGTATAGAAATACTGTTGCTCGGGCAGGTTCTTCCAGCTGTCCTCCAGTCGGTAGACTTTGGTGTCGAGGCCGGATACGTAAAGGGTACGCGGCAGACCGTTCCACTCGCTGCGCGTGATGGCGCCGTCGCGGCAGACGTGATAACTGTAGCGGATGGTTCCGTCAGCTGGTTGTTGGATTTCGACTCCCGATGTCCAGTGGATGCCGTCCATCGTATGCAGGGCCAGTGTATGGCCTGCTTCATTGTTTCCAAGTTCGGGGATGGAACCCGAAACACAGATTTCCTCTCCCCAATTGGTGCGGTACTCGATATTGAACGATAGGATCATATTATTAGATTTATAATAAATGACATAGCTGCAATGACTATGCAAGTATAGGGATTATTCTTCTTAGTCATGCAGCTATGCATGTTCAAGTCTTTCAAATTCCTATGCAAACGTTTGTGTTTGCACGGAACTTATCCACAGCGCGACGCTCCGCAGGTCTTGCAGATGAGGCAGCCCTCCTGGTAGACGAGGGTTTCGTTGCCGCAGTTGGGACATTTCTGCCCCTTGGCCTCGGTACCGTCGAGCACGTATTTCTTCAGGGCGCGTTCTACACCGTTCTTCCAAGTGTTGATGTTCTCGCTGTCGAGTTGCAGGGAGCTGACCAGTTTGATGACCTGTTCGATGGGCATGCGGTAGCGCAGAACGCCCGAGATGAGCTTGGCGTAGTTCCAGTATTCCTTGTTGAACTTCTCAGACAAGCCTTCGATGGTAACCTTATAGCCGCGCTTGTTTTCGAACTGGAAGTCGTACCGCTTGACGCCGTTCTCATCGACGTTCTTGATGATGTGTCCAGAAACGACATTCTTGGGGAGGACGATGCCTTCGTCGTCGTCGAGCACACCAGTGAAGATTTCATAGGGATGGCCGTTGAGCAGACCCACGAAGGCCACCCATTTCTCCTTGTTGTTCTGGAAACGTACCACTTCAGCATCAAGCACCTTGGGACGTGTCTCGACAATCGTAGGCGGCTTGCAGGGAGGCAACTCTTCCTTCTTGTCGCTCTTGGTGGAGAGCAGTACGCCCGAGCGGGAGCCGTCGCGGTAGACGGTGCAGCCTTTGCAGCCCGAACGCCAGGCTTCCACGTAGAGGCGGTTGACAAGTTCTTCGTCCACGTTGTTGGGCAGGTTGATGGTGACGCTGATGGAGTGGTCTACCCATTTCTGGATGCGTCCCTGCATCTTGACTTTCATCAGCCAGTCCACATCGTTGGATGTCGCTTTATAATAAGGAGAACGGGCTACCATATCGTCTATTTCTTCTTGTGTATAGCGCTTGGCGGGATCCAGCCCTTGTGCTTCCATCCAGGTGACAAATTTCGGATGGAAGACAATGTATTCTTCGAAGGCGTCGCCCGTTTCGTCCACGAAGTCGATGCGTGCGTTCGTGTCGTTGGGGTTCACCTTGCGGCGGCGCTTGTATACCGGCAGGAATACGGGTTCGATGCCCGAAGTGGTTTGCGTCATCAGGCTGGTCGTACCCGTGGGGGCGATGGTGAGGCAGGCGATGTTGCGGCGACCGTACTTGGCCATTTCTTCGTAGAGCTCGGGGTCGGCTTCGCGCAGACGGGCGATAAAGGGGTTGTTCTTCTCGCGTTCGGTGTCATATATTTCGAATGCGCCGCGTTCCTTGGCCATCTGTACCGATGAACGGTAGGCGTTGAGGGCAATGGTTTTGTGTACCTCTTCAGAGAAGGTTGTAGCCTCTTCCGTACCATAACGCAGGTTCAGGGCGGCCAGCATGTCGCCTTCGGCCGTGATGCCTACGCCGGTGCGGCGTCCCTGTCCGCTCTTCTTATAGATTTTCTTCCACAGGTTGCGTTCGGTTTCCTTGACCTCGTCGCTTTCCGGGTCGGAGTCTATCTTTTCCATGATGCGTTCAATCTTCTCCAGCTCCAGGTCGATGATATCGTCCATGATGCGCTGGGCCAAGGCTACGTGCTTCTTGAACAGCTCGAAGTCGAAGTAGGCGTCCGGCTTGAAGGGATTGACCACATAGGAATACAGGTTGATGGCCAGCAGGCGACAGGAATCGTAGGGGCAGAGGGGAATTTCGCCGCACGGATTGGTGGAAACGGTGCGGTAGCCCAAGTCAGCATAGCAGTCGGGAACAGATTCGCGGAGAATGGTGTCCCAAAACAGCACGCCGGGTTCGGCAGACTTCCAGGCGTTGTGAACAATCTTCTTCCAAAGAGCACTGGCGTCGATGTCTTTCTTGACCAGTGGGTTGGGAGAATCGATGGGGTATTGCTGAACATAGGGAGTACCGTTGATGGCTGCTTCCATGAAGGCGTCGTCAATCTTAACTGAAACGTTGGCTCCGGTTACCTTCCCTTCGGTCATTTTGGCATCGATAAAGGCTTCCGAGTCGGGATGCTTGATGGATACACTCAGCATCAGGGCACCACGTCGTCCGTCCTGTGCTACTTCGCGAGTGGAGTTGGAGTAGCGTTCCATGAAAGGTACCAGCCCGGTAGAGGTCAATGCGGAGTTCTTCACGGGAGAACCTTTAGGACGGATGTGTGAAAGGTCGTGTCCCACGCCGCCACGTCTCTTCATCAGTTGTACCTGTTCTTCGTCAATCTTGAAGATGGCACCATAAGAGTCAGCTTCCCCGTCCACGCCAATCACGAAGCAGTTGGACAAGGAGGCTACCTGATAATTGTTGCCGATGCCGGTCATCGGACTTCCCTGCGGAACGATGTACTTGAAGTGGTCCAGCAGACCGAACAGTTCTTCGGCGCTGAGCCCGTTGGGGTACTTGGCTTCTATGCGGGCAATCTCGTTGGCGATGCGCCAATGCATGTCTTCGGGCGACTTTTCATAGATATTCCCGAAAGAGTCTTTGACGGCATACTTGTTAACCCAAACTCTGGCTGCCAGCTCGTCTCCTTGGAAGTATTGTAAAGATGCTTCAAAGGCTTCCTGGTAAGTGTAAGTTCTCTTTTCCACGATATTCTATTCTTTAGATTCTAATGATTTTGTCTGTAAAAGTGTAGGAGTTGTGCTTAAGGCCAATAAATGTGATTGCAAATCTATGAATGTTTTTTTATTCTACAAAATAATTTGCTACTCTTTTTGTTCAGGAATGAAAAGTTTCTTATTTTAAAAACTTATATTATTGGATATTAGTTGTTTGTGTATTTCCCATATTGCTTGAACTTTTCCAAAAGGGAAAACCGTGTATGGATTTACTGTCTGACTGAATTCCCGGCTTGGAAATTTTTTCTATGCAAGTTTGTCCGTCTAGAATGTGTTTTTTGTCGATTCTTTCTTATATTTGCAAAAAAAAGGAAGTATGGATAGCTTGAAGTTAAGAAAAACCATTCGGAAATATCAGCAGAAAGATATTCCTGCCGATTTGTTAAATGATTTGTTGGAGTCCGCTTTCCGGGCTTCTACCGTAGGAAACATGCAAGTCTACAGCGTAGTGGTGACCCGTGACGCTGGTCGGAAGGCTCGTCTGGCACCGGCGCATTTCAATCAGCCAATGGTGACGGAAGCTCCTGTAGTACTCACTTTCTGCATTGATCTGAACCGTTTCAGCAAGTGGTGCAGATTACGTAAAGCTGAGCCTGGTTACAACAATTTTGAGTGGTTCGTTACGGGAGCGGTGGATGCGTTGCTGGCGGCGCAGACATTTTGTGTGGCAGCCGAGGAGAAAGGACTGGGCATCTGTTATTTGGGAACCACGACTTACAATCCCCATCTGATTATCGACGCTCTGGAATTGCCGGAGCTGGTTTTCCCGATTACAACAGTGACGGTGGGGTGGCCGGCCGAAGATCCGGTACAGGTGGACCGCTTGCCGTTGGAGGCAGTGGTTCATGAGGAAGTTTATCATGATTATTCTGCCGACGACATTGACCGCCTGTATGCCTACAAAGAGTCTTTGCCTGAAAACAAGGGCTTTGTGCAGGAGAATGGAAAGGAAACGCTGGCGCAGGTCTTTACCGATGTTCGCTACACCAAGAAGGATGCGGAGGCCATGTCCGATTTGTTATGGAATGTAATGAAAAAGCAGGGCTTTTAAAGTCCTGCTTTTTATTCTAAAGGGAATTAGGTCTATTGTTTCAATGTCGCCTGGATTTCGTCCAGTTCGGCTGCAAAAGGCTTGTTCACTTCTTTCAGCTCTGTGATGGTCTTACAGGCATGCAGTACGGTCGCATGGTCCTTTCCCCCAATCAGTGAACCGATTTTGGCTGTAGAGAAATCGGTATAGTTCTTGGCCAGATACATGGCGATTTGCCTGGCCTGTACAACATCCCTTTTCCTCGACTTGGAGTGGATGGCGTTAATGTCAAGCCCGAAGTGGCTGCATACAGCTTGTATGATGTTGTCTACTGTAACAGGCTTGTTTTCGGTATGCGATACTTTTCGTACGATCCGTTGGGCCAGTTCCAAATCCACCTCTCGATTGTAGATGGTCGAATGGGCCATGATGGAGATGATAATGCCTTCCAAATCGCGTACGCTGTCACTGACATTCTCGGCAATATAATTGATGACCTCGGGCGGAAATTGCAGTCCGTCGCGGCGAATCTTGTTGCGGAGGATGTCCTTGCGAAGTTCGACGGTCGGTTTTTCCAGTTCAGCTACCATTCCCCATTTGAAGCGCGTAATCAGGCGTTCTTCCATGCCTTGCAGGAGCACGGGGGCACGGTCGGAAGTCAGGATGAGTTGCTTGCCGTTCTGGTGCAGGTGGTTGAAGATGTGGAAGAACGTGTTCTGTGTCTTGGTAACCCCTGCAAATTCCTGAATGTCATCAATAATCAGTACGTCAATGGTCTGGTAGAAATTGATGAAGTCATTGGTCGTATTGTTGCGTACCGAATCGGTGTATTGTACCTGGAACAAGTGAGCCGATACGTACAAAACTCTCTTTTCGGGATAAAGTTCCTTAATCTTTGTACCGATGGCGTTGGCCAGGTGCGTTTTACCTACTCCCGATGCTCCGTAGAAGAACAACGGATTGAAGATGGTCTTTGCCGGATTGAGCGCAACGGCTTCAGCCACACTGCGCGAGAGTTTGTTGCTTTCCCCTTCAATAAATGTATCAAAGTTGTAGTCCCTGTTCAAATGGGGGTCGAGTTCTGCTATTTGGGGAGTTTGGGGAATGTCTTTGGTCACCACTTTCCGTTGGGCGGAAAGGGTGGATGATGAAGCACCGGCATGAGGAGGCAATGGCACAGCTGTGGGAGGGTTTTTTACTACCATCACACTGTACATCAGTTTGGCACCTTCGCCAAACACCTTGTGGATTGTCTGTCGTAACAAGTCCAAGAATTTTTCTTCCAGAAATTCATAGAAAAACTGGCTCGGCACCTGCAGGTACAGTGTATTGTCCTCAAATTTTAAGGGGACAATGGGGCAGAACCAGGTTTTGTATGTCTGTTCTGGCACGTTGTCTCGAATGATATCGAGACACGCATTCCATTTTCCGACATGATTGTTGTTACTCATAGCGGTTACTCTACATTTATTGATTAAGCAAAACTTCTACGTTTGCAAAATTGGTAATCTTATTTGGAAAAAACAAATGCCTTTTTTCTTGTTTTTTTCGATGGATGAATAAGGGCTTTACTTTCAGTGATTTACGACTATATGTGCAAACAGCCCTTTTTATAGGGCTGTTGCTTTTTTAAAACCTCCTGAAAAATAGGAAGTTATTCCTTTCGTTGGATGTCTATTCCATTTTTATTCCTGCTGCGGAAAATGGCTTCTAATGCTTTGAATATACTTCTTTTCGCTTTTATCGTTTGTTTGAAAATGGAATGTCGCTATTTAGATGAATTCTATATAATGCATTATTTGTCCTTTTTGCCGAAGAGGGAGAAGTGCACGTATCGTTTGGGATGAGCTTGCAGGTCTTCCAGCAGGCTGGCCGCGTTGGCGGTAGTTGCATTGAGGTTGTTGTAGAGGCTGGGGTCGTTCAGCAGAAGCCCTACGGTGTTGTCTTTGCTTGTCAATTTTTCGGTAAGAGTCCTGACGTTGGCAAGAGTAGAGTCAACTTTCTGCATGGCTGCAGCATAGTCTATTTGTTTCAGGTTGTCGGACATGACAATGAAGTTGTCGCCGATAGTATTTAATTTCCCTGTCAGTTGCGGAATATCCTTGTTCATCAAGGTTTGTAATTGATGGCTTGAAACGGCCAAGCTGGCTGTCAAGTCCTGTACATTCTGTAGGGTGGCCGGAATGGCAGGACTGGCCAGCACACTGTTGAGTGAAGCCAGGATGGAATCCAGTTTGGGCAACATCTTCTCAATTTGAGGTACCATGTTGGCTACTTTTTCCATCATGCCGTTGTTCAGGTTGCCCGGGATGGTGTCACCGATTTCATAGCGTTCACGAGGGTTGTTGGCCAACAATAGGTTCATTCGAACCCCTCCCAGCATCTCAGCTGCCAGTTCTGCCGTACTCCCTTTGGGGATGCGCAAGTCGGGTTCCACGTCTATTTCTGCCAGGACATTGCCCGGATTGTCGTAATCGTAATAGAGTTCTCGGACTATACCTACTCGGAATCCGTCGGCGTAGACCGGACTCGATTTGGTCAGACCGTTCACATTGTTGAATTTGATATAAAAATAGCTTGCAGGCTTGAACATGTGGATACCTTTCAGATAATTGATGCCATAGACCAATATACACAGGGCGGCGATGCCGGCAATACCTATCTTTACTTCTTTTGTGATATACTTCATGATGTTTCTGTTTCTTTATGAGGTTGTTTATTTCTTGTTCTTTTTAAACTCATTGATGGCTTTGACCGTATCCATTTTCTTGCCGTTCTTGAAGGCGATGATGAATGCGTCCTTTATTTTGGAAGAGATGGATCTCTTTAGTCGGAGGATTTCGTTATAGTCGGTCGAAGCTCCGTAAGTATACTTGTACAGACCGTTCTCCTTATAGTATTCTATTCCTTTCAGCCCTTTGAATTGCTTGTCATGCAGGGAAAGGGATTTGGTGGACGTCAGTATCTGGATTTTGAATACTGGTGCCTGTTTGTCGGACGAAGTTGTTGTTTTGGCTTTGGCAACCGGTTTACTTTTGGGAGCTTCCACTTCCTCGTCGGAGGCAACGGTTGGGGTATCAACCGGCGTATCAACAAATGAATCTGCTTCCGAAGGCGGTATTGTGGTTGTTGCCTGTCCGTTCAGACGCATTTCCTGCTCCCGTTTATAGGTAAGGAACGCGCGGAAAATGCTGTTGGCCAACGTTTTTCTTCCACTGTCGCTGTTCAGGTAGCGTTCTTCCTGCGGGCTGGAAATGAAACCCAATTCCACCAGGATGCTGGGCATGGCACTGGCTTTCAGCACCAGGAATCCGGCTTGGTGTACGCCGCGGTCAATGCGTCGGCCGTGCTGCTTGAATTCCTTTTGTACCAGCGAAGCCAGATGGACACTCTGGGACATGTATTTGTCCTGCATGAATTCAAAAATGATGTACGACTCGGCAGAGTTCGGATTAAAGCCGGCGTAGCGGGTCTTGTAATCGTCTTCGTACAGGATGACGGCGTTTTCCCGTTTGGCCACTTCGAGGTTCGCATCCGACTTGGCCAGACCGAGGGTCCAGGTCGATGCCCCCTGAACGTTCCGGTTTCCGCCAACCGAATTGGTGTGGATGGAGATAAAGAGATCCGCCTTGACATCGTTGGCTATCTCCGCCCGGCGTGCCAAGGGTATGAATACGTCCCGACTCCGGGTATAGACCACTTTGGTGTCGGGACACTTTTCTTTAATCAGATTGCCCAGCAGGAGAGCGACACCCAGGTTGATGTTCTTCTCCTTGGAAATCTTTCCGATGGCTCCGGGGTCATGTCCGCCATGTCCGGCGTCGATGACTACCACAAATTTGTGTTTCTGGGCACCGGCAGAACAGAAGGGAAGCATCAGCACCAATAAGCTGACAATCCATGATTGTATGTGAAGTCTGTTCAGTCTCATTATAGATAAATGCGTCTGCAAATGTAGTGTAATTTTGCCGAAAACTGTGGGATTGTTTTAGGTTTTATTCTTTTTCCATCTATTTTGGGCAGATTTAGGCTGGATGGAGAACATCTTTCGTGAATAGAAGCTAATTTTGCACCGATTTTGTGAGGGGAAACTGACAGAAGCGGTGATCCTCCGATGGATGATGGATGAAAAGTACATGTATACATTATGGGTGCATTGATTCGATTTCTCAAGAACTGGACGTTGCCGGTAGCCATGGTTGCCGGTACATTGGCATATTTCCTTTTTGCCAAAGTTTCTGTGTTGGCACCGGCCAAGCCGTTCATTAACGGACTGGTGGCTGTTCTGACACCGTTGCTTATTTTTGCCCAACTGTTGCTCACGTTCTGCAAAGTGGAGGTGGGCGAATTGAAACCCAAGGCATGGCATGTCTGGCTGTTGCTGTTTCAGACGGTGTCTTGTCTGGCCATTGCGGCCTTGCTGGTGTTCTGTCCGATGGACGAGCTGTATCGGGAAGTGTTCGAGGGAGCTATGGTTTGTCTGATCTGTCCGACGGCTACGGCGGCAGCCGTCATTACAGGCAAGTTGGGTGGCAGTGCCGCCAGCCTGACTACCTATACGTTGGCTTCCAATCTGTTGGCGGCCATTGCCGTTCCGTTGGTTTTCCCGTTGGTCGAGCCTCATGCCGACATTACTTTCTGGCTGGCCTTCCTGAAGATTCTCAGTAAAGTGTTCCCCCTGCTGCTTTGTCCGTTCCTGCTGGCTTGGCTGTTGCGCATTTGGGTGCCGAAGGTACACCATTGGCTGCTGGAACGTCATGACGCTGCTTTCTATTTGTGGGGAGTGGCCTTGGCCATCGTTTCCGGGCAGACGGTGCGTTCCCTGGTCAACAGCACGGCTCCCGGTTATGTGGAAATCCTGATTGCTTTGGCAGGGCTGGTGACTTGTTGCCTGCAGTTTTATCTGGGCAAGCGCATCGGCGGACATTACAAGGAACGCATCAGCGGCGGTCAGGCTCTCGGTCAGAAGAATACCGTGCTGGCCATCTGGATGGCATATACCTATCTGAATCCTTTGTCTTCCGTTGGTCCGGGGTCCTATGTGTTGTGGCAGAACATCATCAATTCCTGGCAGCTGTGGAAGAAGAGAAAGAAGGAAGCGGCTGCAGAATAGGCGTCTTTAGTCGTCGTATCCCAGTTTCTTTTCGTTGTAATCCGAAGCGATGTAGGTCGGTCGGCCTTTGGTTTCCTTGAAGATGCGGCCGATGTATTCGCCGATGACTCCGAGGGAGAACAGCTGGATGCCTCCGAGGAAAAGAATGGTAACAATCAGGGTTGGGAAACCGGCCGTTTGGTCACCGAAAACCAGTGTTTTGATGAGGAAATAAATGGCATATACGAAGCTGGAGATGGAGAACAGAATACCGCAGACGGTAGCTATGCGAAGCGGGGCGGTCGAGGAGGAAGTGATACCTTCGATGGCCAGGTTCAGCAGTTTCAGGAAGCTCCACGACGACTGTCCGGCTACACGGTCGCCGCGGTCGAACTCGATGCCTTTCTTCCGATAACCGATCCAGCAGAAAAGCCCTTTGGTATAACGTTCGTGTTCGCGCAGCTTGCGGAGGGTCAGTATGCAGCGTCTGTCCAGCAGGCGGAAGTCGCCCACGTTGGGCAGGATGTCAATGCGGCTCATCTTTTGCAGCAGCTTGTAGAAGGCGAGCGAGAGCTTGCGCCTCATCCAGCTTTCTTCTCCGCGGCTGCGTCGTTTGGCATAGATGTCATCGTAGCCTTCTTCCCAATACACCAGCATTTGGTCCACCAGTTCGGGCGGGTCCTGCAGGTCGGCATCCATGATGACGCAACAGTCTCCCGTGGTGTAGTCGAAGCCGGCCAGCATGGCTATCTCTTTGCCGAAGTTGCGCGAAAGGTTGACATAGTTGACACGGCGGTCCTTCTGCCTCAATTCGCGGACAGCTTCCAGTGTGCGGTCACTGCTGCCGTCGTTGACAAACAGAATCTCCCAATCGTATTTCTCATTGCGTCCGATAAGCTCAGTCAGACGTTTGTAGAGAGTCGGAAGATTGTCCTCTTCGTTGTAGACGGGAATCAATAATGTTACTTTTTTCATGGGCTTTCAGTCAATTCCAGGACAAATATAGGACTTTTTTAGTTATTGCTGTCCATGTCTGTCGGTATTTCGGCCTTTTTCTTTCTGAATACGAATTTCACCATCAGGAAGTTGGTCGGGATGGCGATGGCAAACACGGGGATGGGAGCCAGCGGCTTGGAGAGGCCCAGGTAGAGGAACAGGTTCAGCAGGCCCATGTGCAGGAGGTAGTTGCACAGGTGTGCTCCTCCGAATCCGAATGCTTTGCCCCATGACGGACGGGAGTGGAACGTGAAGTAGGCAGTCAGGTAGAAATTGGCTACGAAGCTGAGCAGATAACCTGTCGTATAGGCGATGTTGACCTCTATGACGAACTGGAGGAGGAAATAGAGGCCGTAGTGTATCGCCGTGGCAAGTGTCCCCACCATGACGAAACGGATGAATGCGGGCAGTTGGCTGACTTGTTTCATCTTTCTTTGAATTATGGGGCAAAGTTAGGCATTGTTGGAGAATAATTCGTACTTTTGCGCCGAAACTAACTTTAAAAAACGATTCGGATATGTCGGACAACAATCGAAAGAAAGCGTTCTGGTTCATCGCCTTGCTGAGCGTGCTGGTCATCGTTCCTTTTTTGGGTGAAACCATTTTTTATTCCAAGGGTGAGCCTCGCGAGGCCATTGTCGGCTATGCCATTCTGGAGAGCGGCAACTGGATATTGCCTTTGAACCATGGAGGCGACATCGCCTACAAGCCGCCTTTCCTCTATTGGATGATTGCCGTCTTTTCGGCTATTGCGGGCGGCGTGAGCGAGTTTACGTCGCGCCTGCCGTCGGCCGTCATGTTTCTGGCCATGCAGCTGGTATTCTTCGTCTTTGTGGCCCGGCGGAAGGATGTGAAGACCGCTTTTCTGACCTCTGTCCTGCTTCTGACTTCTTTCGAAGTTCATCGGGCGGCTGTGGCCTGTCGGCTGGACATGGTGCAGGTATCGTTGATTGTGATGTCCTTGTGCCTGCTTTACCGTTGGGACGAGCAGGGGTGCCGCCGGGTGCCCTGGCTGGCCATCGTGCTGATGGCCTGCGCTTCGTTGACCAAAGGGCCGGTCGGCACCATCTTCCCATGTCTGGTTGTGGGAGTCTATCAGCTGGTGCGCGGACGTTCGTTTGCCAAGGCTTTCTTTTCGTTGGCAGGTATCGGACTTCTTTCGCTGGTACCGCTTGCCGTGTGGTTCTGGGCGGCCTGGAAGCAGGGCGGCCAGCCTTTCGTCGACCTGATGCTCGAAGAGAATACGGGCCGTTTCTTCCACAAGATGTCCTATGAGTCGCACGAAAATCCCATCTGGTATAACTTCCTGACGATTATCTGGGGATGGATTCCCTGGACGCTGGTGCTGTTGCTTTCGCTTTTCGGACTGAAGTGGAAGAACATGCGTCTGCTGCCTGCCGGAGAGACGTTGGGCTTGCGGATCAGAAAGGCCTGGCAGGCTTTCCGCAACCAGTCGCCGTTGCAGCTCTTCACGTGGCTGACCATTCTGATTATTTTCATTTTCTATTGCATCCCCAAGAGCAAGCGCAGCGTGTACCTGCTTCCCATCTATCCCTTCATGGCCCTGCTCATTGCCGAATACCTGTTGGCCAGGGTCCGTCAGGGAGCTCGGATGTTCAAGGTATGCGCCGTCATCTTCGCTTCGTTGGGCCTGCTGCTGACCGTTGTCTTTGCGGCGGTGCGTGCCGACTTGATACCTGAAAGCATTTGGGGTACGGGCCGTCATGCGGCCGAGAACATTGCTTTCATGCATGCCCTGCGGGATGTTTCGTTGTCTGTCCCCCAGTGGTTGCTGGTTGCCCTGCCGGTGGTAGCGGCTGTCTGCGCCCTGTGGCTGGTGGCCCGGCGGGCCGGAAGCTATGCCTTGCTTTACGGAGTGGCCGGCTGCATGCTCTGTCTGTTCGTCTCGCTCGACGGTGTCTATCAGCCTACGGTGCTGGCGGTGAAGTCCGACAAGGCATTGGCCGAACGGCTGGATGCCCTTATCCCCGAAGGACCCATCTATTCGTGTTCGCGCATTAACTTCTATGGCGTGAACTATTATTTGGGCGACCGCATGCGCTATCTGTCCAAGGCGGTGCCCGAGGTGTCCGAAGGATATGCACTGGTGGCGGAACCCCAGAAGGAGGAGGCGCTCAGTCTGCTGGAAGAACATCAGTATCGGGTGGAAGAAGTCTTCTATACCGACAAGCGCAGTTGCGATACCCGTTCGAAAGTCATTCTGTTTCGTTTCAGTAAGAAGAAATAATTCGTTATGAATCCTATTGACATTATCGACAAATATTATCAGGAGGGCAGCGAGTTGCGCCACATCCTCCTGACCCACAGCCGTTCTGTGGCCGACAAGGCCGTGCAGATAGCCGACCACCATCCCGAACTGCAGGCCGACCGCACTTTCCTGTACGAGGCGGCCATGCTCCACGATATCGGTATCTTCCTGACCGATGCCGACGGCATCTGCTGTTTCGGCGACAAGCCTTACATCTGTCATGGCTATCTGGGGGCCGACCTGATGCGGGCCGAAGGCTATCCGCGCCATGCCCTGGTGTGCGAGCGTCATACGGGCGCCGGGCTGTCGTTGGAGCAGATTGTGGCACAGAACCTGCCGGTGCCCCATCGGGAGATGGTGCCCGTCAGCATCGAGGAACAGATTGTCTGCTTTGCCGACAAATTTTATTCCAAGACCAAACTTGACAAGGAGAAATCGGTGGAAAAGGCACGGAAAAGCCTCGAGCGCTATGGGGAAGCGGGTCTGAAAAGGTTTGACCGCTGGTGCGAACTCTTCTTGTAGCTATCTAATTTTCTTTAAAAAGGAAGTGCTAATCCGTGTATTTTACGTACTTTTGCCGCATCAAGCGAAATATTGTTTGTTGATTTGAACCATTGAAGCCAAAAAACATCATATCATTTCTATTGCTGTTTCTCTTGCTGATCATTTCTGCTGAAGCCGAATCTCAGCGTCGGGGCAGGAACGTGGCGCATCCCAACAGAAGCCAGCGGGATTCGTTGCTGGCGGGCGATACGTTGTCTGCCGATTCCCTTGCCGTTGACTCTGTTCCGGCCAAAAAGAGTGCATTGGACGCCCCCGTTGTCTACGAGGCCTCGGACTCCATTGTGTTCACGCAGAACGGCTACGCCCACCTGTACGGCGAAGGCAAGGTGACCTATCCGCAGGCCGAACTGACAGCCGCCGTCATCTCCATGAACATGGACAGCAGCACCGTCTATGCCCACGGCGTGGAGGATTCGTTGGGAGTGGTAACGGGCAAGCCGGTCTTCAAGGACGGGGAGACACCCTATGAAACCAATACCATCCGCTACAACTTCAAGAGCAAGCGGGGTATCATCAGCAACGTCGTGAGCCAGCAGGGCGAAGGATATGTGACGGGCAACAACGCCAAGAAGGGCTCGGGCGACGAACTGTACATGAAGGACGGCAAATATACCACCTGCGACAATCACGAGCATCCCCACTTCTACATGCAGATGACCTACGCCAAGGTGCGTCCCAAGAAGAATGTGGTGACCGGACCGGCCTATCTGGTGGTCGAGGACGTGCCGCTGCCGCTGGCGGTGCCTTTCTTCTTCTTTCCGTTCTCCAGCAGCTATTCGTCGGGATTCCTGATGCCTACCTATATGGACGACTCCAGCCGCGGATTCGGTCTGACCGACGGTGGATATTACTTCGCCATCAGCGACAAGATGGACCTGAAAGTGCGCGGCGACATCTTTACCAAAGGTTCGTGGGCGCTGAATGCGGAGAGCAATTATGTGAAGCGCTACCGCTATTCCGGCTTGTTCCAGGCCAGTTACCAGGTGACCAAGACGGGCGACAAGGGTTTGCCCGACTATTCCGTGTCGAAGGACTTCAAGATTGTGTGGAGCCACCGTCAGGACCCCAAGGCTAATCCTAACTCTACCTTCTCGGCCAGCGTGAACTTCTCGACCAGTAGTTACGAGCAGTCCAACATCAACAACCTGTACAACTCGCAGGCCATGACGCAGAATACCAAGACTTCGAGTATCAGCTATACCCGCAGCTTCCCTGACCAGAAGCTGACCATTTCGGCTACGTCGAACATCGCGCAGACCATGCGAGACTCCTCCATTTCGGTCACCCTGCCCGACCTGACCATTTCGCTGAGCAACATCTATCCCTTCAAGCGCAAGAAGGCGGTGGGCGACGAACGCTGGTACGAAAAGATCTCGGTCCGCTACACGGGACGTTTCAAGAACAGCATCAATACCAAGGACAACCTGCTCTTCAAGTCCAACCTGATCAAGGACTGGGAGAACGGCATGCAGCACGAAGTGCCCATCAGCGCCACCTTCACGCTCTTCAAGTACTTCAACCTGACACCTTCGGTAAGCTATACCGAGCGCTGGTATACCCGTAAGGTGACGAAGGGATGGGATCAGGAAGCCAACAAGGAGGTGAACACCGATACTATTTACGGTTTCCACCGCGTGTACAACTACAACGCCAGCCTCGGTCTGAACACGAAGATTTATGGCATGTACAAGCCGCTCCTCTTTCCGAAGAAGGAGATTCAGATTCGACACATCATCACGCCGTCCATCAGCCTCAGTGCCGCGCCCGACTTCACTACCTCGCGCTATGGTTACTATGACACCTACTACCGTCCCAACGCCGACGGTACGCAGGACACGGTGAAGTATTCCTACTACGCCAACCAAATGTTCGGCGTGCCCAGCGGAGGCAGGCAGGGTAACATCACGTTCAGCATCTCCAACAACCTGGAGATGAAGTACAAGGACAAGAACGACTCCATCCGCAAGGTCAGCCTGATTGATGAATTGGGTGCCAATCTTTCCTACAACATGGCCGCCGCTACGAAGCCTTGGAGTGACCTGACGCTGAACGCGCGTCTGAAGTTCCCCGGCAATTATACTTTCAGTATGAGCTCGACGTTCAAGACCTACGGTTACAAGTTCGACGAGCGCGGCAACGTGGTGGACAACGACCGCACGGAGTGGTCGTACGGTCGCTTCGGTATCTTCCAGGGCTACAGCTCCTCGTTCAGCTACACCTTCAACAACGATACCTGGAAGAAGTGGATGGCTTTCTTCCGCGGCGAGAAGTTGGATGAAGGCAAGGATGGCAACAATACCGAGGCGGATGAGGATGCCGGAGATGAAGAAAACACGGAGGGCGTACCAGGCAAGCGCAAGAAAGAGAAGGCGGCTGTAGACAGTGACGGCTATCAGGCCTTCAAGATGCCGTGGTCCATCAATGTGAACTATGGTTTCGGCATTACGGAAGACCGTAGCGCGGAAATCAACAAGAAGAAGATGCGCTATCCCTACAAATATACGCAGAACCTCAGCATCAACGGCAATATCAAGATTTCCAACAAGTGGGCCATCAGCTTCAACTCGGGCTACGACTTCGATGCGAAGGAGATTGTACAGACGGCCTTCAACATTACGCGCGACCTGCACTGCTTCAGCATGTCGGCCAGTCTTTCGCCCTTCGGTCGCTGGAAATACTATAACTTCACTATCCGTGCCAATGCCAGCATCCTGCAGGACCTGAAGTGGGAGCAGCGCAGCCAGACGCAGAGCAACATCCAGTGGTATTGATGTTTGTGGTCTGACAAAAGGACGCCTGTTTGCTGTTCTTTCTTGACGATTTTCTTTTCAATTCATTGTTTTGCTGACGGACATTGTTTCCCGAATGGCTGAAATAGGAGCTTTCAGGGCGCTTTATGCTTGCCTTTTCGGCATTTCATGCCTTGTTTTCCAATAAATGATAGTATGTTTTGGATAAAAAGACTGCTTCTTTTCACCCGCTTGCCCGTATCTTTTCGTCTGTTTGCCCAGCTCTTCCAGTCAGTTTGCCCACGTTTTGTGTTCGGTTTGCCCATATCTTGAGGACGTTTTGCCCGGCTTTTGCGTTCAGAGGGACCTTGAAGGGTGTTTTTGCGCTCTATTTCAAGTGTAAAGATTTCGATATCTTGTTGTAAAACAAGTAGAAACGCCTTTCCTTCTCCGTTCTTTTCCATCCCTTCCATCTTCGGGCCGAAAGAAGCGATTCTCAGTGCCTTGGGAAATCAAAGTGTCAAAGTGTCAATCCGTGAGTGTCTTTCCCGGGTGATAGCTGAGGAGCATTGTTCATTCAGTTGGCAGAGGTTTCTTTTATCCATCGGTTTTATCGATGAATATTATCGAAAAATAGTATTTTTTAGATAGATGGCGTTCTGTCGCTTCCCTGTATTTTTGCACCGTAATCAAGAACGATGCAACGATGATACCAACCTCTTCACACCCCGTCAGCCCCGCCGAGCGGAAACGCTTCCGCCGCATCCGTCTGTGCATGCTCCTTTCCGGCCTTTCGGTCTTTGCGCAGCTGTATCTGTTCCAACCCTTGTTGTCGGACCTGTGCAGCTTTTACGGTATATCGGCGGTGACGGGCAGTCTGTCTGTTTCGGCCTCTACCATCGGGATGGCCTTCGGACTGTTTGTGCTGGCCTTCAAGGCCGATGCCGTGTCGCGCGGCAGGCTGATGGGCGGTTCGCTCATCGCTTCGAGTCTGCTGACGCTGCTCTCGGTGCTTGCCTTCAACTATCCGTTGCTCCTGCTGGCCAATTTCCTGAAGGGGGCGGTGCTGGCCGGTGTCTCGGCCGTAGCGTTGGCCTACCTGACCGAGGAGGTGGATGCCGCGGTCATCGGTTTGACCATCAGTCTGTACCTGAGCGGCAATACGCTGGGAGGCATGGCAGGCCGAGTGTCGGGCACCCTGCTGGCCGGTTGGGCCGACTGGCATGTGGCGGTGCTGGTCATCGGAGCCGTCAGCCTGCTGCTGGGCATGATTTTTGTGCGGTTGCTTCCCGCTTCGCGCCACTTCCGTCCGTCGGCTGTGCCCGTCAGGGTCAAGCTGGGGCAGATGGCCCGTCTGCTGGGCAGCCGTAGCTTTGTAGGGGCCTACCTCATTGCCGCCTTGTCGATGGGTGTCTTTGTGAGCGTCTACAATTACTTGTCCTTCCTGCTGGAGTCTCCGGCCTTCGGGTTGCCCCACTACGTGGTGGCGGGTGTCTTCCTGATGTACACGGCCGGCGTGGCCGGTTCGGTGCTGACGGGCCGTTTGTCCGACCACCACAGCCCGTACACGCTGTTGCGCGGTTCGCTGTTGCTGATGGTGCTGGGCCTGCTGCTTCTGCTGGTACCGCGTCTGGACAGCATCGTTGTGGGAGTGGGCATCCTGACCTTCGCCTTCTTCAGTACCCATACCATGGCCAGCCGCATTGTCTCGATGCAGGCACGCGAGGCGCGGAGCAGTGCCACCAGCCTGTACTGGCTGTTCTACTACACCGGTTCGAGCCTGTTGGGTTCGGCCACGGGCATTCTGCTGTCCGACTATGGCTGGCCGGTCTTTGTAGCGGGGCTCACGGTGCTGGTGGGCGTGTCGTTCGGAGTGTCGTGTGTGGCGTTGCCTGTCCATCGGCTGGTGCTGCGACCGGTGAAACATAGCATTAATTCTTAATCCTCAAAATAACAAGAAAACATGAAGACTTTAATTTGTACAATGTGGGTTTGCCTGTCGTTTGTAGCGGCATCGGCGCAAACGGTAGTGAATGTGATAGACAAGGGTATCCGTTATTGCGAGAGTACATATCCGTATGACGGCGGTCTGCTGATAGCCAACTTCGGCACGGAGCAGCTCAATCCGCTGAACACCGAAGGCAAGGGCTATATCGTCCTGCACAAGGATGGAAAGAATGAAGTGCTGATACCTGCCGACGGACACCTGTCGGCCCCCAAGGGAATGCTGGTGCGCGACGGTTATCTGTACGTGTGCGACGTCAACAAGGTGATGGTCTATAACCTGGCGGACAAAGCTGCCGAGCCGCGGACGATCGCCTTGCCGGAAGGGAATCTGTTTGCCAACGACCTGGTGTCAGAGGGCGATTATCTCTATGTGTCGGTGACCAATACGGATCGGATTTTCCGGGTGGACATCAGCCGTCCCGGTCAGCCCGGCCAGCCCCAGGAGTGGCTTTCCGTTGCCGGCCCCAACGGGTTGCTGCTGCACGAAGGCAGCCTGTACGTGGCTTCCTATCCGGCCGACGGCCGTACCACCGACGCGCATGTGGTCTATCGCATCGCCGACCTGAAGAATCCTGTAGCCGAAAAATGGATGGAAGTACCGGGACAATATGACGGCCTGGCCGTGGCTTCGGACGGAAAAGCCCTGTACGTGACCAATTGGACGCCGGCCCAGGTGAGCCGCATCGACCTGAACACGCGTCAGATCAGCCCGCTGGACCTTAAGTTGCCCCAGGCACTGGTGGGCCCGGCAGACATCACGGTGACGGGCGGATACCTCTACATCCCCGACCTGCCCAACAGTCGTGTCGTAGTGGTGAAGGAGTAGGCAGTCCGGCCTATTTCAGGGTCTTGTAGGACAGGATGTGGCAGGTGATGCCTGCAGACAGTGCCAGCAGCAGAACCTTCAGCCACACCTGTGGCAGGAGGAATGCCACGCAATAGAGGATGGTAATCCACGTCAGGCCGACGGAAACAATTTTGGCATGAAGCGGTATGGCCTTGTGTTCGCGGAAGTTGCGGATGTAGGGACCCAGCCGCTTCTGTCGTAGCAGCCAGTCGTACAGGCGGGGTGAGCCGCGGAAGTAGAGGGCTGCCGTCAGCAGCAGGAAGGGCGTGGTGGGGAGCAGGGGCAGAAAGATGCCCGCAATGCCCAGTCCCAGTGACAGGCTTCCCAGAAGGATGCAGATTACTTTCATGGCGCAAATGTAGAAAAAATTACGAAGAAATTTGTACTTTTGCCGCCGCATCGAGGTGACATTAGATGCAGAATTCATGTAGGACCCTTTATTTAGTAAGCGTATTAAACCTATGTATACAGTAGTCAAGCGCATGGAGGTGTCGGCCGCCCACAGCCTGTGCCTCTCTTATCCCAGCAAATGTGAGAATCTGCACGGTCACAACTGGATTATCACCGTCTGGTGCCGTTCGCGCGAATTGAACCGGGACGGCATGGTGGTCGACTTTACCCACATCAAGCAGGCGGTGATGGACCGTCTCGACCACAAGAATCTGAACGAAGTCATCCCCTGCAACCCGACGGCCGAGAACATTGCCCGTTGGGTGTGCGACCAGATACCCACCTGCTTCAAGGTGGAAGTGCAGGAGTCCGAAGGCAACACGGCTATTTATGAGAAAGATTAACGAAATATTCTACAGTCTGCAGGGCGAGGGTTTCCACACGGGGACTCCTGCCGTATTCGTGCGCTTCTCGGGGTGCAATCTGAAATGCCCTTTCTGCGACACGCACCACGAGGACGGCGTGCTGATGACCGATGAGGCCATCCTGGCCGAAGTGCGGAAATATCCGGCCCGCATGGTGATACTGACCGGCGGCGAGCCTTCGCTCTGGATTGACGGGGCGTTCGTGGACCTGCTCCATCGGGCAGGGAAGTACGTCTGCATCGAGACCAACGGTACCCGCCCCCTGCCGGAAGGCATCGACTGGGTGACCTGTTCGCCCAAGAGGGGAGGCGCGTTGCAGCTGGCCCGCATGGACGAAGTGAAGGTGGTGTACGAGGGTCAGGACCTGGCGCCCTACGAGCAGCTGCCTGCCGCACACTTTTTCCTCCAGCCCTGTTCATGCCTGAATACGGCCGAGACGGTGGCCTGCGTACTGGCCCATCCGCGCTGGCGGCTCAGTCTGCAAACGCATAAACTGATCAACATACAATAGAAACATCTAATCATTCAATCTGATGAACCCCATGAAAGTAGGTTTGTTTATTCCATGCTATATCAACGCCATCTATCCGCAAGTGGGGGTGGCGTCCTACAAGCTGCTGAAGAGCCTGGGAGTAGACGTGGACTATCCGCTGGACCAGACGTGCTGCGGACAGCCCATGGCCAACGCGGGCTTCGAAGGCGAAGCTACCAAGCTGGCCCTCCGCTTCGACGACTTGTTCAAGGATTACGACTACGTGGTAGGCCCCTCGGCCAGCTGCGTGGCCTTTGTGAAGCTGAACCATCCGGATATCCTGAAGCACGAAGGACACGTGTGCCAAAGTGCAGGAAAAATTTACGACCTCTGTGAATTTATCCACGACGTAGTGAAGCCGTCCGGCCTGAAAGCGCGTTTTCCCCACAAGGTGAGCATCCACAACAGTTGCCACGGAGTGCGCGAACTGAACCTGTCTTCGCCCAGCGAGCGCAACATCCCGTACTACAACAAGCTGCGCAACCTCCTGGGGATGGTGAAGGACATCGAAGTGTTCGAACCTTCCCATCCGGACGAGTGTTGCGGCTTCGGCGGCATGTTTGCCGTAGAAGAGCAGGCCGTGTCGGTCTGCATGGCCCAGGATAAGATCAGACACCACATGGAGACGGGGGCCGAGTACATCACCGGTGCCGACAGCTCCTGCCTGATGCACATGCAGGGCGTCATCGACCGTGAGCACCTGCCCATCAAAACCATTCATATTGTAGAAATATTAGCTTCACAACTATGAGTACCAAGCATTCAAAAGCTGCCGAGAAGTTCCTCCAGAACAAGGAACAGGTGGCATGGCACAACGAGACCCTCTGGATGGTCCGTGCCAAGCGCGACAAGATGAGCCGGGAGCTGCCCGAGTGGGAAGACCTGCGCGAGAAGGCTTGCCAGCTGAAACTATACTCCAACAGCCATCTGGAAGAGCTGCTGGTTGATTTTGAGGAAAATGCTACGGCCAATGGTGCCATTGTGCATTGGGCCAAAGATGCGGAGGAATACCGCAACATCATCTACGACCTGCTGCGCAGCCACGGCGTCAAGCGCTTTGTCAAGAGCAAATCCATGCTTTCCGAAGAGTGCGAACTGGATCCCTTCCTGATATCCAAGGGTATCGATACGGTAGAAACCGACCTGGGCGAACGCATCCTGCAGCTGATGCACCTGCCGCCCAGCCACGTGGTACTGCCGGCCATACACATCAAGCGCCAGCAGGTGGGCGAACTGTTTGAGAAGGAGATGGGAGCCGAGAAGGGTAATTACGACCCTACCTATCTGACCCATGTGGCCCGCAAGAACCTGCGCGACATTTTCCTGAACGCCGATGCGGCCATGACCGGAGCCAACTTTGCCGTGGCTTCGACGGGTGACGTGGTGGTGTGTACCAACGAGGGCAATGCCGACATGGGCATGTCCTGCCCCAAGCTGAACATTTCGGCGTTCGGGCTGGAGAAAATCGTGCCCGACCTGGAGGCGTTGGGCGTCTTTACCCGTCTGCTGGCCCGTTCGGGTACGGGGCAGCCCAGCACGACGTATACGTCCCATTTCCGTTCCCCGCGTCCGGGAGGCGAGTACCACATCATTATTGTGGACAATGGTCGTAGCGACATGCTGGCCAATACCGACCACATCCGTCTGCTGAACTGCATCCGTTGCGGAGCCTGCATGAACACCTGCCCGGTCTATCGGCGGAGCGGCGGATATTCCTATACCTATTTCATTCCCGGTCCTATCGGCATCAATCTGGGTATGGCTCATGATCCGCATAAGTATTATGACAATCTTTCGGCCTGTTCGCTCTGCCTTTCCTGCTCCAACGTTTGTCCGGCAAAGGTCGATTTGGGTGAGCAGATTTACAAGCGGCGCCAGGGACTGAAGGCCATCGGCAAGGCCAGCAGTGAGAAGCAGTACATGTCCGGCGGTATGAAGTTCCTGATGGAGCGTCCGGCCTTGTTCAACGCGGCGCTGTGGGCGGCTCCGATGGTGAACGGCCTGCCCCGCTTCATGAAGTACAACGGCCTGAACGAATGGGGCAAGGGACGTGAACTGCCCAAGTTTGCTTCGGAGTCGTTCAACGAAATGTGGAAGAAAAACAAAGTACAGGGAAAGGAGGACCAGAAGAAATGAGCAATCGTGACGAAATATTGGACAAGATACGTCGGAATACGAAGCAGCGCTTCGACTATCCCCGTTGGGAGATAAAGGCTACGACCTATGCCGACAAGGTGAAACAGTTTTGTGAGGTCAGCCGCCAGGTAGGTGGTGACGCGATGGTGTGGCAGGAAGGTGAAACGTTGGACGACATCATCCGTTCCCGTTTTCCCGAGGCGCGCAGCATTGCTTCGACCCTGTCGGAAGTGACCTGCACCACACTGAACCCCGATGAAGTGGAGCGTGCGCAGGACTTGAACGGAGTGGATCTGGCCGTGGTGTCGGGAGAAATGGGAGTGGCCGAGAATGGGGCTGTCTGGATTCCGCAAACGGTTAAGCACAAATTGCTTTATTTCATAGCGGAGGCGTTGCTGATTGTGGTAGACCGCAACCGGCTGGTCAACAACATGCACGAGGCTTATGCCGCCTTGAAGGAGGCTTCCTATCCTTATGGTGTATTTATCTCGGGCCCCTCGAAGACGGCCGATATCGAGCAGGCACTGGTGATGGGCGCCCATGGAGCACGCAAGGTACTGGTAGTGTTGAAGTGACGGTACATGTAGAAATAGAAAAATCCGATATCCTTTCGAGGAATACCGGATTTTTTTGTGTGGCACGGGAAGAGAGGCTCGAACTCCCGACACTCGGTTTTGGAGACCGATGCTCTACCAACTGAGCTATTCCCGTGTTTGCGGCTGCAAAGGTAGTGGAAAGTTTTGATTCCGCAAGCCTTTACCGCTTTATTTTCTGTGTGACGCAGAGATTATAGCATCTGCAGGTCCTGGTACATGACCTGATAGGCAGCCGCCTTCTTGTCCAGGGCCAGCGGGTAGGCGCGCGATGAGGAGGGCATGCGGTAGAGGCGCAAGGGACGTCCTTCGAAAACGAATTCGGTGAAGTCGCCCACCTTGGGAGCCGTGAGAGCGAAGGTCCGGCAGAGGGTTTCCGTTGCTTTCTCGCCGGTGGTGACGATGGCTTGGCATTGGGACAGCTTTTCGAGCAGAGCGCGGACATCGGTCGGCTGGACCACTTCCAGAAACTTGTCGGAGGCATTGTCCTGCAATCGTCGGACGGCAGTTGCCGTGTCGTAGAGGGCAATGCCTTTTTCCTGAAGGAAAGCAATGAGTTCGTCCTTGGAAAAGGCCCTTTTCCCCTTGACAACGAAGTGCTCCTTGTCGCCGAAGAAGATGAGGCCTACAATGCGCCACATGTCGTTGTTCCAGTTGGGGTAGTAGAACTCCATGCTCCACCGTTTGCGTTGGGGAGGAAAGCTGCCCAACATCAGCAGGCGGGCGTTGGCCGGCAGGAAGGGTTCCAGCGGATGCTGTTCGATCTCCATGATACGGCCTATTTCTTCTCTTCGTGGTTTTTATGCTTGGCTTCTTTTTTGGCCAGCATGACGACGTTGTAGACATACTCCGTCATCCATTGCTCCGAGTAGCCCAAGCGTTCCTTGTACTGGCGTACGGAAGCGGCGGTCTTGTGGACGTCGTCCTTCTTCCACACGGTCTTGGTGCAGACGTCGTGTACGGTCTTTTCGGTCATGGTTCTCAGGGCACCTTTGAAGATGGACGGCATGCGGAATTTCCATTGCATCAGGTTGCCCATCAGCATCATCAGGTCGTTGGAGAAGCCCTGGTACATGAAGAGGTAGGCCTGCACGTCGTTTTGGGTGCGGCAATGTTTCTTGATGGAGGCGTCGATTTCCTTGAAGAAGTTTTCGCTCAGTCCGTAGTCCTGCATCAGCATCTTCTTGGAGGCGGTCTTCTCGCCTTGGCCCAGTCGTCCGCCTTGGGTAGGTATCTTGAACAAGCGCTTGAAGGTGGCTACATCAGGCACGAAGCGTATGTTGGTGATGCCCAGGTTGGAGGCTATTACGGACTGGAAATAGACACGCGTCAGCAACACGAAGTCTTCCACGTTCTTCGAGGAGTTTTCTCCTGCGTTCTTCTTGAACAGATTGGCAAATATTCCCATATATCTTAGTTATGTATGATTTTTTCAGTTGTGGCGCAAATTTACGAAATAAGTAGGTTTACGCCAATATTGTAAGGGGCTTATTTCTCAACTTTCTTCTTCCAGCACTCCAGGTCGTCTTCCAGTCCCTCCAGCCGGTCGCTGGTAAAGACGGGGTCCTTGATGCCGTTCCGCTTCTGCATGCGGTAGTCTTCGAGCAATCGGAAGGCATATTTCCCCAGCAGGGTGATGGCTGTCAGGTTGCAGAGGGTCATCAGTCCCATGGTGATGTCGGCCAGTCCCCAGGCAACGTCCAGCGTCGTAAGGGCGCCGAACAGCACCATGCCGCCTACCAGCAGGCGGTAGACGGTCAGGATCCACTTCCGGCGGGTGAGATAGCGTACGTTGGCTTCTCCATAATAATAGTTGCCCAAGATGCTGCTGAAAGCAAAAAAGAAGAGCGCGATGGCCACGAAAATGCCTCCCGAGGGACCGATTTCGTTGGTCAGGGCATGTTGGGTGAGCTGAACGCCATTGGTCGAACCGTCCAGAGGTGCTCCGCTGAACAGGATGATGAAGGCCGTGCAGGTGCAGATGATCAATGTGTCGGTGAATACGCCCAGTGTCTGGATAAGTCCTTGTTTGACGGGGTGGGTAACGTTGGCGGTAGCGGCCACGTTCGGAGCGGAACCCATACCGGCTTCGTTGCTGAAGAGCCCGCGCTTGATGCCTTGCATCAGCGCCATGCCTACGCCTCCCCCCAGCGCCTGCTCCCAACCGAAGGCATGGCCGACAATCAGGGCAATGACGGCGGGAAGTTCTGTGATGTTCATCAGGACGATTGCGAGTGCAAGCGCTACGTAGCCCAATGCCATGACGGGAACGAGGATGCTGCTGACCTTGGCAATGCGCTGTACGCCGCCGAAGATGATGAGGAGGGTCAACAGGGTGATGATGCCTCCCGTAAGGCTATGGCTGACGCCAAAAGCGTTTTCGAAAGCTGCACACAGTGTGTTGCTCTGTACCGAATTGAAGGCAAAGCCGAAGGTCACGGTAATCAGTACGGCAAAGAGGGCGCCCATCCAGGGTTGCTTCAAACCTTTCTTCATGTAGTAGGCCGGTCCTCCCACAAACGAGTCTTTGCCTTTTTCCTTGTAAAGCTGGGCCAGGGTAGACTCGACAAACGAACTGGAGGCTCCGAACAGGGCGATAACCCACATCCAGAAGACGGCTCCCGGCCCGCCTATGGCAATGGCGGTGGCAACACCCGCCAGGTTTCCTGTGCCTACACGGCTGGCTATCGAGATGGCGAATGCCTGGAAAGACGAAATGTGCTTGGTGCCGTTGTTGCTCCCCGTGGAGTCGGCCAGCAGGCGTATCATTTCCTTGACCATGCGGAACTGGACAAAGCGGGTTTTCAGCGTGAACCAGACGGCGCATCCCAGCAGGAGGGCGATGAGAAGATAGGTCCAAAGGATGTCGTTGATAAAGTTGATTGCTTGCATAAGGGTTGTGTGGTGAGGTGATTTATTTTTTCAGGCGGAAATGAAACTTGTGCCCTTCGAAAACGGTTTCTACGATGCCGTATCGGATGAATTTGGCCAGCAGATGTTCGGCGGCACGTCGTGAAAGCCGGGCCAGCCGGCAATATCGGTTCAGCGACAGGCGGTCGTTCTGTTCCAACAGGTCGAGCAGCAGTTGTTCTCGTTCAGTGTATTCCATCAATTCTCCGCGGGGGCTTTCCTGTTGTTGCCACACACGCAGGTGTACGGGAGTGGCCAGGATGTTTTCGTCCTTGATGCGGAGGTAGGCCAGCAGCTTGCCGCTTTCGTCTTTGGCATATACGGGCTTCCGGTCGCTTTCATTGATTTGTGCCAGCAGGACCGTTCTTCCCTCCACCTGATAGGTATAGGTTTGTACTTCCATGGGGGGAGAGCAGTACATCTGCGCAGCCGCTTCGATCATATAGACTTCTTCGTCGGAGCGTACTCCGGCAATTTTCCCGTTGTCCTTGACGCCAATCAGCAGCCGTCCGCCATCGGTATTGGCAAAAGCCGACAAAGTCTTGGCAATCTTGCGGGCATCCGAAATTTCGAATTTGAAGTCCTGTTGCTGGTGTTCTCCTTCGTCAATGAGCGCATGTATATATTCAGTGTCAGTGAGAGTCTTCATGGCTGCAAAAGTAGGGAAAAAACGCCGATTATTCATTTTTTATCATAAAATTGCGTTTTAGATAAAAAAAAATATCCTTTTTGTGTTTTTATTTCGCGAAAGAATGTATTTTTGCCGTACATTATTAACAAAGTAAATAAAAAGGGATTATGAAAGAATTAGTAGAGAAGGTTGCTGAATTATATGCAGCATTCGAGAAAGATGCGAAAGCACAAGTTGAAAATGGTAACAAAGCTGCCGGTACTCGTGCACGCAAGGCTTCGTTGGAAATTGAAAAGGCTATGAAGGCTTTCCGTAAAGCATCTTTGGAAGCTGCCAAATAAGATAGCAGAGTGAAAAGTAAAAAAGAAGGTGGACGTGCCGGAAAGGCATGTCCACCTTCTTTTTTATAAGGAAGTTTGTTGAAACGCCTGATAAACTTCTTCCCAATGGTTGCAGAAGTCTGACATGGAAGAAAAAAGCAGGTTGGCGCCGGCGTCAAGCAGTACTTGTCCGTCCAAGGGGCCGGTATTGACTGCTATGGTGAAAATTCCTGCGGCTGCTCCTGCCTGCACTCCGATAGGGGCATTCTCTACGACGATGGCTTCGTTGGCTGCCACGTGTGCCTTTTCCAATCCCATCAGGTAGGGTTCGGGGTTGGGTTTGCCATATTTGACATCGAATGCCGTGACCATGTGGGCACAGTCGAATGTCCCTGGATAGCTGTGCTCCAGCCTGTCCAGTAGGGAGGTTTGGCCCGAACCGGTGACCAGTACAGGAGTCAGGTGGGCTGCCTTGACTTTCTGCATCAGTTCCCATGCTCCCGGCATGCGTTTGGGCTCGGGATTCTTGTTGAACTCCCGACTCTTCTCCTCATAAATCTCTTGAATCATTTCGGGAGTGGCATCCTTGCCAAACTGCCTCTGGTAAACGAGGTTGATGGTGTCTGCACCGGTGCGCCCTTCGTGCAGGAAGGCTTCTTCGCGGCTCAAGTGAAGGCCATGGCGTTCCATCACCGTGTGCCAGGCATCGGCATGATAGGGCATGGAGTCGAAGAGCACGCCATCCATGTCGAACAATACAGCCTTGAGGCGGACACAAGAATGCCCGCTACCTTGAAGATAGCGGGCCATGGATTCGTGAATGGAATTCATGTGGTTACAGTCTTGCGCGGATCGCTTTGGATTCAGCTTCGTAGCCCGGCTTGTTGAGCAGGGCAAACATATTCTTCTTGTAAGCCTCTACACCCGGCTGGTTGAAGGCATTGACACCCAGCAAGTAACCGCTGATGCCGCAAGCCTTTTCAAAGAAGTAGAGCAGGCCGCCGATGCATTCCTCAGTCAGTGCGGGTACAGAGATGCGCATGTTGGGTACGCCACCGTCTACGTGAGCCAGCTGAGTGCCCAGTTCGGCCATTTTGTTGACTTCATCCACGCGTTTGCCGGCCAGGAAGTTCAAACCGTCCAGGTTTTCGTCATCGCTGGGTACTACCAGCTTGTGAGTAGGTTGTTCAACGGAGATAACCGTTTCGTAGATGGTACGTTCGCCTTCCTGAATCCATTGTCCCATGGAGTGGAGGTCGGTCGAGAAATCTACGGCTGCGGGGAAGATACCTTTGCCTTCCTTGCCTTCGGATTCGCCATAGAGCTGTTTCCACCATTCGTTGACGTAGTGGAGTTTGGGGTTGAAGTTGACCAGAATTTCGATCTTCTTGCCATTCTTGTAGAGCTCGTTGCGGGTAGCGGCATACAGGGCGGCAGGATTTTGTTCGAAAGGAACGTCTGCACCGCAGGCTTTTTCCATTTCAACGGCACCGGCCACCAGTTTGTCGATATCGAATCCGGCTACGGCGATAGGCAGCAAGCCTACCGGAGTCAGTACGGAGAAACGTCCGCCCACGTTGTCGGGGATGATGAACGACTTGTAGCCTTCCTTGTCGGCCGTAACGCGTGCAGCGCCTTTCTTGGCGTCGGTGATGGCTACAATGACTTTTTGGGCTGTTTCCTTGCCACGCTGGTCTTCGCATTGCTTTTTCAGCAGACGGAAGGCGAGGGCGGTTTCGGTAGTCGTACCCGATTTGGAGATATTGATGACGCCGAATTTCTTGCCTTTCAGGTATTCGGTCAGTTCATATAAATAATCCTCGCCGATGTTGTGTCCGGCAAAAAGGATGGTAGGCGCATTTTTCTTTTCCTGCAACCATACGAAGCTGTTGGACAGGGCTTCGATGACGGCGCGTGCACCGAGGTAGCTTCCACCGATGCCGGCTACAACTACGACTTCGCAATTGTCACGCAATACTTGGGCGGTAGCCTTCAAGTCGTCCAGGTGTTCTTTGGTGATGGAAGAAGGCAGGTGCAGCCATCCCAAGAAATCGCTGCCTTTGCAGGTACCGTTTTCGAGTGCTTCCTGTGCTTCTTTTACCTTGGCTTCGTAAGCTGAGATGCTTTCTTTGGAGATGAATCCAAAGGTTTTTTCGATGTTTAAACTAATCATATTCCTTATTAATTTAAAAAGTTATTTCTGTGTCTGTCTTTTATTCGACGTCCGAATTATCTGAAAGAGTCGGTCAGTAGCTTGATTTCGATCATGGGAGATATCCGTTCGTACAAGATGTTGTAGACGGCGTCTACAATCGGCATGTTGACGTGGTAGTGCTTGTTGATTTCCTTGATACACTTGGTGCCGTAATAGCCTTCAGCGATCATTTCCATTTCAATCTGTGCGCTTTTTACTGAATATCCCTTTCCTATCATGGTGCCGAAGGTACGGTTGCGGCTGAAGTTGGAATACCCCGTTACCAGCAAGTCGCCCAGATAGGCCGATTCGTTGACATTGCGGTCCAGGGGATGAACGGTTTGTAGAAAACGGTTCATCTCTTGTATGGCGTTCGAAATGAGTACGGCCTGGAAGTTATCTCCATACTTCAGCCCGTTGCAGATGCCGGCCGCGATGGCATATACGTTTTTCAGGACCGAACCATACTCAATGCCAACCACGTCGTTGCTTACGGATGTCTTGATGTACGAGCAGCTGAGCTGGCGGGCAAAGATAGAGGCCTTGTCAATGTCGGGGCAGGCGATAGTAAGGTAAGAAAGACGCTCCAGCGCTACTTCTTCAGCATGGCAGGGACCTGCCACGACGGCGATATTCTCGGCCGGTACCCCATATTCTTTGGTGAAGTATTCGGACACAATCAGGTTGTCGTCGGGCACGATGCCTTTGATGGCCGTGATGATGAACTTGTCCTTGATTTTGGTCTTCAGCTTCTTCAAGTGCGACTTGAGATAGGGAGACGGAGTGACGAATATCAGCGTATCGGAAGCCTTCACTACATCGTTGATGTTGGAGCTGAAATTGATACGCTTGGTGTCGAATTTGACGCCCGTCAGATAGGCGGGGTTATGGCCCAGCCGTTTGAAGTCGGCAATGCGGTCGTCGCGCCGCATGTACCAATTGATCGACTCGGCTTGGTTGAGCACCATTTTGGCAATGGCTGTCGCCCAACTACCTCCGCCCATGATGGCTATCTTTCCGGGAACTTTCATTTCTGTTCGGTTAGTTCTTCAATTTTTCTATCCATCCGGCCACGTCGTTGACGCTTGGATTGGTCAGTTCCAACTTATATTTCTTGTTGATGCCACAGATATCCATGTGAAGTTTCTGAGGATTGACTTCCGCCATGTCGCTCACCTGGTTATAGCCGGCTTTCTGAATGACGGGTACCCATGCTTCGGGGATGCCGAGTTCGATATATTTGGCCGGTGCGTCTTTGGGAGCCACCTTTTCGGGACGCATCTGCGGGAAGAGCAGTATTTCCTGGATATAGGATTTGCCTGTCATCAGCATGACCAGACGGTCGATACCGATACCGATACCCGATGTGGGAGGCATACCGTATTGCAAGGCTTTCAAGAAGTCCTGGTCGATGAACATGGCTTCGTCGTCGCCCTTTTCGCTCAGGCGCAGCTGCTCCTTGAAGCGCTCTTCCTGGTCGATGGGGTCGTTCAGCTCGCTATAGGCATTGGCCAGTTCCTTGCCGTTCACCATCAGCTCGAAGCGTTCGGTCAGGCCCGGCTTGCTGCGGTGCATCTTGGTCAGCGGACTCATTTCGACGGGGTAGTCGGTGATGAAGGTCGGCTGGATGAAGGTCCCTTCGCAGAATTCTCCGAAGATTTCATCAATGAGCTTGCCCTTGCCCATGGTGTCGTCGATTTCCATCTTCAGTTCCTTGCAAATCTGGCGGATTTCCTCTTCGCTCTTGCCGTTGAGGTCGTAGCCGGTCTTTTCCTTGATGGCATCGAGGATGGGCAGACGGCGGTAGGGAGCTTTGAAGCTGATTGTCTTGCCGTCGATGACGGTTTCGCTACAACCGTTTACGGCGATGCAGATACGCTCCAGCAGCTTTTCTGTGAAACTCATCATCCAGTTATAGTCCTTATACTGTACATAGAGCTCCATGCAGGTGAATTCGGGGTTGTGTGTGCGGTCCATACCCTCGTTGCGGAAGTTCTTTCCAATTTCGTATACACCTTCGAATCCGCCTACGATGAGTCTCTTCAGGTACAGCTCGGTGGCGATACGCAGGTACAGGTCGATGTCCAGCGAATTGTGGTGGGTGATGAACGGACGGGCGCTTGCACCGCCGGGGATAGATTGGAGGATGGGTGTCTCCACTTCGGTATAGCCGGCTTCGTCGAGGGCGGCACGCATGGTCGAGATGACTTTGGTGCGTTTCAGGAACGTTTCCTTGACGCCGTCGTTCACGATGAGGTCTACGTACCGTTGGCGGTAGCGGAGTTCAGGATCTTCGAACGAGTCGTAAGCCACTCCGTCCTTGTATTTCACGATGGGCAGGGGCTTGAGGCTCTTGGCGAGTACAGTCAGTTTCTTGGCATGAACGCTGATTTCACCCATCTGGGTGCGGAAGACAAAGCCTTCGATGCCGATGAAGTCGCCCAGGTCGAGCAAACGTTTGAACACGGTGGTGTACATGTCCTTGTTTTCATCGGGACAGATGTCATCGCGGGTGATGTATACCTGGATACGTCCTTTGGAGTCCTGCAATTCGATGAAAGAGGCTTTCCCCATGATACGACGGCTCATCATACGTCCGGCGATGGACACCTGGCGCGGTTCGTCGTCGTCCTTGAATTCGGCTTTTATGTCGGTAGAGAAAGCGTTGGTTACATACTCTGCTGCGGGATAGGGGTCGATGCCCATCGCGCGAAGTTCATTCATGCTGTTGCGGCGAATGATTTCCTGTTCACTTAGTTCTAAAACGTTCATATCGTTAAAATTCACTCAATTTGGGTACAAAAATACGAAACATTTTTCACATTCGCATGCTTTTTTCAGCAAAATGACAGGAGAGGCAGGCGGATAGGGGCGTCAGGCAATCAGAAAATGCTGACGGCGGTCTTGGTAGTGAGCAATTCGAGTGCTTTCAGGCCCATGATGGAGTTACCTTTCTTGTTGAGGCGGGGGCTCCAGACGGCTACCGAGTATTGGCGGGGACAGATGGCGGCGATACCTCCTCCCACACCGCTCTTGCCGGGCAGACCCACGAGGTAGGAGAATTCACCCGCTTCGTCATAGAAGCCACATGTCTGCATGATGGCGTTGATGCGCTTTACCTGTGAGGTGGTCAGGTCGGTGCCGTCAAAGCTGAAGGCGTGCGTATGGTCGGCGAAGGGCAGGAAGGCGCGTGACAATTCGCGGCAATTCATCTTGAGCGAGCACTGGCGGAAGTAGAAGCGGAGCACGCGCTCCACATCGTTCTCGATGTTGCCATAATATTTCAACATGTTCACGATGGCTGCATTCAGGTAGCCGTGGTCACGCTCCGAGGCGGCCATGCTTTCGTCATACTGGATGGAGTCGCATCCGCAAAGGCTTCGTACAAAGGCCAGGTATTCACGTTCGGGATACTCCAGTGAAGAGAGAAGGATGTCGGTCATGACCAGTGCGCCCGCGTTGATGAGGGGATTGCGGGGAATGCCGTGCTCCAGCTCGAGCTGGAAGATGGAGTTGAAGGCGTTGCCCGACGGCTCTACACCGATGCGTTGCCACAGGCGGTCGCCCAATCGGGCGAAACCCATAGCCAGCGCAAAGACCTTGGAGATGCTTTGGATGGCGAAGCGCTCGTCGCAATCTCCCATGGCATGCTCGTGCCCGTCGAGGGTATGGAGGCAGATGCCGTAGCGGTCGGGATCTACTTTCAGCAGGTCGGGGATATATGCGGCGGGTTCTCCCTGGTGGGCGTATGGCTGTATTTCCTGATAAATTTCTTGCAGAATGCGGTCGTAATTCATGGTTGGTAAGGTTTGGGAAGCAGGGTGAGTTTTAGAATCGGACTTGTACTTGGGTTTGTAGCAGGTTGTAGTTCTCGCCCAGATGAGGGTTGCAATAGGTGTATTGCACCTGCAGGCGGCATTTGGGATAGAACCACCATTGCAGGCCGGCGATGTAGTTGGTCTGCTTGTTGTCGGCGGCCTTGTTCTTGTTGAAGTAGTCGTAGGAGGCTATGAAGTCCAGTTTGTTGCTGATGAGGTGCACGTTGGCCGTGGCATAGTAGCCGTCACTCTTCACGGTGCCGTCCTTGCCGGCCAGGTATTCGCTTCGCAGGTCCAGTTGTTTCAGTTTGATTTTCAAGCCTGCGGCCCAGCGGTTTCGTGTATAGCTGTCGCCCACCTGGATGTCGGGGTTGATGTCCGAAGTGGCTACGGCACAGCCTTTTCCTTTGATGAAGGAGCCGCCCACGGACAGCCATTCCAATGGGTTGACCATCAGGTTGCCCACGATGTCCTTCTGGTTGTTGCCGTCCTTCAGGTTGATGCCCTGTCCGTTCATGACGGCCAGTTTGTAGTTCAGCAGGCCCTTGAAGAGGTCGCCGTAAATCATCAGACCCATGTCGCGGCCGGTGGTCGAGCCGTAGAGCGGGTCGCTTCCGTTGTATCCGGCCAGGTAGTTGGTGGCTTGTGAGTTGACGTTGATCAGTTCGAGTACGCTGGGCGACATGGGGTTCTCGATGGTGTACATCGTCTTGAACTGGCCAACGCGCACGCTGATTTCGGGCAGGAAATGATACTCGGTGTAGATTTCCAGTATCTTGGGCGAGTTGGCCAGGCTGTACATGAAGTAGCACGACCAGTGGTCGGTGATGCGTCCGCGGGCCATGAGGATGGCGCGTTTGATGTCGAACGTATTGGTTTTGCTTGCCGGCTGGTCGTTGTAGGTATATCCCAGCTGGATGTATCCTTCGAGGGTGATGCGGTCCTTCAGGGTGTTCACGACGTTGGTCAGCGTCTTGGCCTGGGATTTCTTTCCTTCTTCCTGTTTTTCTTGTGCGGCGGCCGAAGCCATGAAGGCGCAGGCAAGCCATAGTATCAGCAGTTTCTTCATGGAAGTTTTAAAAAAGAAAAGAGGGCGTATCTTTCCTTGACACACCCTCTTTCGGTTGGTGATTATGTCTTATTCGTTGATGGCTGCAATACCCGGAAGTACCTTGCCTTCGATGGCTTCGAGCAGAGCGCCGCCGCCGGTCGATACATAAGATACACCGCTGGCCAGGCCGAACTTGTTGACGCAAGCTACGGAGTCACCGCCACCTACCAGTGAGAAGGCGCCGTTCTTTGTAGCCTCTACGATAGCTTCGCCTACGGCACGAGAGCCGTGAGTGAAGTTGTCGAATTCGAATACGCCCGTCGGGCCGTTCCACAGGATGGTCTTGGAAGTCTTGATGACGTCGGCGAAGAGCTTCTCGCTCTCGGGGCCTATGTCGAGGCCTTCCCATCCGTCAGGAATTTCGTTCACCTTGCAGAACTTCGTGTTGGCGTCGTTCGAGAAGGAGTCGGCGATTTTGGCATCGGTAGCCAGTACCAGGTTCACGCCTTTTTCCTTGGCTTCCTTCATCAGGTTGAGAGCCAGGTCGAGTTTGTCGTCCTCGCAGATGGAGATACCGATCTTGCCGCCCATAGCCTTGGTGAAGGTATAGGTCATACCGCCGGCGATGATGAGGTTGTCTACCTTGTTGAGCAGGTTCTCGATGATTTCAATCTTGGAAGAAACCTTCGAACCACCCATGATGGCGGTAAACGGACGGTGGATGTCGTTCAGCACTTTGTCGACGGCCTTCACTTCCTTCTCCATCAGGTAGCCGAACATCTTGTGGTCTTTGTCAAAATATTTAGCGATGAGTGCCGTAGAAGCATGTGCGCGGTGAGCGGTACCGAAGGCATCGTTCACATAGCAGTCGGCATACGAAGCCAGTCTCTTGGTGAATTCCTTCTGGCTTTCCTTAACTTTTGCTTTGGCGGCTTTCTTCTCTTCGTCGGTAGCGTCGTCGGCCAGGCCACGGGGTTTGCCTTCCTCTTCAGCGTAGAAGCGCAGGTTTTCCAGCAGCAGGGCTTCACCCGGTTGCAGGGCAGCGGCCTTTGCGGCGGCTTCTTCGCTCATGCAGTCGCTGGCAAACTGAACTTCAATGCCCAGCAGCTCGTCCAGGTGCTTCAGGATGTGCTTCAAGGAGAACTTGTCGGCTACGCCTTTCGGACGGCCCAGGTGAGAGCCGATAATCAAACTGCCTCCGTCGGCCAGGATCTTCTTCAGAGTGGGAAGAGCGGCACGCATACGGGTGTCATCTGTGATGTTGAAATTCTCGTCCAGGGGCACGTTGAAGTCCACGCGGACGAATGCCTTTTTACCGGCAAAGTTGAATTGATCAATTGTCATAATGCTCTATTTTATTTAAAAGTGTTACGAATATTCTCTTTTAAACTTGCCCGCAAAGTTAGCATTATTTTCTGTAAAATGTTCGCAAAGCGTGTTTTTTTACGTTGTGAATCTTAAAAATATAGGGGGTGGGGCATGCCGCTTTAGCTTTCTGCCTCTTTGGCGCCCGTCCTTTTTTCATAGTCTTTGCACAGCATCTTCAGGCCGCAGGCATCGCATTGGGGCGTGCGGGCCTGGCACACGTAGCGTCCGTGCAGGATGAGCCAGTGGTGGGCGATGGGGATGTCGGTCTCAGGGATGTGCTTGGTCAGCTCCTTCTCCACGCTCAGCGGGGTGGTGCAGCTCGGCCCCACCAGCCCCAGCCGATGGCTCACGCGGAAGACGTGCGTGTCTACCGCCATGGCGGCCTTGTTGAACACGACAGACTGGATGACGTTGGCCGTTTTGCGTCCCACGCCGGGCAGCTTGATGAGTTCCTCCAGCGTGTCGGGCACCTGGCTGTTGAAGTCCTTGACGAGCATCTGCGCCATGCCCACCAGATGGCGGGCCTTGTTGTTGGGGTAGGACACGCTGCGGATGTATTCGAACACCACCTCGGGCGTGGTGGCGGCAAGCGCTTCGGGGGTGGGGAAGTCGTGGAAGAGCGGAGGCGTGATCATGTTGACACGCTTGTCCGTGCATTGCGCCGACAGGATGACGGCGATGAGCAGCTCGAAGGGGTTGTTGTAGTGCAACTCCGTTTCGGCCACGGGCCGGTTCTCCCTGAACCAGGCCAGTATCTTTTCGTATCGTTCTTTCTTTCTCATCTCAGTTTGTTGCGGTGATAGTGGGGAGCCACTTTCAGGTTGAAGTACAGCATGGACACCACCGTCAGGCAGGCACCGAAGAGGTAGGCCTTGTCGAAGGTGCTGATTTCGGCAATGTATCCGCCGGCCAGCATGCCGATGCCGATGCCCACGTCCCACGAGGTGAGGTAGGTCGAGGTGGCCGTGCCGCGCTGGCTGTTGGGCGCCAGGTTGACGAACAGGGTGTTGTAGGCGGGAAACATGGTGCCGAAGCCGATGCCCAGCAGCAGGGCGATGGTGAAGAACACCACCGTGCAGGCCTGGCTGTCCCAGCGGATGATGTACACGCACGCGGCCAGCAGGAAGAAGCTGAACACCACCAGCACCAGTCCTGCGGATATGACTTGCGTAATCTTGCCTCTGTCCACCAGTCGGCCCGAGAAGAGGCGCGACACCGCCATACCCAGTGCCATGAAGGTGAAGAAGAAGCCCGTGGAGGCGTTTATCTCGATTTGGCGGGCATACATGGCCACGTAGTTGGTCGTCATGCCGTAGGGGATGGACAGGAGCAGGAGGCTGGCTCCGGCAGGCAGACCCTTGAGCAGGATGAAGCGGTCGAGCGAGATGGGGTCGCGCTTCACGGGCGGCTTGTAGGGTGTCTTGACCAGCGTGGCGCAACAGAAACCGGCCAGGCACGAACCCAGCGAGGTGCAGAATATCCACGTGTAGCCGATGCCCGCATCGTGCAGGAAGAGGCCTGCCATGGGGCCGATGGACATGGCGATGTTGTTGGCCAGTCCGTAGTAGCCCAGCCCTTCGCCGCGGCGCGACGAGGGCATGATGTCGATGACCACCGTGTTGCCGCCCACCGTCACCATGCCGAACGACACGCCGTGGACGATGCGCAGGATGATGAAGAGGGTCAGGGTGCCGGCCAGCAGATAGCCCCCGAAGATGGACGTGAAGATGAAGTAGGCCACCAGGTAGAGGGGCTTGCGGGCGAACGTGTCGAGCAGGTAGCCCGAGAAGGGGCGGATGCACAGGGCCGCAATAGTGTAGCACGACAGGACGAGCCCCATCGTGAACTTGTCTGCCCCGAATACCTCCGTCAGGTAGAAGGGCAGTACGGGCATCATCAGCCAGAAGCCGAAGTAGAGCAGAAAGTTGGCTGCCAGAATGAAGCAGTAACTTGGAGTGATGAGCCGGTCTTTCATGAACGGTCGGTTTTAGCGGTTAGTGGTGAGTGGTTAGCGGTTAGTAATGAGCGGTCAGCGGTCAGTGGATTTTCGGACGGATGCTCACCACTCACCGCTCACCGCTCGCCGCTGCTCTATGTCTTATCGGGCCGCTTCGAATTCCTTCAGGAAGCGGGTGTCGTTTTCAGAGAACATGCGCAGGTCCTTCACCTGATACTTCAGGTTGGTGATGCGCTCGATGCCCATACCCAGGGCGTAGCCGGAGTAGACCTTGCTGTCGATGCCGCAGGCTTCGAGTACGTTGGGGTCCACCATGCCGCAACCGAGGATTTCCACCCAACCGGTACCTTTGCAGAAGGGGCATCCCTTGCCACCGCAGATGTTGCAGCTGATGTCCATCTCGGCGCTGGGCTCCGTGAAGGGGAAGTAGGACGGACGCAGACGTATCTTTGTGTCGCTGCCGAACATCTCCTGGGCGAAGAGCAGCAATACCTGCTTCAGGTCGGTGAACGACACGCCCTTGTCCACGTACAGGGCCTCTACCTGGTGGAAGAAGCAGTGGGCGCGGTAGCTGATGGCCTCGTTGCGGTACACGCGTCCCGGGCAGATGATGCGGATGGGCGGCTGGGCGTGCTCCATGGTGCGCACCTGCACGGAGCTGGTGTGCGAGCGCAGGATGATGTTTTTGGTCACGTCGCCGGGGTTCACGTCCACGAAGAAGGTGTCCTGCATGTCGCGTGCCGGATGGTCGGCGGCGAAGTTCAGCTTGGTATACACGTGCAGGTCGTCCTCCACCTCGGGGCCGTCGGCAATGTTGAAGCCCATGCGCGAGAAGATGTCGATGATTTCGTTCTTGACGATGGACAGGGGGTGGCGTGTGCCCAGCGAGGCAGGGTAGGCGGTGCGTGTCAGGTCCAGGTCGTCGCAACCCGTGTCCTGGCTTTCGAACTGCTCCTTCAGGGCGTTGATTTTCTCCTGTGCCTTGTTCTTGAGCTCGTTCAGCTTCATGCCCACTTCCTTTTTCTGGTCGGCGGGCACGCTTCGGAAGTCGGCCATCAGTTCGTTGATGGCACCCTTCTTGCTGAGGTATTTGATGCGGAGTGCCTCCAGTTCTTCGGCGTTGGAGGCCGTCAGTGCTTCCACTTCCTGCAGAAGCTCGTTGATTTTAGCTATCATATCGTTGTTGTCTTTTTGATTTTTCGTCTTTTGTCTTGAAAACGTTGCAAAGATACAACTTTCTTGTCACTTCGTTTCGCCAAGAGCCGGAAAGATACGAAAAAAGTCCTTGAAACTTCCGTTGTCAAGGACTTTGCGTGGAGCATAGCGGACTCGAACCGCTCACCTCGACACTGCCAGTGTCGCGCTCTAGCCAGATGAGCTAATACCCCAAAATTGTAAACGTTTGCACCATGGCTTTCGTTTTGATGGCGCAAAGATAATGCATATTTCTGAAATAATTGCTATGTTTGCAGAAAAAATAACGAAAAAAATTATGTTGGTCTATAATACGACGTATCACGTGGAAGAGGGACAGGAGAAATACTTCCTCATCTGGATGAAGGAATGCTACCTGCCCGAGGTGGAGAAGGAGGGCACGTTGCATGCCCCGCGCATCCTGCGCATCCTGAGTCATCGCGAAGAGGGGAGCACCTGCTACTCCGTTCAGTTTGAGGTGGAAAGCTCGGCCCTGCTGCACCGCTGGCATTGCACCCAGGGGGTGAAGCTCAACGACGAGCTGCTCCGTATGTTCAAGGACAAGGTGGTGGGATTTCCCACGTTGATGGAGGTGGTGGAGTGATAGCGCCGGTCAAGGAAAAGATTATCCTGGGCATCGACCCGGGCACCAACCTCATGGGCTACGGCGTGTTGCGCGTCACGGGCACCAAGCCCGAGATGGTGGCCATGGGGGTCGTGGACCTGCGCCGTGTGGGCGACACCTACCTCAAGCTGAAGCACATCTACCAGCGTGTGCTGGGCATCATCGACAGCTACCTGCCCGACGAGCTGGCCATCGAGGCCCCCTTCTTCGGCAAGAACGTCCAGTCCATGCTCAAGCTGGGGCGGGCGCAGGGAGTGGCCATGGCCGCCGCCCTGGGGCGCGACATCCCCATCACCGAGTATGCGCCGCTCAAGATCAAGATGGCCATCACCGGCAACGGGCAGGCCTCGAAGGAACAGGTGGCCGACATGCTCCAGCGCATGCTCCGCTTCGACAAGGCCGACATGCCTACCTTCATGGACGCCACCGATGCCCTGGCCGCCGCCTATTGCCACTACTTACAGATGGGGCGGCCCACGGTGGACAAGGCCTACCGCGGCTGGAAAGACTTCATTGCCAAGAATCCCGACAAGGTGAGGTGAGTGGAGAGTTGAGAGTGAAGAGTTGAGAATTATATATATAATGTAACAATTAATAGAGAAATAAGCCATGGAACTGAATGATTTGGCCATTTTGGGTGTGGCGGTGGCAACGGCTACCGGTTGTGCGCCCGCGAAGAACGAGTATGCCTCCTACGAGCTTTACCCCGTGCGCTCGGGCAGCCTGGCGGAGATGGAATATGCCCCCGAGGGCACCCGCTTCTCCCTCTGGGCACCGACGGCCGACGAGGTGCGCCTCATGCTCTACAACGAGGGCGAGGGCGGACATGCCTACCGCACCGTCAGCATGGAGGCGGGTGAAGAAGGTGTGTGGCACACCACCGTTGCGGAAGACCTCCTGGGCAAGTTCTACACCTTCAACGTCAAGACCGGCGACCGCTGGCTGGGCGATACGCCCGGTATCTTTGCCAAGGCCGTCGGCGTGAACGGCCATCGGGCCGCCATCATCGACCTTCGCTCTACCGACCCCGAAGGCTGGGCCGACGACCGCCGTCCGCCCCTCCGCTCGGCGGCCGACGTGGTGATCTACGAGATGCACCACCGCGACTTCTCCATTTCGCCCGCATCGGGCATCGAGCACAAGGGCAAGTTCCTGGCCTTGACGGAGGCGGGTACCCGTTCGCCCGAAGGACTGGCCACGGGCATCGACCACCTGCGCGAGCTGGGCGTGACGCACGTCCACCTGCTGCCCTCCTACGACTATGCCTCCATCGACGAAACCCGCCTGGACGAGAACCGCTACAACTGGGGCTACGACCCGCTGAACTACAACGTGCCCGACGGCTCGTATGCCACCGACCCCTACCGCCCCGACGTGCGCATCCGCGAGTTCAAGCAGATGGTGCAGGCGCTCCACCAGGCAGGCATCCGCGTCATCCTCGACGTGGTCTATAACCATACGTTCAGCATCGACGGGAGCAACTTCGAGCGCACCGCTCCCGGATACTTCTACCGCCAGCGCCCCGACGGCACCTATGCCGACGCCTCGGCCTGCGGCAACGAGACGGCCAGCGACCGTCCCATGATGCGCAAGTACATCGTCGAGTCCGTGCTCCACTGGGCGCGCGAGTACCACATCGACGGCTTCCGCTTCGACCTGATGGGCATCCACGACATCCGTACGATGAACGAGGTGCGTGCCGCCCTCACGGCCCTCGACCCCTCCATCATCGTCTACGGCGAGGGATGGGCGGCCCAGGCGCCCCAGCTCCCGCAGGACTCGCTGGCCATGAAGGCCAATACCTACCGCATGCCGGGCATCGCCGCCTTCAGCGATGAGATGCGCGACGCCCTCCGCGGCCCCTTCAACGACAACAAGCAGGGCGCCTTCCTGGCAGGCCTGCCGGGCGGTGAGGAGAGCATCAAGTTTGGCATCGTGGGTGCCGTGCAGCATCCGCAGGTGTGCAACGACTCCGTCAACTACAGCCAGGCACCCTGGGCGGGCGAACCTACGCAGATGATCAGCTACGTGTCGTGTCACGACGACATGTGCCTCGTCGACCGCCTGCGTGCCAGCATCCCCGGCATCAAGGACGACGAGCTGGCCCGCCTCGACAAGCTGGCCCAGACGGCCGTCTTCACCTCGCAGGGCATCCCCTTCATCTATGCCGGCGAGGAGGTGATGCGCGACAAGAAGGGCGTGCACAACAGCTACCAGAGTCCCGACTCCATCAACGCCATCGACTGGAGCCGCAAGGCCCTGCATGCCGATGTCTTTGCCTACTACAAGGGCCTGATACAGCTGCGCAAGAACCATCCGGCCTTCCGCCTGGGTTCGGCCGAGCTGGTGCGCCGCCATCTGGAGTTCCTGCCTGTCGAGGGCAAGAACCTCGTGGCCTGGCGCCTGAAGGAACATGCCGGCGGCGACCGCTGGGAAGACATTGTCGTGGTGCTCAACTCGCGTCGCGAGCCCGCCCGTGTGGCCGTGCCCCAGGGGAATTATACTATAGTGTGCAAGGACGGGGCGATTAATGAAGGCGGCCTGGCCAAGGTGTCGGGTGCCGAACTGACGGTGCCTGCCCAGTCGGCCCTCATCGCCTGGAAATAATTCTCAATTATCCATTCTCCATTTTCAATTAAAGAAGTGTTCAAGTTCAGTAACAAGAAAATATGGCTTTCTGCCCTGCTGGTGATGGTGGCGGCAGGAGCGCTGCTGCTCTTCCTGCCCACCTACCGGGGTGGCGGCGAGCTCGACGAAGTGACGGTGACCGACTCTGCCGACGTGCAGGAGATGGTCTGCGAATATGGCATCCCGGTGGACCGCTACAACCTGAAGTATGGCATCGTACAGCCCCGCCAGAGCCTGGGCTCCATCTTGGGCGGACATGGCGTGGACACCCGCACGGTGCACCGCCTGGGCGAGAAGGCTCGCGGCGTGTTCGACGTGCGCCGCATCCGTAGCGGCCAGGCCTACGCCCTGTTCTTCAGCAAGCGCGACAGCCTGGCTCCTCCGCGCTTCTTTGTCTACGAGGAAGACCCCAAGTCGTACGTCGTCTTCGACCTCCGCGGCGACCTGGCCGTCAGCCGCGGGCAGAACCCTGCCGAGTGGCGCACGCAGACGGTCGTCGGACAGGTGGAGTCGTCGCTCTGGGTGGCCATGCAGCGCAGCGGCACGTCGCCCCTGCTGGCCGTCACCCTGTCGCACATCTTCGGCTGGACCATCGACTTCTTCGGCCTGCAGAAGGAGGACGAGTTCCGCGTCATCTACGAGCAGGAGTACGTCCGCGGGCAGGCGCTCGACAACTTCCACGTCCTGGCGGCCTCGTTTCGTGCCTCGGACAGCACCTACTATGCCATCCCCTTCGTGCAGGACGACGAGGAGCTCTACTACAACGAGCGGGGCAACAGCCTCGAGGGCGCTTTCCTGAAGGCACCGCTCGACTTCTACCGCATCTCCTCGCGCTTCACGAACAGCCGCTACCACCCCGTGCTGAAGCGCTACCGGGCCCACCACGGCGTGGACTATGCCGCTCCTGCCGGCACCCCCGTCTATGCCATCGGCAGCGGCAAGGTCATCGCCCGTGCCTACCAGGCCGGCGGCGGGGGCAACTACGTGAAGATACGCCACAACAGCACCTACACCACCACCTACATGCACCTGTCGCGCTTCGCCAAGGGCCTGAAGGTGGGCGACATGGTACAGCAGAAGCAGATTATCGGCTACGTGGGGTCTACCGGCCTCTCTACGGGACCCCACCTCGACTTCCGCGTCTACGAGAACGGGCGCCCCATCAACCCGCTCACCATCAAGTCGCAACCCAAGAAACCCATCGCCCCGGCCCACCGTGCGGCCTTCGGCCAGCTGTGCGATTCGTTGGTGAAGCGGCTCGCGACCCTCGCTCCGCCCTCCGAACCGGCCGGCACTGACAAAGATACCGTTTCCGCGGCCGGCGGCCAAAAACAGGATATCGGTATTCAGTGAAAATCTGTTAACGAAATATGCTTTTTGTGTTAATAAAAATAACTCGCTGATTTTCTGATGGGAAGGCACCGTTTTTGCATGCGCAGGGCGGTGCTTTTCGTGCGCGGCGCGCGCGGTCTCTAAATGTATTTCGGGCTTTCCGCCGATTTGTTTGAGGATTTTTGCAGGATTGGGTTAGTCTACTGAATTCAGGAAAAGACATTTTGGGCGTTACGCGTTACAATTGTTACAACGTTACAATTAGCAAAATTGTCACACGAAAAAATGCGGGAGAGAAAATTAATACTATATATTATATATATTTATATATATAATATATAGTATTAAAATATTTAACACTTTTTTCTTTACAGGGAGGAGGAAATTGAAAAAACTAATTGTAACGTTGTAACAATTGTAACGTAACGGGCTGGATGGGTGTCTCGCTTCAGATTTTCGGCTCTTCATCCGTCCGTTTTTTGCCGGAAACTATTTGTCGGCCGGGGAGCAACATCGTAAGTGAAAATGTCGTATCTTCGCGGCGTAAATGCAACAGAATGATATGGAAACGAACGGACAACAAACAATATGCCTCACTGCCGGCGTGCCCCGCCTGCCGCAGGTGAGGCTGGCTGAGCCTGCTACGGTGGCCTTCGGGGCGGACGAACACATTGCCATCATGGGCCCCAACGGCGCGGGAAAGAGCCTGCTGGTGGACCTGCTGACGGGCAAGTATCCGCTGGCCGGAGGCACGCTGGCCTACGACTTCCGCCCCTCGGCTTCGGCCTCGGCCTACGACAACATCCGCACCATCGCCTTCCGCGACACCTACGGGAGCGCCGATGCCAACTACTACTACCAGCAGCGCTGGAATGCCCACGACCAGGACGAGGCACCCACCGTGCGCCAGCAGCTGGGCCCTGTAAGGGACGAGGAACGGCGCCGGCACCTCTTCGACCTCTTTGGGCTGGAGCCGCTCATGGACAAGAAAATCATCCTGCTGAGCAGCGGCGAGCTGCGCAAGTTCCAGCTGGCCAAGGCCCTGCTCACCCAGCCCCGCGTGCTGGTGATGGACAACCCCTTCATCGGCCTCGACGCCGACACGCGCCGGCTGCTGGCCGACCTGCTGGAGCGTATCGCCCGCACGGGCACGGTACAGCTGGTGCTGGTACTCTCGATGCTCGACGACGTGCCCCCGTTCATCACCCACGTGGTGCCCGTGGCGGAGCGGCGCGTGGGCCGCAAGCAGACGCGCGACGAGTATCTGGCTGCCTTCCGCCGGGCCGA
>NZ_LT635834.1:0-1077 GCF_900128475.1 Mediterranea massiliensis | reverse complement strand
ACTCCGACGAGGTGGTGCGCCTCAACGGCGTGAGCATCCGCTACGGCGACCGCACTATCCTGCGCGACCTCGACTGGACGGTGCGCCGCGGCGAGAAGTGGGCCCTGGGCGGCGAGAACGGCGCGGGCAAGTCCACCCTGCTGAGCCTCGTCTGCGCCGACAATCCCCAGTCGTATGCCTGCGACATCAGCCTCTTCGGACGCAAGCGCGGCTCGGGAGAGAGCATCTGGGAAATCAAGAAGCACATCGGCTACGTCAGCCCCGAGATGCACCGCGCCTACCTGAAGAACCTGCCCGCGGTGGAGATTGTGGCCAGCGGCCTGCACGACAGCATCGGCCTGTACAAGCGCCCGCGCCCCGAGGAGCTGGACGTGTGCGTGGAGTGGATGGACATCTTCGGCATCGGCGACCTGCGCGACCGTCCCTTCCTCCAGCTGAGCAGCGGCGAGCAGCGCCTGTGCCTGCTGGCGCGCGCCTTCGTCAAGGACCCCGAACTGCTCATCCTGGACGAACCCCTGCACGGCCTCGACACGTACAACCGCCGCCGCGTGAAGGCCGTCATCGAGGCCTTCTGCCACCGCCGCGACAAGACGCTCGTCATGGTGACCCACTATGCCGAAGAGCTGCCCGCCACCATCACCCACCGCCTCTACCTGAAGAAAGTGCACTGAGCAGGGAGGTGAAAACGGGCTTGCAACGGCATGCAGCTCAGCTGATTAACTAATTTTCACAAACAGATGCACCCCATTTGCCTCCTTGCGGCGTGCCTGCGTTTGGCGGTTTCGGTGGAAACGACTATTTTTGTAGCCGTCACCCCGTAACCCCGAAACGAAAGAAAAAGCAATGAAAGAACGTCTCATCGGCCTGGTCAGGACCTACGTGCTGTTTGTCCTCCTGTTTGTGGTACAGAAACCGCTGTTCATGGCGGTACATGCGTCGCTCTATGCCGACGTGGCATGGACCGACTGGCTGCGGGTCATGTGGCACGGCCTGCCGCTCGACCTCTCGCTGGCGGGGTACCTCTCGGCCCTGCCCGGCCCGTTCTTCGTGGCATCCGCCTGGACGCTGGGGCGGGGG
>NZ_LT635833.1:104002-141051 GCF_900128475.1 Mediterranea massiliensis | reverse complement strand
TTTACGGAGTTGTTGTAGAGTAGTTCGAACTGGCTGTACAGTTCCGCGATGTTGTTGCGGGTGGTTGTTCCCGTGTCGAGGATCTTGTACCTGAGCCTCCTGAATATGCACAGGATGTTTCTTGTACGCTGCGATGTGGGATTGGTGATTTCGTCCGACTCGTCGAAGACAAGGCACAGCTTGCCGGAAGTGCGTTTCACGAAACGCATCAGTCCTCTTTTCAGTTTCCGGAGCATGGAGGTGGAGACGACAAGGAATGTCCCTTCCGGTATGTTGTTGAGGTCGCCGGCGGTCTGTATTGTACGGAAGCGTTCCTTGTTTATGGTAAGGAACGGTATCCAGGTCATGTTGGTGGCGATGGCCGGGGCAAGTATGATGACGTTCTTTGCCTTTCTGAACTTGAGCAGGTATTTCGCCCTGTGATAGACGGCGGCGGTCTTGCCTGAACCCTGCTGCCAGTTCAGCAGGGCGTAGCGTTTCTGCAACACGAGGTTCAGGTCGTGTTTCTGCAAGTCCGTGAATTCGCAGACTTCACCGTCCTTGTTGATGAATGTGGTGCGGTCCAGGTATTCCTTCAGGCCGGCATCTTCCCGCATTTCCGCAAACTGGAGATTCTGGGTCTCGTATTGCCTCTGTTTGCGCCGTATCAGTTTACTGGCGGCACGGATCTGCCGCATGTTCTTTTCTGTGACGTTTTCCGGCATCGGGAGTTCGGCCCTTCCGAGTATGAGGTCGTTGATGCCTGCGGCCTTGTGCGTGACCTTGTCAAGCAGACGCGGGGCATATTGCTTCAGCTTGAAGCCGTAGGATGTCTTCACCAATGCCACTTCCTTGCGCGGCACCACGTTCTGCGAGGTGATGTACCTGCGGATGATGCCGAGAACCTTGCCGGTGGTCAGCTTCTTGCGTTCCCATTCCTTTATCTGTTCCCGGGTGGCATTTTCCGGCGGTTTCTGGTTGCGGAATTTGGACACCAGCGCCTCCGCCTTTTCGACATGCCTGTTCAGCACGGCATGGGCTTTCAGCTCGTACATGTATTTGGCGAGCCTGTACTCGAACTGTTCCAGCTCTTCTTTGTCTATATGGTTGCACTCCCGCATCAGCTGGAGGCGCAGCCGGTGTTTCATTTTCCGCACTTCGGCTATGCGTTTCTTCAGCTCATCCATGCTGACAAACTCTTCCGCGTTGTAGGGCTGCATTTCAATATGGAGGGAACGGCGGAGGAATACCATGATTTTTGTTGCAAAATTCTGCACGCCCACCGTAGAGAAGGCTGAATGTTCCAGCCTGGTCTGGCCGATGAAGGAGAAATTCGAGTTGATTTTCGCCACGCGTGTCTTTTCCCAGAACTCGTTCTGCATGAAGGAGAGAGGGACGATGACCATCAGGATTCCGGCAGGGTTGAGCACGTCATAGGCCTTGTCCATGTAGAATTCCTGCGACAGCCTGTAATCAAATTTCAGGTTGAAGGGCGGATTTCCGACAATGATGTCGAAACGCTGTTCGGGATTGTACAGCTGTATGTCGCATTTCTCGATATGAGCTTCCGGGTAGAGGTATCTGGCAACGGCCACCGCCTTGCCGTCAATGTCGAATCCGTAGGCATTGTGCAGGTTGGGCAGATGGTTGAAGAAGTTGCCCATGCCGCAGCACATGTCAAGTACCATTTCCGCCGATGTCGGAGAAAGGGTCTCCACCATGCTCCGGCATATGTCGTGCGGGGTGAAGAACTGTCCCATCTCGAATTCCTTCTTGGCCTCGGCGTATTCATGGTAGCTGGTGAAATCCGACTGCCTGAGGTTGTGCAGTCCTCCGATTCCCGTGTAGCAGTTGTAGATGCTTTCCTTCGGAACGAGGTCCTTGCCGGAGTCTATGGCGAAAAGGATTTTCTCGTTGATCTCGGCACGCCTGTCCTGGNTGTTCCCGGGTGGCATTTTCCGGCGGTTTCTGGTTGCGGAATTTGGACACCAGCGCCTCCGCCTTTTCGACATGCCTGTTCAGCACGGCATGGGCTTTCAGCTCGTACATGTATTTGGCGAGCCTGTACTCGAACTGTTCCAGCTCTTCTTTGTCTATATGGTTGCACTCCCGCATCAGCTGGAGGCGCAGCCGGTGTTTCATTTTCCGCACTTCGGCTATGCGTTTCTTCAGCTCATCCATGCTGACAAACTCTTCCGCGTTGTAGGGCTGCATTTCAATATGGAGGGAACGGCGGAGGAATACCATGATTTTTGTTGCGAAATTCTGTACGCCCACCGTAGAGAAGGCTGAATGTTCCAGCCTGGTCTGGCCGATGAAGGAGAAATTCGAGTTGATTTTCGCCACGCGTGTCTTTTCCCAGAACTCGTTCTGCATGAAGGAGAGAGGGACGATGACCATCAGGATTCCGGCAGGGTTGAGCACGTCATAGGCCTTGTCCATGTAGAATTCCTGCGACAGCCTGTAATCAAATTTCAGGTTGAAGGGCGGATTTCCGACAATGATGTCGAAACGCTGTTCGGGATTGTACAGCTGTATGTCGCATTTCTCGATATGAGCTTCCGGGTAGAGGTATCTGGCAACGGCCACCGCCTTGCCGTCAATGTCGAATCCGTAGGCATTGTGCAGGTTGGGCAGATGGTTGAAGAAGTTGCCCATGCCGCAGCACATGTCAAGTACCATTTCCGCCGATGTCGGAGAAAGGGTCTCCACCATGCTCCGGCATATGTCGTGCGGGGTGAAGAACTGTCCCATCTCGAATTCCTTCTTGGCCTCGGCGTATTCATGGTAGCTGGTGAAATCCGACTGCCTGAGGTTGTGCAGTCCTCCGATTCCCGTGTAGCAGTTGTAGATGCTTTCCTTCGGAACGAGGTCCTTGCCGGAGTCTATGGCGAAAAGGATTTTCTCGTTGATCTCGGCACGCCTGTCCTGGGGAATCTGTTGGGGTATGATGGCATACATGTCTTTTCTTTTTTAATGGTTGGAAACGAAGACACCCCGCAAGGATGTCTTACGGGGTGTCTGAATAAGTATTTCATGAATCACTCTTCTCTGAGTGTGATTTCATCCAGCCGCAGCCTTCTGTAGCAGTTCTCTGCGGCCTGGCTGTCCTTGAAGCNCCGTTGGCCATATCCACGTCCTGCTGTGTCAGCCAGTGTTCATGATCGTACAGAATGTTCAGTGGTTTGAGTGTTTCCACCGTGTACTTGTTCTTTGTTGCCTGTAACATAACATTTGATTTTTTGTTAGTCCGGCTTCTGGGGCCGGAGTTCCCATAACTACAGGCCTAAAAAGGTCGTGTTCCGTACATGCAAGGCTTCGGGAAAAAATACCGCAAGCCCTCCGGGGCGAGGATGATTTTTTCCACGAACCCGAAGGGCTTGGCCTTGCTTGTACGGGAAGAACACGAATTACCTTTGCCTGTGGTTATGGGGACTCGGCTACGGTATGCTTGTTTTTCCCGATATGTTTTTATTCCGTAAGATTGCAGCCGTTTATATGGCCTTTTCAGAAAGAAATGTTATCTTTGCAGGTGAGATAAAGAGTTATTTGAAAGCATGAGAAATATGGCGGTTCGGAACAGTCCGGCTTTTTCTTATCCATTGCCCGTTCTCGTGCGAGTTTTATCCAATCTGTTGATAGTCAAATAAAACCTACCTGATTACAACAAATATAGGAAAAGGTGAGGGCAGAAGCAAATGAAAATGTAATTTTCAATTTGATTCTGCCGCATTGCATCCTGGCTTGCCGTATGGCGCGCGGACGGTTAGAATAACTTACAATCTGTCCGTGCTTCGGACTTCCCTTGAAAAACGGCCCGAAAGTGGGTTTCAATCCTACGGCCCCTATGTTTAAAACATAAGGGCCGAATGTTTCAAACATTCCCCCCTTTGGTTTGAAACCTGCTGAGAGGAGGCTCCAATGGCTCTCTGAAAGAATTTGGAACCGGGAGAAACGATGCGGTTAGATTATTTGACAAGTATAATGCTTCTTACAAGGAAGCCTGCCAGAAGTACCGGTCGTCGTTGACGGAGAAGTTCCTTGGGCGCCGTTGGCTGCTGTCGCAGCCGGTGGGTTGCAGGAAGATGTAGTTGATGGGGTTCTCCCGGTCGCTTTCCGTATTGAAGCCGTAGCGCGTCCAGCTTTCCAGGTAGAACAGGTTCTTGGCCATGTACTCGTACAGATACTCTTCCGTCGTGGCCTTCTTTTCATTGTTCCAGTTGGCCTCTTCGTTCACCCGGACGGGCTGGCCGCTCCTGAGGCGTGCGCGCACTTCCTGTATGCTCAGCAGGTTGCCTTGGTCGTCGGTCACCCAGGCATTGTTTGTGGGGTCTATCCAGAGCCACTTGCCGAGGGTGGACGAGTAGACGGCGTTGATGACGTGGCAGTCGTTGATGTACGTCTTCGGCATGCAGGTGATGACACGCGACGGGATGCCCATCGACAGGTAGCACTCGTTCAGCACCGTGGCCAGTCCGCGGCAGTTCAGGCCCCGGCTGCTGTCCTTGCAGGCTTCGGCAAAGTTGATGGAGTTGTATCCGCCCGTCGGATTGCCGTTCTGCCCGTCGTGGCGTATCTTGTTGTGGATATAGGTCAGGATGCGTTTGATGGTGCCCAGTTCGTCGCCCGCCACGGCCACGCTGTCCAGCCGGAAATAGTCACGGACGCGCTTCAGGTCGGGCTCGTCGGCCTGCGCATAGACAATCCGGGGCAGGCTGTCGGCTGGCTGCGTGCGGGTGTATTCCGGTGCATTTTGCAGGATATAGAGGTAATCGGTGGTCTCTTTCAGTCGCTGCAGGGCAGGTTGCAGCTCGGCCGCGTCCAGAATGCCTTTCAGGTCTTCCTCGTGGGTTATCTTGCTGTAGCTCACTTCCATCTTTCCGCTGTCCAGCGCCTTGAGCAGGTTGCTGGCGGCTTCTTGCTTTTTCCCTTGTTTCGCCTGGACGCAGGCCATGTTGTAGTAGCTGGAGTATTTGAAGTAGGCATAGCCCTCGGCCAGTTGCGCCGCGTGTGCGTCGTAGAAGTCGATAATCTTCCGGCAGATAGCTTCGGCGGCCGGATAGTCCTTTCCGGTATATGCGTCGAGGAGCTGCGCGTTCAGCGAGTCGACGACGGCCATGAACTTCCGCTCGGCATCGGTTTGCGCCGACAGGCTTGTGAAGCATACCAAACTTAAGAGTAAGATCAGCAGGTGTCCTTTCAGTCTTTTCATTGTGCGTTCTGTTTAAAAGGGGGTTGTCAATAGGTTGTTCGGGCTGCAAATATAGGATTTATTCTTCAACAATCCACCCCTCTATCCCCCGGATTGCATTGCTGAAGTTGACACCAATCTTATAGAGGGTTCTGCTGTCGGAGATGAAGGGGGCGGCGTAGCCTTTCTCGTTGATTTGGCGGATGGCTTCTTCGGCAGTGCCGTCCAGCTTGAACTCCATGACGTAGATGTATCGGTCGGTCTTCACCACCATGTCTATGCGGCCGTTGGACGTGCGGTATTCCGCCCGGGTGTAGAATCCCAGCAGCTTGAAGACAATGAAGAGCACGTTCTGGTAGTGCCGTTCCAAGTCGTGCGCCAGCTCGTAGGGCGTGTCGGCAAAGAAGCTCTGGAGGCGCCGCATGAAGGCGTCGATGTTGCCGCTTCGGACTTCCCGGACGAAGCTGCTTATCTCGAAAGAGGGGTTGCCCGAAGAAAGAGACGCATAGTTGGGCAACAGGAACTTGGTGAAACCTTCTTCCACTTCCTTGTTGGGGAGGCCCAGTTCATAGGTTCTGAATTCTTTGTCGAACCCCTTGATGGTGAGGTAGCCGCTCTGGTAGAGGATGGGGACGGGGTTGGTCTCCATCGTGTCGATGCCGCCCAGCGAGTCGGCGGTGGCCATCTCCTCGGTCAGGCGGTGCAGGTCGTACTTGCTGCGCTGGAGCAGCTCCACGAGGAAGGTGGGCGTGCCTGTCTCGAACCAGTAGCTGCCGAACTTCATTTCGGCCAGCGTGTTGAGCAGGCTGAACGGGTTGTAGATGTCTTCCGTATGTTCGGCAAAGTGGTAGCCGTCGTACCATTCTTTCAGTGTCTGTCTGGCTTCGGTTTCGTTCATTCCGTTGGCCTCGGCCAGAAGCCTGATGTCTTCCTCCAGATTGCGGTAGAGTTCGTTCTCTGTAATGCCGCAGATGTTGGCAAAACGGTTGGACAGAGAAATGTCCATCAGGTTGTTCAGGTCGCTGAACACGCTGACTTTGCTGAACTTCGTCACACCCGTCAGCAGGGCGAAGCGCAGGTACTTGTCGCAGCTTTTCAGTACGCCGTAGAAGGCTTTCAGCGTGTTTCGGTAGTCGGTGAGCAGCGGTTCGTTGCCGATGGCCTGGAGCATGGGCTTGTCGTACTCGTCCACCAGTACGACGACGTTTCGTCCGGTGGTACGGCAGGCCTTCTCGATCAGCCAGGCAAAACGCTCTTCGGGAGCACGGTCTTTCTTCTCGTCGCCGTAGATGGCCTCCCAGCTTTCCAGGTGCTGGTTCAGGATGGCGTTCAGTGAAGAAGCGTCCACATATTTCCGGGCATTCAGGTCGAGGTGCAGCACGGGGTACGTCGTCCAGTCCTTTTCCAGTCCTTCCATGGCCAGTCCCTTGAACAGTTCCTTCTTCCCCAGGAAGTAGGCTTCCAGCGTAGAGATGAGCAGGCTCTTGCCGAAGCGGCGCGGACGGCTCAGGAAATAATATTTGCCAGTCTTTACCAGTTGATAGATCAAGGCGGTCTTGTCAACATAGCAATAGCCTCCCCGTCGTATCTCTTCAAAACTCTGTATGCCTACCGGATAAATCTTGCTCATGGTTTCTCTGTGATAAGTTATTGTTTTTACAAAAGTACCAATTTCATAGGAATTTTTCCAATAAAGAGTTCTTGAAATCCTTTTCTCTATATCGGTGGAAATAATAGTCCGTCAGGAAACATGCATTGTTGTGCAGCAGAGCTTTTCCATGCTGCTGACCATGCAGACTGTTGATACAGGCGTCAGGCAATAGCCCTTTGTCCTGCAACAGACAACTCAATTCGTAGGGGATGACGTCCGGGTTGACAAAGAAAAGGAAGGCTTGTGCTTCGGCTTCCTCCCGGTTGTAAGCCGGATTGTCTGGCGAGCAGATGCATTCTGTCAGTTCCAACTGTATATGAAGTCCTGTTTGCGGAGTGGCCATCAGAAGAGCACCGGATTTTCCGATTTCCGGGAAGGTCATTCCTGTTCTTATCTGATATCCCATTTTCTCTCTGAAGAAAATTTCGAGTTCTTTCTTGTTGCGACAATAAACGAATGGCTTGCCGCCGCTGGCCTGCACAAAATGTTCGAAGGCTTTCCGGTTGTGTATGGGATTCATCTTATGGTCTTGCTCTTGCAATATGTCGTCCCATTGTGGAGTTTTGTCGTTGACAAGCATGGCACCGTTCTGCCACCAGGTTTCTCCGTATCGGACGAGCATACAGCTGACGATGGATTGTTCGGGTTTCAAGTCGTGTGTTTGGTTGAGGTTAAGCGACTCTTTGTCGACGGCGAATGTCTTTTTTTCGCCACACAAACTTTGGAGGTAGATGCAGGAATCGTCTTCTTCTATATAAAGGTAATGATTGTCTGCAAGGCTTTCAACCGTTTCCCACGGACCGGCTTTGCAGCCATTCCGCTTCCAGATGCGTGCCAGCCATTCGGATGAAGTCAGTGAGAGCAGGTTCTTCCGGCTTCTGAACGGCAGGGCCACCTGTTGGGCGTAGCACAAAATGTCCAGCTGTTCAATGTCATCGATGGTATTGCTTGCTTGGACTTCTTCAATCGCGTCATAGAGTTGGTCCTGATTACCTGCCGTGAAGTAACATTGGTAGTGAAACCATTCCAAGCTTTTTCTGTAGACCAGAAAGTCTTTGGGACCAAGCTCCGGCGCATGGAAATATGTCTGCATCCGTTTGTTTTCGGGAGCAGTCTCATATTCTTTGGACAGCAGGGCGTAGATTTGTTCGGCAGCCATTCGGATACCCGGATTTTCAGGATTGATGACACGATCGCCTTCGTATTGCCGTTGCAGGATGTGCCACAGTATGAATCGGACATCCTCCATGTTGATTTCATCGGATATGTAGTCTGTTCCTATGGGGTAGAAAGGGAGACGTGCGCCGTAACGCTTTTGGCATTCTTCGGTAAACGTTTCCCAAATATGGGTTTGCGAAATGATGTCCTCAAACCAGGCTGACAGGATGAGAGACATGTTGGCGTAGCCGTCTTCATCTTCGTTTACTCCTATGGTATGCAATATCCGATTAATCTGATTGGCAATGCCGGTATAATATTGGTCAACATCATCGGTCTGCTTATACGGATGGTAGTTTAACCAGTGCTTGGGATATAATTTCTGAATTTTCATATTGTGGATTTTCTGTGTAATTAGTTTATTCTTCAACAATCCACCTCTCTATCCCCCGGATTGCGTTGCTGAAGTTGACACCAATCTTATAGAGGGTTCTGCCGTCGGAGGTAAAGGGGGCGGCGTAGCCTTTCTCGTTGATTTGGCGGATGGCTTCTTCGGCAGTGCCGTCCAGCTTGAACTCCATGACGTAGATGTATCGGTCGGTCTTCACCACCATGTCTATGCGGCCGTTGGACGTGCGGTATTCCGCCCGGGTGTAGAATCCCAGCAGCTTGAAGACAATGAAGAGCACGTTCTGGTAGTGCCGTTCCAAGTCGCGCGCCAGCTCGTAGGGCGTGTCGGCAAAGAAGCTCTGGAGGCGGCGCATGAAGGCGTCGATGTTGCCGCCTCGGACTTCCCGGACGAAGCTGCTTATCTCGAAAGAGGGGTTGCCCGAAGAAAGAGACGCATAGTTGGGCAACAGGAACTTGGTGAAACCTTCTTCCACTTCCTTGTTGGGAAAGCCCAGTTCGTAGGTTCTGAATTCTTTGTCGAACCCCTTGATGGTGAGGTAGCCACTCTGGTAGAGGATGGGGACGGGGTTGGTCTCCATCGTATCGATGCCGCCCAGCGAGTCGGCGGTGGCCATCTCCTCGGTCAGGCGGTGCAGGTCGTACTTGCTGCGCTGGAGCAGCTCCACGAGGAAGGTGGGCGTGCCTGTCTCGAACCAGTAGCTGCCGAACTTCATTTCGGCCAGCGTATTGAGCAGGCTGAACGGGTTGTAGATGTCTTCCGTATTTTCGGCAAAGTGATAGCCGTCGTACCATTCTTTCAGTGTCTGTCTGGCTTCGGTTTCGTTCATTCCGTTGGCCTCGGCCAGAAGCCGGATGTCCTCTTCCAGATCGCGGTGAAGCTCATTTTCTGTAATGCCGCAAATATTGGCAAAACGGTTGGACAGAGAAATGTCCATCAGGTTGTTCAGGTCGCTGAACACGCTGACCTTGCTGAACTTCGTCACACCCGTCAGCAGGGCGAAACGCAGGTACTTGTCATTTGACTTCAGGGCGCCGTAGAAGGCTTTCAGCGTGTTGCGGTAGTCGGTGAGCAGCGGTTCGTTGCCGATGGCCTGGAGCATGGGCTTGTCGTATTCGTCTACCAGTACCACCACTTTCTGCCCCGCTTTCTCTGCCGCACGGCGGATGATGCCGTTGAAGCGGCGGGCCACTCCGATTTCGCTCTCCGAGGCGCCGTAGAGGCTTTCCCAATAGTTCAGGTTCTCTTCCAGAACATTGTTCAGTGCCTCGGGCGTATCATATTTCTGTGTGTTCAGGTCGAGGTGCAGTACGGGGTGCGTCGTCCAGTCCTTTTCCAGTCCTTCCATGGCCAGTCCCTTGAAGAGTTCCTTCTTTCCCAGGAAGTAGGCTTCCAGCGTAGAGATGAGCAGGCTCTTGCCGAAGCGGCGCGGACGGCTCAGGAAATAATATTTGCCTGTTTTTACTAATTGATAAATCAGGTCGGTTTTGTCAACGTAACAATAGCCGCCTTCACGTATTTCTTCAAAACTCTGTATGCCTACCGGATAAATCTTGCTCATGACTTCTCTGTGATAAATGGTCGTTTTTGCAAAAATAGTGAAAGGTGAGAGCAGAGACAAACGAAAAGCAAAGTTTTTCAGTTTGACTCTGCCGAGCCGCATCCTGTTTTATCCAAAAACAGTAAAAGGAAGGAACAACGCGACGTGTTTGTAGAGGCTTTTTGTTGGCAGGCGGCCGATGGCGGCCTTTTTCTTGAGGCGGTTTGCACGGACAGAGCGGATTAATCCTTATTTTTGCCGACAGAAGCCCCGCCCGATGAACGAACGGGGCGTGATGGTTGTTATGGAAACATTATGATACTCTATTTTTCAGCAACAGGAAACAGCCGCTATGTGGCGGCCTTGCTGGCCCGGGAGTTGGACGGCCAGCCGGTGATGGATATGGGCCCGTACCTGAGGCCGGGAGCGGAACGGCTGACGGTGACGTTGGCCGGGGGCGAGCCGTTGGTCTTCGTCTTCCCCGTGCATTCGTGGGGATTGCCGAAGTATCTGGCGGACGTGCTGGCGTCGATGGACGTGCAGGGGTATGTGCCCGGGCAGAACTACGTCGGCCTGCTGGCAACCTGCGGCGACGATGCGGGCCGCACCTATCGCTTGTGGAGCCGGGCCGTGGCACGGACCGGTCTGCAGGCCGATGCCGGCTTCACGGTATTCATGCCCAACACGTATGTCCTCTTCCCCGGCTTCGATGTGGACCGCGCCGAGGTGCGCGACCGCAAGCTGGCTGCCGCTCCGGCCGCCGTCCGGCAGGTGGCGGAGCAAATCAGGGCAGGGGTGCGGGGCGACTTTACCTGGCAGGGCAGTGTGCCGGGGCTGAAGACCGGCGTGGTCTATCCGCTCTTCGTCCGCTTCATGACGTCGGACAAGGCGTTCCGTGCCGACGCGGATGCCTGCATCGGTTGCGGGCGTTGCGTGGAGGCCTGTCCCGTGGGCAACATCACGCTGACGGCTGTACACCCCCAGCGTGAGGGCAAACACATGCCCGTCTGGCACGGCCGGTGTCTTAACTGCCTGGCCTGTTACCACTACTGCCCCACGCACGCCATCGCTTATGGCTCGAAAACCCGGGGCAAGGGCAGCTATACCTGTCCCCGTAAATAAGGGCATGCGGACTTTGTTCGTTCTGCCTTCCTGACACGGTGTTTCGTGACCCTCTGACGCAGTGCTTCGTCAGGGTGTCAGGAAGTGCTTCGTGAGGGGGTGACGAAGCACTGCGTCACACCCTCATGCCGTGCTTCGTGGGAGGGCGGTGAGGCTTAGTCTTCCAGACAGACGCCGACCCCCTTCAGCGACTTGAGCGTGACGGCGGGGTCTTGGGAGAGGTATTTGCGGAGTTTGGTGATGAAGACGTCCAGGCTGCGCGAGGAGTAGAAGTCGGCCGTTTCCCATACGGCGGTCAGGAGGTCGTCGCGCCGGACCACCTGTCCTTTCCGGCGGCAGAGCATTTCGAGTATTTGCGCTTCTTTGGGCGTCAGTGCCTGGCGATCCGTGCCGTGGCAGAGCTGGTGCTGCGAGGGCAGGAAGCGGTAGCTGCCGATGGCATATCCTTCTTCCGCGGTAGCTTCTTCGGCTTGCGGGGCGGGCGTACTCTGTTTGATTTTCAGCACGGCCTGGATGTGGGCATCCAGCTCTTCGGGCAGGAAAGGCTTCTTGATGTAGAAGTCCGCGCCCGACTGGTAGCCGTTGATGACGTCGCGCGCCGTCGTCAGTCCCGTGATGAAGATGATGGCCAGCCGGGGATGGTGTCGGCGGATGTGCTGCACCATGGTCATGCCGTCCATGACCGGCATCTCTACGTCGGACACAATCACGTCGAACTCCTTTTGCTCCAGCAGTTCCAGCCCTTCCCGGCCGTTGGGGGCGGTGGTCACTTCGTAACCGCCTATCATCTGCTCCAGGCTGCTCTTCAGGATGAAGCAGAGGTTCTTGTCGTCTTCTACCAGCAATACTCGTATCATAGTTTCTCGTTTGGAACGGGCAGCGTCAGCGTGAATTCGCTGAACTTGCCCTCTATACTGTTTACCGAAACGCTTCCGCCCATGGCCGTGATGACTTTGTAGACAAAGTTCAGACCCAGGCCGAAGCCGGACACTTTCTTCTCCTTTTTGTATTCCAGCCCGCCGCGGTCGAACTTCTCGAAGATGTGCTTCTGCTGTTTCAGCGGGATGCCCCAGCCGTTGTCCCACACCCGGATGAGGATGTGGCGGTTCTGCTCTTCGGCAGAGAGGCGGATGGTGACACGTTCGTCGGAATACTTCAGCGAATTGTCTATCAGGTTGCCGAGGGCTTCCTTCAGGTATTCGGCATCGGCCGTCACCAGGAGGGAGTCGGGACAATGGGTTTCAAGGGTCACCTCCTTGTCGGTCTTGACGCGGTACTTCTGCGTCAGCTCGTCGAACAGGGCGGGGAGGCTGACCGGTTCCTGCGCCAGCTTCAGGCGCGACTGCTCCAGCTTGGCGATGGTCAGAATCTTTTCGGACAGGCCGAGCAGGTGGGCGCTCTCTTCGTGCAGGATGGCGAAGTACTGCTTCTTCAGTTCGGGGTTCCGGTCCAGCAGGCCGCTTTCCAGTGTATGCCCGGTCATGGAGATGGTGGTGATAGGCGTCTTCATGTCGTGGATCATGGCGTAGGTGAAGTCCTGCCGCAGGCGGGCTATCCGGTTCTGGCGGATGATGATGCGTACCTGATAGACGATGCATCCGGCCACGAAGACCAGCAGCAGGGCGGTGGCCACGAGCAGGACGCTCATCTGCCGGATGGCAATCCAGTAAGGGTTCAGGATGGTGGCCCGCACGGCTTGCGTATGTGCTCTGTTCAGGTAGACGGGATCGGTCTGGAGTGTCTTGAACGGATGGTGCCAGGCAGAAGCGTCCTCTTCCTGAAGGGGAATGCCCAGGGAGTCGACCAGCTGGCATTTCACCTGGGCCTGATACCCTTCTTGCGCCAGACGGGCTGCGAAGATGGAGTCGGCCAGCGGCAGGGAGATGGACGAGTGATAGATGGAGTCGGCGTAATCGTTGGTAAGTACCGTCAGATACTCGAACAGCGTCTGGTCGATTTCCTGTTGATAGTCGAAATTCGTAGAGAAGCTGAGGGTGATGTCCTCGCCTTGGGTGTCGCTTAGCCGGTCGAGACGCGCCTTGGCCTCGTCCACAACGGCCTGCGGGAACAGGCGGTTGCCGACTTGCAACAGTTCCGCCTCTATCAGCCGATAGGTGTGGACCAGCCACGAGCCTTGGATGGCCACAATGACAATCAGACTCAGAAAGGTGACTATTTTGATGTATTTGCCGGGCATAGGTGTCTCGATTTGTCGGCAAAGATATAACAATCTCTTAACAATCGGGCGTTTTCTAACAATAATATAAGGAAAGCATAACGAGGCCATAACCTGCATTCTGCCATAAAGGCCGTTACTTTGCGGCATGAAAACAAAAAGAATGAATGCTTTATGAAACAGATTGTAATTCTGACAATAAGTTTGATGGTGGCAGCCACCCGACTGGCGGCGCAGGAGGTAAAAGGACGTGTGGCGGATAAGGACCGGCAGCCGATAGAGGGTGCGACGGTAGTGATGCAGACACCGGACTCCGTGTTTGTCGACGGTGTGACCACTGATTCATTGGGATGCTTTGTGTTCCATCGGACGTTGAAGCGGTATCGCCTGATTTTCCAGCACCTGCTCTACAAGAGTGTGGTGAAGGACTATGACGCGGCAGGCGATGTCGGCACGGTGACCATGGACGAACAGGGAGCCTATGCTTTGGATGAAGTGGTGGTCAGGGCCGAACGCCCCCTGGTGAAGGCCGAGAACGGCGCCCTGACCTACGACGTGGAAGCCCTGGCCGAAAAGACGACGGCAAGCAACGCTTACGAAGTCCTGACCCGCCTGCCCGGAGTCTTGGAGCAGGGCGGAAGCCTGAGTCTGATCGGAGCGGGTGGTGTGACGGTGATACTGAACGGTCGCCCGTCGTCCATGTCGGGCGAACAACTGGCCAATCTGCTGAAGAGTACGCCTGTGAGCAGCGTGGAGAAGGCGGAAGTGATGTACAGCGCACCGGCCAAATACCGTGTACGGGGGGCAGTCATCAACCTGGTGCTGAAGAATCGGAAGTCCGAGGAACCTTTCCTGCGTGGGGAAGTTGGAGCCGGGTTCACGCAAGCCCACTATGCGCAGGGCAACGGACGCATGAGCCTTTCTTTCGGAGGGCGGAAGGTGACGGCAGATGTGCTCTATGCGGCCGACTATACCAGACGGAGGACGGGCTACGATTTCATCTCCCACCATATGCTGGACGGCGTGGTACACGAGGTGGAGCAATACAACACCGGCTTGAGGAGAAATCTGACCCATAACATCCGTACCTCTTTGGATTATCAAATAACGGAAAACGATCATTTGAATATGGCCTATACGGCAGCCGTCACTCCCAACATCAAAACGGTTGAAAACTCGACGGGCACCTTGTCGGAGTCGTCCAACGTCCGCAAGGGAGACGAACAGATGCACAACTTCAACCTCGACTATACGGCACGTTGGGGGATGAATGTCGGGCTGGATTATACCTGTTATTCCTATCCGAGCGTACAGGAGTTCAGCAATCGGGCAGGTCGTGTTGAGCAGGAGTTTTTGGCTGATAGTCGCCAGCGCATCAACCGCTGGAATGTCTATGCAGGCCAGACGCATGTCCTGCCCCAGGATTGGAGCCTGAACTACGGCATCAACTTTTCTTTTGCCAACGAGAAAAGTTTCCAGTTCTATCACTCTCAGGAAGGAGAAGACATGTCGTCACTGAACTCGGATACGGAACTGGACGAACGGACTTACAACTTCTATGCCGGACTGGAGAAAGCCTTTGGCGAGCGTCTGTCGTTCTCTCTGTCCGTAGCCGGGGAATATTATCGCCTGGCCGGTTACGACCGCTGGGCTGTCTATCCCTCCCTGCAGTTGAACTATGTGCCGTCGGCTTCGCACATCTTCCAATTCTCTTTTTCATCAGACAAGGCTTATCCCAACTATTGGAGCATGCAGGACGCCACGAGTTATCTCAACGGCTATGCCAAAGTGGTGGGAAATCCCGCCCTTCGCCCCTCGACAGACTATACCGCCGACCTGACTTACATTCTGAAAAGCAAATACATCTTCAGCCTGTACTATACCCATGTAAAGGACCTGTTCGACCAGTTGGCCTATCAAAGTCCCGACGAACTGACGATGATTTATCAGACGGTGAATTACGACTACGAACAGAACTTCGGCCTTTCGGTGATACTGCCCTTCACGGTCGGCAACGTGTGGAACTCCCGCCTCACGCTGGACGGCTCCTATTTCAGGGATGTCTGTCGGGACTATCACGCCATCGGTTTCGACAACCGCGTTTGGAGAGGAGTCGTGATGCTGAACAATACCTTCCGTCTGTCCTCCAAGCCTGCCATCAGTCTGGAGCTGAACGGCCTGTATGTCAGCCCCTCCGTTCAGGGGAATTATGATTTGTCCTCCATCTGGAAAGTCGATGCTGGACTGAAATGGACTTCTGCCGACAAGAAAACCGAAGTCCGGCTGACGGGCAACGACCTGTTCAACAGCGCGATGCCCGATGCCCGTGTGAACGACAGGGGGCAGCGGTTCGAGATAAGCCAGCACGCGGACAGCCGTTTCTTCTCCCTGTCCTTTACCTATAAATTCGGAGGTTACAAGGCAAAGGAGCACAAAGAAGTGGATACGTCGCGCTTCGGTTATTGAGCCGGTCGGGAGTAACCGTTTCTTTTCCCAGCTTAAAGCAGTCGTTTGCCCAGCTTAAAGCAATGCTTTTCCCTGCTTAAACGGCTGCTTTCTCCAGCTTAAACGATTGCTTTGTCCAGCTTAAAGAAAGGGATTGATCCTTGATCCGTTGTAGATTTATTGTAGGATCATAAAGAAAAAGGAGTCAAGTCAACGACTTAACTCCTTCATTTTCACCAGTCGGGGTGACTGGATTCGAACCAGCGACCACACGCCCCCCAGACGCGTACTCTAAAGCGTAATAATCTTTGATTATCAGTATTGTAGGATTCTCTTTTACTATTGGTTGACTTTATGGTTGACTTTGTAGCCAACAACCAAGAATGAATTAATAATAAAGTTAATAATCTCATTGTGGTTTAAAACCACATTACAAATATAATAATTCCGCTTCACACAGACAATAGAATTGCAATATTTGATGCTTGGGGTATGAATCCGATAATCCCTTTATAAAGCAAGAAATATCTTACATTTGTACCCGCATAAAAAACAGCATAAGAGTTCTCTCAAATGCCGTTTTGTTTTTCTAAATATGATTAGCATGATTTTAAGCGTAGATAGACCGTGCTGTTTGGTATTTTTCCTGATTGGGTAAGAACAAATAATGTGTCTCGGACATGTACATTATGTAACTTGCGTTACTTTGATTTAGAGTTATCTCTAAATTCCTCCAACTTTAATCATTCTACAATGATAGCTTCTTCAACATCATCAGATAAGAGATTATATCTGACATCCTCTGTCGATTCAGCTACGTAGCCTGTAAGGTCTATATTCATAGCTTCCTTTTGCTTACGGTCATATTCATCCCGTAAAGTATCTAAAGTTTCTTCGTCAGGTATTGTTATAATCTTCGGATTTAATGGAAGTGTTTCCTTCCCGATTATATCCAACAAATGATTAATATAACTTAACCTACGAAAGATTGGATTTATTGATAGGTTAGAGTTGGTCGCCTTGCAAATGTATGCAGCTATGGCAGTATTGACATCATAAATGATGAAATATGATTTAGCCAATTCATTCAGCGAGGTAACTTTCTCAAAGTCCAACTTAAATGAAGTGTCCTCCATTCTATTTACGGTAACTTTTACAAACTCAACCTTAGTTAAGTTTTCAATATTATCGCATATAGCATCAAACGCCTTAGAATATATAACCCTACAAAATAAGAGTCCCTCTACTAAGTGTTTAACAATCTCTTCATTAGAGATTTTAGACACCTGATTTGATGCAATAATAAAGGAGTTAGTTCTATCGAACATTCTCCTTGAACTTTCGTTTTTTCTCATAATCTTTTTAATTAATTGTTTAATTATCTATTTAGATTATGATATGTGCCTATCAACAGACCACGATTCCACCTCTTAACTGTTCTCACAACTCGTATGAATATTGTTATATGGACTTGTAACGTTTAAAAATGCTCTTATGCACAATCAAGCGTTTGCTGCTAATGGTCTAATAATTCAATGTACACTAAACCAAAGAACACATTATTTGTACTGCAAAGGTAGTAAAGATTAACTTACGATGAAAGAAAAACAGCATAAGAGTTTCCTCAAATGCTGCTTCCTTATCTAATGAATTAATATAACTTATTGTTTACGCTTATAAATTACTATATCACTATGTCCGTTATCATTAATGTATAGTTCTTCTTCTGTTATCTTAACTACTGTATAAATAGTATTCTCTTCTCCCCAATCAGTTGTATAGTAGGTAACAAACATATATCTGTTAGGGAAGTATTCAAATGTACCATTTTGAGTATAACTCTCATTCTGCTCTGTATAGGTGTTGTCTTTGTTAAAAGTAAGTGTTTCACCCTCTGCTTCACCTGTTCCCTGCCAAGTACCAATCAATAAATCCAATGTATTATCAGGTTCTTGTTGGATTATTTCATTTGTAACCTCATCTCCACAGGAAACAAATCCCATGCTTAATGCAACCAATAAAGAGGCTGCTAATAATCTATTTAATTTCATATCTGTATTATCCTAAGAATTTTGAAAGAAATCTATCCACTTTATTTGAGCTACTATAAACTTTGTGCAAATGTAGTTGCCGTTTATCATCCACCACAAACAGTTTCTCATCTAATGGTTGGATTAATAGCTTCATAATCATTACTATCAAACTTGAAGTGCTTATATTTTCTCTTAAACTCTATTGTAAACATGACGCATCTATTTATTCAGTATATCCAAGTACTTTCTTAATGAGTTTTGTAGCTCATTATTGTTATATGATTTAGCTATTTCATTCCAAACTTTGTAATCCCATTCCCATTCGTTGCTGCGATGTGCGAGATATGTATCTCCACCGCCCAACCATGTAGTATGTGATTGCGCTTTAGCCTGTGCCTGTGCGTGGGTATCCCATTGGCTTGATAATTTGTGGTAAGCATCTTTGGCTTGGTTGTACAAGTCTGTAAGTCCTAAAGCGTTAGCAAATGCTGCAACAGCGGCTAATGCAGACAGTCTGCCTGAAAGTTCCGTTGGCGGCGTAATAAAATGAGTTGTATGAGTAACTTTCATTGTTATAAAAGTTATGTGCCTACCTGTTCCCTACGATAAGCTGTTAAAATAAAAAGGTGTGGGAACACTATTTGTTTTATCTCGCTAACTGGCTTCTCGCATTGCCTTTGGTACGGATAAAACAATAGCGACCCACACCAAAGGGTATATAGAAACCTTACAGACATAAGGTAAGTATATATCCAAGTGTGGGTGCTATTGCTATCATCTTCGTACCGTTTCAAATTTTGCGAGAATTTGTTAGCGGAAGATAATTTCAATAACACCTTTCGTTAATAATATGTCCTTTCGGCTTCCCAACTCAATGGGTTGCTGAAATTGGTTGCAAAGATAACGAAAGGTATTGAATAAGTATCGTCATATTGGAATAAATCCTGTTCTACATGCTCCAAAGCATATATACTGGTATAAAATGGGCTATATTTACACCTTGACTTTATAAATTGGGGCAGGTATCAAAATGATAAATCCCCTTATAAAGACAGAATTTCTCAATTTGTTACCTACCCTTATTTATAGACTTCAAGTATTCCTAAGCTTCAAATTCCTAATATTAGAGGCTCAAACAGTCATAAGTCTGCAAGATTTCCTCCTGCTGAATGTCTTTCTCACACCTTATTATATATGGTATTGCTTAAAATGGTCTGTTACCATATTTGTAATCTAATATGGAGTTGCACACCCTGTCGTAAAAGGAGAATCCGCAACCTGTATAGAAGTAGCTTAGATATATTGCTTGGTATTTACGTTGCAATTCTTGGTTGTTTCTAAGCATATTATCCAATTTGTCTAAGGAATGCTTCAATGCTTGTACCACCTTTATATATCTAAGGTTGTTATCAACCTCTCCCAAACGGCTTTCTAAATCTCTAATATGTCCTATAAGTTTATCTATCTGTTTATCCATAATTATAAATTTTAGAAGTTAGTAGAAATAAAGAAAGGACAACTAACTGAATAGCTGCCCTTTCCTCTCTCAATCAATAAGCCCATTTAATCAATGAACCATTTGTAACGCTCATCCCCATGTAAAGCTGCATTGATTCCTAAAGCCATTTCAGTGGCATTTAAAGAACGGTCTAAGAATGAATCAATGTATGAACTTTTATTTGCACCCGTGAGCAAATTATAAAATTTCCACATATTAAGTTCACTTCCAAAGCTGCCAAAGTTCTCGTCATTGATGTATGCTTTGGCTACGCTGTTAATCTGCGTATCAGTAAGCAACATTCTTGGCAATGCCTTTTGATAGCCTGTCGGTAAGCATTGGTAAAGCCGCATCTTGCCTAATATCTGTGCGAATTGATGTTCACTCATGGAAGTGTCGCCTAATTGCTGCATCAGATAAAGATGCTTGGCTGGGTTATAGTTCCCAAACAGTTCCAACGCTGCACGGTATAGTTCTGTGGTGTTGCTTGCCCTCAAATCATCCCTGTAACCGTCCGTAAAGATGCACATGTTACAACAAACGGTATTTTTAAATCCAAGTGCAAGACGGAACAATTCAGGGACTTTCTTGCTATAAAGATTCATCTGATTGTAAGCTCTCACACCTACGATAGATAAGTTCAGCTTGTTCCCTCCAATAGTTTCATAAATGGTTGGAATGTCAATGCTGAAAGCCGCCCTTTCATAGTAGATAGTCTTGTCAGATTCCAAAAGTTGGTTGGCTGGCTTATGGATAGCTTCAGGGATTCTGCCTTTAATGATGTGACTTACACGAATGTCTGCCTGTCCTACGGTTTCACCGCTAAAGAAAGACTGTGCCGCTTCCTGTATGGTTTCCACAAATGCGGCATGGTTAATGGTCAGTTCATTGTCTTTGGCGAACACGGGAGTAATGCAGTCATGTTTCAAATGATGCAAGGTCACTTCCTGCGTGTTGGCTTCAATGAAATGGTTGGCAGGTCTTACAGGTTCGTCCATGATAATGGTAGCTTCTTCTGCAAATTCACCCAAATTCATTCTCTCACGCTTGTTTGCCATAGCTGGCATGATAACTAAATTTCTCATAATGATAAATTGTTTAAATGATTATTGATTGATTTAACTTTGGAATTGGCAAAGCCCATACCGCTTTGGATTGCTCCATTACGATTTATGCTTCACTACAATTCGCTGAATTACTTTTGAGTGTTATTACAGTTAGACTATCTTACGTTTATGCTGTATTGTGTTACTCGTTAGCAAGTCAATCAATAAGGGCAGATTGGGTAATAGAATTTATCAAGTTGGCAGGGTGGGCAGCTTTCTGACAATTTCCATTTTTCTTTTGCTTGGTGAGAGGGGGCTAAAAAGGAGGTGCAGTCGGACGGCACGAAGTGCCGGTCGGCTGCGCCGCCCGCACTTCGTTTAATGTTGATTCAATAATTCATCCTTGAACCTGTTCAACTTCACGCTTGCTCCATTCCGATTGCTGCAATCCATATCAAAATATTTATCGATAAGAGGTTTGGATAGCTTGCACATTGTCCCTTTCTTGCCATCCCCGTATCGGGAGTAAGTGATTCCGTGGGCGGTCAACAAGGATGCAATTCTGTCAAGTATGCCTTGTACGGGAATGTATGAACCGTTACCCGTTTCAGCCTCAAATTCATTCTTCATATCCAATAAGAACTCCACACTTTCTAATTTCTGCTTGGCTTCTTCCTGTTCGGCTTGCAGCAGTAGTTTCTCTATTTTCGTTTTTAGGTATCGTTGCTGTTCTATGGTCGCTTTGCCTAATTTGAAGTAAGCCTTAATAAGCCATTCTTCTTCCACGCACTTAGCCCGAAATATGCGCATTGCTTCGGCATTGTCTTTTATTGTTTCTAATGTGGCAATGATAAGCTGGTATTTTTCCTTTGCTTTGGCAGCCTTGATTCTGTGAATGTCATCCTCGCCGACTTCTTCCTGTTCAGCTTGAAAGTCCACATTAAAATATCCCGTAGCTTCGTAAGCCTGTCTAAGTGTTTCGGCAGATTGGTAATATCCTTTCACTTGCTCGTCAAGCAGCAGTTGTTCTATGGAGAACCTATCCAAATTCTTTTTCTTGGAATCAAGAACCTCATTCAGTCGCATACGCTTCAATTCCCTGTCGAAATATTCGGGATTTTCATCTTCCATTCTTTCCCTGTAAATAGCCCGATAGCATTTTATCCTTGTCCGAATATCCTTGTCAATATCCTCTTCGGTTTGAACCTCCAGCCTGTTCGGAATGGAAGCAATGACCGTAAGCGAATTGTACCTTTTCCCGTTGGAGAATGTACGCCTGAATCTGCCTTGACATTGAATGGTTTCGGTGAACGGATTGATTAAAGTATGTTTCACATGGTCATAATTTGACAGAATCAGAACATCACAAGGCTTTGCCAAGTTGATGTCTATTGACGGGAAGAATCGTGAAGTAAACAAATTTACTTTTTTCAAAGGCAATTCCAATTTGTCCGTGCTGTGTTCCAAAAATCGGCTTTTTAGTTCGTCTGCACTCTCTTTCGAGCAAAACACCTTGTAATCCGATTCATTTATTATTCCGTTTCTCAACAAGGCTTCCACGATATTGCAGATTCCCTCCGTTGTCTTGTAGAAAATGCAAACATGAGGAGAACCGTTTTCCAACAATCGACTTACTTCCTGTGTCACGCATCTGTAAAAGCTACGGGTTGTTATCAAAGTCATATCCTCCCGATAGTCATAGTCGGGCTTGACTTCTATCCACTTGAAACGATTCCTTAAAAACAACGCCAAAGTATATTTGCTCGGTTTTAGCGGTGTGGCTGAAACAAGGGCTTTATCCTTGAACTTGAAGAACTCCCTCATCGGGGCGGATATGCTTCTGCGATAACCTGTATCTTCCGTTAAATGCTCGGCTTCATCGAACAGGAAAAAGAAGCTGCTATATATATCTATCCTCAAATTCGCGGACACTTTCAGTACCCTTTCAAACCCTTCGGGAGTAGTGACAATCTTCTTGTGTGCGATAGCGGAATTTCTAAGGTAAGCGGCAAGCCGTTTGTCACTTACGCCCTTGCATACTCCTTGCGCCTTGACAAAAACCTGTGCCTTGTTCTCCACCGAAGACTTGAACGGCTCGACCACGATAGAACTTCTCGGACTTAACTTTTCGTCCAACTCCATGTAGGTAGCTCCTGCGCCTGTCATTACCTTATTAATAATGGCATTGCTTGGCAGCATGGAGTAGCCTTGTCTCTTTAGGGCTTCCGATAAATATTCCCCCTTGTGGATATTCAGCATTTCCACTTTCAGCTCTTTCTCCTTATTCATGGTGCATCGGATTTAAGGGGTAACAAACTTGAAAAAAATCGCAGTTATATGGGCTTTGCCATTTTGTTACCTCTCCCGAAAAGAGAAGTCCAGCCACATATAAAATTGTAAATTCTGTAAACCGTTTATCCCTTACCGACTTGGCAAGCTCCGATTGGTGGTTCAGCCCAATTGCTCGGTCTTTCAAATTCTTTTTCATCTTTCAAGAATTTAAAATTTAACAATTGGACTAAGGCTGCATAAATAAAAAACTCCTGCAACCAAGTTCCTTTACAATTAGACACACTCCACCTTACAAGGTCTGAACAAGATATGTCTAACGGTAAGTTTCGAGAATCATCATCCCGTAAAACTTGGTTACAGAAGTCGCTACTTATGCAGTAGAATTTAATTGCTGACTGACTTCTTATGGTGAACGGTTTCTTTTGGGGTTATCCGCTTGATAACTGTACTTCACGCAAAACCATTCTTCTTAAAAACAGGAGGACTTATTTAAGTCCTTAGCCCGAATCTTCTACCACGTTGTAGAATTAATGCAAAGGTAGAAAATTTGCTTTAAATTGCAATGGTTTTACAGCAAATTTTTCATCGCTTCATCTACTTGTTCGTTATCAAATTTGCTTAGATAAATCTGCGTGGTTTTTATATCTTGGTGTCCCAATGCCTGTGATATAATGCCGATATTCACTCCTGACTTCTTTAGAATTGTAGCGAATGAATGCCTTGCAACATAGGTGGTGACTTCTGCTGTAATGCCTAATTCCTTTGCAAATGCCCTTAATTCTGTATTGATTTGGTGGCAAATTTTATGCACCCTATTATTCTGTTGCATAGGTGTAACGTGACGCTTGTTATGAAATATGGGGAACAAATAGCCTGTCTGCTGTTGATAGTAACTATATTTTTGAATAATTTGTTTGGCTCTATCTGTCAGCATCAAGTTTATGCTTCCATGCGTCTTTTGCCTTTTATAAAGCAATCTATCTTCCACTATATTTGTCCCTGTCAAGTGGGCTATATCTACAAATGAAATTCCACCACACAAATAAGAGAACGTAAATATATCTTGTGTAAACTGTCGTCTCTCGCTTGCATGGCTGCAATCTGCATCTATAATTTTAAGAATATCATCTTTAGATAACGCTCTCTTGGCTGTCTTGGTATTGAAGCGACTTAGTTTGTATTCAATGAATGGAGTTTTATCCCTGCTGACAATTTTGGCTTCAATAGCTTTGTTAAATGCAGCCCTTAGACTTCTGAACTGATAACTTATGGTAACATCGTTGTTGCCTTTCCTGCGCATCCATTTCTCAAATTTCTTACAAAACTCTACATCAATATAGCTAAAGGTGTAATTTAACTTTTTACCCTTGTTGAAGTTCTTTAGTGTTCTGTACGAATTGAGGTAAGCATAGCTTGTCCCTATCCTACCGTCCTCTTTCAACTCTTTTATTAAAGACAGGTAGAACTCTTCCACCGTTTGGGCTTTGATTTCTTCTTTCTGCCCGTCAATTAAAGATAGTGTAGTAAATTCTTCATTTTTGATTTCCTTATCAAGCACTTTAGATTGGTAATCCATTTCTGTTTTCAGAATAATCTGCTTGATTTGATTTCTATTAGGACAATTCGATTTAGGTTGATTCTTGTCAAAGTCCCAATGTTGAGGATTCACAGATATGCCCAAACTCCTCATGGTACGTTTTCCGTCTTTGGCTATTCTTACCATTAATGGTGATTCTCCATTAGCAAGCACTTTATGCTTGTAACAGATTACAGAAATTGATACTTTCATTAAAATTACGGTTGACTTCTTGGTTGACTTTTACAAGTCAACCGTCACGTCAACCACCACAGTTACGAGAACCGTCTAAAAAGCAAAAAGCATCGACAATCATCAGATTATCAATGCTTTTTCACCAGTCGGGGTGACTGGATTCGAACCAGCGACCACACGCCCCCCAGACGCGTACTCTAACCGGGCTGAGCTACACCCCGAATTGCGGATGCAAAGGTACGGCTTTATTTTGAATCTGCAAATATATGGGCGTTTTTTTCGGAGAAAGTGCAAATATTTGCTGGCAGGCTTCTCCTGAAGGGAGGCAGAGCCCTTACAGGCCCATGCATTCCCGATAGAAGTCGAGCGTTTCGAAGATGGTATCCTTGTCGGCCGTCTGGTTGAGGCAGATGTCGCCCACGTCTTTCAGCAGGGTGAAGTTGATGACACCGGCCGTGTTCTTCTTGTCGTGCAGCATCAGTTCGTAGAGCCGGTCGTAGTGCTGGCAAGTGAAGGTGAAGGCACCGTAGTTCTGGCGGACAAACTGGACGACCTGGCGCAGACGTTCCTTGGGGAAACCGGTCTTGAGATGCGACAGGTAGAGCTCGCACACCAGGCCCCACGCCACGGCATAACCATGGAGCACGGGACGGCTCTCGGCCAGGGCCAGGCTTTCGAAGGCATGGCCGATGGTGTGTCCCAGGTTGAGCGCCTTGCGGATGCCATGTTCCTTGGGGTCTTGCTCCACAATGTCTTCCTTGACCTGTACGGATTGGCCCACCAGCTTCTTCAGTTGGGTATAATCGGGCTGGTCGGTATCGAAGGCCAGCAGATCGTCCAGATGCTGGGGCGTGCTGATGAGGCCATGCTTCAGCATTTCGGCATAGCCGGAGAAGAAGTTGTGGGCGTCGAGGCTGCTCAGGAACTCCGTTTCGAGCAGGACGCTGGAGGCTGGGGCAAAGGCGCCGATTTCGTTCTTCAGCCCGTTGAAGTTGATGCCCGTCTTTCCGCCTACCGAAGCGTCGACCATGGCCAGCAGGGTAGTGGGGATATTGATATAGTTGATGCCGCGCTTGAAGGTGGCGGCAGCAAAACCGCCGAGGTCGGTCACCATGCCCCCACCCAGGTTGATGAGGAGCGAGTGGCGGGTGGCTCCCCGGCTGCTCAGGGCCTGCCATACGGAGGCCAGTGTTTCCAGATTCTTGTTTACGTCTTCGGCTCCGATGACGATTTCTTCCGCTCCTTCGAGTGCCGGCAGGTTTTGGATGCGGGGCAGGCACAGGCGGTGGGTATGCTCGTCGGTCAGGATGAACAGCTTGTCGTGGGGACAGCGGTCGACGGCTTGTGCCAGGCTGCTTTCCAGCTCCCGGCACAGGATAACTTCTTGTTTGCTCATGTTGTATCTGCTTTTTTCTGTGGACAAAGATAGGACTTATCTTCGAAAGGCGTATCTTTGCGCGTGTATTGTTGAACAAAAAAACGAATAAAGTTATGAAAGCACTGCTGCCTGTGTATTGTCGTCCGTTGGGCTATTTCATCATTGCCCTGGCTCTGTTTCTTCCCTTCCTGATGTTGATGATGGGGCGGGTGACCGATGCCAACCTGTTGTTTTACAAGGAGTGTTCCAAGCTGCTCATGATGCTGGGGGCGCTGATGATTATCTTCGCGCTGAGCCGGCACGAGTCAGCCGAGACGGAAAAGGTGCGCAACCGTGCTGTGCGCAATGCCATGTTCCTGACCGTGCTGTATATCTTTGGCACCATGCTCTACCGGGTGGCCAAAGGAGACATTGCGACCGTAGAGAGTTCGTCTTTTCTGATATTCCTGATCATGAACGTGCTTTGTCTGGAATTTGGTCTTAAAAAATCTTCCGTTGATCGATTGTTTAAGCGGAATAGTCGATAAAATGCTAAAATGTGCCTGTGCCCGATTAAACCTTTCTCTGTGTCTGCCGTCAAACGGAAAGCATGTTATATTGACGTTTTACATAGAAAGAATAGACACAGATGAGAAAGATTTTAGTACTGACAATGTTGCTTTGGGCGGCAATCCTGTCGGTGTTTGCACAGACTAAGAACATTACGGTTTCGGGCCGTCTGGTGGAAGACGATACCAAGGCACCTGCCGCACAGGCCACCATCCAGTTGTTGTCGTTGCCCGACAGCGCATACGTGACCGGTGCCGCAAGTTCGGAAAACGGAGCTTTTACGCTTCCCAAGGTGAGAGGCGGGAAGTACGTGATGAAGGTATCTTATATAGGATACAAAACCAAGTACGTGCCCTTGCAGCTGACCGCTTCGGCTCCCAACAAACGTCTGGGGATTCTGACGTTGGAGTCTGATGCCATCATGCTGGCCGAGGCTGTCATCGTGGCCGAGGCCCCCCAGGTACAGGTGGTGGAAGATACGGTGGCCTTCAATTCGTCGGCCTACCGTACGCCGGAAGGTGCCATGCTCGAGGAGTTGGTGAAGAAGTTGCCGGGAGCCGAGGTCGATGACGACGGTAACGTGAAAATCAACGGTAAGGATATCTCCAAAATCATGGTGGACGGCAAGGAGTTCTTCGGCGGAGACGTGAAGACCGGCTTGAAGAACCTGCCGGTGGATATGATTGAGAAGCTGAAGACATACGACAAGAAGTCGGACTTGGCCCGTATCACCGGTATCGATGACGGCGAGGAAGAAACGGTACTCGACCTGACCGTCAAAAAGGGTATGAATAAGGGCGTCTTTGGCAATATCGACCTGGCCGGAGGAACGAAAGACCGCTACATGGGGCGCGCGATGGTGAACTACTTCTATGACAAGACGCAGGTATCGCTCATCGCCGGTGCCAACAACGTGAACGACCAGGGTTTCTCGGGCGGTGGCGGCGGTCCTCGCTGGAGACGCAACAACGGTCTGACGGCTACCAAGGAACTGGGACTGAACTTTGCTACCGAAACAGAGAAAATAGAGTTGGGCGGCAGTGTGCGCTATAACTATCGGGGCAATGATTCCTATAGCGACGGATATACGGAAAACTTCCTGACCGGAGGCGCTTCGTCGTCGTTCAACAACTCGCGGACCAAGACACTCAGTGGAAGCAAGGATTTCCGTGCCGACTTCCGCATGGAGTGGAAGCCCGACACGTTGACCAATATTATCTTCCGTCCGAATTTCAGTTGGGGAAAGACTTATAGCACGTCGGATGCCAAGTCGGGAACTTTCAACAGTGACCCTTATGCAGTAGTGTCCAATCCCAATGACTATCTGGACATCACTTCGCTGGCCAAGATGGACCTGTCGGGCGAAGAGTTCAGTGACAACGGGGTGGACGACCCGTTGAAGGACATCCGTGTCAATACGTCGAACAATCTGTCGAGCAGCGACGGCAACTCCCTGTCGGCCGACGCTACCTTGCAGGTCAACCGCAAGTTGAATTCCATGGGTCGTAATATCACCTTCCGCGGTACGGTGGGGTACGACGATTCGGAAAGTACACAATATACGGCTTCCAATACCCGATACTTCCAGCAGAACGAAGACGGAACGGTGACTCCCGAGGACATCATCCGCCGTTACATGACAACTCCGACCAACGGATATAATTACAGCCTGGAACTGACCTACAGCGAACCACTCTGGAAAGCTACTTTCCTGCAGTTCCGCTACCGTTTCAATTACAGTTACAGTAAGAGTGACAAGAAGGCCTATGACTTGGGTGAGAACTGGAACTTCGGCGAGATGCTGCCCGAAGACTACGAAGACGGTTATGACCAGAGCCTGAGCAAGTTTGCAGAATACAGAACTTATACGCATCGTTTTAGTCCCAGTCTGCGTTTCATCCGTCAGAAGTATCAGTTGAGTATTGGCGCAGATCTGGAACCGCAGAAGACATCCTTGGGTTACAAAAAAGGCGAAATGGATACGCTGGCCGTGCGTAACGTCTTCAATGTGGCACCGAACGTGGACTTCCGATATCGTTTCTCCAAGGTGAGCCAGTTGCGCGTCACGTACCGTGGACGTAGTTCTCAGCCCGGTATGGAAAACTTGCTGGATGTGACCGATGACTCCAATCCGCTGAACGTTACCATGGGTAACCCCTACCTGAAGCCTTCGTTCAACCACAGTCTGCGCGTGTTCTACAATACCTATAATGTAGACCGTCAGCAGGGCATCTTCTCGCACGTCAACCTGCAGATGACGCAAAACAGCATCAGTAACTCGCGTACGTACAATCCGTCAACCGGTGGATGGGTAACGAAGCCGGAGAATATCAACGGTAACTGGAGTGCGTTCGGTATGTTCGGCATCAATTCGGCGTTGAAGAACAAGAAGTTCAACATCGGTTCGTTCAGCAATCTGTCCTATAATAATAATGTGGGATTCCTGACCACAGGTACCGGTGTGGATGCTGTCCAGCAGAAGAATACGACCACCAACCTGACTCTGAACGAACGCCTGAACGGAACTTATCGGAACGACTGGTTTGAATTCGGACTGAACGGTACGTTCTCCTATTCGATTGAAAAGGACAAGCTGACACCATCGAACAACCAGCAGCCCTATACCTTCTCCTACGGAGCCAGTACGACCGTGAATATGCCCTGGGGCATGAGCTTGTCCACCAACCTGGGCAATCAGAGCCGCCGCGGCTATTCGGATACCAGCATGAACCGTAACGAGCTGATCTGGAACGCCCAGTTGTCGCAGACGTTCCTGAAGGGGAATGCCACTCTCAGCTTCGAGATGTACGACATCCTGCAGCAGCAGAGCAACATCACCCGTTCGTTGACCGCCAGTGGTCGTTCCGTATACCAGTACAACGGTGTGAACAGCTATTGCATGCTTCACTTCATCTATCGTCTGAACATCTTCGGAGGCAAGGCTGGAGGTGACAGGCGAATGGGACCGGGATTCGGTCCCGGCAGACACCAGCCGATGGGCGGACCGGGCAGACGTTTCTAATGCCTTTCCTGTTGTTTATTTCCAATGTTTTTCATACATTTGTTTTCCATATAAGAACAATATGGAAAACAAATGTTTGATTGGAACTCTATATTAAGCCTGGTTGCTACAACAGCTTTCAATCTGGTTTATTTCGGTCTGGTTTTGGGCACTATCCTGGTGATTGTGCTGGAGAACCGTAATCCGGTCAAGACGTTGGCTTGGATATTGGTCTTATTGTTCCTCCCTGTTGTCGGACTGGTGTTCTATTTCTTTTTCGGACGCAGCCAGCGACATGAACGGCTCATCAGCAAGAAGGGCTATAACAGCTTGCAGAAGAAACCGATGCTGGAGTATATGTCCCAGACGTCCAGTACGCTTCCCTTGGCCTATGGACGTCTCATCTCCCTCTTTCGCAATACCAATCAGTCGTTGCCTTTCGATGGAAACCGGGTAGAAGTCTACACTTCTGGCCGCACCATGTTGCAATCCCTCTTGAGGGAGTTGCAGCGGGCCACCCGGCACATTCATCTGGAGTTTTATATTTTTGAAGACGATGCCGTCGGGCGTATGGTGCGGGATGTACTGGTAGACAAGGCGCGTGAGGGGGTAGAGGTACGGGTACTCTATGATGACGTCGGATGCTGGCACGTGCCCAATCGTTTCTTTGAAGAGATGCGTGAGGCCGGCATTGAGGTAAGAGGCTTCCTGAAAGTGCGTTTCCCGCTGTTTACCAGTAAGGTGAATTACCGTAACCATCGGAAGGTGGTGGTAATAGATGGTCGGGTAGGCTTTATCGGAGGTATGAATTTGGCCGAACGTTATGTGAACGGCTTCTCGTGGGGCATCTGGCGGGATACCCATCTGCTTCTTGAGGGAAAGGCTGTGCATGGCCTGCAGACGACTTTTCTGTTGGACTGGTACTTCGTGGATCGTACACTGATTACGTCGGCACGCTATTTCCCGAAGCTGGGATCTTACGGTTCTTCATTGATACAGGTTGTGACGAGCGAACCGGTAGGCCCGTGGAAGGAGATTATGCAAGGACTTGTGATGGCCATTTTGGGTGCCAAGAAGTATTTTTATATCCAGACTCCCTATTTCCTGCCTACCGACTCGATGCTTGTCGCTTTGCAGACTGCTGCTTTGGCCGGAGTGGATGTCCGCCTCATGTTACCCTTGAAGGCTGATTCGCGGATTACCCATCTGGCTTCCTGCTCCTATCTGGCTACGGTGCTGGCAGCCGGAGTGAAGGTTTATCTGTATCGGAAGGGTTTTCTCCATTCCAAACTGATGGTCTCGGACGACGAGTTGTCGACAGTTGGCTCTACGAACATGGATTTCCGCAGCTTTGAACACAATTTTGAGGTGAATGCCTTTATCTACAGTGAGGAAACCGCTTTGCAGATGAGGGAAATCTTTCTGCAGGATCAGCGCAACTGCCTTCAACTGCATCTGAAGACGTGGTCCAAGCGGCCATGGCATCGGAAGGCGCTGGAGAGCCTTGTCCGTTTGCTGGCTCCTTTGTTGTAGTGTGTACTCCGTAGGGCTTTAACGGAAGAAGGAAAAGTTGACGCTGCCGTATACTCTGCGTTCGATGAAGTGGGGATGCGTTTCGAAATTGTTTTTCTTTCCGTGCTCCAGAACGAACAGACCGTCTTCCTTCAACAAGTTATGTTCGAAAATCAAGTCGGGAATGGTTTCCAGCCCCTTGAGTTCATAGGGCGGGTCGGCAAAAATGAAGTCAAATTGTCCGCGTCCTCCTGCGATGTACCTGAATACGTCTCCACGGATAGGAATGCACTTGTCTGTCTTGACTTCGTTCATGATCTTGCAGATGAAGGCATAATGGTCGCGGTCCTTTTCGATGCTGACCACCTGGTCGCACCCCCGTGACACCAGTTCGATGCTGATGCTGCCGGTGCCGGCAAAGAGGTCGAGGGCCTGGACATGGTCCTCAAAATCGATGTAGTTGGAAAGTACGTTGAAGAGATTCTCCTTGGCAAAGTCGGTCGTCGGACGGGCTTTGAAGGTATGGGGTACGTCGAACCGACGTCTTTTATAGATACCGCTGATTACTCGCATAGGGTGATGGCTTGAAGGTCAAGATGGTGGGCCGGCGTTGTGATGAATACTTGCCGGATATATTTTCGCAGTTCGGGCAGCAACCGGTTCTTGTCATCCAGTTGTCCCGTCAGGTGCAGTTCGTCCCTTTCCTGATCGAATCCCAACTGTTTCCAGATGTACAGCATGTAATAGATGCTGTCTGAAACAGCCTGGCAGGGAAAGGAATTGGCCAATAGCAGACGCCCCCGCTCGAAGGCGTAGACGTCAGCTGCTCTTTTCCGTAGGTTTACGTACATTTTCCGGTTGTTTCCCAGCCGGCTTTTGGCAGAGAAGTATTCGATGAACGGACTGGCCTGCGCATAGAAATGGGCTTCGGGATATTGCTCGTGCAGATAGTTGAAGGCGCTTTTGTCCATGCCGAACAGCACCACGATGTTGTCTTTGTGCAGGATGTTGTAGAGGACAGTTTCATTCTCTTGTTGGGAGAAATTATGGTAGAAAATGGTATCGGCCTGTTCGTCCTCGAAGTATTCCAACGGAATGAAGGTGAAACGTTTGCCGGCCATCAGTAGATTGACACGACGGTAGGGCAGACTCAGCCATTCCACTTTCCTGAATGCCTGTTTCAGGTTGGCCGTCAGCGAAAGAGATTCGTCAACCTCATAGTCCGTCAGCATGGAGCTGCTGTCCTCCAAAGGGTTGAGTACAGAAAAAGAAAATCCATCCGTACTAAGACGGATGGATAATGTATATTGCTTTGATTTAGTAAAATCAATCGTTTCTGTCATATACGCTTAGGAAGGATTATTCCCAGTTACCTGCGTTGTTGTTAGCTGTTTCCAAGCTACCAATCATCAAGCCGGCATATTTGCCCAGCTTGGTCTGGAGGTCAATCTTGTTGGCGATTTCCTGTTTGTCCAGACCGTTCAGGTAAACAGTATACGGAGTCTTCACTTCGAGCAGGCAGAAAGGAGCACCCGATTTGGCTGTATCGTTCTTGATGGCCATTTCAAACTGTGCGCCGTTGCCGAACGGTACGTATCTCATCGAATCGGCATTGAAGCCTTTCGGGAAGATTGTATCGATGACAGCTACCCACATGGTGTCACGAGTAAAGTTTTCCAGCCCCAGCTTCTTTACTTCAGCATAGTTGCCGGTCTTCTTGGCCTTGTTGATGATGCTGATGGCTTTCTTTTCAGTCAGACCATCTTCCAGCTGCTTGTCAGTCAGCTCACCTTTCTTGTAGATGAAAGGAAGTTTGGCTGTCTTCACGAAGCTGATCAAGGTGTCGAAGCTCGGAGTGTACTGCTGGTTGTGCAGGTTGCGATACTCGGTCTGAGCCTTGCGGATGTCTATCAGACGCGCAATGACAGCTTTCTCTCTGTTCTTTTCAGCTTTCTCGAAATTAATCGGGCCCATGATACTGGCATAGCAGATGTAAACCAGTACTAAAGCGCACAGGGCCAAAACGATATTAAATACTGTTTTCATGATAAATATGTTTTTAGTTTATTATATTCGTAAGTAATGTTATATTCGCACCGCAAAAATAAAAGAAATAAATTTAAAAACATCAGTTCCTCTTACTTTTTTCTTAGGCGAAAATGATAAATAACTATTTAGAAAGGCAAATTAAGGAAAATTTTCCTTATCAGCCAACTCCTGAGCAGGAAAATGCGATAAAATTGTTGTCTCAGTTTCTCTGTTCGCCGAAGGCGGATGTTGCATTCCTGCTGCGGGGCTATGCAGGCACGGGAAAAACCTCACTGGTGGGAGCTTTGGTACGGACGCTCGACTTCCTGAAACAGAAGGTCGTGTTGCTGGCTCCGACTGGGAGGGCGGCAAAGGTCTTTTCGGCGTATGCGGGGCATCCGGCCTTTACCATTCATAAGAAGATATACCGGGAACGGGCCTATTCGGGAGAAGGGGGAAACTTTACGTTGAACGACAATCTGACGACCCATACCTTATATATTGTGGACGAAGCCTCGATGATATCCAACGAAGGGCTGTCGGGTGCCATGTTCGGTACGGGGCGGTTGCTGGACGACCTGGTGCAGTTTGTCTATTCAGGTCAGGGATGCCGCCTGTTGCTGATGGGAGATACGGCCCAGCTGCCTCCCGTCGGCGAGGAACTGAGTCCGGCGCTGTACGCCGATGCCTTGAGGGGCTACGGGCTGGAGGTCGTGGAGACAGACCTGACCCAGGTGGTCCGGCAGGAACAGCAATCGGGTATCTTGTGGAATGCGACGGCCTTGCGCCGACTCATTGCGGAGGAGGAGTGGGGCGTATTGCCTAAAATCAGGATATCGGGTTTCCCCGACGTCAAACTGTTGCCGGGCAATGAACTGATCGATGCCCTGTCAGCCTGTTACGATCGTGACGGTACGGACGAAACCATTGTCGTGTGTCGTTCCAACAAGCGGGCCAACATCTATAACAACGGTATCCGTGCCCAGATATTGTGGCGGGAAGAGGAACTGGAAAGCGGGGATCTGCTGATGGTGGCCAAGAACAATTACTATTGGACGGAAAAGGAAAAGAACCTGGACTTCATCGCCAATGGCGAGACGGCTGTAGTGCGCCGGGTGCGTCGTACCGCCGAGATGTATGGCTTCCGTTTTGCCGATGTCCTGTTGTCTTTCCCCAACTGGCAGGACGCCGAACTGGAAGTGCGTTTGTTGCTCGATACACTTCATAGTGATGCGCCCGCCTTGTCGCGCGAGGAGAGCGAACGGTTGTTCCAGACCGTGCTGGAAGACTATGTCGACATTCCCTTGAAGCGCGACCGCATGAAGAAGATGAAGGCCGATCCCTATTACAATGCCCTGCAGGTGAAGTATGCGTATGCCGTCACCTGCCACAAGGCGCAGGGCGGGCAGTGGAAGAACGTTTTCCTGGACCAAGGGTACATGTCGGAGGAATATCTGACGCCCGATTATTTCCGGTGGTTGTATACCGCCTTTACGCGCGCCACCGATACCCTCTACTTGGTGAACTATCCGGCGGAACAGACTGAATAGGCGTTGGATTTATTCTTTCGGGAAAGCTTTCCTGTACAGGTGGTGTTTCAGGCCGGTTTGCACCAGGCCGCGGGCCGACAGATAGACCAGAAAGGCCAGCCACAAGGCATGGTTGTTCCAGAGTGGATAGAGGCCATAATAAAGTATGAAGAACAGGGCAGCCGCCACTCCCATGGCCTGCAGCATGCCGCGTGTGTAGGTGGCACCGATGTAGACGCCGTCCCAGATAAAGGCAGCCAGGCCGGCTGTGGGGATGAGGAGTGCCCAGCCGAAAAAGTGGGCGGCGGCTTCGGTCACCGACGGGTCGTCGGTCAGCAGGTTCAGAAAACCCTGCCCGCCGAGGGCATAGGTGGCTGTGAACAGCAGGGCCATGACCGCTCCCCAGCCGAACAGACGCCGGACGGTCGTGGAGAACGAGGCTCGGTCGCCGGCACCGATGTACTTACCGCTCAAGGCCTCGCCGGCGTAGGCAAATCCGTCCATGATGTAGGAATAGAGAGTGAACAGCTGCATCAGCAGGGTGTTGACGGCCAGGATGATTTCCCCTTGGCCGGCTCCGGCCGATGTGAAGAAGAGGGTGACGGCCACCAGGCAGAGGGTACGCAGGAAGATGTCGCGGTTCACTTCGAAGAAACGTTTCATAACCGACCGTCGGAACAGCCCTTCCCTGCGGAAGGAGGCCCACAGGTAGCCATAGTGGCGCATCCACAGCACGATACCCATCAGCAGACCGGCATATTGGGCGATGAGGGTGCCCAGTGCCACGCCCTCTACCTTCATGCCGCACAAATAGACCAGGCAGAGGCTGGCCGCAATATTCACCACGTTCTGCGTAATGGCTATCAGCATCGGGATGCGTGAGTTCTGCATGCCGATGTACCAGCCTGTCAGTCCGTAGAGGCCCAGCATGGCCGGAGCTCCCCAGATGCAGATGTGGAAGTAGGTTGTAGCCAGGCGGCCGACGGCTTCGGTAGGTCGGATGATCAGGAAGGCCGCCTCGCGGATGGGAACCTGCAGAGCGATGAGTACCAGGGCAATACCCGTTCCGATGGTCGCGGCTCGTACCAGCATCTGAACAATCTCGGTTAAACTCTGTTTTCCGTACAGCTGGGCGGTCATTCCGCTGGTACCCATGCGCAGGAACCCGAAAATCCAGTAGATGATATTGAACAGCATGCCTCCCACGGCAATGGCGCCGATGTAGGCGGCGTCGCCCAGATGGCCTACGATGGCCACGTCGACCAGTCCCAGCAGCGGCACCGTGATGTTCGACACGATGGCCGGCAGGGCGATGCCCAGTATTTCTCTGTCGGTCTTTTTCATATTTTTTGCTTGGTGGGCGCAAAGGTAAGCAGAATCGACGGAAATCGACGGCAATATTTAGCATTATTTCTCAAGGATTTGCTTGACGGTCTGATGGAAACTCGCTAATTTTGTGGAGCCTTGTCGCGAGGACGGGCCAAGACTATAACTGAACTGACTATTTGGATGCCTTTATGAAGACCTTGACTTTATTTTTACTGTATTGCTGCCTGCTTCCGCTGGCGGCAGGAGCCCAGACGGCCGAAGCGTTGTTGCAGAAGGTGCCGGAGGCCATCGCTTCCGGACAGATGGGATATGCTGAAAGCCTGTTCCGTCAGGCTTGTCATGCGAATACCTCTCAGGCGGAGATGTTTTACTGGACCAGCGTGGACAAGTCCTCGGAACTGGCGGTCCGTTTTGCCGCTTCGCTGGCCGAATGCTTCAAGGATGCCGCCAACTATGACAAAGCCTATCTGTTTTATAAGGAACAGCTTGCACACAAGCCGGACGACGTGACGTTGCTCGTGGCCTGTGGAGATGTGGAGGTACGTCGGGGCAAGCTGGCCGATGCTTTGGAAACTTATGAAAAGGTCATCGGACTGGATCCTGACAATCTGCAGGCCTGCATCTTCTTGGGGAACTATTATTATCTGAAGGCCGAGAATGCCCGCAAGAAACTGGATGCCGACTATCGCCGCATTCCGTCGCCCACACGCATGCAGTATGCCCGCTACCGGAACGGTTTGTCCGAGGTATTCGATTCTGGGTATGCCAAGGCGCGCACCTATCTGAAACATGTCATGAAGCTTTTCCCGTCGACCGGTGCCGACTCTACGCTCGAGCGGATCGATTCGCTCGAGCAGGAAATCAAGCCTTAAAAGTTTCCGGATTTATACCTTCTGTCAGAGGCTGAGCACCACGCGGTCGCCCAGGCGCTTGGCCATGAGGCTCTGTACCTCGCGCAGCTCGCTGTAACGCTTCATCAGGGCGTTGCACTGTGCTTCGTCGTGGGCTACGGCAGGGTCCTGCAGGGCACGCATCATGTGCTTCAGCTCTTCGCCGACGATGGCATACTTGAAGTTGGTGGTCAGCAGGGGCACCAGCTCGTAGAGCCGTTCTTCGTCGGTCACGATCTTTTGGCTCTTGTAGTGATATTTGCTCAGCTGGTAGCGGTCGCTGATGAGCTCCGTGCTCAGGCGGCTGATGACGGGATCGGGGTGGGCCACGAAGTAGTGCTCGGCCCGGAAGCCTTCGTCGTGCAGGTGCTCGGCGGCTTCGGCCAGCATGCGGCGGTGCAGCGGGTTGTGGAAGGCCAGGTCGTCCTGCTGGAGGTCGGCCACCACGAACTCAATGACCGTGACGGGGATTTCCTTGCCCTCCTCGTCGGGCACGTTGCACATGACGCGCTCGCCGTAGCG
>NZ_LT635833.1:0-103747 GCF_900128475.1 Mediterranea massiliensis | reverse complement strand
GGCGTCGGCCGTCGTCCGGCGGCGCTCGCGTTCGCGCTGTTCGGCCTTGCGTTCGGCTTCTTTCTCACGGCGTTTGGCCACTTCAGACACGAGCAGGCGGTCTTCCACGTGTAGCAGTTGGGCACATTCCTTGATGTAGACGTCGCGCACGATGGCTTCGGGGATGACCGAGATGCTTTGCACGATGTTGCTGATGAGCTCGGCCCGGCGGATGGGGTCCTGGCCGGCATCCTCCATCAGCAGGTTGGTCTTGAAGCGGATGAAGTCCGTCTCGTGCTCCTTGATGAAGTCCTGGAACTCGGTAGAGTTGTGCTTGCGGGCATAGGAGTCGGGGTCGTCGCCGTCGGGCAGGAGGCATACCTTGATGTTCATTCCCTCTTCGAGCAGCATGTCGATGCCGCGCAGAGAGGCCTTGATGCCCGCCGCATCGCCGTCGTAGAGCACCGTCAGGTTGTTGGTGAAGCGGTGTATCATCTTGATCTGCTGCGTGGTGAGTGCCGTGCCCGATGAGGCCACCACGTTCTCCACTCCGCTCTGGTGCATGGAGATGACGTCCGTGTAGCCTTCCACCAGGTAGCAGCGGTCCTGCTTGACGATGGCCTGCTTGGCCTGGTACATGCCGTAGAGTTCGTTGCTCTTGTGGTAGATTTCCGATTCGGGCGAGTTGACGTACTTCACCTTCACACCCTTGGTAGCGGCGGCCAGTACGCGTCCGCCGAAGGCTACCACCTTGCCGCTAAGCGTGTGGACGGGAAAGATGACGCGTCCCCAGAAACGGTCGCGCAGGCGGTGGTCGTCCGTCTCGTAGCAGAGGCCGGTCTTCACCAGGTATTCCTTCTTGTAACCCTTGCTGAGTGCCTCGCGGGCCATGGCGTCGTGGCTCTCGGTGCAGTAGCCCAGCTGGAACTTCTCGATGATGTCGTCGCGGAAGCCGCGGCTCCGGAAGTAGGCCATGCCGATGTTGCGTCCTTCCTCGGTCTGCCGCAGGGTGCGGCGGAAGTAGTCGTTGGCCCACTGGTTGACCACGAACAGGCTCTCGCGCTCGCTCTGTGCGGCCTTTTCTTCGCCCGTCAGTTCGCGTTCCTTGATTTCGATGCCGTATTTCTTGGCCAGGAAGCGCAGGGCCTCGGGATAGGTGAGCTGTTCGTGCTCCATGATGAAATGGACAGCGTTGCCCCCTTTGCCGCAGGCGAAGCATTTGCAGAGCCCCTTGGCGGGCGAGACGTAGAACGAGGGCGTCTTGTCGTCGTGGAAGGGACAGAGGCCCACGTAGTTGACGCCGCGCTTGCGCAGGGTCACGAAGTCCGACACGACGTCGTAAATCTGCGCCGCGTCCATAATCCGGTCTATGGTGGCTTGGTCTATCATTGCGGAGGACAAAGTTACGGGTTATTTTCGGATAATGTGTCACTGGGGGAGCATAAAGTGGCACTTTACGTCCGTCGCCCAGCCTTGTGCATCCCTATTTGATGTTCTCGCGAATCTTGGTGAGATACTGCTTCATGCCGTCGGCGTCCTTCTTCTCGATGATTTCGAGCAGGTTTTTCAGCTCCGTGCGGATGTTGGCCACCTGGGCGGGCGTGCGGGGGTTGAAGAGGATTTCCTGCAGCAGGTAGTCGTCTTCGTTCAGCAGGCCGCGGGCAATGGCCATGTGCTTCTTGAAGGTGGTGCCCGGCGCATCCTGGTGTTTCATCACCGCGGCGAAGACAAAGGTCGACACGAAGGGGATGGACAGCGAGTAGGCTACCGTCTCGTCGTGTTCGTCGAAGGTATATTCGAAGATGTTCAGCTTCAGCGTCTGGTAGAGGTCCTTGAAGAAGATGCGGCCCAGGTGGTCGCCTTCGGTGATGATGATGGCATTTTCCTCGCTCAGGTTGTTGAGGCTGGCGAATGTCGGTCCGAACATGGGGTGCGTGGACACGTAGCGGAAGCCGCTTTCCTTGTAGAAGGCCTTCAGTCCGGTCTTCACCGAAGCGATGTCGCTCAGGATGCAGTCCTTGGGCAGCACGGGCAGCACCTGGCGGAAAGCGTCGAGGGTGTACTTCACCGTGGCGGCGTTGATTACCAGTTCGGGTTCAAAATCTTTTATCTCGTCCAGCGTGGTGAAGCGGTAGGTGTTGTAGACGAAGCGCAGCTGGTGCGGGTTGACGTCGTACACGGCCGTCTCGTGCTGGAAACTCAGTACATCGTTGAAGAAGGAGCCCATCTTTCCGGCTCCGAGGATCAATATTCTCATGATAAAATGAAGAATTAAGAATGAAGAATTAAGAATGAGGAATGAAGAAGGGGTGGCTGGGACAGGTAAGACTGTCGCAATGCGCAGCCCGAATTCTTCATTCTTCGTTTTTCGTTCTTCATTTATTAATGATTTCCATCTGCTGCCTTACACTTTCTTCGTGTATGGCTTCGAACACTTTCTTGATGAAGTCGGCATCCATGCCGCAGAGGGCACCCTGCGAACCGCGCTTCTCCAGAATCTCGTTGTAACGGCCTGTCTGAAGGATGGTCATGTCGTGTTCCTTCTTGTAGGTACCTATTTCGCGGGCCACGCGCATGCGCTTGCCCAGAATCTGGATGAGCTCGTCGTCGCATTCGTCAATCTGCTTGCGCAGTTCGTTCAGGTTCTCCGTGCTCTGGTTGGTTTCGCGGATGACGAGCAGGTTCAGGATGTAGTCCAGAATGTCCGGCGTCACCTGCTGGGCCGCGTCGCTCCAGGCCTTGTCGGGGTTGCAGTGGCTCTCCACGATGAGGCCGTCGAAGCCCAGATCCATGGCCTGCTGGCACAGCGGGGCCACAAGCTCGCGCTTGCCGCCGATGTGGCTGGGGTCGCAGAGGATGGGCAGGTTGGGGATGCGGCGGCGCAGCTCGATGGGGATGTGCCACTGGGGCAGGTTGCGGTATATCTTCTTGTCGTACGACGAGAAGCCGCGGTGGATGGCGGCCAGCCGTTTCAGTCCGGCCTGGTTGATGCGCTCCAGCGCACCGATCCACAATTCCAGGTCCGGGTTCACGGGGTTCTTCACCAAAACGGGGATGTCCACGCCCTTCAGTGCGTCGGCTATCTCCTGCATGGCGAAGGGGTTGGCCGTGGTGCGGGCGCCGATCCACAGGATGTCGATGCCGGCCTTCAGGGCCTCGAACACGTGCTTGGCAGTGGCCACTTCGGTAGCCACGTACATGCCCGTTTCCTGTTTCACTTCCTTGAGCCAGGGCAGGCCTTCTACGCCTACGCCCTCGAAGCCTCCGGGTTTGGTGCGGGGTTTCCAGATACCGGCACGGAATATCTTGATGCCGCGGCCTGCCAGCTGGCGGGCGGTTTCCATCACTTGTTCTTCAGTTTCGGCGCTGCAGGGGCCTGCAATCACCAGGGGGCGTTTGTCGTCCACGCCCGGGAGTGTGATTTTCTCTAATTCGAGTTCCATAACGATTGAATTTAGAATGATGAATGAAGAATGAAGAATTGGCCTGCGGCGTCCCCTTCGTTCTTTCGGGGTCATCATTGTATGTTCTTATGTCTGTTAATTGTTTCTGTGGTTCACGAATGAAGCAGTCGGAAATTCTTCGTTCCTCATTCTTCATTCTTCATTTTCCTAATTCTCTCCAGCGCCTCCTCCAGCTTCGCGTCCTTGCAGCAGAGCGAGATGCGAATGTAGCGTGCGCCGTTCGAGCCGAAGATGAAGCCCGGGGTGATGAAGACGCGGGCTTCGTGGAGCACGCGTTCGGTCAGCTCCTCCACGTCCTTGCACGAGTCGGGGATGCGTCCCCAGAGGAACATGCCCACCTGTCGTTCGTCGTAGGTGCAGCCCAGCGTGTGCATGATTTCTCCGGCCAGGCGGCGGCGGTTGCGGTAGTTGCGGTTGTTGCCTTCGTACCAGTCGGCGTCGGCCTCCAGAGCAGTGGCGGCGGCCAGCTGCATGGCGCGGAACATGCCGCTGTCGATGTTACTCTTCACCTTCAGCACCCATTGCACGAACTGCGGGTTCGAGGCCAGCATGCCGATGCGCCAGCCCGGCATGTTGTGGCTCTTGCTCATGGAGTTGAACTCGATGCAGCATTCCTTGGCACCCGGCACGGCCAGGATGCTCAGCGGGTGGTCGTTCAGGATGAAGCTGTAGGGGTTGTCGTTCACGATGATGATGCCTTTCCTGCGGGCAAAGTCCACCAGCTGTTCATAGAGCTCGGGCGTGGCGGGTGCGCCGGTCGGCATGTTGGGATAGTTGGTCCACATCAGCTTGACGCGGCTCGTGTCCAGCGCCTCCAGCTGTTCCCAGTCGGGCATCCAGCCGTCTTCCTCCTTCAGGTTGTAGTTCACCACCTCGGCCCCCAGTATCTTGCTCAGCGAGGTATAGGTGGGGTAGCCCGGATTGGGCACCAGTACCTGCTCGCCGGGGTTGACGAAGGCCAGCGTGACGTGCAGGATGCCTTCCTTCGAGCCGATGAGCGGCTGTATCTCGGTCTGCGGGTCGAGGTCTACGCCGTACCACCGCTTGTACCAGTCGGCAAAGGCCTTGCGCAGTTCGGGGATGCCCACGTAGGGCATGTAGCCGTGTCCGTCGGGGTTCTGTGCAGCCTGGCATAAGGTCTCGATGGTCTTGGCCGAGGGCGGCATGTCGGGGCTTCCGATGCCCAGGCTGATGACGTCCATCCCCTGCGCGTTCATTTGTGCCACTTCCTTCAGCTTGCGCGAGAAGTAGTATTCGCTGACCGAAGCCAGGCGGTCGGCCGGCCGGTAACTCGTAGCCTGTAGCTCGTCACTCGTAGCTCGTAGCTTGTCACTTGTAGCTTTATCACAGTGTTGATTTTCCATCTTCGTATTCTCCTAATATCTTTAATTCTTTGGTCAATGGACTGATGGCGGCGAGGGCCTGCTTGTACCTCAGCATCTGGTCGAACATCACGTCTACGTAGAACTGGTATTCCCATTCCCGCCCGATGATGGGCAGCGACTGGATTTTGGTCAGGTTGATGCGGTAGAACGAGAGGATGGACAGCACCTGCGAGAGGCTTCCCTCGGTATGGGGCAGGGTGAACACCAGGCTGGCCTTGTTGGGCTCGCGGTTGCGGTGGCGGTTCAGTTCGTCCACCTGCCAGGGGTCGGCCACTACCAGGAAGCGGGTGAAGTTGTGCTTGTTCGTCTCGATGCCCTCTTGCAGCACCTTCATGCCGTAGAGCTCGGCAGCCGCCTTCGAGCAGATGGCGGCATGTCCTTTTAGATGCTCCTTTTTGATGATTTCGGCACTGAAGGCGGTGTCCTCACCTTCCACGACCTTGATGTTGGGATGCTGGCTCAGGAACTCGCGGCATTGCATCAGGGCGATGGGGTGCGAGTTGACTTCGGTGATGTCGTCCCAGTCTTCTTCGGGCAGGCAGACGAAGCTGTGCGAGATGCGCAGCTTGTGTTCGCCGACAATCTGTGTGCCGCTCTGGCGCAGCAGTTCGTTGTTGTAGAGCAGGCTGCCCGCAATGGTATTCTCGATGGCCAGCATGCCGATGACCTGGCTGTCCTGGTGGATGGACTTGAATACATCCTCAAACGTAGCGCAGCAGATCAGTTCGATGTCTTCGCCTTCGAAGTATCGGTGGGCTGCAATGTCGTGGAAGGAACCCAAGGTTCCCTGAATGGCTATTCTTTTCATATCGTTGTATTAACAAAAATCCCGCTTCCAGTCATGGGAGCGGGATCCATATCTTTATTTTTAAGTTCTTTCTTCAGTTCTTAAGCGTCACTGTCACTTGACACATACAAACTCCCGCTCTACTTTGTTGCTAAAGTAAAAGTAAAAGAAGAAGTAATATGCGTAAGCAAACAGGTTCATATCTTGTCTTTCTTGTTAATTCGTCGGCAAATGTAATGCTTTTCTTTGAAATGCAAACAATATTCCATGTTTTTTTTGAAAAAGGTATCAATTTTACTTTTCCTGTTCGCCGATGTCCTCGGTGTCGGCCGGATAGACCACTCCCCATTGCTGGCGGAGCCGGTCGAGCAGGTGCATGATTTCCAGTGTCTCGGCGTGGGGCATGGCAGCCGTCTCCAGTTGTCCCCGGCGCAGGGCGTCGATGGAGGCCTGCACCTCGTATTCGTAGCCGCTGATCTGTGACGGGCAGTCGTAAATCTTCACCAGCTGGTGGTCGCTGTCATAGATGGCGGCCTGCTGCGGGTTGTTGATGTTGTCCACCACGATGTAGCCTTTCTCGCCCGAGATGATGCCCTGACGGTCGTTGGCACAGCTGGCAGTGAGCTGCATCACGGCCATGTTGCCGTTGGCGTAGCGGAAGGAGATGCTCTCCTGGATGTCCACGCCGTAGTTGTTCTTCACGCAGTGCGACTGGATGTCGTCGATGTCGGTGCCGAATATCATGCGGGCAAAGTTGATGGGATAGACGCCGATGTCGAGCAGGGCGCCTCCGCACAGTTCGGGCTTGGCGATGCGTTCCTTGTAGGCGATGGGATAGCCCAGGTTGGCCGTCAGCATGTGCGGGCGGCCGATGGAGCCGTTGAACACCAGTTCGCGGATGGTGTGGGAGAAGGGCATGTAGCGTGTCCAGATGGCTTCGGTGATGAACACGTTGCGTTCCTTGGCCAGCTGCAGCAGTGCTTCGGCCTGGCGGGCGTTGGCCGTGAAGGCCTTTTCGCAGAGCACGGCCTTCCCGTTGAGGATGCACAGGCGGGCATGCTCGTAGTGGTGGGAGTGGGGCGTGGCGATGTAGACCAGGTCGACGTGAGGGTCGGCGGCCAGTTCTTCATACGATCCGCAGGCTTTCTTGAAGCCCCACTCCTTGGCGAAGGCTTCGGCACGGATCTGTTCGCGTGAGGCTACGGCGTAGCAGTTCACGTCTTTCATCTGTTGCAGGGTAGCGGCCATCTTGGCGGCGATATGTCCGGTGCCCAGGATGGCTACATTATTTCGTTCTTGGCTCATAGTGCTTGGGTTTGTTGTGTGTTGCGATAGGGGGATTATAGTCCTAAGATGTCAGTCTGCCTGTTTCCTCCGGGCAGGTTGTTGTATTCGCCGTTGAAGGCTTCGCTTTCCTTGGGGTTCAGCTCCAGTTCCTTCTTCAGGTCTTCTGTGGCGCCGTCCTTGTCGCCGTTCAGCATCTTGGCCCGTCCGCGTTCGTGGTAGGCCTGGATGAAGTTGGGGTTCAGTTCGATGGCCTCGTCAAAGAGGGCGATGGCTTCCGTCAGTTTGTTCTGGCCGATGTACAGCTGTCCCAGGTACAGATAGGCCTGCTCGTTGAACGGATTTTCTTCCGTCACCTTGCGGAAGTCGGCTTCGGCTTCTTCAGCCTTTCCGGTGGACTCTTCGATGCGTCCGCGCAGCAGCAGGGCGTTCTCTTCGTCGGGAGTCTGTGACAGGATGGCTTCGATGTCCTCGGCGGCTTCCTTGTACTGCTGCATCTTCATCAGGGCTTCGGCACGCATCAGGCGGGCTTCCGTGAAGTCGTCCTTCAGCAGGATGGCTTTGGTCAGGTGGGCGATGCTCATGATGCTGTTGCCCTCGCCGTCCGTCGCCTTGCCCAGCAGGTAGTGGGCCATGGCGTTGCCTTCTTCGATGGCGATGGCTTTTTTGGCCGCTTCGGCCATGGCGGGATAGTCTTCCTGGGCGAAGCAGACGTTGGCCAGGTTCAGGAAGGTGTTGGCATGGTTCGGTTCCATCTGCGTCATGCGTTCCAGCAGGCGGCGGGCTTCGTCCAGCCGGTTGGTCTGGATGTAGACCTGTACCAGGTAGCCCATCGTCTCGAAGTCTTCCTGCAGGGCCAGTGCCTCCTGGAAGCATTTGACGGCGTAGTCCGTGCGTCCCATGCGCTGGGCGCGCATGCCGTCATACTTGAATATCTCGAAGTTCTTTTGTTTGTTTTTCTGTTGCTCTTCTTCCGGGCTGGAAGGCTTTCCGGAGAAGAATGACTTGAAAAATCCCATATCCGTTTCTGTTTAATTGTAGCTGCAACGGACGTCAGGAAGTGGTCGGCCTCTTCCTTCTTGCCGATTGCGGGACAAAAGTAGTGAATTATTTTCTGATTTGCAGCATCCCGTTGTGGGTAAATATTTGTTTGTTGTCCATCATTTGGTGTAAGGTGTCTGTCAGCAGGTCTTTTTCTACCGGAATCTGGGCCGCCAAGTCGGCGGGCGTGAGCGGTTGGCTGTCCAGGCATTGTCTGATTCTTTCGGACAGGCCGGCCGTCCGGGCCTCCGTCTGCTTGCGGAGTTCGATGCAGGTGTCACACTGCCCGCAGTCGTGCTCGTTCTGTTCGCCGAAGTAGTGTAGCAGCATGCGGCTGCGGCAGGCCGTGTCGTTGGTCACGTAGTCGAGCATGGCCCTGATGCGCTGTTCGTAGCGGGCCTTGCGCTCTTCGTAGACAGCGGGCGGGATGTTCAGCCGCTCGCTTTCCACCCGTTCGCGGGTATAGATGATGTAGGGCGTCTTCTTGTGGGGGATGTAGCTGACGATGCGCCGCCGGGAAAGCTCCTTCAGCAGTTCGTACACCTGTCGGTGCGTGAGTCCGGCGCGCACGGCCAGCGTGTCTTCGCTGATGAAGGCATAGTCGGTGAACAGGCCGGTGTACGAGCGCAAGGCCGCCTGGATGAGGCGGTCCGTGTCGTCGCCCAGCTCGCGCAGCCTGTACAGCTCCTCGCGCCTCACGGTGAAGAGCAGGCGCGAGGCGTTGTCCCGTTCGTCGGTGTACTCCAGGTAGCCCGCCTGTGTCAGTATCTTCAGCGCGCTGTCCACGGGGACGGGGAAGTACTTGAACTTGCGGCAGAAGTCCTCGATGTCGAACTCGCGCACGCAGCCCCGTCCGTCGCCCATGGCCATTTCGTAATAGTATTGCAGGTGTTCGTAGACGTCGCGGATGTAGTCCTTCTCCGGAAAGTTGTCGGGGATGCGCTTGCGCAGCGTCGTGCTGTCGGCCTTGGAGTGGAGGATGATGGCGTAGGCCTTCTGTCCGTCGCGGCCCGCACGGCCCGCTTCCTGGAAGTAGGCCTCGATGGAGTCGGGCAGGTCCAGGTGGATGACCAGCCGCACGTCGGGCTTGTCGATGCCCATGCCGAAAGCGTTGGTGGCGACCATCACGCGGCTTTCGCCTTTCTGCCACCGCTGCTGGCGGATGTCTTTCACGGCGTCGTCCAGCCCGGCGTGGTAGACGTCGGCGGTGATGCCCTGCTGTTGCAGCCATTCGGTCACCTCCTTGGTGCGGCGGCGGTTGCGCACGTAGAGGATGGCACTGCCCGGCATGCGTTGCAGGATGTGCAGTAGTTCGGCGGCCTTGTTCTCCGTGCGGCGCACCACGTAGGCCAGGTTGGTGCGCTCGAAGCTCATGCGGAACACGTTCTCCTCGCGGAACTCCAGCCGCTGTTGGATGTCCTTCACCACCTCGGGCGTGGCGGTGGCGGTCAGGGCCAGTACGGGTACGCCCGGCAGCAGGCGGCGCACCTCGGCTATCTTCAGGTAGGCCGGGCGGAAGTCGTAGCCCCATTGCGAGATGCAGTGGCTCTCGTCCACCGTAATCAGGCTGATTTTCATCTTGGCCAGCTTGATGCGGAAGATATCCGTGTCCAGCCGCTCGGGCGAGATGTAGAGGAACTTGTAGTTGCCGAAGATGGCGTTCTCCAGCGTCGCGATGATGTCCTGCCGGCTCATGCCCGAGTAGACGGCCAGGGCCTTGATGCCCCGCCGCTTCAGGTTCTGCACCTGGTCCTTCATCAGGGCGATGAGCGGAGTGATGACCAGGCACATGCCTTCCTGGGCCAGGGCGGGTACCTGGAAGGTGACGGACTTTCCGCCGCCCGTCGGCATCAGGCCCAGCGTGTCGCGTCCCTGGCCGATGCTGCGGATGATGTCTTCCTGGATGCCGCGGAAGGAGTCGTAGCCCCAGTATTGCTTTAAGATTGCTTGATAGTCCATGACTGCTCCTTGTCCTGATTTTCCCATGCTTTTTTAAGACAAAAGAACAGAAGAACAAAAAGACAAAACAATCTGCAAGGCAATATCCCTTTGTACTTTTGTTCTTCTGTCCGAAAAAAGCCTCAGTTCGGCTTGATGTCCTCTATCTGGAGCTGCACCTCGCCCCGCTTGTGGGTGTTCTCCTCGATGGTGTAGCAGATGTCGAACGAGCGTTTCGTCTTGATGTAGCGCACGTGCGAGCTTTGTCCGAAGGCGATGCCGTTCATCACGTTGTTCGACTTGTTGTCCACCAGCTCCAGCTTGATGTGTTCCTGGTCGCGGCCCACCACCTTGCTCGTGCCGTAGTCGTAGACGTTGTGGGTGCAGAACACGGGCTTCGTGTTCTCCGGCCCGAAGGGGTTGAACTTCTTCAGGTCGCTGAAGAACTTGGGTGTGATGTCCTTGAAGTCTATCTCGGCGTCGATGTCGATCACGGCGCTGGTCTGTTCCGGCAGGATGTGCTGCGACACGAATTCCTCGAACCGTTCGGCAAAGGCGGGCACGTTCTCCACCTTCATCGACAGGCCGGCGGCATAGGTGTGCCCGCCGAAGTTCTCGAGCAGATCGCGGCAGTATTCGATGGCCTTGTACACGTCGAAGCCCGACACGGAGCGGGCCGAGCCGGTGGCCATGTCGTTGGTGCGGGTCAGCACCACGGCGGGGCGGTAGTAGATTTCCGTCAGGCGCGAGGCCACGATGCCGATGACGCCCTTGTGCCAGGCCTCGTTGTAGAGCACGATGGAGCGGCGGTCGGCCAGCCCCTCCAGTCCTGCCACAATGCGGTTGGCCTCTTCGGTCATGCTCTTGTCCAGGTCCTTGCGCGTCTCGTTGTACTGGTTGATCTGGAAGGCCTTTGCCCGGGCGGTGGAGAAGTCCTTCTCCGTCAGCAGGTCCACGGCCTCCTTGCCGTTCTGGATGCGTCCCGAAGCGTTGATGCGCGGCCCTATCTTGAAGACGATGTCGCTAATGTTGATTTCCCGGTCCGACAGTCCGCAGACGTCGATGATGGCCTTCAGCCCGATACTGGGGTTGCTGTTGAGCTGCTTCAGGCCGTGGTAGGCCAGGATGCGGTTCTCGCCCATGATGGGCACGATGTCCGAGGCGATGCTCACGGCCACCAGGTCGAGCAGGGGGATGAGGTGGTGGAACTCGATGCCGTTGCTCAGCGTGAAGGCCTGCATGAACTTGAAGCCCACGCCGCAGCCCGACAGATGCTCGTAGGGGTACGTGTTGTCCTCGCGCTTGGCGTTCAGGATGGCCACGGCGGGTGGCAGCACCTCGTCGGGCACGTGGTGGTCGCAGATGATGAAGTCGATGCCCTTCTCGCGGGCATAGGCAATCTCGTCCACGGCCTTGATGCCGCAGTCCAGCACGATGATGAGCTTCACGCCCGTTTCCACGGCGTAGTCCACTCCTTTGTAAGACACCCCGTAGCCTTCGTTGTAGCGGTCGGGGATGTAATAGTCGATGTTCGAATAGAACTGTTGGATAAACTTGTAGACCAGTGCCACGGCAGTGGTACCGTCCACATCATAGTCTCCGTAAATCAGAATCCGTTCTTTCTTTCCCATAGCCTGGTTCAGGCGTGCCACGGCCACGTCCATATCCTTCATCAGGAACGGGTCGTACAGGTCGGGCAGTTGCGGGCGGAAGAATTTCCGTGCGGCGGCAGCGGTCTTGATGCCGCGTTCGATGAGCAGTTGCCCCAGTATGGGGCTAATGCCCAGCTCCTTGGCCAGTTGCCGGCTTGCTTCTGCCTGTTCGGGTGTTATGGGTTGATAATTCCATTTGTGAGTCATTTTATATATTGTTTTTTCTTTTTCCAGTCTCGGGTGTCGGGGCGGGCGCGGAGTGCCTTTTCCCCAACAAGTCGTAAAGGTAGCAAAAAGTCTTGAAAGAAGGGCGAAAAGTACATGAAATCTTTCTTAACGGACGGAAATGGAAGGGCGGAAACGGTTGGAAGGCCTGTGGGGAGACCGGAGGGGGCTGTGTAAAAAGTTCCCACGATAGCCTGCTGATTTACAGTCCTATACAGCAAATGCGGAAGATGCGGAGGATGGTTTGACAACTTTTTCAGGAAATGATAAATAAATAGGCTGCCTTTAAAGGCAGCTCATTTAATTATTTTTCGCGCGTAATGTTTGCAGATTACCCTCCGCATCTTCCGCATTTGCTGTAGGTGGTTGTAAACCAGGTGGGTATCGTGGGGAGATGAATGTGCCTTTCACTCCCTTATGGTTTTAGATAGACCAGGATAAGTATAGGGTTGCTGTCTGCGTTCCATTGGCTGAAGATTTTCCGTTCGTCGGCGGATAGTCCGGTCAGTCCGGCTGCTTTTTGTGCGTTGGCATCCGTATAGCTGGCCGTAAAGATGAGCGCGCGGTCAGTAACCCCCTTGAGCATGACGTTTCCAAGCAGGCGTTTTTCCCTTTCTAATCCGAAGCGCTGGATGCCGTTACCCTTTCGGGGGATGTAGTAGAAGTCCGGCAGGTAGGAGGAAAGGATGGAGCATACATAGCCCTGACTGATTTCGTAGAAGCCGTTGATGTCCTTGATGTGCTTGGTGTCCGTAAGGAAGGCTGCGGACTTGCTTTCCAGCTCTTTCAGGCTTTCGGCTGTATAATATCTGGAAGACAGGAACGTGGCGAACGGTTCTTTCCGCTCAGGCTGATAGACGTGCGGGGTGAACCGGTGGTAATAGTATGTCTTTCTGCCGGATTTGAACAGGTAGTGCGAAACCGTTTTCAGTATCTTCATCTCGTTCACTTCGGGCAGGGCGGGCTGGAGTAGCGTTTCGTACGTCTGGGTACGCGGGTTGTAGACGGCCAGTTTGTCTGCAAGCCGCCCCTGTTCGTAGACGTCTCCCAGGACGAAGTTCCCCTCTTCCGTCAGAGCGAAATCCAGGAAATATCGTCCGGTTGCAATTTCTTCGTATGCCTTGGGATTCCCTTTTTCATATTTCAGGATACGTTGCCGTTCGTTGTCGGCTATGTAGATGTTTCCCTCGCTGTCTACATCGAAATCCACGGGATAGAGATATTCCCCCGGCCCTTGTCCCAGTGGATGCAGGACTTGGAGAAAACGACCGTTTTTGTCGAATGTCAGGACGCCTTTGTGTGGAAGGACTGGTCATAGATATAGAATTTGTCATTCAAGCAGATGATTTTGTCAATGCTTCCTATCAGTGAACTGTCCGTCAGCTCTAACGGTAGATAGCGGATGGAGTCGACAGGTGCTTCTGCCGCACGGGAGATGCTGTCGATGTCGCAGGTCAGTGGTGAAGCCGGTTCTTGAGGGGAATGGCCGCAGCTGAACAGCAGACTTATGAACAGGGCAATGGAAGTGGTATGGATTGTTTTCATGGCAGATAAATTTTAGAATTCAGCCTCTGAAAAGGTTCGTAACAAAAATACATATTGCCGCTTTATAAACAAAATTATAGAGGAGAAAAATGCGGTTTTCCGTATGCTTGATGATATTATGAACCGTGTGCCGGGAGTTGGCGAGCGGTCATGCTTTTTTATCTTGCTGCACAAGTGCTTGATTTTCAATGTCGCCACAGATGCCACAGATACTTGTGTAAACATTACGCGTGAAATTAAATAAATGGTCTGCCTTTAAAGGCAGCCTATTTATTTAATGGGTTCAATAATTTTAATGTAATCCTCTGTGGCATCTGTGGCGGTATTTAAAAAAGGGTCTTTTCGTTCCTTGACACCGTGCTTCCTCACTCTCTGACGCCGTGCTTTGTCAGCCCCTCAGGAAGCACTGTGTGACACCCTCATGAAGCACTGCGTCAGGTCCTCACGCAGCACTTCGTCAGACGGGGTAAGGAAACAGGGTGAACACACTTTGAGACAGATTACCGCAAAAACGCGAAGTGAAATGCCACAAAAACACGAAGTGCTTTTGGCTATTTTATTAAATACCTGTATTTTAGCAGAAAATTGGTTGGTGCGATAATTTACTTTCGCAAAATGAAGCGGGAGTACTTGATTTTTATTACCTTTGTTTTTAAAAAGAGGCAAAATGAATGAAATTTGGAATGAAATATGTTTTGAGTTAAAAGCTTGTATTCAAAATAATGTTTTAGAGAAAGAATATGAAAATGCTGAATCAACCTCAGTCTTATTGTTCTGTTCGCAAATTTGCAAGGTTACAATGTTATTGAATGAGGGTGTGTCAAAATAGAGGTATCTGAGACTCTCCTCCTTCTGGAAGGAGGAGTACCCGATAGGGGGAGGTGGTAGGTGAATACATAACGCGTTGATTGATAACCCTTCGCGAAAACCTACCACCCCGCCCTTTGGGCACCCCTCCTTCCAGAAGGAGGGGAGTTAAAATTGCCTCACTTCATTTTGACACATCCTCAATTGAGGATTTTTTATATTGACTTATGCTTGCCTTCATCTCCTGTGCCAAGACCATGGCTGCCCGCTGCACCCTGCGCGTGCCGCAGCTGACTACACCCCGCTTTGAAGCCGAGGCGTTGCAGAACGTCCTCAGCCTGTCGCAATACTCCGCCGCCGAGCTGGAGACCCTGCTGCGGGTCAACGCGAAGATAGCCGCCGAAAACCGCCTCCGCTACCACGACTTCTGCTCGGAAGAGAATCGCCCGATGCCCGCCATCGGAGCCTATACGGGGGCGGTGTTCAAACGCATCGCGCCGCGTGACTTCACGGCCGACGACTTTGCCTTCGCGCAGGACCACCTGCTCATCACCTCCTTCCTCTACGGCCTGCTGCGCCCGCTGGACGGCATCCGGCCCTACCGGCTGGAGGGCGACGTCTGCCTGCCCGAACGGGGCGGGCTGTCGATGTTTGACTACTGGAAACCGCTGCTGACGGACGTGTTCATCGAAGCCGTCAGGCAGCAGGGTGGCGTGCTGCTCAACCTGGCCAGCGGCGAGATGAAGAACCTCTTCGACTGGCGGCGCGTGGAGCGCGAGGTGCAGGTCGTGACGCCCGAGTTCCAGGTGTGGAAGGGCGACCGGCTGGCGACGGTGGTCGTCTATGCCAAAATGTGTCGGGGCGAGATGACGCGCTTCTTCCTGAAGAACCGCCTCACCCGCCCCGAAGAGTTGCGTGGTTTCCAATGGGAGGGCTTCGCGCTCGACGAAAGTCGGAGCACGGACACCCACCTGCTGTTTACTGCCTGATGGTGACCATCGTGGCGCCGAACCCGTATTCCTGGAAGGAAGCGTCCTGCGCCTTGCAGGCCGGGTACTTGCGCTTCAGCTCGTCCAGCAGCGCGCGGCGCAGCACGCCGTCGCCTTTGCCGTGGATGAAGACGATGCGCTGCTCACGCTTGTTCTTGTACTGCTCCATCACCTCGCGGAACTTGTCCAGCTGGTAGTTCAGCATCTCACCGTTGCTCATGCCGCGGGTGTCGTCCAGCAGTTCGCCGATGTGCAGGTCTACCTCGATGATGTCGTTCTTGCCGCCGCGCTTGGCGATGGTCTGCGGCTTGCGGGGCGCGTCGTCGGCCTTGCGCTTCTGCATCAGGGCCTCCTGGAGCTCTTCGGCCGACACATATACCTGCTTGGCTGGCTGGTCGTTCTTGACCACGTCGTAGAGCAGGGCCGGCGTCTCGAAGAAGTCGGTCGGCTGGAAGGTGTGCAGCTTGTAGAACTTCACCACGTCGATGCGCAGCTCCACGCTGACGGCCGGCTTCAGCTGGAAGGAACGGCGGTCCTTGAAGGCCACCAGCTGCACGGCCACGCGCTCCAGGTCGTTGAGCGAAGCCTTCTCGAACTCTTCGAGCAGCAGCTTCGTGTTGGGCTCTATCAGGCCGTGCGAACGCACCGTCCATGCCTTGCCCTCGGCTCCCAGGTAGGTGTAGTAGAGGTAATAGTTGCTGTCGTTCACCAGGTAGCTTTCGAAGGACGTGGTGCTCACTGCCTTGATGTCGGTGGGCACGAAGGCCAGGTGGACGTTGAGCACGTCGCCGCCCTTTATCTCCGGCTGGCGGTAGACCGATACCTGCGGCTTCTCCACGCGGTGCAGCGGCTGTTCGGCCGGTTGCGGTGCGGCCGGGCGGGCGGGTTGTTCTTCCGCCTTCTTCTGTTCGGCCTTGGCGGCCTTCGAGGCGGGAGTCGGTACGTTGTAGTCGTCCGTCTCTATCACCACCACTTCACTGATGTGCATCGGGATGTCGAACCCGTCGGCATCTTCCACCAGCACGATGTCTTTTCCCTGGAATCCGGTGACCTTTCCGCCACCCACTTCGTTCAGAAAGCGAACTTTGTCTCCTATCTTTATCATAACTTTTCTGTTTTATTTCGTTGGTGAGACAAAGATACCTATTTATTTTCAAAAGCGGATGGGGAGACGGGCGGAAATCGATGTCGCACCGCGTGGGGAAAAAGAAAAGGGGCTGTTCCGTTGAAGATACTTCTGTGTCGGAACAGCCCCTTTTTTATGGCTGGGTTGCTATGTCGCGGATCAGAGTCCGGCCAGTTCGACAATCTTGTCGACAGCTGCCGTCAGTCCGTCGGGGTTCTTGCCGCCGGCCGTAGCGAAGTGGGGCTGGCCGCCGCCACCGCCTTGGATCAGCTTGGCAGCTTCCTTCACCAGCGCACCGGCCTTCAGGCCGCCGGCCACCAGGTTGTCGCTCAGCATGACGGTGAGCATCGGCTTGCCTTCGAACTCGGTGCCGGCCACGAAGAACAGGTTCTCCGTAATCTGGCCGCGCAGCTGGAAGGCGATGTTCTTCACCGTGTCGGCGGGCAGGGGAGCGCAGAACTTGATGAGTTTCACGCCGTTCACCTCCTTGACGCTCTTCAGCAGTTTCTCTTTCAGCTGGGCTTCCTTTTCCTTCATGAACTCTTCTACCTGCTTCTTCAGTCCGGCATTCTCCTCGATGTACTTGCGGATGGTTCCGGCCAGGTCGGGGGCGTTGTTGAAGAGCGCTTTCAGGTCGCGGATGGAGTCCTGCAGGCTGTCCAGCATCTCTTCCACCTTGGCACCGGTCACGGCCTCGATACGGCGTACGCCGGCTGCCACGGAGCTTTCAGACAGAATCTTCACCATGCCGATGTTGCCGGTAGCGGCTACGTGCGTACCGCCGCAGAACTCGATGGACGAGCCGAACTGGATGACGCGGACGTGGTCGCCGTACTTTTCGCCGAAGAGGGCGATGGCACCCAGTTCCTTGGCTTTCTCGATGGGGATGTTACGGTATTCCTTCAGAGGTATGTTGGCACGGATCTTGGCGTTGACCAGGCGTTCTACCTGGCGCAGCTGTTCGTCGGTCACCTTCTGGAAGTGCGAGAAGTCGAAGCGCAGCGAGTCCGGCGTAACCAGCGAACCCTTCTGCTCCACGTGGTCGCCCAGCACGGTGCGCAGGGCCTCGTCCAGCAGGTGCGTACACGAGTGGTTGGCGGCGCAGGCGGCGCGCTTGTCGGTGTCTACGCAGGCCATCATCGGTGCGTCGAGGTGTTCGGGCAGCTTCTTGGCGATATGGATGGGCAGGTTGTTCTCCTTCTTGGTGTCGATGATGTCGATGGTCTCGAACTCACTGACCAGGACGCCCGTGTCGCCTACCTGACCGCCGCTTTCGGCGTAGAACGGCGTCTTGTCCAGCACAATCTGGTAGAGCGTCTGGCTTTTCTGCTTTATCTGGCGGTAGCGCAGGATACTGGTTTCGTATTCCGTATAGTCGTAACCTACAAATTCGGTGGTACCTTCCTTCAGTGTAATCCAGTCGCCTGTTTCTACGGAAGCGGCGTTGCGGGCGCGCTGCTTCTGCTGCTGCATCTCGGCGTCGAACTCCTTGAGATCAGCCGTCATGCCGTTCTCGCGCAGGATCAGTTCGGTCAGGTCGAGCGGGAAGCCGAAAGTGTCGTACAGCGTGAAGGCATCCTTTCCGCTGATTTCGGTCTTGCCGGCAGCCTTGGTGTCGGCCATGGTCTTCTCCAGCAGACGGATACCCGTTTCGAGCGTGCGCAGGAAGGCTTCTTCTTCCTCCTTGATGACTTTGACAATCAGTTCCTTCTGGGCCTTCAGTTCGGGATAGGCTTCTCCCATGTTCTCTATCAGCACGGGGATGAGCTTGTACATGAAGGCCTGCTTCTGTCCGAGGAACGTATAGCCGTAGCGGACGGCGCGGCGCAGGATGCGGCGGATGACGTAGCCGGCCTTGGCGTTGCTGGGCAGCTGTCCGTCGGTGATGGAGAAGGCGATGGTGCGGATGTGGTCGGCCACGACACGCATGGCAACGTCCGCTTTCTCATCGGTTCCGTAAGTCTTTCCGGACATGTCGCCTATCACCTTCAGGATGGGCTGGAAGATGTCGGTGTCATAGTTGGACGTTTTCCCCTGCAGGGTACGCACCAGTCGTTCGAAGCCCATGCCGGTGTCGATGACTCTGGCCGGAAGCGGTTCGAGGCTGCCGTCGGCCTTGCGGTTGTATTGCATGAACACGAGGTTCCAGATTTCGATGACTTGCGGGTGGTCCTTGTTCACCAGTTCGCGTCCGGGCACCTGGGCTTTCTCTTCTTCCGAGCGCGAGTCGATGTGGATCTCCGAGCAGGGACCGCAGGGACCCGTATCGCCCATTTCCCAGAAATTGTCATGCTTGTTGCCGTTCAGGATGTGGTCTTTCGGCAGGAACTGTTCCCAGTAGGAGGCGGCTTCGTTGTCGCGTTCGAGGCCTTCTTCGGGACTTCCTTCGAAGACGGTGGCATACAGGTTCTCCGGATTGATTTTCAGCACGTCCACCAGGTATTCCCAGGCCCAGGAAATGGCTTCCTTCTTGAAGTAGTCGCCGAACGACCAGTTGCCCAGCATCTCGAACATGGTGTGGTGGTAGGTGTCGTGTCCTACCTCCTCCAGGTCGTTGTGCTTGCCGCTGACGCGCAGGCACTTCTGCGAGTCGGCCACCCGTTTGTATTTCGCCGGGTGGTTGCCCAGAATGATGTCCTTGAACTGGTTCATTCCCGCATTGGTAAACATCAATGTGGGGTCGTCCTTGATTACCATGGGAGCGGAGGGCACGATGTGGTGACCCTTGCTCTCGAAGAAACTCTTGAACGAGTCTCTGATTTCGTTTGCAGTCAACATATTCTATGTAAGTTTTTAGATTTCAGCATAGTAAGTCTTTTTCTGAGCGGGAAAGTCTGGGTCGTCCGGATGGGTCCGGCAGCGGAACCTTCGAAAACTCAATAACTTAAAAACTCAAAAAACTGTGCAAAGATAGCTCGTTTTTATTACTTTTGCCGCATAGACAACCGAAATATTTCCAAAAAGATGCGTAAAGTATACTATATATATAATCCGCAGACCCAGACTTACGACCGCATTTACCCTACTTTCCGCCAACGGATGATGAGCTATGCACGCCGTCTGTTCATCGGGATGGGATTGGGTGCCGGCAGTTTCATCGTATTGCTGCTGATATTCGGTTCGCCTTCGGAGAAGGAATTGAGGAAGGAGAACAGCCAGCTGCAGGCCCAGTATAACGTACTTCAGCATCGGATGGACGAAGCGATGGGCGTGCTGCAGGACATCCAGCAGCGCGACGACAACCTCTATCGGGTCATCTTCATGGCCGACCCCGTGCCGGCCGCCATCCGCCAGGGCGGCTTCGGCGGTACCAACCGCTATGAGCATCTGATGAAAATGGCCAACTCGGAACTGGTGTTGAACACGACGCAGAAGATGGACATGCTGACCAAGCAACTGTACATCCAGTCGCGCTCGTTCGACGACGTGGTGCGCATGTGTAAGCAGCACGACGAGATGCTGCGCTGCATACCGGCCATCCAGCCCATCTCCAACAAGGACCTGAAGCAGACGGCTTCGGGCTACGGTACGCGCATCGACCCTGTCTACGGTACGACCAAATTCCACTCGGGCATGGACTTCTCCGCCCATCCGGGTACCGATGTCTATGCCACGGGCGACGGCACGGTGGTGAAGATGGGGTGGCAGACGGGCTATGGCAATACCATCATCATCGACCACGGCTTTGGCTATCAGACGTGGTATGCACACTTGCAGGACTTCCGTACGAAGCTGGGCAAGAAGGTGGTGCGCGGCGAGGTGATAGGCGGCGTGGGCAGTACGGGAAAGAGTACCGGCCCGCACCTGCACTACGAGGTGCACGTCAAGGGGCAGGTGGTCAACCCCGTGAACTACTACTTCATGGACCTGAGCGCCGAGGATTACGACCGCATGATACAGATTGCCGCCAACCAGGGAAAGGTGCTGGATTGACGGCTGTCGAGAATGTGTAAGAGAATAACAGACCGTTAAATCATGACTATGGTACCGAATCAGGACAAGAATCTGAAATTGTATTACTCCATCAGCGAGGTGGCCGACATGCTCGGCGTCAACGAGTCGCTGCTCCGCTATTGGGAGAAGGAGTTCCCGCAGCTTTGCCCCAAGAAAGCCGGCAGGGGAGTGCGGCAGTACCGCAAGGAGGATGTGGAGACGGCGAAACTGATCTATCACCTGGTGAAGGAACGGGGCATGACGTTGCCCGGCGCCCGCCAGCGCCTGAAGGACAACCGCGAGGCTACCTTGCGCAACTATGAACTGGTAGACCGCCTGAAGAACATCCGGGAAGAACTGGTATCCATGCGCGATGCCCTCGATGCCTTCACCTACAACGATGTGGAGGCATTGAAGGAAAACATTGGAAACCTGCAGTCGTCAGACCATTAGTCCTCAATGCGTGACACCTGCTTGATGTTCTGTATCTGCTTCAGGTTGTTGCAGATGGTGCGCACGTCGTCCACGTCGTGTACATACAGCTGGATTCTCCCTTCGAAGATGCCGTCGTTGGTTTCCATGGTGAGCTTGCGGATGTTGACGTTCAGCTGGCGGGAGATGACTTGTGTCACTTCGTTCAGCAGTCCCATGCAGTCGATGCCCTTGACGTAGATGGTGACCAGAAAGGACAGGTCCTTGTGCGTGTCCCACTGGGTGGCGATGATGCGGTTGCCGTAGCTGCTTTTCAGACGGGCGGCCACGGGGCACTGGCGCTTGTGGATAATGACCTGGTTGTTCTCGTTGATGTAGCCCAGTACGTCGTCGCCCGGAATGGGGTGGCAGCAGTCGGCCATGATGTATTCCTTGGAGATGGCCTCCTCGGTGAGTTTCAGGATTTTCTTGGTATCAATCTTGTCCGGCGTCGCCTTTACCTGCGGTGCCTTTTCCTCTTCTTCCTTTTCCTCTTTGTTGTTGGTGCCGAAGGAGAAAGACAGCAGCTTCTTCCAGCTCTTTTCAGGCTTTTCCTTGAAGGCGTTGCGGTCGGTGTCGCCCAGGGTGAGCTTCTTGCTGCCGATGGCTACCAGGAGCTCGTCGTGGGTATGGAAGTTGTGCAGGCGTGTCAGCTTGTCGAGTGCCGAGTCGTCCATGCGGATGCCTTCGGCCTTGAGGAAGTCGGCCAGTATCGTTTCGCCTTCCTTCTGGTTGACCTTGGCTTCCTTGCGGAGGATGGAGGCTATCTTGGCCCGTGCGCGGGCCGTGGTGGCGTAGTTCATCCATTCGGGTTGCACGTGCTGCGATTTGGAGGTCAGGATTTCCACCTGGTCGCCGCTCTGCAGCTTATGGCTCAGGGGCACCAGCTTGTGGTTCACCTGGGCGCCGATGCAGTGGCTGCCGATGTCGGTGTGGAGGGAGAAGGCGAAGTCCAGGGCCGTGCAGTTCTGCGGCATGGTTTTCAGGTCGCCTTTGGGGGTGAACACGAAGATTTCCGACGCGAAGAGGTTGAGCTTGATGGTGTCGAGGAAGTCGATGGCGTCGGGTTGCGGGTCGTCCAGGATTTCCTTGATGGTCTTCAGCCATTTCTCCAGTTCGCCTTCGTCCTCGCTGCCGCCGCCTTCCTTGTACTTCCAGTGGGCGGCGAAGCCCTGTTCGGCCACGTCGTTCATGCGTTCGCTGCGGATCTGTACCTCAATCCACTGGCCGTTGTTGCCCATCAGGGTGACATGCAGGGCCTGGTAGCCGTTGGCTTTGGGGTGGCTCACCCAGTCGCGCAGGCGGTCGGGGTGGGGCTTGTATATCTTGGAGATGGCCACGTAGATGTCGAAGCAGTCGTTCAGCTCTTCGTCCAGATTCTTGGGGGTGAAGATGATGCGGACGGCCAGGATGTCGTAGATTTCCTCGAAAGGCACGTGCTTGGTCTGCATCTTGTTCCAGATGGAATAGATGGACTTGACGCGGGCCAGGATGTAATATTTCATGCCCATCTTGTCCAGCTGCTCGCGGATGGGGGCGGTGAATTCCTTGAATACCTTGTCGCGCTCGGTGGCGGTAGCTTCCAGCTTCTGGGCGATCGTGGCATATTCCTCGGGATGTTCGTACTTGAAGCTGAGGTTCTCGAGTTCGGTCTTGATCTTGTACAGGCCCAGGCGGTTGGCCAGCGGGGCGTAAATGTACATCGTTTCGCCGGCTATCTTGTACTGCTTGCTGGGGAGCATGGAGCCAAGGGTGCGCATGTTGTGGAGGCGGTCGGCAATCTTGATAAGGATGACGCGGATGTCGTCGCTCATGGTGAGCAGCAGCTTCTTGAAGTTTTCGGCCTGTGCGGAAGCCTTGTCGCCGAAGATACCGCCCGATATCTTGGTCAGTCCGTCCACAATCTGGGCTATCTTGGGGCCGAAGATGTTCTCGATGTCCTCGACGGTGTAGTCGGTGTCTTCCACCACGTCGTGCAGCAGGGCGGCGCAGATGGAGGTGGAACCCAGTCCGATTTCAGTACACACAATCTTGGCTACGGCGATGGGGTGCAGTATGTAAGGTTCACCCGAACGCCGCTTGATGCCTTTGTGCGCCTGGTTGGCAAAGTTGAATGCCTTGGTGATGATTTCCACACGCTTGCGGTGCTTGGTGGCCAGGTAGCAGTTCAGCAGGTCCTGGAAAGCTGCTTGTATCATCGCTTCTTCCGCTTTCTCTTTCTCTTTCAGATCAAGGTTCTCTTCCATATCCGTATCCAATTTTCTTCACTTTCTGCAAAAATAAGCAAATTTTGACATCAGACAAGCATTTTGTCGCTTAAAACAGCAGTGATGCCTGAATTATTTCGTGGGAAAGGCTTGTTGTGTTGCGTCACTTGTATATCTTCAGCGTTTTTCCTGCACGAATGTTGTTGCCTCTCAGTCCGTTCCAGCTGCGCAGCTTGCTGACGCTCACACCATAGCGCAGGGCGATGCCTCCCAGCGTGTCGCCTTTTTTTATCTTGTAATAGGTGGGCTTGCCAGTGCCGGCCACGGCTTTGGAGGTGGTAGTACGTCCGTTGCCGACGGCCACCGTGCGGCGGTTCTTGAACAGTTCGGCCTGGCGGTGATTGTAGATGGTGTCCTGGTTGTCGATGAAGGTGCTGATGGCATTCATAGGCAGGCGCAGGGTCTGCGGCTTGCTGTTGCCGGGGATGATGTTGCGCTTGTACTGCGGGTTGAGGCTCTTGAGCTCGTCCATCGGCACGTGGCAGATATCCGCCACCTGCTCGAAGTGGAGGTTGCGGCTCACTTGAACGGTGTCGGTCGCTGCGGGGATGTTGGTTTCCATCGGGCAGATGTTGTGCTTGCAGTAGTAGGACATGATGTAGTTGGCCGCAATGAAGGCAGGCACGTAGCCGCGTGTCTCGCGGGGCAGGTAGTTGTAGATGTCCCAGTAGTCGGTCTTTCCTCCCGCCCGGCGGATGGCCTTGTTGATGGTGCCCGGCCCGCAGTTGTAGGCGGCGATGACCAGGTTCCAGTCGTTGTAGATGCCGTAGAGGTCCTTCAGATAGCGGGCGGCGGCCCAAGTGGCCTTGATGGGGTCACGGCGTTCGTCCACCAGGCTGTTGCTTTCCAGTCCGTAGATCTTACCCGTCTGGAGCATGAACTGCCAGAGGCCGGCGGCTCCTGCACGCGATACGGCCGAGGGGTTGAGGGCCGACTCGATGATGGGCAGGTACTTCAATTCGAGGGGCAGGCCGTAGGCGTCGAGGGCTTTCTCGAAGATGGGCATGTAGAAGTTGCAGGCACTGAGCATGAAGGAAACCTGGTTGCGCAGGCGGGTGGCATACATGTCGATGAACTTGCGCACGATTTCGTTGTAGGGCATCTCCATGATGACCGGCATGCGCGACAGGCGGTCGATGTACACCGAGTCGCTGAACAGCGGATTCTCGTGCGAGGTGCTGCAGTCCTTGCCCAGGTCGATATAGGTCTTGGCCTTCCAGTCGTTCAGCAGGCTGTCCAGCGGGTAGGTCATGCTTCGGGGCAGGTCGATGGTCTCTTCGCGTTGGGTTCCGTTGTCGTTGATGACTACGTTGACACTCTCCTGGGCGCAGAGCGGAGCGGCCAGGAAGGTGGCGAGCAACAGGGCGGAACGTATGATCAGTTTCTTCATATCTTTTTCTCTATATCAGTTTGGTAGTGAGTATTCATTTTGTCAGAAACGGAAGCTGCACTGCACACCCACGGACTTGTCCTTCAGCGTGGTGGGGGTGTAGCTGCCTCCCACCTGGTTGTTGAAGATCGTGGGTTCGACCTTCATGCTCAGGTCGGGGCCGATGTCGAAGTTGGACAGCTCGGCATCGACGTAGGCGTCGACCACGGACAGCAGGTAGACGCCGATGAAGGCGAAGATGCTCAGGTCGCGCCAGCGGCGGTAGGTGTCCTTGCGCTTGCGCAGGGTCTCGGTGAGCTGTGAGTGCGACACGCGGTCCATGTAGCCGGGCGGAAGCAGGTCGGTGATGCTGCTCGAATTCCAGTTCTCGTTGACGGCATCGACGTAGGCCGACTGGTAGTCCTTGTACATCTTGCCGTTCCACGTCAGGGCATAGGCGCAGCCGGCAAAGCCTCCGTAGACGATGGGCAGTTTCCAGTATTTGCGGTTGTAGATTTGTCCGCCGCCGGGGATGACCAGTGCCAGCCAGGTGGCCTTGGTGGGGTTGGGCATCCATTGCTTGCGTTTCAGTTCGCGGCTCAGGCTGTCGGTGTTCACCTTTTTCCCTTTCAGCTCAGGGGTGGCTGTCAGCTCGAGCAGCTGCTGCCGGTTGGCGTCGGCGATGCTGTCGGCCACGGCCTGCCTGTCGGCACCCAAGGTGTCGGTTGTCAGCCGGAAGCTGGCGGTGTCGGGGCGGATGGGGGTCATGGCCCGATGGGTGGTGTCGGCCTTCAGCGTGTGCGAGCGGCGGCCGGCGGCCCGCGGACGGTTCTGGCCATACACGACAATCCCTGCCACCTGTACGAAGCAGAGCAGCAGGGCCGTCAGTATCTGATATTTAAGTCTTTTTCCTGTCATTTGTCTTTCAGCGTGTCGAGGATGCCGATGATGCGCTCCAGCTCCTCTTCGTTGTTGAAGGGGATGCTGATTTTACCTTTTCCTTTTTCGGAGCAGGTCAGCTGGACCTTGGTGCTGAAGAAGTTCGAGAGCTGCTGTTTCAGCAGGTTGAACTCTTCGGGCAGCTTGGCCCGCTTGGGGGCAATCTTGCGTCCTCCGCTTTTCACGGCTTCGCCTTCGCTCAGCGACTTGACGAGCTCTTCCACTTTGCGGACGGAGTAGCCGTGTTCCAATATTTCTTCGTATATCTTTACTTGCAGCTTGGGGTTGTCCAGCGTCACCAGTGCACGGGCGTGCCCCATGTCTATCTGCTTGTTCTGCAGGCCCATCTGCACGGGGGCAGGCAGCTTCAGCAGGCGCAGGTAGTTGGCGATGGTGGTGCGTTTCTTGCCCACGCGTTCGCTCAGGCGTTCCTGCGTCAGGCCATACTGCTCCAGCAGGTGCTGGTAGGCCAGGGCTATTTCCACCGAGTTGAGGTCTTCACGCTGGATGTTCTCGATGAGGGCCATTTCCATGACGTTCTCGTCGTCGGCAGTACGGATGTAGGCGGGTATGCTGGTGAGGCCTGCCATCTGCGAGGCACGGAAGCGACGCTCGCCGGCAATGATCTGGTACTCGTCGTCCGAGAGCTTGCGCAGCGTGATGGGCTGTATGATGCCTATCTCGGCGATGGAGTCGGCCAGTTCCTGCAGGGCGGTGGGGTCGAACTCGCGTCGCGGCTGGTTGGGGTTGACGCTGATTTTCGAGAGCTCCACTTCGTTGATGGAAGAGGAACCTTCGGTCTGCACGTCGTCCATGGAGAGCAGTGCGTCCAGGCCGCGTCCTAATGCATTTCTTTTTTGTGCCATATCTGTCAGTTTCCTTTTTCTTTATTTTTCTCTTTCTATCAGCTCCCTGGCCAGTGCCATGTGGTTCTTGGCGCCGGTAGAGTCTGCATCGTAGAGGATGGTGGGCAGGCCGTAGCTGGGCGCTTCGCTCAGTTTCACGTTGCGCTGGATGACGGTCTTGAACACCAGTTCCTGGAAGTGGCGTTTCACTTCGTCGTAGATTTGGTTGGCCTGTCTCAGGCGCGAGTCGTACATCGTCAGCAGGAAGCCTTCGATTTCCAGGCCCGGGTTGAGCTTCGACTTGATGATCTTGATGGTGTTCAGCAGCTTGCTGATGCCTTCGAGGGCGAAGTATTCGGCCTGTACGGGGATGATGACCGAGTCGGCGGCGGTAAGCGCGTTGACGGTGATGAGCCCCAACGACGGCGAACAGTCTATCAAAATATAGTCAAACTCGTCTTTCAGCGGCGCGAGCACTTCCTTGAGGATCCGTTCGCGGTTCTTCAGGTTGAGCATTTCGATTTCGGCGCCGACGAGGTTGATGTGAGAAGAGATTACCTTCAGCGTGTCAATCTCGGTATCGTGGATTGCTTCACGCACGTTGGCATGGTCTATAATGCACTCGTAGATAGTGCATTCGGCTTGCTTGATGTCCACACCCAGTCCCGAAGAGGCGTTGGCTTGCGGGTCGGCGTCTACAACGAGCACTTTCTTTTCAAGGGTGGCCAGCGAAGCCGCCAGGTTGATGGTGGTGGTAGTCTTGCCCACGCCTCCCTTTTGATTTGCCATTGCAATAATTTTTCCCATATTCTCTATCATTTATCGGCGGCGAAATAAGCGATTATTTCTGATAGTGCCTTCAAAAAAAGGGGGGAGATTGCAAAAACGGTTGATAAGTCACCCTTTTTGTTAATAACTTGCGGGCGTCGTCGCAGGATTTCGTCCCGCTTTCGGCCCTGTCCCCCTTTCTGCTTTCTCGCCTTTTCTGCCACCGTCGGCAAATATACATATTTATATTGGAAATTGGAGGGTTTGGAGGGCGGACCTTGGGGAAGATTAAGATTTATTTTCCCGTTTGAACTCTTTGGCGCTGGTAATGAGGACGAAATGTGCGGGGAGGCTGTGCGTGTTTTTACGTTTGGAGCAAAGCAATGCTTTCTCTGATATAAAGCAATGTTTTGCCACAGAGAAAGCATTGCTTTCCTTGACGGATTGGGGCGTTTCACCACACCGCCTCCACAAACTTCCAGATGAAGTATCCGCACAGGGCACATTTCACCACCGTGCCCAGCAGGAATCCTAACAGGGAGCCGAGGCCCGAGCGGAGGGCGTCTTTCGCTTCGCGTCCGCCCAGCAGCTCGCCGATGAAGGCGCCCAGAAAGGGACCGAGAATGATGCCCCAGGGCATGAAGAACAGGCCGGCGATTGTGCCTGCCAGGCAACCTCGCTCGCCCCATCGGCTGCCACCGCTGTACTTGGCGCCCAGCAGGGGCACGAAGTAGTCGAGCACCTGCACCACGACAACCAACACAAGCCACACCACGAGTTGCGTGGTGCCGAACTGTACGCGGTCGGTAAAGTGCAGCAACAGCATGCCGCCATAGGCCAGCGGAGGGCCGGGCAGGGCGGGGAGAATGCAGCCCGCCAGACCTGCCAGCAGGCAGAGGATGCCCAGTATAATCAACAAAATGTCCATATCCGAAAGAGTTTTCCGCAAAAATAAGCGTTACTGGCCGAATTGTCAAATTTTACCGTTATAGAAGTTTGGCGGTTCTTTTTTTTATTTCCCCCTTAAAGTTGCTACCTTTGCCGGGAGTTAACAAAAACGTTTGTGAAAGTATGGAAAATCAAAGACCTTTGATATTGGTATCGAACGATGACGGCATCGTTGCGAAAGGAATCAGTGAGTTGGTGAAATTTCTCCGTCCGCTGGGCGAGATTGTGGTGATGGCCCCCGACAAGGCCCGTTCGGGTACGGGTTGTGCGCTGACCACAGGCGAGCCCATCCACTATAGCCTTGTGCGCAAGGATGTGGGCCTGACGGTTTATAAATGCTCGGGCAATCCTGCCGACTGTGTGAAGCTGGCTTTTGAGACGGTGCTCGACCGCAAGCCCGACCTCGTGGTGGGCGGCATCAACCACGGTGACAACTCGGCTACGAACGTTCACTACTCGGGCACAATGGGAGTCGTCATCGAAGGATGTCTCAAGGGAGTACCTTCCATCGGCTTCTCCTTGTGCAGCCACGAGCCCGACGCCAACTTCACGGCTGCCGGACCTTACGTCCGCGACATTGCCCGCCTGGTGCTCGAGAAGGGACTGCCCGCACTGACCTGCCTCAATGTGAACTTCCCCGACACGCAGGAGCTGAAGGGCGTCAGAGTGTGCCGCCAGACGAAAGGCCAGTGGACCAACGAATGGGAGAACTTTGCCCATCGCGGAGACAGCCACTATTATTGGCTGACGGGCGAGCTTGTGGATGAGGATGCCGACCAGGAGGATACCGACCACTGGGCGCTGGCCAACGGCTATGTGGCCATTACCCCCACCACGGTCGATGTCACGGCCTACGGACTGATGGACGAGCTCAAGACTTGGTTCTAATATCTTAGCGTAAGAATGGAGGGGAAGCAATGCTTCATCCTTCATTCTTCGTTCTTCATTCTTCATTTTATGAAATATTACCTGATTGTAGGCGAAGCCTCGGGCGACCTCCATGCGTCGCACCTGATGGCGGCCTTGCGTCGCGAAGACCCGCAGGCGGAGTTCCGCTTCTTTGGGGGCGACCTGATGGCTGCCGTGGGCGGCTACGCGCCTGTGAAGCATTATCGCGACCTGGCCTACATGGGCTTCGTTCCCGTCCTGCTCCACCTGCGCACCATCTTTGCCAACATGGCCTTCTGCAAGCGCGACATTGTGGAGTGGCAGCCCGACGCCTTGATTCTGGTGGACTACCCCGGCTTCAACCTCAGCATCGCGAAATACATCCATGCCCGCACGCGCATCCCCGTCTACTACTACATCGCCCCCAAGATATGGGCGTGGAAGGAGTATCGCATCAAGAACATCAAGCGCGACGTGGACGAGCTCTTCTCCATCCTGCCGTTCGAGGTCGACTTCTTCGAGGGGAAGCATCGTTACCCCATCCACTACGTGGGCAATCCGACACTGGACGAGGTGGCGGCCTTCCGCGCTGCCTACAAGGAGACTCGACAGGCCTTCTTCGAACGCAACGGCCTGCAAGCCAAGCCCGTCATCGCCTTGCTGGCAGGCAGCCGCAAGCAGGAAATCAAGGACAACCTGCCCGACATGATACGGGCGGCTTCCTCCTTCGGCGGCTATCAGCTGGTGCTGGCAGGTGCGCCCGGCATTGATGCCGACTACTATCGGGCCTATATGGGCGGGGCGGAGGTGAAGGTTGTCTTCGGCCAGACTTACGAACTGCTGAGCCATGCCGATGCGGCGCTGGTCACTTCGGGTACGGCCACCCTCGAGACGGCCCTCTTCCGCGTGCCGCAGGTGGTGTGCTATCACACGCCCGTCGGTCGCCTCATAGCCTTCCTGAAGCAGCATGTGCTGAAGGTGAAGTACATCTCGCTCGTCAATCTGATAGCGGGGCGCGAGGTGGTGCGCGAGCTGGTGGCCGACACGATGACGGTCGCGCAGATCAGGACGGAGCTGGGACGCATCCTGACCGACGAACGCTGGCGCAGGGAAATGTTGGAGGGATATGCGGACGTGGCTGCCCGACTGGGCGAGCCTGGCGCGCCTGCCAAGGCCGCACGGCTCATCTGCGGGCTACTGAAGAAGCGTGATGTGTGAACCAATCTGAGCTTTTCGAATAATATGTTAAAAGCGGGCAGGTCGATGCAGTAGATGTGCGGCCTGCCCGTTTTTTGTACAGAAAATCAAGAAGATTAAATTGTGAGGATTATGAAAAGAGTACATTGGTTGGTCCTGTTGATGTGTCTGGCCTTGTCGCCCGTCCTTCAGTCGTGCGACGATGACAACAGCTATTCAATAGGCGATTTCACGCCTCCCCTGTGGGCGACAGTCCGCGTGGGTGGAGGAGCTTTTTATCTGGATTGTGATGTGTGGGGCACGCTTTGGCCCGTCAATACCGACCTGGGTTGGTATAAGCCTGTCGACGGCCAGCGGGTCATCACTTACTTCAACCCCCTGTGGGATGACTTTGAGGGCTACGACCATGCGGTCAAGATTTTGGGTATCCAGAACGTGCTGACCAAGCAGGTGGAAACCCTGACGCCCGAGACGGACGAAGACTTCGGCAACGACCCTGTCACCATCTATCAGGGCGACATTACCATCAGTGGCGGCTACATGAACATCATCTTCGTGCAGAACCTGCCCGCCAAAGAGAAACATCGCATCAGCCTGGTGCGTCCACAGGACGATGCCGAGCTGTATGGTGACGACGGCTACGTCCACCTGGAGCTGCGCTACAACGACTATGACGACGTGACGGGCTATGGCGCGTGGGGCATCGTGTCCTACAACCTGAGCAGCCTGAACATCACAGACGCCACGAAGGGCATCAAGCTGAAGCTCAATTCGTCGGTCAACGGCGAGGTGGAAGTGGCGTTCGACTTTGCTTCGTCGGACAGCAGCGACCTTGCTTCGAGCAAGCTGAAGCAGAACATCGACCTCTCGCAGGTACAGTTGAAATAATGTCTTTTTAAATTGGTATGTAAATTGGAGGCCCCGAAGGCGGACGCAATGTCCTGCCATTCGGGGCCTCACTTATCGATAGGGCTGTCTGTCGATTCTCGTTAATGTGTCAGATGAGTGTCAGCACGTACAGATAGAAGACGGCTGCGGGAATGGCCATCAGTGCGCTGTCGAAGCGGTCGAGCATGCCTCCATGGCCGGGCAGGATGTTGCCCGAGTCCTTGATGCCCAGCTGGCGCTTCATGAGCGATTCGGTCAGGTCGCCCCAGGTGCCGAAGACAACTACCACCGCAGCCAGTCCGGCCCATTGGCTTACGGACAGGAAATCGTAGTAGTGGGCGAAGACGAACGAGGAGGCGATGGAGAAGACGGCTCCTCCGATGCTGCCTTCCCAAGACTTTTTGGGCGAGATGCGCTCGAAGAGGCGGTGCTTTCCTATCAGCGAACCGACGCAATAGGCGCCCGTGTCGCTCAGCCAGATGAAGACGAAGATGGACAGCGGCAGGATGGGGTTGTAGGCCACGCTGCTGCTGACGGGGTCGTTGTGGAAGGCCAGCACGTTGAGCAGGGCAAAGGGCAGGGCCACGTAGAGCTGGCTCAGCATGGAGAAGGCCCAGTTGCCCAGCGGGTTGCTGCGCTTGAGGTACAGCTCCGTAATCATCAGATAGAGGAGCAGGGCCAGGTAGGGCAGGAAGATGCGCGCGTCGGCGGCCTGCGTGCAGAAGCCCATCAGGGCCAGGCAGAGGTAGGCACCGCCCAGCGAGGTGATGGTAGCGTTGATTTTCACTTCACCGCCGGCATTGACGAGGTGCGCGAATTCGTGCACGCTCAGGGCGGCGATGAGGGTGAACAGCAGACCGAACGACAGGGGGCTGTAGAGCATGCAGCCCACCAGTATGCAGACAAACAGAATGCCTGTCAGGGCACGTTTCAAGAAATTGCTTTTCATGGTTCTCCTTCTCCTTTATGCTTGAGTGGGTTCCTGATTTTCGTTGTTTTCTTTCTTGTCCTCCTTCTGGCCGTCGGCTTCCTTCGGAGCGTCGGACGACTGGTTGGCCTTCTGCTGTTCCTTCACCTCCTTGACGGCCTCTTCGGCCTTCTTGCTTTCTTCCTCGGCAGCTTCCTTCAGCTCCTTGGAGGTCTGGTTGGCGGTGATGATTTCTTCCGAACGTGAAGCCCAGGGGCGCTTGCCGAAGATGTGTTCCACGTCCTCGGCAAAGATGACTTCCTTCTCGATGAGCTGTTGGGCCAGCTGGTTGTGTCCTTCCTTGTGTTCAGACAAAATCTGCTTGGCGCGTTCGTATTGCTCGTTCACCATGCGCTTCACTTCCTCGTCGATGAGCTCGGCGGTCTTTTCGCTATAGGGGCGGTTGAAGGAGTATTCTTCGTTGTTGTAGTAGCACAGGTTGGGCAGCTTCTCGCTCATGCCCAGGTAGGCTATCATGCCATAGGCCTGCTTGGTGACGCGCTCCAGGTCGTTCATGGCGCCTGTCGAGATACGGCCCAGGAAGAGGTCTTCGGCAGCACGTCCGCCCAAGGTGGCGCACATTTCGTCGAGCATCTGCTCCTTGGTTGTGATCTGCCGTTCTTCGGGCAGGTACCAGGCGGCACCCAAGGCCCGTCCGCGCGGCACGATGGTCACCTTGATGAGCGGGTTGGCATATTGCAGCAGCCAGGAGATGCTGGCGTGTCCTGCCTCGTGGATGGCGATGGAGCGGCGTTCCTCTTCGGTGGTGATCTTGGTCTTCTTCTCCAATCCGCCCACGATGCGGTCTACGGCATCGAGGAAGTCCTGCTTGCCCACGAATTTCTTGCCGTGGCGGGCAGCTATCAGGGCGGCTTCGTTGCACACGTTGGCGATGTCCGCGCCCGAGAAGCCAGGCGTCTGACGGGCCAGCAGGTCAACGTCTACCGTATCGTCTATCTTGATGGGGCGCAGGTGTACGCCAAACACTTCCTTGCGTTCGTTCAGGTCGGGCAGGTCCACATGGATCTGGCGGTCGAAGCGGCCTGCACGCAGCAGGGCCTTGTCGAGCACGTCCACGCGGTTGGTGGCGGCCAGGATGATGATGCCGCTGTTCGAGCCGAAGCCGTCCATCTCGGTGAGCAGCTGGTTGAGCGTGTTCTCGCGCTCGTCGTTGCCACCCATGGCGGCCGCTTTGGAGCGGGCGCGTCCCACGGCGTCAATCTCGTCGATGAAGACGATGCAGGGAGCCTTCTCCTTGGCCTGGCGGAAGAGGTCGCGTACACGCGAGGCGCCTACGCCGACGAACATCTCCACGAAGTCCGAACCTGCCAGCGAGAAGAAGGGCACGTTGGCTTCGCCTGCCACGGCCTTGGCCAGCAGGGTCTTTCCTGTGCCCGGAGGGCCTACCAGCAGGGCGCCTTTGGGTATCTTGCCGCCCAGGTCGGTATATTTCTGCGGTTCCTTGAGGAACTCCACGATTTCTTCCACTTCCTGCTTGGCTTCGGCCAGTCCGGCCACGTCCTTGAACGTCACCTTGGTGCCCGTGCCTTTCTCGAAGAGCTGAGCCTTCGACTTGCCGACGTTGAAGATGCCTCCTCCGCCGCCTACACCTCCTCCGCCGTTCATGCGTCGCATCAGGAACATCCAGAAGCCGACAATGAAGAGGATGGGCACCACGTTCCACAGGATGAGGCTCATGTAGTTGGTTCTCTTTTCGTAGGTGATGGAGCCGTCGAAGTGGGCTTCATCCTTTTCTTTCTGGAGGAAGTCGCCCAGGCTTTCGCGCGAGGGGGCTTCGGTGGTGATCATCGGGTTGCGGCCCACGCGGCTCGAGTCGTTGCCGAACACATTTCCCACGTGCTGGGCCTTGATGTAGGCTTCCACGGAGTTGTCGTCGTAGCCCACCACGCGGCTGATGTATCCCTGCTGCACGTAGCGTTGGAATTCGTCGTAGGAGACGTCCTTGGTGGAAGCACTGTTTTCGTTGGTCAGCCACAGGCCCACGAGCATCATGAGGATGATCATGTAGAGCCAGTTCAGGTTGAACTTGGGCATGTTGACCTTGTTGTTTCCAGCGTTTTTCTTATTGATGTTGTTGTCCATAAATCTGTATTAATCGATATCGGGTATTTGGGTTAGTTGGGCGTCGGCCCAGAGGTTTTCGAGGTTGTAGTAGCTGCGCGTTTCGGGCAGGAAGACGTGCACCAGCACGTCGGCATAGTCCATGGCCACCCACTGGGCGTTGCGCAGGCCGTCGATGGCGAAGGGCTTGACGTTGGCGCCCTTGCGTGCAAATTCCTTGACAGACTCTACGATGGCAGTCACCTGGCTGGGCGAGTTTCCCTGGCAGATGATGAAGTAGTTGCAGATGGTGTCGTCTATGCGGGTGAGGTCGGCCACTACGATTTTCTTTCCTTTTTTATCTTGGATACCTTCGGTAATTTGTTCTATCAGTTTCTTTGTTTGGTCCATTTATACATTATTATATTAAAAACAGTCGACAAATATACGCCGATTTCTTGTATGTAACACGCAAATCGCGAAAAGTATTTTCATTTTAGTTTTTTTTTAGTGATATAACCGCTTGTAAAAAGCCGTTTTATCATTTTTCTGCAAAAAAAATCACCCGAATCGTTTGTGTTTCCAAAAAACTTCGTACCTTTGCAACCGCAAAACGGAAATAAAGCCAAGCATTGGGCTATGGTGTAATGGTAACACTACAGATTCTGGTCCTGTCATTCCTGGTTCGAATCCAGGTAGCCCAACAGAAAAGAGGACGCTTCAGTTGATGGAGCGTCTTTTTTTATTGTCCTTTTTTAGTGCCCTCTGGGATCAACGCCCTCTGTCCAAAGGGAGGGGCGGGCATCAGGATATGAAGCAGCCACACCCCGTCATCCTTCCCCTGTTGGTTTGGAATTGACAGAATGTGGCTGCTGTTTTCTTATGGGCATGGCTTGCCTTGATGTGCAGGCGGCCTTTCCCCTCGTGTGTGCCTCTCAGGCTTCCTTGCGGATGCTTTCGTCTACCGCCTTGATTTTCTCCTTCACCAGGTCGATGTCGGCCTTGAGCTTCTCTACCTTGCGGTTGAGCTCGGTCAGGAGGCTGTTGCCCTTCTTCGAGGAGGCGTTCAGGAAGCCCAGGTTGTTCTCGTAGGTTTGCAGTTCGCTCTTCATGTTCTCGTAGGCACGTGCCAGCTTCTCGCGTTCGCGGTACAGCGTCTGCGCGCCTCCTTCCTGAATGTTGCTCAGGGTGCTCTTGAAGTTGCTCAGCTTCTTGCTGGACTGGCTGAGGTTGTAGCGTTCGAAGAGCTTGTCTACCAGCGCGTGGTATTGCTTGTAGACCTTGTCCTTTTCCTTGAACGGCACGAAGCCCACGGCGTTCCATTCCTTCATCAGGTTGCGCACCTGGTCGATGGCGGTGTCGGCGTCGGTATCTTCGCCGATGGCTTCGAGGCGGGCGATGATGTCGCGCTTCTTTTCAAGGTTGGCCTGCTCTTCGGTGCGTTGTGAGGCGCCGGCCTTGTTCTTCTGTTCGAAGAAGTAGTCGCAGGCGGCGATGAAGCGTTTCCAGATGGCGTCGGAGTGCTTCTTGGCCACGGGGCCGATGGTCTTCCATTCCTTCTGCAGCTTCACCAGCACGTCGGCGGTGGCTTTCCAGTCGGTGCTGTCCTTGAGGGCTTCGGCCTTCTCGCAGAGGGCGCGTTTCTTTTCGAGGTTTTCGCTCATGCTCTCCTTGACGGCCTTGAAGAACTCGGCCTTCTTGTTGAAGAAGGTGTCGCAGGCGGCGCGGAAGCGTTCGAAGATCTTGACATTCATCTTCTGCGGGGCGTAGCCGATGGTTTTCCACTTGTTCTGCAGGGCGATGATTTCCTGTGTCTTGTTGTCCCAGGCGGCGAAGTTGGTCAGCTCGTTGTAGTCGATGCCTTCGATGATTTCGCAGATCACCGTCTTCTGGTCGAGGTTCTGCTGTTCGGCTTCCTTGAGGGCGTCGAAGTGCTGCTGGTGGCGGCGGTTGACGGCGGTCGAGGCGGCCTTGAAGCGTGCCCAGATCTCTTCGCGCAGTTCCTTGGCCACGGGGCCTGTCTCGCGGTATTCCTGGTGGAGCTTCTGCAGCTGGTGGAAGGCCGACACCACGTCGGGTTCTTCGGCCAGCTTCTCGGCGGCTTCGCACAGGTGGGTCTTTATCTCGAGGTTTTTCTTGAAGTCGTATTCGCGGAACTCGTTGTTGAGCTTCAGCAGGTCGTAGAACTTCTCCACGTAGAGCTGGTAGTTCTTCCACAGCTCGTTGACGCTGGCCTGGGGCACGAGCTTCACTTCGTTCCACTGCTGCTGGAGGCGCTTGAACTCGGTGTAGTTCTTGTTGGCGTCTTCGGGCGACTCGAGCAGGTCTTTCAGCTCTTCGATGATGGATAGCTTCACCTGCAGGTTCATTTCCTTCTGCTTCTCCACTTCGGCGGCCAGCTCGCTGCGCTTGCTTCTGATGACGGACATGATGTTTTTCATTTCCTCTTCCTGCGGGTCGGGCGTGGGCACGTAGTCTTCGGGTGCGCCTCCGTCGTCGACAAACTTCTTGCGTGCCGCTTCCTGCTCGGCGTTGTGCAGCTTGTAGAAGGTCTGCTTCAGGCTGTCTATTTCCGTCTTGGGGACGTTTTCCACGTCGTCGGCGATCGCCTTCAGGCGTTCGATGACTTCTGCCTTTGTCAGCCGTTGTACGGTGGTTTCCGTTGTGCTTTCCGTTGATGTTTCTTCAGCCGGAGTTTCTGCCGTTGCCGTTTCAGAAACCTCTGCCGCTTGTTTTTCTTCTTCTAATTCCGCCTGCATTTCGGGGAGATTAGTGTCATGGGTGTCCGTCATTGTATGTATTTTTAGAAACGGGTTGCCCCGTTTGGGTTACGTCAGGTTGCAAATTAATGAAATAAAACGATTACTTCATAAGTTTTTCTCGTTTTTTTTACCGAAAAAGTTGCTTTTCGGCGCTTCAGGCCAGCAGGACGGTGATGCCCATGTAGAGCATCATGCCGATGATGTCGTTGGTGATGGAGATGAAGGGGCCGGTGGCGATGGCGGGGTCTACCTTGAGTTTCTCCAGCGTCATGGGCACCAGGGTGCCGAAGATGGAGGCGAACATCACGACGGCAAACAGGCTGATGGACACCGAGTAGGTGACGGTGGCGGCGCTGCCGAAGCGGATGAAGTTGTAGATGTAGACCAGCAGCGAGATGATGGTGGCGTTGATGCTGGCCACGACGGCTTCCTTGCCCACCTGCTTGAGGGTGTCCTTGGCGTCGAGCGAGCTGTTGGCCAGGCCCTGCACGATGATGGCCGACGACTGGGTGCCGACGTTTCCGCCCGTTCCGCCGATGAGGGGGATGTAGAGCGCCATTTCGGGGTGGGCGGCGAAGGTGGCGTCGAAGTTGCCCAGTATCATGGAGTTGCCGATGCCGCCCAGCATGCCGATGAGCAGCCAGGGCAGGCGGGCGCTGGTCTGGCGCACCAGGTTGTCGTCTGTCTCGACGTCCTGCGACAGACCCGAGGCCAGCTGGTAGTCGCGTTCGGACTGCTCGCGCACCTCGTCCATGACGTCGTCGACGGTAATCTGTCCCACGAGCCGCCCGATGCTGTCGATGACCGGCACGGCCACGAGGTCGTATTTCTCGATGATCTGCACCACCTCGTCGATGGGTGTGTCCACGTGTACCGAGATGGGGTCTTTCTTCATCACGTGCTTCACCTTCGACACCGAGGGCGAGGTGATCATCTTCTTCAGCGGGAAGACGCCTTGCAGGCGTTCGTCGTCGTCGATGACGTAGACGTAGTAGATTTCGTCCAGCTGCTCGGCCTGCATGCGCATTTCCTTGAGGCACTCGGGCATACTCCAGTTTTCGTTCACGGTCACCATTTCCGTGCCCATGAGTCCGCCGGCGGTGTCTTCGTCATACTTCAGCAGGTCCACGATGTCGCCGGCCTGTTCGATGTCTTCGATGTGCGAGAGGACTTCCTCCTGCTTGTCTTCGTCGAGGTCGCGCATCAGGTCTACGGCATCGTCGGTGTCCATGTAGTCCACGAACTTCTTGGCGATGGTTTCCGAGGGGAGTTGTTCGAGGAGTTCCTTGCGCACGTCCTCGTCCATCTCCACCAGTACGTCGGCTGCCGTCTCGTTGTCCAGGAGGCGGTAGACGAAGCGGGCGTCCTCGGGGTCGAGGTCGTTGCACAGCTCGGCGATGTCAGCCGGGTGCAGGTCGGCCAGCAGGGCTTTCACGTTCTCCGTGTCCTTCTGCTCGATGAGGCCTTTGACCTTCTCTATGTATTCTTCGTCTATTTCCATTTTTTAATTGAGAATTGAAAATTGATAATTGAAAGTGGATAATGGATAATTCTCAATTTTCCATTTTCAAATTTCCATTTACTAAGTTTGTCAGCTCCACGAACTCCTGCACGGACAGCTGTTCGGGCCGCCGGTCGAAGAGGGCGTCCTGCGTCAGGGGGCAGTCCTTGCCCACGAGGGGCTTGATGGAGTTGCGCAGCGTCTTGCGCCGCTGGTTGAAGGTGGTCTTCACCACCTGCTTGAAGAGCTGTTCGTCGCACCCCAGGTCGCGGGTGTCGTTGCGCGTCATGCGGATGACGGCGCTCTTCACCTTGGGCGGCGGGTTGAACACGTTCTCGTGGACGGTGAAGAGGTATTCCACGCGGTACCACGCCTGGACGAGCACGCTCAGGATGCCATACGTCTTGCTGCCCGGCCCTGCGGCCATGCGTTCGGCCACCTCCTTCTGTATCATGCCCGTGCAGCAGGGTATCAGGTCCTTGTTGTCCAGCATCTTGAAGAAGATCTGGCTCGATATGTTGTAGGGATAGTTGCCTGTCAGCACGAAGGGCCTTCCGCCGAAAAGCCGCGTCAGGTTCATCTTCAGGAAGTCGTCCTCGATGATGTGTTCCTCCAGCTGGGGGTAGGCTTCGCGCAGGTAGGCCACCGACTCGTAGTCCACCTCCACCACCTTCAGCTCGCGGCCCTTGGGCAGGAGGAACTGGGTGAGCACGCCCATGCCGGGGCCCACTTCGAGGATGGGCAGGTCGGGGCAGGCATCCACCGTGTCGGCGATGTCCCGCGCCACCTTCAGGTCTTTCAGGAAGTGCTGGCCCAGAAACTTTTTAGGCTTTACCAATCTCATATTGCAAGTTTATTGTTACTTTTGTGCCCCACAAAGGTAGTTCTTTTTAATGAAGAATGAAGAAGGAAGAATGAAGAATTTAATGAATGGAGCGCGAAAAGTGAAGAAGGAAGAGCTTTGCGGAAACCCGCAGGGCGGGGCGGAGCGTGGCGTGACGCCTTCGGAGGATGCCCGTCCCTCTCTCTTCGGCCTCCGTTCGTGGTTCAGGAACCTGCTCAAGGTGGCGCTGCCCCTGCTGCTGGGCGGCTTCATCCTCTACTGGGTGTACCGCGACTTCGACTTCGCGCAGGCGGCCCGTGTGCTGCGCCACGGCATCCGCTGGGACTGGATGGCGCTGTCGCTCTTCTTCGGCGTGTGGAGCCATGTGGAGCGGGCCATGCGCTGGCGCCAGACGCTGGAGCCGCTGGGCTACCGTCCGCGCGCGTCGCGTCTGGTGGATGCCATCTACCTGTCCTATGCCACGAGCCTCGTCATCCCCCGTGTGGGCGAGGTGTCGCGTTGCGGCGTGCTCTCGCGCTACGAGGGCGTGCCTTTCTCCAAGTCGCTGGGCACGGTGGTCACCGAGCGGCTGGTCGACACCCTCTGCATGCTGTTCCTGGCGGGCGTCACGCTGGTGCTCGAGCTGCCCGTGTTCCTCACCTTCTTCCGCCAGACGGGCACCAAGATACCGTCGCTGGTCCATCTGCTCACGTCGCCCTGGTTCTACGTGGCCCTGTTCTGCGTGGTGGGCGTGCTGGTGCTGGCCGTGTGGCTGGTGCGCGTGCTGTCGTTCTTCGAGCGGGTGCGTGGCGTGGTGCTCGACGTGTGGCAGGGCGTCATGTCGCTGCGCCGGGTGCGGAACGTCCCCCTCTTCCTGCTCCACACGGTGCTGATGTGGCTCTGTTACTTCCTCCATTTCTACCTCACGTTCTACTGCTTCCCCTTCAGCGAGGGCCTGGGTGTGCAGGCGGGGCTGGTGATGTTCGTGGCGGGCACGTTCGCCGTCATTGTGCCCACGCCCAACGGTGCCGGCCCGTGGCACTTCGCCGTCATCACCATGATGATGCTCTACGGCGTTTCGTCGGCCGATGCGTCTCTCTTTGCCCTCCTGGTCCATGGCATCCAGACGCTGCTCGTCATCGTCCTCGGCCTCTGGGGATGGCTGCATCTGGTGCTGGGCGGACGGAAAGGGTAGGGTGCTGGTCTTTTTTTGAATCCCCTTCCGTGGTGGCGATGCGGCTTTTCCCCGTGCCTGTGTAGCAAAGGTACGGCTTCGGTGGCGTACGGCCAAAAATGGGGTATCGATTTCTTGTGAAAATCTGTTAACAAAACGGGAATTTACTGTTAATAAAACTAACGCACTGATTTGCAGGGCGGAAAGCGGTGCTTTCCGATAGCCGCGGCGGTGTTTTCCCGTTTTTGTTCGGGCCGGCGGGTGCGGTCGGCCTGTCTGCGGGCTGGCTCGTTGTGCTTCGATGCCGGGCGGAATTTTCTCTTTTCAGGCAAAAAACTGCGGAGGGGACGGCAGTTTTCTGCTTCCCGCGGATGGCTGCTGTGACAGTTGATTTTGCAAGTGAAAAATGCAATCAGCTGATAATCAATCCGTTTTCATGTTTACGGAAATATCGTAATGACAGATGACAGATGACAGTTTATGAAAATCGATTTGCGGGAGAATGTGTTAATTATAGTTTATATTATATATATATATTTATATATATAATATAAAAGTTGTAAGCGCGCTCTCGAAAATTGAAATTCGGAAACTGTCATCTGTCATCTGTCATGGACGGGGTGTCTTTCCTGAATTCAGCAGACACGTGGACGGCCGATGAAAAAACGGGGCGGAAGCTCTTGCATAATTCAAAATAAATACATATCTTTGCGATATTAAAATGATATCACTTTAAAACAATGCGTATGGAAACAAAAGAAATGAATTTCAAAGGTTTTAAGATGAACGGCTTCCTGGCCCTGTTCCTCTTCCTGTTTGTGTGGGCGGGTGCCACGGTGTGGTGCTTCGTGGCGGGCGGCGTGCTGCTCTATGTGCTGGGAGCGGTGATGTCCGTGCTGTGGATTATCCTGAACTGCGGCTACATGATGCTGGAGCCCAACGAGGCGCGGGCCATGGTGTTCTTCGGTCGGTATAAGGGGACGTTCCGCGAGACGGGCTTCTTCTGGGTGAACCCCTTCATGGAGGCCAAGAAGCTGTCGCTGCGTGCACGCAACCTCGATGTGGAGCCCATCAAGGTGAACGACAAGATAGGTAACCCCGTGCTGATAGGCCTCGTGCTGGTGTGGCGGCTGAAGGACACGTACAAGGCGATGTTCGAAATCGACTCGCAGACCATGGCCAGCGCGGGTACCACGTCGAGCGACGGCAAGGCGGTGAACATGGGCAACGCCGTGGCCAACCGCATGAACGCCTTCGAGAACTTCGTGAAGATTCAGAGCGACGCCGCCCTGCGCCAGGTGGCCGGGCAGTATGCCTACGACGACAACGAGGGCGCCGACGGCGAACTGACCCTCCGCTCGGGCGGTGAGGAAATCAACGACCAGCTGGAGCAGAAGCTCAACGAGCGCCTGGCCATGGCGGGCATCGAGGTGCTGGAAGCCCGCATCAACTACCTGGCCTATGCGCCCGAGATTGCGGCCGTGATGCTGCGCCGCCAGCAGGCGTCGGCCATCATCAGTGCCCGCGAGAAGATTGTCGAAGGGGCCGTGTCGATGGTCCACATGGCGCTGGACAAGCTCTCGAAGGACGAAATCGTGGAGCTGGACGAAGAGAAGAAGGCGGCCATGGTGAGCAACCTGCTCGTGGTGCTCTGTGCCGACGAGGCTGCCCAGCCGGTGGTGAATACGGGGACGCTGAACCATTAATGGTGTGCTCGGACAGGCGAACGGATTCAGACACAAGAACATAAGCACAAATATTTTGTCTTTTTTGTTCTTCTGTCAAAAAACAGGATATATATGATAGGATTTAATAGTGGCAGTGAAGTAATCTATCAGTGCAGCACCCGCCTGACGGCCGGCTCCGGCATCGGAGTGGGGGTGTTCATCGCGCTGGTGTTTGCCTGGATACTCGGCCGCGACTGGCTGCTGATGGACAAGGGCAACCTTTGGATGATTGCCGTCTTCATGCTGGTGGGCGTGCTCATCGCCCTGCGGGGTGTTTACCTCTATTGCCGTCCGCGTGTGGAGACGAGGCACATCGTGGTGGGCAACCTGACGCACCGCCTCTACCTGCGCAACAAGCCCCTCTTCGTGCTCTTCACCGGCGGCGTGTATGCGCTGGTGGTGGTAGGGGTGACGCTCGTCTTCGACCTGATAGAGTGGGCGGTGGAAGGCTTCGATGTTGCCGTATGGGCCGACCGCTTCCGTCTGCGCAACCTGATGATTGTGGCGCTGGCCTTTGTGGGCGGCGCGCTGAAGTATTACCTGGATTATTACTATTACAGCCGTTGGCTGAAGAACAACGGATAATTGATAATGGACAATGGATAATTGGAAGATTACGATATGGGCTTTGCTCTTCCTGTTGGGCGGAAACGCCCTGAAGGGATGGGCGCAGGACGACCGTCGGGCGCGTGCGGAGCGCATCTATGAACACCTCGTCGAAGGCCGTGGCGACAGCATCTATGCCGCCCTCAACGACGAGGCGCAGCGACAGCTCTCGCCCGCCGTGTTTGCCGACACCTGGCGCCAGCTGACGGGTCAGTTCGGCGCGTTGCAGTCGGCCGGAGCCTGGACGCAGGAAGCCGTGCAGGGCGTGGAGCTGTGCCGCCGCGACCTGACCTTCGAACGCTACCGCCTGCGCCTGCTCGTGGGTTTCGACGCCGACGGGCGGCTGAACACCATTCGCGTGGTGCCTGCCCCCGAACCTGCCGGAGCGCCTGCCGTGGCCTTCGACCGCACGCTGATGGAAGAGCGCGACACCGTGGTGGTGACCGACGGCTACCGCCTGCCTGCCACGCTGACCCTGCCCCGCCTGAAGGAGGAGGGCCGGCGCGTGCCCTGCGTAGTGCTGGTACACGGTTCGGGTTCCAACGACCGCGACGAGACCATAGGCCCCAACAAGCCCTTCCGCGACCTGGCCTGGCTGCTGGCCTACCGCGGCATTGCCACCCTGCGCTACGACAAGCGCACGAAGGTCTATGGCGCCGATTGCGTGCCGCAGGGCCGCCGGCTGGACATGGATGTGGAGACGGTGGACGATGCCCTCTCGGCCGTCCGTCTGGCAGCCGGCCTGCCTCAGGTGGCGGCCGACAGTGTCTTTGTCCTCGGCCACAGTCAGGGCGGCATGATGGCTCCGCGCATCGCCCAACGTTCGCCGCAGGTGGCAGGCATCATCATCGTGGCCGGACCTGCCCGTCTCTTCGAGGATCTGCTGGTGGAGCAGTCGGAATACCTCGCCTCGCTGACCACGCCCAGCAAACAGACGCGCACCCGGCTGGACGAGCTGAAGCGGCAGGTGGCCAACGTGAAGCGCCTGGGCACGCCCGCCTTCAGCGACACCATCGCCCTGCCCTTGGGCCTGCCCAAAGGGTATTGGGAATTTCTGCAAACCTACCAGGCCGTGCCTGTGGCCTCGGCGCTGACCTGCCCCGTGCTGGTGCTTCAGGGCGAGCGCGACTATCAGGTCACCATGCAGGACTACGGCCTGTGGCTCATGGGCCTGCTCACCCGTCCCAAGGCGCAGCTCAAGTCCTATCCCGCGCTGAACCACCTGTTACAGGAAGGCAAGGGCAAGTCCACCCCGCTGGAGTATAACGAGGCGCGCCCCGTGCCCTCCTGCGTGGCCGACGACGTGGCCGGCTTCATCCGCGGCAGGGATGTGCGTTGATTGTTGTTTGTCTGGTAAAAATACGTATAGAGAAAGTGGCAACGAAGAAAGAAAATACAACCAAGAGTTTTGTCCTGCGCGTGGACGCCGCCACGATGGATGCCATCGAGAAGTGGGCGGCCGACGAGTTCCGCAGCACCAACGGCCAGCTCCAGTGGATCATCAACGAGGCCCTGCGCAAGAGCGGGCGGCTGAAGGAGGCGAAGAAGCGTCCGGCCGATGAGGACCCCGCGGACGAAGCGGAAGGCAAGACTCCCGAAAAAGAATAAGACGATGGAAATGATGAAAAGACAGATGATATTATGGATGGCGATGCTCTGCCTGGTGCTGGGTGTGGAAGCCCAGCCGGTGGCCCGCACAGACTGGTCACGAGACCTGGACTCCCTGGCCCGATGGCTGCCCCAGCGGCACTACGACTTCTTTACCGTCCGCAGTCGGGCCGATTTCGACCGAGGTATTGAGGCCTGGAAACGCCGGAGCCGCAACGGGTTGTCCGACCTGCAGATGGCCTTGGGGCTGCAGCAGTGGATTGCCACCTTCGGCGACCTGCACACCAACCTGAACTTCACCCCTCTGCTCGACCGCAACCGCCTGCTGCCCCTGGGCCTGAAGTGGATGGCCGATGGCTTGTACGTCGTTACCGCTCCCGTGGGGCAGGAAGCCATGTTGGGTTGTCGGTTGGTGGAGCTGAACGGTACTGCTGCCGAAGTGGTGGCCGACAGCCTGGGCACCCTCTTCTCGGCCGACAACGAGGCGGTGCGCAAGACGATGGTGCCCAATTACCTGTGCTTCGTCCAACTGCTGGAACACTTCGGATTCGTGTCGGACGGTCGCGTCACGCTCAAGCTGGCTTCAGCCGATGGCAGCCTGCAGGAACACGAGCTGACGTCCGGCCCCATAGACCCCAGGCAGCTGGCTACATTCCGTCCGAGCGGCTTGCCCCTCTGCTATCGGAATGCCCGTACCCTTTTTACCCTGCACTACGAGGCGGCGGACAGCCTCCTCTACATCCAGTACAACAAGTGTTGGAGCAGGGAGCTGGAAGAAGCCAATGGCAACAAGTCGGTAGCCTCCCGCCTGCCTTCGTTTGCCGCGCTGGAGGACAGTGTGTTCGCCACGCTCCGCCATCGGCCCGTCAGCAGGCTGGTGTGGGATGTCCGCTTCAATGGGGGCGGCAATTCGCAGCCGGGCACCCGTCTGGCTGAAAAGCTGGCCGACTTCATGCATCGGGTGGACAATCCGCCCCGCGTCTATGTGGTGCTGGGGGCGGCCACCTTCTCGTCCGCCATTCTGAATGCGCTGGACTTCAAGCGCCTGTTGGGTGCCTGCTGGGTGGGAGAGGAAACCTCCGGCAAGCCCAACCATCTGGGCGAAGTGTGCAGCTTCACCCTGCCCGCTTCGGGCCTGCAGGTGCAATACTCCACCAAGTATTTCAAGAACGTGGACGAAGAGGTCGATACGCTGGTGCCCGACGTGCACATCCCGATGACTTTCGACGATTATCGGCAGGGAGTGGACCCTGTCTATGAGTGGATTAAAAAACAATGACGATTATGATACGAATCAAGTCTTTCCATCTGTTTGGCGTGAACCTGGGTCCTTTCTCGGCCCACGATTGTCCCGATGTACATTTCCGCCCCGCCGTCGTGGATTGGGTGATGGAAGGCGTGGCCCTGCTTCTGGTTGTGCTGGGCTGGGTGGGCGTGCTTTGGCAGTATACCACACAAGGCGGACAGGCGGATGGTAATATGTGGGTATCGGCCCTCCTGTCGACGCTCGTGTTCGCGCTGATGGTGACGGGTGCCCGCCTGCCCGTGCGCTTCATCCGCTTCCCTGTGCGCGTGAATGCCCGCAACGTAGGGCAGCAATACGTGTGCGTGGTGCGCCTCCTGCGGGCGTTCAACGTCTGCATCAGCCTGCTCTTTGCCGTCGGCCCTTGGACCGACCACCATCTGTGGGCACGCATCGTCTGCCTGGTCGCGCTGGTGCTGATGGTCCTCTTTCTGGCCGTCTATTACATTGCGGCCCTGCGGCTGAAGTAATAATACCTAAAACTACCTATTTTCCTCCCTGCAATACCCACTTTTGGGTATTGCCCCCCTTTGAGTGCCCCCGTACCTTTGCACCAACAAAAAATTATAAAAAATAAGGGAAATGAAACAAAAGGTATGGGGCCTTTCATTGGGCCTGATGCTCTGTACAGGAGCACTTTACGCCGACGAGGGAACAACCTCTCAACGGCAGGAGTCCGACGGACGGGCCAAGCTGGCAAGTATCGAAGCCGTACAGAAAACCGACGCCGAAGCCGCTCCGCGCAAACTGCGATTCACCATCGGCGGCTATGGGGAAGCCGTCTACAGCTACAATTTTTATAGTGACAACTACCTGCGCTACGACAGCCCGCAGAACTACAAGGACGACACGCACGGTCGCTTCGACCTGCCTCACGTAGTCATCATGCTGGGTTACGACTTCGGCAAGGGTTGGACCATGGGTACCGAAATCGAGTTCGAACATGGCGGCACGGAGAGTGCCGTCGAGATTGAGGAACACGAAGGCGGCGAGTACGAAAGCGAAGTGGAGCGTGGCGGTGAAGTGGCCCTCGAGCAATTTTGGATTCAGAAGTCCTTCTGTCCCCAGTTCAACATCAAGCTGGGCCACATGGTAGTGCCCGTCGGCATGACCAATGCCCACCACCTGCCCACCGAGTTCTTCGGTGTCTATCGACCCGAGGGCGAGAACACCATCCTGCCCTGCACGTGGCACGAGACGGGCGTCAGCCTTTGGGGCCGTGCCGGCCAGTGGCGCTACGAAGCCATGCTTCTGGCAGGTCTCGACTCCGACCGCTTCGGCAGCAAGGAATGGGTGAAAGGTGGAGCGGGCAGCCCCTACGAATTCAAGATAGCCAATGCCATGGCAGGTGCCTTCCGCGTGGACAACTATTCGGTGAAAGGCCTGCGCCTCTCGCTCAGCGGCTATGCGGGCAATTCCTTCAGCAACACCCTGAAGAAGGCCACCAACGCCGTTTACGACGATGTGAAGGGAACGGTACTCATCGGCGCGTTCGACTTCTGCTACGACGCCCACAACTGGGTGGCGCGCGGCTCGTTCGACTATGGTCACCTGTCCGACGCCGACCTCATCACCCGTTACAACCAGAGTTTTTCCAAGGACTCTCCCTCGCCCAAGCAGCCCGTGGCCTCGAGTGCCATTGCCACAGGTGTGGAGGTGGGTTACGACTTCCTTTCCCTCAACCCCAGACGTACCGACAAGGAGCAGCGCCTCTACCTCTTCGGCCGCTACGAGTACTACGACTCCATGTACAAGACTGCCAAGGCCGTGACCCACTACGAGGAGTATGGCCGCCAGCGTCTGGCCGTGGGCGTCAACTACTATCCGCTGAAGGAAGTCGTGCTCAAGGGCGAATATTCCATCGGCCTCCTCAAAAGCAAGTTCAACAACGAGCCTGCCGTGTCGGTAGGCGTTGCCTATGCGGGCTTCTTCAACTTGTAATAGCTCACCACAGATGGCGCAGATTGACACAGACCTTTCTTGATTTTCAGATTGTCAGGTCGATGAATCTGTGATAATCCGTGTAATCTGTGGTGAAGATCTGATTTTACTTGAATACATTCCATAATAACCAAAAAACATAAGACACAATGAAAACGTTTCTGAAATTTCCGCTCTGTCTGGCTCTGGGAGCCATGATGGGCATGAGTATGACATCTTGTAGTGACAACGATGACCCTACCGACGGAACCGAGCTTTCGGCTCAGGAGAAGGCCTTGAAGGAAGTGGTGGCCGACTTTGCCGACAAGACCGTGATTCCTTCGTATCAGGGCATGGCCGACGCCGCCATGAGCCTTCACAGCTTGTGTATCGACATCCGCACGAAGAAGCAGGCTGGTACGCTGACCACCGCCGACGTAGAGGCCGCCTGCGAGGCCTGGAAGCTGGCGCGCGACTATTGGGAGAAGAGTGAGGCATGGCTGTTTGGCCCTGCAGGCGACTACAACGTAGACCCCCACATCGACTCCTGGCCGCTGGACAAGACGGGTATGGACGCTCTGCTGAACAACCCCGCCCAGATGGCGCAGATGGACGACGAAGGCAACTATGTGGGCAACTACCTGGGCTATGCCCTGCAAGGCTTCCATGCCATCGAGTACCTGCTCTTCGAGCTGACCAACACCAATGCCAGCGGTAACGCTACGGCCAATTCTACCAGCGTGGCCCACAACCTGAACTACACTACCGAAGAGCTGAACTACCTCGTGGGGCTGGCAGGCGACCTGCGCAACCAGTGCATCCTGCTGGAGGCCTGCTGGGCAGGAACTGAGAATGTATCGGCCGAGAAGCAGCAGATTCTGACCGACACCGAACTGGACAAGGGCAAGAACTTCGGCGATAACATCAAGAATGCAGGCGCGGCAGGCAGTGAGTACAAGAACTACCTCGACGTGGTGTACGACATGATAACGGCCGGCATACAGAACATTGCCAACGAGGTGGGCAACATCAAGATTGGTAACCCTACGGGCAAGGGACTTCCCTCGGGCGGCATGGAGTACGACCCCAGCTACATCGAGTCGCCCTACAGCCTGAACTCCATCCGCGACTTCCTGGGCAATGTCATCAGCATCCGCAATGCCTATCAGGGCTCGCCCTCGGTGGACGGTACCATTCAGGTGGCAACACACACGCTGAGCACCTACGTCGCCACGCTCAATGCCGATTTGGACAGCCGCGTGAAGGCCGCCATCCAAGACGCCTACGACAAGATAAGCCTGATGGGCGAACCCTTTGCCTACACCTGTGGTGCGGCCGAGTACGATAAAGTCAATCAGGATGCCATCGATGCCTGCAATGTGATGAACGATATCTTCGACGAGGTGAAGACGTTGTTGCAGGCCAACCATTAAAGATAGAACAGCACTACTGTCCACTAAAAATGGACAAGGTTAAAAATTAAATAAATTCGGTTCACTTGAATCATATCGGTCTTTGACATTTTTGAAATTCGATTTGTCGAACAAGTCACTGAGATGTGTTTTGTCGGTCAGAGAGATTCCGAGGATTTGAAGAACCTCATAGACGCTGCGTTCTAATTTCATATCGTGTTGAATTATTGCTACCAAACAGTAAGTAATTATCGCACAATAGATTTGTATGCGTACTGCGTTTTCCGATGTTCCCCAAAACTTCTTAATCCTGAGGTGTTGTTTTATCCATTTGAAGAACAGTTCAACACTCCATCTGTTTCGATAAAGCGATGATATCAACTCCGCAGATGCGTCAAGATTGTTTGTCAGGAAGATATATCGTGTACCGTCTTCAGGATTTTCAACGATGAGTTTTCTAAGTTCCTCAGGATAATCCTTAGAACTTTTATAAACCGTAAAGCACCCGATTGCATCCGAAACTACACCTTCCGGCAATCTTCGTTTCCAGGTTTTAGGCTTGATCCGTACGTTTGTTTTGGCTCGTACAACGAAGAAAGCACCTATACGATTTATCGTATTAAGATTGCTGAAGTCGTTATATCCGCGGTCGAATATGTAGTGCGCTCCAGATTCGTATGGTATCTCAGGCATAGCCTTTGAATCGTGAATGTTGGCAGGTGTAATATGCACAAATGCAGGTACTTCCGCTTCAACATCATAGAGCGTATGCAACTTTATTCCGCCTTTATGTTTGCGAAATTTGGCCCATTCAAACACCGACAGGCACAAATCAACCGTTGTAGAGTCAAATGCGTAAACATGACCGTCAAGTTCGAATATTTTATTGATTCTACGCTTGCGGGCCTCGGCAATCATGAATGTTGCATACTCCTCGAAAATATGGTAATCACGTTGCTCATTAGCCTTACTGAGATTGCTTCGTGTTACAGATTTCCCGATTCCGAGATGGTAGAGTTTCCCAGCATGTGCTTCCATAGCCACAACCAGATCTCGGAGGCTCTCTCGATTGGATAGCTGACCGAACATCATCGTAAGCAACTGATTCCAACAGGTATAGCTTTTGATATACTTGTTGCCATTGTATTTCTTCACAATGTATTTGAATTTCTCGTAATCAAGGAATTTAACTAATTGAGAGAAAACGTACTCGTCTTTAAACATAACGGTCTGATTTTGACCGCAAAGTTAAATTCAAGTCTCGGGAATCTAAAATTACCTATAACAAATTGAATTTCAATAATTTCAAAGAACTTCTATGATTTTTTAGTGGACACTAATGATAGAACAGAAAAAAAGAAAAGTCAATGATGAAAAAGACCTGTTTTTATGTTATTCTTGGAGCCGCTCTGAGCCTGACGGCCTGTAGCGACGACGACGTGAAGGGCGACAATCCTTCGCCCGATACGCCCGCTGAGCTGCCCGACTGGTACTACACGGGCGGCGAACTGGGCACTACCTCCAACTCTACCTCGACGGCCTTCGAAGACCCTACGGCCGTGGTCGAGGCCGACGCTACCATGAATGCCGCCTTCAACCGTGGCGAGCAGTTCTTCGAGAAACCTTTCACGGCCAACTTCGACGGCATGCGCCATGGCCTGGGACCGCTCTACATCCGCTCTTCGTGCATCCATTGTCATCCTGGCTACGGGCATGGCAAGAGCCAGAACAGCGGCACGTTCAACACCAACGAGATAGGAAACGGCTATCTGCTGGTGGTTTACAACCCCGAGACCGAGGCCTATGTGCCCTGGCTGGCAGGCATGCCGCAAACTCATGCCGTGGCCCCCTTCAAGGCGCCGCTCGACGAGTCGCAGATAACCATCACCTGGCATGAATATACCGACGCCTTCGGCAACAAGTTCCCCGACGGCGAGACCTACCAGCTGCGCTACCCCGAAGTGGACATCCCCAGGAGTGCCATCTACGTGGCCAACCGTGGCTACGACGTGGGCGAATACGAGGTGCGTCTGGAGTCCACCATCGGCATTTATGGCACGGGCCTGCTCGATGCCATCAGCGACGAGGACCTCAAAGCCGAGTACGCCAAGCAGGAGCAGGACGGCTACCTGCCCAATGGCCTGAACCCAAACATCTTCGCCAACGGCGACTGGACGGGGCAGTATGCCAACACCGCTCAGGGTGGCGACGGTACGAAGTATCCCTACCGCTATACCTACGCCCTGAGCCGTGGCCCCTTGCAGGACGCGGCGGGTGCCAATGCCTTCTGGAACATCACCAACGCCACGCGCAGCGACCGCCGCTTCCATTACCTCGACGCGGCAGGCTCCTACGCCCAATATGCTTCGCAGGACCCTGACATTCAGGCGGGCTTTCCCAGCTACATCGCCAAGGTGTCCACACCCGAGGAACACCCTGAATGGTTCACGGACAACGTGGCGGACAACATCTACAACTACCTGACCTCGAAGACGCTGCCCGTCGAGGTGAGCGACCAGGACTACATCGACCTCATGGTGTGGCATCGGGGCCTGGCCGTACCCGCCGCCCGCAATGTGGACGACGAGGACGTGCTTCGCGGCAAGGAACTCTTCTCGGAGATAGGTTGCGCCTACTGCCACAAGCCCACATGGACGACGGGCGATGACGAGATACGCGACCCTGCCCGCTTCTTCACAGGCGACAAGGCCAAGCAACTGCCCCGCTATCCGCATCAGAAGATTTGGCCCTACACCGACATGGTGCAGCACAAACTTCACATGGTGAACGACATCCGCACTGGTTGGTGCCGCACCACGCCGCTCTGGGGGCGCGGCCTGCATCAGCGTTGCACAGGGGCCGAGTATGCCGACCGCCTGCACGACTGCCGTGCGCGCACCACGATGGAGGCCATCATGTGGCACGGCACCAGCGAGCAGAGCGATGCCTACTACACCGTCCAGAAGTTCCGCGAGCTTTCGAAAGAGGACCGCGAGGCGGTGGTGAAGTTCATCGACTCCATCTGATGGCTTGCCGATAAAAAGATGTAAGAACACTACAGATAGCATTGCTTTGCACAGAACTTTTTAAAACATAGAGTTCGTATGTGTAAAGCAGTGCTTTTTGTGGTGTAAAGCACTGCTTTTCCCTATAAACTCTTTTCTGGTATGAAAATTCTGAGAAATCTTTCCTTCGGCCTGTTGGGCCTGCTTGTCTGTGTATTGATGGCCGCCACGTGTGTGGAGAAGGTGTGGGGCACTCCCTTGGTCGTGCGCCACGTCTATGGCTCGCCCTGGTTCGTGGCCTGCTGGGCGCTGATGGCCGTTGCGGGTATCGGTTATCTGTGGTGTCGTCGGGTGCAGAAGCGTCGGGCGACTTTTTTGTTCCATCTCTCTTTAGTGTGGATTTTGTTGGGTGCGCTGGTCACCCACGTGTGGGGTGTACAGGGGCGCGTGCACCTGCGGCAGGGCGAGGAGGTGGAGGCCTTTGCCACATCCGAGGGGCAGACGGCGGCCTTCCCCTTCCGCCTCTCGCTGGAGGAGTTCAAGGTGGAGCATTATGCAGGCACATCGGCACCGAAAGACTTCGTGAGCCGCTTCACGCTGGCCGCAGGCGATGAAGTGCATCAGGGCGAGGTGTCCATGAACCGCATCTTCCGCCATGAGGGCTACCGCTTCTATCAGTCGGGCTACGACTCCGACGGGCAGGGCGTCNCTGGCCGCGCCCTTCGTGCGGGCGGCCGAAGACCTGCCGCGCACCTTGCCGCGCGAGACGGCTGCTTGCTTCGGTCGGCTCTATGTCTACTACAACGACCGCGTCTGCCCCCTGCAGACGCTGGCCAAGGACTTCACCATGAAGCTCTGTGGCAAGCCCACGTATCGGGGCCTCACAGCCGAGCAGGTGCTGACGGGTTGGTTCTTCTACTACGACGATTGGAAGCGCGAGCCGTGCATCCGCGTGAAGAGTGCCGACGTGCGCCGCCTGCTGGGGATTGGTGGACGCTATGCCTCGTTGCAGGACTTCTTCGGCCCTGAGGGCTACCGACTCGATGCCGAAGCCTTGGCCGACGCTTCCATGGCCGATGCGAAGGCCGTGGGCGAGGCCAACGAGAAGTTCAGCCTGGTGAGCAGCGTGGCAACAGGGGCGGCTTGGCGCATCTTTCCCTATACGCCCCCGTCGTCGGCCGATGCCTCCCGCCTGGAGTGGCTCTCCCTGGCCGACCGCCTGCCGCGCGACATGCCCCTCGAAGAAGGCACCTTTGTGCGCGGGGCGATGAACTACGTGGCCGAGCAGGTGGCGCGCAAGGATTTTGCCGAGGTGGAGCGGCTGGTGGACAAAATACGCCGTTACCAGCAGCGCGAGGGTGGGGCGTTGTTGCCCTCTGACCTTCGCTTTCGTGCCGAGCGGGTCTATAACCAGGTGAACGACAGCTTTCCGCTGGCCGTGGCCTCTGTCGTGCTGGGGTTGTTCTCCTTTATTTATTCTGTCCGCTGCCTGATGCTTTGTCGGCAGGAGAGGCGAGTGGTAAGTCGTGTACTGCTGGTCGCATTGGCTCTGATGGCCTGTTGGCTGGCAGGCCTGATGGTGCTTCGTGGCCTGGTGAGCGGCCACCTGCCCATGTCCAACGGGCACGAGACGATGCACCTGCTGGCCCTTTGTGCCGCCCTGCTCACCCTCGTCTTCCATCGCCGTCTGCCCCTGGCGCTTCCTTTGGGCTTTCTGGTATGTGGGTTGGCGTTGGTGGTGTCCATGCTGGGCGAGCGCAATCCGCAGGTGGGCCAACTGATGCCTGTCCTTGCCTCGCCCCTGCTCAGTGTGCATGTGGCGGTCATCATGGTGGCCTACGCCCTGCTGGCCTTCGTCATGCTCAATGGGGTGGCGGCGCTGGTCTTGCTTGCTTCGCATAGGGAGTGTGAAGCTCAGGTGGAGCGCCTTCAGGTGGTGAGCAGCCTGCTGCTCTATCCGGCCGTCTTCCTGCTGGCGGCAGGCATCTTCATCGGAGCCGTGTGGGCCAATGTGTCGTGGGGCCGCTACTGGGGATGGGACCCTAAGGAGGTGTGGGCGCTGGTCACGATGCTTGTCTATGCTTTGGCGCTCCATCCTGCTTCGTTGCCCTGCTTCCGCCGTCCGTTGTTCTTCCACGTGTTCAGTGTGGTGGCCTTCCTCTGCGTGCTGGTTACCTATTTCGGCGTCAACTTCCTGCTGGGAGGCATGCACAGCTATGCTTGATGAAGGGAGAATTATTTCTCTTGATACCTACTGCCTGATGTTTCGTACCCGAAAATACCTATTTCAGGCGATTGTGGCTTCCGTGCCGATGCGCTACCTTTGCAGCATCAGATTTGAATGAATTAGTTAGTCATAATTACGTAACCACAAGTAAGGTAAAAAGATTCCCGCCTTCCGATGCGACATCGTGGGGCGGGAATTTCCTTGTATGCCCACCACAGATTACGCAGATTGACACAGACTTCTAAAAAGAAATATCTCTGAAATCTGTGCCAATCTGCGTAATCTGTGGTAAAAAAATGTGCTTTACAGCTTCTCCTTGATATCGCTCAGCTCCACCAGCTTGTTGACGATGGCATAGATGGTGAGGCCGGCGGGCGAGTGTATCTGCAGCTTGCGCGCGATGTTGCGGCGGTGGGTGATGACGGTGTGAATACTCAGGAAGAGCTTTTCGGCAATGGCCTTGTTCGTCATGCCTTTCACGACACAGGTCACGATTTCTTTCTCGCGCTGGCTCAGCGTGTCCGATTCGTTGTCCTTCTCCTCCTCTTCCTCCTCGTCGTTGTGGAGCAGGCCGTTCAGCTTGGCGGCGATGAGGTCGAGGTCGTCGCAGATGGAGAAGCGCTCGTCGTAGTCCTTCAGTACGTTGTCGTGGGTAACGGACGAGAGGAGGGCGATGTACTTCACGCCTGCCAAGCGGGGATGTTCGGCCTTGAAGGCGGGCAGGTTGAACCAGCCCTCGAACGAGGGGTTGATGACGACCATGTCCGGCTGGTGCAGGTGGGCGTAGTGGCTCAGCGCTTCGGCGGAGTTCACCTCGATGGGATGGATGTCGAGGTTGGGGATGCGTTTCAATACGGCCAATACGCCGCTGCGGATGATGACGGACGTCTCGGCCACAACTATTTTCAACGACCGGTTATTGCTGTTCATCTTTCAGTCTCCTTTCCATCTGCGCCACGGCAGGCACAAACATGTAGTCCTCCACCTGGCAGTGCGACGCCAGGTCCTGCTCACAATTGAAGATGTCGAACAGGACGGCGTTCAGCAGGTTGTTGTTCTCCTTTTCGGGGTAATACTTGATGATGATGTTCTTCAGCTCCGTCAGCTTGCGGTCTATCTGGTTGTGGTGGCTGGCGAAGGTGGCGATATCATAGGTGGCGGACAGGCGGCCTTGCAACAGCCCGTCCACGTAGGTGAAGACGGCCTGGTTCTCGTACTCCATGTGGCGGCGCACCTCCTTGGCATATTCGTCGAAGAACTTCAGGATGAGGAAGGCCACGTCGTTGGTGCCCGAGCAGTCGATGGCCTCGATGAGCTTGCGTCGGATGGCTGGCAGGTTGAAGTCGAGGAAGTACGTGTGCGCCCGCTTCAGGTAGTCCATCAGGGCGGTGAGCGAGAAGTCGTCCTCCTCGCCGCTGTACGTGTAGGGTTCGTGGCTGATGAAGTTGGCTACGGCCAGAAAGGTCTTGTAGTCCACCCCCTGTGCCTGGCAGACATCCTTCACCGAGCGGTCGCCGAAGCCCAGCGACAGGCCGAAGCGGCTCATCACCATCAGTAGGGAGTAATTGTCGCAGATGAGGTCGCTCATCTTGTCCGTGGCGCGGTATTTATGCGGTTCGTTCATGGGCGTAAATGCTTGTTACTGTTATAACTGCCTTAGGGCAGCGGTTGTTCTTTTCTCGGCCGCAAATTAACGATTTTTTGGTGGACGGCGCAATCCCCATTTGTAGGTATTTCGTAGAGTGGGGCACCACAGAGGACACAGAGTCATCCTCCTTCCCTTCTTTCATGCAAACTAAATCTTTTAGTTCTTATTAACGAGAAAAATTAGTTTATGAACTAAATTCTTTCGTTATTTGCGGATGGAAGAGCTATGAGCTACAAGTTACGAGTTACGAGCTACAAGCTACAAGTATGAATGGATAACTGTTTTTTATATATAATTCCTATAACTCGTAGCTCGTAGCTCGTAGCTAAAAACTGAAAAGATATGAAAGGACTGACCGCAAAAGAAGAAGAAATCATGGGCTTTTTCTGGGAGAAGGGCCCGTTGTTCGTGAAGGAGATGCTGGCTTTCTACGACGAGCCGAAGCCGCATTTCAATACCCTGTCCACCATTGTGCGCGGGCTGGAGGAGAAAGGCTACCTGTCGCACAAGGCCTATGGCAACACCTATCAGTATTATGCTACCGTGAGCCGCGACGACTTCAGCCGCCGCACCCTGCGGAGCGTCATCAGCAAGTATTTCAACAACTCCTACCTGGGCGCCGTCTCGTCGTTGGTGAAGGAGGAAGACATTTCGCTGAAGGAACTCAAGGAGCTGATACAGAAAGTAGAGGAGGGACGGTTATGAGACGGCGTATGTTGATGTTTGTGTGGCTGCTTTGTGGCATAGCTATGTTTTCTTGGGGGCAGTCGGACGGAAAAAAGGAACCGAAGCTGCTGGTGGACAGCTGCTTCTTTGCGGAAATGCCTTCGGAGTTGCAGGGAGCTTCCTATCGGATGTCCTTCCTGAAGAGCGACGACGGGCGGATGCTGTTGCTGGTGACAGGCATCAAGCTGAGCGAGAAGTCGAAAGAATATGCCATTCCCCTGTCCGAAGTGAAGGATGCCGACTATTGGCTGGAGAAGGCGAAGGAAAACAAGCAGTTCCTGTCCATCAAAGATCGCACTCCCAAGTTGGCCTTGAAGGAGGGCGAGCGCATCAAGCCCTTCAGCGTGCAGGCCACGGACGGCACCCGCTGGACCGACAGTAACACACAGGGGCGTCCGCTGGTGTTGAACTTCTGGTACACAGGTTGCGGCCCTTGCATCCGCGAGATGCCCGAGCTGAACGGGTGGATGGACACCTGCCCCGACGTGAACTACCTGGCCGTCACCTGGAATACGCCCGAACAGATACAGAAGATTGTGGAGCGTCGTGGTTTCCGCTTCCATCAGGTGGCAGGCGACTCTGTGTTGTGGAAGATGTTCGGCGTGCAGCAGACGCCCACCACCGTAGTGCTCGACAAGCAGGGCGTGGTGCGCAAACTCGTGATAGGCACCAGCCAGCAGAAACGCGACGAGCTGCTGGAGGCTATCCGGCAGGTGTCGGGTGAGAAACAATGATCAGTTGGATAATTTAATATGGAATCCGTATGAAAAAGATTGCATTGGTAATGTTGTCCGTGCTGTGCTGGTTAAGCGGGTACGCACAACTGAAGGTGGTGGAGAAACCTTACTTCCTGGGCGGGGAGACAAGGCTGGAGGTGAGCCGTGTATCTCTCTATGATGACCGTACGGTGATCGACGTGGACTATTATGCCGGAGCCATGGGAGATGCAATCAGGTTGTCCCCTTCGGCCACTTTGTCGGCCGGAGGCAAGCAATATGCCTTGAAGAAGGCTGAAGGCATTTCGACCACGGAGGATTTGGAGGTAGCCCCTAACGGGAAAGTCAGCATGCAGTGGACATTCGAGCCACTTCCACTCGATGTCGCCACGTTTGACTTTCAGGAAAATGTGGATCGGGGTTGGAAGCTGAATCAGATACATTTGGACGGCAAAAAGCCCGAAATCGTTGTGCCCGAACCTTTGATCAGTCATCGGCCAGACTACGACCGCCCTCTGCCGGCGGCCGAGCCTGCCTTTGGAAAGTTCCACATCACTGTCCGTTTCCTGGGCCAGGTGTCGCCGGGCAGCATCCGTTATGGTTTGAGCGAATGGGGGGCACAATCGTTCCTGCCTGTTACAATCGAAGAGAAGGACGGCGTTTGTGTGATAGACGACTACCTGACCCATCCGGGGTTGAAGTCATTCTACGTGGGCAGGCGGAAGTTCTCGGTCTTCGTGGTGCCGGGCAGTGAGGTGACGATGACCATTAACTATTATGCCATGCAGATGGCCGGTACGCATCTCTTCGGCGAAGAATACAAGAATGTGCAGAAGGTGTGGTTCGAAGGCGATTACGACGGACTGAACACTGCCTTGGCCAACGGCCCTTATAGCCTGGATGCGACCGACGAACTGGATGATATCGGTACCTTGTCGGTGGACGAACTGAAAGAGAAGGTATTGGCTTATTATGACCGGGTGAATCAGTGGCTGGAGAACGATGCTTCGCTCAGTGAGCCTGTGAAGAGATTGTTGCACTTGGAATTGCAGGCTCTTACATTCAGCAACGTTTCCTCTGCCAAGTACATCATAGGTTATGCTCCACGGGCTAAAGGGCAGAAGCGGGGCAACTTGGTAGAAGGGCCTGGCTTCCGCGACGAAATCATGGCACTTGACTCCCTCCGCTCACCGGCCATGATGATGACTACGCGCTATTCGAGCATTGTGTCGGCCTTGAGTAAGGCTCACGACCCTGCCGCAGACCACCCCTGGTGCAAGGATATGGAAAGCACGGCCTTGAACGAGATGGCGCGCCGCTACCTGGGACGTATGGCTCAGCTGCCCGATACGTTGCTGGCCAAGGTGGACAGCCTGCAGACGCCTGCCATCCGCGAATATGTCCTGACCAAACACCACGAATACGCAGAGGCTCTGAAAAAGTCTGCCAATGAAGGCGACGGCTATACCATCGCTACGCTGGACGCTTCCGTCAGGGGCGACAGCCTGTTGTCGGCCATTACTGCCCGTCACAAGGGACGTGTGGTACTGATAGACTTCTGGGCCACGTGGTGCGGCCCGTGCCGTCAGGCCATGAAGAGCATGGAGCCGATGAAGGAGGAACTGAAGGGCAAGGAGGTGGATTTTGTGTTCGTGACCGACGAAACCTCTCCGCAGGTGTTATGGAAGAAGATGATTCCCGACATTCATGGCGAGCATTATTACCTGACCAACGCACAGAATGCCGACCTGCTGAAGAAATATCAGTTCACAGGCATCCCCGCCTACTTGATATTGGACAAGGAAGGCCGCGTGGTGTACCAGCATGTGGGCTTCCCTGGCACGGAGGTCATGAAGCAGGAATTGGAGAAAGCATTGGAAACGTTTTAAGTGAACAAATGGATATGGGAACCTTTTTAGTCTACATACTCAAGTCGGCCGCCTGCCTGGCGGTGTTCTACCTGTTCTATAAGTTGCTGATGAGTCGCGACACGTTTCATCGCTTCAACCGCTTTGCCCTGCTGGGGCTGCTGGTGCTCTCGTCCGTGCTGCCGCTGGTGGAGGTCAGCGTGAACCGTCCCGCTCCTGTCCACGAGACGATGCTTACGCTGGAGCAGCTTCTCCTGCTGGCCGATGTGCAGGCGGAAGGCGAGGTCGTATCCCAACCCACTACGGCCCTGTGGGTGCGCGTGGCTCTGCTGGTCTATCTGGCGGGCATTGTCTTCTTTGCCGTGCGTAACCTGTGGTCGCTGGGGCGGCTGGCTGTCTTGCTTCGTCGGGGGCGGGTAGAACGCGTGTCGGATTACCTGCCGGGCAGGGGAGAAAAGGTAAGACTGGTGGTACACGACCAGGCTATCGCTCCCTTCAGCTGGATGCGCTACATTGTCCTCTCGCGCAAGGACCTCGAGGAGAACGGTCGCGAGATACTCATCCACGAGCTGGCGCACATCCGCAACCATCACTCGTGGGACCTGCTGCTGGCCGACCTCTGCATCTTCGTGCAGTGGTTCAATCCTGCCGCATGGCTCCTGAAGCAGGAGTTGCAGACCCTCCACGAGTACGAGGCCGACGAGACCGTGCTGCGCGAGGGCGTGGACGCGAAGAAATATCAGATGTTGTTAATAAAAAAAGCTGTCGGCACAAGGCTCTACTCTATGGCCAACAGCTTTAATCACAGTTCACTTAAAAAACGTATCACTATGATGTTAAAAGAAAAGTCCAATCCGTGGGCGCGGGTGAAGTACCTCTACGTGCTCCCGCTGGCGGCACTGGCCGTGTCGGCCTTTGCCCGTCCCGAAGTGTCGGCCGTGGCCGACGAGCTTTCAAGCGCCAAAGTTAATGATTTGGTGGCAAGTATGAAAACAAATCAGCCGGAAACTGCCTCCGTCGCAGTGAAAGATACCCTGACACCTGACGAACCCGTCTTCGAGGTCGTGGAGCAGATGCCCGAGTTTCCCAACGGGGGCGTGACGGGGCTGACGGAGTATATCAAGCAGAACCTGCGCTATCCCGCCGAGGCTAAGAAGGCAGGCACGCAGGGGCGCGTGGTTGTCCAGTTCCTGATCAACGAGAACGGTGCCATCAGCGATGTGAGTGTGCTGCGCAGCGTTGACCGCCTGCTCGATGCCGAGGCTGTCCGCCTTGTCCGCTCCATGCCCAAGTGGAAGCCGGGTATGCAGAAGGGGAAGGCGGTGACGGTGAAGTACACCTTGCCTGTGCCGTTCAGACTGAAGGATGTGGAAGCGGAGGCTTCGGACAAAAAAGACCATCTGATTATCGTGGAAGGGGCTCAAACGGGCTATGCGGATATATCGATACAGGTGAACGGTCGGGAGGTGACTCCTGAAATCCTTCGCGCCCTCAATCCTGACCGTATTCAGTCAGTTTCCATTCTGAAGGAACCGGTCGATGTGGCGAAGTACACGACAGACAAGAGCAAGAAAGCCGTGATGCAGGTCACGCTGAAGAAGGAGGAATCGAAACCCTTGGCAGGTATAGTGTCCACCATCCGCGTGTCGGACAACGCCTCGAAGGAACAGGTGGTAATTGACGATGTAATGGTGGATGAGGCCAAGTTTAAGTCCTTGTCACCCGACCAGATTGAGTCTATTAACATTTTGAAGCCCGAGGAAGCCAATATTTTCTATGGCGGGGCAGGCAAGAACGGCGTCATTGTTGTCCGTACCAAGTCCGCTGCCAGCGCGAAGGACGGCGAACTGAAGGTCAGCGGGCGGGTGGTGGACCCGCAGGGCGAGCCCGTTATCGGAGCCTATATCACAATTGAAGGTACGACCAACGGTACTGTGACCGACGTGGATGGCAAATTTACGCTTACGGCTCCCAACGACGCCATGCTCAAGGTGGGCTATGTTGGCATGAAGGAGGCCCGTCTCAAGGCCTCGCCTATTCTGGTTGTGAAGTTGGAGGAAGAATGATAATACTTGTCAAAGTGACACTTTGATTTCCCAAGCCCGTGAGAATCGCGTATTTCGGACGCAAGGCAGGTGTCGTGGAAAAGAACGGAGCGGCAACCTCTTTTCTCTCTTATTGCCAGGGAGATAGCGAAAACTTTACATTTGAAATAGCGGAAAAAGCCGCCCTTTGAAGCTGCCGAAACGAGGTCTTTCTCCTCTTTCGGCGGCTTTTTCATGGAAAACAGGCGTTGTTCGGCCTCCAAACATGCCCGCTTTTGCCTGAAAAGCGGCTTTCTTTTGTCGTGAAAGCTGCTTTCTTTTGTCGTGAAAGCTGCTTTCTGTCGGCAGAAAACCGATATTTTATCGACAGGAAGTAGACGTTTTGTTGTCGGAAAGCCTGCCTTTTCCCATATTCATTGCCCGTTTCTCTTTTTTCCCCTTCCCGTTGGCACTTGTCGGGAGAATGGCTGTGTCAGCAAAATGGCGAATTTGCTTTCTTTTTGTTATCCTTGTCCGTAAAGATATGGTTTTTCCGTTTAAAATAGTATCTTTGCCCTCCGTGAACGTAAACGAGGCTTTGAAATGAAAAATATCCTGCTTTTGACTGCTCTGCTGGCCGCCTGGCTGACGCCCGCGCTGGCTTGTACTTCGGCCGTAGTGTCCGGACGGGCGACACCCGACGGCCGTCCCCTATTGTGGAAACATCGTGATACGGACTTTCTCCAAAACCATGTGGAGTACGTCCGCGGCGAGAAGTACGACTTCATCGCCGTGGTCAACAGTGCCGACTTCCGCCAGAAGCGCGAGGCATGGATAGGCACCAACTCGGCGGGCTTCGCGCTGATGAACACGCAGAGCTACAACCTCGTGGACGTGAAGGACGACGAGGAGCGCGGCGCTGCCAATGGACGCGTCATCTATCGGGCGCTCGAAGTCTGTGCCACGGTCGACGACTTCCGCCACTTCCTCGACACCATCGCCAAGCCCAGCCTGATAGAAGCCAACTTTGGCGCGATAGACGCGCAGGGCGGAGCCATGATGTTCGAGGTGGATTACTATACTTATAAGATATACGATGCCAACGACCCTGCAACGGCGCCCGACGGCTACGTGGCCCGCACCAACTTTTCCCAGTCGGGACAGTATGGACCGGGGGCGGGTGTGGTGCGCTACCAGGAGGCTGTGCGGGTGCTCGACCCCTTGGCACATGCGCAGGCCGTTACACCCCGACACATTTTCGATGACCTGTCGCGCTCCTTCCACAACTGTGTGCTGGGCATTGACCTGAAGGAAGCCCCCTTTACGGACGCCGATGCGTCGGGCTGGTTTGTCGACCAGGACTTCATTCCCCGCAGCAGTAGCTCGTGTTCGGTTGTGGTGCAGGGGGTGAAGAAGGGCGAGTCGGCCACACTGACCACCATGTGGACGGTGTTGGGCTATGCGCCTACGGGAGTGGCCGTTCCGCTTTGGGTCGATTCGGAATTGCCTCGCATGGTCTGCATGGACGATGGGCTGGGAACTTCTCCGTTGTCCTACGGCTCGTTGTCCCTGAAGGATCGGGTGTTCTCCCTGAAGTGGGGCATGGGTAGCGACCGCTACCTGCACTGGTCCTTGCTTTACAATGCACAGGGCAGCGGCTACATGCAGCAGCTGGCCCCCTACGAAGCGGAAAACTTTGAGCAGGCAGAACGCGCCTTGGAAAGCTGGCGGCGGCAGAACAGGGTAGACAGGCAAGAGATGAAGGCCCTCTACCGGCGGCTGGACAATTCCAGTCTGTGGAAGCAATACAAGGAATGGTTAGAAGAATAAATCAGGAGAAAATAGCATGAAGAACAAACGGACAATGCTGGTGGCATTGCTGGGCCTTTGTGTGGCCCTGCCCCAGCAGGCACAGAACAAGTCCATCTACCACAAGGGATGGATCGATTTCAACAAGAACGGCGTGAAGGACGTCTACGAAGACCCCACGCAGCCGGTGGACAAGCGGGTGGACGACCTGCTCCGCCAGATGAACATCAACGAGAAAACCTGCCAGCTGGCCACCCTCTACGGCTACGGCCGTGTATTGCAGGACTCCCTCCCCACAGAGCGGTGGAAGACGGAGGTGTGGAAAGACGGCATCGCCAACATCGACGAGATGCTCAACGGCGTGGGCGGCAAATCGGGCCGCGTGGAGCAGATGCTCTATCCCTTCAGCAACCATGCCGAAGCTATCAACCGTGTGCAGCGATGGTTCGTGGAGGAGACGAGGCTGGGCATCCCTGTGGACTTCAGCAACGAAGGCATCCACGGCCTGAACCACACCAAGGCAACGCCTCTGCCGGCGCCGATAGCCATCGGCAGCACGTGGAACCGCGAGCTGGTACACCAGGCAGGTAACATCGCCGGGCAGGAAGCGCGGGCCTTGGGCTATACCAATGTCTATGCCCCTATCCTCGACGTAGTGCGCGACCCCCGCTGGGGACGCACGCTGGAGTGCTACGGCGAAGACCCCTATCTGATTGCTTCGCTGGGCTCGGAGATGGTGAAGGGCATCCAGTCGCAGGGCGTGGCCTCGACGCTGAAGCATTATGCTGTCTACAGCGTGCCCAAAGGCGGACGTGACGGTAATTGCCGTACCGATCCGCATGTGGCGCCGCGCGAACTGCACCAGCTCTATCTCTATCCTTTCAAGAAAGTCATTCAGGAGGCCCATCCGATGGGCGTCATGAGCAGTTATAACGACTGGGACGGCGTGCCCGTGACGGCCAGCTACTATTTCCTCACCGAACTGCTGCGCGAGGAGTATGGCTTCGACGGCTATGTGGTGAGCGACAGCGAGGCTGTGGAGTATGTCCAGACCAAGCATCGCGTGGCCGATACCTACGACGAGGCCGTGCGACAGGTGCTCGAAGCGGGTCTGAACGTGCGTACCCACTTCACACCGCCGGCCGACTTCATCCTGCCCATCCGTTGTCTGCTGGAGCAGAAGAAGATTTCGATGGCCACCATCGACAAGCGTGTGGCCGAAGTGCTGCGTGTCAAGTTCCGCCTGGGCCTGTTCGACCATCCGTACGTGGAAGACACAAAGGCTTCGGACCGGGTGGGCGGCGTGGACCGCAACATGGACTTCGTCAAGCAGATACAGCAACAGTCGCTTGTCCTGCTGAAGAACGACGGTGGTCTGCTTCCGCTGGACCGTCAGCAGGTGCGCAAAGTGCTTGTCACCGGTCCGCTGGCCGACGAGAGCAACTTTATGGAGAGCCGCTACGGCCCCAACCGCCTGGAGAAGGTGACCGTGCTCGACGGCCTCCGCACCTATCTGAGAGGCAGTGCCGAAGTGGTCTATGCCAAGGGATGCGACATCGTGGACAAGGGCTGGCCTGCCACTGAGATTCTTCCCACTCCGTTGACCGATGAAGAGAAGTCCTGCATGGCCGAGGCTGTTCAGAAGGCTGCCGATTGTGATGTCATCGTCGCCGTGCTGGGCGAGGACGAATACCGCACGGGCGAAAGCCGTTCGCGCACCTCGCTCGACTTGCCGGGTCGCCAGCAGCAATTGCTCGAAGCCCTCTATGCTACAGGCAAGCCCGTCGTGCTGGTGCTCATCAACGGCCAGCCGCTCACCATCAACTGGGCGGACAAGCGCATCCCTGCCATTCTGGAGACTTGGTTCCCCAGCTGTCAGGGCGGAACGGTGATTGCCGAGACCCTTTTCGGCGAACACAATCCGGGCGGCAAGCTCACGGTGACCTTCCCCAAGAGTGTGGGACAGATTGAACTGAACTTCCCCTTCAAGCCGGGCTCTCATGGCAGTCAGCCCCAGTCTGGTCCCAACGGTTCGGGCTCTACCCGTGTGTTGGGTGAGCTTTATCCCTTCGGCTATGGCTTGAGCTATACTACCTTTGCCTATTCCGACCTCGAAGTGACGCCGCTCGAGCAGTCTACCCAGGGCGACTATACCGTTCGTCTGAAGGTGACCAACACTGGCAAGCGGGCAGGCGACGAAGTGGTGCAGCTCTACGTGCGCGACAAGGTGAGCAGCGTCATCACCTACGATTCGCAGCTCCGTGGTTTCGAACGCGTCTCCCTGCAACCGGGTGAAACGAAGGAAGTCACCTTCCGCCTCACACCCGAAGACCTGCAACTGCTGGACCGCAACATGCGGTGGACGGTGGAGCCGGGCGAGTTTGAGTTCATGGTCGGTGCATCGAGCCAGGACATCCGTCTGAAGCAGACGGTGCGGGCGTTGCCTTGAAAAGAATTGAACAGGTAAAATCAGATTTGTGAACGGAGGTACGCCAGTATCTCCGTTTCTTGTTCGGGGTGGAACCAGCGGATGTCGGTGTCGCGCTTGAACCAGGTCATCTGCTTGCGGGAGTAGATGCGGGAGTTCTGCTTGATTTTCTCTACGGCGAAGTCCAGCGTCCATTCACCGTCCAGGTATTTGAAGAGTTCCTTGTAGCCCACGGTGTTCAGTGAGTTGTAGTCCTTGTGCGGATAGACGCGGCGGGCTTCGTCCAGCAGTCCGTCGGCCATCATCTGGTCCACGCGGCGGTTGATGCGGTCGTAGAGTTCTTCGCGGTCGCGGGTCAGTCCCACCTTGACGATGCGGAAGGGGCGCGGTTTGGTTTGTCGGGTACGGAAGGAAGTATAGGTCTTGCCCGTCATGTAGCAAATTTCGAGGGCGTGGATGACGCGCTTGGGATTCTTCAGGTCGACAATCTGGTAGTATTCGGGGTCGAGCAGGCGGAGTTCGGCGCAGAGGCGTTCGAGCCCTTCCTCCTCATAGCGGCGGAGCATCAGCGAGCGCGTCTCGTTGTCTACGGTGGGGATGTCGTCGATGCCCTTGCACACAGCGTCCACGTACATCATGGAGCCGCCGGTCAGTACGACAATCTCTTTTTCCTGAAAGAGCTGTTCCAGGAGTTTCAGCACTTCAGCCTCGTATTGGGCGGCGCTGTAGTAGTCGGTAAGGCCCAGCGTGCCTACCATGTAGTGCTTCACCCGCCGGAGCTGTTCTTCGGTCGGAGCGGCGGTACCTATCTTCAGGTCGGCATATAGTTGGCGCGAGTCGGCCGACACGATGCACGTGTCGAACGCTTCTGCCAGCCGCAAGCTCAGTTCCGTCTTGCCTACGCCGGTGGGGCCTATGAGTACGAGGAGAGTCAAGGGAAAATGAAGAATGAAAAATGAAGAATGAAGAATTAGGGGCAATGGGATGAATTCTTCATTCATCCGCAAAGCGGAAATTCTTCATTCTTCATTGCATTTAGTATCTGTCTTCGTCGTAAGGATTGCCGCCGCTGCCTTCGTCGAAGCCTTCGAAGCCGTCTTTGTCGAAGTCGTCCATGTCGAAATCCTCGTCGCCGTAGAAGTTCTCGTCGAGGTCGAGGGCTGCATTGTTCTTGGCTTCAAATTCTTCGAAATCCACCGTCTGCTTGGGAGCTTCTCCCTGCTTCTTGGTACACTTGGCACCTTTCATGTTCTTGCCGGTGATGATTTCGCTCAGTTCGATGAAGAAGCAACGTTCGGTCATGTAGTCGAACACGTAGAGCAGTTTCTGCTTTTCGTCCTCCACCAGTTCGTCGATGCGGGTATCCTTCATCACCCAGCTGTCCATTTCAGAGTTGTCGTCCATTTCCTCCAGGGTCACTTCCTTCTCCTTTTCCCAGTCTTCGTCGCAGATGAAGAAGGAAGTCATCTGGTCGTTGGTGTAGCCCACCGACTTGAGGATAGCCTCGTGGAAGTCATAGAAAGTGGCTTCGGGGTCAATCTGTATTTCTCTGACAAAGTCGTCCACCTCGTCAGAAATGATTGTAAATCTATAAATCATCGTTTCAGTTTGTTGGTTCTTGGTTGCTAATCGGGTTGTCTGTATCATTTTCCCGGGATGATGCCGCGGCTCGAGCTTCGGATGAAGTCGACGATGTAGCGTATCTCGGGAGTCATTTCCATTTCGGCCTCAATCTTGTTGAGGGCATCGGTTGTGTTCAGGCCGCTCTGGTAGATGAGGCGGTAGGCATTGTGGATGGCCTCAATGGTCTCGTTGGAGAAGCCGCGGCGGCGCAGGCCCACGATGTTCAGTCCGGCGTAGCAGATGGGCTCGCGTCCGGCGATGATATAGGGCGGGATGTCCTTGCTGAAGCGGCATCCGCCCTGGATCATGCCATATCCGCCCACGCGGCAGAACTGGTGCATCAGCACGTTGGCACTGATGATGGAGTTGTCGTCGATGACAATCTCGCCGGCCATCTTGGTGGAGTTGCCGATGATGCAGCCGTTGCCTATCAGGGCATCGTGGGCCACGTGTACGCTTTCCATCAGCAGGTTGTTGTTGCCCACGATGGTGCGTCCTTTGGCAGCTGTGCCGCGGTTCACGGTCACGTTCTCACGGATGAGGTTGTTGTCGCCAATCTCGGCGGTCGTATCCTCGCCCCTGAACTTCAAGTCCTGCGGGATGGCACCGATGACGGCACCGGGAAAGATGGTGTTGCCGTTGCCGATGCGGCTGCCGTACAGGATGCTGGCATGGGCCATAATCTTGTTGTTGTCGCCGATGACCACATTCTTGTCGATGAAGACGAAAGGCGCGATTTCCACGTTTTCGCCTATCTTCGCTTCGGGATGGATGTATGCTAAGGGACTGATCATATAATTAAATGAAGAATTAAGAATGAAGAATGAAGAATTCAGGCTGCACGATGAGGCGTGTTCCAAGGAAATTCTTCATTCTTCATTCTTCATTATTAATTTTATTTGTTCTTTACTATCTGTGCCATGAACTCGGCTTCGCACACCACCTTCTCGCCTACAAAGACGTAGCCTTTCATGGTGGAGATGCCGCGGCGGATGGGGGCTTCCAGTTCCACGCGGAATATCAGCGTGTCGCCGGGCACTACCTTCTGGCGGAACTTCACGCCGTCTATCTTCAGGAAGTAGGTGGAGTAGCGTTCGGGTTCGTCTACGGAGTTCAGTACCAGCAGGCCGCCCGTCTGTGCCATGGCCTCTATCTGCAGCACGCCCGGCATGACCGGTTCCTGCGGGAAGTGGCCCTGGAAGAAGGGTTCGTTGGAGGTGACGTTCTTTACGCCCACGATGTAGTTGGCGCCCATTTCGATGACCTTGTCCACCAGTTGCATGGGGTAGCGGTGGGGCAGGAGTTCGCGGATGCGGTTCACGTCCATCAGGGGTGGACGGTTGCAGTCGTAGGTCGGGGCCTGTATCTCGTGCAGGCGAATTTCCTTGCGCATCTGGCGGGCGAACTTGTTGTTGATGGTGTGGCCCGGACGGGTGGCGATGATGCGTCCCTTGATGGGCTTGCCTATCAGGGCCATGTCGCCGATGACGTCGAGCAGCTTGTGGCGGGCACATTCGTTGGGCCATACCAGCGGCTTGTGGTTGATGTAGCCCAGGTGCTTGGCGTCCATGTGGGGCACGCCCATCACGTCGGCCAGCTTGTCGAAGTTCTCCTGCGTCATCTCGCGTTCGTAGATGACGATGGCGTTGTCCAGGTCGCCTCCCTTGATGAGGCCCGCCTGGAGCAGCGGCTCTATTTCGCGTACAAAGACGAAGGTACGGCTGGCGGCCACTTCGTCCTTGAACTTGCCCATATCTTCCAGCGTGGCAAACTGGTTGGGAAGGATGCTCGAGTCGTAGGAGATGAGCACGTTCAGGCTGAAGCTCTCGTCGGGCAGCAGGATGATGGACGAACCGGTCTTCTCGTCGCGGAACTCCGTCTTCGACTTGATGATGTAGAAGTCTTTCACCGCGTTCTGCTCCTCCGTGCCTACGCGTTCTATTTCGTTGACGTAATATTGGGCGCTTCCGTCCAGGATGGGGAATTCGGGGCCGTCCACCTGTATCAGGCAGTTGTCTATGCCCAGGGCATAGAGGGCTGCCATGCCATGTTCCACGGTGCTGACCTTCACGTTGTTCTTGGCCAGCACGGTGCCGCGTGTCGTCTCGACCACGTTCTCGGCTACGGCGTCGATGACGGGCTGTCCTTCCAGGTCGGTCCGCTGGATTTTGTATCCGTGGTTCTCGAGAGCCGGGTTGAAGGTTACGGTCAGGTTGAGGCCCGTGTGAAGACCTTTGCCGCTGAGCGAAAAGCTTTCTTTCAGAGTCCTTTGTTTCAACATGGGTTATTTCTTTAATTGTTCTTTGAGTTCATTCAGTTCTTTGCGGAGCGCGTTCAGCTCGAAGTACATGTCGGGCAGCTTGCGGAAGATGGCCTGCGACTTGAAGTAGGGCTTCTCTTCCATGGGCGGTGTGCCTATCAGGCGCTGGTTGCCCTTGGTGCTGCTGGGTACGCCCGACTGGGCGCCGAACACGACCTTGTCGCCGATGTGGATATGTCCCGCGATGCCCACCTGGCCGCCGAACATGCACCATTCGCCCACCTTGGTCGAACCGGCCACGCCTACCTGGGCGGCCATTACCGTGTGCGAACCAATCTCGTCGTTGTGGGCTATCTGGACAAGATTGTCCAGCTTCACGCCGCGGTGTACGATGGTGGCTCCCATCGTGGCGCGGTCCACGCACGTGTTGGCGCCTATCTCCACGTCGTCCTCGAGGATGGTGATGCCGATTTGTGGTATTTTTTCGTAACCTTCGGGCGTGGGGGCAAATCCGAAGCCGTCGGCGCCGATGACGCATCCGGCATGCAGGATGCAGCGGTTGCCCACCCGGCAGTCGTGATAGACCGTCACGCCCGGATAGAGGATGCAGTCGCTGCCCACGCGGGCTCCGGCACAGACGGTGGCGCGCGGATGCAGGGCGGTGTTGTCGCCTATCTCCACATGGTCGCCCACGTAGGCAAAGGGGCCGATGTAGACGTTTGCTCCCACCTTGGCCGTGGGGGCTACGAAGGCCAGCGGGTCGATGCCCGTCAGCCGCGGCTTGCTCTGCTCATAGAGTGTGAGCAGCTTGGCCAGGCTTTCGTAGGCGTTGTCCACCTTGATGAGGGTGGCTTTCACTTCATGCTCGGGCTCGAAGTCCTTGTTCACCAGGATGATGCTGGCCTCCGACTCGTAGATGTAGGGAGTGTACTTCGGGTTGGACAGAAAAGAGATGGCGCCGGGGATGCCTTCCTCGATTTTGGCGAAGGTATGCACGGTGGCGTTCTCGTCTCCCACGATTTCTCCCTGTATATAGGCAGCTATTTGTTTGGCTGAAAATTCCATGTCTGTTTCTTGCTAAATGGTTTTCAAAACACAAATAACGGACTTTTTTTTTATATTTCCTTGTCCTCGGGTGAATATTTTATACTTATCTATGCAGACGCAGGTAGCAAAGGTAGTATTTTTTTACCTTCTTCGAGAGCAGCTGGATGTTGAGCATGTCCGATGCCTCGGCGATGTTCTTCGTGGTGCCGTCCTTGTAGAGGATGTCGATGCTGTCGTCGGCGGGGTTGTACATGTTCTTCTCGATGCTGGGGATGGAGACGAACCAGGCGGCTTCGGCGGGCGTCAGGTCCAGCGCGGCGGCTATCTGTGCCGTCAGTTCCTGCTTGCGCTCCTCGGTGGCGGGTTCGGAGGAGATTTCCACCTTGAACAGGCGGCGTTCTACCATGCCCTTGCTCAGTGTGGAGAGTACTTTGTCGGGGTGTCCGCACCACACCTTGAGCGAGGTCCAGATGTCGTTGTCGTCCAGGCGGATGAAGTTCTCCAGGCAGGCCGGGTCGTCGTAGAAGCGCGTGCGGTCTACGTCGTTGTAGAGGAAGAAGCGCAGGGCGGGCGAGGCGAAGAGGTCTTCACCCTTGGCGGCCAGCTCCTTGGCGCGGAGCAGGGCGGCGATGAGCATCCGCTCGTAGGCCACGGAGGCCTTGTGCAGATACACCTGCCAGTACATCAGGCGGCGGGCCATGAGGAAGTTTTCGATGGAGTAGATGCCTTTCTCCTCGACGACAAGGTGGTCGTCCTTGACGTCGAGCATCTTGATGATGCGCGCCGAGCCGATGTTTCCCTCGGTGACGCCTGTGTAGAAGCTGTCGCGGCGCAGGTAGTCCAGGCGGTCCATGTCCAGCTGGCCGCTGACCAGCTGGTGGAGGAAGCGCTTGGGATACTCGTCCTTGAATATCTGGATGGCCAGCGTGAGCTGTCCGTTCATCTCGCGGTTGATGCGCTCCATCAGCAGCAGGGAGATGTCTTCGTGGGAGACGCCGCGCACGATGGTGTCTTCCAGCACGTGCGAGAAGGGCCCGTGGCCGATGTCGTGCATCAGGATGGCGGCCTTGACGGCTTCGGCCTCGCTGTCGAAGATGAAGTTGCCCTTGGCCGTCAGGTGCTGGATGGCCTCGGTCATCAGGTAGAAGGCGCCGAGCGAGTGCTGGAAGCGCGTATGCTGGGCACCGGGATAGACCACGGACGACAGGCCCAGCTGGCGGATGCGCGTGAGGCGTTGCAGCAGCGGATGGCACACGAGGTCGTAGAGCAGCCCTTTCGGTATGTTGATGAACCCGAAGACGGGGTCGTTGATGATTTTGCGTTCGTAGCTCATGTTTTCTGTTTTTAGTGTGAGGATAGGATAGGACGATAAGCAGATGGTCTCCGTTTACCGTCAGTGTACTCCCGGTTCAAAGCCTTTAAACCGTCAGTTTACTCCGTTTAAACTGTCAGTTTAATGCTTTTAAACTATCAGTTTATTACGGTTAAACTGGCAGTTTATTTTTAGTAAACTGAAATAAACTGCTTGGCGGCTGATTACCAATAAGTTTCCTCGACGTAGTTATCAAACTCTGGTTCGGCTTTCAGTCCCGCCCGACGGAAGACGTTGGCTATATTCTGTTGCTCCTTGGGCGTGATGAGGCGTTCGCCCTTCCGGCTTTGGAAGTAATAGCTCCGGCAGGAGAAGCAGGCCATGATGCGGCGTCTGATGTCCGCCTCCAGCCGGTGGGGGATTTCGTCGAACAGCTTCGTCATGCCCTGTGCGAAGCGGACGGGCGTGCTGTCGCGGTAGTATTCGCATCCGTCTGTCGCGTTTGCGACACAGGCAGGATGCACGATGCGGATAGGGCCGGGCTTGGCCGGAGTCTCCGTTGCCGTCAGCTGGCGGTAGGCGATGGCACGCAGGCATTGCGGAGTGCGGGGACAGGCCCCGTCGGCGGCAGGGCAGTAGATGTAGTCTTTGGGTATGTTGTTCGTCTTTCCTGAAGAGGTGACGGTGGTGTTTTCGTGATTCATAATTGGATGTCCTTATTTGTTTACGCCCAAAGGTAGGAGATTTCAGGGAGATAAACAAGGGGGAGGCGGAGAGAATTCGGCAGAAATCCGTACATCTATCCGTAATCTCCGTCATTTCTTCCGTAATCCGTATACACGGCGGGGCGTCCTCCGCCGTATCTTTGCAATATAAATAGGTGTAAGACATGAACAGAAAGAAATCCCTCCCCTGCCTGCTGGCGGCCCTCCTGCTGACAGGCCTCACCGCCGCCGGTGCGGCAAACGTTACGGACGAGTGTAACTCTTCAAACCAACAGAATATGGAAAAATTGGAATTGACCAGCGAGTGGGACAAGGTGTTCCCGCAGAGCGACAAAGTGAATCATAGTAAAGTGACCTTCCACAACCGCTACGGCATTACGCTTGCGGCCGACCTCTACGTGCCGAAGCAGGCCGTGGGCAAGCTGGCAGCCATTGCTGTGAGCGGACCGTTCGGAGCCGTCAAGGAGCAGTCGTCCGGCCTCTATGCACAGATGCTGGCCGAGCGCGGCTTTCTGACCCTTGCCTTCGACCCCTCGTTTACGGGCGAGAGCGGCGGCCAGCCACGCTATGTAGCTTCGCCCGACATCAATACGGAAGACTTCTGCGCGGCGGTGGACTATCTGTCTACCCGCGACGATGTGGACCCCGAGCGCATTGGCATCCTCGGCATCTGCGGTTGGGGAGGCATGGCCTTGAACGCCGCCGCCATTGATACACGCATCAAGGCGACGGTCACCTCGACCATGTACGACATGAGCCGCGTCACGGCCAACGGTTACTTCGACTCGATGGACGCCGACCAGCGTTACGAACTCCGCCGCCAGCTCAACGCCCAGCGTACGGCTGACTACCGCAACGGCTCCTACGAACGTGCCGGCGGTGTGGTGGACCCGCTGCCTGCCGACGCGCCCCAGTTCGTGAAGGACTACTACGCCTACTACAAGACGCCGCGCGGCTACCACAAGCGTTCGCTCAACTCGAACGACGGATGGAACAAGACCTCTGCCCTGTCGTTCCTCAACATGACCATCCTGACCTACAGCAACGAGATACGCAGCGCCGTCCTGATGATTCACGGCGACAAGGCCCATTCGTGCTACTTCAGCCGGGATGCCTTCCAGAAGCTGACGGGCGACAACAAGGAGCTGCTCCTCATCCCCGGCGCCAACCACACCGACCTGTACGACAATCTGAAGGTGATTCCGTTCGACCGGATTGAGAGCTTCTTCAGGGAGTATCTGAAAAGTAAGGTTGTAAGGCGTACTCCTTCAACGAAACAGGGGTGCCGTTCATCTCATGTATGAACAGCACCCCTGTTATATAATGGAGCTTCCTGCAAAATCAGAGAATAGCCTTCAGCTGCTCGGCCATCTGAGCCTGCACTTCCTGTGCGGCCTTGCGGCTGGCGGCGGCGAAGTTCTCCGTCTTGTCCACATAGATGATGCCGCGGCTGGAGTTGACGATGAGGCCGCACTCCTTCGTCATGCCATACTTGCAGACTTCTTCCAGCGAACCGCCCTGGGCACCTACGCCCGGCACGAGTAGGAAGTGGTGGGGCACAATCTTGCGGATGTCCTCGAACATGCGTCCCTGCGTGGCGCCTACCACGTACATCATGTTCTCGTCGTTGGCCCACTGCTGGCTTTTGCGGAGCACTTTCTCGAAGAGGCGTTCACCGTCCACGTCCATCGTCAGCTGGAAGTCGTGCGAACCCTTGTTGCTGGTCAGTGCCAGCAGGATGACCCACTTGCCTTTGTACGTCAGGAACGGCGTCACACTGTCCTCGCCCATGTAGGGAGCCACGGTCACGGAGTCGATGTCCAGCTCCTCGAAGAAGGTGCGGGCATACATGGCCGACGTGTTGCCGATGTCGCCGCGCTTGGCGTCGGCGATGATGAACTGGTCGGGATAGTTCTGCTTGATGTAGTTCACGGTCTTCTCGAAGGCCATCCATCCCTTCACGCCCATGCTCTCGTAGAAAGCCAGGTTGGGCTTGTAGGCGATGCAGAGGTCCTGCGTTGCGTCGATGATGGCCTTGTTGAAGGCGAAGATGGGGTCTTCTTCCTTCAGCAGATGTTCGGGAATCTTCTTGATGTCCGTGTCGAGCCCCACGCAGAGGAACGACTGTTTCTTCTTGATGTTTTCAAAGAGTTGTTGCTTGTTCATGTCTTATAAATGCTTTAAACGTTCTATTTCTGCTTTAATTTCTTCTATAACCTCAATATTGTCGATTTGTTTTTTGCCAGCTGAGTTCTTTTTGGAGAATACAAAGAATACTTTTCCTTTGTATTTTTCCGTAAAACGATGGTGGTTGTTTCTGTTTTGCTCTATCCATTGATATTGGTTGATGGACATTCGGGTTGAAACCGGTTTGATTTGTATGCCGATATAATAATCTTGGATTGAAATATAGAAATCTACACCGAATGTGCGGTCCCATTGATCTGGAGCAGATTCAATAGGATATCCCAATATCTTGGTTAATTGTCCGTATATGGTTTCGATTTCTGTAACGTAGCCCTCGTAAGTACGATTGATGACCAGATTGTAAACATAGTCAACGCATTCTTCTTCTGTAATGCTGGCCAATTCACTTTGTACATTTTCAGAAAGTCTCATATACAATTCTTCTCCAAGAGTCCGAAGGTATTCTTGGGTGATCTTAATCCCTCTCTTCTTCTTTTGAACAGCTTCATTAAAATAAAATTCTACCCAATCTTCATAAGAAGAAGGTGCACATTCTCGGATAAGTTCAGAGGTTGCTCCTACGCTACTGGCTTTGTTAAGTCCCCAGCGATTCATTCCATAATTGAGCAAGGTTTCTCTTTTATATTTAGAATTATGTCCTTCAGCTCCGTTAGTCCAGACTTTTTCCATAAATTATGTCTAAAAATTTATTTTTGTATTTAAAATTGATACTTTCATCTACGTTGGCTAATCCAGCTTTTAAAATATGAGCATTTATGAATGTTTTATTATCAAGATAAAGATAACAAAGCAGGCAATCATTATCATCAAACTTGGTCGTATCGTATTTCATAAAGACTTTTCGCCCTTTTACTTTTTTTCGGATAAATTCGACAGCTTGTTCTTTTATATCTTCTTTTTCTTTAATGCCTAGCAGATGAACCTTTAAACCATTGTTCAATATCAGAGTACTTGCACTTATTACATCTTTTACAGAATAATACTCCTCTCTTTTATGGCTGTCATCTTTGGATATTGTAGAACCAAATGAAATTTTTTTTATATCAATTTTCTTGTCCATCTTATGCGGGTCATGGAAGATGTAGGGCAATTGGTCGATAAACTGGTTGATATTACCTTTTAATTTATCCTGTTTGAAGAGATATGTCGTTTGGTTGATATCTTTTTGTACTGTTTGTAGTTTCTCTTTATAATATGATATGAATTCAGGATTGATTTCATATCCAATAGAGTTCCTTCCCAAATTACGGGCGGCTAATGCTGTTGTTCCGCTTCCCATGAACGGATCGAATACCGTTTCTCCTACGAAAGAAAACATCTTAATCAATCTGGTTGGCAATTCTTCGGGAAATACTGCAATGTGTCCGTCTTGCCGGGCTCCTCCAAATGTCCAATGTGAAGAAAAGTATGTGTTCCATTCTGCTTTAGTCATTGCAGATAGTTGTTTTTGCTCGAAAGTTGGTTTGGGGGCGTTGCCTAATTTTTTAAATATCAGGATAAATTCATAATCCATTTTAAGAATGCCATTGCGTGGATATGGGAAACTACCCATGATGGCACCCCCTCCTGTCGTATTCATAGTTGTTTGCTTTTGCCAGATGACAGCCCCCATATAATCCATACCCAATGTTTCACAGAATTTAATAATTTCTGTTCGAATAGGAATGACTTTATAGCGTCCGTAGTAAACTGATCGTGCAAACTGATCGCCGATATTAATACACATACGGCAACCATCATGTAAGATACGATAACACTCCTTCCATACAAGATTTAAATTGTTGATATAGGTTTCATAACTATCATGAAAACCGATTTGATCTTCTGTCCCATAGTCTTTTAGTTGCCAATAAGGGGGAGAAGTAATGATGAGATGAACAGACTTGTCCGGTATCAGATTCATTTGTCTGCTATCTCCGTTGATATGTATATGGTTTGTTTGCATATGAATAGTTGTTTTTTTTACAATTCACTTTCCTTCAGCCGTTCCGCATTCTCGGCCACGATGAGGTGGTCGATGCAGTCCTGTATGTCACCGTCCATGAAGGCGGCCAGGTTGTAGATGGTGTAGTTGATGCGGTGGTCGGTGATGCGTCCCTGCGGATAGTTGTAAGTGCGTATCTTAGCCGAGCGGTCGCCTGTGCTGACCATCGTCTTGCGCTTGGAGGCGATGTCGTCGATGTACTTCTGGTGCTCCTTGTCGTAGATGAAGGTGCGCAGGCGCGAGAGGGCGCGCTCCTTGTTCTTGGGCTGGTCGCGCGTCTCGGTACACTCGATGAGAATCTCCTCTACGACACCCGTGTTGGGGTTCTTCCAGTTGTAGCGCAGACGCACGCCCGATTCTACCTTGTTCACGTTCTGACCGCCTGCACCGCCGCTTCGGAAGGTGTCCCACTTGATTTCGCCTTCGTTGATTTCCACATCGAAGGGCTCCGCTTCGGGCAGCACGGCTACCGAGGCGGCCGAGGTATGCACGCGGCCCTGTGTCTCCGTGGCCGGCACGCGCTGTACGCGGTGCACGCCCGACTCATACTTCAGTGTGCCGTAGACATTCTCGCCCGTGACGGAGCAGATGATTTCTTTGAAGCCGCCGGCAGCCCCTTCGTTGGCGCTGGACACTTCGAGCTTCCAGCCCTTGATGTCGCAGTACTTGGAGTACATGCGGAAGAGGTCGCCTGCAAAGATGGCCGCTTCGTCGCCACCCGTACCGCCACGTATTTCGAGGATGGCGTTACGGCTGTCCTGCGGGTCGGCCGGAACGAGTAGCAGCTTGATGTGCTCTTCCAGTTCGGGCAGGCGCGTCTGGCAGGCATCAAGTTCCTCGCGGGCCATGTCGCGCATCTCGGCATCGGTTTCGTTGGCGATGATGTCCTTGGCCTCGTCGATGCCGTTCAATACCTGCATGTATTCCTTGCGGGCGTCCATCAGGTCGCCCAGTTCCTTGTATTCTTTCGTCAGCTTGACGTACCGCTTCTGGTCGGCAATGACTGCCGGGTCGGTAATCAGTGTCGATACTTCCTCGAAGCGGGCCACGAGGCCGTCGAGCTTTTCCAGTATGGTGTTGTTTTCTGCCATTTATTTCGTATTATTCTATTATTACCACAACCTCCCCTCAACCAGCCACGCCAGCACTGCCGCAAACACGACTACGCCTGCGATGCTCAGTATCCATTTCCTGGGAGTCATGCGATACTTCGCCTTATCGGCTTCGGGAGCAAGACGGGGACCTGAGTAGATTCCAGTGGCTACACCGATGATGGTGTAGTTCAGGAATCGGAGAACAGGCGCATCCCACTGGTCGCTGAGGACGTAAAGTCCGAAGCAGAAGGTAAGGATGACAATGGCCACGAGAATGACTTTGAGCAAGTGTTTCATATCTTTGTCTATTTATTGTTTTACCACAATCTTCCCTCAAACAGCCACGCCAGTAATGCAGCCAGCAGGAAAAAGCCGACAACAAGCCAACTCCATGTCCGGCGCGAGAAGCGGTTCTTCACCCGCTGCTTCTCGTTGCTGAAATATTGGCTGCCTATGTAGGATCCGATGAGAGCCGGCAACAGGTAGCAGACGCACTTCAGGAATGGAATATCCCACTTGTAAGCCACAAAGAGGATAGCTCCACAGACGGCTACCATGCTAATGCCTATCAGGCAACCTTGGTGTTCTCGTTCCATAATTCTTATCTTGAAGAGTTGTTCTTGTTACATACATTTATCAAGTAGCCAAAACGCTGTGGTGACTATGCCTATCAGCAGTACCAACCGCCACCACCGCAACCGGCAGCCCTTCTTCTCTCCGTCTTCGAGACTGGACAGGTAACCTACCACCATGGGCGGACCTATGACAGCCAGGCTGTGCAGATAATCTGAACTGATGCGTGTGGCTACAACGCTCAATACGGCACCTGCTACTACCCACAGTATGACATACAAAATGAGCTTTCCAAGAGTTTTCTTCATGACCTTGGAGTATTGTTTATCTCTTTTACCGTGTCTTTATTTCCTCTTGCGGCGGGTATTGCTCCGGTAATATTGCCCCCAAGCCAATACACACACCACAATCAGAACAATGACTACATAGCCCATAGCGCTCAATATCTTTCATTAATACCTGAACTCACCGAACTCCGAACGGATAATCAGCTCCTTCTTGTCGCTCTCCTCGATGCGGCCGATGACCTGTGCGTCGATGTTGAACGACTTCGAGATGGCGATGACTTCCTCGGCATGCTCGGGCGAGAGGTAAACTTCCAGACGGTGTCCCATGTTGAATACCTTGTACATCTCGGCCCAGTCGGTATCGCTCTGCTCCTTGATGGTGCGGAACAGGGGAGGTACGGGGAAGAGGTTGTCCTTGATGACGCGGCAGTTGTCGCCCACGAAGTGCAGCACCTTGGTCTGTGCGCCGCCCGAGCAGTGTACCATACCGTGAATCTGGGGGCGCAGGGCGTCGAGCAGCTTCTTGACAACCGGCGCATAGGTACGGGTGGGCGAGAGGACGAGCTTGCCTGCATCCAGCGGACTGCCTTCTACCTTGTCGGTCAGCTTCAGCTGGCCGCTGTACACCAGTTCGTCGGGCACGGCCTTGTCGTAGCTCTCCGGATATTTCTCTGCCAGATACTTGGCAAAGACATCATGGCGGGCCGAGGTCAGGCCGTTGCTGCCCATGCCGCCGTTGTATTCCTTCTCGTAAGTAGCCTGTCCGTAGCTGGCGAGGCCCACGATGACGTCGCCCGGACGGATGTTGGCGTTGTTGATGACGTCGGCGCGCTTCATGCGGCAGGTCACGGTAGAGTCCACGATGATGGTGCGCACCAGGTCGCCCACGTCGGCCGTCTCGCCGCCCGTGGCATAGACGCCTACGCCCATTTCACGCAGCTCGGCCAGCAGTTCGTCCGTGCCGTTGATGATGGCGGAGATGACTTCGCCCGGCACCAGCAGCTTGTTGCGTCCGATGGTGGAGGAGACGAGGATGTTGTCCACGGCGCCCACGCAGAGCAGGTCGTCGATGTTCATGATGAGCGCGTCCTGCGCGATGCCTTTCCACACCGAGAGGTCGCCCGTCTCCTTCCAGTACAGGTAGGCGAGCGAGGACTTGGTGCCTGCGCCGTCGGCGTGCATGATGTTGCAATACTCCGGGTCGCCGCCCAGTATGTCGGGGATAATCTTGCAGAAGGCCTGCGGGAAAATACCCTTGTCGATGTTCTTGATGGCGTTGTGAACGTCCTCCTTCGATGCGCTTACGCCGCGCATCATGTATCGTTGGTTACTGCTCATGATATGTATAAATGTTTTTGGGTTCTTAATCGGTTGTGCAAAGATAGGGAATATTCTTGTAGCAGCCTACTGTTCAATCAGGTATTTGCTGCCAATCTGTAGATTCTTCGATACAAGAAATCTATTTGTTTACTTGCTTGAATGGCATGAAATGATTACATTTGCAGAAATCACAAAAATAAAATAAACCATGAAAACAAGTTTTTTTGCAAGGAAAAGCTGGATGGGCGTTATTGGAATGTGTCTGATAATGGGCATGCAGTCTTGTTCCAATGAAGAGCCGGTACAGTTGACCGATCCGGCTGAGCTATATGCGGAAGGATTGTCATTTGCAGATGATGCCTTGTCGTTGAAGATAAATGGATATGAAGTAGATGATTGTCAGGTTACTTTTGAACCGGTTGAAGGGGATAGCACCCTCCTGCTGATGACCATTGACAAGATTGTACCTTTGCATGCGGTACAGGCTTTGGTGCAGATTGCTCCCGATAACGGGCAGATTGTTTTGAAGGGAACCAATGAAGGCCTTCCTCTTACAGGTCATTATGTTGAAGTGAGTGGCCTTTATCAGAGTTCCGATGCGGAAGGGGGCAAGAGCCTGAAAATAGAGTGTACCCACTCTTTCAGTCACGATGTGATAGTGGAGCAACCGTATGAATATAATTTTAATGAAGATTGCCTGAGTGTTTCCGCCGGTCCTGGAGGAGGTACGGTGCAATGGCAGGGCGAGACGTGGGACAGTTGGGATTTTGTACAGTCCGTTCTGGACAAGATACGTCTTCGTATCGCTCAGGAGTTCAGTGGCATGAAATTGGTATTTCATGCAGACGGAACTTTCACTACCTGGCTGAAACGGTTCGGACAGTCTGATTACGAAGAGTGGATGAAGGCTTATTATTGGGTAGATTATCAAAATATGTACTGGATTTTGACTCCGGAGCAATATGAAAAGTTCTCGGAACAATGGTTCGGGTCTTCAGAAGGACCGGCTTCACCATTCCGTAAGGTGAATACTCCTAATGGAGATTTTTATGAATTGGAACTTATGTTCTGGGGAGGCGATGCCTTTACTTGGACCATCAGTAATCCCAGCCGGTATGATGCGCTCGACCGGTTTATGCAAGGCAAGGGAATGGCTGGCCTGACCGAGGAAGAACAGCAGGAGATGAAGCTTTTCAGGGAAGTGCTGTATGATGTGGATGATTTGACAGACTGGATGTCGTGGTCGATAGTCCTGTTTTCTGAAACGGTAGAATAAAAATAAAGAAGAGAAGGCTGTCTCAAAATGAGGAAGTACTGATATGTAACTTCTGTTTTTATTTTGAGACAGCCTTCTCTTTTGTTTCTTAGAACTGCACCTGCGGCGCCTGCTCGGCACCCTCGGCTGCCTCGAAGTAGGCGCGCTTGTCGAAGCCGAACATGCCGGCGAGAATGTTCTTGGGGAAGCGGCGGATGTCGGTGTTGTAGGCCTTGGCCGCATCGTTGAAGTTCTTGCGGGCCACGTTGATGCGGTTCTCCGTGCCTTCGAGCTGGGCCTGCAGTTCCAGGAAGTTCTGGTTGGCCTTCAGGTCGGGGTAGTTTTCGGTGATGGCCAGCAATTTGCCCAGGGCGGTGGCCAGTTGGCCCTGTGCCTTCTGGTATTCGGCGAGCTTCTCGGGTGTCAGGTCCGTGGGGTCTACCTTGATTTGGGTGGCTTGGCTGCGGGCGGCGATGACACCCTCCAGCGTTTCTTTCTCGTGGGCTGCATAGCCCTTGACGGTGTTCACCAGGTTGGGGATGAGGTCGGCACGACGTTGGTACTGCGTCTCGACGTTGGCCCACTGGTTGCTGACGTTCTCGTCCATGCTGACGAGGCTGTTGTAGCCGCTGATGGCCCAGAAAGCGATGATGGCCACTACGGCCACAAGGATGATGATTGTTACTTTTTTCATATTGTTCGGTATTTTAATGAATGAATCATAGGGTGATAAAACGTTGGACGGGTCAGAACCGGGAACCGGCTCCACCTCCGCCGCCCATTCCTCCGCCGAAGCTGCCTCCGCCGAAGCCTCCGCCTCCACCGAAGCCGCCTCCGCCTCCGAAGATGAAAGGACCTCCGCCACTTCCACCCCGTCCGCGGTAGTTCTCGTCGTAGGACTGCTGGCGGCGCACCACCTGATGGCCGCAGTTGCGGCAGGTGTAGGTCACGTCTTCAGTCCGCACGCCGTTGCGACGGGATACCAGACGGCTCGAACTGCGCTGCAGCTTGTGCTTGCCACAGTTGGGACACCTGGAGGCTGCGTGCATGGCCAGTACGGCAAGAAACACACCCACTGCGACGATGCCGAGCAGCACCAAGAATACGCTGCCCACGCCGTCGTCTGCTCCGTCGTCGGCCGCATCGTTGTCCATCGAGCCGTCCAGGCGGGCACAGGTGGCACGTACGCCGGCCACCATGCCTTCACTCCAGCGTCCGTCCTTCAGATAGGGAATCATGTCGCGGGTCTGGATGCGCTTGCAGATAGCGTCGGGCAGGGGGCCTTCGAGGCCGTAGCCGGTGTAGAACTGGATGCAGCGCTGGTCGGTGACGAGCAGGATGACGAAGCCGTTGTCTCTCCCCTTCTGTCCCACGCCCCACGAGTTGAGCAGCTGGTGGCAGAAGTCGAAGCAGTCTGCATCCCCGATGCTGGGCACTACGGCCACAACGGTCTGGATGCCTGTCTGCTGTTCCAGCCGGTAGAGCATGCGGTCGATGCTGTCGCGTGCGGCGGGAGTGAGGATGCCGTCAGGGTCGACGGCATAGCGGGTTTTGTCCTGCAGATGCACCTTGGGCAGGTTGTCGGGGGTATAGACGGTCTGTGCCCAGGCCGTTATTCCCCACAGGCAGAAAAGCAGGATGAATGTTATCGTTCGTTTCATGGATATCTGTTACTTATGTTAATGGATGTATTTGCTGACAAAGTCGCCGACCTTGCGGGTATAGGCTTCGGCATTTTCCTTGTAGGCCACGGCATGTTCGGCGCCGGGTACAATCCAGAGCTCCTTCGGGGCAGGCTTGGCTTCGTACAGCGGATAGACCATCCAGGTCGGTACGAAGGTGTCGGCGTCGCCGTGGATGAAGAGCATGGGCAGGGTGCATTTCCCGACCTGTTCCAGCGGTGACGCTTCCTGAAAGCTCCAGCCATACTTCATGTCGCAGAGGGCACTGGCCACGTGGAGCAGCGGGAAGGCGGGGAGGCCGAACTGGTTCTTCAGTTCTCCCTTGAATTCGTCCCAGGCACTGGTGTATCCGCAGTCTTCGACGAAGCACTTCACGAAAGGCTGCCGGTGCAGGCCGTGCTGCACTTCGCCTGCGACGCACATGGTGGTGGCGGCTCCCATCGAGATGCCGTGTACCACCATCTGTGTGTGGTTCCCGAAGAGCCGGTTGGCTTCTTCCGTCCAGCGCAGCACGTCGAGGCGGTCTTTCCAGCCCATCTGTACTTCGGTGCCTTCGCTCATCCCGTGTCCGTACAGGTCGGGCAGCAGGATGTTGTAGCCCAGCCGGCGGCTGTAGAGGTAGCCTATCATCAGCATGCGGACGGCATTGTCTGTATAGCCGTGTACGATGACAGCCGTTCGGCCGGTGGAGTCGGCGGCAGGAACATAGAGCGCGTGGAGCTTCGTACCTTCTTCGTTTTCGATGTAAAGGTCGCGGAGGGCCTGGACGCTCTGTAAACTATCTATCCAGTTTCCCACTTCGGGATACGTCTGGTGCATGTATTCCAGAGAACTCGGGATGTCGCGGCTGCGGGTCACTAGGCCTTCGGGCTTCAGGGCATAGTCCACCATGTAGTAGCCGGCTCCTGTCAGTACAGCGGCCAGTACGACGAGGACGACCAGTGTGTATCGGAGTGCTTTCTTCATTCGGATGGCGTTATTTGTTCCAGATCTCCCAGGATACGAATGCCTGTAGCAACAGCATCTCGAGTCCGTTCTTCACGGTGGCTCCCCGTTCCATGCCTTTCTTCATGAAGAGGGTTTCGTGCGGATTGTACAGCAGGTCGTACAGCAGATGGTTGGGGGTCAGCTGGTCATAGGGGATGTCGGGGCAGGCGTCTACATTGGGATACATGCCGAGCGGGGTGGTGTTGACGATGACCGTATGCTCCTGCATGATTTCAGGGGTCAGTTCCTGATAGGTCAGTATGTCGTTGCTTTTCTTGGTGCGCGATACGAAAGTGGCTTCGATACCCAGATTGGCCAGTCCGTGGAAGACAGCCTTGGAGGCACCGCCTGTGCCGAGAATGAGCGCTTTTACATGATGGGATTGCAGCAGCGGTTCGATGGAACGTGTAAAGCCGATGATGTCTGAATTGTAACCCACAAGCTTGACGTCTCCCTTGCCCTGCGGGATAATCTTGATGACGTTGACCGCGCCGATCTTGGCCGTATCTTTGTCCAGCTCGTCCAGATAGGGGATAACCTGTTCCTTGTAAGGGATGGTGACGTTGAGGCCACGGAGATTGGGATTCTCTTCGACCACTTCCATAAAGTCCTCAATACGTGGTATCTCGAAGTTCACGTATTCGGCGTCAATGTTTTCCGATTGAAATTTCTCATTGAAATAGCTGATGGAGAATGAATGCTTCAGCGGATAGCCTATTAAACCGTATTTGTCCATAATCGTCTGATTTAATTATTTCGTTGCAAAATATAGCGTGCAGGTGCCGAACGTCAACCGCCGGAAACGGACTTGGCTGAAACCGGCATGGCGGAGGGCCTGTTGCATGACTTCACCTTGAGGGAAAGCCCGGATGCTTTCGGGCAGGTAGGTGTAGGCGCTGTTGTCTTTCGACACCAGCTTGCCGATAAGGGGCATCACTACCTTGGAATAGAGGAAAAACAACTGCTTCATGGGGAAGCGGTCGGGTGTGGAAAGTTCGAGGATGACCAGGTGGCCTCCCGGACGGAGCACACGGCACATTTCACTCAGTCCGAGATCGAGTTTCTCGAAGTTGCGGATGCCGAAGGCAACCGTCACCGCGTCGAAAGTGGCGTCGGCAAAGGTGAGGGCGGTGCAATCTTCGCGCGCGAAGGCGATGCGGTCTGCCAGTCCGGCCTGACGTACCTTTTCACGGCCTACGTTCATCATCCCCTCCGAAATGTCTATGCCGATGAGCGACTGGGGGTGCAGTTCGCGGCAGGCCAGGATGGCAAAATCGCCGGTACCGGTAGCCACGTCCAGCATCCGTTGCGGACGGAAGGGACGGAGCGTGTGGATGGCTTTCCTGCGCCAGCTGCGGTCAATCCCCAGTGAGAGGGTATGGTTGAGCTGGTCGTAGGTGGGGGCGATGTGGTCGAACATTTGTTCTACCTGCTCGCTCTTTTTCCCTTCCTTGCCGTAGGGCATGACTTTTTCTTGCGGGTAGTCCATGATATTGTAGTCTATTTGTGCGCAAAGTTAAAAAAAAAGTGATTGAATTGATAGTTTGTGGCCGATTTTCCCTTTCGTCTGTTATTCTCAGTCTTTGAATGGATGGATAACCGTCGGGATGATTTCGGTTGCTACTATACCCGACTGGGTATAAAAGTCTGTTTGTATAAATGAATTATACCCTAAAAGGTATAATCAGTGGAATATATTATTATATTTGTACCCGAAAGGGTATAAAGTATGGAATATACGGTAATAGCAGACTTTGTAAAGGAGATGCGCAAGCAGTTTGGGTTGACGCAAGTGGATTTGGCCGACAAGTCGGGAGTGGGTTTGCGCTTTGTACGCGACCTAGAGCAGGGCAAGCAGACCTTGCGGATGGATAAGGTGAACCAGGTGCTCAGCCTGTTCGGCCGTCAGGTGGGACCGGTGGAGATGAACGTAAAGAAAAGGGAGGATAGGTCATGAAGCGTGCCAAAGTATATCTGCACGACCGGTTGGCAGGCCGGCTGGTAGAAGATGAGAACGGGTTTACGTTTACGTATGACACTGATTATCTGGCCTTGCCCGATGCGGCTGCGGTCAGTCTGACGCTGCCGCTGGGCGAGAAGCCCTACCATGATACGGTGCTTTTCCCGTTCTTCGACGGACTGATACCCGAAGGCTGGCTGCTGGACATTGCCGAACGGAGCTGGAAGATCAATCAGCGCGACCGCATGTCACTCTTGTTGGCCTGCTGCAAAGACTGTATAGGAGCCGTCAGTGTGATACCCGATGACGAAACAAGAGAGGAGGAGAAGCCATGAGCCGATGTCTGTATTGCTACAAGGAATTGGGTGAGGGGATGACGGATTTTCATCCGGCCTGTGCCCGCAAGTTTTTCGGTGTCCGCACGGCACCCGAACTGCCTTATGTGCGGGGCCAGTTGGGCGACCTGGCACGCAAGGTGGTGCGCAGCCAGACGACCCTAACCGGTGTGCAGGCCAAGCTTTCACTCGACATCAACCGGGGTGGGCGCAATGAGCCCGACCGTTTCACCATCGTAGGTCTGTGGGGACGTTTTATTCTGAAGCCGCAGACGCAGTCCTACCGCGCCTTGCCCGAATTGGAAGATGTCACCATGCATCTGGCCGAAGCTGTTAAAATCAGTGTGGTGCCTCACAGCCTGATACGTTTCAGCGACGGTGAATTGTGTTACATTACCCGCCGCATCGACCGTCTGCCCGACGGGCGCAAGGTAGCCATGGAGGATATGTGCCAGCTGTCCGAGCGACTTACCGAATACAAGTACAAAGGTTCTTATGAACAGATAGCCAAGCTGATCCGGCGTTACTCCTCTACGCCCCAGCTGGATGTCATCAACTTCTGGGAGGTGGTGGTGTTCTGTTGGATAACGGGCAATGCGGATATGCACCTCAAGAATTTTTCTCTTTACAATCTGATGGGAGGATATACGCTGACTCCGGCTTACGACATGCTGTCCACGACGTTGGTGATGCCTGAAGATACCGAGGAGCTGGCCTTGACGCTCAACGGGAAGAAGAACCGGCTGCGCAAGGCCGATTTCCATAAAGCCATCACCGCTTCGGGGGTGGACGAGAAGGTCATCGAAAACCTTTCCCGTCGTTTCAGTCGGGCCTTGCCCAAGTGGTTCGAACTGATAGACAGCTCTTTCCTGCCCGACGACTTGAAGCGGCAGTACAAGAGACTTATCTTACGCCGTGTGGTGATGCTGCGCTGACAGGCTGGTGGACGGACTTGGTAAAAACAGACGCGGATTGCGTGGAACTTGGGATGAAGAAATCCCTCTGATTCCGCGTAATCCGCGTCATTGTATGTATGTCCGAAGCTGGTGCGCTTCTTCTTAGCTTGCGTTACTTGCTCAGATATTCCGTTACGTTCTTTTCGATGCGGGCAGCGATGTCTTCGCTTGTCTCACGGACGAACTTCTCGCCGGTGATGTGCTCGTACAGCTCGATGTAGCGTTCGCTGATCGAAGTGACGATCTCGTCGGTCATCTCGGGCACCTGTTGTCCGGCCTTTCCCTGGAAACCGTTGTCCATCAGCCATTCGCGTACAAACTCCTTGGAGAGCTGTTTCTGCGGTTCGCCTTTGGCAAAGCGCTCTTCGTAGCCTTCGCTGTAGAAGTAGCGGCTGGAGTCGGGCGTATGGATTTCGTCCATCAGATAAATCTGACCGTTGTGCTTGCCGAACTCGTATTTGGTGTCTACCAGGATGAGGCCGCGTGCGGCTGCGATTTCCGTACCGCGCTGGAAGAGGGCCAGTGTGTACTTCTCCAGCAGGGCATATTCTTCAGGAGTGGCCAGGCCGCGTGCCAGGATTTCTTCCTTGGAGATGTCGGCATCGTGTTCGCCGATTTCAGCTTTGGTTGTCGGAGTGATGATGGGTTCGGGGAACTTCTGGTTTTCCTTCATGCCTTCGGGCAGACGTACACCGCAGATTTCGCGTACACCGCTCTTGTAGGCACGCCAGGCCGAACCACAGAGGTAGCCGCGTACAATCATTTCCACAGGGAAACCTTGGCACAGCACGCCGACGGTTACCATCGGATCGGGTGTAGCCAGCTTCCAGTTGGGGCAGATGTCTGTTGTGGCATCCAGGAACTTGGCGGCAATCTGATTCAGCATTTGGCCCTTGAAGGGGATGCCTTTCGGCAGGATGACGTCGAAGGCCGAGATACGGTCGGTTGCTACCATGACGAGCTTTTCGTCGTTGATGTTGTACACGTCACGTACTTTTCCGTGATACACACTCTTCTGGCCAGGAAAATGATAGTCCGTTTTAGTTAATGCTTGTTTCATAACTATTATGTATTTTGATTAGTATTGGTTGCTTGGCTTTTCTTTTCTTCTTTTTGACGTTCGCGTTCCGCTTTCTGCTCTTTTTCAAACTTCTCGTACGCCTCCACAATCTGTGTCACCAGTTTGTGACGGACGATATCCTTTTTGTTCAGCTCGATGAAGCTGATGCCCTTTACTCCTTTCAATATCTTCAGAGCCTGTACGAGGCCGGAGGTTTGCGAGGAGGGAAGGTCAATCTGTGTCATGTCGCCCGTCACGATCATCTTGGTGTTCATGCCCATGCGGGTGAGGAACATCTTGATTTGGGCGGTAGTGGTGTTCTGTGCCTCGTCGAGGATAACGACGGCGTCGTTCAGCGTACGTCCGCGCATGAAGGCCAGCGGAGCTATCTGGATGATGTTCAGCTCCATGTATTCCTTCAGTTTGGCGGCGGGTATCATGTCCTGCAGGGCGTCGTAGAGCGGTTGCAGGTACGGGTCTATCTTGTCCTTCATGTCGCCGGGCAGGAAGCCGAGCTTCTCGCCTGCCTCCACGGCGGGGCGGCTGAGGATGATTTTCTTAATTTCCTTGTTCTTCAGGGCACGCACGGCCAGGGCGATGGCGGTGTAGGTCTTGCCCGATCCGGCCGGGCCGATGGCAAACACCATATCATTCTTGTGGAAGGCATCCACCAGTTTCTGCTGGTTCTCGCTCCGGGGGATGATGGGTTTGCCCGTCACGCTGAACACGATGACGTTGCCGCTCTTCTCCGCCTGAGGCGCATTGCCCTTGATGATGTCGATAATGGCTTCCTCTTTCAGCGAGTTGTATTCGGCGCAATGCTTCTCCAGCTTGACGATATTCTCTTCGAAGGCACACATTTCCTCCTCGTCGCCCAGCACCTTGATGACATTGCCGCGCGCCACAATGCGCAGTTTGGGGTAAAGGGCTTTTATCAGCTGCATGTTGGCGTTGTTTACGCCGTAAAAGATGACGGGGTCGATATCTTCGAGGACAATCAGTTTTTCTATCATTGATATGGTTTAATGTTCATTGAAATGCCTTGCAAAGTTAGTGAATCGTTTCGAAAACCCTATCACTTCGCACCGTTATTTTTCAACACCGGCCTGACGACGATGCCGTTCGCGTTCTTGGTACAGCGGATGCATTCGTGCCGCAGGCTTTCTTCTTTCATGTTGAAGAGAATGTTGGGGTTGAAGTGCTGGCCGTTTATGCGTGTCTCGAAGTGCAGGTGCTCGGTAGTGGCGCGCCCCGTGCGTCCTGTCAGGGCAATGGCCTGGCCGGCCTTGACGGTGTCGCCGCTGTGTACCAGGTTCCTGGAGTTGTGGCTGTAGACGGTCTCCAGGCCGGAGGGGTGGCGCACCACGATGACGTTGCCATAGGCGCTGTAGGGCTTCGACATGCGTACCACGCCGCCGAAGGCACTGCGGATGGTGTCGTTGGCCCGGGTCTTGATGTCTACGCCCGTGTGCCGTCCGCCTCCCCGTCCGTAGGGCGAGATGACCTTGCCGCCGGGCAGGGGGAAGCAATAGTCCTTCTGCTCCAGGCTGTCGAGGTGCAGCAGGATGGTTTTGGTCTTGTCGAATAGTCCCGGCGTAGCCACGCGGATGTGGTTCACCTCCATGTTGGAGAAGGCGCCTGCCTTCTGCTGGGCATGCACTGGTAGGGTCAGCAGAAAGCCGATGAGGATGATGAGCGATGTTTTCATTCGAAGTAATGGATGCTTCCACCGTCGGACGAAGCGTATTTTCTTAAAAGTTCCTGTGTCATTTCGGCTGCCTGTTGTAGGCGGGTCGTGTCGCCGTCGTAACCGTTGATGACGGCCAGTATGTGGCGGGTACCGACGTCCATCTTGGTGCGTTCGTTGTCGCTGGTAGGGGTGCCGATACCTCCTGCGGCATCGCGGAAGACGGGCAGGCCTTCAATGTTGAGCACGCCGCGGCCGATGCCCTCGAACGGTTCTTCGGCCCGTCCGATGCCCAGGCAGAGGTTGGTGCCTTGAATCTTGTCGGCATCGAAGCCGCCGATGCTGTATCCCGTACGCAGCGAGACGAGGTTGATGAGATCTACCAGCGTATCAATTTGGTACAGCTCCAGCCCGCGGAGCAGACGCCGACGCAGGGCTTCGGCGGAGGGACGGTAGCGGCTGGGGTCCTTGCCGCAACGTTTGTAGGCTTCGCGGGTGGCGGCAATGGCGGGTTGGTGCTTGATGCCTTCGGTCGTGTCGGCGGCACGCAGTTCGTCGGTAAAGGCGTTTATTTCCTGCCAAAGGCCTTCGCTGTGGAGCGTATTGGTCACTTCGGCATAGACGGCTGCTCCGCGGTATTCGGGGCAGCGCGATTTCAGTTCTTCGGATACGGTGAGGTTGTACATAGTACTTAAGTTTTTAGTTTGTAATTAGCTACGAGCTACAAGCTACGAGTGACGAGTGGGCTGCGCAATTACTTGTCACTTGTAGCTCGTAGCTCGTCACTCATAGCTCTTCATCATGATTCCCGACAGCATCCTGCCCGACTTGATTCCCAGCCGGCGGGCGGAGAAGAAGTCTTCGTGGCGGGTGTAGGTACAGATGCCGGCGGTTTCTATCTGCGTGTCGGGCAAGCCGAAGTCCAGCAGTTGCAGCTGGTTGGCGGCCCACAGGTCGATGTGGTGCTTGTGGGTGTCGTTGTGCCATTCGGCGATGTAGGGCATGGGGAAGTCGGCGGTGCGGAAGGCTTCGTACACCTCTTCGCCCACCTCGAAGGCGGCAAGCGAGATGCCGGGGCCGATAACAGCCTGCACGTCTTTGCCCTCCGTGCCGTAGAGCGTTTGCATCCGCTCCAGCGTGTGCCGAACGATGCGGTTCACCGTTCCCCGCCAGCCGGCATGGACGGCGGCGATGGCGCGGTGCCTTTGGTCATACAATAGAATAGGAATGCAGTCGGCCGTCGAGATGCAGAGGCAGATGCCCGGCTCGCAGGTGATAAGGGCGTCGATGCTTTGCAGGCGTTCGTGGCGTGTCTGCGGGTCGGCCTGCAGGTAGTCGGTGTCGATGACGAGGGAGGCCGTGCCGTGTGTCTGCCAGGGGATGACGAGCTCCTGGGGGCGTTGCGGCAGGGCTTGCAGGAGTAGTTCCTGGTTGCGGAGGACGTTCTCGGCCGAGTCGTCTGTGTAGGGTGTGCAGTTCAGCGAGGCGTAGGTGCTTGTGCTGACGCCGCCGTGGCGGGTGGTGCTGAAAGCAAAAATGTCGGAGCATGCATCGTTTAATGCATACTCCAACATTCGTTTGTCGGGGCTGAGGCGGCTCATTGCTTGTCGTCCTCCCAGTCCTCTTCCTCGTATTCGAAGTCCTCGAGGTCTTCGATGTCGTCCTCGTCCACATACTCGATGCTGAGGTCCTCGTCTTCGCCTTCGTCGGCCAGCTCCTCCTTCAGGTGGCTCATGTCCTTGGGGCGGTGGGCGATGCTTTCTATCTTGCCCTCAATCTTGTTGCTCTCCTTGTTTAGTTCCTCCCACAGGATATCCTTCAGTACGTTGATGCCGAGGCCCGAGATGGCGGAGATGAACACGTGGGGCACGTCCTGGGGCAGGGTAGGCTCTATCTCGTCCATCAGTTCCTGGTCCAGCATGTCGCACTTGGTGATGGCCAGTACGCGCTGCTTGTCCAGCATTTCGGGGTTGAAGTTCTTCAACTCGTTCAGCAGGATGTTGTATTCCTTGGTGATGTCGTCGCTGTCGGCGGGTACCATGAAGAGCAACAGCGAGTTGCGTTCGATGTGGCGCAGGAAGCGCAGACCCAGTCCGCGGCCTTCACTGGCTCCTTCGATGATGCCGGGGATGTCGGCCATGACGAACGACTTGCCTTCACGGTAGGACACGATGCCCAGGTTGGGCTCCATCGTGGTGAACGGATAGTTGGCTATCTTCGGCTTGGCTGACGATACGGCCGATAGCAGAGTTGACTTGCCGGCATTGGGGAAGCCCACCAGTCCGACGTCGGCCAGCAGCTTCAGCTCCATGATGACGGTCATCTCCTGCATCGGTTCGCCGGGTTGTGCGAAGCGCGGAGCCTGACGGGTAGCCGTCTTGAAGTGCCAGTTGCCCAGTCCGCCGCGTCCTCCCTTCAGCAGGATCACTTCCTGTCCGTGTTCGGTGACGTCGCAGATGTACTCGCCCGTCTCGGCGTTGTAGACCACCGTGCCGCAGGGCACCTCGATGACCTTGTCCTCGCCGTCTTTGCCGAAGCTGCGGTTCTTGGAACCCGATTCGCCGTGACCGGCCATGATGTGGCGGTCGTAGCGCAGGTGGAGCAGGGTCCAATAGTTGCGGTTGCCGCGCAGGATGACGTGCCCCCCGCGTCCGCCGTCGCCACCGTCAGGCCCTCCGTTGGGCACGTATTTGGCGCGGCGCATGTGTGTGGAACCTCGGCCGCCCTTGCCCGAGCGGCAGTATATCTTTACATAGTCTACAAAGTTCGATTCTGCCATAATGCTATAATATTATAGATGCGTTGGCAAAGATACGAATAATTTCGCATACATTAGGATATAGGAAGCTATTCGCCTTTCATTTCTTGGCACACCTTGTCTATATATTGCACAAATGCATCGGAAAAGACATAAGTGTCGGCTTTGGCGGCTGCTTCGTTGTAGCGGCGGACGAAGGCCGGTATGTCGCAAAAACAGTCGATGGCAGTCTGAAGCCCCAATTGGTCACGGATGAGAAATACCATGTAGTCGCCGGTGGTATGTCCTCCAAAGTGGGCGCAGCCGGCGGCCTCTTCAAATTGCTCGGCTGTAATTTTTCCGGCTGCATAGTCGCACGTCAGGTTGTCAAGTTGTTTCAGTACTTCGGGGGTTGCGGCATAGTCGTCGTTGTACATCTTGACAATCTCCGGCCCGTATAGTCCCAGTTTGGTGACGGGCATTTCAGGTTTGCTGATGAGGTCGGCCGTGCCTTCCATTTGGTTGTATACGAGAGCCGTCAGTGCCGGGTCGTCCGAGTCCTTCGGATAGCGCAAGTCCCAGAGCGCATCCATGTAGTGATGGTGCAGTTCGTGGGCAGCTGTGTTGATGAACCCTTCCTTGCCGTCCTCATACACCTGGTTGATGTCGAAGAATACGGCTCCGCCCATGGCGCGCGACTCCGGGTCGAAAGCCAGATAGAACATCGGCAGGTCGGCCAGGGGCAAATCTTTCGCATCAGCCGGCAGGAACTCTTTCACCCGGCTGTATGCCTGTTTCATGAGTTGTTCAAAATCAGAATGGTGCAAGAAATGTTCCAGCGAATCCATCCGCTGGCGGATCTGATAGAAGTTTACGATAAAGTAATTTTCAAAAGGCGCGTCCGTTGCCATCGGTTGCAGGGCGATGCTGTCGGCCATGGCCCGGCAGGCAGGGTCGAAGACTGTGGTGAATGCCTTGCGGATATTCTGCTGCCATTCTTTCCAATCGGTGCGGATACTGAAGAACGACTGATAGCCTTTGGTCGCAAACAATGCTTCCCAATCGGCTTCGGAAGGTTGCTTCCCCTGTTCGGCAGCCCGTGCCAGTTCGATGAATCGGACGGCCGATTCGATGGAATATCTTGGAGTGGTCTGTGCCTGGATGCCCCCAACGAAGGATGCCAGAAGGCAGATGGTGATGATACAGTGTTTCATGTGTAAATGAGTGATTAAGTAAAACATAAGTTCAGTAAAAAATCATTGTTTAACAGCGACAAATGTAAATAAAATTTTTTCGTGCTGCAAGTCTGTAATTTTATGATGTGAAGATACTGCCTTGTCAGGCTTGCATATATGCTTCGGGTATGTTATCTTTGTAGCTGAGGGGGGAATCAAGTAACTGGATTGTATGAATCAAGTAGGTTGATTTATGGAATCAAGTAACATGATTGTAGGGAAACCTATATAGGATGCCCCCCTTACTCCCTGAGGGATCAGGTATGAAGTAACACTTTAACAGAAGAGAAGATATGGCTTATTTCAAGAAACAGAAGCAGAAAGGAAAATGGTATCCGCGTTCGCTGACATTGCGGGCGGTGGATACGATGGAAGTGGCCGAGCGGTTATCACAGATTTCAACGGTGAGCAAGGGCGACACGTATGCCGTGCTCTTGGGACTGGGCGAGGTGCTGGGCGGCATCATGGAGGCCGGTTATTCGGTCAAGTTGGACGGATTGGGCACATTTTACCTGGCGGGAAAGGCCAACGGGCAGGGCGTGGATACGCCCGAGGAGGTGTCGGCCCAGCAGTTTACCGAGGTACGCGTGCGTTTCATCCCCGAATACCGACGGGCACAGAACGGCAAGGTGACGAGCCGTACGCTGGTGCCCGACAAGGTGGAGTGGGTGGAACTGGAGCTGGCAAAGTGAGCGGAAGGCTCCGTGCGGATATAAAAAACACAGATTACGCAGACCGTTACAGACGATTGAAAACAATCTGTGCGAATCCGTGTAATCTGTGGTGAGTGTTTGCTTGTAGCGCGAAGCGGTTTACTTCACTGCGTCAATCGCCTTGCAGATGTCGGCAGTGATGGTCTCCAGCTCGCCCAGTCCGTTGATATGCGCGTAGAGGCCTTCCTGCTTGTACCAGTCGATGAGCGGAGCGGTTTGGCTGTGATAAACGGTGAGACGCTTCTTGATGGTCTCCTCGTTGTCGTCGGCACGGCCCGACTGCTGTCCGCGCAGGATGAGGCGCTTCATCAGTTCGTCTTCGGGCACGTCGAGGTCGAGCATCACGCTCACCTGCTGTCCGCGTTCGGCCAGCATCTTCTTCAGAGCCTCGGCCTGTGCGATGGTGCGGGGGAAGCCGTCGAAGATGACGCCTTTCGAGTCCTTGAAGCTGTCCAGTGTGGAAGCCAGGATGTCAATAATCAGGTTGTCGGGGAGGAGCTGGCCCTGGTCGATGTAACCTTTGGCTGTCTTGCCCAGCTCGGTTCCGTTCTTTATTTCGGCACGCAGCACGTCACCTGTGGAGATGTGGTTGATGCCATACTTTGCTACAATTCTCTCGCTTTGTGTGCCCTTGCCGGAACCGGGGGCACCGAAAATTACAATGTTCAACATATCTTTATTTAGTGGTTAGTGGTTAGTGGTAAGCGATTAGCGGTCAGGGATGAAGGCTCATCACTAACCGTTCACCGCTTACCGCTGCTTTATTCGTTTACAACGGTATAAATGTCCTTATAGTTCCGTCCGAAGCCGTCGTAGTCCAGTCCGTAACCCACGATGAAGTCGTTGGGGATGTGCATGGCGGCATACTCGATGTTGAGGTCCACCTTCAGTTTCTCGGGCTTGACGAGCAGGGTGGCGATGTGTATCTCCTTCGGTCCGCGGGTACCCAGCGTTTCGAGCAGGCGTTGCATGGTGAGGCCCGTATCCACGATGTCTTCCACGATGACTATGGTGCGTCCGCTCAGGTCTTCGTTGATGCCGATGACTTCCTTGACGGCCCCCGTTGACGACACGCCCTGGTAGGAGGCCAGTTTGACGAACGATATCTCGCAGGGGATGGTGATGCGTTTCATCAGGTCGGCGGTGAACATGAACGAACCGTTCAGCACGCTCAGGAAGAGCGGGTTCTTGCCGGCCAGGTCACGGTTGATTTCGTCGGCCACGCGGCTCACTTCTTTCAATATGTCCTCCTCCTTGATGGAGACGGTGAACTTCTTGTCTTTAATCTGTATGCAATCCATGGAACTTGTGAATATTAAATTGCTGCAAAGGTAGCGAATTTATTCCACTCCATGCATCATCTTCTGCAATTTCTTCGACAGCAGGAAGAGGATGAGCGACGCGGCAGCCGACATGACGACGAACACCAGGAAGAAGTCGAACATCGTCTCGATGCGGTAACCCAGCAGCGTCTTCACCTTTCCTGCCTCGGGATAGAGCCCCGACAGCATGCCGGCAAACTTGTTGGCCGTGGCCGTGGACAGGTACCAGATGCCCATCATCAGCGAGGCGAAGCGGACGGGTGTCAGCTTGTTCACCATGGACAGGCCGATGGGCGAAAGGGCAATCTCGCCCATCGTGTGGATGAAGTACAGGCCGGTCAGCCAGATGAGGCTTACCTTGACGCCGGGCTGCACGTCTTTCACACCGATGCAGATGACCAGATAGCCCAGCGACAGGAGCAACAGGCCGATGGCCTGCTTGGTGGGCGAAGAAGGCTCCATGTGCCGGCGTGCCAACGCTCCCCATACGCCCGGCATGACAGCAGCCAGGATGACGACGAATAAGGGGTTGAACGACTGGATCCACGAGGCAGGCATTTCCCAGCCGAAGATGACGCGGTCGGTCTGCTCCGAGGCAAACAGCGTGAGCGAAGCGCCTGCCTGCTCGTAGGCCGCCCAGAAGAAGATGACGAAGAAGGCGATGATATAGATAACCAGGATGCGGTCGCGTTCAATCTTGGTGAGCGAGCCGTCCATCAGGATGCTGGCCGGGAAGACGATGCAGGCCGTAAAGATGCCGATGCTGATCCAGTCGTTGCCGAAGCATCCGTAGAAGAACAGGGCCAGGACGACGGCCATCGCACAGCATATCCACAGGTTGCGGCGTTTGCGCCTGGCCTCCTCGGGCGTCTGGACCTTTACGGAGGTGCTTTCTGTTTCTTTGCGTGCATCGGGCACGATGCCCAGCTGTTGGCCGTCGGGGCCGATGAGGTAGCGGTTCTTCTGCGTTTCGAAGATTACGACTGTAAATACCGTGACGATGGCGGCAATCAGGAAGCCCCATTTGAAGTCCTGCGGATTGCCCGTCTCGCCGAAGTAGCCGCAGACAAGTGGAGCGAGGAACGACCCCACGTTGACGCCCATATAGAAGATGGTATAGGCCGAGTCGAGCCGACGGTCACCGGGTTCGTACAGCTGCCCGACGAGCGACGATACCGTGGGCTTGAAGAAGCCGTTGCCCAATATAAGGAAGGTCAGTCCGCCGTACATCAGTCCCCTCGACAATTCCTGTGCATCGAGCATGGAGGCACTGAAGAACATCAGAAACTGTCCGACGGCCATCAGCACGGCTCCCCAAAAGACGGAGCGACGGATACCCCAATACTTGTCGGCCACGTAGCCGCCGATAAGTGGAGTCAGATAGACGAGGCCCGTGTAGCTGCCGTAGATGGAGGCAGCCGTCTCGGTGTCGAGCAACAGGGCTTGGGTGAGAAACAGAATGAAGATGGCGCGCATACCGTAATAGCTGAAGCGCTCGGCCGTACTGGTGGCGAAAATCAGGTAGAGGCCTTTGGGATGTTTGTTGGTCGTATTCATGAGTGGTATTTGTTTTTGCGGCGCGAAGTTACGAATTATTGGGCGAATGCATTCCTTTTTGCCTTTTACATTTTTCAGAAAGGTGGCATGAAACGTGTTTTCATTTGCGAAATAGAATCGGAATGCCTACTTTTGTGGAAAACTGTAAGCAAGGCATTATGAAAATATTTCCGACTTCAGGCATCCGTCAGCTGGATGCCTATACCATCGAGCACGAGCCCATTGCCTCCATCGACCTGATGGAGCGGGCCGCACGGGCGTTGGCTGACGCCATCATGGAGCAGTGGCCCGATACCGACACTCCTTTCACTGTATTTGCAGGTCCCGGCAACAATGGGGGCGACGCTTTGGCCGTGGCACGACTGATGGCCGAACAGGGCTATCGGCTGGAAGTCTTCCTCTTCAACCCGCAGGGGAAACTCTCCGAAGACTGTGCCGTGAACCGTGAACGCCTTCTGCAGGTGGAAGGCATCACTTTCCATGAAATCTCCACCCAGTTTGCCCCTCCCACACTGACGGCAGACCACGTGGTGGTGGACGGCCTCTTCGGCAGCGGGCTGAATAAACCGTTGGGCGGAGGGTTTGCCGCTGTGGTGAAGTATATCAACGCCTCGCCCGCCCATGTGGTGGCCATCGACGTACCTTCGGGTCTGATGGGCGAGGACAATACCTATAATATAGCAGCCCATATTGTACGGGCCGACCTGACCCTGAGCCTGCAACTGCCCAAGCTGGCTTTCCTTTTTGCCGAGAACGAAACTTATGTCGGTGAATGGCGTCTGCTGGACATCGGCCTGAGCGAGGAAGCCATCGAAGAAACGGAAACCGATTTCGAACTGGCCGATGACGACGAGCTGCCCTCCCTGCTCCGTCCGCGCGGACGTTTCGCTCACAAAGGCAACTTCGGCCGCGCGCTGCTCATTGCCGGTTCGCAGGGCATGGCGGGGGCTTCCATCCTGTCGGCACGGGGCTGTCTGCGTTCGGGCGTGGGGTTGCTGACCGTGCATGTTCCCTTCTGCAACAACTTTATGGTACAATCATCCGTACCCGAAGCCATGACCGAGCTGGACTACAACGAGACACGTTTCTCCGAGCCGACCGATACGGACGATTATCAGGCTGTGGGCATCGGTCCGGGGCTGGGACGGGAACCTCAGACGGTGGAGGCGGTTGTGGAGCAGATTCGTGCCTGCCAGACGCCGATGGTCATTGATGCCGATGCCCTCTATGCGCTGGGCGAACACCGTTCAGGACTGAACCATCTGCCGGCCGGCAGCATTCTGACGCCCCATCCCAAGGAACTGGAGCGGTTGGTAGGCAAGTGCCAGAACTCCTACGAACGGCTGATGAAGGCGCGCGAGCTGGCACAAAACGTGGGTGTGTACATCGTGCTGAAGGGTGCCTATACGGCTGTCATAGCGCCTTCAGGGCATTGCTGGTTCAATACCACAGGCAATCCCGGCATGGCGACAGGGGGAAGCGGCGATGTGCTGACGGGCGTGTTGCTGGCTTTGCTGGCACAGGGCTATGATGCAGGGACGGCTGCCCGGCTGGGTGTCTATGTACACGGCCTGGCCGGCGACATTGCTGCCCGCAAGCAGGGGCGTACGGGAATGACGGCGGGCGACATTGCTACCTGCCTGCCCCTGGCATGGAAGCTGCTGGAAGATAAGGACGAGTGAACTTAAGGCATGGAATGGATACAGGCATGGATGGAGCGGATTGGCGCTGCTTCACCTTTGAGACGCGATCCGCTTCATCCATGTCTGATGAATATTGCATTGCAAACGTTATTTCCGTGAAGTGATGTGGAAGCAGGCCTGCTTGATTTCATACTTCACATAGCAGCGGTCGGCCTGTTTCAAGTCGCGCAATACTTCGGCGAGCACCAGCTTCAGTGTGTCGGCACCGACATCCTGCATGGGGCGTCCGTCCTCGTCCTCCACTTTTTGGAAGCGCTTCCAGCTGACGTCGAATGTTGTGCCGTAGGCATGGGTGGAGTTGCTGGAGGCATTGGAGTTGCGGCGTCGCAGGCGCTTCACGTCTTTCTCCGTGCGTAGGACGGAAGTGACGATGATACGGTTGGGGTTGAGCCCCTTGGAAGCGAGCGAGTCGAGGAAATTCTGTCCGATGGTATCCAGCAGGGCAGCGGCGCCTGGTATCAGGTAGGGGATGGAGTGGGTGAGTGAGTCGACGGCATAGCGGTCGTTGGACTCGATGAAGGTCAGCTGGTCGGTCATCTCTTCCGCATCTTCACGCGAGGCAATGGGGGTGATGCCGATGGCTTGGGCCACGTTGAGCTGTTTCTGGTTCAGGTCGCCGAAGGTCCGGCCGAAGTTGGCTACGCCGTGGATGTTGCGTGGCTCGTTCATCTTCATCGACATGTCTTTCTTTTTACATCCCGTAAAGGCGGAGGCAAGGCCTGCTGCCAGCAGCAGGCAGGGGAGGAGGCGCGAGGCCCGTTGGGTCAGTTTCATTTTCATTACTTGTTTTAAGTCGTTTTACTTTGTGGTTTTTGGGAAACCGCGTGCAAAGATATAAAATTATCCGTACCTTTGCGTCCTAAAAAGATATCTGATGCAACGATATTTCATTGATTTAGCTTACGACGGTACGGCCTATCACGGCTGGCAGGTACAACCCAACGGGGCGAGTGTGCAGGAGTGTCTGGAGAAAGCCTTGTCCACATTGCTGCGCCGTGAGGTCGGTGTGGTGGGGGCCGGGCGGACGGATGCGGGTGTGCATGCGTCGCTCATGGTGGCCCATTTTGATGCCGACGGTCTGCTCGATGAGGCTTTCATGACAGACAAGCTGAACCGTCTGTTGCCGCCCGATATCTCGGTCTACCGCCTGCGGGCCGTGAAGCCCGAAGCACACGCCCGTTTCGACGCCACGTCGCGCATGTACCGGTATTACGTCACGACGGCCAAGCGTCCCTTCGACCGTCAGTATCGTTGCCGCCTCTTCCAGCGGCCTGACTTTGACCGTATGAACGAGGCCGCCCGGGCTTTGTTTGACTATACCGACTTTACCAGCTTCAGCAAGCTGCACACGGATGTGAAGACCAACAACTGCCGCATCATGGAAGCTGCCTGGACGCAGGTGGACGAGGTGACGTGGGTGTTCACTATCCGTGCCGACCGCTTCTTGCGCAACATGGTGCGGGCGGTGGTAGGTACGCTGCTCGAGGTGGGGCGTGGCAAGATGGACGTGGCTGGGTTCCGTCGCGTCATCGAGCAGAAGGACCGTTGCAGGGCGGGTACGTCCGTGCCGGGCAATGCCCTTTTTCTGGTAGACGTCACCTATCCCGATTCCTTGTTTGATATTTGATATTTTATATTTGATATTTCTCTCCCATGTGGTTATTGCTTGCTTTTCTCTCGGCCGCGTTGCTGGGATTTTATGATGCCTTCAAGAAGGAGTCGTTGCGCGACAATGCCGTGCTGCCTGTCCTCTTTCTGAACACAATTTTTTCCAGTCTGGTGTTTCTGCCTTTCATCCTCTTGTCCTTCTGGGCTCCCGACGTACTCCGTGGGACAATGTTCGACATGCCGGTGGCGGGATGGGAGGAACACAAGTACATCCTGCTCAAGTCGTTCATCGTGCTTTCATCATGGATTTTCGGTTATTTCGGCATGAAGCACCTGCCGCTCACCATCGTGGGGCCGATTAATGCCACCCGCCCTGTCATGGTGCTGGTAGGAGCCTTGCTCTTCTTTGGCGAACGGCTGAATCTGTATCAGTGGGCCGGCGTGTTGCTGGCCGTGCTATCCTTCTTTATGCTGAGCCGTTCGGGCAAGAAGGAAGGCATCGACTTCCAGCACAACAAGTGGATTCTGTTCATCGTACTGGCGGCAGTGACAGGGGCCGTCAGTGGCCTGTACGACAAGTATCTGATGACGCGCCTCCATCCCATGCTGGTACAGTCGTGGTACAATGTCTATCAGGTGTTCATCATGTGTCCCATCATTCTGCTGTTGTGGTACCCCCAGCGCAAGACCAGTACTCCTTTCCATTGGAAGTGGACCATTGTCGGTATTTCCCTGTTTCTTTGTGCGGCCGATTTCGCCTACTTCTACGCCCTCAGCTACGAAGACTCCATGATTTCCATCGTTTCGATGGTGCGTCGTGGCAGTGTGGTGGTTTCCTTCCTCTTCGGTGCCCTGTTCTTCCACGAGAAGAACCTCAAGAGCAAGGCGGTCGACCTCATCCTGGTGCTCATCGGCATGTTCTTCCTCTATCTGGGCAGCCGTTGACGGGGCGATAAAGGAGAATTAACGTCGGCCGGTCTTGTATCTTTCGGCGTTAATTCTCATATTTGCAACCGGATTTAAACTCAATTCATGTTATGGCAGAAGATTTGTATATCAGTGGCGGCACGAAGGAAGAACGCTACGAGGCCCTGCTTCCGCAGCTTCAGGGACTTCTGTCGGGTGAAACCGATGAAGTGGCCAATCTGGCCAATGTGGCGGCTGCCTTGAAGGAAACGTTCGGTTTCTTTTGGGTAGGTTTCTATCGGGTGTCGGGCGAGGAACTGGTGCTGGGACCCTTTCAAGGGCCTGTGGCCTGTACGCGCATCCGCAAGGGGCGGGGCGTCTGTGGTACGGCCTGGCAGGAAGCCCGTACGCTGGTGGTGCCCGATGTTGATGCTTTCCCCGGCCATATAGCCTGCAGCTCGCTTTCGCGTTCGGAAATCGTCGTACCGTTGACCGGCGGTGCGGGCGAGGTATGGGGTGTGCTCGATATAGACAGTAGTGAACTCAATACGTTCGACGAGGTGGATGTCCGCTTCTTGCAGGAGGTGTGCCGTCTGCTCCGCCACAATGCTGACAAATAAAGACTGATGGAAATGAAAAAGCTGTATACTTTTATATATGCGGTCCTTTTGGGGGTAGCTCCCTTGTTCGGGCAGACTGCCAAGGACTGTTTCAAGGCTATGCCCGATAGCCTGACCCCCTTGCTGACGGCTGTCAACAAAGCTGATTTCATCGATTTTCTGGAAAGCAAGATGCGGGCGGAAGTGACCAACCGCTTGGGGCAGAAGTCCGAAATGACAGAACTGACCCCCGACTATATCCGCATGCAGATGACCAGCCGCAGCTTTTGGCAGATGAAGGTGCTGGACGTGAACGACTCGACGCGTGTCGTGTGTACGGTTTCTACCGTCAACGGTCCTGTACCCGATAGCGACATCCGTTTCTATACTACGGGTTGGAAGGAGCTTCCTGCCTCTTCTTTCCTCCGGCAGCCTGTGCTGGAGGACTTCCTTTCTGTCTCCGATTCGGTGGCCGACAATGGCGTACGGCAGGCCTTGAGCCAGGTGGACATGACGCTGGTCATGGCCGATCTCTCTGCCAAGGACGATACGCTGACGTTCACCTTCACGACACCCCGCTATATAGACAAAGAGGCGAATGAAGTGTTGAAACCTTTCATTCGCCCCGTGCTGAAATATGTGTGGAGGGAAGGACGTTTCGTGCCCGTCACTTCCCTTTGATGCGGTCGAAGCCTTCGCCGTAGACACCGATGACGGCGCTTTGTGACACGAACGCGTGCGGGTCAATCTCTTTGATCAGGTGGAAGATGATGCCCGACTCGCGTTTCTTGGCCAGGATGAACAACATCTTGATTTCCTTGCCTGTATAGAAACCCGAGGCATTGATGACCGTCACGCCGCGATGCGGATAGACGTTGATGTGCTTGCCTATCTCTTCGTATTTGTCGCTGATGATGAAGAACTGTACCGACTGGCGCGCACTGTTCACCACCTGGTCGAGGACAAAGCTGCAGATGTACAAGGTAACGTATCCGTATACAACTTTTTCCCAATCTTTCAGAACGAAATAACTGGACGAAATAATGATGAGGTCGCAGATCAGCATAACCTTGCCCAGCGTGATGTCCCGATATTTGTTGATGATGGCTGCAATGATATCCGTGCCACCTGTGCTGCCGTTCGACGAGAAGGCGATGCCAATGCCGCTTCCGCAGAATGAGGCGCCAATGACGCAGGCCATGAACGGCTGGTCGTGAAGCAGCGTGATGCCTTGGGTTACTCGTTGGATGACCGACAGAAAGAAGGTCAGGGTAAATACGGCAAAGATAGTCTTGATGCTGAACTTCCATCCCAAAATGCGGATGGCCAGGAGCAGCAGGATGAAGTTGATGGAGAAATAGACGTACTGTACAGGAAGCCCGATGGCGAAATAAACAATGGATGCAATGCCGGGGACGCCTCCCGTGGTGATGTCGTTGGGCAGCAGGAATACGGTCCATCCGATGCCGTACATAATCATGCCCAAGGCTATCATGAGGTAATCTTTGGCTTCATGGATAGCCGCTTGTTTGGATGGAAGTTTAAGTTTTGCGTTCATTTTCTTCTTCAATTTAGTATAAGGTCTTAGAAAACGGGCGCAAAATTAATTCTTCTTTTGTTCAGAAACAAGAAAAGCCGGATTTTTTCATTCAACTGTAATTGTAATTGTAATAGGTGGTTGCGGCTTGTTGGAAAAGCAATTTTGTTTGTAACTTCTTCCTTGTTATTGAGTGTGCATATTCTCTTTCTTCCTTGTATGTGTCCTGCTTTTTTCTTGTGCACATTCTCTCTGTAGTTCTTGCACGTTGTTTTCCCCTCTTCAAATCATTGCTTTCCGGACGGGAAGTCGCCGTTTTCTTATCCGAAACTGTAATTGTAATTGTCATGCGCGCGCGATGCGCCCGCGTGAAATATTATAATGTGTGCCTTCTTTTTCCTGCCTCCACAAGCATGGGAAAATTA
>NZ_LT635832.1 GCF_900128475.1 Mediterranea massiliensis | reverse complement strand
TAATTTTCCCATGCTTGTGGAGGCAGGAAAAAGAAGGCACACATTATAATATTTCACGCGGGCGCATCGCGCGCGCATGACAATTACAATTACAGTTTCGGATAAGAAAACGGCGACTTCCCGTCCGGAAAGCAATGATTTGAAGAGGGGAAAAAGATGCATTACCGAACACAAACGAAGGGAAAAGAATGTGCGAAAACAAAAGGGAAGATGTGCACAAGACGGAAAGAGGATGTGCACGAGGCGGAAAAAGAATGTGCACACCTCAAAAAGGGAAAATAATGGGCGAATCAATGTTCGTCCAGCTCCTTTGCTTCTTCTTGTGGAATACGGATGGAAGTATAAAGCTCGAGAATCGCCGCAATGGTCAGACTGACAATCCACTCATTGCCATGCGTAAAGAGCATAAAGGCCCCTGTGAGCACCAGAATGATTGCCCCAAAAATCTGCTGGCGTCGCAACCGCCGGATAGCCATGCTCTGCGCCCGCGCAGGCGTATTGATCTGCGCCACGGCAAACAAGGCCGCCCCAATCGTATAGACATAGGGCGCCAGCGTCCAACCTGTTATGTAAACGGCCGCACCCGTAAGCACCATCACAGCGCCCACTACCATAAAGGCTTGCATCAATTGCTTCATCACTCAATCTCCCACTTTATCGTCAAACACATAAATATCTTCGTTCGGTTTCTTCATCAGATACCTTTCGCGCGCCACCTGCTCGATAGCCCCCGAATCGACCGCCAATTCGCCCAGCCGCTCCGTACTGCGTTCATACTCCTGCCGGTATCTTTCTATCTCGCTGCGCAGCACCTGCTCCTCGTGCGCATACTTCATGCGACGAATGATGCTGTTTTCGTCCAGAAAAACGATGATGAAGCCAAACACTCCGACCGTAATCAGATACTTGTGCCGCCGGATGAAAAGCCAAAGTGAAACCAATCTGCCCATCTCTGTGTTTATTCGTTTATGATTGAACCAAAAAAACTTTGTGGCACAAAGATAAGACGAATAACTGAAAAGAAAAACATGAAAACAAAGTTTTCATGTTTATACTTCACTCGGCTTGCACTATCTTTTCATAAAAGCAGGCGGCACCTCGGAAGTTAAAGCCGAAAACAGAGTTTTCGCTTTGAACTTCACTCGGTTTGCACTATCTTTGCACATCATGTAACGCAGACAAGAAATGGAGAACTATATTGTATCGGCCCGAAAATACCGCCCGACGACGTTTGAATCGGTCGTCGGCCAACGCGCCCTGACCACTACTCTGAAAAACGCCATCGCCACCGGCAAACTGGCCCACGCCTATCTGTTTTGCGGCCCGCGAGGAGTCGGGAAAACGACCTGTGCCCGCATCTTTGCCAAGACCATCAACTGCATGCACCCCACTGCCGACGGTGAGGCCTGCAACGAATGTGAGTCGTGCAAGGCCTTCAACGAACAGCGTTCGTACAACATACACGAGCTGGACGCCGCGTCGAACAACTCGGTGGACGACATCCGCCAGCTGGTCGAGCAGGTCCGCATCCCGCCCCAGATAGGAAAATACAAAGTCTACATCATCGACGAGGTACACATGCTCTCCACCTCGGCCTTCAACGCCTTCCTCAAGACGCTTGAAGAGCCGCCACGCCATGCCATCTTCATCCTGGCCACTACGGAGAAGCACAAAATTCTCCCCACCATCCTGTCGCGTTGCCAGATTTACGATTTCAACCGAATCAGTGTAGAAGACACGGTGGCCCATCTGGCCTACGTAGCTTCCAAGGAAGGCGTGACGGCCGAACCTGAAGCCTTGAACATCATCGCCATGAAAGCCGACGGCGGCATGCGCGACGCCCTCTCCATCTTCGACCAGGTGGTCAGCTTCACAGGTGGGAACATCACCTATCAGAACGCCATCGAGAATCTGAACGTACTCGACTATGAATATTATTTCCGCCTGACCGACTACTTTCTGGAAAACAAAGTGCCCGACTCCCTGCTGCTATTCAACGAAGTGCTGAACAAAGGCTTCGACGGCAATCACTTCATCACCGGCCTGTCGTCCCACTTCCGCGACCTGCTCGTCAGCAAGGATGCTTCTACCCTCCCCCTGCTTCAGGTGGGCGCCAGCATCCGCGACCGCTACCAGGCACAGGCACAAAAGTGCCCCCTGCCCTTCCTCTACCGTGCCATGAAGCTATGCAACGATTGCGACCTGAACTACCGCACAAGCAAAAACAAACGCCTCCTGATAGAACTGACGCTGATACAGCTGGCACAAATCACGTCGGGCGAGGAAGAAGCCATCAGTGGAGGGCGTAGCCCTAAACAAGTTATCAAACCCATATTCAACCAGCAGACAGCTCCTACCCAGCAGCCTCAACAGGCTCCGACACCCGCACCGCAGGCACAGCCCACCCCAACTGCCCAGCCGACAACGACCGTCCAGCAGCCTCCCCGCCAGCAGACGCCGCCGTCCGTCGCCGCCAGCCTGTTGGCCAAGGAAAAGGAAGAAAAAAAGATTCCCGTCATGAAAATGGGCAGATTGGGAGTGTCCATCAAACAACATCCGCAAACATCAGCCTCCTCCACCGAAAAGGTAGCTGTTACTGCGACCACGCCAACTCCCGCTCCCCAGCAACCTGAGGAAGACTACATCTTCAACGAGCGTGATGTCAATTACTACTGGCAGGAATATGCCGGACAACTGCCCAACGAACAGGTAGCCATTGCCAAACGCATGCGCCACATGCATCCTACCCTGCTGAACGACACCACTTTTGAAGTGACCGTAGACAACGATCTTATCGCCAAAGACTTCAACGCTCTGGTTCCGTCCATACAGAACTATCTGCGCACGCGTCTAAAAAACAGGAAGGTGACCATGACCGTACGCATCAGCGCTCCCGACGAAAAGCCCCATGCCTACGGACGGGTGGAGAAGTTCCAAATGATGGCACAAAAGAACGAAGCCTTACTGAAGCTNGGCGTAGCCCTAAACAAGTTATCAACCCCATATTCACCCAGCAGACAGCCCCTCCCCAGCAGCCTCAACAGGCTCCGACCCCCGCCCCGCAGGCACAGCCCCCCCCAACTGCCCAGCCGACAACGACCGTCCAGCAGCCTCCCCGCCAGCAGACGCCGCCGTCCGTCGCCGCCAGCCTGTTGGCCAAGGAAAAGGAAGAAAAAAAGATTCCCGTCATGAAAATGGGCAGATTGGGAGTGTCCATCAAACAACATCCGCAAACATCAGCCTCCTCCACCGAAAAGGTAGCTGTTACTGCGACCACGCCAACTCCCGCTCCCCAGCAACCTGAGGAAGACTACATCTTCAACGAGCGTGATGTCAATTACTACTGGCAGGAATATGCCGGACAACTGCCCAACGAACAGGTAGCCATTGCCAAACGCATGCGCCACATGCATCCTACCCTGCTGAACGACACCACTTTTGAAGTGACCGTAGACAACGATCTTATCGCCAAAGACTTCAACGCTCTGGTTCCGTCCATACAGAACTATCTGCGCACGCGTCTAAAAAACAGGAAGGTGACCATGACCGTACGCATCAGCGCTCCCGACGAAAAGCCCCATGCCTACGGACGGGTGGAGAAGTTCCAAATGATGGCACAAAAGAACGAAGCCTTACTGAAGCTGAAAGATGTCTTGGGGCTTGAATTGTATTAATATTCAACCCCTTGAAAGCCTCTCTTATTTAGAAAGCAAACAAATTAGAACAAAAAAACTATTCAAAGGCAACAACCAATGTGGAAAAGCATTATTTTTGCCACCTGTAATTAGTACTAATAATAATTTAAAATCTAACGAAAATGGCTTACGTAATTAGTGACGATTGTATTGCTTGCGGCACTTGCATCGATGAGTGTCCGGTAGGCGCTATCTCTGAAGGTGACAAGTATTCTATCGACCCCGAAGCTTGCACAGAGTGCGGTACTTGCGCAGATGTTTGTCCTTCTGAAGCAATTCACCCGGGAGCATAATACAATCCTATTCAGAAAAAATAAAGGGATGTACTTCGGTACATCCCTTTTTATTTTATCATAAGCCTCCACTTACTTCAATCCTTTGGCAGGCTGGTGCATGCCCGCCAGTAGCAGGTGATGTTCACGCACATACTCCAAATAATATTTGCGGGAACGAACCGCCTTCTGCGGATCCATATCGTAAGAAGCACAGATATCGGGACGCACCAGCTGAAGGGCGGCCCCATGCATCAAGTCGCCTGCAATGAGAAATCCTCCAGCCTGATAGGCCGTATGGCCAGGCGTATGCCCCTCAGCATTCAAAGCTACGACCCGTGCGGGCAACGTATCGCCATATTCAAACAAGTGCAGGCGGTCTTTATAGGCTTCCATTGTACGAACCACCTGCGCCTTCTGTTCATCGGGCATCTGCATCCAACCCTCGTACTCCTGACGCGCAGCATATACCTCGGCTTGGGGAAACACCACACTGTCTCCTTTCATCATCCCCCCGATGTGGTCTCCATGAAAGTGAGTCAGATACAGATAATCAATGTCAGATGGTGAAACACCCACTGATGCCAACCCATCCATCAGACGACTGTCGGAGGCTCCATTGCCGGTATCAAACAAAATATATTTTCCATCGGCCTCCATCAAGAAGCAGCTGATCGACGACGGAATGCCGCCGGCTATACCCAGACTATCAATCAACGCTTTGGGCACATCGCCAAAAAGGCTCAAGGGCATCAGACGTTCCTTGGCATTGTCCTTAATCCACGTCAGTTTGACTCCACCACGTTCCATCGTGGTGCTATCCATGCAGGCAAAAACAACCTGTCCTTCTTCTCCGCCCGATGCCTTCTTCTGCACAGGACCACAAGCTCCCAGCAGAGAAACAGCCAGTACGCCGGCTAACAAATACATACCTTTTTTCATAAGAATCCGCATTTAAGACTTATCGCCGCAAAGCGACAAATCCAGTTATCAAGAGCAAAGATAACGGAATTTTCTCAATGCGCCAGTCATCTACCTCGCAGAATTCCCTACAAACGCGTAATGCATACTTTCATTCCTTAATACAGCGAATGGACAATCCCGCATAACATTCTTCACCCTTAGGATGATTGCCGCCCACATTGACTTCATTACTATTTCCCATCAACATAATAGATTCGTCGGTTAACGTACATGGGGCATTTCCTCCTACCCAATACGCAGCTGTAGTCTGCCAATTATAGTGAGTCGTTTTGCCTTCTCCATTGAAAATATATAATCCGTTGGGCAAAATCGCCAAGCCCGTTTCATCAGTAGCCGGATAGACCGTATCCGAAGTATCAAAGCCTTTCCATGTTCCTCCCTTCAGACGTGACATATCCTGACCCACATAATCCATGAGCTGGTCCCAATCCTGTCGGGTCGGTATCCGCCAGCCGTAAGGTGCAATTTCACCCGCCAATAATGCTTCGCCCGTGTAAAAATAACAACTTCTGGATATCAGATAACCCGGCTCACCCAACCGGGAGACCTGTTCCAATGCCTTGTCTGCCTGCGTATATTGCCTGGCGCGCAAATCTTCTCCCAACCAATATTGTGAACCCACCTTTACTATCGGATATGTTTGTAATTCTCCTCCACGTATATCTCTTAAAGTATAACTACTAATGTTGATGTTTACAGCATTTTTCGGCTTCTCCAAACAGAGATTGCCACTGCTGTCAATATAGAATTCCGTCACTGGTTTCTTCTCCCCAGGAGTGTAAATAAACGTATTTCCGCCTTCGTCCCATCGGATACTTCCTCCATGCAATGTCTGGTCAGTATTCAGCAATTGCAATACAATGCCTTTTGTCAAGTCTGCCTGTTCGTTGTCCACGGGATAAGCAACCAAGGCCTGCGTATCCAGTCCATATTCCTCCGATAGCAAGTATTCCTTACAGACTTCAGCTACAGCCGTACTATTCAAATACACTCTGTAAACTTTGGAAGGCTTGAACGAAAGTGCCGCTGTCTTTACGGACGAAAGCGCTACCTGCGTGTCACTCTCTCCCTTTTCAACAGCGCCCCATTCTTTAATGCTGCTCACCGCCCCGCTCAATGTATGGCTGGTCGACTGAAAGGCATTGATACTAATTTTACAAACCACATCACTCTGCATGTCAACATCAGGCATCGGGCAGACATACACTTTCCCATTCCATTCCATCGTAAATAGCTGACTGCCATCCGGCTGACCTTGGGGCACCACGATAAATTCCTTCCCCGTCAGGTAACCATCTTCTTTCTTCCATTCGCCATAAGGTATTATGTCGGCCGGATCAGACAACTGCTCGAAAGTACCCTTCAAGAAATCGTATGTAGCTGTCGTATAGAATCCGCTGGCGATAATTCTGGGATCTGCCTCCAGCAAGTCGTCTATATCCTCATCTTCCGATGGTACCAGCATCAACTCTATCTTACAGAATTTATGCTGAAATGTCAATTCTACCGGATCCGGACTGCTTTTCACTTGAGGTGCCTCTGCTACCAGAAAATCTGAAAGAGAAAACTTATTTCCACTACTCTGATCAGCCTTTACCGAGACAACCATCTGACTTTTACCTGTTTCCACACCTGAAGATTGATAAGGATAGTAACTGAACATATCCAATGAGCTTTCCCCTTCCGGGTAGAAGATTTCCCGTTCGGGTATCAACGCATCGGTCCCATCGCACACCAATCTCAGATTATCAATATAACGCTGCCCTGTTATATCAACCGAACTAAGCATGGCAAAAAGGCCAGTTTCATCACCACTGTCAAAAGCCGTGCCTGTTACCTTGGTACCAGCTTTCTGCACCTGTACAGAAAAGTTGATAGGAACTGTGCCTACCTCCACTTCCTCGACAATCTGATTGACACAAGAAGTCAATATTGACATAGCCGTCCACCATCCTATCAGTAGACGACTTCCATAATTCAAAAAAAACTTCATAAACTTTTTCTTATAAAAACTCATTAGTGTCCCGTTAAAATGGGACGAGTTAAACAATTAATCAAAAAGCCCCGGAATCAGGGGATCATTTAGATCTTTGACATCATTGAAATTAGTCTTGTCGAACAGGTCACGCAAGTGGGTTTTGTCAGTCAATGATATACTGAGAATTTGCAAAACTTCATAGGTTGAACGTTTCAACTTCATATCATGTTGGACAATAGCCACAAGACAGTACGTGATAATAGCCACACTGATTTGTATGCGAACAGCGTTCTCTGTTGTGCCCCAGAATTTCTTTATCTTGAGATGCTGCTTGAGCCATTTGAAGAACAGCTCGATTAACCATCTTTTCTTATAAAGATTGGCGACATCCAGTGCAGAAAGTTGTTTTGCATTCGTCAAGAAAGTGAACTCACGGTCATCCTCTTCGTCGTAATATCGGACGAGTCTGAATGACTCAGGATATTTTTTCTCGGAGAGATATCCGGTCAGTTTCACTTCCGCATCTGTCATTATGTTCTTTGGCATTCTTCGCTTCCATTTGACTGTCTTATACTTTAAGTTCGTCTTGGCTCTGACAACAAAGAAAGAGTCTGTAAGATGTATCCTATAGAGTTCTTTAAAGGAGTCATAAGCCCTGTCAAATATATAATAAGCATTTGATTCATAATGGATTGAAGACATTGCTGTGGAATCGTGCTTTGATGCAGTGGTTACAGTATAGAAGGCAGGAAATTGTGCTTCAATGTCGTATAAGACATGAGCTTTCACCCCTCCTTTCTTGCTTCGGAACTTTGCCCATGGGAATGTTGCAAGACACAACGGAATCGTTGTTGAATCAAACGCATATTTCTTTCCGGAAATGTCAAGGATGTTGGTCGTCCGCTTCTCGCAGGCTTCCTTCATCATATAGAATGCAAAATCTTCGAAGATTCTGTAATCACGGTTCTGGTTCGCTGTCGCAAGAGTTGTCTTGGCTATCGGTTCACGACCTAAACCAAGATGATATTGCTTGGCCCTATGCGCCTCGAAAGCAACGATTAAGTCTCGCAGGCTCTCACGGTTACTCAGTTGTCCAAACATCATCGCGAGCATCTGATTCCAGCAAGTGAAATGTTTCACATATCTGTTGCCATCATACTTGCGAACATAGTTGTTGAACTGAGTCCTGTTCAGAAAAGCGGTTAATTGAGAGAATACGTATTTGTCTTGGAACATAGCAGCCATTTGTATTAGACTGCAAAGTTGCAAAATCAAGTCCGTTTCATTTCAAAAGACCGTGTAATTGACTATATTTCAATAATTTCAAAGAACTATTTATCCACTTTTACGGGACAGTAGTGATAAAAACTATTTCTTAATACAACGAATGGACAGCGCCTTATAATAGTCCTTCCCCTTCATCTTAGCATCAGACATATAAAAGCCACTGCTCCCACCCGTAAAGAATATGATTTTCTCCGCAATGCCATCTCCGCCGTTCTCCATACTCCAATAGCCGTTCAGGTTTCCATCGTTGTTATGCTTTCCATCCAACCAGGTCCCGTTGGCATACACACTGAAACCTGTCAAATTGTTACCCGACTGCACTTCTCCCATTTCACCTACGGCAAGCCCCCATTCTCCTGCTTTCAATAATGCGGCATCATCACCAACATAACCCTTTAACGTTTCCCAATCCTGTACTGTAGGCAACGTCCAGCCTTCAGGACTCAGTTCTCCAGCCAATACTGCCTCACCATTATAAAAGAAACAATCGTAATCGGCCGGTTTAAAATATCCTGCTCCAACACCCAAATCTTCTAATAAAGCAAGAGGGGTGCCATCGCGGTAAGTGGTAGCCCGAAGATCTTCCTTCATCCAATATTGGGTACCAACTTTAACGACAGGATACGTCTGCATGACTTTCTCCCGCACATCGCGTATTGTCAGAGCGGCAATATTACAAACCACAGCCTCTTCTGCCGAGACCAAATCCAAAGTTCCGTCACCTTTTACATAGAACTGTTCTACCACAGATTTGTCGCCCGGCTCATACGTAAAGCTATTTGCTTCCACATCCCATCGAAGGATACCTCCACAAAGCACATTTTCCGTATCCAACAATTGAAGTACTATTCCACTTGTCAAATCGGGCAATTCGGTTTCATCTACCAATGGATAGGCCACAATTGCCCGAGATGTCAAGGCTTCCGACTTTAAATACTCCCGACAAATATCCACCACAGGACGTCCTTCACAATATACACGATACACGTCTGATATTCCAAAAGACAAGGCTGCCGTATGGATAGCAACATTGTCTGCCATATTATCTGTCGCTCCTCCTTCCGTTTCAGTCCAGTCTGTTATCGTCCCTGCAATTCCTGTCAACGTTTCATTTCCACTTTGTGTTGCCGTCACAACGATTTCGCATTGCATCCCCGCTTCCATACTCACTGTCGGCATACTGTAGGTATGTATCCTGCCATTCCACTCCAACAAGATGCTCTGCCCTTCAGCAGTCAATTCTTGCGGAAGAATTATAGCCTCCTTTCCTACCAGTTTTTCACCTTCGATACTCCATGAACCATAAGGCAAAATGTCAGTTGCCGTCTTCAAGCCGTCCATATTCTCATCAGCCAAATGATAATCGGCCTGCGTATAGATACCAGTCAACACAACCTGTGGAGCATCGGCCAAAATGCCTTCCAAGTCTTCACCCTCACCAGGCACCAAAGCTATTTTCAGTTTAGAGAATTTATGTGCAAAGTTCAGCTCTACCGCTTCCATGCTGCTTTCCACATCAACCTTTTTAGCCAGCAAGAAATCACTCTTTGAAAGATTTTCCTCCGTACGCTGATCTGTCTGCACCTCCACATGCAATATATCGTTCCCTTCATCTACTCCGTGCTCATGATAAGGATGGTAACACACAAAGTCCAATGTTGCCTCTCCTTCAGGATAAAATACAGTTTTGGCAGGAGTAAAGATGCTTCCACTACCAAACGTCAGTTTCAAATTATCGATATATCTTTTTTCTTTGAGTGTTCCCGGCGATAAAGTTGCATACAAGCCAACCACATCTCCTGTTTCGAAAGACGTCGCAGTTACTTTAGTTTGCGAAAGGAGCGTTCCCGAAAAAGTAATAGGAATCAGTTCCGACTTTTCATTGATTACATTGTTTTCTCCAGAACAAGATCCACCCCAAAACAGGCAGAAGCTCATGACGAATACTGTCAGCATTTTCATCAACTGTGCTTTCATAATATTAGAAAATTATTAAAATTTTGTGCGCAAAATTATAAAAGTTTTGTTATTAACAAACAATACTTCGGTAAATTTTTACCGATAAATTTAATTAAATAATAGAATCGGTGTTAGCCAGTTCAATATTATTAAAGAGATCATTGAAATACTGTCAAGAATGAATCGTTAAGGGGTAAGAAAAGTGATGAAAAATATATGATAAATAGCTGAAAATAAAGCATGAAAGTATTGCATAATTTGTTGATTATTAGTAAATTAGAAGTATCTCACCACTTTTAATTATGACCAAAGAATCACTCCTTATGCAATACCAATCCGAGTGCAGGAATGCTCTCGAATCAGTTGTAAATATAAGCAAATCTTTCCAGAAAGTATTCATGGATGCAATAAAATTGTTCATGGCCATACCTGACCGCATCAATTTCCTACAAATGGGACGATATGGATGTTTCTCAGAACAGACATACCGAAACAATTTTGAGAATGATGGCTTTGACTGGTTTTCCTTCAATGAAGCCATCATTAGAGAACACCTTAAAGGTGGTCGTAAGGCGATAGCCGTTGATCCGTCTTTCATTCCAAAATCAGGCAGCAAAACGCCATGGATTGGCTATTTCTGGTCCGGTTGTGCCGGTGAATACAAACGCGGACTGGAAATAACCGGTATTGGAGTTATAGACGTTGACAACCATGAATGTATGACTTTGGGTTCTGTACAGACACCTGACAACGCAACGCTGGAAAGCTGTGAGAAGAATCTTGTTGACTGGTACAGCTCTTACCTTATCAGCATACAGGAACAGCTGAAACGTATTTCTGGCACAGTCGTATGTGATGCGTTCTTTTCAAAGGCAACTTTCATCAAACCATTGTACGATAACGGTTTCCACGTAATAAGCCGTTTCAGGAATGATGCCGTATTGTTTTATCCCACCTTAGAAAATAGGACAGGAAAACGCGGACGTCCAAAATTACATGACGAGAAAATTGACTTTGAAAATCTGGACATCACAAGATGTACCGAGTACAAAGTGAACAAGGGTAAACTTTACGGACTGAAAGCATACTCCAAAGCGCTCAAACGCTTTGTGAGCCTGGCTGTATGGTATCCTATGGATGGAAGAACGGACAAATGGCAGCTGTATTTCTCTACGGACGAAACACAGAACGCACAGGATGTTCTGGACTTTTACAGGACACGTTTCCAACTCGAATTTTGCTTTCGTGATGCCAAGCAATATGCCGGAATAACAAACTGTCAGTCTACAGACTTCAGGAAACTGGCATTTCACTTTAATGCATCACTTGCAGCGATAAACCTTGCCAAGGCTGCCTGTAAGAGGATGGGAATAAAATATTCCATATCATCATGCAAGTCAGTCATACACAATGCTTACATGCTTGAACGATTTATTCACGTGTCTGGGATTGAACCAGACACGCATTTAATTGACAGACTTTTCAAAGAACTCATTTTATTTACTGCCAAAGCCGCTTAGGCTAGGCTAATGGTTAACGAACTATTGTAACAAAATAAAAAAACATTTTTTCTCAAAATAAATTTGTTCCTATGCAATATACTGAAAAATGAAAACTTTGTATTCAACTTTGTATTTCCCTTGATTTACACTATCTTTGACCCAATAAATATAAATACGAATAAACCATGCCACTTAACCTCCCCGACAAACTGCCCGCCATCGAATTGTTGAAGCGGGAAAATATATTCGTCATAGACAACTCACGAGCTACGCGTCAGGATATCCGCCCCCTGAAAATAGTCATTCTCAATCTGATGCCCCTGAAAATAACCACAGAAACAGATTTGATCAGGCTGCTATCCAACACCCCCCTCCAGTTGGAAATATCTTTCATGAAGATAAAAAGCCATACGTCCAAAAATACACCCATTGAACACATGAAGGCATTTTATACGGACTTTGAACGTATGAAAAGCGAGAAGTATGACGGAATGATTATCACAGGAGCGCCCGTGGAACAAATGGAGTTCGAGGAGGTAACCTACTGGAGTGAAATACAAGAAATATTCGACTGGGCACGGACACACGTGACGTCCACTCTATACATCTGCTGGGCAGCGCAAGCGGGACTTTATCACCATTACGGCATACCCAAATATCCGTTGGAGAAAAAAATGTTCGGCATCTTCGAACACCGCCCCCTACAACCGCTGCACCCCATTTTTCGAGGGTTCGATGATGTGTTCTACGTACCACATAGCCGCCATACGGAAGTGAAGCGGGAGGATATTTTAAAGGTGAAGGATCTGACACTGCTGTCCGAGTCGGACGAAGCAGGAGTCTACATGGTCATGGCACGCGGAGGACGAGAATTCTTCGTGACAGGTCACTCAGAATACTCGCCTTTGACACTGGACACGGAGTACCGGCGAGACTTAAGCAAAGGACTGCCGATTGACATGCCAAAGAATTACTATAAGGACAACGATCCCCAAAAGGGAGTAGTCGTACGATGGAGAGGACATGCCAACTTGTTCTTTTCCAACTGGCTGAACTATTTTGTCTATCAGGAAACACCATACAACATCAACGAGATTGAATGATGAAGAAGGAATCCAGAAAAATAGAGTTGCTGGCTCCGGCACGCAACTTGGAGTGTGGCATCGAAGCCATAAACCATGGAGCCGATGCGGTATACATCGGTGCACCCAAATTCGGAGCCAGAGCAGCTGCCACCAACTCGATGGAGGACATCGAACGGCTGACGGACTATGCACACCTCTACGGAGTGCGCATCTACGTGACAGTAAACACCATTCTGAAGGACGAAGAGCTGAAAGAGACAGAGGCTATGATCTGGGAACTGTATCAAAAAGGTATAGATGCGCTTATCGTACAGGACATGGGCCTGACACGACTGAATCTGCCTCCCATTCCGCTACATGCCAGCACCCAGATGGACAACCGCACGGTTGAAAAGGTGCGCTTTCTGACAGAAGCGGGCTTCCGACAAGTAGTTTTGGCCCGAGAACTTTCTCTGAATGAAATAGCTGCCATCCACAAGGCTTGCCCCGACACGCCGCTCGAGGTATTTGTGCACGGAGCCTTGTGTGTGAGCTATAGTGGCCAATGTTACGCCAGCCAAGCCTGCTTCGGACGCAGTGCCAACCGAGGGGAGTGTGCACAATTTTGCCGTCTTCCGTTCTCGTTGGTAGATGCCGACGGACAAGTGGTAGTCAAAGACAAGCACTTGCTCTCGCTAAAGGACATGAACCGCCTGGACATGCTGGAGCAGCTGCTGGACGCAGGAGCCACCTCGCTGAAGATAGAAGGAAGACTGAAGGACGTAGCCTATGTAAAAAATGTAACGGCCGCCTATCGCCAGCGCCTCGACACAATTCTGAAGCGAAGGAGTGAATATATCCGCGCCTCATCAGGAACCTGTCGGTTCGACTTCCAGCCTCAGCCCGAGAAAAGTTTCAGCCGTGGATTCACACATTTTTTTCTGGAAGGAAGAGGAGAGAACATCGCCTCGTTCGACACGCCCAAGTCGCTGGGCGAAGCCATGGGCACCCTGAAGGAGCAGCGTGGAGGATGGCTGAGCGTAGCAGGAGTCAAACCTTTCCACAATGGCGACGGCGTCTGCTACCTTGACGAACAAGGACGTCTGCAAGGATTTCGTATCAATCGCGTAGAGGGCAACAAGCTCTTTCCGGCAGGCAACGTGCCTCGCATTAAACCACGCACACCACTCTTCCGCAATCAGGACCAGGAGTTCGAACGCTCCCTGGCACACAAGTCGGCCGAACGGAAGATAGGTATCCACTTGACACTGGAGGAAAACGCTTTCGGCTTTTCGCTGTCAGCGAACGATGAGGATGGCCACCGCGTTACGCTGGCCCTCGACCACACCAAAGAACAGGCCCGTACACCACAGGCCGAAAATCTCCGTACACAGCTGGGCAAACTGGGAAACACTCCCTACGAACTGGCAGAACCTGCCGAAATCAACTTGACGGGGAACTGGTTCATACCTTCGTCGGTCGTGACGGAATGGCGCAGGCAAGTGGTGGACCGTCTGACTGCCGCACGCCGTATCAATTACCGTCGTGAACTGGCCGTATGGAAACCGACACATCATAACTACCCCGTCCAGACACTGACCTATCTGGGCAATGTGATGAACGATCAGGCACGCCGCTTCTATCTCGATCATGGGGTAAAGAGCATCGCACCCGCCTACGAAAAGGAATCACCCTCCAAAGCGGTGCTGATGTTCTGCCGCCATTGCCTGCGCTATAGCATGGGCTGGTGCCCTGTCCATCAGAAAGGCCGCTCCCCCTATCGGGAGCCCTACTACCTGTTGGGGAATGACGGACGCCGCTTCCGGCTGGAGTTTGATTGCAAAAATTGTCAAATGAAAGTATATGGGAACGAATCATAAGGATATACGGAATACAGGATTAAAAGCAGATTTGTGTGGGGCAATCATCCTCATGCTCATTATCTCCCTCTCCTCTTGCCACTACCCACGCCCCAATCTGGAAGATGAAAACTTGGAGCAGCGGGTACGCGACTCGCTGACTTACCTGTACGAGCGCCACTACACATGGGACGCCAATCTGGAAGTGCGGGCCGATTCCGTACCCCTCGAACTGTTGCCCGTAAAAGATGCCTATTATATGCTGCACAAGGGCGACCGCGTAGTGGTTGCCGAATTTGCTGTCCATCCTACCGATTCTGTCGATTCCATCTGGGTGAAGCTGGCCCACTCACAGGATGTACAGGGCTGGCTGCGCGAAGCCGACCTGAAGCGTGCCTTCGTGCCTACGGACAGTATTTCGCAAGCCATCTACGTGTTCAGCGATACCCATGCTTCGTACTTCATCGTCGTCTTTGCCATCTTCGTAGCCGTCTGGCTGGTACGGGCCTTCCACCGCAAGCAGCTCCAACTGGTGTACTTCAACGACATCGACAGCCTGTATCCGCTGGCCCTATGCCTGCTGATGGCCTTCTGTGCAACGGTTTATGAATCGATGCAGGTCTTCGTGCCCGAGACATGGGAGCATTTCTACTACAACCCCACGCTATCACCTTTCAAGGTGCCCTTCGTACTTTCCCTGTTTTTGACGGGGTTATGGATGTTCGTCATTGTACTGCTGGCCGTGCTCGACGACCTTTTCCGCCAGCTCTCGCCCATGGCTGCCTTATCCTACCTGTTGGGGCTGGCATCAGCATGCATCTTCTGCTACTTCTTTTTCATCCTGACCACCTATCTCTATGTAGGCTATTTCTTTCTGGGCGCATTCATCTGGATATTCATCCGAAAGCTGAAGCATTCGGTCCACACTCCGCGCTACCGTTGCGGGCGTTGCGGCGGCAAGCTGATGCACAAAGGAGTGTGCCCGCATTGCGGAGCCATGAACGAATGACTTCACTAAAACCGGCATCGCAGGTCGATGCCTACCTGTATGGGACGTCCCATCTGGGCAAAGCCGCGGCTCATGGTTTCGAACCAGAAGGCCTGATAGCGCTTGTTCAGTGCATTGTCCACCCACAGGGCAATCTGCCCGTTGCCTTTATTGAGACTCAACCGTCCGTTCAGCGTACCGTAGAGGGCCTGGCTGGCATTGTTTGCCTCCGTCCAGTAGATGCGGCCTGCAGCCTTGTAGTGGGCGTCGAGGGTGATGTTGTCGAGCCACACGCCCGCCTTCATGGCGAAGACGTATTGCCCGCCCACGTTGAACGTGTGCTTGGGCACAAAGGGTACGTACTTGCCATTGTAGTTCACCTCGTCGCTCACCACATAGTCGGTAAACGTGGCGTAGGTGTATCCGTAGCTGCCGCTCAGGCTCAGCGCGTCAGTCAGACGGGCACGCAGGGCGGCTTCGGCACCCAGACTGCGACACTTTCCGGCGTTGACGGTGATGCGTCCCAGTCCGCTGGCGGCGAAGCGCGAAATCTGCTGGTCGCGCGTGTCCATGTAGAAGGCAGCCAGGTCGGCCTGAAGGCGGCCGTCGCATAGGGTCAGGTGCGAGCCCACCTCGTAGTTCCACGAGTATTCGGGGCGGTAGAGCGTGGCCTCCTGCACGTTGGTCTCGGTCTTCTGTGCCATGCCGTTCAGTATGCCGATGATTTGCTGCTTGGTAGCGTCGTCAATCATGCCCACGCCTTCGATGACAGGGATGGTGGCTTGGGCCACATCGCTCATGTTGGCACTGCGCATGTCGGTCTTGAGCAGGTCGCTGAACATCTGTATGTTGTAACCTCCCGAACGATAGCCTTTGGAGACGGTGGCATAGACGTTGTTACGGCGGTCGAAGTCGTATTGCAGGGAGAATTTGGGCAGCAGCTGGATGTAGTCATGTGTCAGGCTGCCACGATAGGACAAGTTCTGCTCGAAGGTTGTTTCCTTGACCATTGGGATGGTCATGCCCATGGGTTTCAGCTCGCCGCTTAGTGAATAGGTGTGGGTGTAGCTGCATCCTGTGTTATAGTCTAGCTTCAGGCGTTCGTAGTCCATGCGCAGGCCGACGGTAAACGACAGGCCTTCGGCGCCGAAGAGGTCGTTGAAGGTGGACTGGTGGAAGAGGGCTGTGTTCAGCACAGGCGTCTTGAACGCCCCGCCGATGGGTAGGGTGCTGCCGCCGATGAGGTCGCTGAAGACAAACTGCATCGTCATGGGACCTTGCGAGATGGTGGGCAGGTATTTGTTGGCGTTGTCGTTGGTCAGGGCGTTGAGCCATGCCAGGCCGTCTTCGTGGAAGGTGACGGGCGCGTCGGTATCGAGCCACTGGTAGAAGGCGCTGGCGCCTGTGGTCCACTGCCAGCGGCGGCCGGGTTTGGACTTCAGCACCAGTTCCTCGCTCACGGTCTTGGAATTCTGCTTCTGCATCATGGTGTAGATGTTTTGTTCCGTGAAGTCTTGGTCCAGGTCCATGTGGTCGTCCAGGAACTGAAAGCCCGTCACGCTGCTCAGGATGAAGTTGTCGGTCTGATGCTCCAGGTTGAGGCCGCCGTTCAGCAGGTTGCGCCTGTAGCCGCTCTTGTGGTTGTAGGCGATGCGGCCGATGTAGTCGGCACGGTCTTCCTCGCCCTCGGTCACTCCGGTATATTCATACGGGTATCCGCCCTGGTTGGTATATTCATAGTTCAGAGTGAAATCCAGCTTCAGGTTCTCCTTGGGCAGGTAGATGGCACGGAAGCGGCCGCCGAATTCGTCGTCCTTGTCCACGCGCTCGTTCAAGTAAGAGTTCTTGAAGAAGCCTCCCTTGTGTTCGTAGAAGAAGTTGGCGGAGAAGGCAAACTTCGGGCTGATGCGGTGGTAGTGGCTGACGCTGGCCTTATAGTTGTTGTAGGTGGCGGCACTCAGTGTGAGGTCCGTTCCCTGGTAAGTGAAAGGCGATTTGGTAAAGACACGTATCAGTCCGCCCATCGTGTTGCGTCCGTATAGTGTACCTTGCGGGCCACGCATCACGTCGATACGCTCGATGTCGGAGTAATTGAAGTCGAAGGCCGACTTGTCGATGAAGGGGATATTGTCCACGTAGAGGCCCACGGCCGGCGTGTTGATGCGCGAGCCGATGCCACGCACATAGACCGAGGTTGTCAGTTTCGAGCCATAGTCGGGTATAAAGAGGTTGGGCACCAGTGACGACAGGCTCTTGACCGAGCGGACGGCATTACCCCGCATGTCGGCCTGCGAGAGCGACGTGGCCGAAAGGGGCTGCTGGCGCAGACGGCTGTTTTCCTTGGGTGTGGCGATTACCACCACTTCTTCGATATCCACCACCTTGACGGTGTCTTTGGGGGCTTCTTCGCCCCGGGCAACCTGCGTTGCTCCAACAGCGAGCAGCGCAAGAAGGGTCAGAACAGGTTTTTTCATTGCAGTTTCAGTTGTTTCGGCTGCAAAGTAAAGGCAAATCTGCGGGACGTACAATCCTCACTTATGAGGAAATCGCGGGAAAAGCATCAGATTTGGTCGGCCTCCACATAGCCGCGCATCACGGCATAGATGGTGAGGCCCGAGACAGACTTGATGCCCAGTTTTTCCGTGATGTTCTTGCGATGGCTGATGACGGTGGTCAGGCTAATGTTCAGACGGTCAGCTATCTCCTTGTTGATAAGTCCCTTGACCACCAGCACCAGTACCTCTATCTCGCGTGCCGTCAGGTCGTGCCCCGCAGGCAGGTTGGCAGGCAGGTCGGCCGGTGCGGGCAGCTTGCCGGGGTGCCCGTGCCGATGACCGTGCCCGTGCAGCTGCACGATGCTCCGCACCAGTTCCTTCTCCGACTGGCAGATGTTCAGCGTCAGCACGCCTGCCAGTTGCGGACCGGCTTCGCCCGCGGCCAGCACGATGGTCTTGGGACGCCGCGGCAGGAAGAACGCCGTATGCTCCAGATACACCTGCGACGAGATGAAGTAGTGGGCATACATGTCGGGTGTGTCGTCCATAAAGGCCGCAAACGAGGGAAACGTGCGGATGACGGCGCCGGGTATCAGCTCTTCGAGCAGGCCGCCCAGCCCCAGGCTACTCAGGGTGTTGGCATCGATGATGGCGATTTCGGGGGTAGATGTCATAAGCTGTCAAAATAAAATTTGGATATTCATCTACCTTCGCAATACTGCGCCGCAGCTTCGGCACACCGTTCGCCATCTACACCAGCCGAGACGATGCCGCCGGCATAGCCAGCCCCCTCGCCGCAGGGGAAGAGGCCGCGCAGGCGGACGTGCTGCAGGGTGTCGCGGTCGCGCACGATGCGGACGGGTGCCGACGTGCGGGTCTCCACGGCTATCATCACGGCGTCATTGGTCAGGAAGCCGCGCGCATTGCGGCCGAACTGCTGGAAGCCTTTGGCCAGACGCCCGGCGATGAACGGGGGCAGCCAGAAGTGCAGGGGCGAAGCAATCAGGCCGGGGGCGTACGACGTCTCGGGCAGATCGGCACTGAGACGGCGGTTCACGAAGTCGGCCATGCGCTGGGCGGGAGCTGTCTGCCGGCGGTTGCCCTGCTGCCAGCAGAGGCGTTCGAGATGTTCCTGGAAGGAAAGCATACTTAATGGAGAATTGAGAATGGAAAATTGAAAATGTTCATCGTTCATTTTCCATTCTCCATTCTCCATTTTCAATTGTGGGAGGTCTTCCGGCCGTATCTCCACCACCATGCCGCTGTTGCTCCAGCGCGAGCCGCGGTTGCTGGGACTCATGCCGTTCACCACAATCTGTTCGGGACCGCTGGCGGCGGGCACGATGAAGCCGCCGGGACACATGCAGAAGCTGTAGACACCACGGCCTTCGACCTGCGTGACGAAGCTGTATTCGGCAGCGGGCAGATACTTGCCGCGCCCGTTCCTGTTGTGATACTGTATCTGGTCGATGAGGTGTGCAGGATGCTCCAGACGCACACCCACAGCAATCCCCTTGGCCTCAATCTCCACACCGTTGGCAGCCAGCCAGCGGTAGACGTCGCGGGCGGAGTGGCCTGTGGCCAGGATGACGGGGCCGAGGAAGGTCTGTCCCGTATGGGTTTCGATGCCCTTCACCTCGCCGCCCTCGATGAGCAGGGCGTCCATGCGTGTCTGGAAATGCACTTCGCCGCCACACTGGAGGATGGTATTGCGCATGCTCTCGATGACGCGGGGCAGCTTGTCGGTACCGATGTGCGGATGGGCGTCCACCAGAATGGAGGGTGAGGCGCCGTGCTGGCAGAAGACGTTGAGTATCTTGTCCACATTGCCGCGCTTCTTGCTGCGGGTGTAGAGCTTGCCGTCGGAGTAGGCTCCCGCGCCGCCTTCGCCGAAGCTGTAGTTCGACTCGGGATCCACGGCCTGCGTGCGGCTGATCTGGGCCAGGTCTTTCTTGCGCTCGTGCACGTCCTTGCCGCGCTCCACCACCACGGGGCGCAGGCCCAGCTCGATGAGGCGCAGGGCGGCGAAGAGGCCTCCGGGGCCGGCCCCCACGACGATGACCTGCGGGCGGCCTTCCACGTTGGGATAGTCCGTGTGCTGATATTCGTCGTCGCGGGGCACTTCGTTGACGTAGGCCCGCACGGTGAGGTTCACGAAGACTGTCCGCTGGCGGGCGTCGATGCTCCGCTTCAGGATGCGGGTGGCGTTGAGGGTTCTCTCGTCAAGGCCTTTCTCGCGTACAAGATAGGCTTTCAATTGTTGTTCGTTGGCGGCTACCTCGGGTAGCACTCTGATTGTGTATTCGTATGTCATAAGTCCTTATCCAAATAAAGTTCTGAAAGCTTCCTCCACCTTCCTCACCGGCACCAGTTCGATGCGCAGCTTCCGCGTGTCCAGTCCCTGCAGGTTGTGCTTGGGCAGAATGAAGCGCTTGAAGCCCAGCTTCTCGGCCTCGCCGATGCGTTGTTCGATACGGTTCACGGGGCGTATCTCGCCCGAGAGCCCCACTTCGCCCGCCATACACACTTCGGCTTCGATTTCCGTATCCACGTTGCTCGACAGGATGGCGCTGATGACGGCCAGGTCGATGGCGGGGTCGTTCACCTTCAGGCCACCGGCGATGTTCAGGAAGACGTCCTTCTGCGCCAGCTTGAAGCCCACGCGCTTCTCGAGCACGGCCAGGAGCATGTTCATGCGGCGCAGGTCGAAGCCCGTGGCCGAGCGTTGCGGATTGCCGTAGACGGCGGAGCTGACCAGCGCCTGCGTCTCGATGAGGAACGGCCGCACCCCCTCGATGGCCGAAGCGATGGCCACCCCGCTCATACCTTCGTGGTCCTGGCTCAGGAGCAGTTCCGAAGGATTGCTCACCTGCCGCAGGCCGTCCTGACGCATCTCATAGATGCCCAGCTCGGCGGTGCTGCCGAAGCGGTTCTTGATGCTGCGCAGGATGCGGTACAGGTAGTGCTGGTCGCCCTCGAACTGGAGAACAGTGTCCACAATGTGCTCCAGCACCTTGGGGCCCGCGATGCTGCCTTCCTTGTTGATGTGGCCGATGAGGATGACCGCCGTATGCGTCTCCTTGGCGAAGCGCAGGATGCTGGCGGCACACTCGCGCACTTGGGCGATGCTGCCGGGCGAGGATTCGAGCGCTTCGGTCGAGATGGTCTGTATGGAGTCGATAACAACCAGGTCGGGGCGGGTGTTCTTGATGTGGACGTAGATTTGTTCGAGCGATGTCTCGCAGACAATGAGGCAATCCGACGACCGCTTCGTCAGCCGCTCGGCACGCAGCTTCAGCTGACGGGCGCTCTCCTCGCCCGAGACGTAGAGCACACGCTTCTCCGCCAGGCGCAGGACGGTCTGCAACACCAGGGTCGACTTGCCGATACCCGGCTCGCCACCGATCAGCACCAGCGAGCCCTGTACCAGCCCACCGCCCAGCACGCGGTTCAGCTCGGCGTCGTGCAGGTCGATGCGGGGTTCGTCGGCCGCCTCTATCTGGTCCAGCGTCACGGGCTTGGCCTTGGTCGGCGCGATGCCTGCCTCAGGGCGACGGGCCGCGGGCTCCTTGCGCACGATTTCCTCGACGAAGGTGTTCCACTGCCCGCACGCCGGGCATTTTCCCTGCCACTTGGGCGACTCCTGCCCGCAGTTGCTGCACACGTACACGGTCTTTTCTTTGGCCATAATCTGAAATTCTTTTTAAGATTGTGGCTTCAAAGATACTTTATTCGGCACAGAGTACACAGGGTTTCACGGAGTTTTTTTACTTTTTCAGTACACCTGTAATACGGATTTATTATGATAGACGAAATTCTGAAATTCAACAAGCGGTTCGTGGCCGAAAAAGGCTACGAGAAATACATCACCACGAAGTATCCCGACAAGAAGATAGCCATCCTGTCGTGCATGGACACTCGGCTGACCGAACTGCTGCCCGCCGCACTGGGCATCAAGAACGGTGACGTGAAGATAATAAAGAACGCGGGAGGTATCATCTCGCATCCCTTCGGGAGCGTGATCCGCAGCCTGCTGGTGGCCATCTACGAACTGGGCGTGACGGAGGTGATGGTCATCGCGCACTCCGACTGCGGAGCATGCCACATGAGCAGCGAGCAGATGATAGCCCACATGAAGGCACGGGGCATCCACCAGGAAACGATCGACATGATGCGCTTCTGCGGCGTAGACTTCGAATCGTGGCTCTACGGCTTCGGCGACACGGAAAAATCGGTACGGCAGACGGTGGACACCATCGTGAACCATCCGCTCATCCCGCACGACATACGCGTGTCGGGCTACATCATCGACTCCGTGACGGGCGAGCTGACGCCGGTGGAATAGGGATCAGACGGTGATTTCTCCGGCCAGGGGGACCGTCATCAGGCGACGCACTTCGTCGGGGCCGTAGTTGTGGCCCAGGAGGAACATCAGCTTGGTGACGGCCGACTCGGTAGTGCTGTCGTAGCCGCTCACCACGCCGGCCTGCATCAGCCAGTAGCCCGTCTCGTAGCGTTCCATCTCCACCATGCCGGCGTGGCACTGGGTGACATTGACAATGACCAGCCCCCGTCCGCAGGCATCGCGCAGCCGGCGAAGGAACCACTCCTTGCGGGGAGCGTTGCCCGAACCGTAGGTCTCGAGCACCACCGCCTTCAGTCCCTCAGTGGCCAGCAGGGAAGCCACAACGTTCTCCTGTATGCCCGGGAAGAGTTTCAGGATGGCGATGTTGGTGTCCAGCAGGTAATGGGGCTTCAGCACAGCCGCCCCCGAATGGGCATGAATCTGCACATTATTATATTTAATATGGATGCCCGCCGAAGCCAGGTTGGGATAGTTGAACGAGCGGAAGGCGTTGAAGTTCTCGGCATTCATCTTGGTGGTGCGGTTGCCGCGCATCAGGTGGTTTTCGAAGAAGATGCAGACTTCGGGCACCACGGGGCGTCCGTTGGGATGGCAGGCGGTGGCTATCTCGATGCTGGTCAGCAGGTTTTCCTTGCCGTCGGTACGGAGCACGCCGATGGGCAGCTGCGAGCCGGTCAGGATGACGGGCTTGTTGAGGTTCTCGAGCATAAAGCTCAGGGCCGAAGCGGTATAGGCCATCGTGTCGGTGCCGTGCAGGATGACGAAGCCCGTATAGCGGTCGTAGTGGTCGCTGATGATGCGCACCAGCCGTTGCCAGGCCTCCGGATCCATGTCCGACGAGTCCATCGGCGGGTCGAACTGATAGGTATCGATGCAGAAGCCGAAGTTGTGCAGCTCGGGAATGTGCTTCTGGAGCTGCTCCATGTTGAAGTTCTCCAGCGCACCCGTTTCGGGGTTTTCTATCATTCCGATAGTACCGCCGGTATATATTAGCAAAACGGAAGTATTATTGGCGGTCATTCAATGATTTATTTCGCAATTCTTATGCAAATATAGTTATATTACTTTAATATCCTGACAAAATGAAAGAAAAGTGACGCAAAATCTCCGGCTTTCCGCGTGGGGAAAACAGAAACGGGCAAAAGAGTTGACGGACATTTGTCTTGCCTTTTGAAGCTCTTTCTGCACTTTTATCGCAAAAAAGTAGGCAAAAGTGTTAGATTGAATGTTTTTATTACTATATTTGCGGCAACCTATCAAAAAGAAAACGAAGAAACTATGATTATGAACGGATACTATTTTCATACAGGGACATCCATGTGTACCATGACCCTTAGGGGTTAGGGGATAGTATTTGTGTTTCTACGTGTTACACCAATTTTTCAATCGTTTTTTCAAGTTTACCCGTTTTTCCAAACGTCTGCGCAGGCTTTCCAAAGCTTGCTCCCGACATATTGTATCACCCTTTCCATCCAAATATATACAGAGAAATGAAAGTCATGAAATTCGGCGGAACATCCGTAGGGTCCGCAAAAAGCATTTTGAACGTCAAGAAGATAGTAGAGGCCGCAGACGAGCCGGTGATTGTAGTCGTTTCGGCCTTGGGCGGCATCACAGACAAACTGATAGACACCTCGCGCAAGGCTGCGGCAGGCGACGCTTCTTACGAGGACGGTTTCCGCGAAATCGTGTCGCGCCACGTGGAAATGATCAAGGAAGTCTTTCCGGCCGGCCCCGAGCAGACGGAACTGCAGCAACAGGTGGGCGAACTGCTGAACGAGCTGAAGGACATCTTCCAGGGCATCTACCTCATCAAGGACCTGTCGCAGAAGACATCGGACACCATCGTGAGCTACGGCGAACGCATCTCGTCGATCATCGCCGCCCGGCTGACGGGAGCCGAATGGTTTGACTCACGCCAGTTCATCAAGACAGAAAAGAAGTTTTCCAAGCACGTGCTGGTCAAGGAACTGACCAACCGGCTGGTGCGCAGCACTTTCGCCAATCTGCCCCGACGCTCGCTGGTACCCGGCTTCATCGCCACCGACGTGACGACAGGCGACGTGACCAACCTGGGACGAGGCGGATCCGACTATACGGCAGCCATCATCGCCGCCGCCCTCGATGCCGACTCGCTGGAGATATGGACCGATGTGGACGGCTTCATGACCGCCGATCCGCGCGTCATCTCCACCGCCTACACCATCAACGAGCTGAGCTACGTGGAGGCTACGGAGCTGTGTAACTTCGGTGCCAAGGTGGTCTATCCGCCCACCATCTACCCCGTGTGCCACAAGAACATCCCCATCCTCATCAAGAACACCTTCAACCCCGAAGGTGCCGGCACCATCATCAAGCAAGAGGTGTCCGACCCTCAGAGCAAGGCCATCAAGGGTATCTCGTCCATCAACGACACCACGCTGATCACGGTACAGGGATTGGGTATGGTCGGTGTCATCGGTGTGAACTACCGCATTTTCAAGGCCCTGGCCAAGAACGGCATCAGCGTGTTCCTCGTGTCGCAGGCATCGTCGGAGAACTCCACGTCCATCGGTGTGCGCAATGCCGATGCCGACCTGGCCTGCGCCGTGTTGTCCGAAGAGTTTGCCAAGGAAATCGAAATGGGTGAAATTTCGCCCATCCAGGCGGAAAAGAACCTGGCCACGGTCGCTATCGTAGGAGAGAACATGAAACATACACCCGGCATCGCAGGCAAGCTGTTCGGCACGCTGGGACGCAACGGCATCAACGTGATAGCCTGTGCACAGGGTGCCTCGGAGACGAACATCTCGTTCGTGGTCGAAAGCAAGTCGCTCCGCAAATCGCTCAACGTCATCCACGACTCGTTCTTCCTTTCCGAATACCAGGTGCTCAACCTCTTCATCTGCGGCATCGGCACGGTAGGCGGAAGCCTCATCGAGCAAATCCACAGCCAGCGCCAGAAACTGATGCAGGAGAACGGCCTCCAGCTGAACGTGGTGGGCATCGCCGATGCCTCGAAAGCCCTGTTCTGCCGCGAAGGCATCGATCTGGAGCACTACCGCGAAGAGCTCAAGCAAAAGGGCATGGACAGCTCGCTGGGCGTGCTGCGCAACGAGATAATCGGTATGAACATCTTCAACTCGGTGTTTGTCGACTGTACGGCCAGCTCAGGCGTCGCCTCTCTCTACAAGGACCTGCTGCAGCACAACGTATCGGTAGTGGCGGCCAACAAGATAGCCGCCTCGTCGGAATACGAGAACTACCGCGAGCTGAAGCAGATAGCCCGTCAGCGCGGAGTGAAATACCTCTTCGAAACCAATGTGGGTGCAGGTCTGCCCATCATCAATACCATCAACGACCTTATCCATAGCGGCGACAAGATCCTGAAGATTGAGGCCGTGCTGAGCGGAACACTGAACTACATCTTCAACAAAATCAGTGCCGACGTGCCTTTCAGCCAGACCATCCGCATGGCGCAGGCCGAACGCTATTCCGAGCCCGACCCGCGCATCGACCTCAGTGGCAAGGACGTCATCCGCAAACTGGTCATCCTGGCACGCGAGGCCGGTTACCGTCTGGAGCAGGAGGATGTGGAGAAGCATCTCTTTGTGCCCGACGACTTCTTCGAAGGTTCGCTGGACGACTTCTGGAAGAAAGTTCCGACCCTCGATGCAGACTTCGAAGCCCGCCGCAAGGTGCTCGAAGCCGAGCACAAGCACTGGCGTTTCGTAGCCCGGCTGGAAAACGGCAAGGCATCGGTAGGCTTGCAGGAAGTGGGCATCGGCCATCCATTCTATGGTCTGGAGGGCAGCAACAACATCATTCTGCTTACCACCGAGCGCTACAAGGAATACCCGATGATGATCCAAGGCTATGGCGCAGGAGCCAGTGTGACGGCCGCAGGCGTCTTTGCAGACATCATGAGTATTGCAAACGTTTAATTAATGGAGAATTGAGAAATGAAACACATCATCATATTGGGCGACGGCATGGCCGACTGGCCTGTGAAGTCGCTGGGCGGCAAGACGCTGCTACAGACCGCCCGTACGCCCTACATGGACAAGCTGGCCCGCATGGGCCGTACGGGACGGCTTGTCACCGTGGCCGAAGGCTTCCACCCCGGAAGCGAAGTGGCCAATATGTCTGTCATGGGCTACAACCTGCCCAAGGTGTACGAAGGACGCGGCCCGCTGGAGGCCGCCAGCATCGGTGTCGACCTGAAGCCGGGCGAGATGGCCATGCGCTGCAACATCATCTGCATCGAAGGTGATTTGCTGAAGAACCATTCGGCAGGCCACATCACGACGCCCGAAGCCGACGTGCTGGTAAAATACCTTCAGGAGAAATTGGGGAACGAGCGGGTACACTTCTACACGGGCGTGCAGTATCGCCACCTGCTGGTCATCAAGGGCGGTGACAAGCGCATTGCCTGCACCCCGCCCCACGACGTTCCGCTAAAGCCCTACCGTCCCCTGATGGTGAAGCCCCTGCCGGGCACGGAACACATCACCCAGCCCGAAGGCGGCGCCGAGCTGACACCCGCACAGACGGCCGACTTAATCAATGATCTGATAGTACGCTCGCAGGATTTGCTCGAGAACCATCCGATCAACCTGAAGCGTAAGGCCGAAGGCAAGGACCCTGCCAACAGCATCTGGCCATGGAGCCCCGGTTATCGTCCACAGATGGAGTCGCTGGCCGAGAAATATCCTCAAATACGCAAGGGAGCTGTCATCTCGGCCGTCGACCTGATCAACGGCATCGGCTACTATGCAGGCCTGCGGAGACTGAAGGTAGAGGGTGCCACCGGCCTGTACGACACCAACTATGAGAACAAGGCCGCTGCCGCACTCGAAGCGTTGAAAACCGATGACTTCGTCTACCTGCACGTAGAAGCCAGCGACGAGGCAGGCCACGAGGGTGACGTGGACTTGAAAATACGCACCATCGAGAATCTGGACAGCCGCGCCATAGGCCCTATCTACGAGGAGGTAAAGGATTGGGAAGAGCCGGTTGCCATTGCCGTCCTGCCCGACCACCCCACTCCCTGCGAACTGCGTACGCACACGGCCGAGCCCGTACCTTTCCTCATCTGGTATCCGGGCATCGAGCCCGACGAGGTACAGACCTTCGACGAAGTAGCCGCCTGCAACGGCGTTTATGGTCTGATGAAGGAAGATGAATTTATGAATGAATTTATGAAATAACCCCAAACATCGAAACACATGAAATACTATAGTACCAACCAACAGGAACGTAACGTCAGCCTGGAAGAGGCCGTTGTCAAAGGACTGGCAGCCGATAAGGGGCTCTACATGCCCGAAGTCATCAAGGCGCTCCCGCAGAGCTTTTACGACCACATCGAGAACCTCAGCTTTCAGGAGATAGCCTGTCGTGTGGCCGACGCCTTCTTTGGTGAGGACGTACCAGCCGATACGCTGAAGCAGATTGTATGCGATACGCTGAGTTTCGACACGCCGCTGGTGCCCGTGTCAGACCACATTTATTCACTGGAGCTTTTCCACGGCCCCACACTGGCCTTCAAGGATGTGGGAGGCCGCTTCATGGCACGTCTGTTGGGCTACTTTATCCGCAAGGAGGGCAAACAGCAGGTCAACGTACTGGTAGCCACTTCGGGCGACACAGGCAGTGCGGTGGCCAACGGTTTCTTGGGTGTGGAGGGTATCCACGTCTATGTGCTCTACCCCAAAGGCAAGGTGAGTGAAATACAGGAGAAGCAGTTCACCACCCTGGGACAGAACATCACTGCCCTCGAAGTAGACGGCACTTTTGATGATTGCCAGGCGCTGGTAAAGGCCGCCTTCATGGACAAGGAACTGAATGCCCACATGCAGCTGACGAGCGCCAACTCCATCAACGTGGCACGCTTCCTGCCGCAGGCCTTCTATTACTTCTACGCCTATGCCCAGCTGAAGAAGGCCGGTAAAGCCGACAATGTCGTGGTTTGTGTACCCAGCGGAAACTTCGGCAACATCACGGCGGGGCTCTTCGGCAAGCGTATGGGGTTGCCCGTAAAACGATTCATTGCCGCCAACAACCGCAACGACATCTTCTACCAATACTTGCAGACAGGAGTCTATGCACCCCGTCCGTCGGTAGCCACCATTGCCAATGCCATGGACGTAGGTGCTCCCAGCAACTTTGCTCGTGTGCTCGACCTCTATGGCAACAACCATGCCGCCATCTGTGCCGAAATCAGCGGAGCCACCTATACCGACGAGCAGATTGCCGAAACGATGAAGCAGGTATGGCAGGCACACCATTACCTGCTCGACCCGCACGGTGCTTGTGGCTACCGAGCCCTGGCCGAAGGATTGAAGCCGGGCGAAACAGGCATCTTCCTGGAGACGGCCCATCCGGCCAAATTCAAGGATACAGTGGAAAAGATTATCGGCGAGCCTGTAGAAATCCCCGCCAAGCTACAAGCCTTCATGAAGGGTGAAAAGCAGAGCGTACCGATGTCGAAAGAATTTGCCGCATTCAAAAGCTATCTGATGAGCAAGTAAAACCAGGCTTTTGTTACAGGAAAAAGGCTGTGTCAAGAAATGCCATTAACAGGGTTCTTGATACAGCCTTTTCCTTTACCCGACAAATGAAAACCGATTACAGGTCCTTTTCGAGGTAGGTAAACGTAGTTTTTCCTATGACAAACTTTGTTCCATGATAAAGCTTCTTCCGGACGTTTGTCTTCAGCGGTTTCTTGTCGAACAGAACGCCTTCCTCCAACGCTATCAGATAGAGATTGCCATTTATCATCTTCACTTCAGCCTGTTCTGGCGTAATGGGGCTGGTGATGTCCCACGTCATTTGCAGGTCACAGTTGACCGACTTGCCAATCAATATTCTTTTCGATTGTTCAGGTGCTTTCATCCATTTATAGATTGCGATATCCATATCCTTGATAGGCCCTTCTACCCGGAGGAAGTATCGTTCGGACTTCGGACAAGTGGCCGCTACACTGATGGCAAATCCGATGCAGTAGATCATGTAGCTCAAGAGCAGGAACTCACGTGTATCGACCTGGGCGTTGAAGGAGAATGACCACAAGTACATAGACCCCAGTCCGAATATGATAGAGATGACCGCACCGATCAATGCCTTCTTTAATTTGATGTCGGTTCCATAAACCACTGCTGATGCGATGACGAGCCCGCTCAACATCCAAGGAATCCAATCGACGAGGAAGGAATTATCCTTGAAGTTCAGTGCTATGGAGATGACACATCCGATGAAGAATGACAGGTAGCTGAAAAGACCTCCAATGAGCGATCGGGCGATGATTTGTAATGTCCTTTTCCATAGCCAACGCCCGTGGCTGGTCAGAAGGCTTAATGAGAAAGTCAGGAAAAAGCCAATGTTCAAACCGTAGAATGGCAGGAACAGAAGGTGGCTGCCGTATTCTTCTACAAGCGTGGTAATTTGTGGGGAACCGGAATCTACACCAAAAATGAGGTATATGAGTTTAACCAGTAACAAATTCTCGTTGTTATGGACGTTGGCGGTAAAATTTATCCAGGCGATAAGGCCTGCAAAGGCTCCGGCTATGATCCACGCGAGGTAAAACGAAGCATTGTGTGGGTCAAACAAGTCTCTTGAGTTATAATAGTGCCGTCCTTGTTTGCAATGTCTTCCGTATTCCGGACACTGGTATTCGTTTTCGTCCCAACAGGATTTGTGAAGTATATGCCGGCATTTCGCAACGATTTCGTCACCTTCCACAAAGGGAGCTTTACAGAAATAACAGGATTGCTCAATCAGCATTCCGTTGTAACTCATGTTCTTGCCAGTGTATCGGGTTACGTATTTTCTTTTGAATAACCAATAGCTGATGCCTGGTAGAATGAATTGGAAGATCAAATAGAGCAAGAGGATGGTTATTATGCCAATTAAACAGCCTTGAAGAATGATTTGAAGCGTTGTTGCACCATTGATAATGACAGGATTGTAGATACTTCCTACATTGTAGGAAATGTAGTCGGAAGCAACCAGACTGTCGCCCGAGTAGCAGGTAATCTGGAGCTTGCGTTCCATTCCTCTGTAAATCTTATAGTCGGGATTTACATAGTTGAAGGTGTAGTCAATATAATTATTATTGAATAAATGCAGTATGTCGTTCAATTTTAGTTGTTGATTGGAGGCATTGATGTATTTACCTCCACTTTTATTACAAAGTGCTGTCAGGAAGTTTTGGGACTCTTCGTCTGCCTGGCCGGCAAGCATGTCTTGTTTTTCTCCTATGTCGTTACCCTCGTTTTCTTTTTCCAAATTGAAATAGAAGATGGGGAACGTTTGAGTCGTATCTATTTGTTGAATGATTTGGTGTTGCAGTTCAAAGTGTTTGGGGTCAATCGGTTTGTTATGGTTGTAGACCTTTCCGTCAGAGAAGACGAACATGATTTTTCGTGCGGAGGCAAGAAAGCCTGTCGATGGAGTGTTTTTGACTCTCTCGACATATTCGGAAGAATCCTTTTTGAACTCGTCTATTTTGGAGGAAAGGGCGCGATAGAGGTATTTTTCTCCTGACTCACATTTGAAATAGTTGTTCATGACATAATCTGTCGCAATCATGGTTGGAGTCACTTCGCCATTTTTCATAAAGGCTACATGAAGGTGATCCAGCGCAAAGAGTTTTGCCAGATTTCTGATAATCTGATTTTGTTGATTGATTGCAGTGGAATCCAATGTCAGGTCAATCAGGAAAAGTGCATCTAATTTTAGCTCGTTAATTTCTTTCAGCTTGAGGTTTTCATAACTTTCCAGTTGGGGCTGGGTTTTCGGATCGTAGGCGTTGTTTTTTAAAAATTCTTTTGTCTCGAAATGAATGCTGTCGGCGCTGGTGCTCAGCAACATTGCCGTGAGGGTGTCGTTTATCTCTACGTTCAGATGAAAGCGTTTGTAGTCTGGCTCAAATTCTATTTTAGTGATGTTGATGTTCAAATCTTGCTTGGACGCATTGTTGATGATGTTAAATTGATTGCAGCCCGACAAGGCGAGGAGTAACATTAACAGAAGCGATATGATGTGGCGGCTTTTCATTGTTGTGGATTATTTTCGGATTATAAATTTCATTAGATAGTCGGATAGTCATTATTGTCTTTGTCCATCATTTCTCGGAGTTTCTTTGCGTTCTCTCGTGCCTGCTTGAGCACTTTCAGTTTGGCTTGCAACATGTTGAGGAACAATAAAATCATAGCTACTGCGGCCAGGCTATATAAATAGTCTTTTATTCGCTGTAGCCAAGGCTTGTATTCCAAGGCTTGTATTTTATCGGATATATTTTTCAGTTCGATGTACTTTTCTTCTATCGATTGGAAACGGGGAAGGAGGTCCTTGAACTCCTCCGACAGGTTCTTGGCAATGTCATAGTGACTTTGAATTTCTGAGAACAACAATTGTTCTTTCCCTTTCACCTTTTCAAGTTCAGCAGCCAATGTTTTGAGCAGTGAATATTCGACTGCCGTTTTATAGAGTTTGGCATAAGTACTGTCTTGTGTCTGAAAAAAGACTTCTGCATCTGCGAAATTTTTTTGTGCATCGAAGAAGTGTTTTTGAATGGCAATCGAGTCCAGCAAGTTCTGTTTGGTCAGTTGATAGTCGGCAACAATCTGCAGTAGGGAGTCGTCTTCGGCTATTTCAATCTGCCTCGATTGGTAATAGGTATTCCATTTGGCGTCGATTGTTGTCACTTTCTGGCTGGCTTCCGTAAGCTGTTCATTCGATGTATATTGTCCAACCCTGGCGGAAATATCTTTGAGTTCCTGATAAAAGCTGAGCATGCGGCTTTCTATTTCCAGCAGATGCATCTCGTCAACAAAACTGTTTGATTCATCCTGCCCCCAGATTTGGGCGCAGGAGAAAATCATTCCGATGCATAGGCAGAACAGTAACCGTATGTGATGTCTCAATTCTTTCATACGCGTTATTTCTTTTGGCAGGTTTGGCGGAAATAAGCTTTGGCTTTATTGAAAATGTTAAGAGCTGCCTGCTGGTCGTGGTTGATTTCTGTCGCTCGTTGTACATGCGCTTCAATCAGGGTTATAGCTTGTTTGCATGCAGTTTCCAGGTCTTTTTTCTCAATCTCGTCTGAACTCAATAACCATTTGTTGGTGTTGTTGTCAATTTGTCTGGCTGTTGCCAGAATGAAGTCGGCACTGAGGTCAAACATCGTGCTCTGTTTTTCTTTTATGACTTGGAATTTACATTGCATCTTTTGGATAGCATCCACATAGCCGTTGTAGGCTTCTATGCTCGATTGGATATCTGGGCAGGCATTTGTTTCTTCCTTTTTGGGGTATTGTTTCAGTAAGAGCGCTTTCATTTCATTGAATATCTCTTCACTTTCAGGTCCCTTCAGGTTGGAGTGCAGGCCGAATTTTTGGTCAAGTGTGGCATATCCCTCTTTGATGCTTTTGACCAGGTTTGCAGCAGCCTCTATCTCCTCTTCTTTTCCGAAACAAGGATCTCTTTTGATAGAAATGTTGTATTTGCGGTTCAAGTCCGTTTGGGAAAAAAGGTCGTATTTAATCTTCTTTCGACTTGTTCGTTCGCTCATGACGAGTATATCTCTTAGCGTGATAGATACATCGGCCATTTCATGAAGAATGTCGAATGTTTGTTCAATGTAGTCGTTCACCATCTTGTATTCGGTCGGCTGTGGCTGAAGCCCCTCATACTCAATCCACTGCCTGAAGATGTGCTTTCTTTTGGGTTTGATGGATTTTCTCAAGGGTTTCATCATCTTATATCTCGCTTTTTCATCCGATTCCACCACATAAGGTAGCCTGTTGGGCCTAAGCTTATGAAAGCGTACTACATGCGAATAGCGTACATCGCTTTGGAAAACAAACAGTTTCCGATAGGATATCAGGTGAACAGTAAGGCTGTTTTTCGGCTCGTTGAAACTAATCTTTACCAGAAGATCCATGTCGGTTGTTCCCGGTAGAAGTGAGATGTGATCTACGTATGGGGCATTTCCAGCCACTTCTATTTGCTTGACTGTTTGTGCTTTCAGGTTACAGCTGAAGCACAATAGGATGAGAACATATATGACATTATTCAGGGATTTCATGTTTCAGCATTTAAATGTATGGACAAAAATACGAATTTAAATTGAAAATACTTATTCTATTGCCTTATTTTAAAGCGGGTTGCTGATCGAAATAAACCCATCCTTGAGGCTCTCCTTGTTTGATTACCCATTCTGCCACTTTCAAGTCTTCCGGATAGGGAGGTTCTTGAATGGCATGATAACGGTCATAAGTCAGATAGTGTCCAATTCGCTCTACACACCAAGCCAGGCTGGAGTAAGTGTCAGGACTATTCAGGCATACCCTTCCCGCAAAATCTCCGAAATATCGTATGTTGGGATGCCATGGATGAGGGATTGTTTGGCCTTCTTTATCGTAAGCCAAGAAATAAAATTCGGCAGGTGCGTCCACGCAAGGATAATTCTCGGGCAGGTAGATACGCATGAGAAAGGTTGAAGCGAAAATGGGTTTGTTGACTATACCTGGCTCGTTCAACCGTTCAAGTTGTTCTACACTGCAAATGGAGCGGATATGGTAGGTTATCAGATACATTGTGGGCAGGCCTTGCTCATTACGTCTGATAACTTGATACTCCATTTCATTTCGTCGTTCAAGGGCACGATCCAGTTGGCTCCATTCATGGAGCAGTCTCCGATTTCTTCCATTCAATTGTTGAGAAGAGTACCCTTGCCAATTCATGGGATATGTTCGCATACTGAATTTTGTTAGGGTGTATGATTCTTTATCCGGGGAAGGGATCAGGAATTAGAAAAACAGTATCCCCATTGTTGACGTTGTAATCCGCCAATGTCTGGTCTGTTTTTCCTATCCTAGGCCTGAGTACGCGTGTTTCGTGAGTCGCTGTGTCCTCTTTCCCGAAGAAATAGTCTAAAGGGGCCCCTGTCGGGTCTATCGATGGAAAATCGAAGATAAGCCGTCCGTCTTTCCCGATGGCATGACGCAAATTATTCATCAGGGTACTCAAGGGAGCCTGTGGGTTCATGATACGGAACCTTACTTTTTTGTCTTTATATACGATGTCTAAAAAAAAATCTTCCATTGTTACGTCTTTGTTTGATTGCAAAAATAATAAATTAAGAGTTCTCAATAGTTCTACTTATCAGGATTTTTCCCAATCGCCTTCCTAACTGATCTCGATGCTTACTTGAACCGGCAGGATGTTGGTGCTTCGTACTTCAATCATTTTTTGCAACAACATTTCGGTCATCGGTATTTTCTCCAGAAAATTTCGTTTGATGTAGGGATCGTTTTTCAAGGATATGTAAACCTGAGTCTCCAGTCCGCAATGGTAGCGTTCTGTGTGGCGGTTGTTTCTGACCCTTATGCCTGTTATCATGTCGTTTGTGATGCCAAAGCGCGTACCCAGCTCGTTATAGCATAAGATCTTGATATCGGCTGGTGTCACAATTCGGTCGTTGGTGGTCAGGTAGTAGCGCGCGAGCAGGTTTTCAGCATCCATATTCTGCACCTCGTCAAAGCCAGGCATAGGTTCGGCAACCAGTTTGACATCTGCGAAGAAACCATTTGCCAGGATATTGAAACGGCTTTTGTTGTTCAATAAGCCATTGACGGCACTACCGTTAGTGACCAGATAGTCTATATGGAGACTTTTGTCTTTGGGACGGGAACCGTTGTCGTTCTTGAACATCAGATAGAGAGACGGTGTATAAATGTTCGGGGTCTTGGCCAGTCCTTCCGACATCTTTTTCAACAAAGAGTAGAAGCTGTCCATGAAGTTCCCTTCCCGGAGGGTGTCGATGCCCTGGAAAGCATAGTAATCGGAGGAGAAGCGGTTGATGAGCGTGCTAGCCAATTTGACCAGATGTTCGGGATTGAACCGACTGGCTGTCATCTTACGGATTTCAATGGGTTCCTCTTTGAACATCTGTGTATCTGCAGGTCGGATCAGGTGCAGGAATTGCCAGTATGTTGAAAAATCGTTCGCCCCGTTTAGGCGCGTGATGGGAGAACTGGACGAAAGATTGGCAGATGCTATGGAGGCATTGGCCAGGATGGTACAGTTCAAAGACAACAGTTCCTTGTCAAACAAGAACTGGTCGTCAATGCCAAAGAATTCGAAAACCAGTTCCAATCTTTCGTTTGATAGGGATGTGGCCGACGGAGTCTTGTAAGTATCTATTGCAAATAGCCGTACGTTCTGTCTCGCAAAAAGGTCAAACCAGATGTGGCGTGGTTGGAAAATGGGTGATTCATTGTAGAGCAGGTTTTCCAGCGAGAAGCAACTGTCCAAGGGCAAATCGGCGTAATCACACGGCTTGATAAGCGGAAGCGGGTGCCCGTTGGCAAAAACCTTCAAATCTTGGAAATGAGGATTGCCGATTAGGAAGGTCATGCCAGACAGGTTGTTGACCGGTTCCTTGAATTGCAGACCCACTTTCCAGCGGCGGTTGTCCATACGGACTATCGAGGATATTTTGCAGTTGAACACCCGTGTACTGAGAAGTGGAATAAATGTGAACGATGTGCCCTGAAGGGAAAAGACCGTTCGGTGGTCCAGTGTCTGGATTGAGATGCTTTCACTGGGTGTCACTTCTACGGCAGCCGTTGCTGGGAGTGCGTGAGTCCGTTCGTAGGGAACGAGCATTTGTTCCAGCTCATAAAGAATTTCGGCCTTGAGCTGTTCGATTTCGTTGTCGATTTCGTTAGCCTGATAGGCCAGTGCTGTCAGAAACAGGGAGAATACCGGATCTTGCTCAATGCCTTCCAGGTGTTCGCTGTTGGTGCTTTGTTCCCAAACAGCAATGGCTTCTTTGATGATTTCTTTTGCCCTTTGGCGTGTATTGAATATCGTCTGTTTCATTTCTGTCTCATTTAAGTTATGGTCAGGACGTTTCTTGAAGAAAGTTAGTTCCAGAGGTTGATGCTGGTTGTGTACTTGTAGGATTCATTGGTCTCCACAAGCATGCCTTCAACGACAATTTGAATCATTTTCTGGTTTTTAAGGTATGTCATGGAAACGGAAACTTCAGTCAGCCTTTTCTCGTATTGTTCGATGGTTTTTTTCAGGTCTACCGCAAATGTATTGAGGTTTTTGGAGTTTCCCGAAACCTTCTTGTCGTAAAGTTTCGAGTTTGAGTTGTCCTGTGGCGATGAATCATAAATGACCCCCTCCTTCTCGTTGAAGATCTCGAATTTCAGGTTGTTGAATATAAATCCGAATTCTGGATCTGCCCCACAGCCTCCACACGGTGTGCTCAGCAGCAGTTCGATGAACGCGTCGATGGCCATTTGCGACGTGGAAGCGTAGGCCAGACGTCCGTTTGTTACTTGCAAAGGTAGTAAAACGTTCATGACATACTTTTAAATTAATGGTGTGAATTCATCCTCTTCTTTTTCTACTGGGACATATAGAGCATTGTACAGGCTTTCATACAGATTCTTGTACAGGCTTTCGTACAGTTCTTCCGACAATTCTCCCGACAACAGGTCATGCAGTTCAGTCTTGAGTTGTTGGGTGATGTAGTCGGTCAGGCGGACAGTCAGGTCTTCGGAAATTTCGGCATAGAGTTTGGCCTTAAGTTCAGTGTAAAGTTGTTCGTACAGTTCAGGGCGCAATTGTTCGTACAATTCCGCCTTGATTTGTGCTTTCAGCTCGTCAAAGTCAATGGAGTGGTCTTCCAGGACTACTTTGTCGAGGGTGCCTGCCGCGTTATGCAGATAGCCGTCCAACCAGTCCAGCCAGTTTGCGATGTCATATCCCGAATAAGCCGGTATGGTTACAGGTATCTCGGCGTTTGGCGTAACGATATAGTAGTCTATAGCTTGGGCTATTTCGTAGGTCAGTTGGATGAAAGGGCGCGTCCTGCCTTGAGTATCATAACTCTTTAACAGATAGGCATAGCGTTGGAAAGCACGTTTCCCTTCTCCTGATTCCAGGTTCGGATGTTCGGCCAGTAAGCTGACTTGCTTTGTGAGTTGCTCCAGATACGGTTGGAAGCGATTGTCAGACGATAGATATAGACAAGGAGGAATGTAAGATTCGTCGATGGAAAAGATACCGTCGCTGACTTTGAATTTCATGACTGGGAAAAGGTCTGTCCCCTCCAGTTCGCTCAGGGAATAGATGCCGTATGTATATTCCGGCCGTACAAAGGGGACCTCCTTTACGTCGAATTCCACTTCCTTTTCGCCGAAACCGCAGGCCAGGTAGTATTCGTTGCCATACACCAGCGGGACGGTCACTACAACCTTTTCATCGATGTGCAGGATTTTTCCGGAGGGAAGTAGAGCCATGCAAGCCAGGTGGTCTATTTCCAGTTTGTTGCGGACGAAACCACCTTGCCTGTCGAATTCGGTGAAAGGTATGAGGCCGAATTCATTTCCATTGACGGCTCGGGTTGCCGCTTGTTGTCTGTGGCGCAGGTTCTCGTCCAGTTCCAAAAAAGTTTGGGCGGAGATTGCCATGCCGGCTTTCCAATCTATTCTTGAGTTGATATTCATAATGGGTTCCTGTTAGTGTCAATATGATGAGTTGATATCTCGGTATTGTAGTCCAGTGTCAGGGCGTTACCCAGGGCAAAACGCTCATGGTGTTTGATGGCAATGGAACAATGCGTGTCGAAAGGTATGAACCATTCGCGAATAAAGTCGGCAAACGGATCTACGGCCGCTTTTAACTCGTTGTATGCCTCAGTTGTCAGGTCTGGGACAATCAGATCATAGGTGATGGCGGGTTGTGAATAGCCGATGCTTTCATCCCACGTATATCGGCCGGTCGTCATCTCTACAGGGCAGTCGAACAAGCTTTTCAGCAGGGTTCGCAAAAAATCGAAATCAGCGCGCAGGTGGCTGATGAGGAGAAGCAGCGGAGCTGTTTTTCGGATGTATGGATTTTCTTCCTTCTCCAGGTCGTAGCCGAAATAGTGTTTGAGCAGCAGGGCCAGTTTCCCGTCCGACAGTTGTGAAGCTTCTTTCTCAATGTGGAGTCGAAATCTGAAGTTCTGGGTGTCTACAGGCTTGAAGAGATCTTTCAGAAGTTCCTCTTTCTTTTTGAGTTGTTCGTATTTCTGTTCGAAGTCCTTTCCTTTCAGGGCATTGTCGGGAGCGATAACTCCTTGGGGGAGCAACCGCAGGAAACCGTCGCGAGCCAGGCGTACCGTCCGTTTGTCCTCTTCAAGCGACAGGATGTCCGGGCTGTAGTTCCGATAGAATGCGCCGGCGCATTCCGCTTGCCACTGGTCTGTGTGGTCAGGGAAGAGGTAATTCAAGAGAAATTCCGCACTGATATCAAATGGTTTTGTCTCGTTCATCATGCCTGTCTGTTTTGATATAAGAAGGTTGAGTAATTTCGTTCGTCGACCAGCTCTACGTAGCGGCTGCCGTTTTCTGTCCGCACATGCAGGACGCTCCACGGCGGAATGCCAATCTGTGACAGTGTCAGGTCCCGATAGGGAAAATCCCTGTCGACAGTTTTTATCTCATGTTGGTAAAGGGCGTGGAAAGGAAGCTGGCGTAAGGTGGGCTCTTCTTCCAGAAAGCGGGCAATGGCATAGTCGGGAAGCAGGACGGTCACTTTTTGCTCGTCTTTCCGTACGGTCAGGTAATCCACGAAGCAGTGGTCCCTGAGTACGATTTCCACGTCCCGGCATCCCAATTGTCCGGCCAGGCTGTCCAGTACCTCGCCAATCGGCCTGTCGGTCGTGAGTTTTACTTTTTCTATTGGTCCCCATCGCTCGTGCACGGGGCATTCCTCGTCGTAACCCGTAAAGTCTGCAATACGCGCGGCCAGGTGTTGACCTTCGTAGTAGAACATCTTTCCGCATAGCGAGGCCAGTTCTCCGCTGGCCAGTTCATCAGGGTGTAGCAGTTTGATGGCTTCCTGTGCTTCTACGGCACCGATGACGGAAGCGATGACCGGCGTGGTCGGCACACGGTTCGCCTGTTCATTTCGTCGAATGGCCGTACTGCATGACAAACGGTACGACATGTCCCTCAGCGCTTCAGGCCCCAAATTGCAAGCATAGCAATTCTTGCCGGGCATAAACACCCTTGCCGTTCCTTCCAGCCCGTCTATGCCGCCGTCCACCCAAGGTACCCCGGCACGCATACACAAGCGGTTCAGGCAATAGCGAGCCCAACGGTTATCCACGCAGCCCACAACGACATCCATCTGACGTAGCAGGCCCAGCCCGACATCGTGGCAGATGTCGCTCTCGAGTGGCAGCACTTGAATGGAAGGATTGATCTCACGAATGCGCTTTGCCGCTACGGCCGCTTTGGGACGACGGGCTTCGGCATCTGCCCGACTGAAGAGGATGGAGCGGGTCAGGTTCGATGGTTCGATGGTGTCGAAGTCTACAACGACCACGTGACCAACGCCGAATAGAGCCAAGTTCTTCAGCACCTCGTTGCCAAGAGCACCGCAACCCACTACCATCACATTGGCTCGGTCTACCCGCTCCTGCTTGAACCAGGAGAGCAGCGGAAATACATCCGCGCCCCATGTGGGAGCTAAGGTCGGTATCGGGTCGTTTTCTTTCATTTTCATTGCAAGATGCTTTCAGTTGTTTGGCTGCTCAAATATAGCAAATATTCGGGAAAGCCCCCAAACGAATGGAATAATTTTTGGATGAAAGCCTGTAAAAGCTTCCTTTCACGCTCCTATTTCCGTTTCCCTTTGTGAAATTCACCGTAATGCGGTGTATATTAGTGGTTTCTTGTGAAACATGCGGTGGACGGTGTTCGCCTCCGCATGAGGGTCGTTGCCTTCACTTGATAAAGTATCGTTTGCTTTCACGTGAAACCGGGATGTTTCACTACAATTCTCTCTTCTACAGACGATTACCATCGTTGTGAAACGTTGAAGGAATAAACGGAGAAAATATTTGCCTATGGCTAAAAGGGAAGTCAAGTGTCTACTGCTTCAGTTTATAAAACAAAAAACTGTCTAGCTAAATCAGGAAAAGTCAATCATCTTCAAAGCGAAGTTTTAAGCTGGGCAAAGCAGTGCTTTAAGCTGGGCAAAGCGGTGCTTTAAGCTGGACAAAGCGATGCTTTTAGCGGGGCAAACGACTGCTTTCCCCAGCCTGGAAATTGCCCTCTTCAGCTTGCAGACTATCTACTTGAGAAATCTAAAGTCCATAGTTATACGCATAAAGTGGCATTTGGCGCAGGTATAATACCGATACTTTGTAAAGAAAATCGGAGAACAGCGTCGGTTATTCCGTTATTTTTCCGTATGTTTGCAAGGCATGATTTCAGAAACAGTACGCATGAGATACGGGTGGATCATAATTCTATGGTGCGTGACGGCCTTTCCCGTGATGGCACAGCGGATGCGCGTCGAGGATTTCGGACGCTACAAGAGGCCGTTCCTGCAAAAGGCACCTTTCACAACAGACAAACGGCAAGCCCTGCTGGACTTTTTCACTAACGAAAAAGGCTTCCAGTTCTTCGTGGGCGACACGCCCGTGCCTGCTGCCGAAGGAGAAGGAATGGTCACCCTAACCCTGCCTCATCGCACCGCTTTCCTCATCATCAAGCATCCCGTCTACAGGCAGTTGGCCTGGAAGGTGCCTGAAGGCGTACTGAAAAAAAAGAAGCACTATCATGCCTATCTCCATACTGAAAGTCTGGAGAAAGAGTTCCGTCAGCAGAAGCAGTGGGCGCTGATTTCGACGGTGCCCGAACATGCCATCGTCTATGTAGATACCGTTATCCATCCTCTTTTGGACGGCACCCTTTCCCTTTACTTGCCACTGGGCCGGCATGCTTGCCGTATTGAGTCGCCTTTCTACCAGACCTTGAATGATACCATCGAACTGACAGACTCTGTTCGCTTTGAGAAACGTTACGTGTTGCAGCCTTTTTACGCCTATCTGACCGTGGAGACCGACTGGCCCGATGCCCGCATCTGCTTGGACGGGCAGCCCTTGGGGATGCAGCGCATCGAGACATCCCGTCTGATGCCCGGTCGATATCGTCTGACCGTCGACCAAGGCGATTCGCTCTACTACGAACAGTGGCTGAAGTTGGCCAACGCAGAGCGTAAGGTGATCGACCTGCATGGCATCAAGTTACGTCCGTTCCCGCAGCCAGGACAGACTATAGAGACGCTTGGGTTCCCAAATGAGGATTTGGCAGATTCCTTGGCTTCGGACAGCCTTCAGATACAGCCGGAACAATGGGCCGACGTGCATATTACCGCCTTCGATGCCGACACTGAAATCTGGCTCAACCGAGAGCGGGTGGCACATGGCGAATGGCGGGGAAAGCTGGCTCCGGGCTTTTATGCCGTCAGTTCAAAAAAGGAGGGACTGGACTCACGCACCGACTTCTTCTGGGTCGATGCGGGGAAAAACGTGGAGCTGAACCTCATTTCGCCTTTGGCCGATTACGGACTGCTGAACGTGTCGTGCGACGAAGTGGATGCAGCTGTCTTCCTGAACGGCCTCGCGGCAGGCTTTGCTCCCTGCGTACTGCGCAACCTGCCCGTCGATCGCACCTATCGCCTCCGACTGGTCAAGGGGCGTAAGGCGGCCGAGACGCTCGTCCGTCTGAAGGGAAATGACATTGTGAACGTGAAACTGAAACTGAAATAAAAAATAACCAAAAGGAAAACAGATGAGAATGACTGTGTATAAGCTGTTGCAGGAAGCCCAGCAGAAAATGAACGGATATGCGGTGTATATGAACTACCAGTTCATGCACTTCGGTGTGAAGGCCGAGCCGGCCGCCCTCCTGACGGTCGAAGTCGAAGTGGGCGGTGAACGGATGAATCTGGAAGAAGTGGCCGATGTGGCGTTACCCCAGGACAATCAGTTCGCCTTGATTCCCAAGGAGCAGGATTACCTGTTTGCCATCTGCAAGGCTGTGGCCCAGGCACATCCCGACTATAAGATCAAACAGAAACCGATGGACGAGGACGGCGAGGAGAGCGGAGAGGAGGAATCCTCGGACGGAGAAGAGGATCGGTATGTCCTGTGCACGATGCCCGAAGTGAACGACGACCGGCACGATGCGGGCATGGATTACGTGAAGACCATTTACGGGGAAATGACGGGCAAGGTGGATGCGGTAAATGCCGCGTATGGCGTGAAGATCGCCAAGCAACTGGCCGGTGCCAAGCCCGAGGAGATGGACGAGGCAAAGGAAGAACTCCAGAAGGTGTATGACCAAATGAAGGATATATGCAAGTCCTATCGCGAGGAGAAGGAAAAGCAGATAGAGGAGGCTTATCAGGACTACCTGAAGAAGAAGGCCGAGGCCGAGCAGGCCGAGAGTGAGCGTCAGGCCGCGCGCGGCGAAGACAAAGGCTCGAAGTTAGACCTGAGCCAGTTCACCGGCGAAGAGTAAAGAGTGTCCGGCTTGTAGCGGCGGGCAGGGGATTATTTCCCCTGCGAGTCGCACGTATGGCCGGGCATGTTGATGGAGATGCTGCCGCCGTAGGCGCACATCAGCTTGCAGTTGTCCAGCAGGGCCGGCATGTTGGTGATCAGTTGCTTGCCGCCCGGCGCCCAGGGGGCCACGATTACCGGTATGCAGGGCATGGGCGTCAGGACTCCCATCGCGGCCGAGGTGGCGGAGGCCACCGTGGGGTTGCTCAGTGACTGGCACATGCCGAAGGGCAGGATGTTGACCATCGGGGCGAAGTCCATGATGGTGGCTTTCGGCTTGTTCTGGATCATCGGTCGCAGGGGGACCGTTACCATCAGCGAGGAGGGAGCCATGCCGAACGTGCACTTCAGCGTGGCGCCCATGCAAACATATTTTGCCATAATCTTTCTGTTTTTATCCGTTGTTCGATTTCAGTTCTTCTTCACTCAGTTTCGCGCCCAGCTTGGCGGTGGACGGCGCGCCGGGCACGGAGACGCCTTCGGTGGTGTAGGGGGTCTTGAACGACGAATCCACCTTCAGGTTCTTCATCTCGACTGTTCCGGCGGTGACGTCGGACTTGAACGTCGTCTTGCCTTGCGAGGTCATCTCGCCGTAGAGGGTCGTTTTGCTGCCGTAGAGCGCGGCGTCGCCGCCGCTCAGTTGCAGGATGGCCTTGCCGTCCTGTTGTAGCTCGACGGTAGTGTCGCCGAAGAGGCCCACCTTATCCGAGGCTACCTGCACACTCTTGCTCCGCGCCTTCTTGTCCCTTGCTCCCGCATAGACTTTTTCTGCCAGCAGGAGCAGGCTGCTGCCTGCGGCCAGTTCCTTGTCGGTGCGCTTCTCCTTATCCACGTCCATTGCCTTCACTTCCACCGTCTTGGCGTTGGCGGCAATCGTTCCGGTAGCCTTGCCTTCGGTGTCGGTGGCGTTGAGGTTGATTTTCTCGGCGCGCAGGGTGAACGAGCCTTCTTGGGTCAGGCTCTTTTCTTCGGTCTTGTCGTCCTTCGTCTCGTAGTCCACGGCTTCTACTTGGATTGCCTTCGAGACGACGCGTACGCTGCCTTCAGCCGGCAGGTCGGTGCTCGAGTCGGACACCTTGGGGTTGGCGGTATTGATTTCCACGTCCTGCGAGCCCATATAGATGCCGCTGTCCTTGATCAGGGCACCGTCGTTGCCGTAGGAGGTAAGGCTGATTTCCTTGCCTGCCAGTCCGATGCCCGCGCCGTCGTTGGTGCGCAGGTTGCCGTCGCCGTCGGTCGAGGTGAGGCTGATGCTTTCGGAGCGGAGCGAGATGAAGGTATCGGTACTTTTCTCTTTGAACGAAGAATGCAACTGGCCTGCCGCCTCTTTCTGCTCCTTGATGCTGTTCAATTGGCGGTTCGCCTCGGCAAGGCGGGAGAGGACGTTGAAGTAACGGGTCATCGAGGTGTAGATGGTGCCGGATATGTTCCGGATTTCCTCGTGCAGTTCCTCGATGTCCATGTAGTTCGTTCGGGTCATTGTTTCGTCCAGGTTCATAAGGTCCTGGTCGAACAGCTTGTCTATTTGCGAGATGAGCGACGACACTTCCGACTTGGCCTGGCTCGCTTCCTTCTTGAGGTCATTGGTTTGCGTGGTCAGCGCTGTCTCTTCTTGTTCCAGTCTTTCTTTGAGCGTTTCGCAGGGGAGTGTCGCGTTCAGGCTGATTTGTCCGTCGGTAGAGAGGGTGATGCCGCCGTCGGTGCCGCTAAGACCATACGTCGGAAAGACATCATTAGCCTGCTTTTCGCTTCGGATGATGACATTCCGGGCTTGCGAGACAATCTCCGAAATTCCTTTTGCCACATTCTCTTGTCCGTCCATTCCCGGATCTACCGCGATTTGGCGGATGCTTGCGGCACGGCTCACAATGCTTCCCACACCGGAAGCGCCTGCACCTACGCCGTCCAGAGAGATGTCTGTTCCCCGGAGAATAATCCTGGAATTGCTGCCGCACAGCGTTCCGCTCTTATCGACATTACCGATGATGATTTCCGGAGCGGAAATGATGACGCGCTGGTCGTCGCGGACATACCGTCCTTTCTCCAGATGGTCTATCAGGTCGATTTTCATCTGCTGGACTTCGCTTTTATAGCGTCGGATTTCATCCAGGTCTTTTTCCACGTTCTTCTGGAAATCGTCCAGAGCCTCCTGCCAGTATTTGAATTGTTCTGCGATTGTTCTCATACTTGATACTGCTTGTTGTTACTGTATTCCTTTGAGTATATCTATTAATGGAATGAGAGGGTCAGTTTCTGATTTTTTGTAATAGTGGATTTCTTTGTTATGGAAATTAAGGGTTTCACCTTCCTGATCAGAAAATAGAATTTTCCCTGTATCTTCATGGGTATCCCATATGTATTGGTCGAGTATTCCTTCGAGTTTTTTATATCCAGTAAAATATTTTGCTAAAGTTATTCCCATGGGTTTTAAAAAGTTCTTAACTTTCGTCCTTTTTCTGGTATCAGGTTCAAATACTTCATAAGTTATTGAATTGCAGAAATTTGCCCAGTTAGCATCATCAAAATTAGGTTCTTGTTGTGGTAAATTGCCTATCTTTTTTGTATTTGTTTTTGCATCTGGTTGCTTTTGTATAAGTTGCTTTAAAACCTCATATGTTATTTTTCGTTTGTTTACTGAAGCAATATTATGTGCAATTTGAACTGCTTGTCCAATAATGCGACGTTGAGTTGTGAAATCGTTAAATACACCATCTTTCATTATTTCACTTCTAAGAGTAGTTATTATACTTTTGAGAACCGGGTCTTGAATGATTTCGGTGCAAAATTTATCCCATATTTTGTTTTCTGTTAAGTTCTCTTTTTTTATTTTTATAGCGCTTTTGTTCAAGTTGAATAATTGAGTCGCAATTGTTTGGAAATCTTGGGCTACCTCATTATTCTGAGGATGTTGTGCCGTAAGTTCATTAAATCCATCTATATTATTAGGATAGAGAGTGTTGAAATCCTGAAGATTACCCTCTATATACGTATTATGATTATTAATTCTTATAATTGCAGCATAGGCAGTTTCATAAGCCGTTTTCGCAGTGGATAATGATTGGTTAATTGTATTGAATAAAGCAGTTGCTGTATTAATAGCCTGGATGAAGTTGTTGATATATATTGGTATTCTGTTTGATGCCACATCAGTATTTTGATATGGGATTGTTACCTCCATTATTTGGTCTGGTTTGATTAATGACTTCCATGCAGTACCCATTCCAAATTGTTGATGTCCGGCAATTTGAGTCTCTCCCTTGCCGGCTTCAAAACACAGGTACCTGTTCGACTTGATAAGCATAGTACCGCCACAAGGACGTACGAAAGTTTCGAATGCAGTACGTATTAAATTCATGTCAATTATCTCAAGTTTAGAAATTATTGTTTTACCTGCATCCTTAAGGGAATCGAAAATACTTTCTCCAAGACTTTTATCACGATAAACAGGCCAAAAGTGGGATGCGATATTGTTTCCGGAAGAAATGGACAGGTTATTACCCGCCACGATATCGATGTTCTTGCCCTCGATACGGACATTCCCGTTGGGCGCACTGATGGTGATACCTGTAAAGGCGCTGATATTTACTTTGCCCAAAGGGCTGTCGATGGAGATGGCACGTTTGTCCGATGACATGGATATGGAGTACAGTCCGTGTTCGTCGGTAAACTCGATGCCTCCCATCGCTTTCTTGAAAGAATCTGGGAAAATATCCACTTTATGGTCACGTAAACTAAGTTCTGTTTTGATAAAACCGGTTGGGCAGAAACTTTTAATGGTGCTCATCAATGGGGACAATGAATTAAAAGCGTCTGAACTGGCTGATGGGTCGGAGAAAATGATGGAATGACCGTTTACGGACGAGATGACGCGGGCTTTGTCTTTCTTGTGGGCATATGGGACCGGTGATTCGTTTTCTTTTTCTGCCCTTGTATAGAGCATGCCTTCTACGTAAGGCTTCTCAATATTTCCGTTCTCGTAGTTGATAATGGCTTCGTCGTCTATCTGGGGAAGGAAGTTGAAGCCGCTGCCGTCCGAAGCCATGGGGAGAGCAATGCGGATCCACGGTGTGGGGTCTTCTGTTTGGCTTTGCCACGGATAGCGCACCCTTACACGGTTCATTTTCAGTGGGTCCGCATTGTGCGTGATGAAGGCTCGTTGGGCTTTGGCCTCTCGGATGGGGCTGACAGGAGCGGCAGGGGGGAATACGAACTTATCTTCGTATGGGATGGCCTCGATGTCGAGGGTCTCTGCACCGCTGTTGGCGCAGCCGTTCATCTGGACAACGATGTATTTCTTTCCGTCCAACTCTATCAAGCAGCCCAGCGTGAGGGGGTAGAAATGGTCGCCCAATGCAATTTGGATACGTGACCGTTCGTTCGCTTCTATTCCCTTGCGGATGGCTTCATAAAATTCCAGGCTGAAGGTGACGTAGCTGCTTAAAGTGGTGTTCATATTCTCCTCTGATGTACTGAACGGATGGATGCGATCGCCCTTTTTTCTGTCGTTTGTATAGGTCCCCTTTTTAAAATTTTTGTCTTCATAGTCGTCATTGGCCGCTTTGGCAGACAAACTACAGTTCAGTATGGTTATTCCCGTATCAGAGATTAAGTTCTTTGTTGCTTCAATTATATCGGCCGAATTAACGATGTCAGTAACAGCGTTGATAAAAAAATATCCTGGCCACAGGGCAAAATCTTGCCATTTGGTGTATTCATCTTTGGGAGGAAGGGAAACCAGGTTCTCATCTGAAGCCAGTTGGGAATCCTGAAGCTGCAGATCAGCAACGTTAACTTCGTAATTGCTCCTTAATTTATCTTGTATTGTTATTGATTTTCCTGATTGATCTGTGCTGGTTATATCTATTTTACCTTCTCCCTTTTCCTCAACATTGTAACCTTTTCCATACTCCGTTTGTAGCTTTTCTTCGTCAAGTGGCAATAACGAGGGAAAACGTTTCATGTGATTCTCCGTGAGTGGATAATTATGATGGCTGCTTACGATGTAGTTTTCTTTCCAAGCAGTAACTGTTTCATCAGAAAAATTGACGGAAACATACTCCGTAATGGGTGTTATGTCATCTTGTTCTTTATCATCCTTATCTTTTTTAGTCTTTTTTTCCCACCCGATATTGAAATATCCGTCCTCGTAATAGAGAAATTCTCCGCATCGGTTGCTGACTCTGACCAGAAAATCGAAGAAACTTTCGTTGTATTGCACGAGGTAGGGCTGGATAAATTCTTTATCATCATGGTATAGATAGCGAGGATTTTTGTTAAATTGAGATCCTTTTTTTCCTTCGATAATAGAGCCTAATTTCGTTATTTCGCTATCAAGTTCTTCTATTTTTATACTTATATTTTGAGATAATGCCTTCTTTTCATTAAGCGTCTTTTGCAGTTCCTCTTTTGTATTTTCGTTTGTCTCTTTGTTTATCTTATCGTTGAGGTCGTTTATTTCTTTATTTATTTCCTCTTGTTTTTTCTCGAGATTTGCCTTCTCTGCTTCCCGTTCCTTCTTCAAACTTTGAGCATTCTCTATTTTCAGTTGTTCATCTATTGCTTCCGGAAGGTTATTGGGCCAAAGATCTTTGTTCAAAAAAATGTCTTGAGTGAATTTTTTACCTGTATAGGCTTTGCAATACGTATCCAGTGTAAGGAACTTAAACGGGTCGTAGGCTTGGAACGTAGCATAATAAACGTTCCCTTTTTTCTCGATTTGTATGCCGAAAATATAATAGTCTTTTGCAATACTGCTACTCTTGTTATCGGCTTGGGCTGTTAATTCGATTTTTTTTCCTTTGAATGTGCTGTAAATAGCATTAACGCCGTTACACCCTGATATTTGCAACTTAAAGATAAGTTCTCCCGGTTTGTAAATGGCTTTCGAGTAGCTCAAATTTTGGAGCGTGAAAGTCCATGTAGTATTCTCTATGGTTGTAGATCCTGCTGAATGTCCATCGTTTGAGTTGTAACTCAATTCGATATTTTTATTTTCTTGAGGAACGTCGTAGATTTTTAAAGTATAGGAGGCCATGATCTATAGCTGTTAGGGTTAGAAATTGATATACAGTGTCTTTTGGTAGCTGTCGCTGCCGATGTAGGTAATTGATTGGGTCAGCAGCCTGATGCTGGTCATCATCAGGTCGGCTTTCTTTTCCCCTTCTTCGGAAGGGAATACTGCCGGTTCGGGACGGGAAATTCCGAAGGCCTCGTCCACGCTGATGACGTAGCCAGTTACGACCAGTCCGCTGTCGTAGTCGCTCAATGTGTTTTCTCCTTCATCTGTACGGAAGGTTGCGTTGAAAACGATCGAGAAACACGATTCTGTATGCTCGTCCAGCCGTTTGTATATTTCTTTCAGGTAACCGTCCGGCAAGGATTTGATTTGGAGTTGCAGGATAGTAGTCTGGGTAGGGCCGTAAGGCATTCCCCTGTCATTCCTTTTTCTGGCACATTCGTAATGGAATTGTTGCAGCGTGAAGCCTTGCTCTCTTTTGACTTTAGTTGTACGGATGTCATCGAAAAAGAGAGTGGCCTTGAGATAGTTTGAGATGTTTTGCATAGAAGGTCTTAATTTGAGGGGTTTGCTTTATTGGAATTCAGTCTCGTCAATCTCCAGCTTCTTCACCATAATGCCCAGTTTAAGTTGATGGCGGTTGGTGTCGCTGATATTATAGGTTTCGTCTATCGAAAAGCATTTGGCATCCTCAAACTTGAAGGTTCGTGTCGTTATGTCGTATTTGGCAGATTGGTTGGTCAGATCAACTACGACTTTGCCGGACAATGAAGTCTGGTCGATGTACCATTCAAACAGCATGAGGTCGTCTTTGTTGGGGGCAATGACCGACAGAATAAGTTGGTCGCACCGCGGATTACCGTCGGGCGTATAGGAATTGTGATGCCTCGATACTTTAACCTCGCATTGGACCACCCGATACGCGTTGGTATAAGTGTCAGAGGTGTTATCCCCCAAATATAAGTTAGCAAATAAAGACATAACGGGATGTTTATTACTTCGTGTTTTTTACTTTATCTCCCCGACAAAAAATGTCGGGGAGGCGATAGGATGCCGCCAGCTGGCGGCTACAAACTTTACTTCCAAGGGTTCTGGAAGTCAACGGGACCGTTCTTCAGCTCCTGGCAAACGATTTGCAGTTGTTCGAAGTGTTCCTCGCCATCTTCCCATTTTTCCAGGTAGTGCACGCAATAACATCCTGTACCTTCCAGTTCCTTCATCGTAGAACCGTCAATGGTGTTGTAGAAGGTAATCTTGATGTCACGCGGATCGTTGGGTGACAGCATCCATTGCAGCAACTGGTTATTGCCGTCGTTCATAGCTTTGACACGGATGTCAATACGGCCACCTCTGGGAATACCGGAGATTTGGCCTTCACGGTCGGTTGTCTGTGAGAAAGTGTAGTCAATCATCATGACTTCACGGGTCTCGAAATCTTTTACCGATAATTGTACCGGAGTTATGTTTTCTGCCATAGTGTTTCTGTTTTTTAATTAGACATCATGTTCAGAACTTAAGCCCAGTCGTTTTCAAAAACGACAGACTCGAATTCAATCTTTTGACAGGTGATTTCGATTTCCTCGAAATGACCTTTCTTGTCTTCCCATTTTTCCTCGAAGTTTACACAATAACCGTTGGTGAACTTGATAGTCTTCATGTTCTTACCGGTTTTTGTTTCCAGGAAAGTGATAACACCGTTTTTGGGTAGGTTCCGTTCGATCATCCATGCCAATAAATCGGGGGTTCCGTCATTAAGAGCTTTTACACGGATGTTGATTTTACCTCCACGGGGAATACCCGACATCTGGCCTTCTACGTCAGTAGCCTGGTCAAATTCGTATTTAACCATCATAACTTCTCGTTCTTTGTAGCCATCAACTTCTAATTTAACTGGTGTCTTTGCCATAATTATACGTTTTTGAAATATGAAAGAATTTGATTATATTATACCATCTGAGCGTCTTTATCCTTCTTGTCTGCCGATACCTTAATGATAAAATTCTTGGCTGAATAGAAAGGAGTCAGACTGATATCACATGTGATACGCTTGGTTACCGGATCCTGTGTCGGCTCTTTGATTTCATAATTCTGGAACAAGTTGCCGTAGCCCTTGTAATCGTTCAGGAAGGCCTGTATTTTTGCTTTCAAGTTTTTGGGAGAATTATAGGGATCCCAGTTTTCGAGAGCTACTTCGTGTACGTAGTTCATCAGTACTTTCTTGACCCAGTCGAATACGCGAACAATGGGATATTCTTTCATGGCGGTATTGTCACCATTGTAGAGGGTGGTGTTGTTGAATGCCATGACGCGCCCTTCGGAGTAAACCATCGGAATAACTTGGTTATCCATCAGAGCCGCAATCTCAGATTTCAGCAAGTCCAACTTGACACCTTTCACCCCATCGAGTGTACCATATTTTTTCCCACCAGCGCCTTGAGCCATATTGGCACTTTCGTCATACAGTTTTCCTGCCAATGCGCCCGAACTGCAGATATAGAATGCGGGGCTTTCTTTTTCGTCTTCAGACAGCTTTTCAGAGTCGCGTCCAACAAGCCAGTTTGCGGTCATAATAACGTTTTGCAGTTCGATATCGCTGTCGCGGTAGCCTTCTGTGTTGGCTTGCAAGTCATCAAATGAATATTCGTCGGCATGATCAGTGATCAGCATGACTTTGTATTTGAAGGCAATTTTGGCCCATTGTAACAAAGTTGGTTTGTCTTGGAATACATTGCCGGGAACAACCATCAAGCTATAACAATCTTTCAGGCTTAGACGATCAAAGCCGTTGCGCAGTAGGGTATCTACTTCTTGAGCAAACCCCGAATCGTTATCAGCAATGTCGTCTTTGTATACATTAATGATGCGCAGATTTTTCACTTTGTCTGTATTGGCGTTTTTGAAGAAGCTATCAAGAGCCCGATAAGAGCGTTCTAAATTAGCTGTTGCATAGAGAGCATCAGTGATGCCCTGGCTAAGAAGTTTGGTATACTTATCTTCTTTGGCTTTGCAGGCATCTACAAACTCGGACGCGCTTTCGTGTCCTTCGTTGAGGATTTCAAGCCAACCTTTGATATCGTTAATCAGATTCTCCCGTTTGTCCTGAAAACGTTTGTCCGACAGGAACACAGCTTTGGCAGCCTTGCGCGCGGGGTTCAAATTGTCTGCATCGGGCATAAAGCCACGAATGGCATTGAAACCACCGAATGCGGACAACAATTGCGAGATATCCTTGGACTGTGCCGGTTGCCGGGTCTGCTTCACTTCGCCAGCACCCTGTGATGCGGTATTGCTTTTTTGTAATTCTGCTTCTGGCATAACATTATATTTTTAATGGTTATTTACTATTTTCCAATTCTTCGAGCATGGCCTGGAGCATCTCTTTCAATTCCTCTTTAGCCGTACTGTCCTTAAGAATGTCTCTCAGCTTTCTGTTCTGTTCGATACTCTTACGGATTTTGCTGTTAGTATCAATCTTTTTTTTCACGCCTGAAAGAAACTGACTGTTTGCTACCAATCTGCCTTTACCGCCCTGAGCTTCGAAATCTCGGATTTCACTGAAATGGAGCACTTCATTTACCGAACCGCCCTCTTCGTCCACAAAGTCAACTTCGACGGACGGCTTGAAATGTGCAAACGCATCGTTGATATTCTGAATGTCTTCTACAAATTCAGGATCGCCCGGTTCTACATTCGATGTATACTGGTCAATCATCAACGTCTTGTTGTTGTCAATGGGATTGACTTTCGCATTGGATTCTTCATCTGGAGCCATCGAGATGAAATTTTCTTTCATTGCCATAAGTTTCTCGTTTTTTATAGGGTTATCATGAGTTTAATTTATACATTTATTATAGAGTCATAAATTCCGGTTTTCCATCCTTCATTCGTACTTCAACGGTATCTCCTGATTTAATTTTTCCAGAAATGATCAGTTTGGAAAGCGGGTGTCTCAGTTCCTTACGGATAATGCCTATGACCGGACGGGCACCGTATTGTGGGTTGAAGCCCATCATGGCAATGTCCCTTTTTGCTTCCGGACTAATACAAAGTTCAATGTTCTGCTCTTCCAGTAATTTCAGCAAACCTTTCAGATGTATGTCGAAAATACGGGTAACGGTCTCTTCGGTAATCGGAGAGAAAGGAACAATTTCCGTCAGGCGTCCCAGAAATTCTGGTCGGAAGTAGTTTTGCATAATGTCCATCAAATCGTTGTTCTGAGGGATGGAACCTTTGTTGAACGAATCGACGATGAACTGGCTGCCTATGTTTGAGGTGAACAGGATCAAAGCGTTCGAAAAATCGCCTACACGGCCCAGACGGTCATGAAGTTTGCCTTCATCCAATATCTGGAGAAACAGATCGAATACAGATTTATGTGCTTTCTCGATTTCGTCGAACAACACTACAGAATAAGGCTTTTGGCGAATCTTGTTTACCAGCAGACCTCCTTCTTCATAACCTACATATCCCGGAGGCGCTCCGTAGAGCAATGCGACGGAGTGCTCTTCCTTGAATTCTGACATATCAAAACGGATAAGCGCGGATTCATCTTCGAACAAAAAAGCAGCCAAGGCCTTGGACAATTCAGTCTTACCAGTTCCTGTCGGTCCGAGGAAGAAGAATGATCCCATAGGTTGTCCTTTCTTATTCAGACCCGAACGGGACTCAAACACAGCATCGAGTACAATTTTCACAGCATGATCTTGTCCGACTACACGTTTCTTCAGTGTGGCTTCAGCATTGATGAGACGATCCCGTTCTTTTGACTGGACTTTACCCAACGGGATGCCTGTCTGTTTGGCTACTACGGCGAATAGGTCCGAGCTGTCAAGTTCCGTACGCTTTTGCTGACACAATTGGGAGAGCTGGTCTAAGATCTTTTTCAGATAATCAATCCGCTCCTGGGCAGTAGCAATCTTGCCAAAATCAACGTCTGCATCCAGTTGGGCCATCAAAATACAACTGATTTGGTTGATCAGTTTGTAATGCAGCCATTCCAACTCCATCATCATTTGTCCATTCTCTTTAGTGCCAATCTGCTCCGTTAGCTGCGCCAACTCGGCCTGTAGGCTGGCTATATCGTTGGCAGACATATCGTTCATGGTCTTTACCAGTGCCATTGTGCGGTCAATCAGGTCGAAAGCAGAGTCTGGCAAAGCCTTTTCCGTCAGATAACGCTTGGCCAGCCGGACAGCATCCACCATAACAGGTTCTCCTATACCTAAATGGTGATATTCAGAATACGTACCCAATGCACCTTTCAGAATGCGGAGACACAGGTCGGCATTAGGTTCTTCGAGTGTAATCTTTTCAAGTTTGGTCACAAACTCCTTGTCTGTTTCAATATTTTTGGTATATCCGTCAATGGACGAGGTACAGAGTAGCAGAAGATTGCCCTTATTCAATTCCTGCTTTAAAATGGAAGAAGCTCCATACAGGCTATTTTGTTTGTCAAATAGCTTGTCTATAGACTCAATAATCAAAATTGCATTGGGTTGCTCTTTGATTTCTCGCAACAGGTTCTTGAAGCGATCTTCCAGTTCACCTTTATAGGATGCGTCAGAACCGATACTTGCCAAGTCCAGTTCATATGCGGATGCATTACTCAAAAAGGAAGGTACGTGACCCTCAGAAAGCTGTTTGACAAACGCATTGACAAGAGATGTTTTTCCTACCCCCGATTCTCCTGTTACAAGCAAGTTGGATTTTGTCTTTCGCCCAAAAATCTCGAAAATAACCGATATCTCATTTTCAAAACCGATAACGGGCCCTATTTTCCCCGCTTTGACTTCTTCCTTTTTGTCTATACAATATTTATTGATGAGTCCTTTCCCGTTGGCAACGGAAGACAGGCTTGTTCCGCCGCCGGTTTCGCCTGAATTGGCGGCATGTGTCGAGACTCCGATCTTTGCCTGTATTTCAGCAACGGTCAATGGTAAGGTTTTTAGTTGCTCAAATGTAAAACCTACACCAGGAGTAACAAGGGACATCAGAATGCAAACCGGTTCACATTCGGCCAGTCCAAGTTTTTCCTGGTAAACTTCTGCCTCTTCCATGACGGCCTCAGCTTCCTGAGAATAGGGCAAGTCCTTTTTCGGCCTGACTGCACGTGGTGAAAGTTGCATTTGTATGTCGGCCCATTCTTGCAGATAATAATAATCCTTATCCAAATCTGTTTCAATAAAATGAACCAAACCTACACTTTTGTGGAGTATAGCCTTGAACAAATGGGAGGGATAGATTGCGTCACTACAATATTCCTCAGCGAAAGAATTCGCAATGTCTCTGATGCTGCTCATCTTTTTTATATTTTGTAAGTTCGATAGTCGGTTATCGGTTATCATAAAGATGCTTTCGCAAATATAAAAAAAAAGGAATAAACTACCTATTCTGTAGCTTTTTTTATTGTTTTAGTGCAGCAATATTATAAAAAAAAGACCGCCAAGTGTGGAAGCCACTCAACAGTCTAAATCTTTTGTAGTAGCGGGACCCGGGATTGAACCGGGGACCTCATGATTATGAATCATGCGCTCTAACCAGCTGAGCTATCCCGCCATCGTTTCTCGATTGCGGGTGCAAAGATACGGCTTTTATTGGAACTACCAAAGCTTTTCAATCTTTTTTCTCCATTTTTCTACTTCCAGCAGGAAAGGTCCAAAGGAAGCAAAAAAAAGTTTTCCATTCCAACAATTTCCATATCATTTATTATCAAACAATTGCAGAAGCGAGAGAGCAAGCTGTCCTATAAAAATGCAAAATTGTTTTTTATAATTAGAAATAATGTTTTAACTTGGCGACGCAATTCGAGAAACGAAACCATGGAAAGAGAGAAGATACATTTGCAATATCCGTTGAACGCCACTTCCAAAACCATTCTGTGGAATGCCATCAGCACTCCCAGCGGCCTGGAAGGATGGTTTGCCGACCACGTACAGTCGGACGACAAGACCGTAACATTCTTTTGGGGAAAGACAGAATCGCGCAGTGCTGAAATTGTGGCTGTGCGGGCCTACTCCTTCATCCGCTTCCGCTGGAAAGACCAGAAAGACTCCCGCGAATATTTCGAATTCAGGATGGACTATAGCGAGCTGACCAATGACTTCACCCTCGAAATCGTAGATTTTGCAGCCAAGGACGAAGCCGATGACATGCGCGAATTGTGGGACTCGCAGGTAGAAACATTGCGTCGGGCGTGCGGCTTTTAGTTAACTTTCAATTAAAAATTTTACGTACTCCCTTTTTTGTGCTACTTTTGTGCTTTCAATAAGTATGAGACAAGTAACATGCTGCGCATAAAAAAGTTAGATATATTCGTATTGAAGAGCTTCTGCATGCTCTTTGCCGGCACTTTTTTCATCTGCCTCTTCATCTTCATGATGCAATTCTTGTGGAGATACGTAGACGAGCTGGTGGGAAAAGGATTGGAAATGACCGTCTTGGCGCAATTTTTTTTCTACTCCGCCCTGACACTCGTTCCTGCCTCCCTGCCGCTGGCCGTATTGTTGGCGGCCCTGATTACATTCGGCAATTTCGGCGAGCGCTTCGAATTGCTGGCCATGAAGGCGGCAGGCATCTCGCTCCTCAAGATTATGCGCCCGCTCATCGTGTTCATCGCCTTCATTTCCTGTGTATCCTTCTATTTCCAGAATGTGGTTGGTCCCAAGGCCCAAACCAAATTATGGACACTACTTTTCTCCATGAAGCAGAAGTCTCCCGAGCTGGATATTCCTGAAGGCGTATTCTACGATGAAATAGAGGGTTACAACCTGTATGTCAAGAAGAAGAACCGTGATACGGGTATGCTCTACGATGTGCTGATCTACAATTTCGAGAAAGGTTTTGAGAATGCCCAAATCATCAAGGCCGACTCCGGACGGCTCGAGATGACGGCCGACAAACAACACCTGTACCTTCATCTGTACAGCGGTGAGCAATTCGAAAATCTCAAGTCACAGAACATGAGCCAGAAGAATGTACCCTACCGCCGCGAGACTTTCCGCGAGAAGCATGCCATCATCGAGTTCGATTCCGACTTCAACATGGCCGACGAGGGTATCATGGGAGGAACGGCACAAAGCAAGAACATGGAGATGCTCCAGGTGGCCATCGACTCGATGAAGGTACAGAACGACAGTATCGGACGGGCCTATTATACCGAAGTGATGGGCAGCACCTACAAGCCTGCAACCTCACTGACCCGAGCCGACACGGTAAAGATAGAAGAGGCCCGCCCTGCAGCCTACGATTTGGACAGCTTGTTCAACTCGCTCACCTTGGCCGAAAAGGAGAAAATTATCAGCTCAGCCGCCAGCCGCGCCCAAAGCACAGGAAGCGACTGGAACTTCAAGAGCTTCAACGTGTCGCAGACCGACACCAACCTGCGCCGTCACATGACGGCCTGGCACGAGAAGCTGACCCTCTCGCTGGCCTGCCTCATCTTCTTCTTCATCGGCGCACCGCTGGGAGGCATCATCCGCAAAGGCGGACTGGGTATGCCCGTCATCGTGTCGGTACTGATATTCATTATCTATTACATCATCAACAACACAGGCTTCAAGATGGCCCGTGACGGCAAATGGATTGTGTGGATGGGCATGTGGACCAGTACGGCCGTGCTGGCTCCGCTAGGAGCGTTCCTCACCTACAAGTCGAACAACGACTCGGTGGTACTCAATGCCGACGCCTACATCCAGTTCTTCAAGAAGCTCATAGGCATACGCAGCGTACGCCACCTCTTCCGCAAGGAGGTCATCATACACGACCCGGATTACGAACACCTTCCGGGCGAACTCCAATCCCTGGCCGACGAATGCCGCCGCTACATGGGACAGAAGAACCTGAAGCATGCTCCCAACTACTTCAAGCTGTGGATGACCGATACACAAGACGAGGCCGTGGAACGTATCAGCAACCATATGGAACAACTGGTTGAAGAGCTATCGAACACCCGATCCATGACATTGCTGACTCTGCTCAACAACTTTCCCATCATCCCTGTACGTGCCCATACACGTCCCTTCCGAAACTATTGGCTGAACGTGGCCTGTGGTGTGGTCGTGCCTGTCGGCCTGTTCTTTTACTTCCGAATCTGGGCCTTCCGCCTCCGCTTGTACAAGGATTTGGAGCGAATCATCAAAACTTGTGACGACCTCGTGCTGGTGATGGAAAGAGATAAAAATAAATAACCATTATATAAATAAGATAGAACGTATGGAGAATGTAAAACTGAACACTATCGAAGAAGCTATTGAAGAGTTCAAGGCCGGAAACTTTGTCATCGTGGTAGACGACGAAGACCGTGAGAACGAGGGTGACCTCATCATCGCCGCTGAGAAAATCACCCCCGAAAAGGTGAACTTCATGCTGAAGCATGCCCGCGGCGTGCTCTGTGCGCCCATCACCGTGTCGCGCTGCAAGGAACTGGACCTGCCCCACCAGGTTCTGGACAATACCTCCGTACTGGGTACCCCCTTCACCGTAACCATCGACAAGCTGGAAGGTTGCACCACGGGCGTATCGGCCGCCGACCGCGCCGCGACCATCCAGGCACTGGCCGACCCGGCCTCGACTCCCGCTACCTTCGGCCGCCCCGGCCACATCAACCCCCTTTATGCACAGGAGAAAGGTGTGCTGCGCCGTGCAGGCCATACGGAAGCCACCATCGACATGTGCCGCCTGGCCGGTCTCTATCCAGCCGGCGCCCTGATGGAAATCATGAACGAAGACGGTACCATGGCCCGTCTGCCCGAGCTGCGCAAGATGGCCGACGAATACGGACTGAAGCTGATCTCCATCCGCGACATGATAGCCTATCGCCTGAAACAGGAATCCATCGTTGAAAAGGGTGTGGAGGTGCACATGCCCACCGCCCACGGTGACTTCCGCCTCATCGCCTTCCGCCAGAAATCCAACGGACTGGAACACGTGGCTCTGTTCAAGGGTACATGGGAACCCGACGAACCCATCCTGGTGCGCGTACACTCCTCATGCGCCACGGGCGACATCTTCGCCTCCAAGCGTTGCGATTGCGGCGAACAACTCCACAAGGCCATGGAAATGATTGAAAAGGCTGGTAAAGGTGTGATTGTCTACCTCAACCAGGAAGGACGCGGCATCGGACTGATGGAAAAGATGAAAGCCTACAAGCTGCAGGAAGACGGCATGGACACGGTGGATGCCAACATCTGCCTGGGCCACCTGGCCGACGAACGCGACTACGGCGTAGGAGCCCAAATCCTCCGCGAACTGGGCGTGCACAAGATGCGCCTCATGACCAACAATCCAGTGAAGCGCGTGGGCCTCGAAGCCTACGGGCTCGAGATAGCCGAAATCGTCCCCATCGAAACCACTCCCAATCCCTACAACGAGCGCTATCTGCGCACGAAGAAGGAGCGCATGGGGCACACGCTGCACTTCAACAAATGATTTTGTCCCTTTGCTTTCATGTATCGGGAAAAATCTGTTATTTTGCAACCAGAATTAAAACAACCTTCTAAAGATAGAACTGAAATGAACCAATTATCTGACCGTTTGAACAGTTTGTCGCCGTCGGCGACGCTGGCCATGTCTCAAAAGAGTGCCGAGCTGAAGGCACAGGGCGTGGATGTAATTAATCTGAGTGTCGGCGAGCCTGACTTCAATACTCCCGACCACATCAAAGAGGCCGCCAAGAAAGCCATCGACGAGAACTACTCGCGCTACTCTCCTGTAGCCGGTTACCCCGCCCTGCGCAATGCTATCGTGGCCAAGCTGAAGAACGAGAACGGTCTGGAGTATACCGCCGCCCAGATTTCGTGCGCCAATGGTGCCAAGCAGTCGGTGTGCAACACCATCCTGACGCTGGTCAACCCCGGCGACGAAGTCATCGTGCCTGCCCCCTACTGGGTTAGCTATCCCGAAATGGTGAAGCTGGCCGAAGGCAAGCCCGTCACTGTGCTCGCCGGCATCGAGCAGGACTTCAAGATGACACCCGCCCAGCTGGAAGCCGCCATCACGCCGAAGACAAAGGCACTGATTCTCTGCTCACCGTCCAACCCTACAGGTTCCGTCTATAGCGCTGAAGAGCTGGCCGGACTGGCCGCCGTGCTCGAGAAGCATCCGCAAGTCTATGTCATTGCCGACGAAATCTATGAGCACATCAACTACATCGGCCGCCACCACAGCATCGCCCAGATTCCTTCGATGAAGGACCGCACGGTCATCGTCAACGGTGTATCCAAGGCATACGCCATGACCGGTTGGCGTATCGGCTTCATTGCCGGACCCGAATGGATTGTAAAGGGTGTGAACAAACTGCAGGGACAATACACGTCAGGTCCTTGCTCGGTATCGCAGAAAGCCGCCGAAGCCGCTTATACCGGCACGCAGGCTCCTGTCGAAGAAATGCGTCAGGCCTTCCAGCGTCGTCGCGACCTCATCGTGAAGCTGGCCAAGGAAGTGCCGGGCTTTGAAGTAAACGTACCCGAAGGTGCCTTCTACCTCTTCCCCAAGTGCAGCTCGTTCTTCGGCAAGTCGGCCGGCGACCGTAAGATCAACACGTCCGACGACCTGGCCATGTATCTGCTCGAAGTGGGCCATGTGGCCTGCGTGGGCGGTACGTCGTTCGGCGCTCCCGACTGCATCCGCATGAGCTATGCCACCAGTGACGAGAACATCGTCGAGGCCATCCGCCGCATCAAGGAAGCGCTGGCCGCATTGAAGTAAACGGACCAAGGTCACACATATACATCCCCTTGCCGGGCCTCTCGGACAGAGAAGACGGCAAGGGGATTTTTTTGTCCGACTTGCAAAGGGGGAAATCAGGCAATGTTTCAGGGGAAAACATTGTATGTTTCGAAGAAAAACATTGCTTGTTTCAAGGCAAAAGGTCGTATGTTTTCCAGAGGTTCCAAGCCCGGCCCGGCAGAGGCCAATGAAAATTTTCGTTTTCATTTGCCTATGCGCCCGCCTTTTACTATTTTTGTCCCAATATGCACCGATGTGTGCCCGAAACAACTGAAACAAAGAAAAAAGACAATGAACGTCATAGAACTGATCAACAGCAACCAGCATACGGCCTTCTCCTTCGAAGTGCTGCCCCCACTCAAGGGGACAGGCATCGAACGGCTGTATGCCACCATAGACACGTTGCGCGAATTTGACCCCAAATATATCAACATCACCACCCATCGGAGCGAATACGTGTACCAGGAACTGGGCAACGGGCTCTACCAGCGCAAGCGGCTCCGCCGCCGACCGGGCACCGTGGCCGTGGCAGCTGCCATCCAGAACAAATACGGACTGACCACCGTGCCCCATCTGCTGTGCAGCGGATTCACGCGCGAAGATACCGAATACGTGCTGCTCGACCTGCAATTTCTGGGCATCACCGACCTGCTGGTGCTCCGCGGCGACAAGGCCAAGCACGAGGCGCGCTTCGTACCCGAAGAGGGTGGATACAGCCACGCCATCGAACTGGAGGAACAAATCAACCGCTTCAACCAGGGCATCTTCGTGGACGGAAGTCCGATGACCGTGACGCGCACGCCCTTCAGCTACGGAGTAGCCTGCTATCCCGAGAAGCACGACGAGGCGCCCAACCTGGAAAGCGACCTGATGTGGCTCAAACGGAAGGTGGACGCAGGTGCGCAATATGCCGTGACGCAGCTTTTCTATGACAACCGGCGCTATTTCGACTTCGTAGCCCGTGCCCGCAAGGCCGGCATCACCGTGCCCATCATCCCCGGCATCAAGCCCTTGAAACGCACGGCCCAGCTGAGCATCATCCCCAAAACGTTCAAGGTGGACATTCCTCAGGAACTGGCCGAGGAGGTGGAGCGATGCGCTGGCAACGACGAAAAGGTGCGCCAGGTAGGCATTGAATGGTGCGTGGCCCAATGCCGCGAACTGATGGAACATGGGGTGCCCAGCCTGCACTTCTACTCCGTAGCGGCCGAAGACAGCATACGAGAAGTGGCGAAACAGATATTTTGACAGACAGGCAAAGACGATGACAGGACTGGAGGACATCATAGGACAACGCGAGACAGGCCGCATGCTGAAGCAGGAAGTGGCTGCCGGACGCATGGCCCACGCACTGCTGCTGACGGGCCCGCGCGGAGCAGGCAAACTGCCGCTGGCACTGGCCTTGGGCAGACGCTTGTGCTGCGCCCATCCCACGGACGACGGCGAGGCCTGCGGACGTTGCACGGCATGTCTGGGCTGGGAGAAACTGGCCCATGCGGATGCCCACTTCGTGTTCCCCATCGTCGGCACCAAAAACACATGCGACGACTACCTGCCCAGCTGGCGCGAGATGGTGCTCGAAAACCCCTATACTGACCTTGGACGATGGACCGAACGCATAGGAGCGGGCAACGCACAGCCCATGATCTACGCCACCGAGGCCGACCGTATCCTGCGCAAACTGAGCCTGAGGTCGGCCACCGGCGGATGGAGGGTGGTAGTGGTATGGCTACCCGAACGCATGAACGAGCCCTGTGCCAACAAGATGCTGAAACTGCTCGAGGAACCGCCCTCGAAAACGGCTTTCCTTCTGGTGAGCGAAGAGCCCGAACGGCTGCTGGCTACCATCGTGAGCCGTACGCAACGCATCTACGTGCCCCGCATTGCCGAAGCCGACCTGGCCGAAGCCCTGCAAACACGCTACGGGCATCCGGCCGACGAAGCCACTGCCCTGGCCCACCGGGCAGACGGCAGCCTGCTGAAAGCGTTAGAACTGGCCGGACAGAGCGGCGAGCAGGCCCTGTGCTTCAACCTCTTCACACAGTTGATGCGCCTGGCATGGAAACGCGACATACGCGGCATGAAGATTTGGAGCGAAGAAGTGGCCGGTCTGGGACGCGAACGGCAGAAGGTCTTTCTGGAATATGCCCAACGCATGGTGCGCGAGAACTTCATCGCCAACTTCCACCGGCCGGAAATGAATTACATGGGGACGGACGAACAGCAGTTTGCCGTGCGCTTCGCCCCGTTTATCCATGAAGGCAATGTGACAGGCATCACCAACCTGCTGGCACAGGCGCAGGAACACGTGGCGCAAAACGTGAACGCGCGCATGGTGTTCTTCGACGTGATACTGAACATGACGGTACTCATTAAAATGAAGAATTGATAATTGACATTTAATATTTGACAGTTGATATGACCGACTTTATCTTACATAATGGCAGCGGAAGGCTCTGCTGCAAAAGCTGCGGACGACAGGACCGTCAGCTGAACACCTACGACTGGCTGGCCGACATTCCGGGCAACGACACAGCTTCGGAGTACGTCGAAGTGCAGTTCAAGAATACCCGCAAGGGCTACTTCCGCAACTCCAACCACCTGGAGCTGACCAAAGGCGACACCGTAGCCGTGGAAGCCAATCCGGGCCACGACATCGGCGTAGTGACGCTGACGGGACAACTCGTCCCCCTACAGATGAAGAAAGCCAACATCCGCTCGGAGGCCGACATCCGCCGCATCTACCGCAAGGCCAAGCCCACCGACATGGAGAAGTATGCCGAGGCCAAGGCACGCGAGCACGACACCATGATACGTTCGCGCCAGATAGCCCTCAGCCTGGGCCTGGACATGAAGATAGGCGACGTGGAGTATCAAGGCGACGGCAACAAGGCCATCTTCTACTACATCGCCGAGGGGCGTGTGGACTTCCGCCAGCTCATCAAAGTGTTGGCCGAAGTGTTCCGCGTGCGCATTGAGATGAAGCAGATCGGTGCCCGCCAGGAAGCCGGACGCATCGGAGGCATCGGCCCCTGCGGACGCGAGCTGTGCTGTGCCACGTGGATGACGAGCTTCGTCAGCGTATCGACGGGAGCGGCACGTTTTCAGGACATTTCACTCAATCCGCAGAAGCTGGCCGGACAGTGCGCCAAGCTGAAGTGCTGTCTGAACTATGAAGTGGACTGCTACGTCGAGGCACAGAAACGCCTGCCCAGCAAGGAAGTGACGCTGCACACAAAGGACGCCGAATGGTTCTGGTTCAAGGCCGACATCCTGGCCGGACAGGTAACCTACTCGAGCGACAAGTCCATCCCGGCCAACCTGACCACCATCAGCGCCCGCCGTGCCTTCGAAATCATCGGCATGAACAAGCGGGGCAATGCGCCCGAAAAGCTGATAGAAAGCGAGAACGACGTCAAAGCCCCCTCAGCAGACCTGCTGGAGCAGGAGAGCGTGACACGCTTCGACCGCAACCGCAAGGGCAAAGGTGCCGAAGGTGGCAAGAGCGGAAACGGAAAGAAGAAGAAAAAGGCCAAAGGCGCGCAGTCTGCCAATGCCGAAAACGGCGACAAGCCGGCCAACAAGAATGAAAAGACCGACAAACCGGCAGCCAATACGACCAAACCGACCGCCGACAAGCAGTCTGCCCCGCAGAAAGCGCCCAAGGCAGAAAAAGGGGAAAAAACGGAAAAGCCGGAGGTTACCGACAAAGGAGAAAAGAAGGAAAAAGGCGGAAACGGACAGAACCGTAACCGGCGCAACCGTCCCAAACAAGAGAAGCGTGAACGCCCGCAACAAGAGGGCGGCAAGGAAAGCAACAAACAAACCAACAAGGACGGAGGCAACCAACCAGCTTCCTGACGGTACCCACTAAAGGATAGTGAACCATGAAGTGGAAAAGATGGAAGACGACAGGCCTCGTACTGGCGGCAGCCTGGCTATGGGCCGCATGCAGCAGTACGGAGCCTGTCTACTATGAATACCGGGCCGTCGACGGCCTGGCATGGAGGCAGACCGATACATTGTCTTTTGCCGTCAGCCTGCCGGACACGGGGCAAGCTGACCTCGGTCTGTGGGTGGAGGTACGCCACCGGGGCGACTACCCCTACCGCAATCTGTCGGTATGCATGGCCCGCACACTGACCACACCCACCGACACGGTCTGCCAGGTAGATACCCTGCGCCTGACACTCGCCGACGCCCAAGGACGTTGGTTGGGCGAAGGACTGGCTAATGTCTTCCAACGCTCTTTTCCCGCCGGACGCCTGCACACGACGACGCCTGCCAATCTGCGCTTCGACCTCACTCCAGCTCTGCCCGACTCCTTGCTGCCGGGCATCAACGACATCGGCATCCGGCTGGAGTAACCCTATCGCATCCGAAGCCCGCGGGCTGCATCAATCCTCAGGAAAACAAAAAGCAGGATGGTGAATCCCCATAACGAAGAACCTCCGTAACTGAAAAACGGCAGGGGAATGCCGATAACGGGCGTCAATCCCAGCACCATGCCCACGTTGATAAACAGGTGAAAGAAGAAAACCCCCATCACACAATAGCCGTAGACACGGCCCGAAACCGTCGGCTGGCGTTCGGACAGCCAGATGAGACGCAGAATGAGCGCCATATACAGCAACAGCACTGAAACGGAGCCGACAAAGCCCTCCTCTTCGCCCACCGTACAGAAGATAAAGTCAGTATCCTGCTCGGGTACATATTTCAGCTTGGTCTGTGTGCCGTTCAGAAAACCTTTTCCCCACAATCCGCCCGAACCGATGGCAATCTTCGACTGGTTGACGTTGTAGCCAGCTCCCGCCAAATCTTCCTCCAGACCCAAAAGGACCTTGATGCGCACCTGCTGGTGGGGTTCAAGCACGCGGTCGAACACGTAATCACACGAATACAGAAAACCGACCGACGCTATCAGGAAAACCGCAATGAAGGCATACACCCGCCTCCGCTCACGCAGCAGCATGTAGAACAGCCAACCGACGGCCACCGCACAAAGCCCCCACAGGACATACACCACGTTGAAGGCCCACAGCCAACCGGACAACGCACAGGCCAGCAACACCACGCCTACACCCGAAGCAGCCAAAGGCCACAACCGTACACGGCTGTTCTCGGGCAGATAGACCCGCAGCAACGCAGGTACAGAAATCAGAATGAGACACAACACAGAGAATTCACCGACCGAAGTGGTATCCTGAAACATCCAAACATCGCCGAAACGGATGCCGACAACAAAATAGACCACGGCACAGACTCCTGCAAACAGCACGGCTCCCGGCATACCCCCGCGATAGAGCATCAGCGAAAAGGACAGATAAACCAGAGCCGAACCCGTCTCGCGCTGCCCCACGATGAGCAGCATCGGACAGAGAATGAGGAAGGCAATGGTCAGCACGCTGCGCCAACGATGAAGCACAAAACCATATGCCCCCATGAACTTAGCCAACGCCAAGGCCGTGGCAAACTTGGCAAACTCAGCGGGTTGAATGCTGACCGGTCCCAGGATGAGCCACGAGCGCGAGCCCTTCGTGTCGGGCGCAATAAAGATGGTCACTAGTAGCAACAGCAGCATGCCGGCATAAATGAGGTAGGCAAAGGTATCATAGAACATATCGTCGAGCAGTAACAGCACCACGCCCAAACCGAATGAGCAGACAATCCACACAAACTGCTTACCCGCACGCGTGCTGAAGTCCAGAAAGTCGCGGTCCACATAATCATAGCTGGCACCACACACACTGAACCACCCGCCGACAACCAGCAGCAGGTAGATGACAATCGTCACCCAGTCCACCGTTTTCCAAACACTATCTCTCCTCGTTACCATAGAAAATCACACGATTACTGAAGTCTTCGGCCAGCGCCTCGTTCTGCGGCGAGAGCTTGCCGTGCAAATATTGGTCCATCATCAAGGCACCGATGGGCACGCCGTACGTGGCTCCCCAGCCACCGTTCTCCACATATACCACAATGGCAATCTTGGGATCATCCTTCGGAGCAAAACCCATGAACACCGAATGGTCCTTTCCATGCGGATTCTGTGCTGTACCCGTCTTGCCACAAGCCTCCACACCGGGCAACAAGGTCCCCACCAGGCGGCAGGTACCACTGCCTGTACTTCCTGTGACGGCCGCCCTCATACCTTCGACAATGTCTTCGTAATAATCACGGCTGATGCCGGTCGTCCGCATTTCCGTATAGAGGCTGTCCAACGAATTGTCTTCAACTTCCTTCACGACATGGGGCGTGATGAAGTGTCCGCGGTTGGCTATCGTAGCTCCAAGGTTGGCTATCTGCAAGGGAGTAGCAAGAACTTCACCCTGTCCGATAGCGATACTGATGATGGTCAATCCGTTCCATGAGCCTCGATAAGCCCGGTCGTAGTACTGGGCATTGGGAATGAATCCTTGCAACTCACCCGGCAAATCGACTCCCAGCTTATATCCGAATCCCTGCGACACCATGTAATCCTTCCACACCGTAAGCGCATTCTGGGGCGAACCATACTTGCGGTCGCCAATCATCCGATACAATCCCCAACAGAAATAAGCGTTACACGAAGTGGCAATGGCAGGTATCAACGGCAGGGGAGAGGCATGACCATGGCATCCCACCTTCAGGCCGCGGTAACTGAATCCGTGCGAGCAGGGGAAAGATGTTTCCTCCTGAATGATGCCTTCCTGCAAGAATATGAGGCCTTGCGTGGTCTTGAAAGTGGAACCGGGCGGATAGGTACCCATGATGGCGCGGTTCAGCAAAGGTTTCTGACGGTCTTTTTCGAGCAGCAGATGGTTCTTGCCTCGCTGGCGGCCTATCATCATGTGCGGGTCGAAGTTGGGCGACGACACCATGCAGAGTATCTCGCCGGTTTTCGGTTCAATGGCTACGATAGCCCCGATCTTGTTCTGCATCAGGCGTTCGCCCAGCATCTGGAGGTCGATATCGATACCCAGTTTCAGGTTCTTGCCAGGCACAGAAGGGCGGTCGAGCTTCCCGTCCATATAATGCCCCTGTATGCGACCGTGGGCATCGCGCAGAAGCACTTCCACGCCCTTCTCGCCGCGCAGATATTTTTCATAGGAACGTTCAATGCCCTGCTTGCCGATGTAGTCGCCACGGATGTAATAGTCGTCCTTCTCAATGTCGCTCATCGACACTTCACCGATATCGCCCAGCACGTGGCCGGCCGAATTGTAGGAATACTGCCGGATAGTACGCCGCTGGATGGAAAAGCCTGGGAACTTGAACAATTTTTCCTGAAAGATGCCGCACTCCTCGGCAGACAGCTGTGTCATGAACACCTGGGGCGTATACTTGGAGTAACCCGGGTTCTTTCTGCGGTCGCGCACATCAGTCATCCGTTGCATGAACTGCTCCTCCGTAATGCCCAAAGAACGGCAGAAGTCAAGTGTATCAAGATTTTCCACCTCGCGCGGTACAAACGTCACGTCATAGGCCGGCTGGTTGAAAACGAGCAATTTGCCGTTGCGGTCGTAAATGGCTCCGCGGGAAGGGTATTGTATCTTGTTGAGGAAAGCATTGCTGTCAGCATAGCGCTTGTACTTGTCCGAAAGAATCTGAAGACCGAACAGGCGCACAATGTACAGAAGGACGACCAATATTACGACCGCCCCCAGCACATACTTTCTCTTTTCAAATGTATAGTCTTTCGCCATCAGTCAATTTATATATTGCCCGTCACTTGCCACGCTGCCTGAAGAGTTCAAGGGCCCAGATACAAACCGTTGTCAGTATGGTACTAGAGAGAATGCGCAGCAACAGGTCCAGCGGATGGGCCAGCGAGAAAAACTCCAGCAGGAACAAGGCTGTGTGATGAATGAATACCGCAGACACGATATACTTGAGGAAAACGCCTACTCCCATGGAGTGCATGGAAAGCACCAGTGTCTCCTGCACGTCGCGGGGAACAAAGAGCCTCAACAGCGTGGGGCGCAGAAAGGCTATCAATACGGAAGCTGCCGCATTCATGCCCGGAGTGTCCGAAAAGACATCGACCAGCAGGCCGACGGCAAAGGCCCACAACATCAGGTTCGAGGGCTTCACGTCGTTCTCGAACTGCAGGATGAGCACCACGTAGAGAAAAGGCGTAGCATATCCCGCAATGTGCAGGTTGTTCAGCACCAAGCCCTGCAACAAAACCAGCACCACGAGCCAGACAGCTTTATATAGATAGCTAATTGCCATGCGTCAACAATCCGTTTGTTTAATTATTGCTACTTCCTTTCATTCTCCTTATTCCAACTCAATCGACCGTCTTTTCAAGTGCCTTCTGCTCAGCCTGCCCGCTACGCGCCAGGATACGGACCGAGCCCAACTTGCCGAAGTCGGTTGCCAGCTTCACCTTGAGCAGATAGGAAAGGCCGTCGTTCGAGTCGGCCATATCGTCCACCGTCCCTACCATCAACCCCTGGGGAAAGACGGAGGAAAAGCCGCTGGTTACCACCGTATCGCCCAAACTGAACTCCGCATGGCGCGGCAGGTCCTTCAGATAAGCGTAACAGGGATCGTCGCCTTCCCACTTCAGATAGCCGAAGTAGTCGCTGCCCTGAATCTTGCAACTGACGCTGGACTTGCTGTTGAGCAAGGGGATGACCAGCGAATAGCGGGGCGACGTGCGATAGACAATGCCTACCACACCCGCGGCACCTACCACCCCCATATCGGGACGGACGCCAGACGCGCTTCCCTTGTCGAGCGTAATGTAGTTGTCGGCCAGCGTCAGACTGTTCTTTATCACATGTGCCTTGAAGGTCCAATAACCACCCGGCAATGGCTTGCCTGCCACCTTGGATGTCAGAGTGTCACCTGTCTCGTCGGCCAAAGCCTTCTCCAGAAAAGCCACGCGCTGCTCCAGCCAGATGTTGCGGTCGAGCAAGTCCTCGTTGGCATCCTTCAGGTGGAAATAGGACGTGACGACACCCGCCATGTCGTATACCTTCCCGACCACGTAGTTGGCCGACGAAAAGAATACGCTCTGCTGATAGCGTGCGGTCCGCCCTATCAGCACCAGGCAAAGGGCCTCGAGCAGCAGAAAGAGAAACCAATGGCTGTATCTCAGCAGAAAGTTAAGGAGGTCGCGCACGATAATTAGCGGTTAGTGGGTTAATGATGAACGGTTAGCGGCAAGTGGTCAACGGCAAGTAGTCCCCAAGGCAGGAATACGCACCGTCAACTGCTTACAACTAACCGCTGATAAAGTTATCGCATCAGGAACGAGAAACGGTCTACGTTCTTCAGCGCCACACCTGTACCCTTGGCAACGGCATGTAAGGGGTCTTCGGCGATGTGGAAGGGGATGTTGATCTTGTCCGTCAGACGCTTGTCGAGTCCGCGAAGCAGAGCGCCTCCACCGGCCAGGTAGATACCGTTGTGCACGATGTCGGCATACAGCTCGGGCGGCGTATTCTCCAGCGCGCTGAGGATGGCGGTCTCAATCTTCGAGATGGACTTCTCCAGGCAGTGGGCCACTTCCTGATAGCATACAGGTACTTCCATCGGCAGGGCTGTAATGCGGTTCGGACCATGCACGATATAGTCTTCGGGAGCATCGTCGCCCAGGTCGGTCAAGGCGGCTCCTACATGTATCTTGATACGTTCGGCCATACGCTCGCTGACCTTCACGTTGTGCTGGCGGCTCATGTACTCCTGAATGTCGGCCGTAAGGTCGTCGCCCGCGATGCGGATGGAGTTGTTCGACACGATACCTCCCAGCGAAATGACGGCGATTTCGGTCGAACCGCCACCTATGTCCACAATCATGTTGCCTTCGGGTGCCTCCACATCGATGCCGATACCGATGGCGGCGGCCATGGGTTCGAAGATGAGGTAGACGTCACGTCCGCCGGCATGCTCGGCCGAGTCGCGCACGGCACGGAGCTCCACTTCCGTACTGCCCGAGGGTACGCCGATGACCATGCGGAGCGAAGGCGAAAAGAGGCGGTGACGGGTGTTCACCATCTTGATGAGTCCGCGTATCATCTGCTCGCAGGCGTAGAAGTCGGCGATGACGCCGTCGCGCAGGGGGCGGATGGTGCGGATGTTCTCATGCGTCTTCTCGTGCATGAGCTTGGCTTTCTCGCCCACGGCAATCATCTTGTCCGTACGGCGGTCGAGGGCCACAACGGAAGGTTCGTCCACCACAATCTTACCACCCGAGGTGATAATGGTGTTGGCCGTACCCAGGTCCATGGCTATTTCTTGGGTAAAAGAGAATAATCCCATCTTTTTAATGAAGAATTAAGAATGATGAATTAAGAATGAAGAACGGAAAACGAGAATCCAGGCACGCACTTTGACACGCTCAAATTCTTCATTCTTCGTTCTTCATTCTTCATTATTTTTAGTGCTTGAAGTGACGGAAACCGGTTGTCACCATGGCGATGCCATGCTCGTTGCAATAGTCAAAGCTCAGCTGGTCCTTGATGCTTCCGCCCGGCTGGATGACGGCGGTGATGCCTTCGTTGCCCGCAATCTCCACACAGTCGGGGAAGGGGAAGAAAGCGTCGCTGGCCATCACGGCTCCGTGCAGGTCAAAACCGAAGCTCTTGGCCTTCTCGATGGCCTGCTTCAAGGCGTCTACACGGCTCGTCTGACCCACACCGCTGGCCAGCAGCTGATGTCCCTTGGCCAGTACGATGGCGTTGGACTTGGAGTTCTTCACAATCTTGTTGGCGAAGAGCATGTCGTCTATTTCCTGTGCGGTAGGAGCCTTGACGGTCACTACCTTCAGGTCTTCGGGAGTTTCCACCTTGAGGTCACGGTCCTGCACCAGCACGCCGTTCAGCAACGAGCGGAACTGCTTGGTGGGCAGCTTGCCCTGCTTGCGGGCCAGGATGATGCGGTTCTTCTTCTGTCCCAGGATTTCGAGAGCGTCCACATCATAGTCAGGAGCGATGATGACTTCGAAGAAGATTTTCGTGATTTCCTCGGCAGCCGCCTTGTCGACAACGGCATTCGTAATGAGCACACCGCCGAAAGCCGATACGGGGTCGCCAGCCAAGGCATCCTCCCAAGCCTCGAGCACCGTGGGGCGGGTAGCCAGGCCACAAGCGTTGTTGTGTTTCAGGATGGCGAAGGTGGTTTCGTTGCCAAATTCGTTAATGAGGTCTACGGCTGCGTTGATGTCCAGCAGGTTGTTGTAGGAGATTTCCTTGCCGTGAATCTGGTCGAACATCTCGTCCAGATTGCCGTAGAAGTAACCCTTCTGATGGGGGTTCTCGCCATAGCGCAGGGTCTTCTGGTTGTTGGCCGAGTAGCGGAAGGCGCTTCCCTCTCCGCCGTCAAAGTAGTTGAATATGGCCGAGTCGTAGTTGGAAGAAACGGCAAAGGCCTCCTTGGCAAACCAGCGGCGTTCTTCGAGCGACGTCGTGGCGCCGTGCTCCATCAGGATGTCGCGCAGGGGTTGGTACTGGGCCTGAGAAGCGACGATGACCACGTCCTTGTAGTTCTTGGCAGCGGCGCGGATGAGCGAGATGCCGCCTATGTCGATTTTCTCGATGATGTCGGCCTCGGGTGCTCCGCTGGCTACGGTTGCCTCAAACGGATAGAGGTCTACGATGACGAGGTCTATTTCGGGGATTTCATATTTTTCGATCTGCTGTCTGTCCTGCTCCACGTCGCGGCGGCACAGGATGCCTCCGAATACTTTCGGATGGAGGGTCTTCACGCGGCCGCCCAAGATGGACGGATAGGTGGTGAGCTCTTCCACCGCACGGCAGGGATAGCCCAGTCCTTCGATGAACTGGCGGGTGCCGCCTGTCGAGAGGAATTCCACTCCTTCTTCATGCAGTTTGCTGATGATTTCGTCCAAACCGTCTTTATGGTAAACGGATACCAATGCTGTTTTGATTCTCTTTGCTTCCGTCATGGTTATATGGTTTTTATGCGTATATGTATAATAACCCCGCAAAGTTACAAATTTTGTTGGTTTACCCACCTATTCCTTGGCAAGAAATTTACTATAATTAAAAGAATGAGAAGTTTACGCCTCTCTCCTCCCCCGACTGCCTCCGTCGGGAAAGCACTGCTTTCTTCCTCGGAAAACGATGCTTTCGCCCTCGGAAAACACTGCTTTCCTCCTTGACAAGAAATGCCCGACCTTCCACAACGGGGAGGACGGGCATTTCCTGAAGTCTTCCGTCCGATGCGTACAGGCGCATCGGCATGGAAGGATATTTTACCAGATTGAAACGCGCTTCTCTACAGGAATGAACATCGGGTCCTTGTCGGTGATACCAAAGGCATCGTACCATGCGCCGATATGAGGCAAGGCACCGTTCACACGCCATTCGCCCAGCGAGTGTACGTCAATCTTCGTCAGCTGGAGTACAGCTTCAGGACGGATGTTGTTGGCCCATACGCCTGCATAAGCCAGGAAGAAACGCTGTTCGGGCGTAAAGCCGTCCTTCACTTCGAGCGGGGCACCAGCCGTGGCGTTCTTGAAGGCCTGGAAGGCAACTTGCAAGCCGCCATGGTCGGCGATGTTCTCACCCAGCGTCATCTTGCCGTTGGCATGCACACCAGGAGCCACCTCGATGCTGTCAAAGAAAGCTACCATCACGTTGGCACGTTCTTCGAACTTCTTGGCGTCTTCTTCCGTCCACCAGTCTTTCAGGTTACCGTCCTTGTCGTACTGGCGGCCCTGGTCGTCGAATCCGTGCGTCATTTCGTGGCCGATTACCACACCGATGGCTCCGTAGTTGAAGGCATCGTCCGCGTTCATATCGAAGAAAGGCGGTTGCAGGATGGCGGCAGGGAAGCAGATTTCGTTGGTTGTCGGGTTGTAGTAGGCGTTCACCGTCTGAGGCGTCATCAGCCACTCGTCCTTGTCAACAGGCTTGCCGGCCTTGGCCACCATTTCGGCGTGTCCCCACAGGTTGGCACGCTCGATGTTTGCCCAATAAGAATCATCCTTGATTTCCAGTGCGCTATAATCTTTCCACTTATCGGGGTAACCAATCTTCACATGGAAGGTAGCAAGCTTCTCCATGGCTTTCACCTTGGTAGAGTCGCTCATCCACTCCAACGCCTGGATGCGCTCGCCCAAAGCCGTCTGCAGATTCTTTACAAGGGTCACCATGCGTTCCTTGGCGGCGGCGGGGAAATACTTCTCCACATACATCTGTCCGACGGCTTCTCCCAGCGTCGAGCTTACCACGCCTACGGCCGTCTTCCAGCGGGGTTGCATTTCCTGCGCACCCGACATCGTGCGGTTATAGAAGTCGAAGTTCTGCTCCTTCATGGCGTCGTTCAGGTAGTTGGCGGCGGCGTCAATCAGCTTCCATTGCAGGTAGAGCTTCTGCTGGTCGAGGGGCAGGGTGTCAATAATCTTGACCGAAGCCTCGAGCGAAGCGGGCTGGCCGATGATGATTTCGTTGACATTATTCAGGTCGAGTCCCTTCAGATAGGCATCCCAGTCGAAGGAGGCGTACTGCTTCTTGATGTCGGCCATCGCCATCTTGTTGTAGTTGGCATGCGGGTCGCGCAGCTCCACGCGCGAGCGGAAAGCCTTGGCCAGACGGGTTTCCACGTCCATCACGGTCTTCATGCCCTGTTCGGCGGTAGCGGCATCGAAGCCGGCCAGCTGATACATCTTCTTGACATGTTCCTTGAAGGCCTCGCGAATCTTCACGGTAGCCTCATCGTCGAGCAGATAATAGTCGCGGTCGCCCATGCTCAGGCCGTATTGGGCCATCTGAACAGCGTTCATGCTGCTGTTCATTTCGTCGGCACCCACATAGAGCGCCAGATAGGCGGCGATGCCTTTCTTGTACATCTCGGCCAGGAGCGGATAGACGTCCTTCTTGTCCTTCAAGGCAGCAATCTGGTCGAGCTCGGTCTGAATGGGAGCTACACCCTCCTTGTTCAGCTTGACGCTGTCCATGGCAATCTTGTACAAGTCACCCACCTTCTGCGCGATGCTTCCTGCCTCGTGTTGCGTAGCGGCCAGTTCCTCAATCAGGCCCTGGATCTGCTTGCGGTTGTTCTCGGCCAGGATGGTGAACGAGCCATACTGGGAATACTCGTCGGTCAGGGGATTGTTCTTCATCCAACCGCCGCAGGCATACTCGTAGAAGTCGGTACCCGGCAGAGCGGTCGTGTCCAGATTGGCAAGGTCGATGCCCGCCGTCAGCGTGGCAGGCTGCTTGCCCGAGTTGCAGGAGGCCAATGCCAGGCAAAGGGCTGCAACAGAAAAGTAACTTTTCAAATTCATAATGTTATCGTTTTAAAGGGTTTATCTATTTCGTCTTTATTTCTTGGCTGCTTCGAGCTCTGTCGAAGCGGCGTCCCATTCTTCCATGGCGCGGTCGAGCTGCTCCTTCAGCTTCTGATGCTGCTCGTAGAGCGACATGTCCGAAGCGCCTTCGGGTGTAGCCATCTTCGCTTCGAGAATGGAGATGGCAGCTTCCGTCTGACCGATTTCGGCTTCACAATCGGCCACGCGCCGCTCCAGCTTCTTCAGGCGCTTGTTCAGCTCCTTCTGTTCTTCGTAGGACAGGCGGCCCGACGAGGCTTGGGGAGCATCCGCAGCAGACGGCTTCTTGGCTCCCGTGGGCGACTCCGACAGGGAGGGCGTTTTTTGCAATTCGTTCAGGTTCTCGATCTGTTTCTTCTGCAGGAAGTCGTAGATGCCACCCAGGTGTTCCTTCACCAGCCCGCCCCCGAACTCATAGACCTTGGTCACCAGTCCGTCGAGGAAATCACGGTCGTGGCTTACGACAATCACCGTGCCGTCGAAGTCGCGGATGGCTTCCTTCAGCACATCCTTGGAGCGCATGTCCAGGTGGTTGGTCGGCTCGTCGAGGATGAGGAAGTTCACCGGTTCGAGCAGCAGCTTGATCATGGCCAGGCGGGTGCGCTCGCCGCCGCTGAGCACCTTCACCTTCTTGTCCGAGGCCTCGCCGCCGAACATGAAGGCGCCCAAGATGTCGCGTATCTTCAGGCGGATGTCGCCCACGGCCACGCGGTCGATGGTGTCGAACACCGTCAGCTCGCCGTCCAGCAGCTGCGCCTGGTTTTGGGCGAAGTAGCCTATCTGCACGTTGTGTCCCAGCGTCAGCTTGCCCGTATAGTCGGTTATCTCGCCCATGATGCACTTCACCAGCGTGGACTTACCCTCACCGTTCTTGCCCACAAAGGCCACCTTCTCGCCACGGTTGATGGTGAGGTTGACGTCGTGGAAGACCACATGGTCGCCATAGGCTTTCGCCATGTCCTCGCAAATGACGGGATAGTTGCCGCTCCGGCTGGAGCAAACGAACTTCAGACGCAGGGCGGAGTTGTCTTCCTCGTCCACCTCGATGCGTTCAATTTTTTCCAGCTGCTTGATGCGGCTCTGCACCTGCACGGCCTTCGTAGCCTTGTAGCGGAAGCGTTCGATGAAGGCTTCGGTGTCCTCAATCTGTTTCTGCTGGTTCTCGTAGGCACGGAGCTGCTGCTCGCGGCGCTCCTTGCGCAGCACGACAAACTCGTCGTACTTCACCTTGTAGTCGTAGATATGTCCGCAGGAGATTTCGATGGTGCGGGTGGTGACGTTGTTCAGGAAAGCGCGGTCGTGGCTGACCAGCACCACGGCATTGGCGCGCGTGGCGAGGAAATTCTCCAGCCACTGGATGGACTCGATGTCCAGATGGTTGGTAGGCTCGTCCAGCAGGAGCACGTCGGGACGGCGGAGCAGCAGCTTGGCCAGCTCGATGCGCATGCGCCAACCGCCTGAAAATTCGCTCGTGGGGCGGTCGAAATCTTCGCGACTGAATCCCAAGCCCTGGAGCGTGCGCTCTATCTCGGCCTGATAGTTGGTGCCGCCCATCATCAAGAAACGGTCGTTCTCGTGCGTGAAGCGGTCGATAAGTTTCTGATAGTCTTCACTCTCGTAGTCGGTACGGTCGGCCAGTTCCTGATTCATGCGCTCGATGTCGGCCTGCATCTCGAAGATGTGTTCGAAGGCCAGCTCGGCCTCCTGCATCACCGTCCGCTCATCACTCAGCACCATCACTTGCGGCAGATAGCCGATGGTACAGTCGCGGGGAACGGACACCGTGCCTGCCGTAGGGTGCTGCAATCCGGCCAGTATCTTCAGCATGGTCGATTTGCCCGCTCCGTTCTTGCCCACCAGGGCGATGCGGTCCTTTTTGTTGATGACGTAGGACACGTCCTCGAACAGGGGCGTGGCGTTGAATTCCACTTTCAGTCCTTCTACAGATATCATAATTGTAACAATGTCATTTTTATTTGAGCATGCAAAGGTAGTGCAAACCGAGGGAAATACAAAATGAAATCTGTCATTCAGCCTTTTATTAAAAGAACGAAAGGATTTTTATCAGACAAAGCGACCGTCCGAATGCACGTTTTTCCACAACACGCTTTCTTCCACTCTGACAAAGCACTGCATGACCTGCCAACGAAGTACTGCATGACACCCTGACGAAGCACTGCATGAGCGGGTGACGAAGCACTGTGTCAGAGGGTCATGAAGCACTGTATCAAAACCCGTGGCAGAACATCGTCCGACAACCCGACCACCCATCTCCCCAAAGCAAACCGCCACGACTGCCCGTTGGCAGCCGTGGCGGCTCTGTATGGTATAGGTACCTTATTCGTTTAGAACAGCTTGGCAGGATATTCGCCGGCATCGACCAGCGCCTTGATCTTGTCTACCACGCTCTGGCGGTCTTCGGGGTAAGTCACGCCGAACCACTTGCTGGTGGTGTCGAGCACTTCGACCGTGGCCGTACCGTCGTTGATGAGCTTGTCCACCATCAGCGGGATAAAGAATTCGCTCTTCAGGTTTTCCATGTTCTTCGGATCGGAAAGGAAGCCCTTGAAGTATTCCTTGCTGTAACCGAAGTAGTCGGGAGTAAAGCCCCAGAAGTTCATGCTGACGGGAGTCGTTTCGGGAGTTGCCGTCCATTCGCCGTTGTCGTCGATGTACTTCACCTCGCCGTCGATGCGCTGAATCTTGGTGCGTTCTACAACGGAAGTCAGCAGGTGTTGGTCATTGGTAGAGCAAATGCCGCGCGACACGGTACCGCTCTCACTCAGTGTGTTGCCCACACGGAAGCCTACCATGGCATAAACGTTCTTCGAACCTTCGGGCAGCGCTGCCAGGAACTTGCCCATCACCTGGAAGGAATCGCGTCCATAGAAGTCGTCGCAGTTGATGACGGCAAACGGTTCCTGGATGGCCTTCTCGCCCATCAGCACGGCATGGTTCGTACCCCACGGTTTCGTGCGGCCCTCGGGACAGATAAAGCCTTCGGGCAGGTCGTTGAGCGACTGGAACACCAGCTCGCAGGGGATGTGGCCTTCGTATTTGGAAAGAATCTTCTCGCGGAAATCTTTTTCAAAATCCTTGCGGATCACAAAAACAAGTTTGCCGAATCCGGCCTTGATGGCGTCATAGATGGAGTAGTCCATAATGGTTTCACCGTTGGGACCCAGTCCGTCCAATTGCTTCAAACCACCGTAACGGCTGCCCATACCGGCTGCCAGTAAAAAGAGAGTAGGTTTCATATTTGTTATTATTTAAAGGTTAGTGTTTCCTGTTTCAACGCACAAAAGTAAGAAATAAACCGCAGGATATGCAAAAAAAATGATACAATCTTTGGACATCGGCGCAAAATCCCTCTAAAACGGATAACCGATGGCAAAATGCAGGGCCAACCCGTCCTTGAACTTAGCAATATTGTAATATCCCGACTGTCCCACGGCAGAAGGATCGTGGAGGGCTACACCGCAATCCAGACGGAAGACGAGGAAGTCCAGGTCGTAGCGCAGGCCGAATCCCGTACCCAACGCAATCTGTTCGGGGAACTTCTTCAACGAGAACTCGCCATTGGGACGGCCCTCGTCGGCACGGAGCAGCCACACGTTACCCGCATCGAGGAAGACGGCCCCGTGCAGGTCGCTGATGATGCGGAAGCGGTACTCCACATTGGCCTCGAAACGGATGTCGCCCACGTGGTTGATGAAGCCATACTTGTCTGTTTCCTCGTTGGCAGGCGCATAGCCGCCCGGACCGATGCTGCGGGCGGCAAAAGCACGGACACTGTTGGCTCCGCCGATATAGAACTGCTCGGTATAGGGGGCCGAGAGCATGTTTCCGTACGACCACACACAACCGGCCGCCACACGGGCCGCCAGCGACTGGTTACGGTCGATGCGGAAGTTGTAGCGGAACTCGCTGTTCAGCTTGGAGAACTGGGCGAACGGTACGCCCAGCAATTCCTTCTCCTGCTTGCCGAACGACTGACCGAAAGCCTGGTACAGGCAGGAGACCAGATTGCCCGCCGAGGTAACCGTCGTCTGCCACCAGTGCGTGCTCCGGCGATTCTTGCGTATCGAGGCATCATCGTAGGTATAGGTGTACTCCATGGCGGGGATGAACTGGTCGCGCAGACTGATGTACAGGGCCGGATTCTCGGCCTGCAGGTCAAGGAAGGCCTGGGTGGGGTCGCGCAGCACGTTGAACGTCAGCCGGAAAGGAGTGAAGCTATGCTTGCTCGTCGGCTTGGGCTGGAAATCGTAGGTAGCATTGCCGCCGAAAGCCAGCAGTTTGTAGTACTTGGCACGGTTCATCTGGTCAGCATAGAGGCGGAAGGTAGTCGTGGCCGGGAAGTCGTACTCACGGTCGCCCATGCGCGGAAAGACCACACGCGGGAAGGTCAGCGACGTGGAGATGCCGTATTCGTAGCTGTTCATCAGGGAGGAATGGTCACCACCCGTCTGCCATTCATAGGAGCCTGTCAGCTTCACGTTCCAGCTCTCACCGCCACCAAACACATTGTTCTTGGTCAGGGTAAAGGAGGCACCGGGCCCCACCTGGTTGTTGCTCTTCATCTTGATGTTGAAGTCCAGCTCGGCATCATAGGGCTTGTCCAAAGCCGTACGGATATTGACATCGAGCGTATCAGACACAAAGGCCGTGTCACGGGGTGTGAACTGCATCTCCATGTAACGGAAGATGCCCACGTTGGCCAGACGCTCCTGCACACGCGTCTGCCGATAGAGGCTGTACAGGTTCTCGGCCGACCGCTGCCGGCTGATGCCCGCACTGTCCTGCACCTGACGCTTGAGGCGGAAGCCCTTGTAATTGGTCCAGCGGTATAACATGTTGGGGCGTACCCGCAGCTTGTCGTGGAAATAAATACGCAGCCCGTTGTAGTCCACGCTGTCGTTGGGCGCCTCCCCGTTCTTGCCCAAGATTTCCACCGTCTTGCGCCCCAGATAGAAGGGCTTCTCGGCTACGGCAGGCATGCCCGGCACCGGAATCATGCGCATGCTGACGTGTCCGCCGGGCACCAGCGTCGTATCGGCCTGGAAAGTCAGATAATCGGGACGGAAATAGTAGCAGCCCACATTGCGCAGCAGGGTGCTGATGCGGGTCCGTTCGCCATCCAGGTCGAGCACGTTGAACTGTTCGCCCGGACTGATGAGCGAACGGCGGCGACCCAGTTCCATGATGCGTTGCGTCCGGTTGCTGAACCCCTGATAGGTCACCGTATCTATCATGTACGGATTGCGCATGTCCACGGTATATTGTATCTTGGCCTTGAGCGAGTCCTTGGGGTCGACAAACGTTTCGTACCCCACCGTCCCGTTGAAGTAGCCGTAATCGCGCAGCAGGTTGGAAGCCGCCTTGATGCGGATGTCCGGATTGACAGACGACATCAGTACGGGCTTGGCTGCAAAACGGTTGAATATCCACTTGCCCAGTCCTTTCTCGTATTTCACAAAACCATTGTACACCCACAGGCCAAGGGGAAAAGGGATACGCACCGTCGAGCTGCCCAGCAGCGAATTGTTGGGAGCGGTGGCCAAGGCAGCTTCCACCTCCTCGATTGCGGTCTCGCCCACCGGTGTCGGATAGGGATTGTGTATCACCATAGGCTTCTGCCCGGTGTAGAGCACTTCCCCTTCCGGCAGGTTCTTCGTGGTAGAGCAGGCAACCAAAAGCATCAGGACTGTTATGTAGGATATAATCTTCTTCATATCGTTCTCGTTAAACTTGCGGATGGACGTCAGGGTTCTCCCTTTTTCTTCTTTCTAAAAATAAAGAGCTCGCTCAGGCGGTCCATCTTGCGGCGCAGTACCAGACCGACACCCGTTTCGGTAATCTCCCCGTCGAGCACACTCTCATAGTTCTTGTTGTGGAAGGCACGGATGTATCGGGTACCCGAAGCGTCGAGTCTGTATTCCAGCGAGATATTGTCGATGAACGACTCCACATCATTGGTGGCATTGGCTCCGGTCGACACCTTACCGCCGATAATGATCTGCACCCGGTCGTTGAAGAGGCGCTGGGAGTAACGGAAACTGTAGTCGGTCTGCTTGTCGCCGGTCTCGGCAGATGTACGGTCCTCGATGCCGACACTGAAGCTGGCGCCCTTCATTCCACCGGCCAGGGCGTTGATCTGACTCTGCAGCACGCTGTTCAAGGCACTGCCCATGGTCAGTCCGCCTCCCTTGCCGCTGTCATTCAGGTAAATTCCCGTCGCCATCATGGTAATGGCCTGCTTGCTGCGTTCCTCGGCACCCATGGCCTGCAACTGGTTCTCCACGGTGGCATCTTCGGGAGCCGACAGGTCGAACACCAGTTCGGGACTTGCCAGCCGTCCCTTCAAAGCAATGGAAACATCGAAGTTCACCATGCGCGAACCACTGCCGTCGTCACCGTCGGCCACGGAGGCACGCATACGTTCCTGCGCCTTCAGGTTCAGCGTCGGGTCCATCACATCGCCCCGCCAGTCCACATAACTGCCGCTGACAATCTGAAACTCTTTCAGCGGAATGACGGGCAACGAGAATTTCATGACGCCTCCACTGAACGTATAACGTCCCGTCAGGCTCATGTCTCCCTGAGGGGTATATTGCCAGGAAAGGTCGCCTCCGCCTTCCAGCTCGATGTATTGCGAACGGTCGGGACTCAGGTCGGCCCGCAGGCGCACCGCATCGTCAATGTGGACAGACATCAGCATGTCCATGCCACCGAGAGGCACATTTGCTACCGCCGCCGAAGCCGCTGCCGTCGTATCACGGAAGGACACAAAAGATACCAGTCCGTCCAGACGGTCTTCCACCGTCAGCGGTGAGTCGGTCAGCACGTAAGTCACGTCGGTAGTTCCCAGCAAGTTCATGTTTCCCCTCATCTTCAGCGCATCGAGCGGACCTTTTACCGTAGCCAACATGTCGACCAGAACCTTGCCGTAGACCAGACTTTCACGTGTCCGCTTGGCATTGAGCAAGGTATAGTTGTTGGCCCGTAGGGTAAGGTCGGCCGTCGGCCGCTCCATGTTGCGGAAGTCCACATAGCCATTGATGGCAAAGGGATTGTCGCTGGTGGTATAGATGGCAAATTTGTCGAACACCAGCCGGTTGTTTTCCAGCCGGATGGGACGGTTGTCCATCCAATAGCGGGAGCCCAACATCTTGACGTACACATTGGCACTGTCCAGCGACAGGCTTCCGTCAACGGTCGGCTGATCCATGCTTCCCCCGATGAGGAGCTCACCGTCAGCCCGCCCTTGAAGCGTCGCCATCTGGTCGGGGACAAAGGCGTTGGCAATGGCCAGCGGCAAACGGGTAATGTTCGCGCTGATGTCCATCACATTCTTTTCACCCTGTTGCACCAGCGTACCGTCGGCACTCAGCACATCCTGATTGTTGTACAGGAAGTAGCTGCTCAGATAATGCGTATTTCCCTCGCCCGGCAACCAAGTCACGCCCAGCCCCACATCGCCCACAGGCTGTCCTTCATAAGTAAGCTTCTGTACATTGGCTTCGGCCGACACTTGTAGGGAGTTCTCCGTCTGGATATACTGGGCTTCGGCTGAGAACAAGCCGGTGAGACGGGGCAGATAAGGCATCACCTTGCTGAGCTCGCTCAGACGGAAACGGCTCAGCTCCACGTTCATATTCTGCAACGACACCGTATCCTGCCGATTGGACTGCATACGGAAACAGATGCCGTCATCGCTGTCCATATCCACATTGGCATAGACGCGCATGTTCTTGTGCAGATAAATCCAGTTGGCCTGATCCGCAAAGGTAAATTTGCGGTAGGCAATGATGGGGTTCTCGGGGATGAGATTCAGCAATACACCGTTTCCCTTCCCGTGTCCTTCGTTCAACGGTCGGGCATTGACGCCGAACAGAATACCCTTTTCACCGTTCTCGTCTTCGAAATCCAGTGTCAGTTCGGCGTCTTCGCTCCGGATTTCACCCGTCAGCGTGCTGCGGAACACGAACTGAGGATTTTGGGCATTGTTGATGACACCGCTTTGCAGCCTCATCCGTGTCGTATCCTGATGGACGGCAAAGAAGACAGTATCCAACTGCAACGAATCGGTATGCAGGCCGTGGATGGAAGTACGACCGTTGATACCCCATTCAGGAGTAAAGCCGAAGCTCAACTTCATTTCATGAAAACCCATGTGATACTGGGCCAGGAGGTCGTTTACCGGATTGTCTTCGCCAGCCTTTACAAACATGCCAGCCGATGGAAGTGCCCGTCGCAAAGCCGCATGATCAAGCCTCCGGTCCTCAATCTGTTTCATCAGCAGGTCGGCAAACTGATTGCTCTGCTCCATCAGCTTGTCCACCGTTCCCCGTGCCCGCAGCCACAGGTTCAAGTCGCCTGCCGACAGTTCCATCCGCACCGTGTCTCGCCGCACCTCCCCTTCCAGACGGAAAGCCAACGGACGTTTCAGGCGTTCGGGAATAAGCCCCAATTCATACAAGCCGACCCGCGACACATCCAAATCTACCGCACCGTCCAAATACTTACGGTCGAGCCTCATACTGCCATCCGCCTGCATCTTCAGCAATGCGTTGTCGCTGGTCAGGTTCACAGAAGCCAAGGCCGACTTCAGACCGGCTTTCAGATTGACTCCCGACAAATGCCACTTACCATACTGGAGGGCATCCAGCCGGAGCGAAGCGTCGGCCACGGTCCGCCGGGACAAGAAATCCACTCCCCTGCCCCGAGCCGCAGCGTGCATCGTCAGTTCATACAGACTGTCTTTGGGCAGGAAGTGATGGAGCTGGAGGGAGTCTACAGACAAATCGGCCCGATAGGCCTCGGTCGACAAATCGTAAAAGGCATCCAGGGCAAGACGTCCTCTCCCCTCCTTTATCTTCAGGTCCGATGACAGACGGTTACCTTCCAAGCCCACCTTGGCAGCCAGGTGCATGCTGTCGGGGATGGCCAACGTGCCGTCACCCGCCACACCGGCCAGTGTCGTCAGAAAGTCCAGGTTACGGGTCTGCATATCGAAATCCATCTGAACGGAACGGGTCAGGCTGTCAGTGACATTCCACAACTCACCGCCGCCCTTCATGGTAAAGGCACCGGGCAGGTCCACCAGGAAGCGGGATATCTGCATCTGCTTGAGATTTCCTTCCGTACCGGCACGAACGACCAAGGGATGGAACGGATAGGCTTTTTTGAATGCCTCGGGCAATCCGCCGGCAAAAAGAAGCACATCCGGCTTGCCGATACGAGCATCCAGGCGGACAGAAAGACGACCTGTCGTAGGAATCTCGACGAGTTCCCAATATGTCTGGGCAGCCAACTTCACCTCGCTGTGAGGCGTCAGCAACCGCAACCGGGGAATCTGTATCAATGTGGAATCGGCAAACACACGACCCGTCAGCGACGAAACGCTGAGCCCCGACCGCTCGTTCAAGGCAAACTCCTGAATCACGGCGTTCATGTTACGACCATAATAGAGCACCGAATCAATGCCCAACCGGATGTCACGAAGAGCGATGTGCGACGCATCGAATCCTTCAGCCGGACGTCCCGAACCGACATCATAACGCACCGACGCCCCTGAAAGGCGAAAACGCTGCCAGCCATAACGCTGGGCACCCAAATCAGCCTCCGCATCGGTAATCCCCAGTTCGGCAATCTGTGCAGACAGCGTTGTCGTGTCCAGCGGCATGGCCAGACTGGCAGACAAGTTTTTCAGCTTCAAGTTCTGCAAAGTCAGCTTCCACTTGACCGGAGCCGAAGTCGTGTCCTCTGGTTCGGAAGCCGTCGTATCGGACAGAAGCACATGCACCCGGGAATCTTCCAGCTCCACCTCGTTGAGCACCACTTCTTCCTTTACCAGATCTACACCATGGCTTTTCAAGAAGAAACGGCCCAGCTGTCCTTCCACACGCATTCCCTCCAGCAAATCGGCCGAATTGACAGAGACATCACTCAGGGTTACATGATCCACTTCCACCCGGCCATGCAACAAAGGCCACGCCTGAATGCGCACATTCAGACTGCCAAGGTCGAGCAACGTATCGGGAGCCTGTATGCCCTGCCCCGTTGAATCGGCCGGTTGCACCACCAAAGCGCCACGCACCAACAGATTGAGGGGGAAGCGCAAATCAATGCGCTCCACGGAGATATCCATGCCGGTAGCCTCGGAGGCAATCGCCGTAGCCTGTCTACGCAGGAAGTTCTGCACAGGGGGCACATAAAGCAGCACCATGAGCAGCGTAAACAAGGCAACAGGCGTAAGCAACACCCACAGCAATACCCGTAACCATCGTCTTTTTTTCTTTATCGGAGTCTCTTCTGTCACAACATCACGTATTTGAGTACAAAGTAAACAAATTCTGACGAAAAAAGTTAGTTTTTCCCGAAATAAGCACGATTGAACGCTTAAAGTGGAGCAGCTTCCAACACATCTTCTATCCGCTTCAAGGCTTCCGATGCCGCCTCAAGCAAGTCTTCGGAGAGAGGCTGTCCCGATGCTCCTTCCAGCCTTCTCAACAAGGCCACCAGTCCGGATGCTTCGAGCATGATAAACAAAGGTATCATCTTATGGGATACGGCTGCCATTTCCGACACATCACCTTCATCGACCGCCTGCCTTAACCGGCCGGCATTCCGACGGGTTTCCGCAACGAAACTCTCCAGAATAGTGCGCGAAGCCTCGGCATCGTCGGCCGAGAAGGCGGTCAGTGCCGCAAAATTATAACCCTGCGATGTGGAAACGGGAGGCGGCTGGGGCACTTCCCCGACCAAGGCTTTCTGCGACAATTCGGCCAACAGTTCGGCCACGGTAAAGGGCTTGTGCAGACAACCCGAGAAACCATGCTCCACAAATTCCTCGCGCTGCATGTCGCTCCGCGCCGTTACGGCAATGATGGGAATGATACGTGCCTGCGGAATATTGGAAGCCCGAAGCAGATTCAAGAGGTCGAATCCGCTGATGGCCGGCATCTGTACATCGGTCAGCAGAACATCGAACGGTTCACCGCGCAAGGCATCGAGCAACTCATCCGGCTGCTGGCAGCAGACGGAATCCAGTCCACCCTGTTTCAGCATAGCCGCCGTCAGAGTCAGCTGGATACGGTCGTCGTCGATGAGCAAGGCCCGCTTCACCACAGGTACCTGTTCCTCGTGACCGGCAGCAGGACGTTCCTCCTCCACCGTATCGGCCGCCTTGTCAATGTGTACGGGATAGATGGGGATCCGCACGGTGAAGGTGCTTCCCTTTCCAGGCACACTGTCTACCTCGATGGAACCCTCGAGCAACTGTACCAGCATCTTCACGATGGACAGGCCGAGGCCGAACCCTTCCTTGCCCTGCGCTCCCGGCAGCCGGGTAAACTCCTGAAAGATACGTTCGCGGTCGGACGGCTCCATGCCCTTCCCTGTATCGGCTACCGCTACGACCAGCATCCGGTCTTCATAGCGTGCGGTCAGGGTAATGCCTCCCCGGTCGGTAAACTTCACGGCATTGGACAACAGGTTGTTGATGATCTGACGCAGGCGCAACGGGTCACAGATAAAGGTCCCGTCCAGCTCGGGAGCCGTCTCGCAATGCAGAGCCAGTCCTTTGGCTGCCGTCAACGGCTCGAAGCTCACCCGAATCTCCTCCATCAGACGGGCCGGATGGAAGCTGACGCGATTGATTTCAGCCTTATGCAAGTCCAGCCGATGGAAGTCGAGCAGGTCTGTAACCAGCTTCAACAGATGTTCCGACGAAGTCTTCATGTTGTCCAGATAGAAACGCTGCCGCTCGTCGACGGTCAAGCGTGACAACAGGTCGGCATACCCCATGATAGACCCCAGCGGTGCCTTGAAGTCGTGCGTGATGGCCAGCATCAACTTCTCGCGCGTAGCGAGCAAGTCCTCGGCCCGGCGCCGCGCCTCTTCCAGTTCACGGCGGTAACGGTTGCTGCGGGTCACGTCACGTCCGATCAGCATCAGGAAAAAGGCGGAAAGCAAGACGGCACCCACGGCAATGCCTCCGATGATACGGGCCGAGCGCTGCCGCACCCGCTCCTGCCTTTCGTCCGCCTCGCGGGCCCGAAGCAGCACTTCCTGTTCATAACCTTTCAGCAGGCTGTCGATGCGGGCGTTGAGCATTTTGTCCAATCCACGCAGGTAGCGCTGGCGCCGCTGCACCGTCACCTGCTGTTCTTGCCGCTTCTGGGTTACGGCCTTCAGCCGCTCCTGCAGGGAGTCCACCGGATTGTAGGTATCGTAGAGAGTGTCCATTGCCACTTCGGTCGACGTGCGGATCTGGACCGTCGTATCTTCCTTGGGAGGCACGAAAACTTCCCCCAAGCGCTTGAAGAACCCTTTCTTCTCCTTCTTGGGCGTCCGGATGGTGTCGCGCCGCTTCACCACATGCTGCTGCACCCGCTGGCGGATGATGATGGTGTCGTGCTGGGCTATCATCTGCTCGATGTCGTTGGTGGAAATCAGGCTGTCGCTGGCCGCACTCATCATGCGCAGCAGGCGGATGGTATTCTCGTCCTTTTCGCGGAGCAAGGTCATCAGGCTGTCCTCCCACTGCATGTTGCGATCCTCGGAAAGGGTCAGATTGCCCATCTCCCGATTGACGAAGAACAGGGAGAACAGCAGCACGGCCAGCATCAAGGCATAGCCCAAAGTGATCTTCACACGCGAAACATGGGTCTTGGTACGCATAGGCTATCGGGTTTTAGAGCGGAAACGTCCCCACAACATCAGCCCGGCACTGGTCAGCCCGAAGGGAAAGGCCATCCACACCCCCGGCAGTCCCCAGCCGAGCACGAATCCGCAGAAATATCCTACCGGCAAAGATATAAGAAAATAGGCAATAAACGCTATCAGCATCATCGGTTTAACGTCGGTAATGCCACGCAGGGCATTGGCGAAATTGATTTGCAGGCCGTCGCCAAACTGATAGATGAGGAAGGGGAAAAACAACGCGGAAACCAGGGCAGAAACTTCCGCATTGTCCGTAAACCATCCGCCTACCCGACTGCGGAAGGCAAAGACGATGCTGAGCAGAATGACGCCCATGAAGAGGATGAGATGAAAGCCTGCGTAGGCCACGCGGCGCACATTCCGCACATCGCCCTGCCCGTGAAAATTGCTGACGCGCACCGCTACGGCCGCCCCCATGCCATAGAACATCATGAACGTGAATTGCGAAATGGTGAGCATAATCTGATGGGAGGCCAGCGCCAGCGTGCCCAGCCAGCCGACCATCACCGTACTGAGGCTGAACGAAGCGGTCTCCATCCCCATCTGCAGGCCGACGGGCCATCCCAAGGCATTGAGACGGCGGAACACCGGCACCGACCATCCCAACCGCCACACTCCGACCCGATAACGGGCAAACCGACGGCTGCGCCACACAATCAGCGCAAAGGTCACCACCATCACGATGCGCGACAGGAGTGTACTCAGCCCGGCACCCAGCAGTCCCAGCTCGGGCAGCCCCAGCTTGCCGTTTATCAGCACATAGTTGCCCACGATGTTCAGCGCATTGCCTCCCAGCAGCAGCCACATGGCCGTCTGTGTATCGGTAATGCCGTCGGTAAACTGCTTGAATCCGTTGAACAGCAGCACGAAAAGCAGGGAAGCCAGCAACACCAGATAATAAGGACGGATCAGCGGCAACAATTCCTCCGGCTGGCCCAACCGCCCGATGTTGAAGTACAGGACTCCCATCACCACCGTCAGCAACACTGCCACCAGCGCATTGGCCACCAGGCTGCACAACAGGGCCTGCCCCGCCTCGGCAAAGCGACGGTTACCGTAAAGGGCTCCCACCACCGGCGTCAGGCCATAGCTGAAACCTGTACTGAAAATGATGCACAAGTTAAACAGATTGTTGACAAACGAAGCCGCGCCCAGCTCCTCTGTACTGTGATGGCCAATCATCAGCGTATCGGCAAAGCCCAATATAATGACGCCCAACTGCCCCACCACAATCGGAAAGCCCAGGCGGACCAACGCACGATAGTGCCCGCCATAAGTCTGCATCCAGTGTTTCATCGAGAATTTTCTAAAGATAGTTTCGTAAATTCTCACAAAGGTAGTTCATTTATTCCAAATAAGCAAAGCATGTCCTGCGGCAGGTCTCATAAAAGAAGCGCTTTGAGAATTTGCCTTTTTCCATTTTTTTTGTTTATTTGCATGACAGAAACCTTTTTAATCGAACAACCATGAAGAAAAGCATGCCCCTCTGCCTCGTCCTTCTGTTATCGGTATTCACCGCATGCCATTCCACGAACGGCCAATCAGAAGACAACACAATCCTACTGCCGCTCAATCTGACCTCACCCCAGAAAGAGCTCCCCCTGTCATCCTTCATAGACAGTGTGACAACCATTCGGCTCGCCTTGCCGGACAGTATGTTCTTCGGCTCAGTTTCACGTATCTATTTTGAAGGGAACAACATCTATGCATCAGATTCCAAACAGAATGTTGTATTCCGTTTCGACCGCTCAGGCAGGTTCCTCAACAGCATCGGACGTCAAGGAGGCGGGCCGGGAGAATATACCGAATTATCTGGTTTCTTTCTGGGCAAAGACTGTCTGTATCTGGAAGACTTGGCTACCCGCCGAATCTTCAGCTATTCCCCCGATGGCACATTCATTCGAAACATCACCTTTCCATTCAGTTTAATTTATGATGACATTGTAGCCCTTCCGGACAGTAATTTCCTGTGCTATCAATTGTCCTGTTCACAATTGGACAACAGCAACGGACTTTGGATTATGAACGATAAAGGCGAAAAGGTAGAAACAATCCTGCAAAAGGAGGAAGTGTACCCCTACAGTTCAAGTATGTTTGCCCGAATGACTACCGATACGGAAGGAATTGTTCACGCTTTCAATCCTTCCAGCGGAGAATTTTACAGGTACGACCCCGTTCAAAAAACTGTCAGCCGGACTTATCAGTTCCAGCCCGATGTAAAATTAGAAAGTCAGTTCATAGGGCATAGGACAACGCTGGACATCAAGGATGAACGGGCCGGTTGTGATATGGCCATCGAATCCGACCATTACCTGTATACCCTTTGGAGCATCTTTTCCGATAGTCCGAGAGGAAGAGGAGTACATGTCCTGTATCATAAACAGACCGGAGAACTGACAACGTTCGAACGTCCCCTTATCGATCTTCCCGGCATGTTTTCATTAGGACTTTATGTTTCTTCCAATTATCCCAACGCGTTGGTCCTTCAATATTCGGATGAATATGTTGCGGAATATTATCCCAAAGAATATAAAGAATTGGAAATGAAAGAGAATATATTGCTTGTGAAAGTTCTGCACTTCAAGTGACGTGCAAGGCATGAGCTTCCCTCCCAAAGAAAGCAATCTTTCAGGCTGGAAAAAGCAATGATTTAGGCTGGGAAAAGCAATGTTTTAAGCTGGGCAAACGAATGATTTAGGCTGGGAAAACAGACGCTTTGCCCTGCTTATTTTTTTCTTTCATTCTTTCCGATAATGCAGTACCACTCCATTCTCGCGACGGAAGGCGCGGTCGGCCACCTGACGGAGGTGGTCGGCGGTGACGGAACGGTAGTTGTCCACCTCACGGTCGATGTCCTCGGCACGGCCGGTCAGCTCGAACCAGGCCAGGTTGGTGGCCACATTCAGGTAATGGATGTTGCCGAAAATCTGGGCGGCCTCGAACTTGTTCTTCACCTTTTCCAGCTCGGGTTCGTCGACCAGCTGGCGGCGGAGCTGCTCCAGTTCTTCGCGGACGGCCGCTTCGGCCTCATCGAGCGAGACTCCTTGCGAAGGCTTGCCGCTGATATGGATAAGACCCGCATCCCGACTGCCGGAAATGTAGGCATCAATGCTGGAAAAAAGTTTCTGTTCCTGTATCAGCCGGCGGTTCAGACGGCTGGAGCGTCCGTTGGCCAAGATGTCGGAAAGAATGTCGAAAGCATAATAGTCGGACTCGTCGCGGCGGCACATGTGGAAAGCCATGAAGAGGGCGTCGAGGGGGACAGGACGCTCCACGGTCAAGCGTCGCTCTTCGGTCTGCCTAGGTTCCTGCGGCAGACAACGGACGGGCACTTCGCGACGGGGAATGGGGCCGAACCATTTCTGCGTCAGGCGGACGGTTTCCTCCCACGTGATGTTGCCGGCCACAGCCAGGACGGCATTGTTGGGGGCATAGTGGCGGTAGAAGAATTCGCGCACCTCGTCGAGCGTGGCCTGCTCGATGTGCGAAAGGTCCTTGCCGATGGTAGGCCACTGATAGGGGTGGAAGCGATAGGCCAGCGGACGGAGCAGATGGCCCACGTCGCCATACGGCTGGTTGAGGCAGCGTTGTTTGAACTCCTCCATCACCACACCGCGCTGCACTTCGAGGCTCCGTTCGCTGAAGTCCAGCCCCAGCATGCGGTCGGACTCCAGCCAGAAGCCCGTCTCCACATTCTGGCGGGGCACGGTGAGGTAATAGTTGGTGATGTCGTTGTTGGTCCACGCGTTGTTCTCGCCGCCCGCCAGCTGGAGGGGAGTGTCATAGTCGGGAATGTGCAAGGAACCTCCGAACATCAGGTGTTCGAACAGATGGGCAAACCCCGTGTGCTGGGGATGCTCGTCGCGGGCGCCGACATCATACACGATATTCAGCGCCACCATCTGCGTGCTGGTGTCTTCGCAATGCACCAGCCGCAGGCCGTTGTCCAATATCTGCCTGTTTACCTTGAACATTCCCGCCGGGAGCTTACTTCAGCACTTCCACCTTGATGATCTTCACATCCTCTTCGGGACGGTCGTTGCGGTCGGTCTTCACCCGCTGGATCTTGTCGACCACGTCCATGCCTTCCAGCACTTCGCCGAAGACGGTGTACTCGCCGTCCAGATGGGGCGTACCACCCACGGTCGTGTAGGCCTTCACCTGCTCGGGCGTGAAGCGGAATTCGGGCTGGCCGGCCAGCTGCTTCTCCACCTGGGCTATGAGCGTGTCCTGCAGGTTCATCAGCCCTTCCTGGTCGCCTGCCTTGCGCATCTTGTAGATGTCCTTGGCATGCTTGGAGGCCAACGTGTTGAACAGGTTGTTGAAGCGCATCTGGTTCATCTGCTGCTCCATGCTCAGCAGGGCCGAATCGCTGTACACCTTGCCGGTAACGATGTAGAACTGACAGCCCGACGAAGCCTTCTGGGGATTCACGTTGTCCCCCTGGCGGGCGGCAGACAAAGCACCTTTCTTATGGAAATACTTGGGATAGACAAACTCGGCAGGGACGGTATAGCCCACATCGCCCGCACCCAGCATCTGACCCTTGGACGCGTTCTTCGAATCGGGGTCACCTGCCTGTATCATGAAGTCCTTGATGACACGGTGAAAGAGGGTTCCCTCATAGGTACCGTTCTCGGCCAGCTTGATGAAATTGTCCCGATGCTGGGGAGTTTCGTTGTACAGCTTCACCACGATGTCGCCCGCGGTGGTTTCAATCTTCAGTTTGGTTTCTTCGCTCATATCTTTCGCTTTTTTATCCGATTTGCAGGCCACAAAGCCGCAAACCAGGATGGTTAATAATACAACTGTTGCCTTTTTCATCTTACTTTTTGTTTAATTTAAGTCTGCAAATATACTAAAATCAGCCAAAACAGCTTACCTTTGTGTTGTAAAAGATAATATTTGCGCTTATGAAGTCTGTATTGATTGTAGAAGATGATATCACGTATGGCATGATGCTGAAGACCTGGCTGGGGAAGAAAGGCTTCCAGGTACAGTCGGCCAGCAGCATCGCGCGTGCCCAGAAAATCATTGAAACAGAAGCTATAGACCTCATTCTCTCCGACTTGCGCCTGCCCGACCGCGACGGCATCGACCTGCTGAAGTGGATGGGGCAACACGGCCGCCTGACTCCGCTCATCATCATGACGGGTTATGCGGACATCCAGTCGGCCGTACAGGCCATGAAGCTGGGCGCACGCGATTACGTGGCCAAGCCGGTGAACCCCGACGAACTGCTCAAGAAGATGGACGAAGCACTCAAATCTTCCGAGACCTCTACTTCCGCTCCCGCCCCTCAGGCCGAAAAGCCCCACACCGCACAGGAAGCCGCCGGCCAGAACCCTCCGTCCGACTATCTGGAAGGGGAAAGCGATGCCGCCAAGCAACTCTACAACTACGTCCGCCTGGTGGCCCCCACCAGCATGTCGGTGCTCATCAACGGAGCCAGCGGCACGGGTAAGGAATACGTGGCCCACCGCATCCACCAGCTGAGCAAGCGGGCGCAATATCCGTTCGTAGCCATCGACTGCGGCGCCATCCCCAAGGAACTGGCCGCTTCCGAATTCTTCGGCCATGTGAAGGGAGCCTTCACCGGCGCCCTGACCGACAAGACGGGAGCCTTCGTGGCTGCCAACGGCGGCACTATCTTTCTGGACGAAATCGGCAACCTGAGCTACGAGGTGCAGGTACAGCTGCTCCGCGCCCTGCAGGAGCGCAAGATACGCCCCGTCGGCTCGAACAAGGAGATACAGGTGGACGTCCGCCTGATATCGGCCACCAACGAAAATCTGGAGCAAGCCATCGAACGGGGCAACTTCCGCGAGGACCTCTACCACCGTATCAACGAATTCACCCTGCGCATGCCGCAACTGAAGGACCGCCACGAAGACATCCTGCTCTTCGCCAACTTCTTCCTGGACCAGGCCAACCGCGAAATGGACAAGCATCTGATAGGTTTCGACGAAGCCGCCTCGCGTGCCCTGACCGAATATTCCTGGCCGGGCAACCTCCGCCAGATGAAGAACGTCGTACGCCGGGCCACCCTGCTCGCCACAGGCAAGTTCATCACCCTGAACGAGCTGTCCGACCTCCAGCCCTCTCCTTCCCTCGCTGCCCACACGCCTGGCAGCATGCCCCTGCGCAACGAGGAGACGGAAAAGCAGCAGATCATCGAAGCCCTCCGCCAGACCGGCAACAACAAGAGCCGGGCCGCCCAGCTGCTCGGCATCGACCGGAAAACGCTCTACAACAAACTGAAGCTCTACAACCTTTCGGACATATTGTAGAAATATTCCACAATCCGTTCCACACATCCACACCCGTTTTCCACACTTCCACAACGGAAGGGGAAATCGCAAGTTCTTGCTTATCAAAGCGATAAGCAAGAACGAAGGTTTTTGGCACGCTTTTTGAAGTTAATTAGATGTGAGCGCGAGCTTACGCTGACAAAAAAGCAACTTAAACCTAAACTTTATATATATATATATACTCTTTTAAAAGGAAAGCAAGTGAAAGTAAAACGTTAGTATTAGTAGCAGCCCTGTTTATGTTTGTTTGTGGAGGGCTCTCCCCGGCCGCCTTCTGAAAAGAAGAGGCCGGGGGAGCCAATACCAGAAGCCGGAAACAAATCAGCCCTAAAATACTTCCGGCTTTCTCTTGGACAGCTCCGCACTTCGGACAGAAACATCTGCTCAAAGTTGCTGAAGAAGAGTAAGCACACTAACAAGAAAAAAAGCCGCCCCGTCTTGTCTATTCTGGGGGCGGCTTTTTCTTTTTTATCGCCTTGATGTTTCGCTATATTCTTACCAATGACGTTCAGGATACAGGTCGTTCCACCACTCGGGGCTGTCCTGCAACCACTTGGCAAACCAGGCCATGATGGAGTTGTGCCACAGGATACGCTTGTCGTAGTCGGCAATGAAGTGGTTCTCCCCGTCCACGGTTATGAATTCCACCGTCCGGCCCAGAATCTTCAACGCATTGTACAGCTGGATGCTCTCGCCGATAGGCACGTTGGTATCGGCCGTACCGTGCAGAAGCAGCAGGGGCGTGTGGATCTTGTCGGCATTGAACAGGGCCCCGTGCTTGGTGAAGAGGTCGGGCTGCGACCAGGGATAACTGCCTGCGGCGGCAATGGCATTGTAGGAATAGCCCCAATAGCCTTCACCCCAGTAGCTGGTGACGTTGCTGATGCCGGCATGCGAGGCGGCAGCGGCAAAGATGTCGGTCTTGGTCTGCAGATACATGGTCATGAAGCCGCCATACGAAGCACCCAGACAGCCGATACGCTCGGCATTGACAAACGGATGGGCTTCACAGAACTTCTTGGTACCCTCGATGATGTTGTCGGCCGTATAGTCGCCCCAGGCATTGACGTGGCGGGCAGAGAACTCCTGGCCGTAGCCGATGGTGCCGCTGGGCTGGATGACGTAGACCACATAGTCGCGCGAAGCAAAGAGCTGCGGACTGTAGGGCGAAGTCATGCCGCGCGTGGTAGGCGTGGTACCGCCGTAGTAATAGACAATCAGCGGATATTTCTTCTCGGGGTCGAAGTCGGGCGGCAGGCACATCATGCCTTCAATCGTCGTTCCGTCCGAAGCCGTGAAGTTCCACTCTTCCATCCGGCCGAACTCGATCTTGTCCAGCGTCTTCTGCATCGGATTAGCCAGCAGCTTGGATGTCTGCTTCTTGCAGTCGTACAGATAGGCTACGCCGGTCGAGGTGTTGCCACCGCCTACATAGGCCGCCACCTGGGGAGCCTTGTCGGCCAGAGAGAACGAAGAAATGACGTCTTCGGCCAGGGGAAGCAGCTCGAACGTGCCTTTCTTCGGTGTGTAGCGATAGATGTGCTGACAGTCCTTGTCGGTGGTATTGAAGTAGATGCAGCCGTCCGTACGGTTCCATTGCAGGAGGGATACCGAGGGATTGAAGTCGCGCGTGATGGGCGTTATCTCCTTGGTAGCCAAGTCCATCAGAAAAGCCTGCGTGTCGAAGTCGTTGGCAATGGGATGCGGACCGCAGTTCTTGCCGATGCCGCCGAAGGCCTCGGGGCTGCCGATCAGCACCAGCTGACGGCCGTCGGGCGAATAGGAAGCGGAGTTGAGGTAGGCATCCTCACGCACCAGCGTGTCAGCCTTCATCGTGTTCAGGTCGAGCTCGAACAGGGTGGTCAGGCTGTAGGGGCACTTCGTGATGTTGGGTTTCGACGTGGTGCAGAGCAACTTGGCGCCATCCCACGAAATGTCGTTCAGGTAAACGGGGCGCGAGCCGTAGGTCAGGCGCTCGGACACACCCGTCTTCAGGTCATACTTCATCAGGTAGGAGCGGTTGCGCGAACCGGGGATGCGGTCGTCGGGCATCAGCATGCGCTTCAGGGGACCGCTCACCTTCTCACCTTCGTCCGAAGACGAATAAATCAGGTAGTCTTCCGTGGGCGACCAGGTGAAACGGCCGTCGGGCACGTTGGTCATCACCGTCTCCTCGCGCATCGTGGCAGGGTCCAGCACCACGAGGTCTTTCCGTTCGTCGCCCGTCACGGTATAGTAGAGCTTGCTGCTCACCGGCATCCAGCGGGCATTGGTGGGCACGTTGGGATGAATCATGCGGCCCGTCTTCACTTCGGTCAGTTCCTGCCACGTGCGCGAACGCTTGGTGGAGTAGTTGTCCCAATAATACGTCAGCAGGTACTTGCCGTCGGGCGAGAGGGAGACGGAGTAGACCTTCTGTCCGAAAGCGGTATTGTAGAGCGACAGGCGGCGCTTCAGATCGGGAGCCATGTGGAAGGGAACGTTCTCGAAGTCCTTATCGCCCTCGAACGTGCACTTCAGCACGGGCTCGGCCTTGTCGTCGGCCGAGGCAAGGAGCTTGATGATGATTTCGTTGTCGGCCTCGGGCTCCAGACGCAGGCTGATTTCAGCAGGGTGCACCTGCGAGAGGCTGTCCTGGACAGCATCCTTCACATGCTTGGACACGCCGTTGACGAACACCTCGAAGCGGGCGGGCGAAGATACCTTGAGCTTGCCCTTCATGAAGCGTTCGGCCCGCAGGTTGGTGGCGAAGAGGTAGAGCAGGTTGTCGCGGTCGGCAGGGGCCACACGGACGTAACCGGCCGTATCGGCCTCGACGCGGTCGTAGGTATAGGAGTCGAAGTCCAGATTCACTTTTGTTTTCAGCAGTTCCTTCATGTCAAACTTGTCGCCCTTGAAGTTGATGCTGTCCCCCTGGAGGGGTGCCCGCAACGACACGGCGGGACGAAGGTAGAAAGCAGACGCCTGCTGTTGCTGCGCCTGCACGGCCATGCCTGCACAGAGCAGCAATGCCGGGAGTATCAGTCTTTTTTTCATAGAAAATCTGTGTTTTATCAAATCGGTCGTTACAAAGAAGCGGTAAGGCTGCGCCACAGGTTGTCCGACGGTACGGGGGCCACGACGTCTATCAGTTCCTTGGAAACAGGATGGACGAAGCGCACGTGGCGGGCGTGCAGACATATGCTGCCGTCGGGATTGGAGCGGGGAAAGCCGTACTTCAGATCGCCCTTGATGGGGCAGCCCATCTTGGCCAGCTGGCAACGGATCTGATGGTGGCGGCCCGTCTTCAGGTCCACCTCCAGCAGACTGTAATTATCCGAGCGGGCGATGAGCCGGTAGTGCAGGACGGCCTTCTTGCTGCCGGGCTTTTCGGTGTCGTAGGCGTAGCTCTTGTTCTGCTTCTCGTTGCGCACCAAGTAGTTCACCAGCTCGCCCTCGGTCTCGGCGGGCGTCTGCTTCACGATGGCCCAGTAGGTCTTCTTCACCTCGCTGTTCTTGAACATCTCGTTCAGGCGCAACAGGGCCTTGCTGGTCTTGGCAAAGACAACAAGACCGCTCACAGGGCGGTCCAGGCGGTGGGTCACACCGATAAAGACGTTGCCGGGCTTGTGGTACTTCTCTTTCAGATACTGCTTGACGGTTTCCGAAAGGGGTACATCGCCCGTCTTGTCTCCCTGAACAATCTCCGAAGCGGTCTTGTTGACGATAATGATGTGATTGTCCTCGTAAACGACGGTCATATCAATCGCAAATTACATGTTCATGCCACCGTCGATCTGGATCACCTGACCCGAAACGTAGGACGACATGTCGGATGCCAGGAAGGTAGCCACGTTGGCCACGTCTTCGGGCGTACCGCCACGGCGCAGAGGAATCTTCTTGCACCATTCGGCCTTCACCTCGTCAGAGAGGGCGTCGGTCATGGCTGTCATGATGAAGCCCGGAGCAATGGCGTTGGCACGGATGCCGCGCGAGCCGAGTTCCTGTGCGATGGACTTGGCCAGAGCAATCATACCGGCCTTGGAAGCCGAGTAGTTGGCCTGTCCGGCGTTGCCGTGAACACCTACTACAGAAGCCATGTTGATGATGCTGCCGGCTTTCTGGCGCATCATGATGGGCGTACAGGCGTGGATGAAGTTGAATGCCGACTTCAGGTTCACGTTGATGACCATATCCCACTGCTGCTCGCTCATGCGCATCATCAGGCCGTCGCGGGTGATGCCGGCGTTGTTCACCAGGATGTCGATGCGGCCGAAGTCCTGATGGATGGCCTCTACCACCTTGGCCGTATCCTCGAAGTTGGCGGCATTCGAAGCGTAAGCCTTGGCCTTCACGCCCATGGCTTCGATTTCCTTGGCTGTATTCTCGGCGTTCTCGTCGATGACCAGGTCCGTAAATGCTACATTGGCGCCTTCAGCGGCAAACTTCAATGCAATAGCCTTGCCGATACCACGTGCGGCACCGGTTACGATGGCTGTTTTTCCAGTTAATAATCCCATAATCGTATTGTTTAAAAATTAAAAGTATCTTTTCTTCTCCGTAAAAGTATCTTTTCCCGCCCGCATCACGGTGTCTTCGGTTCCTTGCGGTGCAGGGCGCCGAAGACGATGCGCGCCACGTACTTGTCGCGTGTGGCGTCGTCCAGATTGGCTCCGATCTGTCCGCGGATGTAGGGCACCTCGATACCTTTCACACAATAGTGCACCAGCTCGGCCGTCATGTCGAGGTCGTCTATCTGGAACACCCCCTTTTCCATGCCCTCGCGCAGCACCTCCTTGAAGAGCTGCACTTCCTTCTCGTCGAACTGCTTGCGCGCCTTCTCCACCTTCCAGATGTCGCGGAAGAAACCGGCCCGGAGCGTACCGTTGCGGTAGACCACCTCCTTCACCACGTCCAGACGGGTGTAGATCATCTCGAGCATCTTCTCGTCGGGCGAGATGTGCTTGTCGGCCACACGCTTCATGGTGTCCAGCAGGATGTCCAGCTGCGACTCGACCACGGCCAGATAGATGTCTTCCTTGCTCTTGAAGTAGGTATAGAGCGTGCGTCGCCCTTTCTTCGAAGCGAGGGCGATGTCGTTCATCGTGGTGTTCTCGACACCCATCTTCGCAAAGAGCTGACGGGCGACGTCCACTAACTGGGCTCTGGTCTTGGATAACGGCATGGTTCAATAATTGCACATTGCTTAATAATCTGAGCAAAAGTAAGACATTTCCCCTTATCACACAAGAAATAAAAAAAATATCTGCCGAATATTTGTTTTTTCCAAAATAAGTCGTACCTTTGCACTCGAAATCAAGAACATCGCGGAGTGGAGCAGTTGGTAGCTCGTTGGGCTCATAACCCAAAGGTCGTAAGTTCGAGTCTTGCCTCCGCAACCAATAAAAAAAGGAATTGCAATCGCAATTCCTTTTTCGTTTTCATCCCCCTGCTCAGTCGCGCAGGAGGATTTCACTTGGATTCTTCATTTTCAGATTCAGTTTGGTTTCCTTCGACAGAGGATTCCACAGAATACGACGACATTCCTGCGGGTCTGCCTGGAAGTCCGCATTCCTCGAGCCACTCAAGTATTCGGTGTCGATGCGGAAGGAATCGGTCTTCACCTCAAAACTGTACAATTCGTCCAGATTCAGATACAGATGGTCCACCGACCCACTGACCAGATCCAGCTGACGCGCCAAAACAGACAGGGCACGGAAACGGGAATTCTGCACAAACACCGTGGCAGGGCTGTCGGAGAAATCAATGGCCAACGAATCGCGTTGCAAGTCCTGCAACTCTACCGCATAAAGCATCTCTCCGTTCAAGCACTCAACGCTTTCGGGCAAGCGCAAAGAAAGAGGGGCAGTCTTTATAATAAAAGAAGGGGCAATCTTTCCTTCCGGCATCCTCTTCCGAAGCTCCTCCGGCGGGAAGCTGAACACAACATCCAGGGTATCTCCATTCGTCTCGAAGCTCATAAATTCCTCCATATCGGCCGCATAAGAGAAACTGCCGGTTGCCGTATCGGCCGGAGTCACTATCAGATGGGCAGTGTTCAAGGTAAAGTAATAAGTAAAATCATCCTTGCCATCGTACTTGTACAAAGTCTTGTCCATCTGGAATCTCACGACCTTGCAGGCAGGCAACGGACGCACCTGCTCTTCTCCTTCCAGGCGGACGGTCATGTCCGACACACTTCCGCTGTGCGTTCCCCAATAGATAATGGTGCCACTCATGCCGGCCAGCAGGGCCAGCAACACACCCAATATAATATAAGTAGTTCGTTTCATAACTTGTTATTCTTTTCTTGATTCTTGGCATAATCGCGGTACATCGCCGCCAGTTCGGCATCGGAAATGCCCAGCGTGTACAGCTGTTTGAAAAAATAGTCGACCTCGTTTGTCAGGAACTGTTCCTTGCGCAAGGCGAGAATCCGCTCGCGGGCACCCGCAGCCACAAAATAGCCGATGCCCCGCTTGTTGTAGATGATACCCTGCGACTGGAGCTGGTCGAACGAGCGCATCACCGTGTTGGCATTCACTTCCACCACGGCAGCATACTCGCGCACCGAGGGAATGCGGCTGTCTTCGGCAAACTTTCCCACCAGTACTTCGTCGCAGATGCGGTCGGCAATCTGCAGATAAATAGCTTTCGTATCTCTAAAATCCATACTTACCAACGATTAATGATTTCCGCTTCCTTCAAACGATAGTAGGCCGTCACCCAGCAGAAGATGGCAAAGGCGAACAAAAGACAAGTACAGAGTGTCACCGCCGTTTCTTCCTCCATGGGAGTATAGGGTCCGAAGTGCAGCGACTTGACCAGCGAAACCAGTACGGCCACAAAAATGGAAATGACGACAATCAGGGCTGCCGAGGTCTTGATGAAAGCATTCTTCGGCCACAAGGCACTGCCCAGCACATAGGCACTCTGGACGGCAAAGTAGAACGAGAAGCTAAAGAGTGTCCCCCGTCCGGTACTGAAAAATGGAGGAAACATCGTTTCATTTGTCAACTGTCCATAAGGGAAAATAGACGTAACACCAGTGTCAAATAGGGAAGAAATAAAAGCACGCGTCAAATCGGCCAATACAAAAGCCAAGGCATAAGCCAAAAGGAAAACGAAAGTATAAAGAAACCAACGTGATAAATATTTCTCGAAAGCGGTAGCCGGTAACATCAGAGCCGAAAGCCGACGGCGTTTGTCTTTCAGGAACTCCATCACAAACGAAGCACTCAACGTACCCATCGCAAATATCATGAAGCACCCGACTCCGAACTCGTTTTGCCAAAGCTCACTACTAAAACTAGGACGACGCCAGATGCGACCAGCCCAAATAAAAAAGACGGTCAAAGCACCATACATCGCAACCAGACGCAACATATTTTTCCGCCAATTCTCCACCAAATCTTTCTGACAGCAATTCAGAAAACGCGACATACTGAAAAAACGATCACGCATCATCTCTCCTCCTCCATTTTAGATTGAAACAATTCTTTTATCTTCTCGGGGTTGGCCAATACGGCACCGAAGAGCAGCTCCAGGTTGAGCTTCGTCTCCACGCCCTCACGATTGGGCAGCAGCAGGCTGTTGCCTTGCACCGAAGGCAGTTTGTACAGAGCCTCCTCGGCCAGGGCGGGGCTGTCGCTCTCCACAAACGCCAGTCGTTCGGTCACGCGTGCGATAGACTCGTCGAGCAGCACGCAGCTGTTGTTCATAATCACTACATGATCCAGCACATTGTCAATGTCCCTCACCTGGTGGGTGGAAATCACAATGGTCCGCTCGTCCGACATGCCCGAAGCGATGAACTTGCGGAACTGGCTCTTCGCCATGATGTCCAGTCCGTTGGTCGGCTCGTCCATCAGCAGCAGCGAGGTATGCGTGGCAAGTGCAAAACTCATGAACACTTTCTTCTTCTGCCCCATAGACAGCCCGCCCAGATGGATGTTCCAGTCCATCTCGAACAGATGTAGATAGGTCATCATGTCCTCCTTGCTGAAGTTGGGATAGAAAGGGCTGTTCAGCTCCACAAACTGAACCAGCGAAACGGCAGGCAAGTCAAATTCCTCGGGTACCAGGAACATATCCCGCAGCGTTTCGGGCAGACGTCTCCGCACATCCAGTCCGTGATACATCACGCGGCCATGCTTGGGCGTCAGCAGTCCGCACATCAGATATAATAGGGTAGACTTGCCCACCCCGTTCTTCCCCAGCAGTCCATATACCCGGCCTTTCTCCAGGGAAAACGAGAAGTCCGACAATACTTCGGGCTTCCTGCGTCCATAACTGAACGAAATATTCTCTACTTGTAGCATAACACATTAATTAATTATATACCAACACCCCATTCCTTCCATCCGACGAGCTGAAGGCCTGTCACTCTTCCGGATCAAGGATATATAGTGTATTAGATTAATAGTACACTGCAAATGTAGTGAAAGAAAGCGAAACAACAAACAAAAAGAGAATTTTCTTTTGCAAAAGAGCAAAAATACTTGGAAAAGAGTGCAAACACATTGTTTCGGTGCAACGCAGCACTTCGTGAGGTTCTGACGAAGCGCTTCATGAGGACCTGACGCAGTGCTTCCTGAGGACCTGAGGAAGCACTTCATGGGGAGGTGACGCAGCACTCCGTGAAGGTGTAAGGAAGCGCGGCACGGCAGGAGGAGGGAGGGAGAGGTGGAGGGGAGCAGAGGCGCGGAAGCGGAAAGGGACGGGAGGGCCGGCCGCAGGGACGGGACGTGCACAAACGAAAAGTCCCCCGTGACACGTTCGTCACGGAGGACTTCCACTGAAGACGGCGGCTACCTACTCTCCCACTGTTGCGCAGTACCATCGGCGTGACCGGGCTTAACTTCTCTGTTCGGAATGGGAAGAGGTGGAACCCCGGTGCTATAGCCA
>NZ_LT635831.1 GCF_900128475.1 Mediterranea massiliensis | reverse complement strand
TAAAGGGCAGGAAGCCCAAAGCTGACACGGTTATTTTCACTATCAACACCCTGCATCCTCGTGAAGAAGGTGGAGAGCAGTACGAACAATATTCGTTTGTTTACAGATGGGTAAGCAGCGCAATGGATCACCCAACCAACGACAGGGCAGTCAAAGCTGTGGATAAGATAGCTGAACTCGGCAGACTTAAAAACGTGTACGAAAGGTGCTGTTACTACGATGACAAGGTATGTGCAGGGGATATGGTAAGAAAGCACGCTGAAAATTCACTGCTCAAAATGCTAAGAGAAGAGTTCGGTATAAAATAATTTGATTTTGTGACACAATCAAAAAAACCAAAGATATGAAAGAAGGAGATTTGATATTGGTATCTGCTGAAGCCACAGGCTTAGGGGAGCCAATGGAGGCCGTTATAGACAAGATTGAAACATTCATGGGACAAACCCTTGTAACAGTCACTTACACGCAACCAGACGCCTTATCCGGCTTCGGTGGTTGTTTTGTAGATACACACATAACAAAGCAATAATATATTTTTTGTAGAAAGTGTATATTGATAAATATATTCTTTATATTTTTGCACATAAATCATTGATATGCAAGAAAAAGCAAATATACAGACATCAACTCTAAGAGTACCTAAAAACATACTCGAAGAAATAAAAATATATTGCCGAAAAGCCGGAAAGCCTGTCGGTGAATGGGTTGAAACAGCCTGGAAATTCATAGAGAAGAATGACTTTGACATCTATGACAAGGAAACAACACCATTTCTTCCTGTTCCTCCAGACATCGAGAAGGAAAGGAACCAGGTAGAAGCCTTGTGTATGCTCATGAGTGAATTTATAACGGCACAGAAGCAGATACAGCTTCTGGCTCCAGAACTTATCGCAAAGACAGCTGAAGAAAAGGTACGTGCTGAAATGAAGTCTGAAGAACAGACTAAAGAACTCAAGGTCCTTCAGGAAGAAAACGACCGATTACGTAACGAAATCAAAGTTCTTCAGGAGTATAAGGAAAAAGCATACCGGGAACTTTGCCGGGTACGTGATGAACAGAAAACTTTTGGAAAAATAAGAGTTAATACAGAACTATTAATAAAATAACATTTATGAAGAAATTATTTATTTTGATTTTAGTATCATTTATAACTACCATATCCGTAGCCCAGAGTCGTTATCGTGGTTTTGTCAATACCGGTTATTCATTTGGCAGCGGTGAGTATGGTTTCAGTCAATGGCATATCAACACTGTCCATGGCGTAGATCTCTTTCATAACAATCTTTTCATTGGAGGAGGTATAGGGTTGGGTATTTCAACAGAAAGCGACATACTTAAAACATACAGTCTGCCTGTTTTCGCAGATGTACGTTATACACTTTGTAACTTAAAAGTTAAGCCATACATAGATATGAAAATCGGATACTCTGAACTTTTTGAAGAAGAACATGATGGTGGAGGTTATAAAAGTGGAGGTTTTTATATTTCCCCCTCTGCCGGAATATCACTGCCTGTCACAAAAAAGACTTCAATTCATGTTGGTATAGGATATACGTATAACCAGGCAAAATATGAATTCTCTTATATACCGGGAATTGGCTCCATGGGTAGGAATAATAAAAGATTTAATGCTGGTGGGTTGACTTTATCCGTTGGGGTTTCTTTTTAGAACCAAACTTAAATACAGGGGACAAACATCCCTCACGCAAGCATGTATCTGTAATTTACATACCCATTCCAAAACCCCGACTTCTTTTCCTGGGCTGGTCGAGTTCTTCCTCCAGCTGCTTCTTCCGCTGTGGTGCCTGGTTGATTTCCGGAACTTGGGAAATACTGTTTCCCTGTTGTTGGCTCTCTTCCCGGCCTTGTTCCTGGTGCGGTTCCTGAAGATCCCGGCTCCATTCGGCTTTCATCTTTTCAAGCCGTTCATGGTTCACACGTTCCGCCCATTCCTTCTTCTGGAAGATTTCTTTCGGACTTCCGTTCTTCATGGTATTGAGATAGTCAAAGGTCTGTTCTGGAGCCCGGTCATACCCTGTGCGCTTGTCAAATGAGGTTTCACACTTTCGGAAAAAATCTGTTCTGTCGAAACCGCCCTTCACGTTTCCGCAGTTCTTCTTCCCGGTGTGGTTGGTCTTTGGGCTTAGCTTCCTGGTGTTGCTCCTGTCCTTCCGGCTTACGATGATATGTGCGTGCATGTCGTACCGGTCGGCTCCCTTCCTCTCGAAATGGATCTTTCCGTAATACTCGATATCCTCTTTGTTCAAGCCTTTTCCGAACCCTTCCGCATAGTGCTGCATCACATCATCACGCACATACTTTCTCATGGCTTCAGCCTGTTCCTTCTCTGTCTTGCCCATTTTCTCCAGCTCCCGGCTGGAAGGGCTTACCGTGATCACATAGAATTTCGCATCGTTCCGGCTTAATTTTGCCTTGTTGTTGTCTATCTTGAAGGTTACTTCCTGTGCGCTTATGTAGTCACGAGAATTATTGAAAAACGGCTGTACTTCCCGGCCGTTCTTCATGCGCTCCAGATCCTCATGCTGGAGATAGGTCGTTACTCCTGTGCAGCTCCCTGTATTGGCATAAGTTCCGGAACCGCCACCCTGAATCTTTATGTTCATAGCCCCCTCCTGTCCTTTTCCTTCTTATAGACCTTGTTTATGTCATCGAGCAGCCCGGTCTTTCCTTTTGCATCGAGGAAGGAAACGATATGTTGCATGGCTTTGAGTTGTGCCGTTTCGCTGGCTTCTATCCGCTTGAAGATAATCTCCTGGTTCTTCCTGATAGTTGAATCTGCATCCCGCACCGCTTTTTCTGCCCTGCCTATAGCCTTGCCGTTGTTGTCTGAACTGTTGATTATCCCGGCAAGCAGCTCCTTGTTGTCCTTCAGGAACCGCCTGAACTTTTCTTCCGAAAGTAAGGATGAAAGGCTTATGGTTATCTGTGTGCTGGCTCCGGCCAGAGCTTCACAAGCCGGACGCACAAGATCCGTTTCCTGTTTCTTCAGGAATGCGAACACCTGGTCCATGCGCTTGATAAGCTTCTGCATTTCCTGTGCCGGACTTTCATGCTCGACCGGGTTTATACCGTACTTCTCAAAGTAGTTTATGGCATGAGTAATAAACTCCATTTTTGACACACTGTTTGCCTTGGCCAGACGGTCAAGTTTAGCAAAAGTAGTACGTTCTACCGCTACCGTTGTTTTGCTGTCTTTTTCCATGATATTATAAGGCTTATTATAACAAATTAATATGCTAACTAATTGGTTTACAAGATAGTATATTTATTCGTTATAACCAAATTATATTAGTATAATTTTCTAAATAGCTGATTTACAGCTAAAAACCCCGTAGGGCAAGAGGAAAAAACAGGGCTTGCCCGGTTTCCTCTTGCTGTTCTATCGAACACCCTCCCCAGCGCGAAATCAGCAAAGGGGACGGGGAGAGATAGAACCTATCCCACACACGTGAACACACACGAAAACCGCACACCCGGTACACAACAGAATTACCCAACAAAACCGCACAACAGAACATGTCCGGAACACCACAAAAAACTCATCGGTCGGGGAGCGCCGCACGGCAAGGGGGTGTACCAACACTCCCGACGAGTGCAGCCGTTTGCAGTGCAAATCAGTGTGCGGTTTTACTTGGATATCCGATATAAAATACCTAACTTTGATTCCGTAACGAAATCAAACAAAACAGACCTATGGAAAAGGAACCAGGGAAAAAGACCGGGAAAGGTGGAGCCAGAGAAGGTTCCGGAAGAAAGGCCGTGTCCGGCATGTACACCAAGACCATGAGAGTGCCTACAGTAATGGAAGAAGAAGTACTCTGCCTGATCGACATGTATTCGAACTGGCTGAAGTCCGGGAAAATGGAAAAGGGTATGGCAAGGCGCACCACTCCGGAACAGAGAAAAAGAGCTATCCGGTCAATACAGGAGATACTCGAGTATGAGAAGCAGAGCCAGAAAGTACACAAACAGGAAGAAGAGGACAAACGGCAGCTGTCCTTGTTCTGAACAAAAGCATAAAACAAAAGTCATCAGAACTTATTTTGTTTTGAAGTTCTGCTGACTTTCTAAAATGGTTTTGTTATTTCTTCTTCTTTCCAAACAATTCTGAATGACTGCCAAGCCTAACCAGCTTTACGACTTCATCATCAATCCATATCAAAAGAAAATCATTTTCTACGTGACATTCCATGTGACCTGCATAATCACCTGAAAGCATATGAGGTTTAAACTCTTTTGGAACATCCTCACAACGTTCCAGGAATCCTACAATTTCATAAAGTTTTTCCAGTTTGGTATTATCATTCCTGTACCGTTTCAGGTCTTTCCGGAACTGGCCACCAGTCTTAACCTCTCTCATTCACTACAGGATTTTATAAAGTTCTCGAAGCTGCTTGTATCAACTTTCTTCAGGTTTTTCCCGGCACGAGCTTCTTCTATGGCCGCTTTGGTCTCTTCGTTTGGTTCTGTGTACATGGCATCCATAAGAAGACATTCTACGAAGTTGTTTAAGCTCCGATGTTCACGTTTGGCAGCACTCTTCAGCATGTCCAGAAGGTTGCTGTCAAGTCTGAATGCAGTTAGTTTCTTTATTGCTACTTCCATATTGTTATACTTTTTATTGCAAATGTATAACAATATATATCAAAAGCAAAGAAAATAAACACAAAATTACTAATATATACATTTTTTAACGCGCCAGAAAATTTGCCTATCCAAACCCACCTAACTCCCTAAAGGGAGGGTTCTCTTTTTCTCCTTCTTTGTGCGGTTTTTCAGAGAGGCAAGCTAGGTCACTTTCACCCTAAAATCCGCTTTCTTGTTAGAATGTCTTTGCAGAATATCTTGTAAGAATGTGTTTTTTTAATTACAAAACACTATATTTCAATGTATTACAAATAAAACAAACGTATCAAAACCGACCAAATTACTAAAACAAACGTATCAAAACCGACCAAATTACTAAAATCCCCCCTACCAAAAACCGACCAAATTACTAAAGTATAATATAAAAACAGAAAATCTTTTTGTTATTTCGGTTTTTATATGTAGTTTCGCAAAGTAACCTCAAAAAAGCAGTCTTATGGACAAACTATTTATCCCAATAACACCACCAACAGAAGAAGAGATCATGCTTATACAGCCCAATAACGTAACATTCGGGCAGTATAATATTTCAGAATGGCAAGAAAACCTGCTTACCCTTATCAGTGACAAGCTGCAAAAGCATATGACAAGGGAAGAAGAACTGCCACGTGATTTGTTTAATATGCCCTATGTTACTATCCGATGCGATGAAGCAGGCGGACAAAACAACAAAACAAAGGTCATAAAAGAAGCGACCGACATGTTAAGCAAAAGGTTTTCTTTCCGTTGGAAGCACCCCAAAATAGACAAAGAGGTTGAAACGATTGGTGGTTCTATCCTCATTGCTATACACAACATAAAGGGAACAAACCAAATAATGCTTACCCTTAATCCTTGGGCTATTCCGTTCTTAGTCTATTACGGTGTTGGTGTAGGTGGTACAAGGTATTCCAAAGGACTTGCGCTTGGGCTTCGTGGTAACTACACAAAAAGGCTGTATAAGATAATTTGCAGCCAAAGAGACAGAAAGGAGTATTACTACTCCATACAGCAGTTAAGGAAAGATTTAGAAATACCAGAAAAGCACTCAAACAATGACATAGACAGAAAAATCCTTAAACCAGCAAAAGAACGTATCAAGGAAAGTGGCTCTGATGTATGGTTTGATTATAAGCTGTTCTGCAAATACCCTGTAAAGGGCAGGAAGCCCAAAGCTGACACGGTTATTTTCACTATCAACACCCTGCATCCTCGTGAAGAAGGTGGAGAGCAGTACGAACAATATTCGTTTGTTTACAGATGGGTAAGCAGCGCAATGGATCACCCAACCAACGACAGGGCAGTCAA
>NZ_LT635830.1 GCF_900128475.1 Mediterranea massiliensis | reverse complement strand
TGAAGGGTTATATACTCCGTTCCTTTCTTGAATTTGAATGAGCGTGTCATTCCTTTGATTTCGAGTGCCATGTCTTAAACTGTCTGATAAGGTGAATACTTGGGTTCCAGCATGGACTGCGGGAAATCGATGTATTCCTCGTAGTCCTTCTCACTGTATGCGGGGTGTTCCTGATCGGAGAGGTACGGTTGCTGTTCGTCCTCCTGCATGAACCGTTCTTCCTGCCAGTCCTGAATTTCAGGCTGCGGCGGATATTGAGGTTGGGAAGACTGCTGTCCTCCTGTCCGCTGGACATATTGCGCGTGCGGCTGTATCTGCGGTCTTGCCTGCGGCTGTTGTTGCGACGGCCATATTCCTGGCTGTTGCGGATGCTGCGTGTATGCCTGTTGTGGTCTCTGCGGTGCGGGCTGAGCCTGTCCCGGCATCGGTTGTGACGGTCTCCGCGTGTATGTCTGCTGCGGTGCCGGCTGTTGCGGACGTTGCGGTTGCGGATTTCTCTGTTCCGTTGCCTGTGTGTATGCCGGCTGTTGCTGCTGTACAGAAGGTTCCGGCTGTGCTTCCTGTTCCATCAGGTCGAAGAGGCTTCCCCGGTTCATTTCCGTGTCGGCCGCCTTTATCTTCTCCTCGATTTCCTTCAGCTGGGCGGCATTCGCGTGTGCTTTCGCCTGTGTAAACACGCTGACGGCTTCCCGGTGGTTTCTGGCGGCAGTCAGTTCTTCCGCCTTCTTCATCAGTTTCTCGTACTTTTCCCGTTTCTCGCGCTCCTCCTTCGTTTCCTTGGATTTGGCATCCTTGGCGGCCTTGCTGCTTGCGGCGGCTTTGTCCGCCTGTGCCTCGAACTGTGCCATATTGGAGATCAGCCCGCACGTTTTCTGTATAGGTCTTGTGACTGCCTGCAGGAATCCAGTGTCAAGTTCCTGCGGTGTGCCCGTGACAGTCAGCGGCACGATGTGGTTCTGGGCCTCGTCCTTGAGTCCGTTCGATTTGGGCAATGTGGAAACGGTCAGTTGTCCGTTTGTCTTGCGGATGACGATCGTGAGGTCCACGCTTTCCGTCATCATCTGGTGGATTGCTGTAAAAAACATAATTTCAGATATTAAATGATTAGACGATGTGTTTCAATATTCGCTGAAGAATTCTGCCAGCAGCCTGTTCCTGTCCGGATGTCTGCAAATTTCCAGAACGGGGTTCAGCAGCTTTGAGATGTGAACGGGACCTGTGGTTCCCCTTGGTGGCAGCTTGATTGCCGGTTGCGGGACGTGTACTTTCGGTCTTCTTGTCACGGGCATCCCTATCGGAGCTGGTGACTGTCTTGTGATGATCGCTTGTTGCATATTCTTTAATTTTTAACTGTGAATACCCGGGCTTTGGCAGCCCGTTGAACTACAAGGGCCCAACGGCAAATGCTTCCGGAAAGGCAGGGTTTTCGGGAAAAATACCGGAGCGCAGCGAGGATGATTTTTTCCGAAACCGCTTGCGGCCTGACCTTGCCGTCCGACAAGAAGCGTTTGCCAACTTTGCCCTGTAGTTCTCGGTTTGCCAATGTCTGTGTTTTTAGTCCTTTTTCCTTTTCTTCCCGTGTCATTTCCGGTTGTGACGGATACAAAAAGAGCCGCCCGCTCCCGGACAGCTCCCTTATGCTGCAATGATAAATTCCGTGCATGTTCCATATCGTCAGATTTCAGAAGACCAGAAAACTCAGTATGCACAGAATGATGGCCAGTGCCACGAGAAAACAGGCTATACGGTAGAGGAACCTGAAGAGTCCCCTGAAACAGATGATGGCCACGGCGGTCCATACAGGCGATATACCGTGGGAATAGAGCCAGCTGAATATGATGGCTGCTGCTACGGCCAGCGCGAGTGTCCTTGCCCATCTGCTGTCCGCTATCTTTTTGATGTGTTCTTTTGTTTTCATAATCTTCATGTGTTTGGCGGGAATGCCATTCCCGGTTTCAGGGGCTTTCTTGCAGTCCGCCTCCACAGGCAAGGTTTTCGGGAAAAATACCGGAGCCTCGGGCGAGGATGATTTTTCCCAGAAACCGTAAGGCCAGACCTTGCCGGTGGAAACGGGCGGGCTGCGACCTTTGCCCC
>NZ_LT635829.1 GCF_900128475.1 Mediterranea massiliensis | reverse complement strand
TTAACGTGAATTCGATATAAGTAAATAAATATCTCATTGAAAATTAGAAACATAGCGATAAAAGTATTAAATTTATAGTACTCAATTATAACATTTAAACGATTACCGCTATGTTCTCAGAGTCTAAAATTACGGAAATTTATTGTATGGCCGATGATTTTTGCAAGGAATTTGCGTTGCAACAAGAAAAATATATGATTGAAGACAAGAAGGCTAGACATCGTAACAAGCCTAACCGTATGAGCGATGCAGAGATTATGGTGATTCTTATCCTGTTTCACTCGGGCGGTTTCCGCTGCTTCAAGCATTATTACAAGGAATATGTCTGCAAACATCTGAAGCACCTTTTCCCGAGACAGGTTTCCTATAACCGTTTTGTGGAACTGGAGAAGGAATTACTGCTCCCCCTGACCATTTTCATCAAGAAAGTCCTGTTGGGGACATGTACCGGCATCAGTTTTGTCGATTCTACAGTCCTGCGTGTCTGTCGCAACCAACGTATATTGATTCACAAAACATTTGAGGGGCTTGCCGAGCGTGGGAGAAGTTCCATGGGTTGGTTCTTCGGATTCAAATTGCACCTGATAATCAATGACAAGGGCGAAATCCTGAATTTCATGCTCACTCCCGGAAACGTGGATGACCGCGAGCCTCTGAAGCAAGGCCGGTTCCTGGAAAACATAAAGGGGAAATTATGTGCCGACAAAGGATATATTGGCCAGGCTCTGTTCGAGAATCTTTTCCTTAACGGCATACAACTTGTCACCAAGGTCAAAAACAATATGAAAAATTCACTGATGAGCATCGCCGACAAGATCCTGCTCAGAAAAAGAGCCTTGATTGAAACGGTCAATGACGAACTGAAGAACATTGCGCAGATAGAGCATTCCAGACACCGTTCATTCAATAACTTCATTGCAAATACGCTGTCTGCTATCGCGGCATACTGTTTTTTTGAGAAGAAGCCCGCCATTGATGTGAACTTTATCAATGACGGGCAACTGGCTATCTTCTGATTCTTATTTCGAACTCACGTTAT
>NZ_LT635828.1 GCF_900128475.1 Mediterranea massiliensis | reverse complement strand
TCATTCTGTTTTCTATGATTTACGCAAATGTAACAACATCTTTTTGCAATAAGTTAACACAACTTGTAGGACTTCCCTTCACATAGTCCCAACAGAAAGGTGTTTTGTTGCGTATGACAGCGAACAGTCGATGTATTGTTTTATTGCGTATGTTATTGACTATGAATCCGAAGGGTTTTCCTTCCGCTTTTTTTCTCTGTGCATACTCCTTTGTCCGGGGATTATGTGTTAACAACGAGAGTGCACCTTGTGTGAGCAGGGAATTGACATAACGGTTCGATGCCTTGCTCACTCTGGGCTTCTTGTTGATACTTGTGCCGGATGAATGTTCATGGGGAACACATCCCGTATGGTTGGCATACTGGCGGGCGCTATCGAATCTCGTAAAGTTTCTCGTATCCAGAATGATGGCTGATGCTGTTACCCACGATATGCCGGGGACGCTGAGCGCCAGTTCCGTATTTTCCTTGAACTCGTCTTCTTCCATTAGAGTTTCACGTATCTCTTTCTCCAAGGACTTGACGGACTCCATAATGGCTTTCATCACTTTCCGAAGGGCTTTGGATGCTTCGGAGGAGGCCTTTGACGTACTGCCGGAGAAATTGCGTAATTTGACCTCACATTCCTTCAGCATTCTTCTTGTCAGATGGAGTTCCCGCAATTTTTTCAGACCTTTGTCGGGAAGGGTGCATCCCTTTGCCTTGTCACGGTGCCGGCAGGCGTATTCGGCAATCATGCGCGCATCAAGTCTGTCCGTCTTGCTGCGCTGTATGCCGCTGCTCAACTTGATCTGAAGCGGATTCTCCAGCCAAAACAAATATTTCCTTTGGGTGAAGCATTCAACGACCTCCATGCTGTACATCCCGGTATTTTCACCGCAGAACAGGAAATCGGCCGCTTTCAGCCCCTTGTACAGACTACGTAGGCGGCCTGTCATCTGGGCACATCCCTTGCGGCTGTTTTCTACCTCGCCTTCCTGAAGGATAGACATACTTTCACTTTCCATGCAGCAGTAATTCATTTTTTCCTTGCTGAAATCAATTCCAATGATTAACTTTGCCATATTCTTTAATTTTTAAACAGGTCAGCTACAACAGCCGTGAGCCATCTCCCTTAACTACCATTACCTTTAGGGTAAAAAGGCAAAGTTTTCTATGTGGCTTTTTGACTGTTAACTGCAAGGTCCAAAACAGAATATAGATTTTATCTGGAACGAGCATGGTTTACCTTGCAGTTGGCTGGTCTGTTTCTTTCACACAACAAAAGTAATCATTCCAACCGTATTTCCTTTTATTGCGCAAATCTAAGGGAACG
>NZ_LT635827.1 GCF_900128475.1 Mediterranea massiliensis | reverse complement strand
ATGATATGCTGGAGCCCGCAGGTCTACCACGAAAACAGGGACCACGAGATAGAGGAAGAGAACAACCCGGATTACGGAACACCGTTCCCCGCCTTCAGGGGGCATGTCCTTTTCCGTGCCTGCCACTGTCCGGGGAAAGCCACTGTATTCGGCATCGAGAAACAGAACCAGGACGTGTACAACAAGGACGAACTCTCCGAACTTATCGGCAAGACGGTCATCACCCGTAAATTCAGGGACTTCGCAGGAGAGAAATACCGGATACGGACACATACCGTCCGTCCCTCGGAAGGAGAACACGAGGTATACCGTGTCATCATCGAGGAATTCTGCCGCATCTGTGAGCTGTACTACAACAGCACGGGAGACACGAAAAAGGATGCAGGACTGAGACTCATGAGGCAGATCAAGCTGCTTATCAAAGCCTGTTCGGTACCTCACCTGATAGAGGGATACTACGGTGACAGTTATCCTTCCAAGACCCGCTATATTGAAAGGCTCATAAGGACAATACCGGGTAAGGTTGCCATCGGATGTACCACATTGGCGGCCTTCGACCTCTACGAGAGCTATATCCGGGAACATTTTCCCGACAGACCTGTATTTGTGGTCAAGGGAGATGTAGCCTTCAAGAAACGGCAGAGCATCGTGACCGAATTCGACTCCACCATCAACGGCATCCTGATATGCACACAGCAGAGCCTGAGCAGCTCCGTGAACATACCTACCTGCAACGACGTGATACTGGAATCCCTGCAGTGGAACATCCCCCGTATGGAACAGTTCTACTTCCGTTTCATCCGTCTCGATTCCAAAGAAATGAAGGATGTCCACTACGTCACCTACGAAGATTCGGTCGAACAGAACCTGATGGCACTGGTACTGACCAAGGAGCGTCTGAACGAATTCATCAAGACCGGTGAGGTCAAAGAACAGTCAGAAATCTTCGAGGAGTTCGACATCACAATGTCTGTCATCGACAGCCTGCTCATCCGCACGCAGGACAGTGAAGGCAAAATACACATCAGCTGGGGAAGCCAGCGCATAACAGAATAAATATGAACCGTATGAAGAAGACCGGGAGTTCCATTCCCACCGACAAAGGTAAGCCGCGTCCCCATCGGCTGAGCAAGGTCAGGCCGCAGGCGGTTTTCAGGAAAATCATCCTCGCGGAGCTGCGGTATTTTCCCGAAAAACCCTGCACAGCCGGGACACGGCACCTTGTCGAGGTCGGTGGAATGGAATCCCCGGCATCCACATACATAAAAGACAAGTAATATGGATCTGAACAATGCAGAGATTGCCGTGACCACACAGCATCTCATTGACATAAAGGATTACAGGGACTACTGGCTGCACCTGTCCGACTACAGCGACATGGGCGAGTTCCTGAGTGCCTGTTCCGACCTGTTTCCCGGGGAAAAGGAACC
>NZ_LT635826.1 GCF_900128475.1 Mediterranea massiliensis | reverse complement strand
TCATTAGTGTCCCGTTAAAATGGGACGAGTTAAACAATTAATCAAAAAGCCCCGGAATCAGGGGATCATTTAGATCTTTGACATCATTGAAATTAGTCTTGTCGAACAGGTCACGCAAGTGGGTTTTGTCAGTCAATGATATACTGAGAATTTGCAAAACTTCATAGGTTGAACGTTTCAACTTCATATCATGTTGGACAATAGCCACAAGACAGTACGTGATAATAGCCACACTGATTTGTATGCGAACAGCGTTCTCTGTTGTGCCCCAGAATTTCTTTATCTTGAGATGCTGCTTGAGCCATTTGAAGAACAGCTCGATTAACCATCTTTTCTTATAAAGATTGGCGACATCCAGTGCAGAAAGTTGTTTTGCATTCGTCAAGAAAGTGAACTCACGGTCATCCTCTTCGTCGTAATATCGGACGAGTCTGAATGACTCAGGATATTTTTTCTCGGAGAGATATCCGGTCAGTTTCACTTCCGCATCTGTCATTATGTTCTTTGGCATTCTTCGCTTCCATTTGACTGTCTTATACTTTAAGTTCGTCTTGGCTCTGACAACAAAGAAAGAGTCTGTAAGATGTATCCTATAGAGTTCTTTAAAGGAGTCATAAGCCCTGTCAAATATATAATAAGCATTTGATTCATAATGGATTGAAGACATTGCTGTGGAATCGTGCTTTGATGCAGTGGTTACAGTATAGAAGGCAGGAAATTGTGCTTCAATGTCGTATAAGACATGAGCTTTCACCCCTCCTTTCTTGCTTCGGAACTTTGCCCATGGGAATGTTGCAAGACACAACGGAATCGTTGTTGAATCAAACGCATATTTCTTTCCGGAAATGTCAAGGATGTTGGTCGTCCGCTTC
>NZ_LT635825.1 GCF_900128475.1 Mediterranea massiliensis | reverse complement strand
TCATTAGTGTCCAATAAAAATGGACGAGTTAAAAAATTAATCAAATAGTCCTTCAAAAAGGGGATAATCGAGTTCTTTGATATCGTTGAAATCAGTCTTATCGAACAGGTCACGTAAGTTCGTTTTGTCCGTTAGAGAGATGCTTAGAATCTGCAAAACTTCATAAGTTGAGCGTTTCAATTGCATATCGTGTTGGACAATAGCTACAAGACAGTATGTGATAATAGCTACACTGATTTGAATGCGGACAGCGTTTTCCGTTGTGCCCCAGAATCTTTTTATTTTAAGGTGCTGCTTTAGCCATTTGAAGAATAGCTCGATCAACCATCTTTTCTTATAGAGATTAGCAACGTCCAATGCAGAAATATGTGTTGCGTTTGTCAGGAAAGTGAACTCACGGTCACCCTCTTCATCGTAGTAACGAATGAATCGGAATGACTCGGTATATTTCTTCTCTGAGAGATATCCGGTCAGTTTCACTTCAGCATCTGTAAGTACATACTTAGGCATCCTACGCTTCCATTTAACCATTGTGTATTTCAAGTTCGTTTTAGCTCTGACAACGAAAAAGGAACCTGTCAGGTGTATCCTATATAGTTCCTTAAAAAAAGTCATAAGCCCTATCGAACATATAATAAGCATTTGGTTCATAATGGATTGAACACATCTCTGTAGAGTCGTGCTTCGATGCTGTGGTTACAGTATAGAAGGCAGGAACTTGTGCTTCAATGTCATATAAGACATGAGCTTTCACTCCTCCTTTCTTTCTTCGGAACTTCGCCCATGGAAATGTGGCTAGACACAACGGAATGGTTGTTGAATCAAAAGCGTACTTATTTCCTGGGATTTCCAAGATATTGGTCCCTCGCTTTTCGCAAGCTTCCTTCATTATATAGAATGCGAAGTCTTCAAAGATTCTGTAGTCACGATTCTGATTAGCATAAGCGAGAGTGGCTTTGGCTATTGGATGGCGTCCCAAACCAAGATGATACTGCTTAGCTCGGTGTGCTTCAAAAGCCACAATTAGGTCGCGAAGACTCTCACGATTGCTCAGTTGTCCGAACATCATAGCAAGCAGCTGATTCCAGCAGGTGAATTGCTTCACGTAGCGATTGCCATCATACTTGCGAACGAAGTTGTTGAACTGGGTTCTGTTCAGAAAAGCGGTAAGTTGAGCGAATACGTATTTATCTTGGTTCATAAGCGGCCTTCAATTTGACCGCTAAGCTACGAATTCAAATCCGTTTCATTCTAAAGGACTGCTTAAAAGACTGTATTTCAATAATTTCAAAGACCGATTAGCTAACTTTTATTGGACAGTAGTGAT
>NZ_LT635824.1 GCF_900128475.1 Mediterranea massiliensis | reverse complement strand
AAAAAAAACTTCGAAAAAAGTTCCGCAAAAATTTGGAGGATATGCCAAAAACTCCTTACCTTTGCAACCGCTTTCCCTTAAAAACGGAAGGCGTCAAGAAAGAGCGATCTTTGATGAGATTTACATAAACAATACAGTAGTACAAGAGCGAAACTGGAAACAGTTTCGGGTAAAAGAAAGAACCGTCATTACTTATATATATAGGTATTGAGACTTTTGAGATCCGAAATCCTGGCAGAGACAAGACGCTTCTCCGGTCCGCAAGGTCCGGGAGGTCAAAGATACTTTTACAATGAAGAGTTTGATCCTGGCTCAGGATGAACGCTAGCTACAGGCTTAACACATGCAAGTCGAGGGGCAGCGGGGTTGTAGCAATACGACTGCCGGCGACCGGCGCACGGGTGAGTAACACGTATCCAACCTTCCGGTTACTCGGGAATAGCCTTTCGAAAGAAAGATTAATGCCCGATGGCATAACAGGCCCGCATGGTCCTGTTATTAAAGATTTATCGGTAACCGATGGGGATGCGTTCCATTAGGCAGTTGGCGGGGTAACGGCCCACCAAACCGACGATGGATAGGGGTTCTGAGAGGAAGGTCCCCCACATTGGAACTGAGACACGGTCCAAACTCCTACGGGAGGCAGCAGTGAGGAATATTGGTCAATGGGCGAGAGCCTGAACCAGCCAAGTAGCGTGAAGGATGACTGCCCTATGGGTTGTAAACTTCTTTTATACGGGAATAACAAGCGGCACGTGTGCCGCTCTGCATGTACCGTATGAATAAGCATCGGCTAACTCCGTGCCAGCAGCCGCGGTAATACGGAGGATGCGAGCGTTATCCGGATTTATTGGGTTTAAAGGGAGCGCAGACGGGTCTTTAAGTCAGTTGTGAAAGTTTGCGGCTCAACCGTAAAATTGCAGTTGATACTGGAGACCTTGAGTGCGGTATAGGCAGGCGGAATTCGTGGTGTAGCGGTGAAATGCTTAGATATCACGAAGAACTCCGATTGCGAAGGCAGCTTGCTGGACCGTAACTGACGTTGAGGCTCGAAAGTGCGGGTATCAAACAGGATTAGATACCCTGGTAGTCCGCACAGTAAACGATGGACACTCGCTGTTGGCGATATACTGTCAGCGGCCGAGCGAAAGCGTTAAGTGTCCCACCTGGGGAGTACGCCGGCAACGGTGAAACTCAAAGGAATTGACGGGGGCCCGCACAAGCGGAGGAACATGTGGTTTAATTCGATGATACGCGAGGAACCTTACCCGGGCTTGAACTGCAGCGGAATGGTGTGGAAACATGCCAGCGAGCAATCGTCGCTGTGGAGGTGCTGCATGGTTGTCGTCAGCTCGTGCCGTGAGGTGTCGGCTTAAGTGCCATAACGAGCGCAACCCTTACTGACAGTTACCATCAGGTAATGCTGGGGACTCTGTCGGGACTGCCGTCGTAAGATGTGAGGAAGGTGGGGATGACGTCAAATCAGCACGGCCCTTACGTCCGGGGCTACACACGTGTTACAATGGGGGGTACAGCAGGCCGCTACCCGGCGACGGGATGCGAATCTCCAAAACCCCTCTCAGTTCGGACTGGAGTCTGCAACCCGACTCCACGAAGCTGGATTCGCTAGTAATCGCGCATCAGCCACGGCGCGGTGAATACGTTCCCGGGCCTTGTACACACCGCCCGTCAAGCCATGAAAGCCGGGGGTACCTGAAGTGCGTGACCGCAAGGAGCGCCCTAGGGTAAAACTGGTGATTGGGGCTAAGTCGTAACAAGGTAGCCGTACCGGAAGGTGCGGCTGGAACACCTCCTTTCTGGAGCGGTTTCGGATCAGGGTTCTTGAATTATCACCATAGGAACCTCTTGTACTAAGGTACTGTTTATAAAGAAATATGAGAGAAAGTAGAAGCCGGGCCGCAAGGCTGGGGTTAGACTGACAGTCCTATAGCTCAGTTGGTTAGAGCGCTACACTGATAATGTAGAGGTCGGCAGTTCAACTCTGCCTGGGACTACTCCGGGAACGGGGGATTAGCTCAGCTGGCTAGAGCACCTGCTTTGCAAGCAGGGGGTCAACGGTTCGAATCCGTTATTCTCCAC
>NZ_LT635823.1 GCF_900128475.1 Mediterranea massiliensis | reverse complement strand
AAAAAAGCAAGAAAGGGCACATGGCGGATGCCTTGGCTCTCGGAGGCGACGAAGGACGTGATAAGCTGCGATAAGCTGCGGGGAGGTGCAAATGACCCTTGATCCGCGGATTTCCGAATGGGACAACCCGGTGTCCTGAAGGGACACCATCCCGCAAGGCGGGAGGCTAACGCAGGGAACTGAAACATCTTAGTACCTGCAGGAAGAGAAAATAAACAATGATTCCCCCAGTAGTGGCGAGCGAACGGGGAAGAGCCCAAACCACCTGCGTTACGGCGCATGTGGGGTTGTAGGACCGCGCCGTTGCAAGAAATCTCGTGAGTGGAACCCTCTGGAAAGTGGGTCCGTAGAGGGTGACAGGCCCGTACACGAAGCGAGACGAAGCATAGCGGTATCCTGAGTAGCGCGGAGCACGAGGAATTCTGCGTGAATCTGCCGGGACCATCCGGTAAGGCTAAATACTCCCGAGAGACCGATAGTGGACCAGTACCGTGAGGGAAAGGTGAAAAGCACTTCGAACAGAAGAGTGAAATAGTACCTGAAACCGTGTGCCTACAAGCGGTCGGAGCTCGCAAGAGTGACGGCGTGCCTTTTGCATAATGAACCTACGAGTTGCTTTTTCCGGCAAGGTTAAGGAAGAGTACTTCCGGAGCCGAAGCGAAAGCGAGTCTGAAGAGGGCGTACAGTCGGAAGGAGCAGACGCGAAACCAAGTGATCTACCCTTGGCCAGGCTGAAGGATGGGTAACACCATCTGGAGGGCCGAACCAATAAGCGTTGAAAAGCTTCTGGATGAGCTGAGGGTGGGGGTGAAAGGCTAATCAAACTTGGAGATAGCTCGTACTCCCCGAAATGCATTTAGGTGCAGCCTTGACTTATACTGACGTGAGGTAGAGCGACTGATAAGATGCGAGGGCTTCACCGCCTATCAAGTCTTGACAAACTCCGAATGCGCGTCAGTTCTATGTCAGGAGTGAGGGCATGGGTGCTAAGGTCCATGTCCGAGAGGAGAACAATCCGGACCAGCAGCTAAGGTCCCGAAATGAATACTAAGTTGAACTAACGAAGTCAGATTGCTAAGACAGCTAGGATGTTGGCTTGGAAGCAGCCATTCATTTAAAGAGTGCGTAACAGCTCACTAGTCGAGGAGTTTGGCATGGATAATAATCGGGCATAAGTATTCTACCGAAGCTCTGGAATCAGCAATGATTGGTAGGGGAGCATTCCACTCCGCGTCGAAGGCGTACCGCGAGGTATACTGGAGCGTGTGGAAAAGCAAATGTAGGTATAAGTAACGATAAGGCAGGCGAGAAACCTGCCCGCCGCAAGACTAAGGTTTCCTGATCAACGCTAATCGGATCAGGGTAAGTCGGGTCCTAAGGCTCAGCCGAACGGCGAGGCCGATGGCAGAACCGGTTAATATTCCGGTACTACCGACATGAGTGACGTGGGGACGGAGTCGTGACAGCGCCGCCGGCTGACGGAATAGCCGGTTGAAGGGTGTAGGTGTTGACGGTGCCAGGCAAATCCGGTGCCGGAGCCGAACCTGAGAGTATGGAGCGTCCTTCGGGACAATCCAACAGCGCGCGTAATCATACTTCCAAGAAAATCCGCTAAACTTAATCATGTTGGTACCCGTACCGCAAACGGACACACGTAGTCGGGTTGAATATACTGAGGCGCTTGAGTGAATCACGGTTAAGGAACTAGGCAAACTGACCCTGTAACTTCGGGATAAAGGGTCCTCCCCTCCGGGGGAGGCGCAGAGAATAGGTCCAGGCAACTGTTTAACAAAAACACAGGGCTGTGCAAAATTGAAAGATGAAGTATACAGCCTGACACCTGCCCGGTGCTGGAAGGTTAAGAGGAGACGTCATCGCAAGAGAAGCGTTGAATTGAAGCCCCAGTAAACGGCGGCCGTAACTATAACGGTCCTAAGGTAGCGAAATTCCTTGTCGGGTAAGTTCCGACCTGCACGAATGGTGTAATGATCCGGACGCTGTCTCAACCGTGAGCTCAGTGAAATTGTAGTATCGGTGAAGATGCCGATTACCCGCGATGGGACGAAAAGACCCCGTGAACCTTTACTATAGCTTAACATTGAATTTGGGCAGACGATGTGTAGGATAGGCCGGAGGCTTTGAAGCGGTGACGCCAGTCATCGTGGAGCCGCCGTTGAAATACGGCCCTTCGGTTGTTTGAGTTCTAACTCCCGGCTGGGAGGACACTGTTTGGTGGGTAGTTTGACTGGGGTGGTCGCCTCCAAAAGCGTAACGGAGGCTTCTAAAGGTGCCCTCAGGACGATTGGTAACCGTCCGCAGAGTGTAATGGCATAAGGGCGCTTGACTGGGAGACATACAAGTCGATCAGGTAGGAAACTAGAGCATAGTGATCCGGTGTTTCTGTATGGAAAGGACATCGCTCAAAGGATAAAAGGTACTCCGGGGATAACAGGCTGATCCCTCCCAAGAGCTCATATCGACGGAGGGGTTTGGCACCTCGATGTCGGCTCGTCACATCCTGGGGCTGGAGAAGGTCCCAAGGGTTGGGCTGTTCGCCCATTAAAGTGGCACGCGAGCTGGGTTCAGAACGTCGTGAGACAGTTCGGTCTCTATCTATCGTGGGCGCATGAAATTTGCGTGGCTCTGACACTAGTACGAGAGGACCGTGTTGGACTGACCTCTGGTTTGCCGGTTGTGCCGCCAGGTGCATCGCCGGGTATCCAAGTCGGGATCGGATAAGCGCTGAAAGCATCTAAGTGCGAAGCCGGCCACAAGATTAGATTTCTCAGGGTCGTCAAAGACGATGACGTTGATAGGACGCAGGTGTAAAGACGGTGACGTCAAAGCCGAGCGTTACTAATTGCCCGTCCGCTTTATTCCGCCTCGTCCCTATGGGACGGCACATTCCTGCAGCTTTTGCATTGCTTTTTCTTCCTTCATGCCAACCTTATTGAGGTGGCTATAGCACCGGGGTTCCACCTCTTCCCATTCCGAACAGAGAAGTTAAGCCCGGTCACGCCGATGGTACTGCGCAACAGTGGGAGAGTAGGTAGCCGCCGTCTTCAGTGGAAGTCCTCCGTGACGAACGTGTCACGGGGGACTTTTCGTTT
>NZ_LT635822.1 GCF_900128475.1 Mediterranea massiliensis | reverse complement strand
TTTTCTCCTATATATTTGCGGTGACAACATGAGTTATCAACACTAAAAATCAAAAATTATGGCAAAGAAAAATGCACGGGAAGAACCCCCGAAACCACAGGTCACCGAAAACGAGCAGATGAGTGACATCGTGTTCATCCTCGACAAGATGGAACTGATTCTTGAAGCGGTATCTCAAATCGGAAAGGACGGAAAATTCAACACGGTAGCCGCCGACAAGAAGAACCGGAACTCCTTCCTGAAAATTGACCGCTATGCCGACGCCTTCGAGAACTTCATCAAGAACTTCTGGAGCCAACTGAAAGACCCGACACGCTTCGGAATCCTCTCCGTCAAGGAAGACAGGCTGGACGACCCTGCCGTACAGCAGGCCATCGAGGACATCGCCGCAGGAAAAAAGACAAAAGCCGTGGAGGAATTTCTCAAGCAGTACGAGATTGTTCCGCGCAACAAGGAAAACCAAAGTATCAACCAAAAAAATCAAGAAGAAATGGCAAAGAAAAATGAAACCCGGCAGCAGGCTGCCGCAGCTGACAGCCAGCCGCAGACCCAGTCCCCCCAGTACCGTTACAACGAGTCCATGATCAACTGGGAACAGCTAAAGAATTTCGGAATCTCCCGTGAATACCTCCAGGAACGCGGACTGCTCGAACAGATGCTCAAAGGATACAAGACCAACCAGGTAGTACCCATCAGCATGAACTTCGGTTCGGCCGTACTGAGGACTGACGCACGTCTGTCCTTCCAGCAGTCCATGGCGGGCGAAGTGGTGCTCGGCATCCATGGTATCCGACAGAAACCCGACCTCGACCGACCGTATTTCGGACATATCTTCTCCGACGAGGACAAGAAGAACCTGCTCGAAACGGGCAACATGGGGCGTGTCGTGGAACTGAAAGGACGTAACGGGGAGTATATCCCATCCTTCATCAGCATCGACAAGCTGACCAACGAGGTGGTCGCCATGAAAGCGGAGAATGCCTTCATCCCAAGGGAAATCAAGGGCGTGGAACTGACAGAGCAGGAGCAGAACGACCTGCGTGAAGGCAAGAAGGTCTATGTAGAGGGCATGATCGCCAAGTCCGGCAACGAGTTCAACGCCTTCATTCAGGTGAATGCCGAACGCAGGGGTGTCGAGTTTATTTTCGAGAACGACAAACTCTTCAACCGCCAGACACTCGGGGGCGTGGAACTGACACAGAAACAGATTGAGGACCTGAACGCCGGAAAAGCCATCTTCGTGGAGGGAATGCAGCGCAAGGACGGTGAGGTGTTCTCCTCTTACGTGAAGCTGGACGAGGCGACGGGCCGCCCGTCCTACACCCGCTACAACCCGGACTCTCCGGAAGGCGCACGAGAAATCTATATCCCCAACGAAATCAACGGGGTGAAGATTACGGCGGAGGAACAGCAGCAACTCCGTGACGGCAAGGTGATTTTCCTCAATGACATGGTGAACCGCAAGGGAGAGGAATTCTCCTCCTTCATCAAGGCCGATTTGGAAACGGGACGCCTGAGCTACTCCCGTACGCCGGACGGTTTCGAGCAGCGCGAGGATTTCAAGATTCCAACCAAGGTATGGGACGTGGAACTGACCAGACAGCAGCGTGCGGACCTGCAGAGCGGAAAGGCCGTGCTGGTGGAAGGCATAAAGGGATATGACGGGAAGACCATCTCGCAGTACGTCAAGGCGAACTTCAACCAGGGGCGTCTGGACTTCTACAACGAAAATCCCGACCGTAAGCGTGACGCGTCACAGCGAAACGTGGTGGCCAACAGCCAGCGACAGGAACAGGGCAACCGCAAGTCAAAAGGTGCGAGCATTGCCTGACTATAGGTAACGGAAAATGAATGTTGAATAAAAAAAGAAAGAAATATGAAAAAGGAAAACGGAAACGACATGCCTTTCAAGGCTGATGAAGTGAACTGGGACGAACTCTCCGGTATCGGTATCATGAAGGACGAGCTGGAACTCTCCGGCGAGATGGACACCCTCCTCAGGGGAGAGAAAACGAAAGTGATGTCCCTGAGCCTCGTGCTCCTCGGCGTGGACGTGCTGATGGACGCCACACTCCAGCTGGTCCGTAAGGGCGAGGCCCCGCTGCTGGAAATCCAGGGAGTGACACCGTTGGGCAAATAACCTGAGAGCAATTATCAAGTAAACCGATGTCTTACCGCCGTTTCCTGTCTTCCGCATGGAAAACGGGAAACGGCTTAATTTTTATCTTACAATATGATAGCAATCATCGCAGAAAAGCCGAGTGTAGGCATGGACATAGCCCGTGTAGTCGGGGCTGATACAAGAAATGACGGCTACTGTTCCGGTAACGGATATATGGTAACCTGGGCACTGGGACACCTCGTGTCACTGGCCACGCCGGACACTTACGGTTATACGAAAACGGCAGCGGAGGACCTGCCGATGCTGCCGGACCCGTTCCGCCTGGTCTCCCGACAGATGCGCACGGACAGGGGAATGGTTACGGACATCGCCGCCTCGAAACAGCTGAAAGTCATAGAAAGCGTATTCAACCGCTGTGACAGCATCATCGTGGCTACCGATGCCGGTCGTGAAGGGGAACTTATCTTCCGCTGGATATACGACTTTCTGGGCTGCACGAAACCGTTCAGACGCCTGTGGATTTCCTCGCTTACTGACGAGGCCATACGGAAAGGGCTGGAGGAACTGAAGGACGGCTCGGAATACGACAGCCTGTATGCCGCCGCCGACAGCCGCGCGAAGGCGGACTGGCTGGTGGGCATGAACGCCAGCCGTGCCCTGGCCATCGTCTCCGGCTCGTCCAACAACTCGATCGGACGGGTGCAGACTCCGACGCTCGCCATGATATGCAGCCGCTACAGGGAGAACCGCAGTTTCGTATCCACACCATACTGGCAGCTACATGTCACCCTCAATGGCGGCACGTCACACCGCCGCTTCTTCCATCCCGCGACCTTTGACGACAGGCAGAAGGCAGAAACCGCCTACCGCAGTCTCACTCCCGATTCTTCGGCGACGGTTACGAAGGTGGAGCGCAGGAAAACCCTGCAACAGCCGCCGCTGCTCTACGACCTGACGGCACTTCAGAAGGACTGCAACGTGCACCTCGACCTGCCCGCGGCAAAGACGCTGGACATCGCCCAGTCGCTCTACGAGAAGAAGCTCATTTCCTACCCGAGAACGGGAAGCCGGTATATCCCGCACGACGTGATGGCCTGCGTGCCCGGTCTGCTGGAAAGAATCTTGGCCATGCCCGGATTCGCCACAAGTGCCGGAATCCTTGACTTTGCGCATCTCAACACCCGTAGCGTGGACGACAGCAAAGTGACGGACCACCATGCCCTCATCACGACCGGCATCGCACCCGAAGGGCTTTCCGAGGCGGAAGAGGCCGTCTATACGCTGATAGCCGGACGTATGCTGGAGGCGTTCTCGCCCTGCTGCGAGAAGGAACTGATTCTTATGGAGTGCCGTCTGGACAACATGGATTTCCGCTCGAAAAGCTCCCTTGTCGTCAGTCCGGGATGGCGCGGCATCTTCCGCAGGAAAGAGGACAGGCAGGACGACGAACCGGAAACCGACGAGGGTACGGCCATATTTGCCGAAGGGGACACGGTCCCTGTTTCAGGATTCGGACTGGCCCAGAAGAAGACCGTGCCCAGACCGCTCTATACCGAAGCCACGCTGCTGGCAGCAATGGAGACCTGCGGCAGGGAGATAGCCGACGAACAGGCACGCGAGGCCGTGAAGGAGCTGGGTATCGGCACGCCCGCCACAAGAGCCGCCATCATCACCACACTGTTCAAACGTGACTATATCGCCCGCTCCGGCAAGAGCATCCTCCCCACAGAGAAGGGACTCCATATCTACGATGCGGTGAAGGACATGCTCGTGGCGGATGTTTCCCTGACAGGAAGCTGGGAGAAGACCCTGCTCCAGATAGAGCGGCACACACTCGGACCGGACACGTTCATGGCATCCATCACGGACTACACCCGCAAGGCTACCCGTGAAATCCTGAACCTCAGCCTTCCGGCGGTAGCCGCCCGCACGTTCACCTGTCCCAAATGCAAGACCGGACACATCATCGTCAGGGAGAAGAGTGCCCGCTGCGACAATAAAGGGTGCGGACTGACCGTGTACCGCAG
>NZ_LT635821.1 GCF_900128475.1 Mediterranea massiliensis | reverse complement strand
TTCCATCCATAGGATACCATACAGCCAGGCTCACAAAGCGTTTGAGCGCTTTGGAGTATGCTTTCAGTCCGTAAAGTTTACCCTTGTTCACTTTGTACTCGGTACATCTTGTGATGTCCAGATTTTCAAAGTCAATTTTCTCGTCATGTAATTTTGGACGTCCGCGTTTTCCTGTCCTATTTTCTAAGGTGGGATAAAACAATACGGCATCATTCCTGAAACGGCTTATTACGTGGAAACCGTTATCGTACAATGGTTTGATGAAAGTTGCCTTTGAAAAGAACGCATCACATACGACTGTGCCAGAAATACGTTTCAGCTGTTCCTGTATGCTGATAAGGTAAGAGCTGTACCAGTCAACAAGATTCTTCTCACAGCTTTCCAGCGTTGCGTTGTCAGGTGTCTGTACAGAACCCAAAGTCATACATTCATGGTTGTCAACGTCTATAACTCCAATACCGGTTATTTCCAGTCCGCGTTTGTATTCACCGGCACAACCGGACCAGAAATAGCCAATCCATGGCGTTTTGCTGCCTGATTTTGGAATGAAAGACGGATCAACGGCTATCGCCTTACGACCACCTTTAAGGTGTTCTCTAATGATGGCTTCATTGAAGGAAAACCAGTCAAAGCCATCATTCTCAAAATTGTTTCGGTATGTCTGTTCTGAGAAACATCCATATCGTCCCATTTGTAGGAAATTGATGCGGTCAGGTATGGCCATGAACAATTTTATTGCATCCATGAATACTTTCTGGAAAGATTTGCTTATATTTACAACTGATTCGAGAGCATTCCTGCACTCGGATTGGTATTGCATAAGGAGTGATTCTTTGGTCATAATTAAAAGTGGTGAGATACTTCTAATTTACTAATAATCAACAAATTATGCAATACTTTCATGCTTTATTTTCAGCTATTTATCATATATTTTTCATCACTTTTCTTACCCCTTAACGATTCATTCTTGACAGTATTTCAATGATCTCTTTAATAATATTGAACTGGCTAACACCGATTCTATTATTTAATTAAATTTATCGGTAAAAATTTACCGAAGTATTG
>NZ_LT635820.1 GCF_900128475.1 Mediterranea massiliensis | reverse complement strand
CGGTTTCTGACCGACTCCCATCACGGCATTCTTTACCTGCTCTGCCGTAATAAATCCCAGACTGTTCTTAATCCGCCTGTAATGCTCCTTGATTTCTTTGGTCAGATCATCAATAGCCCGGTTGACGGTAATGGCATTCTCACTGCGGCCGTCAGCCCGTCCTTTTTCAGGATTCCAGATGGCCGGATTGACGGATACTTTCGTTCCTATCTGTTCCCATTTGGCATCTATGCTTATCTTGCACAGCAACTGGCACGTTCCATCCTTACGGACTTTGGTGCGGTTTATATAAAACAGTATCGCAAATGTACTGCGACGTTTGATTTCCATATTGTCAGTATTTCTTTTCATAATCCTATTTTTTGCCATTGTCAAATAACTACAGAAAACCGCTCAGCAATTATTTTATCCAATGCTTTCGTATCTGTATCTATCTTATTGTCTGTCACCTTTGCGTAATGCTGTGTGGTCTCAATACGACTGTGCCCCAACATCTTGCTGACCGTTTCAAGCGGTACGCCATGGGAAAGTGTAATTTCTGTCGCATAGGTATGACGGGCTGCATGGAAGACCAGCTTACGTCCTATACCGCAAATTTCGGCGATGCGTTTCAGATAACGATTCAATGAACTGTTGGAATACATGGGGAGAAGCTTTCCTTCAGGAGCCATATCGCGGTATTTTTCAATAATATGGAACGGCAGTTCCATAAGCGGTATTTCAAAATCTACACCGGTTTTCTTGCGAGAACTCCTGATCCACCAGGTACCATCTTCCGCGAGAGAAAGGTTTTCATTTGTCAGCAGACACATGTCGCTATAGGGAATACCCGTATAACAGGAAAACAGGAACATATCTCTCACATGATAAAGAATCTGATCATGGAGAGGTGTTGTCATAATCCTATTCAATTCTTCGGAGGTGAGATATTTCTGTTCCGGTTTCGGATGTACCGGTTCATATCCGACAAACGGGAATACTGTTATTATACCGTCAGCAATAGCTTCTCCGACAATTGTTTTCAGTTGGACGGTAAGATTGACTATTGTGCCTGAAGCCAGACAACATTCCGTACGTAGATACAAGTCATATTTTTCAATGAAGGAACGGTCCAATGCGGCAAAAGGGATATCTGACAGCTTATATTGCATCTGTAAAAAACGTACCAGATGATTGTAGGAATTGCGGTAAGCCCTCAATGTCTTTTCCGTACGATTGATCCCAACGCGTTTCTCGAAATTTCTAATGAAAAGTCTGAAATAGCTTAATAGGGTTTC
>NZ_LT635819.1 GCF_900128475.1 Mediterranea massiliensis | reverse complement strand
GATGGACTCACCTTGCGGCATCGCCTCCGCTTTGTAACGGATGAACAGATGCTCAAAATCGCTGCTGCTATACATGCTTACTGGTTTTTGATTACAGCAGCGAAGATCGACTTTTTTATACTTTAGGGCAAGACGTCAAAATTGGACGCTTACCACTTACTGTATCATCATGATAAATCTATAATAGAAACATATAAAAATAGATTTCGCAAAATCCCCCTACCTGTAAGCGTCCAATTTTGACGTACCCTACAGGGAAAGCCCCTTTGGGAAGCTTTCCTCTTAAAGTTTTCAAAAACCGGACTTGATTTTTAAAGTTTGTTAGTATTGATTCCGATGGTCATCGGTAGCAGATTCTCATAATCCCTACGCCCTTTGACCACCTCACGGAAAAATTTCTTTAAATAAGCCAGGGCGGAGATACCGTTGGCCCGGCAAGTAGATATCAAAGTATGATAGGCGGCTGACACATTCGCCATACGGTTGCTGCCAAAGAACAACGAGTTCTTCCGCTCACCCGCCAAGGGACGGATGAAACGCTCCGCAATGGTATTGTCGATGCTGTAGCGGCCGTCTTTCAAGTAGGCGAACAGCTGATTCCAGAAGTTCTTCAGGTAATTGACCGCCTTTTCCATCAGATCTCCACGGGGAGGATGACCCTCCGAAGTCAGCACATTCAGAAAACTGCGCATGCGGCCGATGACTTCCTTTGTCCGCAGGGAGTTCCGTTGTCGGGTTATCTCTTCAGCTGTCAGACCGGACTGGCGGTAACTGTCTTCCTGACCGTACAACCAGCCGATGTATTCCAGCATCTGTTTCGCATTCAGGTCACCGCCCTGCTCGTAGGCATACACGAACTTGGCACGCGCATGGGCCAGGCAGCAGAGATGTTCCGTGTCGTACAGCCTGTCTTCCAGATACATGTACACATTGTAGCCGTCCGACTGCAGCGCCCTGATCTGCCGGTCGCCCAAAATGTTCTTCAGGGCATCACGGCTGCGGGAACCTTCCTCATAACAATAGATGACAATCTTCTCTTCACGGTTGACCAGACACCAGATATATCTTTTACGATAACGGTCCTGTACCTTCACCTTGCACCAGGTCTCGTCGCAGTTCACGATGGCATCTTTCTCCATGGCCATATTCTTGAGCGTTTCAACCAGTCCCCTGGTAAACCCTGCACCTTTCTCAAGCCAGTTGGTCAAGGTCATGCGGCTCAGGAACATACCATGGTCGTTCAGACGGTACATCTCACGGTAATAAGGCACATCCAGCACAAAATGGTTGAAGGCCAGATGGGCCAGGAAATCAGCGGATGCATGGGTTCCCGGAACCACATCCATGTAATCGGGGCCTCCGTCTTTGGAAAGGTAGCCTTCGCAGATTCTACCGTCCGGCAGCTTGTAACGGACAACCTGATACCTGTGCTCCAGAATATAGCTCACTTGCTCGTAAGAATACTTGTGGAATGTCTTGATAATAACTGCTTCTTTCGGCAAACGGCAGAAATCGAAATCATGGCACACGGACTTATCTGCCTTCATACGTTTGTAAGACATTCCCTGGCGGTATGGCCGTTCCTGTTTACTACCGGCAGATGACGGAATGTCCGTTCCCCTCTCCTCCGAAGGAAGGTTGGGAGTGGAACTGCCGTCAAAATCTTCCTTGTCAGCTTCGCGGGAATCGGAGCCACGGTTCTTGGACGAAACCTTCTGGGTCTTGCCGTCGAAGCGGTTCTTGTCTGAAAGCTTCTTCTGTTCCTTCAAGGCGGCATTCTCCTTCCGGAGCTTTTCTATCAGCGCGTCACGATCCGACAGCATACGTTTCAGCTCATCAATCATCCTGGTTTGTGCTTGTGAGCTTTCATTCAGAGTCAGCAGCTGTTCGGTCATACGGTCGAGCTTCGCCAGAAGCCGCTCCCTTTCTGCCTTGTCAGCCTTGCGTAAGGCAAAAAGTTCGTCAAGCAACATTGATTTTTCCATGGAATTCATATCGGAATAACGGTCAGCCCAAGGTTCCGTCTCTTTTTCACGGAACCTCAGTTGTTCGGCCGAAGCCAATATCTTTTCAAATTCACGATCGTCCATGTCACTCTTTTTTATACCATAAAGATACTCATTTCCAGTGACATAAACAAATTATTTCACATTTATTTATCTGATATTCAACGAGTTGATCACAGGATCCTGTAACAGCACAACCACATCTTTCCATTGGATGCTATATACCGTTTCTTCACCCTGCCTGCATACCTGCATAAACTTATAACCCGAAGAGAAACGCTTCTCATACAGACTGAAGGAACGGCGGTCGTAAGAAAACAGCCTGACTTTCCGACGGTCCCTGGACATCACAATGAAGACTTCATCTTCTTCCGGCTCGCGGTTCAACTGCTGATGGATCACGGAAAGCACACGTTCATATTTGCAGCGCATGTCATGGAAGTTTCTCAGGTAATAAAACCTGTTCATGCCTGTAACATTCAGCATAGTCCCTCCAACTTCTCTACCAGGTCCTTCAAACCCTTGTAGCTTAAATTCCGTTGCTGGATGCGCATTCCACCCGTTATACGGATGTCTATCATGAATCTCAACGGAGGGGATGACAAGGCACCTCCCATCAATGGGGCGGAAGCTGAAAGATCCTTTTCCGGTTCTTGCTCCACCTGTTGTCCTTCTACCTGTACCGGGACAATGTGATGTCGGGTATCCTTGTACCATTTGTGAAACAGATTGTAGGGTACTTTGTTTTTCAAACAGAAGTCCTGGATGGACTCACCTTGCGGCATCGCCTCCGCTTTGTAACGGATGAACAGATGCTCAAAATCGCTGCTGCTATACATGCTTACTGGTTTTTGATTACAGCAGCGAAGATCGACTTTTTTATACTTTAGGGCAAGACGTCAAAATTGGACGCTTACC
>NZ_LT635818.1 GCF_900128475.1 Mediterranea massiliensis | reverse complement strand
CACTACTGTCCACTAAAAATGGACAAGGTTAAAAATTAAATAAATTCGGTTCACTTGAATCATATCGGTCTTTGACATTTTTGAAATTCGATTTGTCGAACAAGTCACTGAGATGTGTTTTGTCGGTCAGAGAGATTCCGAGGATTTGAAGAACCTCATAGACGCTGCGTTCTAATTTCATATCGTGTTGAATTATTGCTACCAAACAGTAAGTAATTATCGCACAATAGATTTGTATGCGTACTGCGTTTTCCGATGTTCCCCAAAACTTCTTAATCCTGAGGTGTTGTTTTATCCATTTGAAGAACAGTTCAACACTCCATCTGTTTCGATAAAGCGATGATATCAACTCCGCAGATGCGTCAAGATTGTTTGTCAGGAAGATATATCGTGTACCGTCTTCAGGATTTTCAACGATGAGTTTTCTAAGTTCCTCAGGATAATCCTTAGAACTTTTATAAACCGTAAAGCACCCGATTGCATCCGAAACTACACCTTCCGGCAATCTTCGTTTCCAGGTTTTAGGCTTGATCCGTACGTTTGTTTTGGCTCGTACAACGAAGAAAGCACCTATACGATTTATCGTATTAAGATTGCTGAAGTCGTTATATCCGCGGTCGAATATGTAGTGCGCTCCAGATTCGTATGGTATCTCAGGCATAGCCTTTGAATCGTGAATGTTGGCAGGTGTAATATGCACAAATGCAGGTACTTCCGCTTCAACATCATAGAGCGTATGCAACTTTATTCCGCCTTTATGTTTGCGAAATTTGGCCCATTCAAACACCGACAGGCACAAATCAACCGTTGTAGAGTCAAATGCGTAAACATGACCGTCAAGTTCGAATATTTTATTGATTCTACGCTTGCGGGCCTCGGCAATCATGAATGTTGCATACTCCTCGAAAATATGGTAATCACGTTGCTCATTAGCCTTACTGAGATTGCTTCGTGTTACAGATTTCCCGATTCCGAGATGGTAGAGTTTCCCAGCATGTGCTTCCATAGCCACAACCAGATCTCGGAGGCTCTCTCGATTGGATAGCTGACCGAACATCATCGTAAGCAACTGATTCCAACAGGTATAGCTTTTGATATACTTGTTGCCATTGTATTTCTTCACAATGTATTTGAATTTCTCGTAATCAAGGAATTTAACTAATTGAGAGAAAACGTACTCGTCTTTAAACATAACGGTCTGATTTTGACCGCAAAGTTAAATTCAAGTCTCGGGAATCTAAAATTACCTATAACAAATTGAATTTCAATAATTTCAAAGAACTTCTATGATTTTTTAGTGGACACTAATGAA
>NZ_LT635817.1 GCF_900128475.1 Mediterranea massiliensis | reverse complement strand
ATGACAGTATCGGCGAATCGGTACCACTGTAGCGCATGAATCGGTACCATCATAGCGCCCCAATCGGTACCAAAAAGATGTAAAGTTCTGCTCATGTATAATAATAACCGCCTATCTTTGCAGAAGAATTTTTAAATCTGTATAGATATGGCACAAAGTAATGTAAACATGAGCAAATTAAAACGTTCATTTCAAATGCTAGCGGCAAAAATACCGCAACGCACCATTTGCGAGCAACTACACATGGGACGTGGCGTACTGAACCGTTACAAGACCTTGGCGGATTCCCAAGGTTTGTCCTATGGCGTGATAGGCCGCATGAGTGACGGGGAAATAGAATCTTTCCTCCAGTTGTCCAAACCCACAGCAGCCCCATCTTCCCAACGTCAGGTGCTGGACGGGCTGTTGCCTGAATATGTGTCAGACTTGTCGCATAACCGCTACCTCACCATTCAAGCCCTGCACGAGTCATACAAGAAGGAGCATCCCGACGGATATGGATACACCCAGTTCAAGAAGTCAATCCGTAAGTATCAGTACTCACACAACCTCAGCTTCCATAACACCTATATTCCTGGGGAAGAGATGCAGATTGACTTCGCCGGCGATACCCTGTGGCTTACCGACCCGAAGACAGGTGAGCTAACCAAGGTTGTCGTCCTGGTCTGTATCCTGCCATACAGCGGCTTGGGATTTGCCAAGGCTATGTACAACGCTTCCATGGAGAACTTCTTCGGCGGTATATCCGATGCCTTCTCTTACTTCGGCGGAACAACTCGCATAGCCAAGAGTGACAACATGAAGCAGTGGGTGAAGAAATACGACCGCTACGAGCCAGCGTTCAATGATGCAGCCGTGGAATGGGCCGCCTACTACGATACAACCCTCCAAACCTGCAGGGTTCGCACTCCCAGGGACAAAGGTCCAGTCGAGGGACTCGTCCAAAAGACCTACAATGCCGTCTACGCTCTGCTACATGACGAGGTGTTTTACAATCTACCGAGTATGAATGCCCGTATCTATGAGTTGATGGACGGCTTCAATGAAAAGCCGTCCAGAACGACAGGGAGAAGCAGACGTGACATCTTCGAGGCGGAAGAGCAACCTACGTTGGGCAAACTGCCCATGACTCCATACCGCTTCAGATATCGCAAGGAGGTGAAACTGTCCGGTACCTATCACGTCATGGTTGACAAGCACAACTATAGCGTGCCATACCAGTATGTCGGGCAAAAGGTGAGCGTACTGTGGGACTTGGATACCGTGGAGGTTTACTCCGGGAGTTCTCGCATAGCCATCCATCAGCGTCGCCAAGGATCTGGATACAGCACGCTTGACGAGCATATGCCAGACAAACATCTTGCCTACAAGCACGGACAGGGATATAATGCCGCCTATTTCCTGGAGGAGGCGGCATTGGTCGGCAGCAACACCACTGCTGCAGTCCAATCCATCCTCAATCGCACGAAGCATGTCGAGCAGTCGTACAAGTCCTGCCAAGGAGTCCTGTCTCTCAAGCGCAAGTATGGCAAGGAGCGTCTGGAGAAGGCCTGCAAGCGTCTGGCAGGTTGTTCATCCATCACCTACACGACCATCCGCAATGTGTTGGAGAAGAACCTTGATCAAGTTGACGGGGAAGAAACAGTCTCAAATGTGCCACAGAACGACTATGTGAGAGGCGCGGAGGCATTTATGAACATTTAAACATATATATAGTAACATGAACTTACAAGAAACCATCATACAACTCAACGAGTTGAAGCTCAGAGGTATGTCATCCTCCTTCGAGGCCATGACCAGCCTTCCTGTACAGAACCGCCCATCCCTGGAAGTCGCCATCTCCAAGATGGTGGATGCAGAGGTGCAGGACAGACGAGATCGAAAGACCGCCATGTATCTAAAAATCAGCAAGCTTAGATATACGGCACTCTTAGAGGATGTCATCTGTGGAACAGACCGCAACTTCACCAAGGATGACCTTACCGCCATTGCCGACTGTGCCTTTATACGCAGGCATGAGAACTTGCTCATACAAGGAAAGTGCGGCTGCGGAAAATCCTTTCTTGCCTGTGCCCTTGGAAGACAGGCTTGCATGCTAGGCTATAGAACTCTCTATCTCAACATGAACAGCTTTGTGGAGAAAGTTGCACTCAGCAAGCTGGATGGGTCGTACCTAAAGATGATAACCAATCTAGAAAAGTATGACTTGCTCATATGGGATGACTTCGGGTTGCAGCCAATGGATGACAAGACCAGACTCGCAATGCTCCAAATCCTAGAAGAGAGATACGAGAGAAAGTCCGTCATTATCGCCTCACAGCTTCCTATTGCCAAATGGTATGATTATATAGGTGATCCTACCTTGGCAGATGCCATTATGGACCGTTTGGTGGCAAATGCAAGTAAAATAGAGTTAAAAGGCGATTCTATGCGCCAGAAATTGAAAAAATAAATTACCTTTGCAAATTGAAAAGCAGAACTGAAATCTTGGTACCGCTTGCAGCGATACAAGCGGTACCGATTGCAGTGATAGCATGGTACCGATTACACCGCTACGCTTGGTACCGATACAGCGCTATCGTCATA
>NZ_LT635816.1 GCF_900128475.1 Mediterranea massiliensis | reverse complement strand
ATTCACTGCTGTCCGGAGAAGATTCTCCAAAGCAGCTATTATTAATTAATACTCAACTGGTTACGAGGATAATAAAATTTTTCGATTAGAAATCATAGTTTTGCAAGAAGGTATAAACAGCCAATTCTGCAAACTATGAACAAAGGAAAAACAATATTTGCACAGGTTATGTCTCTTATAAACACATACGAATTTAAGAAGTGCGTCAACCGCTATAAGGGTGACAGACACTCCATCAAATTCACTTGCCGTGACCAGTTCATGGTAATGAGCTTTGCCCAGTTCACGGACAGGTCCGGGCTGAGAGACATAGAGACTACACTTAACCTTTGTTCTCCTGATCTTTACCGTTCTGGTATCAAGGTAATGCCCAAATCCACCTTGGCCGAAGCGAACGAAAAGAAGGATTGGCGTATCTATCAGGACTTTGCACAAGTTCTGATACGACAAGCAAAGGAAGCATATAAGGGACAGAAACTTAGACTTGACCTGGATGAAATGGTCTATGCCTTTGACAGCAGCACTATTGAGCTGTGTCTGAAGCTTTGTCCATGGGCTAAGTTTCATCATGAGAGAGGAGCAATCAAGATGCATACCTTGATGGATTTTAGGGGTTCCATCCCGACATTTGTTCATCTGACAGAAGGAGCGGTTCACGATTCCAAAATTATGGATAAGATACCTGTAGAAGCAAACTCCTACTATCTTATGGACAAAGGATATGTCAAGTTTGACTCCTTGTACCAGCATTTTCATCTTAACAATGCCTTTTTTGTAACTAGAGCAAAAGGAAATATGCTTTATAAGGTTATTGATAGTAGAGAGGTAGATCAATCTGCCGGACTTTCCTCTGATGAAACCATCAAATTGACTGGGCCACTTACTTCTCAGAAGTATCCTGATTCTCTTAGACTTGTTGTATATGAAGACTTCAGCACAAATACAGTTTACCGTTTCCTCACCAATAACTTCAAACTTGAGGCATTGACCATTGCCGAGTTGTACAGGGAAAGATGGCAAATTGAGTTGTTCTTCAAATGGATAAAGCAGCATCTGCACATAAAGACATTCTATGGAACCACCCAAAACGCCGTGTACACACAGATATGGATAGCTATCTGTGACTATCTTCTGCTTATCATTGCGAAGAAACATTATATGTTGAACCCAAGTCTTCATTCTATTTCAAATTCTATTGGTCAAGTTCTCTTCAAAAGAGGCGACATCAAAGATATATTTAATCAAACCGACCTCACTGCTAATGTTCCGGAGGGTGATGGTCCTAGGCAGCTTACATTGTGGTAAAGTTTCTCCGGACAGCAGTGATA
>NZ_LT635815.1 GCF_900128475.1 Mediterranea massiliensis | reverse complement strand
CATGACTTTCACGACCGCATGGAGTTTATGGGCTTCATCAAAAGGGTGGCGAACAGAAAGGACTGGATTGTGCATCTGGAACCGCCCATACAGATGCCGGAGCAGGTGATACAGTATGTAGGCAGGTATTCCAAGCGGGCATGTTTGAGCGAGTACAAGATTACGGCAATGGACAGTGAGAACATTTCATTTCGATACCGTGATTATAAGAACTCACCCGACAGGAGAAACCCGGTGGAAAAGGAACTGACGCTGCATTACCGTGAGTTCTTTCCCCGGCTGCTGCAACACGTTCCCCTGCGCTATTTCCGCATCGTGAGGTATTACGGCTTCTACTCCAACAAAGGCAACCTGCCGGAAGAATACTTCGGACGGGATGAAAGCGAGATAGAGGAAGCCGGAGTGCAACAGGCAGAAAGTGAATACGAGAATCCTTATTTCTGCGAGCATTGCGGACGGATGAGAGTTTACAGCCACACTACGGTAACGAGTGGCGGCATCACATATACGGTTGTATTGGAACATTGCGACATACACCGGGAAAAATCGGCATGACAGCAATATGGGATAGCTATGCCCTGCCGTGAACAGAAACAGTAAAATCCCATAAAATAGAAGAAAGGAGAACAAAAAAATGAATGAAATACGAATAAGAGCTGTAATAAAACGAACCGGGTGCAGGAATGAACTTCACACCCCTTTCTGCCGGAAACAGCAGTCAAAAATTGAAGTTCTATATAAATATGTAATAGTGCATGGTGGGTAAAACTGCCTTGAACAAAGAAATGAAGCACCTAAACGGTGCTTATTTCCGAACCATT